>NZ_JBYTDQ010000004.1:0-317709 GCF_058791575.1 Paenibacillus sp. EB106-06-01-XG199 | reverse complement strand
CAACTGATTCAGCTGCAGCTTCCCCGGTGAAGGTAGACCAATTGATTCAGCTGTAGGTTCCCCGGTGAAGGTAGACCAACTGATTCAGCTGTAGCTCCCCCGGTGAAGGTAGACCAACTGATTCAGCTGCAGCTTCCCCGGTGAAGGTAGACCAATTGATTCAGCTGTAGGTTCCCCGGTGAAGGTAGACCAATTGATTCAGCTGTAGGTTCCCCTTAATCCTCTAATGATTTCTACTGCGACTACTTTAGTAATCTGATGAGGCCTGCGGGATCGCACCGAATTGGCTTTTGGCTCCTGACTTCTGGCCTCTGACGCCTGGTTCCCGGCGGTATAATAGGTAGTAAGAGCTAACGGGAAATACGCCCGCTGATTTTACGCCGATCACACAACGGGAGTAATTATAGGGAAATGCACCCGCTAAATCTGGCATTAGAAGAATAAAAGCTAATTCGCCAAAAATTAGAGGGATAATTTCCTCTTAATGGTATATTAGCACTGGATTAGAGTGATTTACCGGGTGTAATTCCCGCTGCTGAAATGTTGCTTACCAGACTTTCGCAGATGCAACACAGATGCAACACAGATGCAACACAGATGATCGCCTATAACCGCCTATAACAACAACACAGCCAGCAGGAAACCGCGTTTCACGCGTTCCTGCTGGCTTTTTGTGCACCTTTTTGCGAGGGCGGTCAACCTATTGTGGACAGGCGGTAAAGTCACTATTCTAACGGCCGGTCATTGTCGGATTAGGGCCCCGGGTGACATAATCAAAGCATACAGAAACAACTCTGGCAACGAATCTACAGGAAGGCGTGAGGACATTTGGAAGTTTTCCGCAAGCAATCATTCCGCAGCAAGCTCAAAACTGCATTTCTGGCTGTAATCCTGCTGTCGGTGCTGATGACCGGAGGGCTGTCCTATTCCATATCGGCGGCGATTCTGGAGAAAAATGCGCTTAAGCTTACCCAGGATACCGTGGTCAAGTCGGCGCAGATTGTCGACGAGAAGCTGAACAAGCTGATGCTCATTATGATGACGTTTATGATCAGCCAGCCTTTTCATGACATGATGAAGGATGTTGTGGCCGGGGACAGCAGCAGGTACTACACGCATTTGAATGATCTTGATAACGTTTTCTCGCAGGCGAGGATTGCTGAACCGCTGATCCAGTCGATCTTTGTCTCTACGCCGGTCGGCGATTTCTACCCGCTCTCGATGAACCGTAACCGGCTTACCGCTTTTCAGGACACCTTCCTCTATGAAAGCATCGAACAGGAGAAAAAGAACCTGTGGGTGGAGGGCCATGAGGACATGCTGTTCTCCGGCAAGGACCGTGTGCTGTCTCTGATTCTGGAGCCGATCTTTGATACACCGGTCAGCGGCGTCTATATTGTGGTCAATATCCGTGAGGACGGGTTCCGCAAGCTGGTCCGGGGGGATAGCGGGGGCGGTGCGGAGAGCTTCCTGCTGAACGCTGAGGGTCTGCCCGTATACTCCGTGAAGGACCCGCTGATCAAGAAGGCGGTGGAGAGCGGCCATCTGACGGAAATGCTGGAGCGCAGCACGGCTGATCATGATTCTTTTGAGATCGGAGGTGAATCCTATCTGCTCAATTATGCCCATTTGGGAATCACGGATTGGACGATGACTACGATCCAGTCCAAAGCCGCTGTGCTGAAGGATATGATCTATGTCAAATGGATGCTGGTCTTCGTTGCGCTGGCGGTGTTCACAGTAACGCTGTTTATCTCCGGCGCGTTTACACGGTATCTGCTGGGGCCGCTCCAGGGACTTATGAAGGTAATGAAAAAAGTGGAGAGCAACGACCTGTCTGCACGGTTTGAGAGCGGAAGCGGGGATGAGCTGGCCCAGGTCGGCTTCCGCTTCAACCGGATGCTGGAGCAGATCGTAGTGCTGATTCAGGAGGTAACCGAAGCCGAGGAGAACAAGCGGGCTGCGGAAATCAAAGCGTTGTCGGCGCAGATGGACCCGCATTTTCTGTACAATACGCTGAACACGATCTATTGGAAGCTGAATCTGAAGCAGGTGGAGCCCTCGCAGAAGATGGTGCTGGCCTTGTCCCGGCTGTTTCAGCTGGGGCTGAACAAGGGGCAGGAAATCACAACACTGTCCAAGGAGCTGGAGCATGTGCGGCAATATCTGGAGCTTCAATCGAGCTGCTACGAGGGCCAATTTTCATACGAGATTGATATCGGTGAACCAGCATTGACAGCGCTTCCGATACCGCGGATCATTTTGCAGCCGCTGGTGGAGAACAGCATCCTTCACGGTTTTCAGGATATGGAGAGCGGCGGAAGGATCGGAATTGCGGTCAGAGATGAGGGAGAGCGCTGGAGTCTTGAGGTGCGTGATAACGGAAGCGGGATGGAAGAGGCTGCGCTTCGTGCGCTCTTTTGGCGGGAATCGGAGAAGGGGTATGCCGTGTACAACCTGATCCGCCGGCTGCAGCTTTACTACGGCGGCAGCGCGCAGTTCAATGTGGAGAGCGCACCGGGGCGCGGGACGGCAGTGATCCTTTCATTGCCCAAGAAAGGGGAGCAAATAGATGTATAATCACGACAGTGTCAGCCTGTGTATTATTGACGATATCAAAAGCGTAGTGGATGGGCTTAAGGGGATGAACTGGGCGGAGCATGGCATTCGTATGGCCGGTGTAGCCTCCAATGGAGAGGATGGACTTCGGCTGATCTCCGGGGAGACGCCGGATCTTGTGATCACGGATATCCGCATGCCGCGGATGGACGGTCTGGCGATGCTGCGGGCAGTGCTTGAACAGAACCGGGACTGCAAAATGATTCTGATCAGCGGCTATGCCGATTTCGAATATGCGCAGCAGGCGGTGCAGCTTGGGGCTTTCGATTTTGTCGTCAAGCCATTTTCGGAGCAGGAGATCATGGCGGCCGTACTGCGGGCCAAGGCGGAAATATTGGAGCAGCGGTCCAAACTGCTGAACCTGCGGGAGATGGAGAACAAGCTGCGCGAGAGCCTGCCGATTCTGCGCCAGGAGTACTTCGCGCTGCTGGTCAGCCACCGTACCCCTTGGGAGCAGGCAGCAGAGCGCTGGGAATTCCTGGACATCAATCTGAATCCGCAGGGGTTCATTGTTATGCTGATTGAAATCGACCGGTTTCAGGAACAGGCTGCCGAAATGTCGATCCGCGAGGTGGAGCTGGTCCGGTTCTCCCTGCTTAATATTACGCAGGAGACGATTTCGGAGCATACCCCTTGTGTCGTATTCAGAGCCCGCCATAACCGGTACCTGGCCGTAATGGGGGACGCGGCGGCCGCCAGTCCGGTCGAAATTGCCGAGCAGTGCTGCCGCAATATTGAACGGTATACCAAGTTCACCGTCTCGGTCGGCGTTGGCGGCCGGGTGGAGCAGACCAGCGAGCTGCCGGAATCCTACCGTCAGGCGAACCGCGCGCTGGCCTATCATCTGTTCACGGAGGGCAATGCGGCGATTATGTATGACGATCTTCTTCAGGCAGGGAGCCAGGAGCCGCTGACGCTGGAGTATAAGGATGAGCTGCTGCTGGCGCTCCGTTCCGGCAATGCCGGGCGGACCTCGGTAATCCTCTCGGCGATCTCTGCCACGCTTGAGCGTCAGGGCTCCCGCCATAACCCTGATTATTTGCTTAGCCTCTACGACGAACTCGCAGCTTCTGCGATACGGACCTTTTATGAGCTTGTGCCGTTTGCCGACATTCAGCCGCTGGTGCTGAGATTCAAGGCTGTCCAGGGAACTGCGGGGCTGCCGCTGGCCTCCCTGCAGCGGCAGCTGCTGGCGCTCTGCATGGAGGGAGCGGAACTAGTGCGCCTAAACAGCCTGTCCGAAGGGCAGAAGGTTATCTATGAATCGCTGGATTATATCAAAAGCCGGCTGTCCGAGGATCTTACCGTCGGGGAATGTGCTGCCCATGTCCATCTCAGCGCCAGCTATTTCTCAAGTCTGTTCAAGAAGGTGACCGGAATGACCGTAACCCAGTTCATCACCGCTGAAAGAATCCAGAAGGCTAAGGCTTTATTGGTTGAAGGCATGCCTGTGCAGGAAGTGGCCTCAGCTGTCGGCTACGAGGAACGCCGGTATTTCAGCGATATGTTCAAGAAGATCACCGGCCAGACCCCGTCGGAGTTCCGGGCGAGCTATCATCCGGAGCTGTAAGCAGCTTGTTCCGGACGCTGCAGAGACAATTGTTCAGGACGTTGCAGAGACAATAGAATTCTATCCCTGGAGAGTAAGGCTGCCCCACTCCCATCTGGCAGGGCCGGATTTATAATCAATATGAGCTCACAATACATTATCAATTAAAGGGGTAGAAGGTATGCGTAAACAATGGATGGGTCTTGGCCTCAGCCTGGTGCTGGCGCTGGGTATCGCCGGCTGCGGAAATAACAGCGGCAACAACGGCAGCACGAACGGGGCTGCTGAACCCGATGCTCCGGCCGGAACAGCTGAAGCTGGCGGCAATACAGCAGCTAAAGGCGAAGCGGTACAGCTGAAGTACTGGACCGATGACCGGCATGATCAGGAATATATTAAAGGACTGATCAATACATTCAACGAGACCAACAAAGACAATATTCAGGTAGAGCTGACTGTTCTGTCCGAGAATTATGCGCAGAGCGTCGACATCGCGTTCTCCAGTAACCAGGCTCCGGATGTGCTCCGACTCAAGAGCGCCAACACCTCCGAGTTTGTAAAAAAAGGTTACCTGGCCCCGATTGATTCCTATCTGGATGAGGGCATGAACCAAAAGTTCGGCAGTCTGATGATCGACAACGTCAACCGGTTCGACGGCAAGGTCTATTCGCTGCCCAATACGGGGCTGACCATGCGCCTTGTCTATAATAAAGATATTTTCACCAAAGCAGGCATCCAGAATCCGCCGGTCTCGCTGCAGGAAATGGTGGACGATGCCAAAAAAATCACCGAAGCCGGCAAATCTGAAGGCATTTACGGCTTCGCGCTGAACTTCAAAAATCCGAAGCAGGCGTTTGACCGTTCCATCCGGGAAATTCTCTCTCTGAGCGGCTATCAAGGTCTTGGCTATGATCTTAAGACCGGCCAGTTCGATTTCGCTCCATATGCCCAGGTAATTGAATATTTCAAGCAAATGTATAAAGACGGCAGTATTCTTCCGGGTGCCGAGTCGCTGGATATCGACCCGCTGCGTGCCCAGTTTGCCGCAGGCAAGATCGGGATGTATCTTTCCTTCTCGACAGAGCCGGGAGTGTACAAGGATCAGTTCCCGACAGAGATCAACTGGGCGGGTGCCCTGGCACCAACACTTGATGGCCAGATTAAAGGAACCTCGGAAATCGTATCCGCCGGCACATGGCTCGGGATCAACGCCAAATCCGCCCATCAGGAAGCGGCCTGGAAGTTCATGCAATACATGTACGGCGACGACATTCTGAAGACCTATCACGAGAAAGGCTTCGGCATCGCTGTAGTTCCAAGCATTGTCGAGAAGGCGCAAAATCCGGACATTAAAGGAATGGAAGGGTTCCTTGTCGGTGAGCATGACTCACTCTGGCCGGCTGCGCCGGGTGTCACTCCGGAAGGGGCAACCTATGCCGACGCCTTCTTCAAATACATGCTGTCCGGCGGGGATGCCAAGGCGATTGCTGAGGATCTGAACAGCAGATATAACGCTGCTCTGACCAAGGCGGTTGAGAAGGGCGAGGTTATGGTTACACCGGACCCGGCGTTCAATCCAAGCAAGCCGCAAGGAGAATAACAGGCAAGGATGGGGCGTTTGCGGACTTCCAGCGAAACGCCCCTTTTCTTTCCCCGAAGGAGGAATGAATCATGAACTTTAAATGGAGACGGCTCGGGGAAAATTCCCTGTTTCTGCTGCCAAGCATCATCCTTACACTGACACTCGGCATCTATCCTTTGATTTGGATGCTGCGCTATATGTTCTACGATTACGCCGGATATGGAGAAGCAGTGTTCACCGGGCTTGAGAACTTCCGCAGGCTGGCGCGTGACAGCCTGTTCTGGGAATCGGTAGGCAATACGTTCATTTTTGCCGGGGGTAAACTGCTGCTGACGCTCCCGCTGTCTCTGCTGCTGGCGGTAATCCTGAACGGCAAGCTGCGGGGGAGTAACCTGCTGCGCGGGATTTATTTTATGCCGACGGTAATCAGTACCGCAGTCATTTCTGTCGTTTTCTATAACATCTTTAATTCCTATAACGGGATGGTTAACACAGTTCTGATGAAGCTGCATCTCGTTTCCCAGCCTATCGACTGGCTAGGTCCCAAGCATGCCATGCTGACCGTTATTCTGGTGGCGGTGTGGGGAGCGGTCGGCAACTACATGCTGCTGTTCCTGGCCGGACTGCAGAGCATTCCGCAGGACCTGTACGAGAGCGCGGCCATTGACGGCGCGAACGCCGGAAAACGGTTCTGGCATATTACGCTTCCGATGCTGGCCCCGGTTGCCCAGATGGTCATAATGCTGGCGATTATCGCCTCTCTGAAGGGGTATGAGAGCATCATGGTTATTACGGAGGGCGGGCCAATCGGCAAAACCGAAGTTATGTACCTCTATCTGTACAAACTGCTCTTCCCGGTATCTACCGGTTCTCCGGTGGCGCAGCAGCTCGGCTATGGCAGTGCCGTGGGTTTTGCGACCGCTGTGATTGTCGGGACGATTACGGGACTCTATTTCTTTTTCAGCCGAAAAATGAACAAGGTTTATTAGGAGGTCTATCAAGATGAACGAACATGCGGTATCCAAACAGCCTGCCGGCAACGCTGGCAGAATAGTGGCCCGGACGGTCATGTGGCTGTTTTTGCTGGCAACGGCGATCCTGACCTTGTTTCCACTGGCAATGACACTCTCCGGTTCGCTGAAGACCGGCGCCGAGATGATGACCGGCGGCAGCCTGCTGCCGGCCAAACTGCAGTTTGCCAACTATGCGGAAGCGTGGAAGCAAGCCAACTTTGCCCGCTATACGTGGAACAGTGCGTTTGTCTCCATCATGGTTACGGTAGGTACGCTGCTGGTGGCCTCGATGGCGGCCTATGTGGTCGACCGGCGTGATTTTCCCGGCAAATCGCTGTATGTGACGGTTCAGGCATCGATGATGTTTATCTCCGTCGGAGCGATTGTGCTGCGCCCTCAGTTCGATCTGATGGTCGCCCTGCACCTGAATACCACGCTGTGGGGAGTCATTCTGATCCTGATCAGCGCCCATTCCAGCACTTTTTTCATGCTTCAGGGTTTCTTCAAGGCGATTCCCCGGGAGCTGGATGAAGCGGCAATGGTCGACGGCTCCGGATTTATCCGTACCTTCTTCCGGATTATACTGCCGCTGCTGACCCCGGGATTGGGTGTGGCCGGACTGTTCGCCTTCCGCCATTCGTGGAACGAATACATTCTGCCGCTCGTCTTCACAATGACCAATCCGAAGCTGCAGACACTGACCGTCGGGCTGGCGAACCTCCGCTACGGCTCTTCTGCGGCGATGCAGATCCATCTGATGATGGCGGGCGCCTGCCTGTCGATACTGCCGATGCTGCTCGCTTATATTGTGGCGAACAAGACCTTTATCCAGGTTACGGCCGGTTCGGTGAAAGGTTAGCTGCCCGCGGCTGGAGCAGGCTGAGGCAAGGAATGAGTCTGCATCCGCCGTTTTTCCAGACTACAGCTTGTAAAGGAAGCAATACACACCCGTAAAGGAGATTACACATATGAGTGAATTTATAATAGGGCTGCTGAGCTCAAGCCCGTTGATTTCGCGCCATCCCTTGAACCCCATCCTGTCGCCCGGCGATGTGCCTTACGGCCCGGCCATGGTATTCAATGCGGGCGTTACCAAGTTTAAAGGCAAATACGTGATGGTGTTCCGCAATGACTACGGCGATGAAGCGAAGCAGCTTGTCGCTCCCCATCACACAACGAACCTGGGCCTGGCCTTCAGCGACGACGGGATCAAGTGGGGAGTGCAGCCGGAACCTTGCTGGTCGTGGCAGGATGAAGAAGTGACCCGGGTGTATGATCCCCGGTTAACGGTCATCGGGGAGCGCTGCTATATGTGCTTTGCCGTGGATACGAAGCACGGTCTGCGCGGCGGCATCGCCGTCACCGACGATTTCCGCTCCTTCGAGGTGCTCAGCCTGTCACTGCCGGATAACCGCAACATGGTGCTGTTCCCGGAGCAGATCGGCGGCAAATACATCCGGCTGGAGCGTCCGCTGCCAGTGTACAGCCGCGGTGGCATTGACCGCTTCGACATGTGGATGAGCGATTCACCGGATCTGAAGTACTGGGGGAACTCGCGGCTGCTGCTGGCGGTTGAAGATGTGGCATATGCCAATGACAAGGTCGGCCCGGGGGCGCCGCCTATCAAGACGGACAAAGGCTGGCTTACCACGTTCCATGCGGTGGATCTTGACCGCAGCCGGGGTAAAAACGGCTGGGAAGACAGCTGGAAGAAGCGTTACACCGCGGGCATTATGCTGCTGGACCTGCAGGACCCCGGGAAGATTATCGGCCGCGCT
This sequence comes from Paenibacillus sp. EB106-06-01-XG199, assembly GCF_058791575.1. NCBI lineage: Bacteria > Bacillati > Bacillota > Bacilli > Caryophanales > Paenibacillaceae > Paenibacillus > Paenibacillus sp. EB106-06-01-XG199. Next base: position 309,168 of record NZ_JBYTDQ010000004.1, on the reverse strand, counting down.
GCCGCCCCGCTGCTGTCACCGGAGGCCTCTTACGAAATCAGCGGGGGATTCCGCAACAACGTCATTTTCCCCGGCGGCATGATCCTGGAGGATAATGGCGAGGTCAAAATTTATTATGGTGCCGCCGATACGGTAGAATGCCTGGCAACCGCTCATGTGGATGATCTGCTCCGTCTTTGTCTCGAAGGGACGAAGACCCCATAAACTAGTGTACTTTCAAGGAGGATTCATGATGAACTACGACCATATTACACTGCCGTCTGCCGACATTCCGGTGTCACGTGAGGTGGATGTGCTGGTGATCGGCGGGGGCGCCTCCGGCATTGCCGCCGCGATTGCCGCCGCACAGGGTGGCGCGAGCACGCTGATCGTGGAGCAGCGGGGATTTCTCGGCGGAATGGGCACACTTGCGCTTGTCCCGGCCTTCTGTCCGTTTACCGACAAGGAGAAGCCAATTATCCGCGGCCTCGGGCTGAAGCTGATGGACCGGATGAAGGAAGCCTGCGATCCCGGCTACCGCGGGGAATACCGGGAGCTGCTGGACTGGGTGCCGATAGATCCCGAGGTGCTGAAGCGCGTCTATGACGATGCCATACTGGAAAGCGGGGTCATACCGCTTTTCCATACCTTTGTCTACGATGTTGTGCTGTCGCAGGACCGCAGGAAGGTCGAGGGCGTCATCATCGTCAACAAAACCGGCCGTTCCTTCATCCGCTGCCGTTATATCATTGACTGCACGGGTGACGGGGACATTGCTGCCTTGTCCGGCGTGCCGTTCCAGAAGGGCGGCGAAGCGGGCGAGCTGCAGCCAGGCAGCATGTGCTACTTGCTGGCCAATGTCGACCGTCCGAAGTTCAATGCTTTCCTTGCGGAGACGGGAGATACCGGGCAATTGCACCGGACGGTAGAGAAGGCGATGGCTGAAGGCGCGCTGCCGGAAGGCCGCAAGTCGATCTCTGGCCTAGCCTGGATCAGTGACTATCTGGTCGGCGTCAACTTTGGCCATGTGTTCGGCGTGGACGGGACGAAAGCCGAGGAATTGACGCGGGGCGCGATCGAAGGCCGCCGGACGGCGGAGCGCCAGCTGCAGTTCTTCCGTAGTTATGTGCCGGGCTTCGAGCATGCGCATCTGGTGGCCAGCGGCGAGCAGCTTGGCATCCGGGAGACGCGGCGGATTCAGGGGGACTACATGCTGACTGTGGATGATTTCATTGCTGCACGCAGCTTCCCGGATGACATTGCCCGCAATGCTTATTATATTGACATCCACCTTGCCACCAGCAAAAGCGACATGACCTTCAACCATCTGCCGCCAGGCGTATCCCACGGTGTGCCGTATCGGATCATGCTGCCTGTGGGCATCAATAATCTCTGGGTGGCCGGACGCTCCGTGTCCTCGGACCGGGCAGTTCAGGGCTCGCTGCGGGTGATGCCAAACTGCTTCTCGATGGGCCAGGCCTGCGGAACGGCAGCGGCGCTGGCACTGCGCGACGGGGGAGATTCGCGCAGCATCTCCATTCCCGAGCTGCAGCACCGGCTTCTGGCACAGGATGTGTGGCTGGGGGAGAATTTCACACCAGCGGATGATGCAAGTGTGATGGAGGGGGAGCGGCTGTGAAGCAGCTTCCCTTAATGGACGCTTGGTTTCACGGCGCGGTGTCGCTGGAGCACCGGCAGGAGGGGATTAAGCCCTGGCGGATTCCTTACGCCGACTACGCGCTGTACCCGCCGGACGGCATTGAGGGCAAGGCGGAAATTTGCGCCGGGGTCCGGCTGCGGCTGCACACCGACTCCTCCGCGCTGACCTTGTCGTTCACCCCGCTGCCCGAGCCAGCGGCAATGGATTGCCTCATAGACGGGCAGCTGTTCCTGTCGCTACGTCTCCCTGCAGGAGAGATATCCGTCGTCTTCGGCAATCTTCCCGCAGGGTGCGAGATACTGGAGATCTACCTGTCGCAGAACATAGGCCTGACAGTGACCGGCCTATGGATTGATGATGCCGCAGCCGCGCGTCCGCTGCCGGATACCCGGCCGAGGTGGGTCACCTACGGCAGCTCCATCACCCAGTGCGTGGCGGCCTCCAGCCCTTCGCGCACCTGGCCGGCCATCGCCGCAGCGCGCAGCGGCTACAACCTGACCTGCCTTGGCTTCTCCGGCAACTGCCAGCTGGAGCCGATGGCGGGACGGCTGATCGCCAGCCTTCCCGCCGACCTGATCACGCTCTGTGTCGGCGTGAACGTCTACGGCGCCGCCACGCTGAGCCCGCGTGTCTTCGCCCCGGCGCTCATCGGCATGCTGCTGTCGATTCGCGAACGGCATCCGCTCACTCCGCTGTTCGTGATCTCGCCGATCTACGGCTCGGAGCGCGAGACCGAGCCGAACAAGCTGGGCTTCACGCTCCCGAGGATGCGTGAAGAAATAGCCCGGACCGTCGAAGTGTTCCGGGCCCGGGGGGACAGCCGTATGCACTACCGCGACGGCCTGTCCTGGTTCGGCGCGTCCGACAGCGAACGCCTGCCGGACGGCCTGCATCCCGACGCCGAGGGCTATGAGCTGCTCGGCGCCCGGTTTGCGGAGCGGATTCTGCGGTAATCCGCATAGCAGCAAAGGGCATCCTTGCCGGCAGGATAATCTGCGGGGATGCCCTTTTTGCCGTCCTTTGCTAAGGACGGTAACTTCTTATTTGTATAGAGCTGATGCAATGTAAAAAATTGCAGCGCTCTCGCAAACTTGATGACACGAAGGTGCGGACTCTCACTGAGCGTGTACAAGTATCAGGAATCCGCACGCAAAAGTGCAGTTGATTTCACCATCCACGGTCTATTCGGTGGAATGAAGTGTAAAAGTACCTTTGAATTCCCCCATCCACGGTCTATTTGGTGGAATGAAGTGTAATAGTACCTTTGAATTCCCCATCCACGGTCTATTCGGTAGAATGAAGTGCAAAAGTGCCTTTGAATTCCCCCATCCACGGTCTATTTGGTGGAATGAAGTGTAAAAGTACCTTTGATCCCCCTGGCTTACAACGGCAGGTCGCGCTGCCGGAAAATCTGGATGCCTGCGGCGAAGGCCAGCAGCCCGGTCAGCAGCAGCCAGAAGGAAATCCAGGCGACATCCGTCGTGCCTTGCACGATATCGCCGGGGCGGTAGAAGCTGAACAACGTGAAGTAGCGCAGCACATCCAGCTTATCTGTGATTTTCGCGAGAATGTCGATTGTGAAGAAACCGAAGGTGATGCCTCCGGAAATCCCGAACGCTTTCTTCTCGTCATTACATATACAGGAGACCAGAAAGACAAGGCCGCCAATGGCAAAAAACAGCAGGAACGCAACGGTGTTAAGCTGGGTAAACCGGCCCATGCCGAATTCATATTCCGTACCAAGAAACCAGAGCTTGCCGGCGAATCCGGCCAGTGTGGTTACAGCCATAATAATGAACAGTGAAGTGATCAGCACGAGTGCCTGCGTAAAAGCGACCTTGCGGCGTGTGGTCGGCGTGGACAGCAGATAGGCCATCGAGCCGCGGTCCACTAACCTTGCTACCAGCTGGGTAGACATCTGCACACAAACGATGGACAGGATCAGCACCAGGATGAGCCCGTAATATTCTCCCGCAATGAAGGCTTCGGCATTGGCGAAGCCGTTGCTTAGTCCAAAGGCGTTGCTGACCCCCTCGGGCATGGCTTTTACAAGATCATCAATGGCTTTCGTATTGTCCGCAAGTCCCGGATACAGCCAGATCATAAACACGATATAAAAGGCGGAACCAAAGGCGTAATTCATAATGCCCTTCAAATTGACCCGCATCATTTCTTTATAGAGTGGAAGATTCATTGGACACCCGCCTCACGATCATAATAATTCATGAAAATATCTTCCAGGTTCTGCGTCGATACATCCAGACTCCGGATCCGGAAATTGGCGACCTCCCGGGTGAATTCATTGTAATTGCCCTGTACGGCAATCCGCACCAGGTTTCCTTCACGGGTAAGCACCTGCAGGCCGGAGGGGGCGAAACGCTCCGCTTCTTCGGCCGTTTCAAAAATGATGTCGAACAGCTTGCGCTGCATCGACTGCAGCTCATGAATATTTTTGACGGCGATGATCTTCCCGTCCTTGATAATTGCTGCCCGGTCACAGGTGCGTTCGATCTCCTGGAAGCTGTGGGAAGACATCAGGAAGGTGGCTCCCGCTGCTTTTTCCTCCAGCACGAGTTCAATAAATACCTTCTGCATCAGCGGGTCCAGGCCTGAGGTTGGTTCATCGAGAATAATAACGTCGGGGCTGTGCATGAAGGCGGCAACAATTCCAACCTTCTGCTTCATACCCTTTGACATCTTGCGGATTGGGGTAGCGGCATCAAATTGCAGCCGGTCGATCAGCTGTTCACGTTTGGCGGAGTTTTTCACACCCTGCATCGAAGCCATGAAATCAAGAAAACCTTTGCCGGTCATGCCGTCAATAAAGTTGATCTCACCGGGCAAATACCCGGTGTGCCTCTGCACCGTTCCCTGTCCCTTCCAGACATCCAGCCCGTTAATCGTGACAGAACCCCGGTCGGGCTTCATGAATCCCATAATATGCCGGATCGTTGTCGATTTCCCTGCTCCGTTAGGCCCCAGGAAACCGAACACCTCGCCTCTCGCTACCGTGAACGATACTTCTTCAATCCCTCTGCCGTTTGAAAACCGTTTGGTTAAGCCCTCTACCTTCAGCATGCTGCACCCCCGCCGTAATAATGAAATATTAGTGACTGTATATTTCATATGTTATAATAGTCCCAGGAATTACCTAAGTCAATATAAATATGAACTCATATGAAAATTATATTTCATTATTTTTCTGACTGTACACTAAATCGTCAAGTTAGGGTGAAGGACATGAACGGCTTCGAGAAGAGAAAGGCAATGATCAAGGGGAATATTATGAAGACAACCATGGTCATGCTGAGGACCTGGGAGCCGAAGCGGCTGCGGATTGCCGATATTGCCAAGGAGGCGGAAGTCTCGCAGGTCACGATTTATAATTATTTTGGCAGCAAGGAGGAGCTGCTTAAGGAGTCTTTCAAGGATTTTATTCAGCGGGCCATCCGTGAATTCGAGGAAGAAATGCTGAAGCAACAGTCGCTGAGGGAACTGATCAGCTACACGATTTTCAAGGAGAAAGAAACGTATTACAACCTGTCCCCGGCGCTGATCAAGGAGGTCCTGTTTGATGATCCCGAGATGTATGCGTTCATTCAGGAGCAGTATGATACCAACATACTTCCACTGATGGTCAAAATGTTGGAGGACGGAAAAGCGAGCGGTGAAATTTCGGATAAGGTCTCTGTAGAGGCGTTCCTGATGATAATTCAAGTCTACATGAAGAGTTCCGAGGAAATGCTTGGGGCGATGGAAAAACACAAGGATAAGACTGCTTTTCTGGATGAGCTGCTGCATCTTATATTTTATGGGCTTTGCGGGCAGGAGCTTCCCGAGGTATAAGCGGCTGTCCTGTCACCTGTTCGCAACTGGGGAGGACAGCCGGAAGATGTCTATCTTTTCGAAGCGATGCGCGGCTAGAGCAGGGATTTGAAGGAATGGCGGATGACGTCGCCGCGGCTGATAATGCCTACGAGCACACGTCCGCGTTCAACCGGAACCTTTTTGATCTGTTTTTTACCCAGAATGGCGGCGATCCGTTCGATGTCTTCGTCCCAGGAAACCGTGATGACTTTCTTTTTGGCGATTGCCATCACATTAAGATTCAGCAGCTTCCGGGTCCGTTCTTCGTACTCATCCTCATCGCCTTTAATCACATTCAATTGGAAAAAGGAATCAACGATGATATCATCATGTTTGCCGATATAGCGCATAATGTCTCCATCGCTTAAATAAGCGACGATTTCGTTTCTGTCGTTGATGACCGGCATGCCGCTGATCCGATGCTGAATACATTTCTCAATAAAGGTCCGAACGGTATCATATTCTTTGACCTTGTAGACCTGAGTGATCATAAATTCATGAGCTTTCATAAAGTTCCCCCAGTAACAATTCACTAGCTTTTATAAGAATAACTTGTATAATGAAAGTATATACTTGTATTATACAAGTTGCCATGGTGATGTCAATAATCATCCGTGTATTCCTATGAAAATTACTTGTATCACTATCATATGCTTGAGCTGAAAGAGAGGTCACAACCTGCCATGGAGAAACGTCCGATAGAAACCATAGAACTGGAAATGTCAATTCTCAGCCGCCGTTTGACATCAATGAGCACGTATAAAAAACTCGGCATGCTGGACTTCTCAGCTTATCTGCTGCTGCGTCAAATCGCCACGCACGGCTCGGCCGGTGTAAAGGCGCTGTCTGAGGAATTCCGGCTGGATATCTCTACGATCAGCAGACAGGCATCAACGCTGGAGCAGAAGGGTTATCTGTTCCGTGAACCAGACCCGCAGGACGGAAGGGCTTATACGCTGCAGATTTCTGAACTTGGACTTAACATGTTGAAACAGAATATGGATATCCGCCAGGACAAGGTCGGCAAAATGCTGGAGGACTGGAGCGAAGAGGAACGGGAGAATTTCGGGCAGCTGCTGCAGAAGCTGAACGACGCTATTTTTCGAGAAATGTAAGGGTGTGACCTACTATAACCGGAGGTGTCTTATGAATCCCCAGGATAGTCAAGAAGAAAAGCTGCTAATGGTTTTTGAGAACCTCAAACGCTTGACCACCCGCACCAAATGGAATGATTCGATTCCCCACGGGGAATTTCTTATGATGTCCGCCATCAATGTCATGATGAAGAAAGAGAGTAGAGAACCGGAGGCGCCGGAATGTCCGGGAGTCATGATCTCCAAATTAAGCGAGCTGCTGCAAATCAGCAGACCGACCGCCTCGCAGGTTGTCAGCTCTCTGGAAGAGAAGGGGTATATTGAACGCGCCATGTCTGTAACAGACCGCAGAGTGATCTACATCAGCCTTACGGAACAGGGACAGACAGAATTCAACAAGAAGATGGAGCGGTATTCCTGCGTCATGAACGAGATTATTGAGAAGGTGGGCCGGGAAGAAGTCAACCAGCTGATTGAAACTTGTGAACGCCTGCGGAATGTGGTGGATGAGGTGAGAGAGCAGCTGGTGTCCAGTCAGGGTATGTTTGAGGAAATAATAGTTTAGAAAATAGAAATAAAGGGCCTTGGATCATCTTCCAAGGCTTATTCTACGTTCATGGATAATCGGGAGCTCCCCAATTGTAATTTTAGTGAAAATGGAATATCCTACATATAGAAATATTTCGAAATGATTTTTATCTAATTGTTAACGGGAGGTGCGCATGGGAATTAAGGATACTTTCAAAGCTCTGTCGGATGAATACCGCAGAGAGATGCTCGAAATGCTGAAGGGCGGAAGGATGACTGCAGGAAGCATCGGCGAACGCTTTGAGATGACGCAGGCGACCGTGTCGCATCATCTGTCCATACTCCGGGAGGCCGATCTGGTCCGCACCGAGCGGGACGGGAAGTATATTTATTATGAACTGAACACCAGTGTATTTGATGATGTAATGAAGTGGATTCTAGCGTTCAAAGAGGAGGAATGAAGATGCTCAAATTCAAGATGACCAGCATCATTGCCCTGCTTGTTGCCTTAATTCCAATGGGTTTATATCTCTATCTGTACCCGCAAATGCCGGACATGGTGCCGATGCACTTCGACATTAAAGGGAATGCCGACCGCTTTGTGCCCAAATCCAGCCCGGAGGTACCCTTTCTGGCCGCTTTAGGCCTGATGGGGTTCATATTCTTTAAGCTGATCTTCTTTTTCATTATTCGAAGCGCCGCACAAAAAGGCGAAGACAACGCAAGATCCATCGCCAAAATATTGGATATTACCACCCTATGCAGCACCATGCTGTTTGCGGGAATATCGGTTCAGGCATTATTTGTGCAAGCAGACAGTATCGCCTTCTCGGGAATGGATCTTGTGCGGATTGCTGCAGGGATGCTCGGACTGATTATGCTGCTTACCGGCAACCGGATGCCTAAGCTGAGACGGAATTCCCTAGCAGGCCTGCGGACCAAAGAGACGATGAGAGATGAACAGGCATGGTTCAGGGCTCAGCGCTTCGCTGGAAAATGGTATGTCGCCGGGGGTGCGGCAATGGTATTGGGCTGCTTGCTGCCGGGCTGGTGGGCGCTATATGCGGCAATTGCGATTTTCGCAGTGGTGAATATAGTGCCAATCGTTTATGTGAAAGCAAAAATGAAACTAAAGTGAAAGTAAAGTAAAGCTTTATGGGGTTATATAATATTAGTGAAAGGATAGAACATAGGAGGGTTTGCAATGACTAAGATAATTCTGCCAGCCGATCAGATTGAGGTAAGCCGTGAAGTGGATGTACTTGTGGTGGGGGGCGGGCCAGCAGGGATCGCGGCGGCTTTGGCGGCGGCCAGAAACGGAGCTTCCACGCTGCTCGTAGAGCAAAGAGGCTATTTGGGCGGAATGGGAACAGCTGCGCTGGTTCCCGCTTTCTGCCCTTATACGGACCACGAAAAACCGGTCGTCCGGGGCATTGGGCTGGAGCTGCTGGAGAGCATGAAGCGCAGCTGCAGGCCAGGATTTATCGCTGAGTACGGCGACCGCCTGGACTGGGTGCCGATCGATGCGGAGGTATTGAAACGGGTTTATGAGCAAGCGGTAATTGAAAGCGGTACCGAAGTGTTATATCATACCTTTGTTCCTCAGGCTATTCTGGGCGATGACTCCGCAACTGTGGATGGAGTGGTCATTGTCAACAAAACGGGTCGCTCCTATATCAAATGCCGCTATATCATAGACGCTACAGGCGATGCGGATATTGCCGCTCTGGCGGGTGCAGAGTTTCAAAAGGGCGGAGAACAGGGTGAGCTTCAGCCAGGCACTATGTGCTATCTGCTCAGTGATGTGAACCGCTCCCGGTTCAAAGCATATTTACGCGAAAGCGGCGATACGGGGCAGATTTCCGCACTCGTCCAGAAGGCGCAGGCTGCCGGTGACCTTCCTCTTGGAAGAAAGGAAGTGTCGGGCTTTTCCTGGGTTTCCGATACCCGGGTCGGGGTGAATTTCGGGCATATTTTCGGCATTGACGGGACCAAGGCTGAGGATCTGACACGAGGCGCCATTGAGGGCCGTAAGGGCATCCAGGTGCAGGTCGAGTTTCTCCGCAATTATGTTCCGGGTTTCGAGAACGCGCATTTGGCCGCTTCCGGGGAGCAGATCGGCATTCGTGAAACACGCCGGATTGTTGGAGATTATGTTCTGGTCCAGGAGGACTTCTTGAATATGGCTTCTTTCCACGACGACATCGCCCGCAATTCGTACTTTATTGACATCCATCTGACCACCTCCAAGGATGCAATGGAGATCAAGCATTTGCCGAACGGCAGATCCCACGGTGTTCCGTATCGGGCGCTGCTGCCCAAAGGCATCAATAACCTGTGGGTGGCCGGACGCGCCGTATCCTCTGACCGTATCGTGCAGGGCTCGCTGCGCGTTATGCCAAACTGCTTCGCCATGGGCCAGGCGGCGGGCACAGCGGCGTATCTCGCAAGCTCAATGTCCGGCAGTTCGCGGGATGTTCCGGTAGACCGGCTGCAGGAGCTGCTGATCGGGCAGGGAGCCTGGCTTGGGGATGAAGCGGAGCGGAAGGAAGCAGTAAAGAGTTTGGCACAATAGGCTAATTATTATCAATCTCAATAGAGCAGCCGGTTTCAAATAGGTGCTGTAAATAAGGTATTAGACGCAGATCAGGTTTACACACAGCCGCTGCATTGACAACAAATTTGGAATTGGCTATACTTTCTGTAATCTTATAGTTGGTATACGTTGAACGAGACAGTAGCAGCCCTTGTCCCTGTCACAGAAAGCCGGGGGGGATGGAACCCGGCACACACATGGACTGCGAATTACACTCCGGAGTATCTTGGGTAACGCCAAGCGGAAGGAAGCGAACGATAACTCGCTGAAAGTGGTACGGACACAGCTGTTAAGTGTTCGTGCAATTTGGGTGGTAACACGGTTAATTATAGTCGTCCCTGAGTCTTCATAGACAAGGGGGCGATTTTTTTGTTGGCCAAATCCTCCGAAACCCAGCCGCTGTGCTTGCTTCAACGTAAATCCAAAGAATACGAATAATTACACAAAAGGGGCTGTATCATGTTGAACATTATTGATGAACTGGAATGGCGCGATGCGATTAATCAGCAGACGGATGCGGAAGGGTTGCGGGAACTAACGAATACGAAGGCGATTTCGCTCTATTGCGGCGTGGACCCTACAGGCGACAGCATGCATATCGGCCATTTGATTCCCTTTATGATGCTGAAGCGTTTCCAGCTCGCCGGACACCGTCCGGTAATTCTCATCGGCGGGGCAACCGGCACAATCGGCGATCCAAGCGGCCGCCAGAGTGAGCGTTCGCTGCAGACGATGGAGCAGGTGCAGGAGAATGTTGCAGCGCTGACTGCTCAAATGAAGCGATTGTTTGTTACTGACGGTGATAACCAGGTGCGTATGGTCAACAACTATGACTGGACAAAGAACATTAACGTGATCGAGTTCCTGCGGGACTACGGCAAAAACTTCAGCATCAATACGATGCTGGCCAAAGATGTCGTTTCCAGCCGGCTCGACAGCGGGATTTCGTTCACCGAATTCTCCTACCAGATTCTGCAGTCGATTGATTACCTGCATCTGTACCAGCATGAGGATGTGCAGCTGCAGATCGGCGGCTCTGACCAATGGGGCAATATCACGAGCGGACTGGATCTTATCCGTAAAAAAGAAGGCAGCGAAGCCAAGGTGTTTGGTCTTACCATCCCGCTGATGCTCAAATCGGATGGCACCAAATTCGGCAAAACCGCCGGGGGTGCCGTGTGGCTTGATCCTAAGAAAACGACGCCGTATGAGTTCTACCAGTTCTGGGCCAACACCGATGACCGCGATGTGGTGAAATACCTCAAATACTTCACGTTCCTGAGTAAGACGGAAATCGAAGCACTTGCCGAAAAAGTACAAACCGAACCGCATAAACGGGAAGCTCAGAAAGCACTGGCCGAAGAGATGACACGGTTTGTTCATGGCGAAGAGCTGCTGGAGCAGGCAAAACGCATCACCGCTGCCCTGTTCAGCGGGGATATCCGCTCCCTGACCGCAGACGAAATTGAGGAAGGCTTCAAGGAAATGCCGACCTATACTGCAGCCGCTGAATCAAAAAATATCGTGGATTGGCTGGTGGACTTAGGGGTTGAGCCGTCCAAACGCCAGGCGCGTGAGGATATCACCAAAGGAGCAATCTCCATTAACGGTGAGCGTGTGAGTGAGCTTGAAGTGGAGATTACAGCTGATCACGCTATCGGCGGAAGATTCATCATCATCCGCAAGGGCAAGAAAAATTACAGTCTGGTGAAACTGACCTAATAGCGTACTACGCGATGACCCGCATGCGGCAAAGCCGCCGAACCCTGAGAGGTTCGGCGGCTTTTTGTAAATATAAGTTTTACATGCTTCACGCTATAAATTATCCGTTTCCACTTGGCTGATCAGATATTCATTCATCCTCAAGCTTCGCAAGCTCATCCTCAAGTCCGGCGAGACTTGTGCGGATAGCTTCGGCTAAGGCTTGTTGTCTGGCTGCCTGCTCCAGCAGCTTCTCCTCCTCGGAGGCATCAGCCGCCGGGTCATACGCAGGAGAGGTTCTTAACCGGTTCAAATCTGCCTCACAAGCTTTTCTGGCATGTTCAGCTTGCTTCAATTCTTCCCCGGCAATGCCAATCTGGTACTCCAGATACGTGAAGTCAGATGAGGCTGCGCTGTGGGTTGAACGCTGTGAATAAGTCATCATGCACCTTCTTTCCTGTCCTTTCGGGTAACTGTACGTTCATCATACAGGCTTTCGGGCATGCGCTCAACTGACCTATAGGCGTATGCCTTTTCAGCCTTGGAATTGTGATTCTTCAAGCTGCCTGCGACATTGCTCACAGACAACAATCCCCATTCTTGTTTTACCATTAGAGAATTGAAAATAAAAGCTAAATTTTTCAATAACAGTTTACAAGGGAAGCTTCCCGCGAAAGAAGGTTGTTATACATAATGAAAGCTTTATCTTTTGACACATTGGACGAAGTCAAACGTTATCTGGGGGAAAAGCCAAGCAGCCGTGGTCTCGTGCTGTTCGCCTCCGCTGGTGCAGTCAGGGAACTGTCCCCGCACGCACCTGCAAATGCCGTGTTATGTTCGACCAAAGGTGAATATACCCCGAAGGGTTACCGGAACGGCGTGGTTTCGGGGTTTGAATACGATGCGGATATCGCCGATATTGTGGAGATTCTGCACCCGCCCGTGCTCAGCGGCGATAACCTCAAGGCCTCGTACCATAAAGTAAAAGACAATGTGGATGCGTTTCTGCTGCTGCTGTGCGACGGAAGGGCTGCAATGGAGGAGACGATTCTCTCCTCGCTTTATTTTATCGATCAAGAGTTCAAGGTGCTTGGCGGAAGCGCAGCGGATGATGAGAGCGGAGAGACCTATCTTTTTATCGGAAGCCGCCGGGTGCGCAACCTGGGAATCTTTTTCAACTTGACCGCCCGTACCGCATTGATCAAAGAAAACATATACGTTCCGACCGGAATGAAACTGCTGGTAACAGAAGCGGATGTGTTTCGACGAACGGTATATTCGTTTAACGGCCGCCCGGCGGCGGAAGAATATGCGCGTGTGCTGGATGTGAAGGAAGACCTGTTAGCCGGACATTTCCTGAGCAACCCGCTGGGCAAAAGATACGAAGACGATCTGATTATTGCATCTCCGATGGTCATCAATCCGGACAAGTCTATTACCTTCTACAGCCAATTGATGCCGAGCACTTATCTGGAGGTGCTTAGCGCGGCTGACCCGCTTGTGGTGCTGGAGCAGACGCTGCGTGAGATTCCGTTTAAGCCTGCTTTTGTACTCAACATCAATTGTACGCTGCGCGACAGGCTGTTCCTCCGGGATGGCTTGTGGGCAGGATTTGACGACAAGATGATCGGGTTCTGCGGGAACACCGCCGGCTTCATCAGCTACGGGGAGCAATATTACACAAAGCATGCCAACCAGACAATGGTATTACTGCTGGTCGGCTAAGGGGGACTCACTATGCAATGGATCAACAAGCTGCGTGCTTCATGGGGGAAAAGCAGCCGTGACGCGGATATAGAAACTCATGGCAGCGTCATCCAGACAGAAAAGGACAGTATGCCCGGCCAATCAAGCACCTGTAATGATTTGAATCCCGTCTCCAAGCCATTATCCTATGGCATTCATGCCTATTCCTTGGCGGAGCAGATCAGCCGCGAAACCGGGTTCATCCTCCAGGAAGAGGGACGGATGGTAGAGGATTTTGCAGCTCTGCGCGCGGGAAGCGGAGAGATGATCAGCCAGATCGGCGGAACTCAGCGGCTGCTGGAGCATTTGAAAGCCAACAGCGAGCAAACTGAAAGGCTTATCAATGAAATGTATGGCAGTCTCGCGTTTTCCTCAAACAAAATTGAATATGCGAAGGAAGCCAACGTACAGATATCTGCTGAAATGCAAAAAGCCTCGGCGATATTCACCCAGTTTGTGTCTTTAAATCAAGAGCTAAACCAGCATTTTCAGAGTATTGGGCAGCTGGCAGGCATTATTACGGAAATCGCTGAGCAGACCAATCTGCTGTCCCTGAACGCAGCCATCGAGGCGGCAAGGGCTGGTGAGCATGGACGGGGGTTCGCGGTCGTTTCTTCAGAAATCCGCAATCTTGCCGACCGGACCCGCAGCCATGTGGAAGAAATTATGGGTTCGCTGTCGGGGATGACAGGCGTGATAGAACAGCTGCACAACAAGTCCAGTGATGGAACACGGGCCATGGCAGAGACGAACGAGCGGATCGGCCAATCGACCGTTTATATGAACGAGATCGTCGAAGCGGAGGAAGAGGTATTCCAGCATCTGGAGAAAATACAGGTTTCCCAGGACAGCAGCCTTGAAAATGTGGAACGCATCAATGCCGATCTGCTGCATGTCATAGAGAAATCAGGACAGGATTCCGAACAGTTTGAGATGCTTGTCCTTACGATTCAGAAAAAAGCTGATCATTTTCAGCAGATGCTGAATCACTTGCATCAGATAGCGGAGCTAAGGCAGCTTGATGAAGAGGGAGATACAGCCGCCCGGCGTGAATAAGGCCCGTTTGTAAAGAGCGGTTTTAATGGTAAGTAAAAAGGTCCGCCGCGTGAAATAAGTCAATAAAACAACCCGCAGTAAGGATTATTCCCTTGCTGCGGGTTGCTTGCGTTCTTGTCTAAGTCAGTGTGTATGTAATATAGATAGACAGACGTTTAGTTTTTATCAATAAGTTCAAGTTTTTCAAGGATCTTTATTGTTGTTAAGGCGGATAACTGAACGGCCAATTCAACGCTTTCTTTCTGAATTCCATCCTTCTCAATAGCATCCTTGTTCTCTGAGAAGACTTCTTCAGTTACTTGGCTGATCAGACTTTTGACGATTTCAATATGCATAATAAACTCCCCCTCTCCGGAAAAATAGCCACATTCTTATATTTCGGCAGATCATCAGGTTTTTCTTTGAAATAAAACTTCCTCATTTAGCAGAAATCGGGTGGAGAAAAGTATAAACCATCTCATTATTATGATATAGTTAATATTGATTTTTAATCCATACCCTTTCGTTAGTACAGAAGAGGTTGTTTGAATACATATCAATTGTTACAGAAGACCTGAGAGGGAGTACTCCATGACACAATTTGTCTACAAGCAAATAATTGATGACCTTAAAATGAAAATCTTTGCTGGACAGTTTGCGGATATGCGATTACCCGATGAACGCAGTCTTAGCGAAACGTATCAGGTTAGCCGCAGCTCCATCAAGCGCGCATTAACCAAAATGGAAAGCGTCGGAATCATTTTCAAAAAACGAGGTTCAGGCACGTTTATTAACCCCTTATACATAAAAAACGAATCCATCTTCAATTACGAAGGTTCCAATCTGGGTGTCACCGACAATTTCCAGATGCATGGCAAGAAACCTAAAGTCAAAGTATTGAATTTCGAAGTCATTCCGCCAACCAAAGAATTGCAGCGGGATTTGTTCCTGGGGCCCCATGATTTTGTATACAAAATCGTCCGCTTGCGCCTGTTCGATGATGATCCCTTTATGATAGAGACGGGGTATATCCCGATAAAAATCGTCCAGGATTTAAACCAGACGATTATCGAGGGCTCCATTTTTAATTATCTGGAAGACTCGCGGAACCTGGCCGTAACCAAATCATTTTTATCTATTTTTGCCGAGCCGTCCTTGTCCACGGATCAGGAGCTGCTGCACTTGAAAGAAAATGAACCTGTTGGCATTATGGAGGGGATTTTCTTTTTGGACAATGGTACTCCCTTTGAATTTTCCCATATGCGGTTTCATTATCAATATTTGAAATTTAATACGTTTGTTTCTGTTCATTAAGGAGCAAAATAAGACCGGGAATTTTCCCGGTCTTATTTTTTTGTATCCTTTACTTTTTTGTGGATGTAACGTATTTACATAAATTTCAATATAACCGTGTTCTGACAGCCTTTTTCCTGAGTTTTTCATACTATGTTCAAATTTTCACAAAATTGGACCGTATCACTTGTCAAAAAGGTTGTATTTATTTTGAGCAGAGGTATGATGTATTTGTAGAGAAAAAGAATGGCAATAAGCAACAATATATATATATAGGAGTGGATGAAATGGGATTATCAACCATGAAAGTCGATTATTCGTCTAAAACGTATCTGGAAAAGCTTGACGCATATTGGCGTGCAACCAACTACATTTCGGTAGGTCAGCTGTATTTGAAAGACAATCCGTTGTTAAGAGAACCTTTAAAAGATGCTGACATTAAGATTAAACCTATCGGACACTGGGGTACTATTCCGGGCCAGAACTTTATTTATGCCCATTTGAATCGTGTAATTACTAAATATGATTTGAACATGTTCTATGTTGAAGGTCCGGGTCATGGCGGTCAGGTCATGGTTTCGAATTCCTATCTGGACGGAAGCTATACTGAGATTTATCCGGAAATTACGCAGGATATCCCGGGTCTCAAAAAACTGTTCAAACAATTCTCGTTCCCTGGCGGCGTTGCTTCCCATGCTGCACCAGAAACTCCTGGATCTATCCATGAAGGCGGCGAGCTGGGTTATTCTTTATCCCACGGCGCTGGCGCTATTCTGGATAACCCGGATTTGATTTCTGCTGTTGTTGTGGGAGATGGTGAGGCTGAAACCGGACCACTGGCCGCATCATGGTTCTCCAACCGCTTCATCAACCCTGTCACAGATGGCGCTGTTTTGCCGATTCTGCACTTGAACGGATTTAAAATCAGCAACCCGACGATTCTGTCCCGTCAATCGAAGGAAGAAATCACCGCTTACTTTACAGGCATGGGCTGGGAGCCGTTTTTTGTTGAAGGCGAAGACCCTGAACATATGCATCCGGAAATGGCGAAGGTACTCGATACCATCGTCGAAAGAATTGCAGCCATTCAAAAAAATGCGCGTGAAAATAACGACCTTACCCGCCCGGTATGGCCGATGCTCGTCTTCCGTTCCCCTAAAGGCTGGACTGGACCGGCAGCATGGGACGGTGTGCCGAATACCGGTTCGTTCCGTGCCCATCAGGTGCCAATTCCGGTTGACCAGAAAAATATGAAGCATGCTCCAGCTTTGCTTGAATGGATGAACAGCTACAGACCGGAAGAATTATTTGATGAGAACGGCCGCTTGAACGCAGAGCTTGCCGAAATCCTGCCGACAGGCGACAGACGTATGGGGATGAATCCTGTTACCAACGCTGGCAACCTTATCAAAGATTTGCGCCTGCCGGATTTCCGCGATTATGTGCTTGATAACTCCGTTCCAGGTAAAGTAGTAGCCCAGGATATGGCCGTTCTCGGAAAATACCTGAAAGAGGTTGTCCTGCTCAATGAAGATAACCGCAACTTCCGGATTTTTGGACCGGATGAAACGATGTCCAACCGTCTGGGACCTGTGTTTGAAGTGACCAAACGCCAATGGCTGGATCAAATTAATGAACCTAATGACGAATTCCTCGCCTCGTATGGCCGTGTGATTGATTCCCAATTATCGGAGCATCAGGCGGAAGGACTGCTGGAAGGTTATGTACTAACCGGACGACATGGCTTCTTTGCAAGTTATGAAGCTTTCCTGCGTGTTGTGGACTCGATGATTACCCAGCACTTCAAATGGCTGCGTAAAGCAACCGATCAAGGCTGGCGCGCTGATATCCCTTCACTCAATGTTGTCGCAACTTCAACTGTGTTCCAGCAGGACCATAATGGTTATACGCACCAGGATCCGGGTTTGCTGGGTCATCTGGCTGACAAAAAACCGGAATTCATCCGGGAATATTTGCCGGCTGATGCCAACTCCCTGCTGGCTGTATTTGACACCATCCTGAACGACCGTCAAAAGATCAACCTGATTGTGTCGTCCAAACATCCGCGTCCACAGTGGTTCTCGGCTCAAGAGGCGCAGGAATTGGTTGATAAAGGACTCAAGATCATTGACTGGGCCAGCACGGACGAAGGCGGAGAGCCTGATGTTGTATTCGCTTCTGCAGGTACCGAACCTACGATTGAAGCTTTGGCTGCCATCTCTATCCTGCATGAGAAATTGCCTGAGCTGAAAATCCGTTATATCAACGTGGTCGATCTGCTTAAGCTGAGAAGCCAGAAACTTGATCCGCGTGGTTTATCCGACGATGAGTTTGATCAATTTTTCACAAAGGATAAACCGGTCATCTTCGCTTTCCACGGTTATGAAGGCCTGATTAAAGACTTGTTCTTCGACCGCCACAATCATAACCTGCATGTGCATGGCTACCGTGAGAACGGCGACATCACGACTCCGTTCGATATGCGTGTACTGAATCAGATGGACCGTTTCGATCTGACGAAGGAAGCTGTTCTGAGCTTGCCTGCAGCTGACAAACACACTGCCATCGCGGATGAGATGGATGCTATGGTTAAGAAGCATTATGAGTATATCCGTGAAGAGGGCATTGACCTGCCGGAAGTGGAGAATTGGGTCTGGAAGAGTTTGAAATAAGTTTAAGAAATCTGCTTGTAAATGTATGATGAAGTTGAAGGTGCCTGTCCCGGTATGCATTAGGGGCAGGCACTTTTTTTGAATGGGGCTTAGGCTGGGATTTGTTCTATTAAGCTGACTGGTATCCATGTGGTAAAATAGAGGGATATGAAAGAAAAATTCAGCTAGGAGCCCTGAGAATGAAAACTATCATTGATATCGCCCGGGCGGCGGGTGTGGCTAAAAGTACGGTCTCAAGATATTTGAACGGTGGTTCTGTCAGCGATGCGACGAGAGAGAAAATCGAACGCATCATCAAACAGAACCAGTATGTGCCCAACACATTCGCCCAAAGCCTGAAGGCAAAGCGGACCAGCATTATCGGCACAATTGTTCCGCGCCTCGACTCCTATGCAGTCTCACAGACCTTAATGGGCATAGACGATGAGTTGCGGGGACGCCAGTATCAGCTGCTCATTGCCAACACCAATCAGGACTTGGAGCGGGAAATTGAATTCATTTATGAGATGGCGAGGCAAAAAGTTTCCGGTCTGCTGCTGCTGGCGGCGCAAGTAACGGAGCGGCACCTGAAGGCCGTCCGGGACTGCAAAATTCCGGTTATACTGATCGGGCAGCAGCATGCAGACCTGCATAGCGTGATTCATGATGATGTAATGGCCGGTTATCTGATGGGCAAGCATATTCTTGAAAAAGGACATCGCCACATCGCTTATCTTGGGGTTACGGAGCAGGACATCGCGGTAGGTGTAAGGCGGAAGCAAGGCTTCCAAAGGGCTCTTCGCGAATACGGAAATTGCGATGCAAGGTTTTATACCTCCGGATTCAGAATGAACGAGGCTGTGACGGCGGCCGATTTGCTGTTTGAGGACAGGGTGCCTACAGTCATCGTGTGCGCGACCGACAATATTGCACTCGGTGTGATGAAAGCAGCCTCGCTCAGACATATACTGATTCCTTCCGGAGTGTCGGTGACGGGATTCGGCGATTACGAGGTCACTGAGATTGTTCATCCGGCGTTGACGACTATAAGATTTTATTACAGAGAAGCGGGGCAATTGGCTGCGGAGAACATCATAGCCTTGGTGAATGGAGAAGAGGTCGCCAAAGTCTCCGTCTCCGGCTGCGAAATTATTCAGCGAGAAAGCGTTGACAATTTGACTGAACTCAGCATACAATAACATTGGAACCGGTTCCGGACCTTTTTTCACAGCGATGCTGGAAAGAGGTTTTCTTTTTCAGCTTGTTGGAACCGGTTCCGTTGAAGAGAACTAGACCAAATAGATAGTGGAGAGTCCTATGATGAAAATGGATAGAAAACAGCTGTACCGTCTTATCGAAGAAGCGGAGCCGGGTGAACGGGAAGCGCTTGAGCGGCTGGTCGCACGCAGCCCATGGAGACAACAATTTCATATCCAGCCGGAAGTGGGGTTATTGAATGATCCTAACGGCTTCTCCTACTACGGAGGCGAATACCACTTGTTTTACCAGTGGTTTCCTTTGGGGACACAGCATGGCATGAAATATTGGTATCATACTTCTTCTTCCGATCTGGTGCACTGGAAGAACCTTGGCATCGGCATTGCTCCGGGCGGGCAATACGATTCACACGGGGTGTTCTCGGGCAGTGCAATTGAGAAGGATGGCAAGCTGTTCCTGATGTATACGGGGAATACCCGTACCGAGGACTGGATCAGACTGCCCTATCAGTGCCTGGCTGTAATGGAACGGGACGGAACGGTTATAAAGCTCGAGCGTCCGGTTATATTCGATGTGCCGCCTGGCTATACAGATCATTACCGCGATCCGAAAGTGTGGAAGGCAGCGGAGGGCTACTACTGTATCATTGGTGCACAGCGTACAGATCATACAGGCTGCGTGGTGCTGTACAGCTCGCCGGATTTGCACAATTGGCATTTTGAAGGGGAGCTTGGCACCCGGCTGATGAAGTTTGGATATATGTGGGAATGCCCCGATTACTTTGAACTGGATGGAGCAGGGGTGCTGCTGTTTTCCCCGCAAGGTCTTGCGCCGGAGGGCGACAAATTCCCGAATATCTATCAGTCAGGATATCTCACTGGCGATCCGTTGCGCTTGCCGGACAGGGATTTCCGCCATGGTGAATTTAGAGAGCTTGACTATGGCTTTGATTTTTATGCGCCACAGACAACCCAGGCACCCGACGGCAGACGTTTGCTGGTCGGATGGATGGGGCTGCCGGAGATTGATTATCCTACGGATCAGCATGGCTGGGCGCATTGTCTGACTTTGCCCCGCGAGCTGACCTTGGAGAACGGCCGTCTGATCCAGCGTCCGGCCAGAGAACTGGTCAAACGCCGGGGGCGGATGACAGAGGCCCACGCGGTAATACACAGCGGGGCAGCTGAGATGAAGGAGCTTGGGGGCACTGTCTATGAGCTGCTGGCCCAGATCCGGGAGGATGGAGCAGAACACTTCGGCATTGAGTTCCGTGTCGGCCCCAATGAGAGAACAGTCATCTATTACGATACCGCAGCGGGGAAAGTGGTACTGGACCGTTCCGAGTCAGGTCAAGCTCTGGCCCTGGAGTTCGGGACGGAGCGGAGCTGCATGGCCGGTCTTCGGAATCGCATGCTAACCCTGCAAATGTTTGTGGATACATCATCGGTTGAAGTGTTTGTGAATGACGGAGAAACGCTATTTTCGGCGAGAATTTTTCCTGAACAGGTAAGCACAGGCATCCGCCTTTATGCCGAAGGCGGCAGCGCGGAGTTCCGGGTTGTCCAATGGGAGATTGAATACAACGGGGAGGAATAGCGTTATGAATGAAAATCAAATGATCGCCAAGCAGGTTGTGCAGGCTATAGGAGGAGAAGACAACATCATCTCCTTCGCGCACTGCGCTACCCGACTGCGTATTATGGTGCGGGACAAGGATAGCATTAACCAAGAGCAGGTCGAGGGCATCGACAAAGTCAAAGGGGCATTTTTTAACTCCGGACAGTATCAGATTATTTTCGGCACCGGCACCGTCAACCGTATTTTTGAGGAAGTAGAGAAGCTGGGCCTTCAGAGCACCTCCAAGGAAGATCTGAAAGACCAGGGCAAAAAGGCGGGGAATGTGTTCCAGCGGTCCATTCGCACTTTCGGGGACGTATTCGTTCCCATCATTCCGGTTCTGGTAGCCACCGGGTTGTTCATGGGGCTGCGCGGTTTGCTGACCCAGCCGCAGATTCTTTCTTTGTTCGGGCTCGTGCCCGAGGATATCTCAGCCAATTTTCTGCTGTTCACCCAAGTGCTCACGGATACCGCTTTTGCTTTCCTGCCTGCACTGGTAGCCTGGTCGGCCTTCCGGGTATTCGGCGGCAGTCCCATTCTAGGGATTGTGCTTGGGCTGATGCTTGTCAATCCGGCTTTGCCCAATGCCTATGCAGTTGCCGGAGGGACGGCGGAGCCGCTGATTATGTTCGGATTTATCCCGATTGTAGGTTATCAGGGGTCGGTACTGCCGGCATTTATTATGGGACTGATCGGGGCGAAGCTGGAAAAGGCATTACGTAAGCGAATTCCAGAAGCGCTTGATTTAATTTTGACGCCGTTCCTGACTCTGCTGCTCATGATCACGCTTGGTTTGTTCGCCATTGGTCCTCTGTTCCATTCCTTGGAGACGGGCGTACTGAATGCAACTACTTATGTGCTTGATTTGCCCTTGGGCATTGCAGGGCTATTGATCGGGGCGCTGCACCAGATTGTGGTCGTGACCGGCGTGCATCACATCTTTAATTTTCTGGAGATTCAGCTGGTGGAACGCACGGGCGTCAACCCGTTCAATGCGATTATTACCTGCGCAATGGCTGCTCAGGGCGCAGCTTGTCTCGCTGTGGGACTGAAGACGAAGAACACCAAGCTGAAGGCGCTGGCATTGCCGTCCTCACTGTCCGCTCTGCTCGGTATTACCGAACCGGCGATATTCGGGGTCAACCTCCGGTATATGAAACCTTTTGTAATGGGGCTCATCGGCGGTGCGGCAGGCGGTTTCCTGGCTTCGCTGTTCCAACTGGCCGGCAACGGCATGGCCATAACGGTGATTCCCGGAACCCTGCTGTATCTGAACGGCCAGCTTCCGATGTACATTTTGGTCAATCTGGTTGCGATGGCTGTAGCCTTCGTGCTTACCTGGCTGTTTGGCTATCGTGATGAGATGTCCGCAGGTCCGGCAGAGCAGACGGCAGGCTCAGGCGGAACAGCGTCAGCACCTCCTCGGTCTGAAGAGATGCGGCCTGAGAATACCACGGACGTGAATGTACGCACGGCCTCCCCGGTCTTCGCTCCGAATCTGGTTGAGGCGGCAGATGAGCCGGGAACCCTTACATTCCTGGTACCCCTTACAGGAACACTGGTGGCTCTGGATCAGGTGCCGGACCCCGGGTTTGCCGGCAAACAATTGGGAGAGGGCATCGCCATCGAACCCAGCGAAGGCAAGGTCTACGCGCCGTTCGACGGTACCGTGGCCCATGTGATCAAGAAAAGCAAACATGCCGTCATTCTGGAGCATGCCAGTGGAGCGCAAGTGCTTATTCATGTAGGTATTGACACAGTCTCCCTGAAGGGAGAAGGCTTTGTGCTTCATGTGGAGACCGGTGAGCAAGTGAAGGCCGGGCAATTGCTGATTGAATTCGATCTTGACGTGATCCGCGCTGCCGGGCTGTCTACGGTCACTCCGGTTATCGTTCCGGGGGGGATTGACAACGTGCTTGAGGTGAACCCCGCTTCGCCAGGAACAGTAACCGCCGGCATCGACAAGGCCATGCAAGTGAAAGTTGCGCTCCAGGAAATTATATGATTCCGGAATGTTTGACTTAGGCACGTTATCGCAATATAGTAAACGGGACGAAGCAGCGGATTTCCGGCTTCGTCCCGTTTTGTTTTAATCGAGGCTAGCTTTCCGTAACCATGATATTTTGTTTGACAGAGAAGGGGGTTTACGCCATAATACAATCCATACTAAACATATATGATTTATAAGAGGGGAGAGTCAGACATGTCACAGCTTAAAGCATTTAGAAAGTCATTTTGGATAGGAACCGTAGCACTTCTATTATTAGTGGTGGTTGCAGGATGCTCTGATTCCAAGAATAATTCTGAGTCAAATAAGAACGCCCAGCAGAACACGAATCAAGGGGCAAACCAGAGCGCAACTCCGGAGGAGCCTGCGGCGGGAGGAACCTTCGTCTATGGACGGCCTGCTTCCGTAACCTCACTTGATTTGCATAATCAGATTACATCGAATAACGCCTTTGCCATTGATAAAGTATTCGAATCTTTGGTTGCTTTTGACAGCAAGGGTGAAATTGTGGACTGGCTCGCCAAGTCCCATAGCATCAGTGAAGACGGCTTGACGTATACGTTTGTATTGCGTGACGGCTTGAAGTTTTCGAACGGTACTGAAGTTACTGCAGAGGATGCAGTATTCTCCTTACAGCGGCATTTGAAGGTTGGCGGACCGCTGGCGATAGCGGCAAAGGTTGATACCACTGTAGCGAAGGATAAACAGACGTTTGTTATTACGCTTAAAGAGCCTTACACACCGTTCATCTCTGAGCTGTCCAACTTCTCCAACGGAATAATTCCGAACAATTTCGGCGGGGTATCCGAAGAAGAGTTTTTCAAGAAACCGGTAGGTACAGGACCTTTCGTTGTTGAACAGTGGGATGCTGCTGGCGATCTGACGTTCACCAAGAACCCGAACTATTGGCAAGAAGGAAAACCTTATATTGATAAGCTTGTTTACAAGCTGATTGAAGATGACAGCCAGGCCATTAACCAGCTGAAGGCCGGTGAAGTGAATGCTATTGAATCTTTGGCGTTGCAAAATGCCGATGAAATAAAAAAAGGCCCAGACACTACAGTAGTAACTAATGGCAGCTGGGTGACAGAGCAATTGTTCTTCAATACGCTGGACAAGAATTTCTCTGATGTGCATGTCCGTCGTGCGCTGGCTCTGGCACTGGATCGTGAAGGCTTGACTAAGGCACTTACCTTTGGATATGCACAGACTGCAAATTCATTGCTGCCGACAACCATTCCATATAATGCGAATGAGACAATCAAGGCACTGAACTTCGATCTCGAGGACGCCAAGGCGGAGCTTGCCAAATCTGCCTTCCCTAATGGATTCAATACAAAATTGCTTGTAGCCTCCGGCAACAGCACAAGAGCACAAGAGGCGCAAATTATCCAGGCAGCAGGTAAATCGATCGGGATTAACATTGAGATTGAATCCATTGAACTGGCCACTTTCCGTGAGCGTTTCTTCGCCTATGATTTTGCGGCAATGCTCAACAGCGGTCAAGCCGATTCTCCCGAAGCGAACTCAATTATCGCTTTTCAGACCGACCCGGAAGGCTTCAGTAAATCGTACTGGACCCATTACACGAATGATGAAGTGACCAAGCTGCTATATGAAGGGCAAAAAACGCCGGATGGCAAGGAACGTGAGGCAACCTACACCAAGCTGCTGCAAACTCTTGCTGATGAAGTTCCGTACATTCCTCTATATTATCCGGATATCCTGAAAGGCGTAGGATCTTCAGTGGATGGTCTAGTAGTTTTACCTAACGGCAGCGTTCGATTTGAAGAAGTCCGTATCGGTAAATGATGAAGAGTAGCACGCCGTTAAGCCAATCGTCAGGAAGGAATACATCTTACAGCTGGCTTGTGACCGCTCTATTAAGAGCTTTGGCAGTGATCCTCTTTGTAGTGACCGCAGTCTTTTTCATCATCAGAATCGTGCCGGGAGATCCCGCAAAAATGATTCTGGGAGAATACAGCACACCTGAGGCCCTCGAGAGTATGCATCATACTCTCGGGCTGGATCTCCCTTTATGGGAACAATTCATCCGGTTTGTGAAGACGCTGTTCACACATGGTGATACCGGCAATTCTATAATTACCGGAACCTCTACAAGAGTGCTGATTGCCGAGCGGGCTCCCATTACTTTGCTGCTCATTGTGATGGCCTGTATCTTGGCAGTCATCATTGCCCTTCTGCTTGCTACGGTTGCAGCCACACACAAGGATAAGCTGCCGGATCATTTGATCCGTATTTTTCCTACAATAACTCTGGGTATGCCAATCTTTTGGGTTGGCATGCTTTTGATTCTGCTGTTTAGTGTCCGGCTTCATTGGTTTCCCGTTGGGGGTGTAGGCGAAGGGTGGTTAGGAACCTTGTACAGTCTTACACTTCCGGCGATTACCGTCGCCTTTTCGCAGATTCCTACGCTGGTACGTTCGTTAAGGGCACAGATGCTTGAAATATTGGAATCCGATTTTGTAGTCACACTGAAGGCGGCGGGATTGCCAAGCAGGGTGATCCTGTTTAAGCATGTGCTGCGCAACTCGGCGCTTCCGACGCTAATGCTGCTTGGCGTTAATATTTCTTATCTGATCGGCGGTACTCTGGTCGTTGAACAGGTGTTTGGCATCAAGGGAATTGGCAGCCTGCTGTTCACTTCAATTTCGAATCGGGATTTCCCGGTCATTCAAGGAATAGCGCTTTACTGTGCGATATCTGTTGTGATCATCAGCCTGCTGATTGAAGTCATTTCGTGGTGGCTCGATCCCAGAACGAAAGGAAAACAATGAAACGTATAATAACAGAACCTATGTTGCTTGAGGACGCCAGGAAGACAAACGTTCTCCATCGAATAAGGAATACGCCTTCTCTTCTGGTGGGGAGCATTATGTTTGCAGTGCTTATTATCTTAGCTGTATTCATACCGTTTCTGAGTCCTTATGACCCTTCAGCGCAAGATTTGAGCGCTTTTTTGCAGCCTCCGTCTGCCGGACATTGGCTGGGGACGGACCAATTGGGACGCGATTTGTTTACGAGGCTGATCTATGCGGCGCGAACCGATTTGAGCATCATGGTTCTGGCGGAAATTGTTCCATTCTGCACCGGTGTATTTTTAGGAATGGTTGCAGGATATTACGGAAAATGGGCCGATAAGGTCATTACGCTGCTCACGGATACGTTTATCGCTTTTCCTTTTTATCTGATCGTGATTATCGTGGCTTTTGCCAGCGGAGCAGGTGAGCGGGGCATTTATATCACCTTTATGCTTGTAGGCTGGATTGTGTTTGCCCGTGTAGTCAGAGGTATTAGCGCATCGTTTCGCGAGCAGGAATGGGTGGCGTCCGCTCAGACGTTAGGGCTGCCTGGAGTAAAAATTATCCTTCGTCATCTCCTGCCCAATGTACTGCCTCAAGCGGTTGTAGTCCTTATGACGGATATGGTCGGACTTCTGGTGGCCATTGTTACACTCGGTTATCTTGGCATCGGCATTGCACCGCCAACCCCGGATTGGGGAACCATGATTTCGGATGGACAATCCTTCATAACTACAGCCTGGTGGCTCTCGGCGGTTCCGGGATTCGCAGTGGTGTATACGGGAATTGCGTTGTCTCTTGTGGGAGATGGGTTGGCAGACTTATGGAGGAAAAAATGATTTCTACAAGTCCGGTTTTGGAAATAGAAGCCTTATCGCTGGGAACCAAGTCCAATGCTAAATTAGTAAGCAATGTAAGCTTCTCACTGGGCAAAGGGGAGAGTCTGGGATTAGTAGGCGAATCGGGTTCCGGAAAATCGCTGACCCTGCGTTCGATTCTGGGATTGCTTCCACGGGGTGTTGAACAGACAGGCGGAGTCATTAAGAGTGACGTTAGCAGCGCTATGGTATTTCAAGACCCGAGAGGGGCGCTGGACCCGCTCTGTCCGGTCGTTAAGCAGCTTGCGGAAGTCGTATATTATAGGCAAAAATTAAGCCGGAAGGCTTCACGCAGCGTGGCTGTGGAACTGCTCGAAATGCTTGGCCTGCCCGATTCTTTAAAGAGGGCGGACCGTTATCCGAGCCAGCTTTCGGGGGGGCAGTGCCAACGGGTAGTCATCGCCATTGCACTGGCATGCAAGCCGGGTATTCTTCTCTGCGATGAGCCAACAACGGCGCTGGATGTTACCGTTCAGCGGCAAATCATTGAAACGATCACCCGCCTGCAGAATGAGCTGGGCTTTGCTATGGTATTTGTTACGCATAATCTTGCGATTGCAGCCGCCCTGTGCTCCAAGCTGTGTGTGATGAAAGAGGGGCGGATTGTTGAGCAGGGAGATACCCTCAGTGTTTTGCAGAACCCGCAAAATCCTTATACCCAAATGCTGATTAACTCGGTGCTTCCTCTGCCGGAGCTTGAAGGGAGCGGACAACC
Organism: Paenibacillus sp. EB106-06-01-XG199; assembly: GCF_058791575.1. Lineage (NCBI taxonomy): Bacteria > Bacillati > Bacillota > Bacilli > Caryophanales > Paenibacillaceae > Paenibacillus > Paenibacillus sp. EB106-06-01-XG199. Next base: position 281,760 of record NZ_JBYTDQ010000004.1, on the reverse strand, counting down.
ATGGAGCTAGCCCTGCAAGTAAAAAATCTGGCGGTTCATTACGGCGGATTTACTGCGCTCGATCATATCCATCTGAATCTGCAGCAGCATACTACCCTTGGCCTTGTAGGAGAGTCCGGCTCGGGCAAATCCACGCTGGCGCGGGTCATTGCCGGGTTGATCACCCCGGATGAGGGACAGATTCTGCTGGGGGCACAAGAATTAACCAGTAAGAGAAGCCGGGAGCAGCGCAAGCGAATCCAGATGATCTTCCAAAATCCGGACGCTTCGCTGAATCCCAAGCATTCCATCAGGCAGATTCTATCTGAAGCACTTCTGTTTCATAAAATTGTCGGCCGCACGGAGGTCGAGCAGCGGTGTAAAGAGCTGTTGAGCCGTGTTCAGCTGGAAGCCAAGGCATTGGACCGGTATCCTCACGAATTCTCCGGCGGTCAGCGCCAGCGGATCGCGATTGCCCGCGCATTAAGCGTTGAGCCGAGTCTTCTGATTGCGGATGAACCGACCAGCGCCTTGGATGTATCTGTACAGCGGAGTGTGCTCGAACTGTTTAACACGCTCAAAGATGAGCTTAATCTTACCATGCTGTTCATCTCCCATGACTTGGGAGTTATCCATGCAATCAGCGATACGGTAGCGGTCATGCGGCAGGGAAAGCTGGTTGAGATCAGTCCCAAGGATCAATTCTTTGCCCGCCCTGAAACGGAATACAGCCGTGAGCTCTTGTCCGCCGTTCCGAAAATGCCGAAGTCGATCACATCAGGAGGTTTATATGAGCCGAGAACATAAAGGATTTATACCGCTGTCATTATCTGAGTTTGACACACTTACAAGTTTGCTCTCCCGGCTTTTGTCTACCGGTCATCCCCCGGTCATCATTCCCGGAGAGGCAATTCTGGGAATCGAGGCGGTAGCGGCGGGGATATCTGCGCCTGACCGTACGATTCTAAATATAGTGACAGGCCCCTATGGGAGTTTGTTTGGACAATGGCTTGAACGCGGCGGGGCAACGGTTGTTGAAGTAAAGGTCCCCTTTGATGAAGTAGTTACTGTTCAGGAAGTCGCTGCGGCGATTGAACGGTTTAAACCATGTGCACTTTCCTTTGTTCAGGCAGAAGTGGTGACAGGCGGATCGAATCCGGCCAAAGAAATAATTAAGCTTGCACGCGCCGCTAACCTTGTTACGGTGACAGACTCCGTTTCAGCGGTCGGGGGAGAAGCCCTCCCGGTGGATGAATGGGGCGTTGATTTTGCAGCTATAGGCGCGCAGAAAGCTTTGGCCGGGCCTAACGGCGTCAGCGCCGTAAGCATCTCACCGCGCGGCTGGGAATTCCTCGAATCTAATAGCAATGCTCCGCGCAATTCCATTCTGTCCTTACTGGATCTTAAACCCTCACAGAAGGGGACAACACCGTTACGTGTTCCTCCCAACATTCCAACGCTGGAGGCAAGAGCTTTGATCTCGGCATTGACAGCCATTGAGGAAGAAGGCTTGGAACAGGTCATCAAGCGCCATGAATCGGCTGCGGCCTCGGCCATTGCCGGTATCAAGGCCTTGGGTCTGGAGCCTTGGCAGAAGGATAGCCAACACTATTCTACACTGACTACGACGGTGCGGATTTCCGGGGAACCGGGCTTGCGTATTAATCAGCCTATCGGTATCGTAGCTCCCGGTGACGGAGAGCTATCCGGCCGGCTTCTGCGGATTAATCATTTCGGAACGAATGCTTCCCGTCAAAGCGTGGAAGAAGCCATTACGACGCTCGCCGGGCTGCTGAATCAGGGCACTGATCCAGCGCTCAAGGCAATCCGCCTAACTTGGGGGAATGAACATGATCAATAAACATCCTGAGGCGTTAGTCTTCAATCATATTTTTATAGCAGGCATCGAAGGAAAACGTTTTGATATTAACATTAAGGATGGCCGGTTCTCCTCTATAGCTGAAACGGAGCCGCCGAAGGATCGGCCCGCTCATTCAGGCCAAGATTTATGGATCGGTCCGGGGGTTATTGATCTTCATACGCATCTGGCTTGGACGGACTTTGACCATGAGGATCAATTGAAACGCGGCAGCCATGAGCTCGAAGTCATGCAGGCTGCGGCCTTCGAAGCCACTTTGCGGACCGGTGTAACAACGGCGCGTGATGCGGGCGGGATTCTGCCGAGCACCGTACGGCACCTCGTTCAGCACTATCAGCAGCCGCTAAGGGTGCAAACCAGCAGCGCTATGCTTGGAGCGGCGGATACCCGCGGACTTAAGTTTTTGGAGGGGCGGCTGGCCGGGATTTTTGATACAGGAGCAGGCTGGATTAAGATTATGGCAACAGGCGGCCTTGGTGCACCTACTGAAAAAGTGCTGGAGCCGATTTTTTCAGAGGAAGAATTCTCTTTCATTGTCCGCCATGCGCATACTCATCATAAAAAAGTCCTGGTTCATACCTGGGGCGGGGTAACGGTAGACTGGTCTATCGCTGCAGGTGTGGAATCCATAGAGCACGGGATGTTTCTGACCGGAGATCAGGCCGGAAGACTTGCTGAGTCCGGAACAGCTTTTGTGCCAACGACCTCAATTTATAGCATTGCTGCAGATCCGAAAGGCGTTCTGGCGCTGAACCCGGTCATTTGTGACCGGGCCGCCCGCGCTGCCGAAGCCCACTCCAAAGCCATTGGTTATGCCAAGAGGGAGGGGGTCCGCATAGGGTTCGGTACGGATTATGCTACGCCTGCACTTCACGGGTACAACCTTCAAGAACTGGATACGCTGATGGATTACGGCATGACCCGGGCGGAAGTGTGGCAGGCTGCCACACTAACTGCTGCTGAGATTCTGGGAAGCGGTAATGAGCTGGGGCGGATTTCCAGCGGATATCTTGCAGATGCTATTATTTTCAATGCTGATCCGTACCAGGCATCTAATGCAGAAGAACTGCGGAAGAGCATCGTTTCCGTCATTACCGGTGCAGAGGAATCTGAGCTGATTCAGGCTCAGTAACATTTGTGCAAGATCATAAATAATTAACCCGTTGGCATAAGCCTGCGGGTTATTTTTGTGCGTGCTGGGGAAAACATTAAAGACTTAAGATGGCATTTATAGTAAACTGAATGTAAAGTGCCCATAATTCAATGGGTATATTTTGTCGAAAAGCTCTTCGAATGAAGAGTTTTTTCAATTATATAGAAAATGATGTGATATGTTTATGCAGCTTCGCGCTAGTCTTCCGAAGAAAAAATTGCTGGAGAAATATCTTTCCGGCGAAGGTATGGATTATCGGCAAATTATAGCTTTATTTATTCCTATCCTGATTGACCAGGCCTTCATCATTGGGCTTAATCTGGTAAATACCGCAATGATCAGCTCGTCCGGGATGGCGGCGGTCAGTGCGGTGAATATGGTGGATTCGCTCAATATTTTTCTGATCAATGTGTTTGTTGCGGTTGCAACCGGGGGGACGGTAGTAGTCGCGCAGTATAAAGGCAGCGGAAATGACAAGATGGTGTCTCAGGCTACGGCCGGTTCGGTCACCTCGGTGTCGCTGATCGCCTTGGGAATCGGGCTTCTGATGATGGGCTTACATACTCCCATTTTGAACCTTCTGTTCGGAACCGCCTCGCCCGACGTGCTGGACAATGCCCGGATCTATCTCATCGGCAGCAGTATCTCTTATCTGGGCATCGCGGTGGTGCAGGCGGTATGCGGAGCTCTGCGGGGAGTGGGCAGGACACGGGCTTCTCTGATGCTGTCGCTCATCATGAACCTGCTGTATGTTATTCTGAACGTAGTCTTCATTAATCTGTTGCACATGGGCGTGCTGGGGATGACGCTTGCGGTAAATATCGCACGGTACACGGGGATGGTCTGTGCCTTGGTGTATCTGTTCAAGGTGGATACAGCCCTGCGTGTGCGTATTCGCGACCTGTTCCATATTCCGTTGACCATGCTGCGGAAAATCATGTTCATCGGCGTGCCGTTCGCAGCGGAGCAGATGTTCTTCAACGGGGGCAAACTGCTGACCCAGGTATTTATTGTCAGCCTTGGCACTTATGCCATTGCGACCAATGCGATCGCCGGCTCGCTGGCCATGGTGTTTCAAATCCCGGCCAGTGCGCTCTCACTGACCATTGTAACGGTAGTCGGCCAATGTATCGGGCGGGGGAATGTCGCCGATGCCAGAAAGTTCATCAAGTCCTTCCTTTGGATCGGGTCCGCTTCATTGGCATTGATCGCCTTGATCCTGATGCCGCTGTTCCACCCGCTGGTGTCGATCTTTTCTCCGCCTCCCGAGATCATTGACGATCTGTTTGTAGTGCTGCTGGTGAATTCCATTGCCCAGGTTCCGCTGTGGGCCGTTAGCTTTATTTTGCCGTCTGCGCTGCGGGCAGCGGGAGATTCCCGCTTCACCTCAATTACTTCGATGTTGACGATGTGGCTGTTTCGGGTGGTATTTGGCTATATCCTCGGGATCGTGCTGGGCTATGGCGTCATGGGAGTCTGGCTGGCGATGAACTGTGAGTGGGCCGTTCGCGGGAGTGTTTTTCTATGGCGCTTCCGGGGCAAGAAGTGGTTTGCGCATAAGCTGATTTAGATAAAGCCGAAAAGGCTGCCGGGAAATTTCCGACAGCCTTTTTAAATTTATACCCAGAATTTATATGCTTCACACTATAAATTATCCTTCTATTTCTCGCTGAAACGGATACCGTCCTCTTGAGGACAGCGAAGCCGTTTCCACTTGTACCCGTAAACCTGTATTATTTCTTGAAGCCTTACCGTGTGTGGGAATCCGTTCATTTATCGGATCATACTCCAGCAATATCATTCCCCTACGCCGATTTCAAATTAACCAATACAACCCCAGCAATGATCAGCAGTATGCCAAAAGCAGTCATAGCATTCGTCGCTTCTTTCCATATAACAATCCCTATGACGACGGTTAATGCAGTTCCAACACCTGACCATATGGCATAAGCGACCCCCAAGGGGATCTGTTGCAACGACAAAGATAAGGAGTAGAAGGCTACACCGAAACACAGGACCATCCCGATGCTTGGATAAACTCTCGTGAGTCCCTCTGAAGCTTTGAGCAGAGATGTCCCGAACAGCTCACTGACAACTGCAACAGCCAAAAACAAATATGCCTTCACACTCACTTCCCCCCGTGATCCATGTTGCCCTTACAAATACCCACCAGCAGCAGATCTACCATTTGCCCCAGCGCCCTCTCAAGCGACAACCCGTCCTGAACTTCATATTGGTGCTCCATCAAACGATAGAACGCCCCGATATACACTTGAATAAACAATTCAAAATCAAACTCACGGAGTTCCCCATTCCTGACTCCTTTTTCAACTAGTAACCTAATGTTATCCCAGCCATTATGGATGTAATGATCGACTTCCGCCCATTGAACAGGATAACGCTGCTTGAGTTCTTCAAGAAAATGTACGTTATGTAAAACAAGTCTGCTCGGCAATAACGCCAATGTCTTATGCAACTTGTCCATATTGGACAGAGAACTTTCGTTTATGATTAATTGCTCGGCATGTCTCATTTCTGACACAGATTGCTCGACAATATAACCTATGATCTGCTCCTTGGATTCTATATTTTGATATAAAGTCTTTGTGCTAATGCCGGCACGCTTTGCCACATCTCTTATGGAGAATTTCAACCCTCGTATCTTAATTTCAGCTACCGAGGCTTGTATAATTCTGTCCTTCATCTCTCTCACATCCAAACTTATTTATTGGGTTGTACCGCCGTCATTGACGCCGTATATCGCCCTTTCTTCATAATCGAAGGCAAAAAGAACAATGGGTACACTATGAGAAACAAATTCGGGACCCACCAGGACCAATCCAGATCTAACCGGATCGTCCAGAAAGCTATCGCCTGCAGCCCGGAGCAAAAGGTCAGACTGAGTGATAGGAGACATAGCGGCAGCCACTGTCCCTTATTCTTTTTAAAAAAGTACATACTCAAAAGACCGGTTAATGAGATCAAAAGATCCAGAGGCACAAACGATATATTCCAGGCCATCATGATTTCATTTTTGTAGTCTTTATACAGATATTCATCCGGCACCAGATGAAGCCATGTCACTAACCAGTAGATCAAGAACCCTACGTCTGTAATCAGCATGAGCAACTTTAGTGGTTTTGTCATCTTGTGAGGGATCACCTCCTTATATAATGGAAAACGCATAAAACAATTTGTTTTATGTGTTTTATTGTAAATCAAGTTATAACCTGAGGCAAGTGTGATTTGCCGCTTTACCTAAATATTATCACGTAATCCAGTGAGGAAATTGAAGCTATGATAACAAGGCCTTTACTTGGAGCGTTAACCCCGGCTGAGACCTACTCAGTGTTGATTTTGCAAAAGTTGAGTTAAGAAATATAAGTTCAGAATTTGAAAAAATACAAAACGGTGAAACCCTTGTAAGATCAAAGGTTTCACCGTTTGGGTGCCGAAGGATAACGCTAACATGTTCCCGCTGACCCAGCCTCTCGGCCGGTAATTCTACTCACGCCAGCTCTAGCACTACCATCTGGTGATTCTCCAGATAAGGAAGCGTGTAGCCGATTTCGCCGTCTTGGCCCACCGTAAACGGCAGCTCTGTCATTGATGGGGCCAGATAGACCCGCTGGACGGGAGCGGGTGACGGGAGGCGCAGGCTGACGGAAACGTCCCGCAGCGGCACGATATCCTCAATGACTTCTATGCGTCCCTTCAGCACGGGGGCGGCATAGAGCAGATGGTTGACATAGCGCCGTTCCGCCGGCTGGTATTGCAGGGTCGTTATCCCGCGGGCCGGCAACCGGGTGCGCAGAGCAGGCTCTGGCAACAGCCGGGATAGAGCATGGAGTACCATCTCCTTCAGGATGAGATGCCCGCCATCCGCGTAATCGCTGAACACATCCCAGGCGATATAGATGCCGTTTTCGCTCTCAACCATGCCCGGTCCATTATCTTCCTTGGCGCTGGGCGTATGCTGATGCGAACAAAAAGTGAAGACATCACGGTTGAAATACGGATTCTCCAGACAGCCCAGCGATTGCCCGCTGTTTAATTCCACAAGCTGGCCTTCGCCGTACATCACATAGGAGGCGGGCAGCAAGGCGCCGGGAATGAAGTCCGGGCGGAAATAAGCCGGCTTGTACGGATTAGTTCCTTTCCAGTTCAGACCCAAATTCAGGACAAAAGCATCACCAGCTGCGTTCAGGCCCGAACGCCCGGTGGCGAGCACTTTGCCGCCTCCTGCTGTAAATTCCGCTATTGCGCTGGCTAGTTCCGGCCATACCGGAACTTCGTCCGGCAGAATCAGCACTTTGTAAGCGCCAAAATCGCTTAACGTATCCACGATGTCGAACAGATAATGGCCTTCGGTCAGCATGCGCACCACACCGGCATCGGCCAGATTGCGCTGCCCCTTCAGCTCCTGCCCGTCCGGACAGGCCTCACGCGCGGCTTCAAGGGACAGAACAGCAATGTCCGCGACGGACTCTGTCCCGGCGCACCATAGCTCCTTTGACTCCACCTCGGCATAGGCGGCGCCGATCAGGGCATAGGTCGCCTCATCCATTAGGCCCGTGGGATGAAGCTGATCACCGATTGAGCATTTGGCACCATGGGCGAGACTGAGCGCTGCCTCAAAGCGCAGGGCGTTCGGATGCTTGTATCCGCCAAATTCGCCCCAGGAGGTATGGAATTTGCCGGTCATGCCGAGAAATTCCATGCCCAGCGTCTGGGCGTAGCGTGCCGACAGCGGGAAGTGATCATAGCCCCAGCCTCCGGTCGGGAGCGACTCCAGCTCGAGATGGCTGTTGACACGGGCGAGGTCACGGCGGCCCCGCCGCTGATGGCCGCTGTTGTGAAAGACCGGAAGACCGGGCTTCACGGCGTCGATGGTCTCCCGTACGCGGCGTGCATAGTTCAGGTAAGTCCGTTCGCCCAGGGCGGCGACGGCAGATTCGCTGCGCGGGTCTTGGCCGTCCGCGCGCAGCGCAGCTACACAGTACTGGCAGCGGCATTTGCGGATGCCCACGATATCGAGGAAGATGCCGTCCGCGTCATAACGGGAGACCACTTCATGGATTTGCGCCAGCAAGATGTCCAGAAAAGGCGTGTTGAAGCAAAACTCGTGATACCCCGGTGTCATGAAGTCCTTCACCCAGCGCGTCCGGTCCTCCGCGTCACGGATCAGCCATTCGGGATGGCGCCGTGCCAGCCTTTCGTCGAGACCGGCTGATAGATAAACCGGTGTGAGGACCCCAATTTCATGGGCTGCTGCGATCATTTCGCCGAGCAGGTCGAAGCTGAGGTGCGGATGCATTTCATTGGCTTCACTGGGATGATAGGCCCAGCCATGATGGCATTTGGAGAAAACGGTGATGGAATCGACATGCCCGGCACGCAGCATGGACTGAAACTGGGATTTGGAGAACTCGCTTCCGATGCCGGCAATGGCTTCAGAAGTATGAAAGTCGAGGTGTACCTGACGAAAACGCATGGATAAACAGCCCCTTATATGGTTGGATGAAAAGCGGATTCCCAGTCAATGTACCTCTTTTCGGCCGGAGTAACCAGTGATAATATAGACTTTGAATAGCACAAAATCGACTTATGACAGGAGAGGAATACTGTGCTGTGTCTGGAATTCGCCATCCCGCCGCTGCCGCAATTTGTGACAGTAGGACATGCCGTCTGGTCGCCGGGTGACCGGCATTTCGCCCGTACCTTCGGTGTGTACGATCTGCTGCTGGTGAAGCGGGGAACGCTGTATATGACAGAACAAGATAAGGAATATGCCGTGGGTCCGGGAAAGCTGCTGGTGCTGGAGGCGGGGCTGCCGCATGCCGGGCATCGGCCCTGCGGGGAGGATACGGAAATTTATTGGGTGCATTTCATTCATGGGTGTCCGACAGCGCATATCCGGCGGGAGGATATTCCCTGGTCGTCGCTGCTCGCCAAAGGGACGGTAGAGGATGTTGAGCCTTCTGCGCAGCAGCGTTTGTATATGCCCAAATTTGCTGCAGTCGATGTAGAAGCACTGGAGCCGATTTTGCGTGGGATGAACGAGATCCACAACCGGCTAAACGCAGAGAACGCAGTCCGGCTCCATCTGCTGCTGGCAGAGCTGTTGGCCGCGCTGCAGGCGGAATGCGCCCGGACTTCCGCGCCGGAGCCTTCGGTCCGGCTGGCCCGGGCAGCCGCAGCCTATCTGGACGGTCATTGGAGACAGCCGTTTGATCTTGCCGGACTCGAGGAGGAACTGCATTTCCAGGCGGATTATATTACAAGGTGCATGAAACAGCATATCGGCACAACACCGCTGCAGTACGTGCTGCGTCTGCGCCTGGAAGAAGCCAAAAAATTGCTGGGTGGTACAGTGCTCGGCATACCTGAAGTTGCCGAACGGGTGGGCATCCGCGATCCCAACTACATGACGCGGCTGTTTAGTACGAGATTTGGTCTGACGCCCGGGGCGTACCGGCGGCGGCTGCGGCAGAGGGATGAGGGAATGGCCGCCGGCAGGGATGAGGATAAGGAGTGACTGCAGATGCCGTTAGGAATCCCGCATTTTCTCGCGGTATTCACTTGGCGTGCAGTTGAATGCTTTGCGGAACTGGCGGGAGTAATAGTTCTGATCATGGAATCCGCTGTCCATAGCCACCTGTGAAATGGTGAGGCCGGGGCTGCGCAGCAGCGTGCAGGAATAGTCCAGCCGCTTGCGGATGACGTAATCCATGGGGGTGGTCTGGTAATTGCGGGTAAAGACTCTCAGAAACTGGCGGGTGGACAAATAGGCCATATCCGCCATGGATTGCAGAGAAATGGGCTGCAGAAAATGCTCCTCGATATAGGTCACGGTCTCGCCGATCCGCAGCGCCTTGTTGTCCTCGCTTCTGAGGCTGTTCTGATAATAGCGCGAAAGCATGCCCACCAGAGCGGTAAAATAAGTGCGGATCATCAGCCGGTATCCTTCCGGCTGCCGGTCATGCTCTTCGAGGATCACATCAAGCAGCCGCGTCGCTTCCCGCAGCTGCCCGGCGTCAAGGGTGAGCATGCCCTTGAAATACATTTCCTTGCGGTAGAAAGGCTCAATATAGAACAGCGCCTGAAAGCCCGGCAGCAGCCTGAGCTCGGGCAGCTGCAGCAGTTGTTCGGGCTGGAACATGACGTTCACATATTCGATGCCATCGACATTCTTATAACCATGGGAAACGTTGCTGTGGATTAGAAAAACCTGGCCGGCAGTAACCGGATACTCTCTCCCTTCGATAATATGCACAGCGCTTCCCGATAGAATAACGACCAGCTCGGAGAAATCATGGCTATGGACGTAGTAATCATGGGTCAGCGGGCATTTCTGGATCCTGAAGGTAAAGCCGGGCTCAAGTCCGATGTCCCGCGCAAAAAGTTTAGTTGTCATGGCCATATTATGCTAAAGAAGGTCGGAATCGTCAAGGCGAAAATGGGGAGGCAGCGTTATCATTAGGTTGCGGGCCAATCGCCGGACTTCGGCTAAGCCATGACCTGTGTTATTGTCAGGAGGGAAAACAATGTTGCATTTATTTGCTGATCCAATCACAAATGATCCGGTGAAGCCGGTGATTCTGTTTCTCGGGGACAGCATTACGGCGGATGGCCGATACATCCGTTATGCAGAGGAATGGCTGCGGAAGCACCGCCCGGATCAGGAAGTTGAACTGGTGGCACGCGGTATCCCCAGCGAGACGGCATCAGGCCTAAGTGAAGCAAGGCATCCATTTCCAAGGCCCTGTATCCACGACCGGCTGGCGGAAGAACTCGCCGCTGCCGCTCCCGGTGTGGTCGTCGCCTGCTACGGCATGAACGACGGGATTTACCATCCCTACTCGGACGAACGGTTCGCGGTCTATCAGGCGGGAATGCGTCAGCTGAGCGCACAGATCCGTGAAGCCGGGGCCAAAGTAGTGCTCATGACCCCGCCGCCGTTCGACGCCGCTTCAATGAACGGCCAGCTCTTGCCTGAAGAGGCGCCCGATTTCAGTTATTTGGCGCCCTACAGGAATTATGACCGCGTGCTGGAGCGTTATGCGGACTGGCTGCTCTCCGGCGGTTGTCCCGCCGATGGCGTGATCGACCTGCGCACTCCGCTGCTGGAGCATATCCGGTATGAGCGGAGGCTTGACGCCGGTTATAGCTATGGTGATGGTATCCATCCGGACGCATCAGGTCACCGCGTGATAGCGCGGGCGCTGCTGTCGGAGCTGTTCGGAGTTGTTTCTACCCCCATTCATTTCAATTTATGATTTAATTCGGGCCTGCAAAAGGAAGTGTTCCTTTTTTGCGGGCCTTTGCCATGCCGGGCTGGATTTCGAAGAACCTTCTTACGCCTATTCCCTCAGCGCAGTTGCGGTTTAAGGAGGTCTTGAGATCTGATGTCGCTATCATGCTAAATAAGGTCCCGATCGTCAAGGCGAAGAAGATTTGTATGCGGTAACATGATAGGGAAAACAAGTGAAAGGGAGGTTCGGCATGAAGCGCTGTTTATACAGGGCCGAGGGGCTCAGGGGCAAGGAACTTACTTCTTTTTTTCGGAGCCAAGAGGTCTCATCTTCGCTCGCCGAAGCGATGGAACATCTCAACGTGGTCAATCTGAGCCTGTTTGCCTGCAGCAGCCAGCTGTTTCTTTATTATGAATGCCTGGAAGAGGCGGTTCCGCCGGAAAGTTTGCTGCCCGAAGCCTCAGAACGGCTGGCAGTTTGGCCGGGAGGGGAACAGGGTCGCCGCTGGGCGCCGCTGGCGGATATTTTTCATTATCAGCAACCTGTTTCAGCGCAGCATTGGGAGCGCTCAAACGCTGCTGGCCAGCCTTACGGACGGCTTGCGCTGCTGAAGCCGGAAGAGGCCGCCAGCTATGTGTATTACCACTATCAATATCAGGAAGAACAGCCGGGTGACGGAGATAAATACGGAATTATCGGGCTCCATGAGAATCTGCTGTTTTTTTATGCGGAGCAGCCGGCCACGCGTGAGCCTGCCCCTTATGAAGGAAGGCTGAAAACAACACTTACTCCGGACAACTGGGCCGAAATTATGGAGCCGCATTTTATCAAATGGGAAGGGGCCCCTGCCGGCCAGGATATTTGGCGGAAGCTCGATCTAGTGCTTGAGGTGCGCTCCTTCACCGGAAAGTTGGGAATAAGAGATGCGTAATTTGCTATGTCTAAACGGGGAATGGGATTTCATGCCCCTGTACGATCAGCCGCAATGCCGCAGGCTGCCGGAAAAAATTGTTTATGAAGCGCGAAAGATCCAGGTTCCTTCCAGCTGGAGGCGGACTTATCCGCTCCCGGAAGGCAAACGATTCGGCAAATTCCAGGAGTATGACTACGCCCCGTTCGAGCTGTACGGTTATCCGGAGGAATGGGATGCTGCTGAAGCGGGAGTGCTGCATCGAAGCTTTCGGGTTCCAGGGAGCATGGCCGGTCAACGGATCGTGCTGCGGCTGGACGGCATTATGCAGAAGGCCGTCATTTATTTGGACCGGCAGGAGATTGGTGTCTGGGAAGACGGCTACTTGCCGCTGAGGCTCGACATTACTTCCCTGGTGGTGCAGGGGCGGGAGCATCATCTGCATGTCGTGTGCGGCGGATTCGACAGAGTGGTGCTTCCAAACGGCATGCAAAAAATAACCGGACTTTTGGGTTCCTGGTATGGAAGGATTTGCCGTGGACTTTGGCAGGATGTATATCTGGAAGGTTATCCGGCACTGTCGCTGGAGGATGTAACTATTCGTACTTCCGTTCGGGAAGGGCGGATAGAGGTGAATGCTGTTGCCTCCGCAGCGGGAAGTGCTGCGGCCCGCAGCCCGCTGCGCGTAAAGCTGAGCATTCGGGAGAAAGGAGTGCTGCGGCAGTCTGAGGAGGGCCGCAAAGCGCTGGAATCTTCAGATAGGACTAGCGCAGGATCTGAAGGGGCAGGAGCGGAGCAAGCTGGTACCGGCTTGCGGCCAGACAGACAGGAATGTTGCGGAGTTGATCTGGAATCTGCACCGGTCCTGTCTGCTGAATGCATAGCCCATCCAGTCGATGGCGCCGCTGTGGAGACGCTCAGGCTATGTGAAAACGAAGTGGCCGGGGCAGTATACTGTGCCTCATTCAATATGGACTGGAGCGGTGCCAGACTGTGGAGCCCGGATGAGCCGTTTCTATACAGTGCGGTGCTGGAACTGCTGCATGGAGAGGAGATCATCGACCGGCGTGTGGAAGATTTCGGCTTCCGCGAAATCTGGTGCGAAGGCCCGCAGTTTATACTGAACGGCATTCCGGTCAATTTGCGCGGCGATTCCTGGCATTTTCAAGGCGGGGAGCAGCAGACGGAAGCGTACATCCGCAACTGGTACCGTATATGCCGCTCCGTAGGTGTCAACAGTATCCGGCTGCACGCCGAGCCATATCCGGCTGATTATGTGCGGATCGCCGATGAAGAAGGCATGCTGATCGTTGATGAGACAGCGATTTATGGTTCGAGCAAATCCATGCTGGCCGACCATCCCGCTTTTGTAGAGAACTGCCGGCAGCATGTACGGCGGCTAGTGCAGCGCGACAAAAACCATCCGTCTGTTATTCTCTGGAGTCTGCAGAACGAAATGCGCTGGGTGGACGGACGGGACGGCTTCAAGCTGCATATGCCCGGCTTGATGGCTGCGATCCGCCAGCTTGATCCTACCCGTCCGATCATCGCCGAAGGAGACAACAGGCTGCTGCCCAAAGTGCATACGGAGGTGGAAAGCCGCCATTACAACATCGACGGCACGATCAGCCAGTGGGACCGCACAGTTCCGCTGACCTTCGGGGAACATGGCGGCTGGTGGTATATATGTCCGCAAAACAGCAGCATGTATGTTGGACTGCAGGCCTACCGCGGTACGGACGAAAGCACAGCGGGGCTGGCGCAGAAGGAGCGGCTGTTTGTGGAGTATGCAAGACGGCAGGGCGTGTCCGGTATTTCCACCTTCAATTTCGCCCATTATTTCATGCGGGCGATGCCGGAGCAGAACATTGTCCTGCCATCCTCCGAGCCGGGGATGTCCGGCGTGAAGCCAAAGTTTATTCCGGCCTATTCGCTTTCAATCAACAATGGCCTGCTGCCGGAGGATTATCCGCTGTACACGCCTAATCCAGCCTTTGGCATTATGGCTGAGGCCTTTAAGCCGGCTACGATTATCGCCGCCGAGTACAACCGCGGCTTCTATGACGATGCGCCGGTCAGCCGCAGCTTCGACGTATACAACGACACGCTCTCTACACAGGACGTCCGTGTGGAATTCGTTATCATGCAGGGGAAAAGCATCGTCCATGAGCAAAGTATCGGCTTTCGCCATAGTCCCGCCGAGCATAAGGTCATCGGGGTGAAATGGATGCCGCTCCGCGCCGCAGCCGGAGAGCAGGCGGTGTTGACGGCGGTGCTGTTTCACGGCGAGCGGCGGGTGCATGAGCTGCGCTTAAAATACAGGATCATGTCCGCAAGCCTGCTGAACCAACCCGTGAATGTACAGCGTCAGACCGTGTATTGGGGAGGGGATGAGGATTACGAACACATCCGCCGGCTTGTTCCGGGCTGCGAAAAGGTAGACTGTTCTGGACTGGCCAGGCTTGCTGCCGATCATTTACTCGTTATCGGCAGCAAGGCCGAGGATCTGGATGGCGGACTGGAGGCGCTGCTGAAGGCGTATGTCGCGCGGGGCGGCAAGCTGCTGCTGCTGGAGCAGACCCAGCTTTCGCTGGGCAGGCTGCCGCTCTCGCGCCGGCCCTTCCTCCGCGCCCATGCGGGCAATTACCAGCATCCGGTGCTGGAGGGACTTGGCGACGAGGATCTGATGTTCTGGCATGAGGAGCTGCGCGAGGAGGGTCCGCTGCCGATCGTCCATGCCGCCTTCGAGAAGCCGGCCGCAGGTGATTTCACCCTGCTGCTGGAATGCAGCGCGGGTGATTTTGGCGACGGCGGTGATCTGTGGTCGCCGCTGCTGGAATACCGCAGCGGGGAGGGCCTATTCCTGGCCAATCAGCTGGAGCTGATGGCGAACATTGGCCGCGTGCCGCAGGCCTGCCTGCTGCTGCGCAACCTGCTGGCCTACGCCGGGCGCGCCGGGGACAACGCCGGGGCTGAAGCCCGGCCGGTGGCCGCGCTGCTGCGCCCCGGCGGGAAAGCTGCAGCGTTCCTCGATAAGCTGCGGCTGCGGTATACGGCGCTGGATATGACAGCGCCGGCAATGGGCAACGCGCCGGGTGAAGCGGCGCCAGGAGACGGGCAGGACTTCGGCCTGATCGTGGCCGAAGCCTGCATGCTTGAGGCGCCGGGGGCACCCGAGGCGCTCCGGCGTCATGCCGAAGCCGGCGGACAGGTGCTTCTCCTGCCGGCGGAGGACCGCCAGCAGGCTGAGCTTGCCCGCCTGCTGGGCCGCCCCGTGCGCGTGGTGCCGCACGAGACATATCACTTGGCGGCGGACTATGCCCGCGCCGCCGTGCGCGGCTTCAGCCCGGTCGACCTGTTCGGCTTCGACAAGGTGTTTCTGTCGCCGCGCGAGGTCATGAACCGCGCGCTGGCCCTCAACAGCCTGGAGCTGCCGGACGCTTGTGCTCTTTGTACCAGTGTTGAAGGCACGCCATGGAAGGACTATTTCGTGCATGGCTACACGGCAGAATACAGCCGCCTGGCACTGGTGGAGCTAAACCGCAGAAACACACGTCCTGCTGGAACATTCCTTGCCGAAGTGAAGACAGGGGCAGGTTCCGTATTCTGCTCACAGCTGCTGACAGACCCCGGGAGTGACAAGGCGCTGCGCCTGTATACCCGCCTGCTCGCCAATCTGGGCGCGTCCTTTGACGACGGTTTACTGGATAGCGTGAAGGGTGACGGCGAGTGGGCTATGGAAGTGGCGATGGCGCTGCCTTGTCCGCCCCATGTCGATTACGGGGAGATGAAGGCTTACTACACCGATCCGGAGTTTTCTTTGAATAATCTGGGCGAAGGCCTTTATGGCTGGATGCAGAAGAAAGAGCGGCGTTCCGGCGACGGAACACTGCGGATTGCAGATGCGGGGCTTGATCCGTGGTTTCTGAGCTGCTTTGTGCGGGTGCCGGGACAACTTCGCCGCGGACACCTGCGCGTCAATACAGCCGTGCCTTATGAGATTTATTTGAACGGCGTGCTGGTGGCGGAGCCTGAACAGGAGCTTACCCTGCGGGGCGGCCTCAACGTGCTGATCGCGATACTGCATG
The DNA here is from genome assembly GCF_058791575.1 of Paenibacillus sp. EB106-06-01-XG199. Lineage (NCBI taxonomy): Bacteria > Bacillati > Bacillota > Bacilli > Caryophanales > Paenibacillaceae > Paenibacillus > Paenibacillus sp. EB106-06-01-XG199. The sequence goes on along the minus strand of NZ_JBYTDQ010000004.1, from coordinate 265,496 downwards.
GAACCGGTGGTGATCTGACCTTCGGTTTGAACTTTCTTAACACGGGCGGTACCTATATGAAGGACCTGGAATACCGCCTGACCCTGGACGAGGTCGAACCGAAATAAATAATCTATATCATAATCATCATAAAGGAGCTGGAGCCCAGTGAAAGCGGAACACTTCAAGCATGCTGAACCATCCGGGCAGCAGGAACATAAGGAGGACACAGGCGGCTTGCCGTCAAGCGGATTACGCACAAACCGCGCTGAGCCGAAGGATTACTATACCTTCTGTGACGAGGAGAAGGAAGTTGAATTTAAACGGCATGATATGCCTACGCCGTGGATGAACTACCTGTCGAACGGCACTTTCCACACAATGCTGTCGCATGCGGGGGGTGGTGTGGCCTTTTATAAGTCGCCCCAGATCTGGCGGATCACCCGTTACCGTTTCTTTCACCTGCCGATGGACCGTTCGGGTCCCTATATCTATGTGCAGGATGCAAAAACGGGCGGGTACTGGTGCCCGACCAGCGAGCCCGCCTCGGACAAACCTGAGGAGTGGAAAAGCGCCCACGGCATGGGTTATACCCGCTTCGAGGCAAAGCGGGCCGGTATCGCCGCCAGGACGGTGTATTTTGTCGGGCCATACGAGAACTCGCTGATCTGGAATCTGACCTTGTCCAACCAGGGCAGTGTAGCGAAAGAACTGAAGGTTTACGCCTACGCCGAGTTCGGCATGATGGAATTTATGCGCGAGCTGCAGTGGCAATGCTACAACAAACATCAGGTTTCGGTGCAATATCATCCAGCGGAAACGCTGGTGTACCGGTACGGGGTCGAAAATCAGCCCAAACCGGAAGAGACGCCGCTGGTCTATCTGGCTTCGGATACACCGCTAGCTGGCTATGACGGCGACCGCGAGGAATTTATCGGCTGTTACCGCAGCGAATCAAACCCGGCAGCGATTGAGAGCGGCGGCTGCACCGGATCGACGCTGATGGGCGGGGACCCCTGTGGTGCGCTGCAGTTCAATCTTACGCTGCAGCCGGGCGAGAGCCGCACCATCAATGTGTTTCTCGGCACCGCAGCGGATGAGCAGGAAGTTGAACGGGCCGTAGCCCACTCCCGGGAAGCCGGATTTGTTGAATCCTCCTTCCGGGCGCTGAAAGAGAATTGGGCTGGCTATCTGGGAGCGTGGGAGAGCCGGCTGCCGGACAAGGACGCCGAGCGGATGATCAACATCTGGAATCCGTACCAGGCGCACCGTAACTTTCTGTTTTCACGCAACATTTCCTTTTACGCCACCGGCACGTTCCGCGGAGTGGGCTACCGGGACACCTCACAGGATATTTTGGCAGTTGTGCCCTTCGACACGGAGCTTGCCTTTGACAAGCTGCGGCTTTTGCTCGGCCAACAGTACAAGGACGGTCATGTTAACCATTATTTCTTTCCGAACGAAGGCTGGGAGCCGGTAACGAGTATCCATTCCGACGACCATTTATGGACCGCACTTGCCGCATGGGATCTGCTTGCAGAAACCGGAGATGCCGCTTTTCTGGAGGCCAAACTGCCCTATTATGACGGCGGCGAAGGCACGGTATATGAGCATTTGAAGGCAGCGATTGACTTTACGGCGTCGAAGCTGGGGCCTAACGGCTTCCCGCTGATGCTGCACTCGGACTGGAACGACCAGCTGTTCCGCGTATGCCGTGAGGGGCGGGGCGAGAGTATCTGGACGGCGATGCAGCTTGGAACGGTGCTGCTGCGCATGGTTGATCTTGCGGCCGCCGCAGGCCATCCGGAGCATGCCGCACAATATGAAGCCATGTATGAGGCGCAGCGTAAACTCGTCAACAGCATCGGCTGGGACGGGCAATGGTTCCGGCGGGCTATTATGGACGACGGCCGGTTCCTCGGCAGCGATGAACACGACGAGGCCAAAATCTGGCTCAATGCCCAGACTTGGGCCACGATGTCCGGCATGGCGGATGGGGATAAGGGGCTGCGGGCGATGGACAGTGTCCGCGAAATGCTGGACACGGAGCTTGGCATCAAAAAAATCCATCCTTCCATCAGCAGCTTTCCTGATCCCGCCGACCCTTTGACCAATTACAACAAGGGGACGGGGGAGAACGGAGCGGTATTCTGCCACGCCAACACTTGGGCTATTATAGCTGAATGTATGCTGGGCCGGGGAGATTTGGCCTACAAATATTACCGCCAGCTGCTGCCGAATGTGGCCATGGACAAGGCAGGGTTATGGCGTTACAAAGCAGAGCCCTACGTCTATGCCTCCAACCTGTTCGGGCCGGAGTCTGACAAGTTCGGCCTCGCCAACGTGTCCTGGCTAACCGGAACGGCTGCATGGATGTATGTCGCCGCCACCCAGTATATTCTGGGGGTGAAGCCGGTGCTGGGCGGCCTGTCCATCGACCCTTGCATTCCAGCAGATTGGGAAGGGTTTACGGTGAAGCGGCGCTTCAGAGGCTGTGACTATGACATCACCGTTACGAACGCAAGCAAGGTCTGCAAAGGCGTCAAACAAATCACCGTTGACGGAGAACGGGTGGAGGGCAACATCCTCGCGCCGTACCCTGGACGCTCGTCCGTCAAGGTTGAAGTTTTCCTGTAGGATCCCGCTGATCTTCGCTGGCAGGCGAGGGATGGGATGCTACTGTGGTTGATCTTTTTGCTTTCAATCTAGGCGTTGTATTAGGGCGTGGACTGAGGAGACGTTATTTGTGGAAAAAAGACTGTGCGTACAGCGTCGCGGACTGGAAAGACGTTATTTGGCCGCACAAGCAGGAAGTAACGTGTGAAATGAGGTCATAACGTCACTGGTCCGTAAGCACCTGAAATGTGCCGAATATCTGCAAATAGCGGCTCTTGTATCCGAATCAGCTAGGGCAGCAGCGAAGGAAGAGAACGGGTACGTGCTGCCTCGCAATCCATCTGGAATGGTTAACTGACCCTGTTTGTCACTGCATGCACGAAAATCGCCCCTTTTTGAAATGGTTGCTCATTACTTCCATTTTACCAAGGGGCGATTTTTGTGATTATTATGAGATTGGTGATCCAGCCTATGATAGGGATTCAGCGGATGCTTTTTCTATATTTGTCCGGTGAAATTCCTTTGATCTTTTTGAACATCTGGCTGAAGTATGACGGGGAAAGATCGCCCACCTCCACAGCAATCTCCTGAATGGAATTACCGGTATTGGCCAACAGTATGCAAGCCTCTCTGACACGCCGCTGAATCAAGTATTCGGACAGGGTGATGCCGGCATATTGCTTGAACAAATGTGAAATGTGGTAAGGCGACAGATGCAAACTGGCAGCCAGCGTTTCGAGGCTGAAGGGCTGCTTGTAATGCTCGTCCAGCCAGTCGGTAATCCGTTCGACATGTGAGCCTCCACGCGACTGGATGGGATTGTCTTCGGTTTGGACATCGGACACTTGTTTTTGAAGCAAACGCATCAGCTGAAGCATCAGGAATCCGGTATCTTCTTCTTTGTTTGCGGCAGAATCATTTACGGAATGATGTAACTCCTCCAGCAAATCCAGAATCGGGGTATTATTCATGGCATAGAAAACCGGTCTCTGCAGAGTGCCCTTCCACATGTTCCGGAAAAACTTCTCCAGGAAAGGAAAAGCGGTAAGATAATGCTCCAGAAAACTGGGGTCAAAGGTCAGATTGGTCCGAATATAAGAACGGTTGGGGGCCGGAGGAACCATCACTTGGTGCAACTGATAGGGCTGGAACCAAACCAGCGTGTGATCCTGAATGGGGTAGGTCTGATTCTCCACCATGATTTCTCCATGACCGTTATATATGTACAGTATCTCAATTCCCCTATGCGCGTGAAACCAATGGGATTCCTCATCTTCATATTTATACTTGTACATCAGTAGACCGGGTTCAAGCCCTTTGGGCGTATGATCGTTCCTGTTCATGAAACGCTCCCTTGCAACCATTTTTAATTACAGTATAAATAGCATGCGATGAAAAATAAAATAGTTTAATAGAAACGTCAGCAATCCATACAGCACATCAAACCGGCAGAGCTCCGATGGGGAGCCTGCCGGTTTGCAATTTCATATACAGGTGTAAGGTTGATTCATCCTATACCCTTGCCCATATTCACTTTAACGTTCGTACCAATATCCCGGTATTCCTTGCTCCAGCCGCATCAGCGCTTCCAGGAAAAAATAGTCGCCCCAAATCATGAAATCATCGGGAGACGATTTTCCCCTGACGGAATAGGAACCATGCCTCAGAAAACCCTCCTCAGTCTGACTGCCGGCAGTGAAATAGCGGTTCACCAGGGAAGCTATAGATTTGTGGACCGCTTCGTCAAGGAATGCCCGCTCCGGATCATCTTCCGGCAAGTGTTCAAGCAGCTCAAGGATACCGCACACAAAGATAGCGGAAGCCGAGCTGTCGCGGGGTGTGTCCTGGTCTTGCGGAGCATCGAAATCCCAGTACGCAACATGATCCTCCGGGAGCTGCTCCAGAAAATAACGGGCAAGCCGTTTTGAGGTATCCAGGAAATAAGGTTCTTTGAGATGGCGGTAAGCTAAGGCAAAGCCATACACCCCCCACGCCTGTCCCCGCGTCCAAGTGGAACCGTCTTGGAAACCCTGTTCTGTTCCTCCGCGGATAGCATTTCCCGTTACCTGATCAAAATAAAAAGTATGGTAGGAAGAGTCATCTCCCCTCACCAGGAACCGGCGGCTTTTCTCAGCCTGCATGCTGGCACAGTCGGCATAGCTGCGGTCCCCGGTCTGTTGAGTAGCCCAATAGAGCAGGGGGAGATTCATCAGGCAGTCAATGATAATCCGGCCCCCATTGGCATCATCGCCTTCCGGTCCCCAGGCTTGAAACAGCTGCGGGGCAGACCGCCAGCGCTTCATCAGAATATCAGCAGCCTGCAGCGCCAGCAGACGGGAGTCTTCATCCTTATCGACAATCCAGCGGGCCTTCGCGGACAACGAATATAAAAAGCCGATGTCATGATGATCGAGTCCCTGTTCAGCCTCCAAGCGTTTTTTGAGAGAGTCCACACTTTTGATGGCTGCAGCATGAATCTCCGGGTCCTTGCTGTATTCGTAGCTCAGCCATAATATCCCGGACCAGAATCCTTCCGTCCAGCTGGTATGGTCAGTTAAATGATATTTGCCGTCCCCAAGACTTACGATGGGAAATTGGTCTCCGAAGCGCTTGATGTTAAGGCGGGTGGTGGCCAACGTTTGTTCAATCGCCGATTTCCAGTTCATAATAACCTCCATAGTATCGCTCAATTGTTCTTATGTTTATTATAAGCCAATCATTTTGTTGATTTGTTGTGCAAGTTCTTAGGTAAGTTGCGGATTAAGCGCAATTCAAATGATATATAAAAAGCACGGTACAATCTTTAATTTAGAGTAAGACGCACTTTTTGCATTATGCTACGATTTGGGGTGAGAAAGGGGGCGGCTTTCCATATTTGTAAGCGCTTAACTTGTCTAACCCAAATTCATACAGAGGAGTGTAACGCATGAGTAAAATGATTAAACAGGTCTTCTCGTTAGTACTGGCGGCGAGTCTGCTTATTCCGTTAGGCTGTCTTGCTCCGGTTGCGCAAGCTGCAACACCGAAACTGGAAGTCACGAAAACGGTTTATCACGAAACCTTTGCGGCTGGTGCAGGCAAAGCTGTTCAATCGGGAGGTGCCAGCCTGACGGCTGTCACCGGCAAGTCTTTTGCAGGCAATGCAGACGGAGCGGCATTATACGTAAGCAACAGAGTAAACAACTGGGACGCGGCTGATTTCAAATTCAGCGACCTCGGACTGGAAAACGGAAAAACCTACACGGTGACTTCAATTGTTTATGTGGATGCAAATGTGAATCTGCCCACCGGCGCTAATGCTGCACTTCAAACTGTGAACAGCTATGGAAATTATGCGGAAGTGAATTTTGAAGTGGGCAAAGCCGTTACTCTGACTAAGGAATTTACCGTCGATACAAGCACAGATCAGGCCTTGCGTATGAACTCCAACAAAGCAGGAGCCGAGGTTTCTTTCTATATCGGAGACCTTCTCATCACCGAGAAAGTCACTTCGGACGGTGGAGAAGGACCGCCCAGAGAACCGGCTTTACCGTTCACTGCCATCACCTTTGAGGATCAGACTACCGGCGGTTTTGGAGGCAGAGCCGGGACTGAGAAGCTGACTCTTACAGATACAGAGAATCATACCGGGGGTGGTTCCTTTGCCTTGAAAGTAGAGGGCAGAACAGCTACGTGGCATGGGCCGTCCTTGCGTGTGGAGAAGTATGTGGACCAGGGCAGCGAATATAACATTTCGGCCTGGGTCAAGCTGATCGAACCCGCAAGCTCGCAGCTGCAGCTGTCCACGCAGACCGGGAATGGGAGCAGCGCGAATTATGTAGCTCTTTCCCCAAAAACAATCAGTGCCAGCGACGGTTGGGTTAAATTTGAGGGAAGCTACCGCTATAACAGTGTGGGTGGCGAATATTTAACCATCTATGTCGAGAGCGCCAATAACGCAGCAGCATCTTTCTATATCGACGACATCCATTTTGAGAAAACAAGCACAGGTCCAATCGCCATACAAAAGGACCTGATTCCTGTAAAGACTGCCTATCAAAATGATTTTTTGATCGGCAACGCGATAACAGCCGAGGATCTGGAAGGTGTACGGCTGGAGCTGCTTAAAATGCATCACAATGCCGCTACCGCAGGAAACGCGATGAAACCGGATGCGCTGCAGCCGGCAAAGGGTAATTTTACCTTTGACGCTGCGGATTCCATGGTTGCTAAGGTACGGGCTGAAGGGATGTTGATGCATGGGCATGTGCTGGTATGGCATCAGCAATCTCCCGTGTGGATGAATACGACAAAGGATGCTGAAGGTAATAGCCTTCCCTTGGGGCGGGACGAAGCGCTCGCAAATCTGCAGACCCATATTAAAACGGTCGTGGAACATTTCGGTGATAAGGTGATCTCTTGGGATGTCGTGAACGAAGCGATGAGCGATAATCCGGGTAATCCGGCAGATTGGGAAACCTCGCTGCGTCACTCCCCTTGGAAGAGTGCCATTGGCGCAGATTATGTGGAGCAGGCCTTCCTGGCGGCAAGAGAAGTGCTGGACCAACATCCAGATTGGAATATCAAGCTGTACTACAACGATTACAACGAAGATAACCAGAATAAAGCGGCAGCCATTTATAACATGGTCAAAGCCATCAATGATAGGTATGCGCTTACACATCCGGGAAAACATCTCATCGACGGCGTCGGCATGCAGGGGCACTACAGTGTCAACACCAATCCTGAAAACGTAAAGCTGTCACTGGAGAAGTTTATTTCCTTAGGCGTAGAAGTAAGCATCACCGAGCTTGATATTCAGGCTGGGAGCAACAATCAGCTTTCCGGGAAGCTTGCGAATGCCCAGGGCTATTTATACGCGCAATTGATGGAGCTCTTCAAAACTCACGCCGCAAATATAAAGCGTGTTACCTTCTGGGGCTTGGACGACCATACGAGCTGGCGAGCTTCTGCTAATCCGTTATTATTCGATAAGAACCTGCAGGCCAAGCCGGCTTACTACGGGGTTATCAACCCCGGTAAATTTATGGAGGAGCATAAACCTGATTCTACCGGCGCAAACCAATCGACCGCTGTTTATGCTTCACCTGTAGTTGACGGGACGGTTGATGCTGTCTGGAGCAAGGCGGCGGAGTTGCCGGTGAATCGGTACCAGATCGCATGGCAGGGCGCGGCCGGAGTGGCCAAAACCCTCTGGGATGATCAAAATCTGTATGTTTTGATTCAGGTCAGCGACGCGCAGCTGGACAAGAGCAGTAAGAACGTATGGGAACAGGATTCCGTCGAAATCTTCCTGGATGAAAACAATGGGAAGACGACGTTCTATCAAGACGATGACGGACAGTTCAGAGTCAATTTTGATAACGGGACTTCCTTCAATCCGGCTGGGATCGCTGGCGGATTCGAATCATCGACCAAGGTTACCGGAACCAACTACACAGTTGAAGTAAAGATTCCGTTTAAAAAAATCTCAGCAAGCAACGACAAAAAGATCGGTTTCGACGTACAGATTAATGACGCCAAAGACGGGGCCCGGCAAAGTGTTGCCGCATGGAATGATACAACCGGCAATGGTTATCAGGACACCTCCGTTTACGGTGTGCTTACGCTTACGGGTAAACCCGGCCAATCGAACGAGGGCGGCAACAGCAACAATAACAACAGTAATAACAGTAACAGTAGCAACGGATCAATTCCGCAGGCAGGAAACGTTGAGAGCAAAGACGGCGTGGTGACGATCAAACCGGAAGTGAAGACCGAAAGCGGAGGGGCGAAGGCAGCGATTTCGGGCGATCACCTGAAAAAAGCCCTTGAGCAAGCTACTCCGGCAGCATATGGACGGAAACAGATCATAGTCGAAGTGCCGAAGCAAGCAAACGTCTCCTCATATGAAGTGCAGTTGCCTACTCAAAGCTTGAAGAGTCAGGAAAACTATGTACTTTTGATAAAAACAGACTTAGCAGCTATCGAGGTTCCGAGCAATATGCTGTCCAGTGCTACAGTAAATACTGACACCGTGTCCATCCGTGTAAATCAGGCCTCAATAAACAATTTGAATACGGTAGCCCGTGATAGGATTGGCAATCGTCCGGTAATGGAGCTGAACGTTATAGCTGGCGGCCAGGCAGTGGCATGGAACAACCCGAATGCGCCTGTAAAGGTAACCGTTCCTTACAAGCCGACAGTGGAAGAGCTGGGCCACACGGATTTGCTCGTCGTTTGGTACCGTGCAGCCAATGGCAGCATGATATCTATCCCGAACGGCCGTTATGACGCCGCAAGCGGAGCACTTGTGTTCCAAACGACTTATTTTGGCACCTACGCGGCTGCGTATAACCCTATGAGCTTCGAGGATATGGAGAACCTGTCTTGGGCAAAGCAGGCTGTTGCTGCCATGGCTGCCCGGGATATCGTCAAAGGAACCTCAAAGACCAGCTTCTCCCCAGAGACAGCGATGAATAGAGCAGACTTCACCGCGCTTCTTGTGCGAGCCCTTGAATTGAAGGGTACAGATCAGGATAGTACTGCCTTCAGCGATGTCCAGAAAGATGCTGATTATAGAAATGAACTTGCCATTGCGAAGCAATTAGGCATCGTTACTGGCTATGAAGGCAACATGTTCAAGCCATACAGTGAGCTTTCCCGCCAGGATATGATGGTGGTCGCTTACCGCGCACTGGCGGCAGCCGGCAAAAAGGCCAGTGGCAGCGCAACTTTGGAAACCTATCCGGATGCAGACCGGATTGCTGATTATGCCCGAGACAGCCTGGCGGCTCTGGTGAAATTGGGAATTGTCAGCGGCAAAGACGGCAAGCTTGCACCGGACGATACACTCACCCGCGCTGAAGCGGCAGTTATTGTGTATCGCATTTGGAATTTGTAATCTGTATTTACAGCTTTTAACCTAAACAGCCAGCCGCCGGGGAATTTCCGGTGACTGGCTGTTTTTTTGCTGTGATTTACCAGTATTTCATCAATGAATAAAGATTCTATCTTTGATACAATTCTAAAATTGAAGTCATAGGAGGAATCTCGTGAAGGCCATATTAGGTAGATTCATCATAGCCGCCGCCGCCGTCATTTGCTCGATAAGCATGTTTTGTCAGCATATATTGGCCGATGGACGGCTGCCTTTTGATGATATAAACACAAGCTATGCCCAAAAAGAGATCATAGATTTATATAATAAAAAGCTTATTACAGGAACCTCGTTGACGAGTTTCTCACCAGCAAAGTCTATGACCAGAGCAGAATTTATTACTGTGCTGGAACGTTTGCTAAAGCTTGATCCAGTGGCTAGTCCAGTAACCGCTTTTACAGATGTTGTAATGAATGAATGGTATTACGGTCCAATTCAGGCGGCTGTTCAGCTGAACCTGGCAAGTGGAACCTCGGAGACTACCTTTGCACCAAAGAGAGCAGTTACAAGACAAGAGGCAGCTGTTTGGATGGCTGGTGCATTGCAACAAACGAACAGCAAAACCGCTAATCTGACAGCATATAAGGATAGTGATCATATTGCTGCTTGGGCTGGTAATTCTGTTGCCGCCGTTAGTAAGCTAGGATTAATGAAGGGCGATGAAACAGGATATTTTCGTCCAGCGGATGCAATTACCAGGCAGGAAGCAACTGTACTTATTTATCGGGTGCTGCAAAATAAAAGCTGGGCCGCAGAGCTTGAGAACGAGCCGCAAAAACAGATTGTTATCGGCTGGCAGTATGGACAAACAACCGCAGAGTATAAGAGCACTATTCTGAAATCGAATGTGAACATCTTGTCTCCACGGTGGTATTTTGTAGGGGGAACTGGGATTGTAACGGATTCAACGGAAATCCCGCTTGTTTCGTGGGCAAAGACGAAGGACAAAGAAATTTGGGCGATGGTCGGTAACCGGTCCGATCAAGAAGCTACTCATCTAATGTTATCTAGCATAATAGCAAGGAATACTGCAATAACCCAATTAGCAGCGATAGTAAGTAAATATGGCCTTGATGGGCTAAATATAGATTTTGAGAATGTAAAGGCTACGGACCGGAAATATTTGACAGCTTTTATTACCTTATTAGCAGAAAGATTGCATGGCGTTAATGCTACGCTGACTATAGATGTATCGCCTGATCTTGGTACAGATTGGACGGAGGCATTTGACTACGCTGCGCTTGGCAAACAAGTGGATTATGTAGTAATGATGGGCTACGATGAGCATTACGGTGGAAGTGTCAATCCAGGCTCTAATGCTTCGCTTCCCTATATCACAAACGCACTCGAAACCTTGCTAAAGGTTGTATCAAATGACAAGGTCATATTGGCACTGCCATTTTATAACCGGGACTGGATGTTAAAGCAAAATGGAACAGTTTTATCCTCCGGATTCATTACGTTCACTGAGCAAAATCAGAGGATCAATACCTATTCGATGAAACCGCTATGGAATGAATCATTGGCTCAATATGTTGCCGGCTATACGAACAATGCTATGCAACACATGATTTGGATTGAGGACGGGCGCTCTTTAATTGCCAAATATCATTTTGCTGTTACTAAAAATTTAGCGGGAGTGGCCTACTGGTACATAGGCGGGGAAAGTCCAGATATTTGGACAAGCCTGAGTAATGCGGAGCAATATTACAGTTATTCCTTCTTAACCAATAAAACCCCTTGATTCATTAAGGGGTTTAGCTTGACGGAAAACTCTTGCCTACTGATAGTTTCTTATGGTATATTTTAGGTGTCACTTAACAATCTAAACGTTTAACAAGACGTTAGCGGCATAGAATAGGAGAATTACAATGAGTAAAACCAGTATTAAGCATATCGCTGCTAAAGCCAATGTTTCGATTGCTACAGTCTCCTATGTGCTTAATGGTACCCGCAATGTCCGTCCAGAAACGCGTCAGCGAGTCGTTGAAGCGATTGAGGAGCTGAATTACAAACCCAACGATATTGCCAAGAGTCTCAAGCTCAACCGTACGAATACGATCGGTGTTATCGCGGAGGATGTGACGGTGTTTAATGCACCCGAGATTATCGATGGTATCAATGATTTTGGCGATCGGCATGATCTGCATATTTTACTGGTTAACCTTCGTCTAAATAAACGTATCGGCCGTAATTTTGCTGATATAGAGGCATACCGGAAGTACGCTGCCAATGCTGTGTCCGAGCTGCTCAGCAAGCAGGTGGACGGGATTATCTATATCGGTGTACATACCCGTGACCTAACCGGACTAATCGATGCAGATGACAAACCTATTGTATATACCTACGGTTATACACGGGACGACATTTCCATACATTATAACGACGAACAGGCTTCTTATGAGGCCATGTCCCATCTGGTCGCGAAGGGTCACAGCAGAATCGCGGTCATTAGCGGGCTGATGGATTCCATTCCGTCCAGACAACGGCTGAACGGTTATTATCGGGCGATTACCGACTTTGAACTGCCCTTTGATCCTTTATTGATCAAGATGGGGGACTGGGAGCGGGAATCCGGATATGTCCTGACCGGCGAGCTGTTATCTCTGCCGGAGCCGCCGACGGCTATCCTCTCTATGAATGATGTTATGGTGGTAGGGGTATTACAGGCAGCCGATGAAAGAGGCGTTAAGGTTCCGGAGGACTTGTCGGTGATTGGCTTCGATAACCGGGAATTCAGTGATTATCTGCGCCCGCGGATTACGACGATGGAACTTCCGCTGCACGAGATGGGCTATCAGGCCATAGAGAGCTTGTACAATGTGATCAATGGGAACGAGTCGGCGCCACTGATTATGCCGGAATGCCGGTTAATCGAGCGTGACTCTGTAGCTGCTGTAAACGATGTGAGATAAAGCCGATGTCTCACATCCTATTTTTTTCATTTATCTAAACGTTTAGATTATGAGGCAGGACGCGAAAGAGGTGATGGCGATGACGTTTCTCAGCAATGCCAAATACAGAATGGAGCTTAGCGCCCGGGGAGCCATGCAGTCCCTGGTTATGCAGGAAGATCCCGCCGTAATGAACTGGGTGGTTGATCCCGTTTATCTGCAACAGGCAGGATATGAAGACGAGGATAAGTTGTTCGGGGAATGGACGCTCGAACTGAATGGGAAGATCATACGCAGTGTGGATCTTAAGCCGATTGTGATCCAGGAGGGAGAGCATCGTGCTGCTGTTGAGTTTGATGTTTTTCCGGTAACGATCCGCTTCGTGTATACACTGGAGGAGGAACGCTTCAGGTGGAGTATCGAATTGTCCAACCGCTCCGCACAAGCTGTACGGATTAACGGGCTGCATGTATGGTTCTCGCTGGCCTATATCATGTTCAGGGATGAGAACGTGCTGCGCAATATGGGTGAATCGTGTGCAGTGTTCACTCATCTGGGCGGAGACTTCACCAAGTTCGCCGCTATCAGGCGCAGCAATGAGGCGCCGCACTTGGGTATTTATCAGACTGGAGGCAGAACAGTCACGGCAGGCTCCTATTGCCGTTATAGTAACCGCTTTCTTGAGCAGGTATCACCTTCCTTGGACGGCTTGCTGTATCATCGGCTGTCGCTGGTGGAGGATGGAGCTTCAATGCCCGCCTCAGCAGCTGCGGATTGGATCTATGGTAACGCTTACCATGCACTGGATCTGGAGCCCGGGCAGACTTCCAGCTGGGAGTATGTATTCCTCCCTTGCCAGGATCAGGATGATTTCTACCGCCAGGGAGCTGCGTTTGGCCACCCGCACTGGAGCTATACGCCTGTGCTGACGCAGGGCGGAATCTTCCAGGCTGAGGTTGGGATAACGCAGGAACAGTCTATACGTGAAATCCGCCTATTCAGCGCTCCACCTGGAACGGAGGAGATCCGCCGCGAAGATATTACAGATCAGGCGATTCCGGTAAAAGGAGAGAATGGCAGGTTTACTCTTACGCTGCTTCGTCCGGCGCCTGGTGAGCACAAGCTTGAGCTGGTGTTTGAAGACGGACGCAGCGACATCCTGGTGTGGAACGTGCTGGAGCCGATCGACATTATGCTGGAGAAACGGGCAGAATGGCTGGTAGCCCATAGCTATGGAAGCGCAGATGGAGTCGGACGCCCCTACGCTTTCCGTCCCTTGTCCAATCAGGGAGAATCACTTGGCAAGCTGACCTTCCTTCTGATGAAGAACAGCATGTCGGCGGCAGTGCCGGAGCAGGTTGAGAAGGCCGAGGCTGCTGCAGTGCTGGATATGAAGCTCCATTGGTTCGAGGATGGCGATTTCACTCGGCCGCGCCCCTTGTATGGAGGGTTCTACCGGATTTATGATCTGGATTATATTGCGCATGTTTTCTACCTGCTGTCGAGAATGGATGCTGCGCTGCTGAGGCTGCATCCGCCACGGCTTTATCTGGAGTGGGCTGCCGAAGTGATATGCCTGCGTCTGAACCCGGACTGCCATTCCAGGCAGCGAGAGAAGGAAGAGGCGGGGCTGAACGGCATTTTCACCCTATATATTCAAGACTTGCTGCAGGCACTTGAGGAAGAGGGACTTGTGGAATGGCAGGAGCAATTACAGCAGTTATGGGAGCAGTTCGGCCGGAATCTGCAGACAGAAGTACAGCAATACGGCGGGGCAATTACGGAACACTTCTATGATAACGCAGGGTTTGGCCCTACCTGTGAAACGCTGTGCCATCTTGGGAATCTGGACGAAGCGGAACGCTACGGACAGCTGATTCTGGCGAACATCGGGTTCAGTAATGACTACAGGGTCCAGAACCCGGACCGCTGGTGGGAAGCCCTGTCTTCCATGATCCATTCCTTATGGGGGGGATTAGTATCCGGCTCGGCGCGGGTTGCCTACGAGCATTTGGGCAATCCCGAATATTTGGAGGCAGCTTACCGTTCTACAATGGCCGTGTTCAATTGTTATGACTGGAATGTGCGCTCCACTCCGCGCCGCTTGCAGCCGGGAGAGGCGGCCTCAACTTACAGTGTGGCTGCACCTAATCTGAATATGCCGGAGCTATCGAGGAACAGGTTCGGACAGTCGGTATTTGTAGCAAGCAGTGATCCGTTATTCGCCTCGCTGTTCTCCACTGTATCCGGAGATGATTGGGACATGGGTGAAGAGCTGGTTGCCTACTTATTGGGCTTTGGGACAACCGCCTACCTCTATAGAGACAGCAGCGGCAAGCTGCGTTGTGTTAACGGTTATGTTACCGAAGAGGCCGACGGCTGGACAATTACCAGCTATGCGGCGTACCCTTCCAGATACCTGCTGCTTGAAGACAAGGTGGGTTTCCGCTCCGGGCAAGGCCAACTGCAGCGCCAAGTAAGACTTCAAGGCGGCGTCTTCAGCGCTTGTCCATAATCGCCGGCAGAAGCGGCAGAATGGGACAGGCTACCTAACGGACAAACCCGTGAAGCTTTTAGATTAAACGTTTAACTTTGTATAATCGAAATAAATATAAGTGAACTTGGAAAATCGACATTAGGTCTCACAAGTTCATTCTATATAGATTTAAAAGAAAAGGGAGGCAACAAACATGAAGTTTGGTAAACGCACTCTGGTTCTATCACTGGCATTAACAATGGTCTTCGCTTCGCTGGCCGGCTGTTCGGGGAAAGGAGAGAAAAACACGGGCAACAATGCCGCCAAAGCCACAGAAAAAGCCGCGAATGATAAGGGAGGCACGTCCGGCAAGGATATTACGCTTGAACTATTGTATTGGGGCGATGACGCGCAGAAGAAGCTGGTGGAAGAGGCTGCAGAGAAATATACAGCAGACACCGGAGTTAAGATCAATGCGCAAGTGCTGCCGGCTGACGGAACCTTTGATACTTTCATTCAGACCCGCCTAGCCTCCGGTCAACTGCCGGATATCAGCTACATGGGCGAGGGGGATATTCAAAAATACAATGAAATGGGCATTCTCGAAGACATTAGTGATCTGCTTGCTGATGGTTCGATACCGGAGAAATTGGCAGCGATTACAATCCATTCTCCGGAGCAAAAAGTTATCGGTGTCGGCCTCTCTAACCAACTGGAGCTGCTGTACTACAGTAAAGCAAAGTTCGATGCTGCGGGCATCGCCTATCCGCCATCCAAGGTTGAGGATGCCTGGGATTGGGACACCTTCGTGAGCAATGCCAAGAAGCTGACCACTGATACCAAAGGCAAAACGGCCGCAGATGAGGGGTTCAACGCTTCATTGACAGAGAATTACGGCATCGGGTTTACCGCAGGACGTGAGTTCCATCACTTCTGGGCAGCCAATGCGAACGGAGGCGGTATTGTATCCCCGGACGGCAAGGAGTTTCTGTGGGATTCGCCCAAATCGGTTGAGGGTATCCAGAAGCTGGCCGATCTTATCAACAAGGACAAGGTAGCCTCGCCCTTCAATTATTCATGGACTACCGGCGCCGGTTCGGTCATTGATGCGCTGAGCGGCGGCTATGCGATGGCGGTCAGCGGCTCGTGGGATTTGGCTAACATCAAAGGCAACGATGATATCGGTGTCGGTGTGTTGCCAAAGATGGAGCAAGCCGTAACGATGAACGCAGGTGCTCCACTGGTAGTTTACAATACCTCCAAGCATATTGAGGAAGCCAAGAAATTCTACGCTTACATGGTGAACCCGGAGAATGCCCTGGATCTGCTCAAGAGCGGAGCATGGCTGCCTAACCAAGCCGACTGGTATACCGACCCTGCCCTCATTGAGAAATGGACTGCCGATCTTCCGGCAAGTGCCAAAGAAACGATTCTCAGTTATTCCACAACCAAGGATTCCATTGCACAGTGGCCTGCTTATTATGTTCCGGCTTATCTTAAGATGAATACGGAATACGAGAAATCCATCGACAAGGCGCTGACCGGTCAGAAGAGCGTCAAGGACATCTACGATGAGATTATGCCAACGATTAAGAAACTGTGGGAAAGCGGAAAGGTTTCGTAATTAAAGCTTATTTTCAAAGAGAGGGCTATGGCTTATGAATCCAGAGAGCAAGACCGGCACGGCACCCAACTATGTTAAAAAGCCTGCCAAAGGCGCCACCAAGGAAGCGGTCGCCGGATATTTATTTGCAGCACCCGCGATTATCGGCTTTTTGGTGCTGACCCTGTATCCGATGTTGGCCAGCTTGTTCTACAGCTTTCACAAAATCACGGTGATGAGCGGCGGGCAGGTGATGGAATGGATCGGGCTGGACAACTTCAGATATATTTTCAGCAATCCAAGCTCCGAGTTCAAAAAATCAATCACGGTCACCCTGATTTACGCCTTTATCAACGTAGCGCTTGTTATTGCCTTCTGTCTGCTGGTCGCGCTATTGCTGAACCGCAAGTTTCTCGGCAGAAATATGCTGCGGGCGGTCTTCTTCCTGCCCTCGGTCATTCCGATGCTGGCGACCACGATTGTCTGGCAGATGCTGCTGCAGAATCAGGCCAAGGGCGGTTTGGTCAACTGGCTGCTGCTGCAGCTGGGCATAGCGCCTTTAGACTTCCTGACAGACCCGGTGCGGATCTTCGAGACGTTGTTTATTATGAGCTTGTGGACATGCGGGGGCACGATTGTTGTCTTCATTGCTACCTTGCAGGACGTTCCCGGTGAACTGCTGGAGGCGATCGAGATGGACGGGGGCAATGCCTGGCACAAGTTCCAGAAGGTCACCTACCCGACGATCAAGCCAGTACTCTTTTTCCAATTGATTATGTGCATGATGACCTCTATCCAGATTTATACCCAAAGTGTGGTGTTGTCCAGAAATGGTGCACCGGACCGGATGACTTATTTCATCAACGTTATGATTTATGATCATTCCTTTGTGCAGGTGGGGATGCGCGGGCTGGCGTCTGCCGAGGCTTGGATCGTCTTCCTGATCACATTGGTCATTACAGTTATTCTGTTCTATTTCCAGGGCGCGCTCAAGAAGGATGATTCAATGGGCAAAAGAAAGAGGGTGAGATAATGGCCGTATCTGCGACTGTAAAATATTCAAGTCTTAAGCGAGCAAAGAACAAAACAAAAGCGGTGAACGTCATACTCATCCTACTCTCCTGCCTGCTCGCTTTGCTATTCGCCTTTCCGCTTTATTGGCTGCTGCGCGGCGCATTCGTTAACCATTCAGAGATTCTGGCGCGCCCGCCAGTATTTATCCCCAGTGAGCCGGGGTTTGATAATTTCCGGCTGGGGCTTGAGCGCATCCAGTTTCTGCGGCAGCTCTGGAACTCAGTCTCGATTGTGGTGCCTTATGTAATCGGAACAGTGCTGACCACGAGTTTTGCCGGTTATGCTTTTGCCAAGCTGCGGTTCCCGCTGCGCGGGATGTGGTTCGTGCTCGTAATCAGCACCATGATGCTGCCAAGCGCTGTAACCCTGCTGCCGCAATATTCCCTGTATACCTCCTTGGGACTGGCCGGCAAGCCGGCACTTATTATTCCCGCATTTTTCTGCGCAGGCGGCAATGCGTACTTTGTCTTTTTGCTCCGGCAATTTTTCACGACCATTCCGCTTGAACTCAGTGAAGCGGCGAAGATTGACGGTGCGGGTTATTTCCGCATTTACTCCCGCATCATGCTGCCGCTCATTCGTCCGGCCATGATTGTTGTGGCCCTGTTCAGCTTCATCAACTGTTGGAATGAATTTTTCTATACGATGATTTATTTGAAGACAGAAGCGGATTATACACTGCCGATGGGTCTGTATATTGTGAACGGAATGCGTATTCCGAACTATGAACAGGTTATGGCGCTCGCTCTGGTCGTTACGGCTCCCTGTCTGGTGTTCTTCCTGATTGGCAACAAATATTTTGTGGAAGGTATTGCGTTGACAGGAATCAAGGGATAAAAAGGAGGAGACAACAAGTTATGAGAAAGACTAAGCGGTCAGGGAAGGCTTGTGTGGCAGCGCTTTGCGCTGCCGTAGTCCTAAATGGCGGGATCGTCCCGGCATCAGCGAATTATACGACAGATTTCGATCATAAGGGTGTAGGAACCGATTACGGGAAACCGGAGTGGAAAGTGGGTAACATCACTACCCCGGAGGGAATTGATTTCAGCAAAGCTACCGTTGGGGAAATGATGCAGACGATTGAGAATTTTGACTTTGATGCCTTTAAGAAAGATAACGCCGACCTGCCCTGGCTGGATTCATTGCTCGTGAACGAAGGCGTGATTCCTGATGACAATGGGAATGATGATGCCAGCGCCAATACATTGTTCAGCCGGGGCAGCGCCCTGTACATGAAGACACAGGACAACTCGAAGCTGGGTTTTGCCGGGAGTGTGTACTATGCAGATACGTTGAACCAGGATGTTATGTATACGCTCTCTCTTTCGACGGGAGAGGTTACGGAGGATCAGTCTGCCCGTAAAAATTATCCCAGCCACGAGAACCAAACCTACCGTAGCGGGGAACTGGAGATTAACCAGCGCAAATTTATTTCGAATGATAACAGTGCAGTAACACTGCTGGAATTCAAGAATCCCACGGCAAGCGACATCCAGTTGACACTGAAGGTCAAATCTCCGTTTGTATCCAGGGCAGAGGGGGATGAGTTGATCGGTGACCGGGTAGCGGCTCCGCTGATGATCGGGAAGTCCGGCCAAAAAGTTGTGAAAGCGATGTCATATGTGGATGTTCATCTTAGCGGAACCGGACTTACTCCTGCCGGGAATGAGCTGGTCAGAGAGATTACGGTTCCTGCGGGTGGGACGCTTGACCAGAAGGTGGTTATGGGCTGGCTCGCGGATGAAATTCCCGGCTCCAAGATGCAGTATGAGGAATTCAAGTCTGCGGCCGGCAATAATGAGGCCTTTTCCACCCAGGTGAAGGAGTACAACGAGTGGTGGGCGGATAATATCCCGTATATTGATGTCCCTGATGAAAATGTGAAAAAAGTGCTCTATTACCGTTGGTGGTGTAACCGCTTTAATATCCTGGATGCCAACATTCCCGGCAATGACTGGCAGTTCCCGATGAATATGGAGGGTGTGCTTGGCTACAACAACGGTATCACAGTCAGCGTGCCGTGGGCGCTGCAGGATCTGAAATGGCTCCGCGATCCGTCCTATGCCTATGGGACCTGGCTGGCGCAGGGCGAATATTCCGAGAACAAGAATTACAAGAACAACCCCGGACGGCCCAATATCTGGACCTGGGACATGATGCAGAACAGCTCGCAGGTAGGCTGGGAAGCGTACAAAATCTATGGTGGCGGTTCGGAAATCCTGAAGAAATTCGCTGATTTCTCAGCCAATGACGTGACCGGCACACTGGCTCATTTCAAGGGCAATGATCCGAATCTCGTCTATTATAACCACGGCCCGATGACTGGAAATGACGGTGACACCGTCTCCATGCACTGGAACGGCAACGGCAACAATGCACGTCTGGACGGCTCTGCGACTACTTATGGCAATGCAGTGGCCACAGCCCAAATGTATAAGCAGCTGGGAGATACGGCGAATGAGACCCGGATGAATGAAACTGCCGGGAAGATTCAGAGTACAATTTTGAATGATATGTGGTTTGACGGTAAGGATTTTGACGGAGACGGCAAAGCGGATACGAACGGCGAAGGCAGCTTTTTGCATAAAAAGGTTGTCGGTAAAGAGGATGTGTTCAACCCGTGGCGCGATAACAACATGTTCGTCTTCAACTTCGGCGTTGTGCCGACAGAAGGACAGGAGGGCTTTCAGGCTAAATATTTGACCCAGCTGACCGATTACGCTGATCCTGATTATTATCCGATCTTTCCGTTCTTCACAGCGGATCAGAACAGCATTATGAAACGGGTGGAGGATTTCAAGAATGGCAAGACGGATGCCTTCGGCACCGACCAGTTCGCCTGGTGCAACTTCGGCAACTACATTAATACTGTCCGTGCTTCCCTGCGCCATTACCCTGTGGACAATATTAACAGTGATACTTACAAGACGTTGTTCGACTGGGGTGCATGGCTGCATACGGTGGAGACGGGCAATACGGATCACCTCGATTCCAATGAATTCTTCTGGCTGGAGGACTATTTCTTCGGAACACCGTGGACAAAGGAGAATCCTCCGAACCCGAGCGGCAAAATGGTGCGGGCTTGGATTCACCACGATACGCTGGGCATGATGAATTACACCGTACTGGAGGATATGGCAGGTCTTCAGCCGAGAACGGACGACAAGATTGAGCTGTGGCCGATCAATGTTGAATATGACCATTTTGCGGTAGACAATGTGCGGTATCATAATGCGGATCTGTCGATCGTCTGGCAGGACCCTAAGGTATATGTCGGGGACAAAAAATTGCCTTATCAAGACATTCCGTCCGGATTCTCGCTGTTCATTAACGGTGAGCTTGTGATGACCACGAATGAAATGTCACATCTTATTTATGACACGGCGACTGGCAAGGTGGAAATGCCTAAGGGTGATGTTACCGGAGCGGTTGGTGACAATTCTAAAACGGAAGTGTTGTTTGAAAAAGGCAGCGCTACCCCTCTAGCCAAGGCTGATGATACTTCATTGGCAACTAATGCAAAAACGGTGGATATGTTCAACAAGGCGGGCGTAGATATTGTCAATGGTGGCGAGAATCTGGCCGCTGCAGCCGGAACGACGATCGAATCGACGTATATCGAGAGCGGTTCAAGCATTAAAAGCTTGGCGGACGGCTCGACGATAGCTTCCATTGACCACACGTCCAACACGGCTCTGTTCGG
This sequence comes from Paenibacillus sp. EB106-06-01-XG199, assembly GCF_058791575.1. Classification (NCBI taxonomy): domain Bacteria; kingdom Bacillati; phylum Bacillota; class Bacilli; order Caryophanales; family Paenibacillaceae; genus Paenibacillus; species Paenibacillus sp. EB106-06-01-XG199. The sequence goes on along the minus strand of NZ_JBYTDQ010000004.1, from coordinate 244,232 downwards.
CGGTTCGCCGAATCCTGCCGATACGGTCACGTTCAAGTTTGACGCCACCAAGCCCGTAGACAATGTGAAGGTCTATTTCTACAATAATCGTCTCCTGAATGGCTACGGTACACCGCAGACGTTCGGTGTCGAGTATCTGGAGGCGGACGGCATAACCTGGAAGCCGGTGAAAGGGCAATTCCGCTACCCGGATGTTGTGGCTTCCAACTATAACAATGTGGAGTTCGAGAAGGTGAATACGACAGCGATTCGTGTCAGTGTGACCCATGCACTCGAACTCGCAACAGGTATCAAAGAAATTCAAATCTACAATAACGGCCTGACGGTCACACCAGCAGTGAATCAGGCACCGAAGGTAACGGTAGATACTCCGGTAAGAGTTCAGCAGGATGAGCTTCTGGCTGTGGTTCCCCAAATTTACGATGACGGTCTGCCTGGAGGCAAGCTGACCTATCAATGGGAGAAAATATCCGGTGATGGCGAGGTCGAAGAGGGTGCGCTCGATCAGGCTGTTTTGAAAGCCACCTTCAAGACTGTAGGTGAATATAAGTATCAGTTGACCGTCAGCGATGGAGACAAGCAAACGGTCGTAGAAGTTCCTGTGTCCGTGTTCATAGCAACGGCTGAACTGGCCGATATGGTTGCGAAATTCGCAGACCGGGATTCGGCGCAAGGGAAAATTGTCCGGAATTCCGGCGACTTCACACCGGAATCCTGGCAGCAACTGCAGACCGCATTAACTGCGGCTAAAACATTACTGAGCAAAGGAAACTACACTCTGGATGAAGTGAAGGCTACTACCGACCAATTGCGTATAGCCTTTAGTACTCTCGGCTACAGAAATGCGGCGCTGCTGGCTGTGCCGAGCGCTTCATACACCTCGGCCTGGGAGTCGGTATATGCGGTTAACGATGGATATATTCCGCTTTTCTCTACTGGTTTAGGTGATAATACAATAGAAACACAGTACGGCAACTGGGGCGGATCAGGGGACAATCAATGGCTGCAATATACCTGGAAGCAGAAGGTAAGCCTCTCCGGCAGCTCGATATATTTCTTCGATGACGGCGGCGGCGTGCAGGTGCCAGCTGATTACAGCCTTGACTATTGGGATGAGGCAGCCGGTAAATTTGTCCCTGTCACCAACCTGAGTGAGAAGGGCAAGGAGAAGGATAAGTTTAACGATGTAACCTTTGATAAGGTGGAAACGGATAAGCTGCGGCTGACGCTGGTTAAACAATCTGCGAGTGTTTTCACGGGAGTCAAGGAATGGCGCGCGATCTCGGCCAAGCCGGAGGGAGAAACGCCCGATCCGGGCACATTCGGCAAAATTGTAAGCATAGAGCAGGTTGCCGTAAATACGACGATAGGGGTAGTTCCTGCACTGCCGTCCAAAGTATTGGTAACTTATGCGAATGGGAATAAGGGCATGGCAGATGTGCAGTGGGAGGACATTCCGCTTAACAAGCTTACGATTGCTACAGACTTCATGATTTCCGGCAAGGTAGCCGGAACAGAGCTATCAGCAAGCTGCCGTATATTTGTGAAGTATGACAAGACAAGATTGAAGACTGCTATTGATACGGCCGCAGATCCGGCGGTGAATGAAGAGAACTATACCGCTGCGCCGGGGCAGTGGGAGACGCTGCATGCTGCACTTGCAACGGCTCAAGCTGTGTACGAGAACGGGGCTTCGACCGAAGGTGACATTAATGCTGCTTATACAGCTTTAAAAGCGGCCTTTGAAGCGCTGCAGCCGGTGGAAGGCCGCAATGCGCTGATCAGCGGAATCACGATTCCCGGCGGCGTTGTCGATCAGGTAGCGAAAGAAATCATCGTGCCGGAGACGACTACGCTGACGGAATTGAAGGAAGGGCTGCAAGTTCCGGCAGGCGTAACCTTTGCCGTATATGGAAGTGACGGCATAACCGTTGCAACGGAGCTCCAGACCGGATACAAGGTGACCGTAACGGCTGCGGACAAAACGACGAACCGGACGTATACACTGACGTTGGCTTTCGTAACTCCGCCGGTGATCATGACCGGTCTGGAGGCGAAGCTGAAGGAAGTGCTGGAGCTGGAACAGGGGCTGTATACACCGGACAGCTGGACGGCGCTCCAGAAGGCTGTAGCCGCTGCGGCTGCGCTGCTGGAGAGCGGAACGGCTGACCAGGCGGGAATCGACGCCGCGTTAAGCAGGCTTGCGGCAGCGGTTGCCGGTCTGCAGCGGCTTCCGGCGGCAACGCCATCAGCATCGCCGCTGCCTTCGGCGACACCGACACCTACGCCGGGAATTCCGGCGTCCGGGTCCGAGACTTATATCCCGACGCCGAAGCCTTCGCCAAGCGCGGCGCCGACAGCAGCACCTGCTGCCGTAAGCATAGGCAGCATTGTGCTGCATCCGGTGGCTGGAGCTGACGGAACGGTCAAGGCAGTGCTGATAGCGGGGAATATTGAGGCTGCAGCCAAGGGAATAACAGACGGCAGGTTGACAGTATCCATTAAAGCGGCGGCAGGCATGAAGCAGCTGTCAGTTGAGCTTCCATTGCAAGCGCTCATGGCGGCACAAGGTGTGCACACAGTCAAGATTGAGACTGGAGTGGCGGACATTCTATTGAACGAGAGTTTCCTGAAAGTCTATGCCGACGGGAAGAGTAATAAGCTGGAGATTTCTGTCAGCGCTATAGATCCGGCAGGCTTACCGCTGCAGGCAAGCGCGCTGCTGGGAGTGAACATGCTCAGCAATTTCGGTCTGAGTGTTGACGGGACTGCTGTTCGGGCCTCCGTACTAAAGGCGAAGGGCGTCAAGCTCGCACTGCCGTACACGTTGAAGCCGGGTGAGAACCCTAACAAGGTAGTGGCCTATTATCTCAATGATAAGCGCGAGCTGGAAATTGTGAAGAGCGGTAAATACAACGCCGCTGCCGGGACACTGGAATTCAATCTCAACCGGAGCGGAAGTTACGCAACACACTACTCGAATGTTTCATTTAAGGATATTGCAACTGCAGCCTGGGCAGTGGACAGCATCGAAGCACTCGCGGCCAGAGGAGCGATCCAAGGAACAAATGCGGATAACTTTAATCCCTCAGGCAACGTCACCCGTGCAGAGTTCATCAAGATCCTGATGAATGCGTTCGACCTGGTTGATGAGTCAGTCGTAAGCACATTTACAGATGTGAAGCAGGGGGCCTGGTATGCCGGAGCGGTTGCCAGCGCCCAGAAGCTGGGTATTGTTAAGGGGAAGCCGGACGGCACCTTCGGTCTGAATGAGGAGATTACCCGTGAGGAAATGGCCGTCATGCTGCATCGTCTGACACAGCTTGCAAATGTTTCGTTGAGCGGTGCGGCGAATGCCGGTGTCAATGCTAATACCAGTAACAATGCTGCCCCTGTGTCATTTTCTGATCTTGATCAAGTATCATCCTACGCGGCTGATGCCGTGGAAGACATGAGCAAGAGCGGAGTGATTGGCGGAATGCCGGACGGCAAGTTTGCGCCGGACAGCCAGGCCACAAGAGCTGAAGCAGCAACGGTTATCTTCAGGCTGCTTGGGCAAGCTCAATAACGGGCATGGGGTTTAATCCATAACGTAGTTGCTAGAATACGAGGACTCAAGCATCCAATGAACTATGAACTAAAACTCGAAGTCGGGTAGTTTCCCCCTACCCATAATTTGGTAAAGCAAAGCAGCCAATGACAAAAAGACAGACCAGCGATTCTCCAGTAACGGGAGAATCGCTGGTCTGTTATCTTTTTATGGTCTCTTTTTAATAACAGGACTGTCCCGTTTCTCGAAAAACACTTATGCGACAGCCCGCTTTAGCCTATATGTATGGTCGAGACGACAGGATTTGAACTTGCGGCCTCTTGCTCCCGAAGTATGGAGTGGGGGTCTTTTGGTGTGTTATGGGGTCTTGTATAGTGTTAACCAGAGTAAAAATAAAGCATATATTGCTGCTGAGAACTAAGATGTGATATTCAGTATTATCGGCGTTACTACATATTTACTACATGTACTACATTGGGATTATCAGTCTTTTGCTATATCATGACGTTGTATCCGTGTATCCGAATTCAGGGTATAATATTGAACAAAGGAGTTGATGAGCATGTATCTGGAATTAAAGGATAAGAGCGGTAAAGTGTATCGTTCTTTTATGAATGACCGTCAGAAGCCTGTAATTGTAATCAATGACACAGAATATGAAGTGTTCGAATTAATCCAGTCTCAGGACAACTCAGATGCTCTTTCGGCTGCGCAAATTGCTGAGCTTGATGCTGATCCTGAAATTGCAGAAATGATCCAAGAGTCCAAACGGGATATTATGCATGGTTCAATAATTTCTTCTAAGCAAATGATCGATATGATAAGAAACAGAGAACTATGATGCAGGTAGTCTGGACTAAAAGTGCGGCACAGAGCTTTTCCAAGATCGAAAGCATCCACTTCTCCCCACAGGAAACAGCAGAGTATAAATTAAAGCTGTTCATGCGGATTGAAGAAAAGGTGATTTGGTCAGGAAAGTTGTTTCCGTCAAGAACTTATAAAGACACTTACTAGAGAGAATAGGAACCATTGACACCAACAGCAATACTTCAAGTGTAGTGCTATTTTACTATGGGCGCGAAAGGTTGCTTTCTTTGAGAATATTTTAGCGGGTACAATCAAGAAATTCTTACGACAACAGCGGCCGGAATTCCAAATATTCACCGTAGTTACGTCCTCGACCAAATGAGTGAATCTTACATTCGATCTATATATTAGAGAAATATATGGAGTGGATTAATTTGGGCATTTGTATAACATAGAAGTGTTAAATTAATATAGAGGTGATTTTTACATTGGCTAGGACTAATCAGTTAACCATACATACGCTCACTCAAGGCGATAGACGACTTGTATCTCAGCTTTTTAAATCTACAATTTCAGATGCCTTCGAAAAGGAGGGACTGGGGCATTTGCAGGAGGACATTCAACATGAAGTTGACAATAAAAAACAAATGGTTGATGCCTTTCTGAACCCGGCGAATACGGATATATACTTCCTTGTTGCCAAAATAGACGGGAAGGTTGTCGGCACGATTTCATTTGCACCCTGCGACGAGGATATTCGCTCATGCACCGGAAATCAACTTGATGATGTGGGAGAGCTAGGAAGCTTATACGTTTTGCCAAGCTATCAGGGTCTCGGTGTAGGCTCGTGGCTGATTAAGGAATTGATGGCATATCTAGGAAAACAAGGGATTGAGCAGTTTTGCCTGGACAGTGGCTACCAACGTGCGCAGGCAAAATGGCTGCAGAAATTTGGCAAGCCGTATAAGGTGGTTAAGGATTATTGGGGACCGGATTCGGTTCACATGGTTTGGTTATGCAAAGTCAGCGATTATACAACATAGAATTACCTTAAGCCGACGAGTGGGATTAATGATAATCATCGTCCAGAATCAGGACATTCATAATAGTGGCCATCAGTCGTTTGCCCTCCGAGATTGACAGATTTAGGGGCACTGGCTATACTTGAAATGTTAAAATGCAAATCGGATAAAACGTTGATGAAATGAAGTACGCCGGAGCATGGCTCCCTCAGAGAACGGATTCCGTTACGGATACAATCGTAATGGCTGCGAGAATCCGGAAGACAGACCGGCAGAAAGCTGATTTCGGAGTGCGGGGACAATCCCGCCGGGGGCGCCCGTTAACAGCCGCGACAAGGCGATCGCCAGCAGTTGTCCCATGCATATGGGCAGGGCGATAACCAGGGTGGTACCGCGATAATAATCGTCCCTGAATTCATTCAGGGGCGTTTTTGTGCATTCCGGCAGAAGTGCCGAATTAATGAGAAGACGGGAGCTGTATATGATGAAAGCAAGTGAAATCCGTTCCAAATGGCTGCAGTTTTTTGAGAGTAAAGGCCACAAAATCGAGCCCAGCGCATCGCTGGTGCCCCATAATGACCCTTCGCTGCTGTGGATTAATGCCGGTATGGCGCCGCTAAAGGCTTACTTCGACGGCCGGGAGATTCCTGAGAATCCCCGCCTGGCCAACTCGCAGAAATGTATCCGTACCAATGATATCGAGAATGTGGGCAAGACACGCCGCCACCACACGTTCTTTGAAATGCTGGGGAACTTCTCCATCGGCGACTACTTTAAAGAAGAAGCGATCACCTGGGCTTGGGAGTTTCTGACCGGCAAGGAATGGATCGGCTTTGATCCGGAGCGCATTTCCGTGACGGTGTACGCCGAGGATGAAGAAGCCTTCAAGCTGTGGAATGAAAAGGTAGGACTGCCAGCAGAACGCATCATTAAGCTGGGAGATGAGAACTTCTGGGATATCGGCGAAGGTCCTTGCGGACCTTGCTCAGAAATTTTCTATGACCGCGGTGAAGCTTACGGCAACGACATGAGTGATCCGGAAATGTATCCGGGCGGGGAAAATGAGCGTTGGCTCGAAGTGTGGAACCTGGTGTTCTCACAGTTCAACCATAACAAGGACGGCAGCTATACACCGCTTCCGAATAAGAATATTGATACCGGAGCGGGTCTGGAGCGTCTGGCTTCCATCCTGCAGGATGTCGATTCCAACTTCGACACGGACCTGTTCCAACCGGTGATCCAGAAGACGGCGAAGCTGGCCAAAGTTACCTATAAAGACAACTTGGAGCAGGATATTGCGCTTAAGGTAATTGCCGACCATATCCGTACGGTTACTTTTGCAGTAGGCGACGGAGTGCTTCCTTCCAATGAAGGACGCGGCTATATTATCCGCCGTTTGCTCCGCCGTGCGGTCCGTTACGGCAAGACGCTGGGTCTGGATCGTCCGTTCCTGTATGAGCTGACGGATACCGTTGGCGAGGTTATGGGTGTGTACTATCCATCCATTGTAGACAACCGGGAGTATATTGCCAAAATCATCCGTACGGAAGAGGAGCGTTTCCACGAAACCTTGTCCGACGGTCTGGCCATTCTTGGCGAGCTTACCGCCAAAGCAAAAACGGAAGGTCTTGCTGCCATTGCTGGAGCAGATGCCTTCAAGCTTTATGATACGTATGGCTTCCCGTTTGACCTAACGGAAGATTTTGCTTCCGAGCAAGGACTTACTGTTGACCGTGAAGGCTTTGATGCCGCGATGCAGGAACAGCGTGACCGGGCTAGAGCTGCCCGCCAGGATGGGGCCAGCATGAAGATTCAGGGCGGTGCACTTGCTGAGCTGACGGTTAAAAGTCAATTTGTTGGTTATAATGACTCCGTAACAGAGTCAAAAATACTCGCTATTATTGTCGGCGGTGAACTTGTCAATACAGCGGGTGAAGGTACCGACTGCCAGGTGATCTTGGAATCAACACCGTTCTACGCTGAAAGCGGCGGACAGGTCAGTGACACCGGCCTGCTTACCGGAGGCTCTGTCACTGCCAAGGTAACCGGATTGTTCAAAGCACCGCATGGCCAGCATGTTCACCTGGTTACTGTTGAAGCCGGGGAGTTGAAGGTAGGCGAAAGTATCCGCGCGGAAGTAAACCGCGAGCAGCGTGAGGATGTCGTGAAGAACCATACGGCAACCCACTTGCTGCATAAAGCGCTCAAGGAAGTATTGGGCGGTCATGTGAACCAAGCCGGGTCTTTAGTAGAAGGCGCACGTTTGCGTTTTGACTTCTCGCATTTCGGCGCAATTACGCCGGAGGAGCTGAGTGATATTGAGCATCGCGTAAATGCTCAAATCTGGCGCGGCTTGGATGTCGTGATCCAGAGCAAGCCGATTGAAGAAGCCAAAGCGATGGGGGCAATGGCCCTCTTCGGAGAGAAGTACGGCAATGTGGTACGTGTCGTTCAGGTGGGTGACTACAGTCTTGAACTGTGCGGCGGCTGCCATGTGTCCAACACCTCGCAGATTGGAATCTTCAAGCTGGTCAGCGAGAGCGGCATCGGCTCCGGCGTACGCCGGATTGAAGCTGTTACCGGCCGTTATGCTTATGAGTTCACGGAGAGCCAGCTTGATCTGCTGAAGCAGTCAGCAGGCTTGCTGAAATCCTCCCTGAATGATGTGCCGAAGCGAATTGACGCGCTGCATGCCCAGGTTCGTGAGCTTTCCCGTGAGAATGAGTCACTGCAATCCAAGCTGAGCGCTACCTTTGCGGCAGAGCTGACAAGCAGCGTGAAGACAGTGGGCGGCGGTACACAGCTGCTGGCTGTTGCTGTTCAAGCCGGCAATATGGATGCCCTGCGCTCCACGGCCGATGAACTGAAATCCAAGCTGCCTGATGCTGTACTTGTGCTGGGTGCAGCGATGGACGATAAGGTCAACTTTGTAGTCGCAGTACCTCAGGAGCTGGTGAAGAAAGGTTTCCATGCCGGCAAGCTGGTCAAAGAGGTTGCTGCGGTATGCGGCGGCGGCGGCGGCGGACGGCCGGATATGGCCCAAGCCGGCGGTAAAGATGCCTCCAAGCTTGGCGAAGCGCTCGTTAAGGCTGAAGAGCTGGTAGCTGCACTGGCGTAAACATTAGGCTGCCGGAATTCCCAGGGTAGCTGTCAACTAACACTAAGGCAGATTTAACCCTAAGCTAATCTGCTGCCTGCGAACAAGGTAAAAGCATGTGAGACAGAGAAGCAGCGGTACTGAGTGCTCCATATCAGTACCGCTGCTTTATTCAAAAAAATAAAAAGTTTTGAATTTTTGCGAATATTCGCCTTTCATGGTATTCTGCAATAGCTTAAAAGCCAAAAAAATCTATATTAATGTAGATAAAATGCCAAAAAAAGCGTTATTATTGTGGCAGGATTTCCTCGTTGGGGCATGAATATGTTATGATGAAGGCAGCAAGTAAGCTGTACAGCAGCAACTTTGCGAAGCTGCCCTTTTAGGGTGATTTTGCAGAAGGAAGGTGTCACAAATGGACTCCATGGACAAAACGGTTAAATTCAATGTGAAGGGCGATGAAAAGGAAGCTTCTCCCCAGGAAATCTTGCTCGCCGTATACGACGCGCTCGTGGAGAAAGAATATCATCCGATCAATCAGATCGTTGGATATCTTCTTTCCGGAGATCCGGCTTACATTCCGCGCCATAACAATGCGAGAAGTTTGGTCCGGAGGAAAGAACGTGATGAGCTGATTGAGGAACTGGTCCGTTTCTACCTTGCCAATCATCGGGTGGATCAGCCGAAATGAAGAAGCTGGGTCTGGATTACGGCGACCGTAGAATCGGAGTCGCCACAAGCGATATTTTCGGATGGACAGCCCAGGCTCTAGAGACGATTGAGCGCCGCGGAAACGGGAATGAGTTCGAACGGATCCGCGAACTGGTGAAAGAGCACGAAATTGGAGAAATTGTGGTTGGGCTTCCGAAAAATATGAATGGCTCAGTTGGACCGCGTGGTGAAATCTGTATAGAATTCGCCGGCCAGCTGCGGGAACAACTCGAATTACCCGTACACCTTTGGGATGAGCGTCTGACGACAGTATCCGCTGAGCGGGTGCTGATTGAAGGGGACGTCAGCCGGAAGAAACGCAAAGGGATTGTGGACAAAATGGCCGCAGCCTTGATTTTGCAAAATTTTTTGGATGCTAACAGTAAAAGGTGAGGGGTGCGCGGATATGACAAACGAGCAGATCGGCCAAGAAGAAGAACCGGAAATTATCTATATTCCCGATGAGGAAGGTAATGAAGAGGAATTTGAGGTCATCATGAAGTTTGAAGTCGACGGTTCGGATGCAAAGTATATGATGGTGGTTCCACTCGATTCCGAGGATGAAGAGAGCGATGAGGTGTATGCGTTCCGTTACGAGGAAGATGGTGACGACCTGCAGCTCTTCATGATCGAGAATGACGAAGAATGGGCCATTGTTGAAGAGACTTTCAATACTTTGGTAGACGAATTGGACGGAGGAGCCGAGAATGACTGATTTTTCCGCCCAACAAGCGGTATGGACATCTAAGCTCAAAGAAGTATACGGAGAAACAGTGGAACTGGAAGACGAGCAGGGTAAATCTTCCGTTTACGATATTATTGCCGAGTTTGAAGTCGGTGACCGCGCATATGCGGTGCTGACCGGTTCCGGAAAAGACGCGGAGCAGGAGATTCTGCGGATTGTAGTTTCGCCTGACGGTCTTCCGGAGCTGGAGAGCATCGTTGACGATGAAGAGTGGGAAGATATTTCCGAGCTGTACGATGAGCTGACTTTTCCCGCAGAGGACACGGAATAAGCATCTTTATCTGTATGCAACATTATGTTGAGCATGAAGAGGGCGGAATTTTCCGCGCTCTTTTTGCTTGATATACGACCATAAAAGGTTGATGCAGCGTTCTCATGAAATTTATATTGAATTTAAAACAATACAATTTTATACTTTATAGTCGGAAAGTGAGGAGTCACATTTGAAAGCAGCAATCCGCGCTGTGCTCATTATTATCCTTTTGCTGGCATTGGCAGGAGGGGGAGGAGCATGGTATATCTGGAATGGCATGCAGCCGGTAGAGCCTGCAGGGCCAGCCGTCACGTTTACGATAGAGAAGGGCATGGGGAGTGCGGAAATCGCCAGCCTGCTCGACGAAAACGGCATTATACGTAATGGAATGTTCTTTAGGGGATATCTGAAATGGGTCAAGGAAGGGTCAAGCTTCAAGGCAGGCACCTATACGGCAAGTCCAGGGGACACCTATGATGAGCTGATTGCCCGGCTGAATGCCGGGGATGTAGTGAAGGAAGATACGGTGGTGTTCACCATTCCCGAAGGATTCACGGCAAAGCAGATAGCTGAGAAGCTTGCAGAGGCTTGGAACCAGCCGGCCGATGTGTTTCTGAAAATGATGAACTCGGGGGCGGGGCTGACTGCGGTAAATACGCTGAAGATTCCCGAGGACGCTAGTTTACGGCACCGGCTTGAGGGCTATTTGTTCCCGGAAACGTATGAGCTGGCCAAGGACAGTACACCGCAAGAGGTTGTTGAAGCCATGCTGGAGCAGTTGACGAAGAAGCTGGACAGTATTCCGGACTGGCAGGCGCAGCTTGCGGAGCGCGGATTGTCGCTGCATGAACTGCTGACCGTAGCTTCTCTCGTGGAGCGGGAGGTAGTTGTGGACGAAGAACGTCCGCTTGTAGCCGGTGTTATTTATAACAGGCTGAAGAAAGGCCAGAACCTGGAGATCGACGCAACTGTCCAGTATCTGCTGGACAAGCAGAAGGAAAGACTGCTGAATAAGGACCTGAAGGTCGAAAGCCCGTATAATACGTACCGGAACCCGGGTCTACCACCTGGACCTATCGGAAGTCCGGGCCTTGCATCGATACAGGCTGCGCTTGCGCCGAAAGCCTCAGAGTACTATTTCTATGTGACCAAAAAAGACGGCACGCAGGGACATCTGTTCGGCAAGACCTACAAGGAACATTTAGCCAATATCAAAAAAAGTGAACAAAATCAGTAGGAAACCTGTAAAATGAAAACTGTTGCCGTTACTAAATGATGATGAGCTGGACGGATGAATTTAGGAGGAATCAACATGAATAACAAACCGGAGCTGCTGGCAACGGCGGCTTCCTTGGAAGAAGCGCGTGTATTGCTGGATGCCGGGGCAGATGCGCTCCTCATCGGGGATGACCGTTTCGGCATGCGACTTGCCGGACATTTCTCGCTGGAGGACACAGCGGCTGTCGTTAGTCTGGCTCACGGCAAAGGCTGCAAGGTGTATGCCGGTCTTGGCGGGCTGATGACGAACCGTCTGCTGGATGAGCTTCCTGCTTATGTGAAGGCGATCGGTGAGCTTGGCGTTGACGGCATTGAATTCGGAGATCCTGCCGTGCTGGCGGCTGTGAAGCATGAAGCGCCGGGCATGAAGCTGCACTGGAATGCGGAAATGACCTCGACCAATTATGCCACTGCGAACTATTGGGGCCGCAAGGGAGCTTCGCGTGTCGTTCTGGCCCGTGAATTGAATATGGATGAGATGACGGATATGGTACCGCTGCTGGAGATCGAAGCCCAGGTACAGGTCCACGGCATGACGAATATATACCATTCCAAACGCAAGCTGGTAGAGAGCTATATGTCGCATCAAGGCCGTCCGAGTGAAGGCGGAAGCCTTGGCAAGGAACGCGGCTTATTCCTGATTGAAGCAGAACGCCAGGATGAGAAGTTCCCGATTTATGAAGATGTCAACGGGACACATATTATGAGTTCCGATGATATATGCATTCTGGAGGACCTTCATCTGCTGCTGGGTGCCGGAGTACACAGCCTGAAGATTGAAGGGCTGCTTAAGCCAGCTGCCTACAATGCTGCTGTAGTTAAGGCTTACCGCCATGCGATAGACCTCTACACCGCTGATCCGGCAGGTTATGCGTTCCAGGAGGAATGGATGGACGGAATCCGGGCGCTGCAGGACCCTGAGCGTGAACTGACATTCGGCTTTTTCTACAAGGAACAGGTGTATTAAAATATAAATAAGCAATGACTCAGCTTTTTAAAATAGCTTGTTATTTAAGCAACATAAAGGTGTAGCAGTGGAGGGGAAGTTTGGAACTGTAGGAGCGATAGCGTACGCCTTTAGGTTTGGATTTCTACCGTGGCTAACGGCTCAAATCAGGAAATCCAAACCTAACAGCGGCCGGAAGTCCAAACATTCCCCGCAACTGCGTCCAGCACCAGAATGGAAGGTTTTTTAAGCTATTTTAACGGGTGAGGAATATGGAGGGGAGAACAGGAATGGGAACCATGACAAAGCCTCAGTTTAAGGGCAAACGTTACCGTCTGGACAAACCGGAGCTCCTTGCTCCGGCGGGTAATCTGGAGAAATTGAAATTCGCCGTGCATTATGGTGCGGATGCAGTATATATTGGAGGCCAGAAATACGGCCTGCGCTCCGGAGCGGATAACTTCAGCTTTGAAGAAATGCGCGAAGGCGTGGAATTCGCCAAGAAATACGGGGCCAAGGTATTTGTTGCTACCAATATCTATGCCCATAATGAAGATATCGCCGGGATTGAAGAATACCTGCGCAATCTATATGAAGCCGGGATTGCCGCCATTATTGTAGCAGATCCGGCCATCGTCGATACCGCGCGCCGCCTGGTGCCGGGCCTTGAGGTACATCTCAGTACCCAGCAGTCCACACTGAACTGGCAGGCTGTCTCTTTCTGGAAAGAGGAAGGTCTGCCGCGTGTTGTATTGGGCCGTGAGACCAGCCTTGAAGAGATTGCCGAGATCAAAGCACATGTGGATATCGAGATCGAGAGCTTTATCCACGGAGCCATGTGCTCCTCGTATTCCGGACGCTGCGTGCTGTCGAATCATTTCACGGACCGCGACTCCAACCGCGGCGGCTGCTGCCAGTCGTGCCGCTGGAAATATGACCTGTTCGAAGATGCCCGTCCGGAAGGTGCATGGGTATCTGAGGAAGAGCAGGCTGAAGTCCTTTCGTCCCCGCAGCGTCTTGAGCCCGGTGTAACCCAGCTTCCGCTGCATCAGCCGGAGGATAACCAGTTCTCGATGGGATCTAAGGATTTGTGCATGCTGGAGAGCATTCCCGATCTGATTGAGGCGGGCATTGACAGCTTCAAAATTGAAGGCCGGATGAAGTCGATTCACTATGTGGCGACTGTAGTCAACGCCTACCGCAAGGCCATTGATGCTTACATGGCTGATCCGGAAGGTTATGAGCTGAAGCCGGAGTGGCTGGAAGAGCTGCAAAAAGCGGCAAACCGTCCGCTGAACACCGGATTTTTCTACGACACCCCGGATCATGAGGATCATATCTATGAGCCGGAGGAAAAAGCGGCTCCTTATGATTTTGCCGGATTGGTGCTGGAGTATGATGCTGAAAGCGGCATGGCTCTAATTCAGCAGCGCAACAACTTCAAACCGGGGCAGGAAGTGGAGTTCTTCGGCCCGGACAACACCTTTTTCAAGCAGACCGTCGGAGAGCTGTGGGATGAAGAGGGCAACCGGCTTGACGTTGCCCGCCACCCGCTTCAGCGTGTCCGCATGAAGGTAGACCAGCCGGTAGCTTATTTCGATATGATGCGGAAGAGAAAATAATTTTATTATTTATTTACAAGGGATGCTCTTATTTTTTGAAGAGCATCTCTTTTTTTGCAATCCCGGCAAAATTCGGGATATTCTTAGGAAATATAAAAAAATCTCTGGGAATTTGTAAAGAAAACTAAGAAAAAAGACCCAATATGCCGATATATATTCCGTGAACGCTTACATACATCTTCTAATCTAATTGGTAGGTGATGGTAATGGGGGCTCCCGAGCGTGAAAAAAGAGGAGAACAGCAGAAAGGGAGAAGGATGAGAGTGGGGAAGAACAAGAAGAAACCGGTGACAGTACAAAAAGCAGAGACAAACCGCACAAGTGAAACACAGACAGCAAGCAAAAGTAAGGTCAAGAAAGTGCGCGACAAGGTAACCCTTAAGGGGGTACTACATACTTCGGTGCGTCAGGTGAAAAGGGTCAACCCGCTGAAATCAGTTGGTGTCAAGCTGTTTTTGATTTTCTTGTCTTCAATTGTTATTGTGGTACTGCTCTTGGGACTGTTGTCCTATAACAAGGCCAAGAATACGATTAAAGATAATGTATCAGAAGCTAACCGGCAGACCATTATCCAGACCTCTGATAAGCTTGATATTCTTATCAAACAGTATGAGAATCTGGCACTGCAACTGTATTTTGATACGAAAATGCAAAGTGATTTGACAGATTTGGCTTCCGCGAGTTCCAATTATGATAAATTTGTAGCTACCGATTCAATAAGCAAAAAGCTATCCAGCCAGACGACAACAGATTCGAACATTGTGGCTATTTCACTGATTCCGCAGTCAGCGGACTATAGTGTAATTACAAGCGGCAACTCCGGACTAAAGATGGATGGAATAAGAGATCAGGATTGGTATAACACGGTTGTAGGCCGTACTCAGGAATATGAATATTATTACTCCAAGGAAACCAAAGCATCCCAGAACTACTGGTTCTCGACGGCCATTGAAGGTGATAAAGGGAAAAATATCGCGATGGTAAGATCCCTCAAAAACATGGGTTCCAATTCAGGATATGTAATCATGCTTGAACTGAAAAATACACTGCTGGAGGAAGCCTTCAAAACTGTTTCCCTCGGAGACGGCTCACGGATTCAGCTTGTGGACCCGGATGGTATAGTAGTCGCTTCTAATGTACCTGCTGATGACGGGGTGGCTTCCGAGCTAGCCTTCATCAAGGAGAGCAAGAGCAACAACGCAAGTCAGGAAGCCAGCGATGCCGACGGCAAGGATGTGCTGGCAGTGTATAATCCCTTGACCAAGGCTGACTGGAAGCTGACCGGAGTGGTGCCAACCGGCGAGCTGGTGAAGGCAGCACGTCCGATTCTGTTCACGACTTATCTGGCGGCGCTTGCTGCAGCCGCGCTTGCGGTAGTGCTAGGGTTCTGGATGGTCCAGATGATCGCCAAACCGCTGGCACGCCTGAAGGATCTTATGGTTGAAGGTTCAAAGGGTGACCTGAGCGTGCGTACCGAATACGTATCTAAGGATGAGATCGGCGAGCTGTCGGCCTCCTTCAATACGATGATGGAACGGATTACAGAGCTGGTTGCACAGACAACGGACACAGCCCGCGAAGTGCTGGATACTGCTGGCGAGCTTGGTGAAGCTTCCCGCAAGACTGCCATTTCTGCGAAGGAAATTGCCGCTGCTACGGAAGAGATCGCCGGTGGTGCAGGAAGTTTGGCTTTGGAAGCTGAACGCGGCAATGAGCTGACGGATCTGATCGCTACACAAATGCAGAGCGTTATCGCTGCCAATGCCGAGATGGATGAGGCGGCCCGTGGTGTCGGTGAAGCCAGCGGACACGGAGCGAAGCAACTCGAAGAGCTGCTGAAGCAGACAGGCCGTACCGGAGAGATGACAACCGCGCTGGTGGATCGTGTCAACGATTTGAAAGAAACGGTATTCTCTGTAATCAAAGTGCTTGATGTTATGAAGAACATTACACAGCAGACAAACATTCTCTCATTGAATGCAACCATTGAAGCAGCAAGAGCGGGCGAAGCAGGCCGCGGATTTATGGTCGTGGCTGGGGAAGTCCGGCAGCTGGCGGATCAATCCAAGCAGTCCATTGCCCTTGTAGCCGGGATTACCGATAAAATCATGGCTGAAATGAACGAGACAGTAACTGTGCTGTCCGAAGTTGCACCGCTCTTCAAGCAGCAGATGAGTTCGGTGAAGAGCACAAGCGATATCTTCGTATCGGTTAAGGGACAGATGGAGGATTTCATTACAAGCCTCGAATCAGTGACCGGCGCCATTGGAAGCCTCAATCATTCCCAAGGTGTCCTGTCGGATGCCATGGGCAATGTAAGTGCGGTAGCGCAGCAATCCTCGGCCACTTCGGAAGAGGTAGCCTCACTCAGCAGCGAGCAGCAGAACGTGAGCGATCACCTCGTTTCGCTGTCAGGCAAGCTGGAGAGCGTTTCAACTCAGCTGAAGGATAAGCTGGCGCTGTTTACCATCAAATAAATCATTAGAGTTACGTAGGTTTTTGAGCCAATAAGGCCGTTTCTTCCACAGGAAGAAGCGGCCTTATTCCGCTTTTAACAGGTTCAATACTTCGGCAAAGGGTTATGGAAACAATCTTCGAAGTTACCTTGGAACTTTGCGTGCTATCTTCTTGTACAACCACACACTAACACGTATAATGATTTTGTTAGGGAAATTGTTATGAATATAAGAAAAGTTAGGTAAACGTCATTGAAGGAGAAGGGCCGTATGAAGGGTAAACGCAAATACAACTGGTGGTCCTTTATCGGGGATATGAGCATGGAACGCAAGCTGCTCCTCGTCTTTCTGATTATCATTACACTCCCGCTTTCTTTCATCAGTGTAATCAGCTTCAAGAGCTACTCCAAGTCTATCGAATATAATACCATCGCTTATTCAGAAAAGCTGATCGATCAAATGATGGACGGGATTGACGACTACATAGAGGATATGAAACGAATCTCATCCATGCCCGCATATGTAAACGATATCAAGCAGAACCTGCTGCGCTCGAACCGGTATTATGAGCAGAAGCAGGGCATGGCGGGCGAAATGGACAGTTCGTCGATTGCACCCGGTGATTTTGATCTTTTGCTGTCTATACAGCGGGGGATCGAAGGAAACATTTCCTTCATCAACAATATCAAACGGGGCACGAATTCCGTGTATATTTTTGACGGCTATGGCAACGGTTATTATTCGGCCAAAGACGGAGGCGTCCGGTTGGATCTGAAGCAAAGCTACAAGTTCTGGAGCGAGCAGGCCAAGTATTCCAGCGGGGAAGCACTGCTTTTCGGCACTCAGGCATACACAAGCAATCTGCAAAGCACCCGGTATGCGTTCACGGTTGTCCGTAAAATTGTCGACGGCCTGTGGAATCCAATCGGACTGATTGCGGTGGATGCCAATATCAGCAACATGGAAAATCAAGTCGCCGAACTGGATAAGGTTACGCACGGCAAGTCATTAATTGTGGATGAGAACGGAAAAGTTGTGTATGACAGCGATCAGAAGCTGCTGACGACGGATATTTCACACACATTGCTGTACCGCAAGGCGCAGGGCAGCGCCGGGAGCTTCTACGACACGGTGTCCGGCCGGGATAGGCTGAATATATATTCAAGCTCCTCCAAGACCAATTGGAAGGTGATTATCTCCATTCCGGTCGATGAGTTGACCCGCGATGTGAAGCTGACCCGCAATGTGACCTTTGCCGCAACGCTGATTATCATTGTGCTGGCGCTGATTATTTCGATTATTTTATCCTTTGCGTTGACCAAACCGTTGACTCAATTAATTCAGCTAATGAAAAAGGTGCAGAACGGCGATCTTGATGTCACCTTCCGAGTCAAACGCCGGGATGAAATTGGCCTGCTGGGTCACCAGTTCAACCGGATGCTTGCCCGGATCAGGCAGCTGATCGAGGATATCTACCGGATTGAAGAGCAGAAGAAGGAGGCGGAGCTGCAGGCGCTGCAGAGCCAGATCAATCCTCACTTCATCTATAATACACTGGAGTCTATCCGCATGACTGCAGAGCTTAATGACGATGTCGAAGCCGCCGACATGATCTCCATACTGGGTAAGCTGCTGCGTTACAGTACGAGTGAATTAACCGGCAAAACGACGATGAAGCAGGAACTGCTGTATGTGCGCAACTACGTAGAGCTGCTGGGCAGCCGTTATCCCGGACGTTTCCTGCTGGAGATCGATGTCCCGGAGGAGCTTAACGAATACTCCATCATTAAGCTGGTCTTCCAGCCGATCATAGAGAACGCTGCTTATCACGGATTGGATGACAGCAAGCCCCAGATGCATCTCAGCATTAAATGTGAGATTACAGAGCATAAGCTACTGTTTCATATAAGCGATGACGGCTGCGGTATGGATCAGGACACGCTGGACAAGCTCAATGACAGTCTGAAACGTGAGACACCCCGCAAGAAAAGCATCAATGGAGGAATCGGTATGAAAAATGTGCACCAGCGTGTACAGCTGCATTATGGTGCGGGTTACGGCATTGAAGTGTTCAGTGAGGCAGGGAAAGGGACGGATGTAATCTTATCCCTGCCACTGCTGGAGCCAAACGAACGAACGGATAGCGAGAGCTAGAGAGAGGGGGAACACCTTGAAGAGGACTAAAATACATTGGCCTGTGCGGACCGTGCTGCTGGTTCTGCTGCTGCTGTCAGCGGGTTGCGAGAATCGCGGCAACAGCCAGGAGCCTGCTGAATCAGCTGCCGTAGACGGGGGTTCGTCCAGTCTGTCAGGCACGATAGTCATGCTGACGAATCGAATTGATCTGATTGAGAATGGAACCTTCAAAGGGTATGCCGACCAGTTTAAAAAGAAGTATCCGGAAGCTAGTGTGGAATTCGAAGGTTTGCCCAATTATGCGAGCGACATTCTCGTCCGATTGTCGACCAAGGACGCCGGGGATGTTCTGCTGCTGCCCGTCAATTTGCCGGCGAAAGAGCTCGGGCTTTTTTTTGAGCCGCTGGATAATGAAATGTCCGCTCAGGAAAGATTCACCACATTCGCTACTTACGGTGGTAAGAGGTACGGATTATCTACAGGTACGACAACCAGCGGAATCGTCTATAACAAGCGGGCTTTCGAGCAGGCGGGCATTCCGCAAATTCCGCAGACCCTTGAACAATTCTACACTGCCTGCACCAAGCTGAAGGCGGCGGGAATTACCCCCGTTTATTTAAATTACGGAGCCGTCTGGCCGCTGCGGGAATGGGGAAATAATATGGTCAATTTTATGACCGGTGATCCCGAATACTTGAACAACATGGTTCATGAGGACAGCCCGTGGCAGATTGATAATGCATGGGGGCAATCTCTGTCCATCGCCAAAACGATAATTGGCAAGGGTTATGTGGAAGATGAGCTGTTCTCGAACAATTGGGAGATTTCCAAAACCAAGCTGGCGAAGGGGGAGGTCGGCATGTATTTGCTCGGAAACTGGACGATCCGCCAGGTGCTGGATGCCGGTGCCTCCGAGGAGGATATCGGATTCTTCCCGTTTCCATATGACAATGGCAGTGAACATTATGCTCCGCTCAATCCGGACTGGTTCATTGGTGTCAGCAAATTCAGCAAGCATAAGGAGCTTTCCATGGCCTGGGTGGAGTATTTCGTAAAAGAGACCTCCTATACAGCTGACTGGGGCTTCCTGCCTCCTGAGGGAGCAGCAGAGCCTTCTATGGAGCAGTTCCGCGAGTTTCTCTCCTACAATCCCCGGTTGGTTGAGGCAACAGTGCAAAGTGACGCCTTCATTGAAATGGCTAACAGGGCGAAGATGTCGTTCTGGTCAGGAGATTATATTCAGGAGTTGCTTGCCACGCCGGATTTACAGCAGTCTTTTGACATATTGAATGAGAAATGGAAGGAAGCGCGTCAGGGGCAGCAGGCTTCTCCGCAGCCATAAACGGGGAATTGTTTTTTAAATCAAGATTATTCTGGAGGGCTTTCATATGGCTAAAAAGGTTACCATGCAGAAAATTGCCGATCATCTCGGCGTATCCAAGTTTGTCGTCTCCAAATCGCTTTCAGGCAAGGGCGGCGTCAACGAAACAACCAGAGAGCGGGTAATCCAGGCTGCTTCACAGCTTGGCTATTTCACACAGAAGAATGCATACGTGCAAAATATAAAACGTTCCTCCCAGGGCTCAGGGAGCGACCGGAATAAGCAGTCGGTGTTGGTGCTGATGCCCAATATCCGTTCACAGACACAAGATTCCCTCTATTGGGGCAAAATTGTTGACGGCATTGCACTTGCGCTGGATCAGGAAGGCCTCGGGATGGTGATTGTTTCAGAGCACCGTGCAGATAATTTCGTCAACATTCTGAACCCGAACGGTATTCTCGGCCTGGTTGGAGTAGGACAGATTTCTACCTCGCTGCTGCTGGAGGTGCACCGCATCGGACTGCCGATGGTGCTGATTGATCATGAAGATCCGCTAATTCCGAGCGATACAGTATTCGCTAACAATACTGATTCCATGAACCGGCTGAGCAACCACCTGATGGCAACTGGCCATAAGCTGCTGCATTTTATCGGCAATATTCGCTACTCGCGCAGCTTCCGCGACCGCTGGATCGGCTTCCGCAGCGCGTTGGAAGAGAGTGAATTGAAGCCCCCTGCCGGTGATGACGAGATGCTTCAGCTGGAAGGCATGGATGACGCAATCATTCAAGAGCAGTTCAACCAATGGATGGCGAAGCGGAAAAAAGCCAAAATCATGCCGACAGCGCTAGTCTGCGCCAATGATTTCATCGCGCTCACAGTCAGCGAGGCGCTGAAGGAAGACGGCTTCTCCATACCGGGCGACATCTCAGTAACGGGATTTGACAACATCGAGGATGCAACAAGAGGTGTTCCGCCGCTTACTACCGTGCATGTACCCAAAGAGGCAATGGGCCGGGCGGCAGTGGAGAAGCTGCTGAACCGGATTCATAATCCGTCAGCACCGCTGGAGAAGATTCTGATCGCTGCCGATATCGTCCACCGGGATTCAGCGGCCGGACCGCAGAGCTAGGGAATGTGATGAAGACAGGAGGAGATGGAATGAACCAGACGTTAGCAGATCCGACAGAACACCCGGATTGGAGACTGCCGCATTCATTTGAATGGTATGCCGGACTGGGAGGGGAGACGGGGAAATATACGTACCCCTGGAATTCCACGATCACGGGGCCCGATGCGGAGGCGATGTTCGCCGAGGAGGTTGCAGGACTGGTGCCAGGGAAAAGAGTACTCGATATCGGCTGCGGTCATGGGGATTTTACGATTCGCTGGAGTCCTGTGGTGAAGCAAATTGTCGGGCTGGACGTCACTGCTGATTTTATCGAAACGGCCAGCAGCACAGCCCTTTCCAATGTTTCTTTTGTTACAGCCAATACCAAGCACAAGCTTCCCTTCGAAGACGGACAATTTGATTGTGCTTACAACCGTAAAGGCCCGACCTCCGCATACTCTGATCTTACGAGAATCCTCAATAAAGGCGGGAGGCTGCTTGCTCTCCATCCCGGCGACCGTTTGTCGCCAGAGCTGTCCCGGCTCTTTCCCGGGCTGTTTGCACCTCAGCCGGAAGGAACTCCGGTACTGGACAAGATCAATCAACGGCTCGAGGCAAGCGGATTTACAAGCGCTGAAATCGAGATTGTTACGAGTGTGCAGTATTTTCATGAGCCGCTGGATATTGTGCGGTTGCGCTGTTTTGGCCAGACACCTGCGGTTCACGAAATGGTGTTGCAATGTATGCCTGAGATCAGCCGGATTTTCACTCAGCACCAGTCATCCCAAGGGTTGCAGGCAACCTTGGATAATTACATCGTTCGCGCAGTGGTGTAAGTTGACGTTAAGTCCGCTCAATCCGTAATAATAGGAAAAAGTGCAAGGGTAGTTTCTCTTTTTGCGCTGTTCCCCCGCCTGTATAATTTGGCCTGAGACCAAGAGAGGGTATTGGGGCAATTTAGAAGGCATCATCAGCACCTGTAGCTTTAATTGCATTACCTGCAATTATTCAAGGTATAAGCAGACTTTTTCTAGAAATAACTGCATTTTATGCAGTTAAAAATAATAAATTCGCCCATTTGAGCTGAAATCCTCTAATATAAATGTACAGAATGCAACTATACACACGGTGGCAGTGGAAATTGCGTTTTTAAGTGTGCGAAGTACAATTAAGTCGCATTGGGAGTGGAGATCCGGCCAAAAAGCCATACGGTCAATCAGTTATTCGGCTGCTGGTCCTTACTTCAGCCCATGTAAATAAAAAAGAGTCTGCCAGGAACTCAACCCGGCTGACTCTTTTTACGTATGAAGTGTAGGCAATTATAGCTGTAAGTTACGGTCGATCAGTGCGATGCGCTGTTGTACGCAGGCATAGGAACGGAGCGGATCTTCCGGTGTATTCAGCACATAGTCGAGCATTTGGTCAACTGAAGTGGTAGCTACATGAATGCGGGTGTCGGAGGATGCGTAGTAAATATAGATTTCTCCGTTATCGCGGGCAATTACACCGTTGCAGAACACTACGTTGGATACGTCGCCGACACGTTCTTCACCGTCTGGAGCGATGAAATGGCCGCCTGGAGCATGGGTAACTTTGTTCGGCTCATTCAGGTCCGACAGGAAAGCATAAAGCACATACCGCAGTCCTGCTGCTGTATTGCGCACGCCATGGGCGATGTGCAGCCAGCCGCGCCGAGTTTTGATTGGAGCCGGGCCTTGGCCGTTCTTCACTTCTTTGATGGTGTGATAATAGCGCTGATCCATAATGGACTCGCTGGTAATTACGGCATTTTCGATTGTATCGGACAATCCCCAGCCGATGCCGCCGCCGGAACCGGCGTCGATGAAGCCATCCTGCGGACGGGTGTAGAAGGCATATTTGCCATCCACAAATTCAGGATGCAGCACGACATTGCGCTGCTGGGCGGAACCGGTCTTCAGGTCAGCCAGACGTTCCCAGGTCTTCAGATCCTTGGTGCGGGTGATGCCGCACTGGGCTACAGCACTGGAGAGGTCGCCGTGCGGAGCATCCGGATCTTTACGCTCGGTGCAGAACAAGCCATAGATCCAGCCATCGGCATGTTTAACCAGACGCATGTCGTAGACATTGATATCCGGGTCTTCTGTTTCAGGTAACACTACCGGATGGTCCCAGAAGCGGAAGCCGTCTACACCGCTGTCGCTTTCGGCTACAGCGAAGAAGGATTTGCGGTCATTGCCCTCAACACGGGCTACGATATAGAACTTGCCATCCAACTCAATGGCGCCCGGGTTGAAGATGCCGTTAACGCCGATTCTTTCAGCAAAATATGGATTGGTTGCCGGATTATAATCATAACGCCAGATCAGCGGGGCATGCTCTGCGGTGAGCAGCGGATACTGATAACGGTCATAAGTCCCGTTGCCGTAAGCCACCTTCTTATTTTTACGTCCGATCAGGGCCTCATAACGTGCTGTCAATTGTTCCTTGCGTTCTTCGAATAAAGTGGTCATTAGACATTCTCCTTTAAAGTTGTTTTAAGACGTTCGATCATCTCGAAGCAGGCTCTGCTGTTATGATAAGGGCATTTCCAGGCGCTGACCTTCGGCTCATGCGCGAGCGGCTGCAGCTTCTCGTCAACACCCCAGTACCATTCGCCATACTTGCGGTCCACTAAATAGCTGTCAATAAAGTTCCAGGCGCCTTCAGCGGCATTCAGGAACCGCTGATTCCCCGTCAGCTGATAGGCATTGTAAAAGCCGACAACTGCTTCAGCCTGCGGCCACCAGTCCTTATCCTTACTCAGCAGCCCGCTGCCGTCGGCCTCATTCCAGATGCCCCCGTCGCTGGCGATGCCTTCTTCAAGCGCAGCTTCTGCCATGCTCAGGGCAACTGTGCGCACGCGCTGGAGCAGCTTCTCATCGCCAAGCACCTCAGCGGCTTCTACCAGCAGCCAGCTGCCTTCGATATCATGGCCGTAGGAGACGAGCTCAGATTTCACATGCCACTCTTCATCCAGGAACAGGTGGAAATGCTTGCCTTCCGCGTCAATGATATGATCAAGCATCGTTTCGATCAGCCCGGCCAGCTTAAGCTTCAGCTCTTCGGATTTCCATACACGGTACAGGCCAGTATAACCCTCCAGCACATGCAGATGCGTATTCATCGACTTCTTCTCATTCATATCCTTGGCGCTTAGCGACAGATCATCCGTTACATGCCATTCACGCGACAGTGCTTCGATATATCCTTTATAAAGCGGATCGTAGCCGTGCTTTTCCAGGAGACGGAACAGCTCAACCGCTTGTTCCAAGGCTTGTGAATTTTCAGTAGCATGATGGAATTCGGCTAACGCGTAGATGGCAAAAGCCTGGCCGTATACTTGCTTTTTCGGCTGGGAAGGTGCACCTAAAGCATCTACCATCCAGTAAAATCCACCGTATTCCTTATCTGTGAAATGCTCCAGCAGGTAGCTGTAGGCACGTTCAGCCATGGACAGGTATTCAGCTTTGCGGTACATGCGGTAAGCACTCGCAAAGGTCCAGAGAATCCGAGCATTAAGCACAAGGCTTTTCTCTGCGCCTTCGACAACATTCAACTGGTTATCAATTTCGCCAACAAAGCCGCCGTATTGTTCATCCAGCGTGTGTTCCATCCAGAAGCCGAGAATATTGTCCTGCAATTCAGCCTCCAGCTTCTTCAGCCAATCTTCGGGTGAGTTCTTCATTTTTCCGGTCCACTCCCATCGTTAGTTATTGATTTTGGAGCCATAATACGCTTTGATGACACCTGCTGCCGACTTCCCGTACATGCAGTAATCATCATTGTCTGCCGCCTCTTCAAGCGGATAGAGCTGTGCAGGCCAATCCCATAACATGAAGCCCCGTACCCATTCACGGCTTTCGCAGCTGCCGAACATCGCCTGGTAGAACCGGTGTTGCTCTTCTTCGCTGGGTTCACCCTGTAACGTCCAGTCATTGGGGATAGCAGCGCTCCCGGTACGGCTGGGACAACCGGCTTCCATAAAGAAGAACGGTTTGTTGTGTAACTTCACCACGGCTTCAATCCGGTCAAGCTGGGCTTCCCAGTCCTGTTCCGGGTAATATCCGCTGGAAGAGATCACATCGAGGTCATCCCACCAGGTCACATTATCCTCCTGGTATTTGTCGCAATTGTAAGTAATGATCCCGTGGTAGACCTTGCGTACCTCAGCGATCAGGGCCCGCCATTCCGCTTCGCGCCGTTCGGTCTGGACCAGCTCACAGCCGATGCAGAACATTTCGCAACCGCTTTCTTCAGCGATCGCAGCATAATGCAGGATAAAGTCAGTATAAGAGCGGAACCACTCCGACCATTTGGGCTCGCAGGGAACATCCTTGTCGAAAAAGTTAATATGTGCGCGCCAAGTGCCGTCTGCACAATTGACAATCGGCTTCAGGCAGACCTTTAAAGTGAGCTCTTTGGCCTTGCGGATCGCCCAGACTACTTCTTCGTCGGTGACTGTCGGCTTCTCCCAGTACGGAATTTCCGTGGATTGCGGAGTGGCCTGAATGGCGCTGAAGGCAATTGCGGTCCAGTTCGCACCCGTAACCGATTTCATAAGCCCCATCGAAGCTTCGGCTGCTTCAGTAGTCCAGGTTCCGCGTCTGCCCATAAAGCCCCAGGTGACACCTCCGACATATTCATTAAGCAGTGACATTTGGAAACCTCGCTTTACTAGGAAGAATAGATAAAATAATGCTAACAAATAATAACTTTTCGTTGTTATGTTATTATAATATTGTTATTTATTGATAACAACAATACAATTTAGTTATATACCTTTTTGTGTTTGATTTCAAGGGGGAATTAATTAAAGTAAATTGAAGACTATAAAAGAGCAATACAACACATTTTCTAACCGGCTAATCAGGCATATAATTAGAATGGTAGCGCAATCATTCGCAGCGGATTACAATTGGAGGCGGTTTCGAATTGATCAAGGTCATGATTGCGGACGATGAGGAAGTAATACGACGCGGGCTGGAGAAGATTACTTCCCGCATGGACTTGGAAGTAGAAGTTATCGGTTCATACGGCAATGGACAGGAGGCTTGGGGGCATCTTTCCACGCTGGCTCCTGAGGATATTGATCTCCTGATTACGGACATCAAGATGCCGAGGATGGACGGCTTCAAGCTGATAGAAGAGGCCAGGGGCCATATGAAAAATTTATCGATTGCTGTGCTGAGCGGATTTAGCGAGTTTGATTATGCCCGGAGGGCTATGCGTCACGGCGTACTGGATTATCTGCTTAAGCCGATAGAGAAGGCTCAATTGTACGAGCTGCTGAAGCGGGTGGAGGAGAACAAGGAACTGAAGATTGCCGTACCTGAACAGGAGAATCCTCCAGCTCAGGCTGCCGAGGGTGGAGAGCATTATGTGGTTGAACAGACCAAAAGCATTCTGGAGAAGGAATATGGCCAAAACTTTGAGCTGGAGCGTCTGGCAGAGACCGTTGGTATGAACGCAAGTTACATCAGCCGCCTGTTTAAGTTCAAGACCGGCCAGACGATAACGGATTATCTTATCGGTATTCGTATCGCGAAAGCCAAGGAGCTGCTGATTGGACAGCCTGATCTCAAAAACTATGAGATTGCCGAAAGGGTCGGTTACAGCGATCCTGTATATTTTAACAAGCTGTTCAAGAAAATGTGCGGAATGACACCAAAGGATTACAAAAGCGGATGCAGGACTCCGAAAAGCTAGCATCCGGCACAAAGTAATCTGCTCTTTAATAGGAAATGATTCGTGAAAAGGGGGGCGAAAGCCCTCCTTTTCAGGTTGTTTAATATATGGTAGATAACAAATTTAAATTTAGAAAAACAAAAATAACAAATTGAAGACCAGAAAAAACAATTGAAACCATCGTTTTGGCTCTGGAAACGATTTATAATATATTTGTAAGCGATACCATCATTCTTTTCATAATGATTGTAGACAAAACACGAATTAACGGTGATTTATCTCAATCGCGACTGATATAGAGTGTTAGTATTTTGTTATTTAGAAACGTGAATAAAAGAGAGGGGTCAAAAGCAATGAAGAAAAGCAAAGTAATGGCTGGATTAATGGGACTTACGCTAATGGCTGGCTTGTTCACAGGCTGTTCATCGAACAACAACGCGGAGAATGAAACAGCGAACAATAAAGGGAATGCCGGAACCAGCACGGAGGCTACTGCTGCTCCTGAAGGTGATGCCGCTAAGGATATCAAAGGCGAAATCACCGTGATTACACAAAGAACGGATATTGTTGATACCGTATTCAAAGATTACGCAGCAAAATTCAATGAGAAATATCCGGACGTAAAAGTGAACTTTGAGGCACTTTCCAGCTATGAGGATCAAATCAAAATCCGCATGAGCACCGACGATTACGGCGACGTGCTGCTGCTGCCTACAAGTGTAGC
This sequence comes from Paenibacillus sp. EB106-06-01-XG199, assembly GCF_058791575.1. Classification (NCBI taxonomy): domain Bacteria; kingdom Bacillati; phylum Bacillota; class Bacilli; order Caryophanales; family Paenibacillaceae; genus Paenibacillus; species Paenibacillus sp. EB106-06-01-XG199. The sequence continues at coordinate 216,747 of NZ_JBYTDQ010000004.1, read as the reverse complement.
GATTAAGGATCTGCCGGACTTTTTCGAGCCGCTGGGCCAAATGTCCGACCTTGAACAGAAATATACAGGGCTTGAGGAACGTTCGGTCGACGGAGTTTCCTATGGTGTTCCAATCACCGTTAACTTCTCCGGCGTGATTTACAACAAACAAGTATTTAAAGATGCGGGCATTACGGAAACACCGAGAACGATGGACCAGTTCATGACGGCTCTGCAGAGCATCAAAGATAAAACCGAAGCTGTTCCGCTGTACACGAACTATGCAGCCGGTTGGACATTGACTCAATGGGAATCGGATTTGGCTACCGTTGCCGGCAACCGCGACTATGTCAATATCGCTCAAGTGGCTTCCGATGACAACTTTGTTAAAGGACAACCTCACTATGACCTGTACAAAGTACTGTACGATGCAGCTAAGAACGGCTTGATTGAAGAAGATCCTACAACAACAGACTGGGAATCTTCTAAAGCTGATCTGGCTAACGGGAAAATCGGTACCATGATGCTCGGATCCTGGGCGATCGGCCAAATTAAAGGAGTGGCTACAAATCCTGACGATGTAGGCTTCATGCCATTCCCTACCAATGCTGAGAAGGTTCTGGTTCCGCTGTCCGATGACTACAACCTGGGTGTCAGCGTTCACAGTAAAAATAAAGAAGCAGCAAGAGCATGGTTGGACTGGTTCATTAATGAATCCGGCTATCCGACTACTGAAGGCGGCGGTATGAGCCCGGTTAAGGGTGCTGAGCTTCCTGAAATCCTCAAACAATTTGAAGGCACCGAAGTAACCTTTGATACACTGGCTCCTGCAAAAGCTGGAGAAGAAGGCTGGGTTGATGCCATCGACAAGGAAGCTCAAATCGGTCTCTGGCAGCCTGACTTCAAGAAAGTGATCATTGAAGCGGCTATCGGCAACCGCAAAGATTCCTATGACGATATCATGAAAGATCTGAACGATAAATGGAAAGAAGCAAGAGCAAAAGTTACCGCTGCAAAGTAATGCCGGTAATTGCCATATCATTTTAACTAGATAAAACGCAGAGTGAAGAAAGAATCAAGAGAACGGGAAGATGCTCAAAGAGGCATTTTCCCCTTCACTTTTGCGGCCTGGAGCTGGATTTGGAGTAAAAAGCATTTGTTCTTAGGAGGTGTGGAGAGTGCCCAAATTGTCTAACTTGAGTTATAAAAATCAGCGGATTTTGATTATTTTTCTATTTTCTTTGGTTCCGATTCTTTTGCTGTTAACCTTCTCGTATTTACCGGTGTTAAAGATGTTCCAGTACAGCTTCACGAGCTGGGATGGACTGAGCAAGAAGATGGAATATGTAGGGCTCGAAAACTACAAGACGATTTTCACCAAACCGGAGTATTTTGCCGTATTTAAAGTCAGTTTGTATTACTTCTTCGCTACCTTTGTCCAAATGGGGCTGGCACTGTATTTTGCCACCATTCTAAGCTTTAACGTCCGGATGAAGAATTGGTTCAAGGGAATTCTGTTCTTCCCGACACTGCTTAACGGTGTAGCTATCGGTTTTATCTTCCTGTTCTTCTTCAAGCCGGAGGGAACCCTCAATACGCTGCTTGATATGTTGGGACTTGGAGCCTGGCAGCAGAAATGGCTGCTCAACCCCCATTTGATTAACATTTCCCTCGCTTTTGCCTCTGTCTGGAGGTACATGGGAATGAACTTTATCATCTTCCTTGGAGCGATTTCCTCTATCGGAAGTGATATTTATGAAGCATCGGAAATTGACGGCGCCAACCGCTGGCACCAGTTCAGACATATGATCATTCCGAGCATCAAACGTATATTGCAGCTCAATCTGATCCTCGCCGTAAGCGGAGCGATCGGTGTCTTCGAAATTCCGTATGTCATGACCGGCGGGTCCAATGGCAGTAGCACGTTTGTCATCCAGACCGTCGATGTGGCCTTCAAATACAGCAAGCTTGGCCTTGCTTCCGCAATGGCCGTATTGCTTCTGGGTATAGTTATACTTGTTACCATTCTGCAGCGTGTTCTGATCAAGGAGGAGAAGTAAGAGCTATGCATACTTTTAAATATACCGCTGCTTCTTTCTTCAAATACCTCACCTTGTTGTTAGGAGCGCTCGTGGCACTTATTCCAATCGTTGTCGTCCTTTTCGCTTCACTAAAAACAAACGCTGAATATGCTTCGACCGGACCGCTGACACTGCCGGAGAATTGGCTGAATTTCTCGAACTACACCAAGGCTTTTGTCGACGGCAAAATGCTGCTCGGCTTCAAGAACACGATCATTATCGTGGTGATTTCCATCGCCGGTGCAACGCTGACCGGTTCGATGATGGCTTATATCCTGTCCCGCTTCAAATTCAGAGGCAGCAAGCTGATGATGGGCGCCTTCCTGCTGGCTACACTGATTCCGGGTGTGACGACTCAGGTGGCTACATTCCAGATCATCAACTCCCTGGAGCTGTTCAATACCCGCTGGGCGCCGATTTTGATGTACCTGGGTACAGATATTATTGCCGTTTACATCTTCATGCAGTTTCTGGATTCGATTTCAGAGTCGCTGGATGAGTCTGCGATGCTGGACGGGGCTTCGTATTGGACGATTTACTGGCGGATTATATTGCCGCTGCTGAGTCCGGCCATTGTAACAGTCGTAATCGTAAAGGGCGTAAATATCTACAATGACTTCTATACCCCATTCCTGTACATGCCAAAAAGTGACCTGCAGGTCGTCTCGACTGCGCTGTTTAAATTTAAAGGCCCGTACGGCTCGCAGTGGGAGGTTATCTGTGCCGCGATCATGATTGCGATTATCCCGACCCTAGTCGCCTTCGTTTCCTTGCAAAAATATATTTATAACGGGTTTGCGCAAGGTTCTGTAAAATAGTTACAGATTCTGATTCAACACATTACATTTAAGAACTGCAGCGGAGCTGCAGTACCTTTGGAGGGAGACTTAACAATGAAAGAAGTAAAGTTGATTGGAAATGATTTGCCGAATATCCCATGGCAGGACAGACCTGCAGGAAACGAAAACCCGGTCTGGAGACATAATGACAACCCGGTAATTAAACGCAATCCGGCTAAAGGGGTTGCACGGATTTTCAACAGTGCGGTTGTTGCTTATGATGGCAGCTTTCTCGGTGTATTCCGCGTAGAGGACAACACGACCCGTCCACATCTGCGGATGGGCTACAGTGTTGACGGTCTGGACTGGAAAATCGACGATCAGCCGATTCAATTCATTGATGAAGAAGGCAATCCGTACATGCCGCGTTATGCCTACGATCCTCGTCTGGTGAAAGTCGAAGATACCTATTACATCATCTGGTGTACAGATTTCTACGGCGCGGCTATCGGTGTAGCGAAAACCCAGGACTTCAAAACCTTCATCAGCCTGGAAAATCCGTTCCTGCCGTTCAACCGTAACGGCGTGCTGTTCCCTAAAAAAATCAACGGCAATTTCGTGATGCTCTCCCGTCCGAGCGATAGCGGACATACCCCGTTCGGGGATGTGTTCCTGAGCGAAAGCCCTGACTTCGTCTACTGGGGCAAACACCGCCATGTGATGACCAAAGGCGGTCAAGGCTGGTGGCAAAGCACCAAAATTGGCGGCGGCCCCGCTCCGATCGAAACTTCCGAAGGCTGGCTGATGTTCTACCATGGCGTAACCGGAACCTGCAACGGTCTGGTATACAGCATGGGCGCAGTTATTCTGGATAAAGATGAGCCGTCGAGAGTGAAATACCGCTCCAAGAACTTCGTCCTGACACCGGAAGAATGGTACGAAGAAAGAGGGTTCGTGAACAACGTGCTCTTCCCTTGCGCTACGCTGAATGATGCCGAAACCGGCCGCATTGCGATCTACTACGGCGCTGCAGATACTTATGTAGGCGTTGCTTATACGACTGTTCAGGAAATCGTTAATTATGTAATTGATACCCATGAGGAAGTCGGCGACGACGCGGGCTTGGGCAAGATCTAATACAGGGTGCAAAAAGAGAAGCAGGAGCCTCAGAGGCTCCTGCTTGATTGTTGATTAACGGGGTGAAGGCGCTCGCCGCCCCATTTCCCAAGATTTCACACCACCTTAAGGAGAAGATGATAAGTGACCAATGAACGATCCCTGTCCCAATTAAAAGCCTACGGGGGCAGCAGCCCGAAGCCGGAGGATTTCGATCTATTCTGGGAACGGGCGCTAAACGATCTTAACGCCCAGCCGCTTGATTATGAACTTGTACCAGCGGAATTTACCAGCGAGCTGGCGGAATGTTTCCATCTCTATTTTACCGGCGTAGGCGGGGCAAGAGTGCACTGCAAATATGTAAGACCGAAGAAGGCGGCGCAAGAGAAGGGGCCGGGTGTGGTCATGTTCCACGGCTACTCCTGCGACAGCGGGGACTGGATGGAGAAGGTCACTTATGCCGCTCACGGAATCAGCGTGCTGGCGATGGACTGCCGGGGACAGGGCGGACCGTCCGAAGACAATCTTACAGTACAGGGAACCACGATCCGCGGCCATATTATCCGCGGTATTGATGATCCCAATCCCGACAACCTTTATTACCGCAACGTATTTCTGGATACCGCCCAGACGGCGCGTATTCTGATGGCGATGCCTGAAGTTGACCCGGCGCGGGTTGGCGCTTTCGGCCTGTCGCAAGGCGGCGGACTTACTGTAGCCTGTGCATCGCTTGAACCGCGCATTGCCATAGCTGTGCCGGTCTATCCGTTCCTGTCCGATTACAAACGGGCCTGGGAAACGAATATCACAACCTCGGCGTATGAGGAGATCAACTACTATTTCCGCTTTTTTGATCCGCATCATTTGCGCGAGGACGAGATTTTCAACCGGCTGGGTTATATTGATATTCAGAATTTGGCGGACCGCATCCAGGCTAAAGTGCTGTGGGTGACCGGACTTGCGGATACGATCTGTCCTCCTTCAACACAATTTGCTGCATACAATAAAATCACAGCATCAAAAGACCTCATGGTTTATTATGAATACGGTCATGAGTATCTTCCATATCTTGCTGATCGGACGCTTCAGACGTTCATGACCTTGTAACGGGTGTAATCCCTGCAAGAAAACAGTAGATTTGGCGGTGAATTTTTTTGAGCAAGCAAGCAAAAGGCAGTAAAGGGTTCCTAACCCGGCTGCATCCCTCCAAGTCGCTGGGGATGCGGCTATTTCTCGTGTTCTTCATCGCCACGATGGGAATTGTCCTGTCCCTCGGATACACCTCGTATTCCGTAGCCAGACAAACGATCGAGAACAACGCGCTGTCCTCCAATGAGCAGACGGTCCTACAAACGGCAGAGAAGCTGGACGTAATATTGCTGCGGTTTGAAGACAGCCTGGGACAGCTTTTTTACAACAAGGATATTCAAAATGCTGTAACGCAAGGAAATCAGTCTCCTGCAAACCTCGGGCAACCTCAGGAGCAGTCTAAAGTGATCACCGGGGAACTGGAACTTTGGCTCTCTGCAGTAAGCGGGATTCAAGCCGTGTACCTTGTGCCGTTAAATCCCAGTCTCCCTATCTCTGCTACGGGAACGACTGACAACGCCTTTGTGGAGGAGATCCGCGCATCCTCCTGGTTTAAGCAGCTGCAGGAGAAACCTCAGAGCTTATGGATCACGCAGGCATTGAAGCAAGGAGACGACTCGGGAGTGCTGCATTTCGCCAAATCCATCGCGGGGGATGCCGGCAGCACCGGCTACATCGCTGTCTGCGATATCAAAACTACAGAACTGGAGAGCCATCTCAGCAAAGTCAATCTGGGAATGAACTCCTACATTCAATTGCTTACGGACAAAGACGAGCTGATTGCCTCTTCACAGCACCAGGAGGCAGATACGTATCTGCGGCTGGGCGGAACGCTGCTGAAAGGCGTTAATCAAACCTCAGGCTCGCTGCCGACCAAGGACGAGGAAGGCGAATCCATTCTTGCGGTTTACGGCACACTGGAGAGCTCAGGCTGGAAAGTACTCGGGGTGGTGCCTGCTGAGAATCTGATCAAGGATGCCGGCCGTATTCTTAACACTACGTACATAGCGGTTGGTGCTGCCGCGGTCATCGCCATTCTGATCGGCTTGTGGATGGTAAGGATGGTGTCGAGGCCGCTCTCAAGGCTGAGACACTTAATGTTTCAGGGAGCCGAAGGCGATCTGCGTGTGCGGACTAAGATCACTTCCCGCGATGAGATCGGCCAGTTGTCCAGCTCCTTCAATGCAATGATGGAGCGGATTACAGAGCTGGTTGTCCATACCAACGAGACCGCCCGCGAGGTGCTGGAGACCGCCGATGCACTAGGCAGCGCTTCACGCAAGACGGCTGCTGCGGCAATGGATATTGCTGCGGCGACCGAAGAGATTGCCGGTGGTGCAGGCAATCTGGCTCTGGAAGCAGACCGCGGAAACGAAATGACTGGTGTAATCTCCGGGCAGATGGATATGGTTTTTGCTGCTGCCCGTGAGATGGAAAGCACGGCGCATAGTGTAGGACAAGCTAGTGAAGAAGGCGTTGTGAAGTTAAAGGAATTGCTGGGCAGAACACAAACGACAGGCGAAATGACCCATCATCTCGTGGTGAAAGTCAATGAATTGAAGGAAACTGCTTCTTCGGTGATTAAAGTGCTTGAGGTTATGCAGAATATTACGCAGCAGACTAATATCCTGTCACTGAATGCTACGATTGAAGCGGCAAGAGCGGGGGAAGCCGGCCGGGGCTTTATGGTCGTGGCCGATGAAATCCGCCAATTGGCTGACCAATCCAAGCGTTCCATTACGGTTGTAGCTGAGATTACCGGCAAGATCATGAACGATATGAATGAGACTGTGGTTGCGTTGTCGGATGTAGCTCCGCTGTTCAATGAACAGGTGGCCTCTGTCCGCAATGCCAGCGACATCTTCGTATCCGTACAGGAACAGATGCATCATTTCATCGGCCGGCTGGAAACTGTCTCTTCATCGGTCGGCGGGCTTAACCAGTCACAACGAGTGCTGTCAGAGACGATTGGCAATGTCAGCTCCTTCGCCGAGGAATCTTCAGCTGCCTCCGAGGAGGTTGCTTCCTTAAGCGGTGAGCAGCAGAATGTGAGCGATTATCTGGTTGAACTTTCCGGCAAGCTGGAACATGCTTCAAGCATGCTTAAGGAAAGATTGTCCAAATTTAGTGTCTAACCATTTGCATGTAAAAAAGTAGTATCCCATTATACCGCTCCACCCTTTTACGGGTAGAGCGGTTTTTTGCCATACCTTGAACTGTTTCATGTAATAAATCAGCAAGGTGGGCATAATAGATCCAAGGAACAACACAATCGGCTATCCGCACATACATTCAGGAGGAATGGCATTGCATAAGGTAATCCATAAACGTATATTCTGGGGCCTGCTTATTTTGTCGGCACTGCTTGCAGTCCTCATTCTAAGGCTGGCATGGGTTCAACTGCTGCTTAAGAATCAGCCGGTCCCCGGTGCGGAATATTCTCTTGCCCAGATGGCCGAGATTCAGAGCGAGCGGGAGACTGTGCTGGACAGCGGGCGTGGCCGGCTCTATGACCGGAGCGGAAAGCCGCTTGCCGGTGAAACCGTTTGGGCGGCAGCCTTTTTTCCGCAGGAAGAACAACCTGCTGCTGTCATTAACCCGGGAGCGGAAGCGGGAACGGAACCTCAACGTCGTCTTGCCGCTATCCTCGGAGTCCCGTATGAGCAGCTTCAGAGCAGAATCTCCGGAGTGAAGGAGCCGTTTCTATGGCCCTCTGCCACAACCAAGACCCCACAGGCGCTGACACCACAACAGGCACAAGAAGTGGAGCATTTGGGTCTGGGCGGGGTCAGAGTCCTGCCGTTCTCCCGCAGATATGAGAATGAAGCGTCAGGACGGCAATGGCTGGGGTATATGTCGGAGGCCTCCAAGACGAAGGCAAAGGACTCGCCCACAGGACTTAGAACTCCACTGACCGGAACGGATGGGCTGGAGAAAACCCTGGAACCGCTGCTTCAAGGTGTTGGTCACACAGAGGCATATGCCCAGGTGGATGCGCGTGGCAACCGGCTTCCGGGCAGCCTTATAAAGGTGAAGGCGCCAGGGAATCCCTATTACCCCTTGTCGATCTATACGACGATTGATAAGCAGCTTCAAGCAGGAATTGAGCAGCTGGTTACGGAGGCGGGATTGAAAGAGGGAGCGGTGGTAGTGCTGGATACCAAAAATGGTGATATACAGGCAATGGTCTCTCTGCCCTTTTATAATCCAGGGCATATTTCGCCTGAAGGCGGGGAGTGGAATAACCGGGCACTGCAGGCAGACGCACCCGGCTCTATCTTTAAGATTGTAACAGCCGCAGCTGCGCTGGAGGCCGGGATCACCTCGCCCGACGAGAAGTTCTATTGCTCGGGGCATTATGACAAATACGGTTTGTCCTGCCAGAACGGCAAAGGACACGGTTCCCTCACGCTGGCGCAAGGGTTCGCCGTGTCCTGCAATACAGTATTTGCTTCCCTCGCCGAGCGGCTGAGCGGCGTGCAGCTTCAGGCCACCGCACTGGCGCTTGGCCTGGGAAGAAATGTAGGCTGGCAAGCGGAGAATACGCTTGGCCTGCCGCTGCTCCGGCCGCTTGCCGGGGAGCAGCCCGGAACGATCTTTACGACCCTGCTGCCTGATGACGGCGGAGCAAGGGTGCAGACAGCCATTGGCCAGCGGGATGTAAGAATGACGCCGCTGCAGGCGGCCAATCTCGTTGTCACGCTGCTGCATGGCGGCAAGGTCAGGGCGCCGCGCATTCTGCAGCGGGTCGCGTTCAGAAACGGCCAGACGCTTAAGGAGCTGCCGGGACACCTGGCTCCGGCTTCCGCCGGACAAATCTCGGAGTCGACGTCCAGGCTGCTGTTGTCCTGGATGCGGCTGGTCGTCACAGAGGGAACCGGCAGACGCCTGCAAGGCGCACATTGGCCGCTGGCCGGCAAATCGGGCACGGCCCAGACCCTAGTGAAGGGAGCACCACGCAACAATCAGTGGTTCATCGGCTACGGTCCGGTTGACCATCCCCGGTATGCCGTATCCATCGCTGTGGAGAATGTGTCCCCCGGCAGTGCCCATACAGCAACTAAGCTGTTTGGTCAGGTATTCGACTTGTTGGCCGCATCTTCGGGAGCTTGAGAGGGTTCTGTTTCACCAGTGACGGGTCCTCCGGTAGTCGAAGGTTCGGCTGCCGCAAACGGCGAAACAATAAATTCCTCCTGTGGCAGGTAGATCCAGCGCTGGAGATAACCCTGTTGAATCAGCTCCTTGATCAGAATAAGCAGGATCGGGGACAGGATCAGTCCGGCCACGCCAAAGGCGGACATAGAGAAGATTACGAAGGACAACATCAGAAACGCGGAGGATACGCCGATCGAATTGCCGGTAATCTTTGGCTCCAGCAGCTGGCGCACAATCAGCACAACCGCCAGCAGGACGAGCAGTCCGATCGCAAGCGAAGTATTGCCCACAATAAACAAATAAATGATCCAGGGAATTAGAATCGTGGATACCCCTAGCAGCGGCAGCACATCAAATACAGCGCATACCAGCGCCATGGTGATCTCATTTCCCGTTCTCAGTATGAACAAACCGGCCAACACAATAACGAAGGTGATGCTGATCAAGATCAGCTGGGCTTTGAGATAGGAACCGATGGCTTTAAAAACGTTCCCTTGGACGAAAGCGAAAGCCGTCTTAAAGGTCTTGGGCATTTTATCATGAGCGATCTTACGCCAGTCCTTGATCTCCATGCTGAGGAAAAAAGCGAGAATAATGGCGACGCCGAAATTCCCCATAAAGGAGGAGAAAGAGCCAAGCACACCGACCATATACTTAAAGAAGCTGACCATCCATTTGGAAAGAATGTTGGTGGCATTGGTGAAATAGCCATTTATTTTCGTTGTAAGATCAGACGGCAGCGCATCAATCTGATGCTGCAGATAAGTGGTGGTTTCTTTAAAATGCATTTGAAGCATCTTTGTGTATTGAGGTAAGCTATCCGAGAATTGAAGGGCCTTTGTCGCAATGAGCAGTCCTGCACCGAACAAGACGCCCAGCAGAATAATCAAAAACAGCAGTACGGAAATTGCGGAGGCGAACGGTTTGCCCAGCCCCTTGCGGTTCAGGAAGCGGGCCAACGGCTCGATCAGCAGGAATACAAAAAAAGACAGGAATACCGGTGCGGCCAGTTGATACAGCTTGCTGAAACCCAGCATTACGAGATACACCGTCAGCACCACCAAACCAATATCAAAGAAGGTGCGCCAATATTTTTTGTACAGCGGCAGCATAAGTAGAAACGACTCCTTTTTCAGATTACTTTTTTAGAAAATTTGACAATTGAGGCTCCAATTCATTGTACACGATTTTAATAAAAAAGCGTCTTTTTCTTTGGTACCTGTGTTAAAATAGGGGGTAACGTTTTTTCGTGGGATTCTGCTCACCTAAAAACCGCGAGGCATATTATACTCTACTTGGCCGTACCCGAATATCTGCTTGCAGACGTAAGACGAGCCAAAGTCAACTCTGGAAAAGCGGTGAATATACATGCAGACTTTGCTGCTCTGGTTATTTTACATCTCGACCTTTTATGCGTTCATTCCTGGAATGATCAGCCGGATCTTCGGTTACCGCGTATTCCGCAAGGGGATTGGGCGCTCTGAATTTGCCCTCACCTTTGATGATGGTCCCGACCCGCGTTATACACCACTTTTACTGGATTTGCTTAAACGTTATGATGCCAAGGCGACCTTCTTTGTAGTCGGGGCGCATGCCGAACAGAATCCGGAACTTATTAAGCGTATGCATGATGAGGGACATCTTATCGGCATTCATAATTATGTGCACAAGAGCAACTGGGTGATGCGTCCCGCTACTGTCAGGCGGCAGATTCAACGCACGGATGATATTATTTACAGTATTACCGGTGAGCGTAGCACCTATTACCGTCCGCCGTGGGGGATTGTCAATCTGTTCGACTTCTCCAAACGCCGCCAGGTTCAAATTGTACTCTGGTCGGCTATGTTCGGCGACTGGAAAGAAAAGCTCGGCGTAGAGCGGCTGACCGAGAAGCTGCTCGAGAAGCTGAATCCGGGCGAAGTGATGCTGCTCCATGATTGCGGGACAACACTCGGTGCAGATCCGAAAGCGCCAGAGCATATGCTGGTTGCCCTGGAACGGATGCTGGAGGAAGCGCGGCTCCGGGGCTTGCGCAGCATCCGGATCGACCAGATGATCAAGACTGTGCAGAACTCGCCGATTCAGCGGATCTCCTACGGCAAGCGGCTGATTGTCGGCCTGTGGCTGGCCTGGGAACAAGTCTTTCAGTTCCTCTTCGGCTTAAAGACGATCACACCGGCTGACCCGTTCCTCCATTACCGGCTGCGCAAATATCAAGGCGGCTCCGTGCGAATGGAAGGCGGCGAGGTCTTGAACAAAGGCGATAAGGTCATTGAGCTGCATATCGACAACCGGCAGCTGTTCGAGATTGGCCTGAATTCCCGCTCTTCGGCTCAGCTTGCGATCCGCATGATCCGCAGGATGGAAAAGGATCTGCCGGTGCTTGCGGAGCAAATAGCCGGCGATGTAGATCTGGCTGAGGCTAAGGCGCTGTATGGTGTCAGCATGCTCAACCGCGGGCCGGAAAAATTCGGCTTCATGGTCCTGGATCTGCCGAACGGCTGGTTTGCCCGTTCCTCCAAGTTTTATTTAAGTCTTCTGCTTAGTGTTATTCATCCCTCAGGCGGAGAGAGGCTGAAGGTCCGCAGCGAGGCTCTGATCCCTAAGATGATTCTGATGCCCATCTCACAGCTCTTGGATCAGATGAATCAGCAGCGTCCGCAGAAACAGGCGAACCCGTGTGAGCACAAACGCGAAGAAGAGCTGACCCTGGAAGCTGAACTGCCGGGAGCGACGGTTATGCATTGATTTGAGGGTTCCCGAACTTTTATATAATTCGATATAGCTGGCTTAAAATGCTCCGGCAGCCGTAATTGGCTGGGGGGCATTTTTTTGTTTTTGTATATGGATATATGCAATGTGATACAGGAAGGAATCACTTAAGGACTGTCGAATATTTTGTTTTATCACGGAGGTGACATATGAAGGCGCGTAATTCTACGTACAATATTGACAATGTTGCTCTAGGTTTTGAAGAAGAGGTTGAGCGGCTGAAAGTACAAACAATGATGGGGTGGGATAAAGAGTTTCGTAACTTACAATGGTATGGATTGCAGGATGGAATGAGCGTGTTAGAACTTGGAAGTGGTCCCAGTTTCGTTACCGAACAATTAGTCCATAGTTTGCCGGAAAGTGAGATTACAGCTTTGGAAATTGATCAAAAGCTGCTGGCTGAAGCTAAAAACCGGTTACATCATATCCCTTCGTCCAAACTGCGGTTTGTACATTCTTCTGTGTATGACACCGGACTCCCTGATCATTCCTATGATTTTGCTATTGCAAGGTTACTGTTTCTTCATTTACATAATCCGGTGGAGGCTGCAAGAGAAATTTATCGTGTACTAAGGCCTGGTGGGAAGCTTGTCATTATCGATATTGATGACGGGATTTTTGGAGCGGTTAGCCCGAATATGGAGTTACTGCCTTCTGTGATAAAGAAGCTGGCGGAGCATCAAGCTGCAAAAGGGGGCAATCGGTATATCGGCAGGAGGCTGCCACGACTCTTAGCACAGGCAGGTTATGTTGATTTAGATATGGATACTGTTATCCAGCATAGTGATCTTCATGGAATGGAAGGTTTTAAACGGCAGTTTGATATTAACCGGTTTAGGGTTTTTTACAATAAGGGAATTATCAATGAAGAAGAGTATGAACAATTACAACAAGCCTCTGAGAATTTTAATAATTCCCCTGAAGCCTATGCGATGATGACCTTTGTGATGGCATGTGGTAAAAAACCAGAGCACTGCTGAACGAACGGGTAACCTTATCCTAACAAACACACCAACACGGCAGCCGTTGTACCGGCTGCCGTGTTGGTGTAACATCTGTGCAGAAGTTCACACTATTTAGCGTTTATTCATAGCATCCTCGGATACAGCCTATTCGCCAATAGGAGTGAATTTATTCTCCACAGTAATATTGGAGAACTTTGCATAGTTCAGTTGCTCAATTACATTTGCAACATCATTGCTGTCAACGGCAAATCCGACATATACCGAACCTTGCATAACGATTGTCCGCTTGCCGATCAGCGTCCATTTTTTTCCGTCTATAGATCCATAAGCATAGAAAGTATCTCCTTGACGGCCAAGTTTAAGCCAATAACCTTGTTCCACACCATTAATCTTGAACGGAATATCCGGAAGTAGTTGAATCCCGGCTTTTTCGGCAGCAGAAGGGCTGTCTAAAGTTTCGGTCAATACATCAAAATCTCCGCCCTTAAGGTTTCTTCCCGTCAGATAAGATGACCAGGCGGTAGCTTTAAATAACTTCACCCAGGAGAGGCCGAGGGCCGTAGCAGCACTGTCTTCTTTCAAGTCATCGCGGATCATCAATCCTGTGAAGGCGTGGTTGTCAACGTCTCCAATCTTCTCCAGCTTCGCGGTAACCGCCATATCTCCATTCATCTCTTTATACACAAAGTGAAAGTCGTCTTTGGCCGCATTGTTTGCTTCTGATCGTTCAAGGCTGCCTTCGCTACTTCCAAGCTTTCCGTTTCCTTTAACAGTAATTACATCGCCTGTCATGCTTCCAGAACCTTTAATGTCCGGATTGCCGATATCTTTGGAGGTCCAGCCCTTGCCAGCCAAAGCAGAGGAGGAGGTATTGACATGGATATTAGCGGCAGTGGTTTGTGTCTCATTTCCTTTGGTATCCGTGACTCTTGCAGAGATATAGTAGGAAGCATCCTCTAGTCCCTTGATCGCATAGGTGTAAGTGTTGCCTTTCTTCACTGCATCTCCAAGATATTTAGATCCATTGTATACAGCAACCTTCTTTATTTTGTGTCCGAATTTGGAAGAAGCTTTGATTTTAACCCCGATCTCTTTCCCTAAGGCAAACTGGGCATTGTTCCCTGGTGCCAAGAGGCTGGCTTCAGGGTTTTCGGCAACATGGTCCATACCGGCAAGACCGTTTGTATAAAGTTCAAGCCATGTATAACCGCTTTCTGTAATTGTTTTATAGGCATCCTTGATGCCCCAGATATTATTCTTCTTTTCCCACTTGTCGTCTATGCCGTTTTGATTGGTGTCAAATTGATCCTCTCTCTGTTCTTCTACGACACCAAAGGCCGAGATGTATCCACCAACCTCATGTTCCGTGTTGATATATCTTCCCGAGCCTTGCTCTACTTCCGCAACAATTCTTGCATCGACAGCGCCGCGACGCGGATAGGTAGCTCCCGCTTGTTGCAGAATGCTTTTCAGTAACGGTTGGTTAGCAGGTTTTACACCGGAATTAACGTAATCATCAAATGCTTTATTGGTAGTACCGTGATTTACTCCCGTACTGTCCGCCGAAAGATACGGCTTGCTTACTAAGTTCGTCATTTGGTCACCGCTGTTGTCACCGGAAAATTTCACAGTATCAGAGGATTCATTCAGTAATCCAGTAAGCTCCCCGTTGATTCGGTTCCCGGCGATGTAGAAGCCGCCAAGCTTCTTGGATTCCCCGGCATCAATAACCCTCTGAGTCACGTTATCTCTTGTACCTGGACCGGCAATTTCGATATTATTCATAAAATTAGTAAAGGTAAAACCCCCGCCATAAGTTCCATTAAAGCCCCAATTATAAATTATATTGTTGGAGAACTGAACAACTGCGACATGCTCTGCATCCGCAGCACCTGCATAACCGCCGCCCAGCCTTGGATTTCGCGAGGTGTGGTTCGCGTACAGATTGTGATGGAACGTTGTTTTATCTCCGCCTGAAATACCGCCGTAGCCATGTCTTCCTTTGGTATGCCCGGACAGAGTCAGACTTTCCGAAATCATTGACCACTGGATTGTACCGTTTTCGCCTCTGTATAACGATAAGGTTTCATCCGTGTTCCAGCTGAAGGAGCAATGGTCAATAAGGAAGTAGTTGTTGTCCCTTCCCCAAAGCGCATCCATCGAATCGCTGCCGCTAAATACATTGGTGGCACCCGGACGGAAAGAGATATAGCGAAGAATGATGTTTTCCGAATTGCTGATATCAGTATCCCAGCCCGCAATTGTAATTCCGTTGCCTGGGGCGGTTTGCCCGGCGATGGACAGGTTTTTGATATTGTTGAGCTGCAGGGTGCTTTTCAATTCAATCGTTCCGGAAACATGAAAAACAATCGTACGCCCCTCTTTAGGCGTAGATACAATCCCATACCGAAGCGATCCTTCAATCGGTTTGTCATTGACAGCGTAATCTTTGAGGGTGGTTACGATATATACATCGCCCCCCCGGCCGCCGCTGGTATAGGCGCCGCCACCTTCTGCGCCCGGAAAGGCAATAATTGAGGCACCTGTAAAAATCTTGTCTCCGTCTGCCTGTCCTGAGGCATCAAGAGGCTGGATTCCTAGAAATGAAAACGCTACCGAAATACTCGTGAAAACGGCTAAAACCTTGTTGGATCTTTTACTCTTTCTGTTCATCTTTTGACGTATAACATGGATGCAGCCTTATCTTGAGGCAGTGCTCCTGTTATACTTCCTCCTTTCAGTCAAATGTTGTGGGTACTTACGTGATTTTTTGTTTCTTTTTACTGCAACAAGCAGACTACTGCTAATACTTTAAAACTTTTAGGCCGCATTTACCTGCCAAAAAGAAATTATTTTGTGCCAACTATTGCTCTTGGTTCTTGCGCAGAAG
This sequence comes from Paenibacillus sp. EB106-06-01-XG199, assembly GCF_058791575.1. NCBI lineage: Bacteria > Bacillati > Bacillota > Bacilli > Caryophanales > Paenibacillaceae > Paenibacillus > Paenibacillus sp. EB106-06-01-XG199. The sequence continues at coordinate 200,921 of NZ_JBYTDQ010000004.1, read as the reverse complement.
AGCAAATCCATATTATGTTCTTAGTATTGCAGAAATTTTCACTGCTTGGTATTCCGTGACGATAGGGAGGAAGACATGAATATTAAATATCAGCATCGTGACCAGGCGTTTCATTCCTTTATTTCAACCAATAACACCTATCCTCTTCATCTGCATAAAAATGTAGAGATCACGATGGTTTTGTCCGGCAAAATCAATATCAGCATCAATGGCCAAGATTATGTTTTGTCTGAGGGGGACATGGCGATCATTTTTTCCAATCAACCTCACAGCTACAAAACGATAGAGAAGAACCAGATCCTGCTGATCTTTTTCGATGCCACATTTCCGGGGGATTTCACGGGGGAGTTGTTTAATCATGTCCCGGATAACCCTGTAATCCCCAAGCATCAGATGCTTCCGGGCCTGCTGACAACCTTGTATACACTATATAAAGAACAATGTGACAATCGTTTGCTCAAGGCTTACACCTCTGTAGTACTTGGGCACGCTTTGCCATTATTGGTAATGAAAAAAGTAGACTACAAGAAAGAAATGGACCTCATTCCCAAAATTCTCGCTTATATCGACATTCACTTTTTAGAGCATATAGATCTGGATACGCTTTCAAAAGAGCTTGGCATCAGCAAGTTTATTATTTCCCGCATCTTTTCTGAACAGTTCCACATTTCTTTTCGGGATTATATCAATGGGCAGCGGGCAGCCTTTGCCCACATGTTGCTGTTATCGACTACCCATCCGGTCACTGATATCGCGTTTGATTCCGGATTCAACAGTTTGCGCTCATTCTATCGTGTTTTTAAAAAGGAATATGGAATAACCCCTAATGAATTCCGCCGAAAAGTATCCGGGGAGTGAAAATAAGATTGTAGTCTGGGTGTGGCCGAGGATAAGGTAAGGTAGAGGTTAACGTGGTGCTGGTGTAGAAGATAAGTTATGAAACCAATCTAGGAGTTGGAGGTATGGACAGAGAAGAATACGTGTTTCATAAATGATACTTTAGTAAAGGATAAAGCAAATGACAATAAACAAAAAAAGTTCGAAAAAAATTGTGGTTAAAGCAGAAAGCTATATTTGGACGATTTCACCAGACAGCGGATATGTCATTATGATACCGGAACATGAAGCTTTTAGAGGGAGACGATTTGAAGTTTATATTGCTTCAGATATTGATAGCTTTTGGGTAAACTTCCCTAATACAGAACATTTGAACATGAAAGTTGTTAGACCTAAAGATGTTGAGTTCTTTATCGGTCAGGCACTTGAACAAGGATGGATTCCAAATGAAAAACGTGCACCAATTGTCTTTGATTTCGATGGTAAACTTCTGAAGAGAAGGATGAACTATGCCGCATTTACGCTGCCTCGCATTCACGATACATCGTGGAATGAGAGGCAGTAGTGCACCTGAATCCGCCGCTTTTATGCTACACGGTGAAATGAGAGGTAGAAGTGCATTTGAATCCGCCACATTCACGCTATATGGCGGAATGAGAGGCAGAAGTGCACCTGAATCCGCCGGATGCGGATTACATACAGAAATGATCGAATGAGGTAAACAAAAGAGCAGTCCCACATACGTAGTGGGGACTGCTCCTTTTGTCGGAACTATAATTAGGCTGATGCCTTAAAGCTTGATTAGATCTTCAACACGCCGCCCTTGCTGGCGTTGGTAACAAGCTTGGAGTAGCGGGCCAGATAGCCTGTTTTGACTTTCGGCTCGAACTCTTTCCAGCCGCTGCGGCGGACTGCAAGGACTTCTTCCTCAACCAGCAGTTCGATCTTGCGGTTGTTGAGGTCCAGCTCGATGATGTCGCCATCTTCGACAAAAGCGATCGGACCGCCTTCAGCCGCCTCCGGAGAGATATGGCCGATGCTGATGCCGCGGGACGCGCCCGAGAAGCGGCCATCGGTGATCAGGCCGACCTTGGCGCCAAGACCCATGCCGACGATCTGCGAAGTCGGTGCAAGCATTTCAGGCATGCCGGGACCGCCCTTCGGTCCTTCATAACGGATAACCACGACATGGCCTTCCTTCACTTTGCCGTTCGCGATGCCTTCCAGCGCTTCTTCCTGAGAATCGAAGCAGATTGCCGGGCCTTTATGGTAGCCGCCTACAGAGGCGTCAACAGCACCGACCTTGATGATGGAACCTTCCGGTGCAAGGTTGCCGTAAAGCACGGACAGACCGCCAACTTCGGAGTAGGGGTTGTCCAGCGTATGAATAACCGTGGTATCTTGAATCTCATGTCCACGGACATTTTCAGCCAGCGTTTTGCCGGTAACGGTCATACAGTCACCGAAGATGGCGCCCGGTTTCTTCAGCAGCTCGTTCAGCACGGCGCTTACGCCGCCTGCCCGGTCTACATCCTCGATGAAGATATCGGAGGCCGGAGCCAGTTTGGCCAGATAAGGCACGCGGTTCGCTACTTCATTGATGCGTTCCAATGGATAGTCGATGCCTGCTTCCTGAGCCAGTGCCAGCGTATGCAGTACGGTGTTGGTGGAGCCGCCCATCGCCATGTCCAAAGCAAAAGCGTTGTCCAGAGATTCCTGGGTTACGATGTCGCGCGGTTTGAGATCCAGCTTGATCAGCTCCATGAGCTGGGTCGCCGATTTGCGGACAAAATCTCTGCGTTCTTCCGCTACAGCCAGGATTGTACCGTTGCCCGGCAGCGCCAGTCCCATCGCTTCCGCAAGGCAGTTCATCGAGTTGGCGGTGAACATGCCTGAACAGGAGCCGCAGGTCGGACAGCCGTATTGTTCAAGCTCCAGCAGCTCAGCATCATTGATCTTGCCGACCTGATGGGCGCCTACGCCTTCAAATACAGAGGTAAGGGATAACTTCTTGCCTTTGCTGTCTACGCCGGCCTTCATCGGGCCGCCGCTGACGAAGATAGTCGGGATGTTAACGCGCAGTGCGCCCATCATCATGCCCGGGGTGATTTTATCACAGTTAGGAATGCAGACCATGCCGTCGAACCAGTGGGCGGACACAACGGTTTCCAGCGAGTCGGCGATAATCTCGCGGCTTGGCAGCGAATAGCGCATACCGATATGGCCCATCGCAATTCCGTCATCTACACCGATCGTATTGAATTCGAAGGGAACGCCGCCAGCTTCACGAATGGCTTCCTTAACAATTTTGCCGAACTCCTGAAGATGCACATGACCCGGAACGATATCAATATAGGAATTGCAGACCGCGATAAACGGCTTGCCGAAATCCTCCTCTTTTACTCCGGCTGCCCGCAGGAGACTGCGGTGTGGAGCCCGGTCAAAGCCTTTTTTAATCATGTCTGAACGCATTTTCTTGGCTGCCATAATGAAATTTTCCCCCCTGAAAAGTTTGTTAGCTTCAGCTTCCGTGAATGTATCCAATCTCACTACGGAAGTTTTCGCCTGATGTCGTATAGTGTCGCATTAACGCATCACAATCCCAAAAGCTGCGTGTCTGCGGTTTATAGATAGAACGGGGTCCAGCTTCTTAAAAGAGAAGGAGGGCGAAGCCGTTTCTATAAAAAAATAAGACCGATTAAGCTTAAACGGTAAGCTGCCATGAATAGCAGCCAGCCATTGTTATTAGTGAGTCTATCACAAAAGGCCTCTTTTTTCTACCGGACAATGTGAAGTTTGTCAGATGACGCAATGGGCCGGGGGGCGCAGAAAAAGCCTATCCCCGGAGGGGGAGGTATTATTTGGAAGTGCATCCAGAGGGGATTGTAATCCGGAAGAAGCTGACGGACAAGCGGGATTGTATTTTCCTCCCACTCTAGACAACTTAAGGAGACCTCAGTAAGATGGTACTTAGCTTTTTATGGGAGGTGCTGGAAGATCCGGGATTATCCATCATATCACTGAGGAGGAAAGAAAATGTCACAGCGTACAACCTTTTTTAATCCGATTGCAGCAAGTTCAGCTGACCCGTGGGTATTCAAACATACCGATGGCTGCTACTATTTCATGTCTACCCGCTCCAAAGGTCTGGAACTCGCCAAATCCAGTACTTTGACCGGTCTTACGGAAGGCCGTAAGAAATTAATCTGGTCTCCCGAACCGGGAGGCAGCTACAGCTACAACCTGTGGGCGCCGGAGATTCATCACTTGGATAACAAATGGTATATCTACTACACTGCCAATGACGGCGGAGGCGATGAGTCGCGCCGGATCTGTGTGCTGGAGAACGAACAGCCTGATCCGCTGGAAGGGGAGTGGGTGTGGAAAGGCGCGCTGCAGACACCTGTTCCTGGCTTGGATGGTACGGTGATGAGACTGCGGAATGAGCTGTATTTCCTGTATGCGGGATATGGTCATTTCCCTGAGTACGGATCAGCTGTTTACATTATGCGGATGAGCGATCCCTGGACGGTCGCAGGAGAACATCGTCTGCTCACCGCTCCAACCTTGTCTTGGGAGAAACAAGGCGGTATGGCCATTAACGAAGGCCCGGTGATCCTGCAGCGCAACGGCCGCATTTTTCTGGTATATTCGGCGAGCACAACGTGGTCTGAGGATTATGCACTGGGTATGCTCACAATGAGCGAAGCTTCTAATCCTATGGAACCGCTATCATGGGAGAAATCCATGCTGCCTGTATTTTGCAAAAGTGTGGAGAACGGGATTTATGCTACCGGACATAACAGCTTTACCCGATCACCCGATGGCCGGGAGGATTGGATCGTCTATCATGCGCTTCCTGCCGCTGGAGCGGATGTATCTTTGCGAGCCACCCGAATCCAGAAATTCGGGTGGAAGCCGGATGGAACACCGGATTTCGGGGTTCCCTATAGCGATACTCATGCCTTGACCGTCCCGTCGGGTGAGTAAAGCCTAGGATTAAACAAATATATAATCAAGATAGAAAAGGCCATTTGTTACAAAAATAATGTAACAAATGGCCTTTTCATGCGAATTGAAGTGCAGAAAACATTTTGCTGTGACTAACCGACTAAACAGCCACTTATCGAGCTTTATCAGGTGTTCCATAGGCTGTTTAAACCTTTTTTCATTGAATAACAGTCTGGTAGGCCTGATTATTTGTTTAATTGAGATTTATAATATTACAAAAATATTGTTTGAAAGCGTTGACATAGAAGATTAACATCCTTATAATTCGACTTAAGATACAGAAAAGCTGTATCAATAATATGATTTTTATGTCTGATCATTTTACAGGTAAAGGGGCAATTGGCATGATGCAAAGGAGCGTGGTTTCAAACGTTGGGTTCGCCTAAGATATTGCGGAACTTATTTTATAGTGGGAGGTTAAGTATGAAGAACAATACAAAGCGTCTGTTAAGTCTTTTATTTGTATTAGTACTGATCATTTCGACTGTAACAGCATGCAGTGGCAATAAGGCAGAAGATGGGGCCGGAAGTAGCAGTAACTCCAACAAAGAGAACACATCCAATGCACAAGACCCGGTTGCTTTTAAAGATATCAGCGGAGACATACGCGGCAATAAAGCGCCCACACAGGAGCAAACCGACGAAGTGAATCATTCCTTGAATGATACATACCTCGGCGACGTTTATGATGAAGTGATTCCAAGCGATTATTCAGCTTATCCTGTTAAAGGAGACGTTGTTCTGGATGTCTGGATGCCTGCAAATTCCAATATCCCGGATATGAACAATCATGTGGTCCAAAAACAGGTGGAGCAATTAACAGGAATCAAGGTGAATTTCATCACGCCGCCAATCGGCCAGGAAGCCGACGCCTTTACTTTGATGATTTCTTCAGGTGATCTTCCAGACATTATCATTGAGCCGGGACGTTATCCCGGAGGCCTGGAAGCAGGTGTAAATGATGGCGCTTATATCGATCTGACAGATCTGATGGAAAAAAATGCACCAAACTATACGAAGTGGCGCAATTCCGATGAATCGAGAAGAAAAACTACAGTCACTGACGACGGCAAGCTGCTGGGCTTTTACGGGATCGCCCCGTATTCCGAATGGACCTGGTTTGGAACGCTGATTAAGCAGGAGGCGCTGGACAAAACAGGGCTTGAAATTCCGAATACGATTGATGAATGGCATACCTTTTTGACCAAAGCAAAGGAAGCCGGATACAAAGCCCCGCTTAATTACGGATCCTCTTACGGTCAAATCTTTACCGGCATCATTAATGGCGCATATGGAGTATGGGATTGGACCTTCCTCGATAAGGACGGCAAAGTGGCCTGGGGACCGGCACAGCCGAAAGCCAAAGAATACCTGTCGACCATGCAGCAATGGAACAAAGAAGGACTGCTTAACCCGGATTGGGCAACGGCCGACTTTAACCAAAGAATGGCAAGCGCTATTTCGGGGGACACCGCTGTGATGATGGATTCTCCGGATACCATGTGGAGCTACTGGAAAGAACAGAGCAATATCGACTTTGTGGGAGCACTGAATCCGGTTCTGAGCAAGGGGGATAAATCCGCCACCACATACAAGAATTTTAAAAGGGCAGGGACCGAAGCTGCGATCACTACCCAAAGCGAGAATGTGGAAGCGGCAATGGCCTGGCTCGATTTCAATTACAGCAAAAAGGGCTGGGAATTGATTAACTTTGGAGAATACGGAAAGGTACATCTGATAGATGAGACGGGAATGCCTTATTATCCCGAGGACAGTTATATCTTTAAGGACCCTGAAGGTCAGCCGGTATCGACTACTTTATATAAATACCGCATGCATAGCTGGCCGAATATCCGTGATGAGCATCATGCCAACCCGCTGATCGCCACCAAAGGAAGCTACTCCGGCGATATCCGGAAATTCTGGACTGAAAATATGGATACCAGCATGGCAATGCCGCCGATTTCCTTTACCAAAGATGAAGCCTCACGGGAAGCCGAGCTTGGCAACCAGCTGTCGACACTCCGTGGAGAGTATTTTGCAAAAATCATAATGGGTGAAATGCCGGTTGATGCCTATGATAAATTTTTGAAGGAAGCTCAGAGTATGGGACTGGACGAATTTTTAAGTATCCATCAGGCAGCCTTGGATCGATATAACAAACGATAGGTGGTTGTTTCATGATCCAGAAGGATTTGAAGAAGAACTGGTTTGTCTATCTGTTGGCTGTTCCTGTAGTTGCGTGGTTTCTGATCTTCTGCTACGGGCCCATGTGGGGAGTTCTGATCGCCTTCAAGGACTTCAAGCCCTTGCTGGGGTTTAGCGAGAGCGACTGGGTAGGGTTTAAGCATTTTATTGATTTTTTCCAAGGGCCGTATTTTTGGAGAGTCGTTAAGAATACCCTGCTTTTGAATGTTTGGGGGATCGCATTCGGATTTACCGCGCCGATTATTCTAGCTTTAATGCTGAATGAAATCCGCGGGGCCAAGTTTAAGAAAACCGTTCAAACCATTACCTATATGCCTCACTTTATTTCGCTGGTGGTTGTGTGCGGGATCATTCATATTTTTGCCGCAGATGAGGGGATCATTACACAAATCCTTCAATTTGTAACAGGAAAAGAGTACTCCTCACTGCTTGGCTATTCTTCTTTCTTCCGGCCGATTTATACGTTTTCCGGCATTTGGCAGAGCATCGGCTGGGACAGCATCATTTATCTCGCCGCGATGAGCTCCATTGATACTTCGTTATATGAGGCAGCTGAAATTGATGGCGTAGGACGGATAAAGAAAATGTGGCATATTACGCTGCCTCAGATCAGTCCGGTCATTATCATTCTTTTTATTTTTGCAATCGGCGGGTTAATGTCATCCGGTTACGAAAAAATTATCCTGCTGTACAATCCTCTGATCTACGATACTGCTGATGTCATTGCATCCTATGTTTACCGCCGCGGCTTAAGAGAAGCCAGTCTCAGTTATTCTACGGCCGTGGGATTAATCAGTTCGATCGTTAACTTCGGGCTGCTGTGGATGACCAATAGAATAGCCAAACGCAGATCCGAGGTCAGCTTATGGTAAGAAAGAGGGACAGCCATGAAAGATAACCTGCAGCCTAAAAAGAAAAAAATCAGGAAGCATAGATCCACAGGGGACAGAATATTCGATTTCGTCCTGTATGCCTTATTAACCGCATTAACGCTGGTGTGCTTTTATCCTATCCTGCATATCTTGTTTGCTTCCGTCAGCGACCCGGGCTCCTTAGTGGCTCATAAAGGAATTTTGCTGAGACCGCTGGGATTCACTTTGGACGGCTATAAGCTGGTGTTTAAAGACAACAGTCTGATCAACGGGTACAAAAACACGATTATCTATGTAGGGTTAGGCACGTTAGTCAATATGATCATGACCATACTGGGTGCCTATGTGTTATCCAGGAGAGATTTATACTTCAAAAACTTTATCATGATCCTGATTACGATCACCATGTTTTTTGGCGGAGGGCTGATTCCCTGGTTCTTATTAATGAAGGATATCGGCTTATACAATAATTTGTGGGCCATGATTTTGCCAAGCGCTTTAAGCACATGGAACATCATTATCTTACGGACCAGCTTTCAGGCCATTCCGCAGGAATTGGAAGAAGCGGCTACGATTGACGGGGCAAGCCAGGCCCATATTCTAACGAAAGTCATTCTGCCCTTGTCCAAAGCCACGCTGGCCGTAATCTTTTTATACTACCTTGTCGGGAATTGGAACTCCTGGTTTAATGCGATGGTGCTGCTGAAAGACAGAGAGCTGTTCCCGCTGCAGTTATTAATGAAGGAAATATTAGTAGCCAATGACGCAACCGCAACCTCGATCGGCAGCGCAGGTGGAGTAGTCATCGACAGTGCGCAGAGCCAAACGGCTTTCCGCGAACTCGTTAAATATTGTGCGATTGTCGTTTCTACGCTTCCTATATTAATGGTATATCCTTTCCTGCAAAAATACTTTGTTAAAGGGGTTTACGTAGGTTCGATCAAAGGATGAGGCAATAGACTATATAAAATGAAATGGAAATTAATAAACAGGAGTGAAGTACACCATGTTGACAGAGGCAAGCAATACACAAGTTCCGCGTCCGGAGTATCCAAGGCCCGAGTTTCTCCGCAAAGAGTGGCTGAGCTTGAACGGAGAATGGGATTTTGGTTTTGATGATGAACGGGTTGGTGAGGATGAACGATGGTACCTGGCCGATGCTCCCGCTTTATTTACAGAAACCATCCAAGTGCCCTTTGCGTTTCAGAGCAAGCTGAGCGGCATTGAAGATCCCTCTTTTCATGATGTGGTGTGGTATAGAAGAAGCTTTGAGGTCCCGGAGGCTTGGGAAGGCAAGCGGCTTGTCCTTCATTTCGGTGCAGTGGATTATTTGGCAAAGGTCTGGGTAAACGGGCAACTGGTGGCGTCACATGCAGGCGGTCATACGCCGTTTCAGGCAGATATCACACCGTCGCTGATTAAAGGAAGCAACACCATTGTGCTGCGGGCGGAAGACTTCAGCCGGGATGTAACCTTGCCGCGGGGCAAGCAATACTGGCTGGAACAGTCCGCTGCCATCTTCTATACCCGCACGACCGGAATCTGGCAGAGTGTCTGGATCGAGCCGTTGGCAGCGGTACATCTGAGCAAAACTAGGCTGACGCCTGACATTGACCGCAATGAAATCCGCATCCGGACGTTCCTCCAGGGGTTTAAGGCTGCAGATGAGCTTAAACTTCGCATAACGGTATCGTATAGCGGTGAAGTGGTTGCGGAAGATCAATACGCGATCAGGAATGCCGAGCAGCAACGGACCCTCGGACTGGGTGATTTTACGGATCATGGTCTTGGACGCCTATGGAGCCCCGAGCATCCGAATTTGTATGACATTCAATTCGAGCTGCTTCGGAATGGCGAGGTAGTCGATGAGGCTGTGAGTTATTTCGGCATGCGCAAGGTATCTATTGAGGACGGCAGGCTGTGCCTGAATAACCGCCCGTATTTCCAGAGACTGGTGCTGGACCAGGGATACTTCCCGGAGGGAATTCTAACCGCGCCTACGGACGAAGCCTTGAAGCGTGATGTAGAACTGGCGAAGGAAATGGGATTTAACGGAGTAAGAAAACACCAGAAGACAGAAGATCCCCGTTTCCTGTACTGGTGCGACAAGCTTGGCCTGCTCGTCTGGAGTGAAGCAGCCAATGCCTATGAATATTCTGAAGAGTATGTCCGGCGGTACACCAGCGAATGGCAGGAGATCATTGAGCGGGACTATAATCATCCAAGCATCGTGGCCTGGGTTCCGCTGAATGAGAGCTGGGGAGTTCCCAATGTCCAGATTGATACACGCCAGCAGCAGCATGGACTGGCAATGTATCATTTAACAAAATCTTTGGATGAGATGAGACCCGTTATCTATAACGATGGCTGGGAGCATATGACTACGGATCTGGTAACCATTCACGACTATGAGAGTCGCCAGGAAGTGCTGGAAGAAAGATATGCCACGGCAGAATCCGCCGTGAATGCGATGCCGGCGAACCGCAAGATATTTGTCGGTGGAGCTTCCTATCAAGGCCAGCCGATTCTCGTATCGGAGTTTGGCGGGATTGCCTTCAAGAAAAGCGACTGGGAGGGCTGGGGTTATTCGGGAGCAGAGAATGAGGAGGACTTCCTGATTAAGCTTAAGGCAGTGGTGGACCCGATGTTCACTTCACCGGTGATTCAAGGCTACTGCTATACCCAGCTGACAGATGTCGAACAGGAAATCAATGGGTTGCTCACTTATGACAGAACACCCAAAGCGCCGCTTGAAGCCATTCGCAATATTATGATGTTTATCCATAATAAATAATATTTCACAAAAGGAGCTACACAATGGCACATCTACCAACGATTCCTCGTCCTGAATATCCCCGTCCCGGCTTTGTCCGGCCCGAGTGGATCAATCTCAACGGTCAATGGCAATTTGAAATTGATCATGGCAAAAGCGGAAAAGAACGCGGTTACCATGACAAAGAACATGATCTCTCGGGAATGATAACGGTTCCCTTCTGTCCGGAAAGCAAGCTGTCCGGCGTAGAATATACAGATTTTATGGCAGCCGTATGGTATAAACGGGAGTTTGCCTTGCCGGTGAACTGGACCAATGGCAGAACACTGCTGCATTTTGGTGCAGTTGATTACATGGCGGAGGTATGGGTTAACGGAGTCTCTGTAGGCACGCACCGCGGCGGGTACACTCCGTTCAGCTTTGATATTACCTCCAATCTGTTGCCAGGCGGAAATGTCATCTCCGTCTATGCTGAAGACGATGTCCGTTCCGGACGCCAGCCGCGGGGCAAACAAAGTGAAGGGTTCCACTCGCATGGCTGCGATTACACACGTACCACGGGGATCTGGCAGACAGTTTGGCTTGAGCAGGTGCCCGACGCTTATTTATCGGACATGAAGGTTGTCCCCGATCCCGACAATGCTAGCGTGCATCTCGAAGTCAAGGTGCACGGAAATGTATCGGGAGGCACACTTACCGCTTCTGCTCTGTATGACGGCAGATCCGTCGGGGAGACCAGTATCCTTGTCTCCAGACACTCCGTAAAACTTACCCTCCCGCTCTCGGAGGTTCACCTGTGGGAGGTTGGCAACGCCAGACTATATGATCTGAAGCTGTCCCTGCATACACAGGGCCGGGAGAGCGATACGGTCGATTCTTATTTTGGCCTCAGAACCGTATTGCTGGATGGAATGAAATTCCTGATCAACGGAAAACCGGTGTTTCAGCGTCTTGTGCTGGATCAGGGATTTTATCCGGAGGGGATCTATACCGCTCCAGGCGATGAGGATCTGCGCAAAGACATCGAAATCTCCATGGGACTGGGCTTTAATGGTGCGAGACTTCATGAGAAGATTTTCGAGCCGCGTTTTCTGTATTGGGCTGACCAATTAGGGTATCTGGTATGGGGAGAGCATGCGAATTGGGGGCTGAATATCACTGGAGCGGAGAGCTTGGCCCAATTTCTTCCGGAATGGCTTGAGGGCATGCAGCGGGATTACAATCATCCTGCGCTGATCGGCTGGTGTCCTTTTAACGAGACCTGGGACAGAGACGGCACCAAGCAAAATAACGATGTGCTGCGGATTGTATATGAGGTTACGAAACGAATAGACCCGACGCGCCCTGTAATTGATACAAGCGGCAATTTCCATGTGGTGACGGATATTTTTGATCTGCATGATTATGATCAGAACCCGCAGACCTTCCGGGAAAGATATGAACCGATGAAGGATGGCGGAGAAGTGTTCAATACCTTCCCGGACCGGCAAACGTATGAAGGCCAGCCTTATTTCATCAGCGAGTACGGCGGGATTTGGTGGAATCCGCAGCAGAAGGACGAGAAGTCCTGGGGTTATGGGGACCGGCCGGCAACTGAAGAAGCGTTTATTGAACGCTACGAGGGACTGACCCAGGTTCTGCTGGATCATCCGATGATGTTCGGCTTCTGCTATACCCAGCTATATGACGTGGAGCAGGAAGTGAATGGCCTGTATACCTATGACCGGCAGCCGAAATTTGATCCCGAAGTGATTCGCCGCATTAATTCGCGCAAGGCAGCCATCGAAGAGTAGAGCCTTCTAACATCATCCGAAAGGAACGTGAAGGGTTATGAAGGGAAATGTCCGCAATAAGTGGCTGCTGGCCATAGGCGTACTCCTTATTCTTCCAATGGGTCAGGAGACATATGCCGTCCCCGGCCATAACAACTTCTACAACGTAGTCATGCAGGACGGAGCGGATCCGTGGGTTTATAAGCATACAGACGGGTTCTACTATTTCACCAAAACAACCGGCGGCAATGTTACCCTCTGGAAGTCCGCCCAGCTGACTACGATAGATGCTGCCCCCACTAAGGTTGTGAATACAGGCGGCAGCGGCATATGGGCACCTGAGCTGCATTATATTAACGGGGTTTGGTACATCTACTACGCGATGGATGACGGAGACAATGTGAACCACCGGATGTATGTCATGGAGAATACCTCCGCCGATCCGACAACGGGAACCTGGCAGTTTAAGGGCCGGATCACAGATGCGGCCGACAAATGGGCTATAGACGGCACTGTGCTGCAAGTGAATGGCGGGCTGTATTTTATCTGGTCGGGCTGGGAGGGCGATGTCAATGTGCGGCAAAATCTCTACATTGCCCATATGAGCAATCCTTGGACGATTGATTCCGGCCGCGTAGAGATTTCAAGACCCACCCATAGCTGGGAAACCAACCATTCCCCGCATGTAAATGAAGGACCGCAGGTAATCGAGCGCGGGGGTGTCATCAGCCTGGTCTTTTCGGCAAGCGGAAGCTGGACCAATGATTACTGTCTGGGGCTGATCACAGCAGACACATCCAGTGATCTAATGAATCCCGCATCATGGGTTAAACGCAGCCAGCCTATATTCAGTTCAGCAAACGGACTTTACGGGCCGGGGCATCATTCGTTTACTACATCTGTAGACGGCACGGAGGACTGGATCGTCTACCATGCCGCCAAATACAGGGGAGCCGGATGGAACCGCGAGGTTCGCACGCAGCCCTTCAACTGGAATGCCGACCAGACGCCTAATCTCGGTGCTCCCGCAGATCCTGACCGCCCGATTGCTTTGCCGTCCGGCGAAGCCCCTCATTTCCGTTATGAAGGGGAAGAGGGGATATTTGGTGGAGAGGCTTATGCCTCAGCCAGCCCCAAGGGCTCGGGAGGTCTTAAAGCGGGTCATCTGGATACAGCGGCGAGCTACGTGGAATTTTCAGTTCAGGCGGCATCTGCAGGCGAATATATTCTTTTGGCCCGGACGGCGAACGGAACGGCTGGCGGGAATTGGTCCAATCTTCAGCTTAGTGTCAATTCAGGACCTTTCAGCCCGTTTTACATCACCAATAAAGGCTGGGAGAACTGGGGGCTGTCGACAGCCCGGGTTCAATTGAAGGCAGGACAGAACAAGATCCGGTTTGCGAAAGGCGAAGGATACGGAGAGATTGATTTCATTGATATCAAACCTGTGAATTAGGGGATAGGTCATTTCAATTGTTTTTCAGTTCATTAAGAAGTAAGATAAATATAATGATTAGGAAATAAGGAGAGCTGAATTGTGCTGGAACTTAGCTTAAACGACCCGGACAAACTGGTCACGGTGACCCATGCCTTATCAACCCGTTCGAGGGTTGATATACTTCGGCTCTTAAACTCTAAAAACTTAAATATTATCGAAATAGCCGAGAAGCTGAAGCTTCCGGTTTCGACGGTAGCGAGCAATATCAAAGTATTGGAAGCGGCAGAGCTAATTCATACCGAACTAGTTCCCGCCTCCCGCGGGGCGATGAAAGTCTGCAGCAGGAATTACGATGATCTCCACATTGCCTTAAATCTGAAAGAGCCGATGCCGACGGGAGTAACCCATGTTTATGAAGTAGAGATGCCGATCGGCCATTACAGCGATTGTGAGGTTTCTCCTACATGCGGGATGGCTAATAGTGAGGGCCTTATTATTAAGGATGATGAACCGTCGAGCTTTTATCACCCCAAACATGTCAACGCACAGCTGATCTGGCTCCGCAAAGGATTCCTGGAATATTTGCTGCCTATGGATATCCCCTCTGGAGCGCGGATTGAATCGCTTGAGCTGTCTATGGAGATGTGTTCCGAAGCTCCAAATTATGATCAGAACTGGCCTTCAAACATATCCGTATGGGTGAATGGTTCGGAGATCGGCATGTGGACCAGTCCCGGTGATTTCGGTGACCGGCGGGGCAAACTGAATCCGAATTGGTGGTGGGATGGATCCACACAATACGGGTTTCTCAAGACCTGGCGTGTTGATCATGACAAGACGACGCTCGATATGGAGAAGGTGTCAGGTGTTACCTTAAATGATCTTCTGATTCACCGGAGTCCCAAATTGCGGCTGCGTATTGGAATCAACCCCGATGCTGTTCATCAGGGCGGGCTGAACCTGTTTGGCCGTCAATTCGGAGATTACGAGCAGCATATTATAATGCGGGTGAAATATACAATGGAGCAGGATGTAGCAAACCTGTAGCCTAACTACTCTCCACCATTAAGGGGGTGTCTCAAAAGCCGAATGAACTGGCTTTTAAGACACCCCCCTTTTATTGCTGCGAAAGATCATAGGTAAGAGCTTGAGTGGACGTTCCGCGAATGTTCACTATTCAATAAGGAAAATAACAGCTGTGCGCATCGTTAGAAGACGGAGCTTGCTGCCTCTATAGCGCGCTAGAGTCAGGGTGTGCGGCGCAGGGCGGTCCGCTGCAGGGTGATCATCCAGTCGACAGAAGGCTCGACAATCGGGTGGAGCAGACGTTTTACCCCCGGCTGGGCCAGCAGCACCGTAAAGAGGATTGCGCAGAGTAACAGAAGAGCTGTCCCGGCGGCATTGCCGATATAGGCATACACTCCGGAAATGGCGGCCAAACGCACGATAAAGCCATGCAGCAGAAAGACATAGAGTGTGCGGCGGCCCCAGTCAGTCATGCGGCTAACCTGGTAAGGCACCCAGCCCAGAAAAGCCAGGGAAGCGGTGAATTGCAGAGCGTAGACTGCCAGCCGGTATAGACCCGCATACCATTCGCCTGCCCCAAGCTGCATATAAGTCATGCTTCCGTACAGCCAGCCCATTGGAAACCCGGAGCCCAGTACTCCCAGGAGGGCGAAAATCAGGACAGAGAATGCGGCTGCGGCAATTTTGACATACTTCTGAACCCATTTGGCAAAGGTACTGAATGAAAAATGATAGCCGATTACGAAGAAGGGTAAATATACGAAGGTGCGGCTGATGCTGAACCAGACCCCGTCAAGCTGCAAATATCCTACGGCCACTCCCGCCGCTACGGCGAAGGCGATTTGTGCCGCCCGGGACCATTTACCCATCCCCAGCATCAGGAGACGCCAGCAGGCGTGACTGGCCAGGAACCATAGGAGCAGATAAGGGGCGAAGAAGGAGTGATGGATATTGGATACATGGAAGAGGGAAACGTCCAGTGCTGAGTATAGGCTTTGAAAAATAAGATATTGCATTGCGATCTGCAGCAGCACCTTGCGGCCTGCGGACCCGGTGAGGCTCTTTCTGGCGAAATAGCCGGTTACCAGCACGAAGAGCGGCATATGAAAGCTGAAGATCCACATATAAAGACTGTGCATTCCATCCATGCGGCTAATCAAAGGTTCAATGGCGTTGCCTACAAATACGGTAACAATAAGCATGAAACGCAGGTTAAGGAAAAAAGTTTCTCCGCGCGTTTCCAGCGTGTTTTCCCTGGTCATGACCTAACCTCCAAATTATGCACTGTGGAAATTACTTTAATTTTAAAATACAAGATTTTCGAAGAATAAATTGTGAAATACATCACAATGGTAAGCGCTATCATAAGACTCAATTGTGGCGATGTGTTGAAGGTTGTTTGATTTACTTGATTCCTCTATAATTTTTGTATGCAGTACCCGGGAGTGAACACTATTGAAAAAAAGAATCACCAGACGCAGCATCCTCATAGCACTGCTTTTGTTTTTAATTGTGGCGGGGTTTCTCTTGTGGAAATACTTAACCCCGTATACTCCGGCAGAGAAGGCCGAGTCTGCGCTAGTGTCCGCCGGAGGTGTGTCTGTTGAGCAGAACGACAACTGGATCTCTTTCGAGCCCGCGGTCATTCTGGGGACGGCAGTGATTTTTTACCCCGGTGCCTTGGTGGAAGCGGAGGCTTATGCCCCGCTGGCCAAACGGATTGCCGCTGCCGGGCATCCATTCTATATAGCCCGGATGCCGCTGAATCTCGCGGTCATCAAGGGCGATGCTGCAGATGAAATCATCCGCGTGCATCCCAAGCAGTCTTTTGTGCTCGGCGGTCATTCACTGGGCGGTGTGATGGCGTCCCGTTATGCGTCAGAGCATCCGGATCAGCTGAAGGGTGTTTTTTTTCTCGCCTCCTATCCAGATGAGAAAGGCAGTCTGAAGGACACTACCTTGTCCGTGTTATCCCTGCTCGGTACGGAGGATGAGGTTGTTGACAGGGACAAATACAACGAGGGACGTTCCTATCTGCCGGGCAATACGGTATATTTCTCAATTCTGGGCGGAAATCATGCCCAGTTTGGAAGTTATGGGCCGCAAAAAGGTGACGGTACAGCAACGATTACCGAGGATGATCAGCAGGCCCGCACAGCACGAACGATGCTGGACTGGATGGGAAATTTGCGGTAGCGGGATAGTCATCATGGCTATAGATAGATGAGAGGAGACGTATGATGCCACTGTTGCATGTAAAGGATCTCTCTGTGCCTTGCCAAGGCATATTGTTTGATAAGGATGGAACACTGCTTGACCTGCTCGCCACTTGGGGTAGCTGGGCGGAGGAGGTGCTGCTAGGTCTCGGCAATGAGCTTGCCCTTACCGGTACCGGATCGCATGTTGATCTGTCCAAGGTGCTTGGCACAACTCATAATGCTGAAGGGAAGGTAATAGGCTATGATCCTTCCGGACCTCTCTCTATGGCAACTACGGAAGAGAGTTATGGCATTCTCGCGTGGCAGCTGTACACTGCCGGAGTTCCCTGGAATGAGGCGCTGGTCCGTGTGAAGGCCATTGCCAAGGATGCGATGAATGGAATACGCAGACGCCGCACAATCGAGCCATTGCCGGACCTGCTGCCGTTCTTGCAGCAATGTGCCGATGCTTCCTTACAGCTGGGTGTGGTTACATCTGATGGTGACAAGACCACAGGTGAGCAGCTGGACTTACTTGGAATAACCGGTTACTTCCATACTATTGTCACGAGGGACCGGGTTTCGAATGGCAAGCCGGATCCGGAGATGGCCGAAACCGCTTGCCGGGAACTGGGCTTGCTGCCGGAGCAGACTGTTATTATCGGTGACAGCAATGCGGATATGCAGCTCGGCAAAGGTGCGGGCTTACGTCTATCGGTCGGCATCTCTCCTGCCGGAGCGGCTGGACATCTGCAGGATGCCGACATCGTCGTTTCCGGCTTTCATGAGCTCCGCATTACCTGTTAACAAATAACTTGTAGAAAGGGTGCGTGTGCAGACTATGGATTCATTGCAAACATTGGCTTCCTGGATCAAGGACAGCGGAAACATCGTTTTTTTCGGAGGAGCCGGAACATCCACGGAGAGCGGTATTCCGGACTTCCGCTCAGCGGCGGGTTTATACCAGACTGAGCATAACTCGCATTATCCGCCCGAGGTGATGCTAAGCCGCAGTTTTTTTATGTCCTCGCCGGACATTTTTTTTGATTTCTACCGCAGCAAAATGATTCACCCGGAGGCAGAGCCAAACGGTGCCCATTTATTGCTGGCAGAGCTGGAGCGGCAAGGCAAACTGAAAGCAGTCATTACGCAAAATATTGACGGGCTGCACCAGCTGGCCGGCAGCCGTGTGGTGCTGGAGCTGCATGGCTCTATCCACCGCAATCATTGCATGGGCTGCAACCGTTATTACGGTCTGGAGCAGGTGATTCAGTCTGTTGAACGGGCGCCCCTCTGCCCGGAATGCGGCGGCATCATCAAGCCGGATGTTGTGCTCTATGAGGAACAGCTGGATCATGATGTGCTGGTTGGGGCGGTCGCAGCAATTGCGGCTGCGGATTTGCTTATTATCGGCGGCACTTCGCTGACCGTTCAGCCAGCAGCCAGCCTCGTCACCTACTTCCGGGGGCGGCATACTGTGCTGCTGAACCGTGACCCGACACCGTATGACCATAGGGCAGATCTGATTATTACAGACCGGATCGGGAAAGTGATGGGAGCCGTTCAGGAACAGCTCTGAGAACTTATAGATGGTCACATCCTGTGTGTATCACTGCGGGTGATTTCAGATTACAAGATTACAATGGCCGCCAGTGGTTTAAAATAGGGTGATGTGACAACTGAGGATACGAGAGGCAGGGATAAGCAATGGTATATGTGGCTAGCGATGAACGGTATGAAGTTATGCAATACAACCGCTCTGGCAGATCGGGACTGAAGCTTCCGGCGATATCACTGGGACTCTGGCATAACTTTGGCGGGATCGACACTTATGAGAATGGCCGGGAGATGATTACCCGTTCGTTTGATCTCGGCATTACCCATTTTGATCTGGCTAATAATTATGGCCCGCCCGCAGGCTCGGCAGAGGAACTGTTCGGCAAGGTGCTCGCCCGTGACCTTTTCCCCTACCGTGATGAGATGGTGATTTCTACTAAGGCGGGATATTACATGTGGCCAGGACCCTATGGGGAATGGGGTTCACGCAAATATATGCTGTCCAGTCTGGATCAGAGCCTGAAACGGCTGGGACTGGACTATGTCGACATTTTCTATTCTCACCGTCCGGACCCGGAGACACCACTGGAAGAAACGATGGGCGCGCTGGATTATGCCGTCCGGTCAGGCAAAGCGCTATACATCGGATTATCTAACTACACGGCGGAGCAGACCGTGGAGGCGATCAGCATTCTGAAGGGTCTCGGCACTCCGCTCCTGATACATCAGCCGAGGTATTCGATGCTGGACCGCTGGATCGAAGGTGGATTACAGGATGTGCTGGAAGAGAACGGTGTCGGCAGCATTGCGTTTACTCCGCTGGCCCAGGGCCTGCTGACCAATAAATATTTGAATGGTATCCCTGAGGATTCAAGAGCGGCCGGTCCGTCCACCGCGCTGAATGAAAGCCGGATTACGCCAGAGGTGCAGCGCAAAATCCGCGCCCTTAACCAGATGGCTGTCACGCGCGGCCAAAGTCTGGCCCAGTTTGCGCTCCTCTGGACACTTCGCAGCGGCAAAGTGACCTCTGCACTGATTGGCGCAAGCCGGGTGAGCCAGATCGAAGAGAACATCGCCGCGTTGACCCATGCAGACTTTACCCAGGAGGAGTTGGATCGGATCGAGACCATCCTCAAAACAGAGAGTGATGTGTAAGCTTCGCATCCACTACATGTATGGCCTCCATATGCATCCCGTTTAGGGGCCTATTGCTGCACAGCCCGCTTCCTGACCGGAAGACGGGCTGTTGCTGTAGTTGGACAATAGGATTAGAGCATAATCTTGGAAAGGGATAGGACATAACCTAGGGAATAGAGGGGGGATGAAGTGGGGGGGTGAATCGGACTGAGGGGACGTTATTTCAGGGAGAAACATCCAAAACTTACACAAACGGACCGTATAGCCGTTATTTTATCTGAAAAGTGGCAGAACACGCCCGATATTGGGAAATAACGCCTCTGAGGTCTAAATTTACGTAAAAGACAGGTGGATCAGCGTAATGGTGGCTATGGAGTCCGTTTGCAGCATGTTATCTCCGGAGGGATACGGGGTTAACTAATCAGCTTGATACCATGTGCAGCGCATCGCACAATAAGGTGAGAGGGTTCAGCGCGTGCCACGGCAAGGTGCAGAGAATTCAGCAGGATTGCCGGGTGGACTGAGATCAACGCGGCTAGCGCGAGCCGCAGTGTCTTATTGGGTTCAGGATGGTGTACAGAATTCTGGCCCCAATAACACAGATCTCAAGGCTGCTGCTTCTCCCCGGGTCTGGACGTTGAGATGCGGTAAGCGGTTGGGGACTGGGCACAGAAGCGTTTGAATTGGCGGGAGAAATACAAGGCATCCGTCAGTCCAACGGATGCTGCAACCTGCTCTACGGATAATTCTGGACGTTCCCGCAGCAGCTGGCGCGATTTCTCGATGCGCAGCTTAAGCAGGTAGGTCACCGGCGAGAGACCGGTCTCCTGCTTGAAGATCCGCGACAGGTAAGCGCGGTTATAGCCGAGGCTGCCGCACATTTGCTCAATCGAGACCGGGTGAGCATATTGGGAAGCCATATAGTGGATCATCTGCTTCACGGTGCGCTTGACCTGTGATTCCGCCCCCGACAGCCTGGAGGAGGAGATATGCCGCTCAGCGGCTTCTCCGACGATCAGATACAGATAGCCGAGTGAAGTCAGGTGGGCGCTCTCCTTATTGGCGTAAAACGCCTGCATCATCCCGGCCATCGCGGCGGGGATGACACTGCCTTCGGCGGTGGAGAGCACCGGCTTCTGCGGTTTGAAGCCGGTCTGGAGCACAAGCGCGTCGGCTTCCGCGCCGGTGAAAGCGGCCCAGCGGTAGCGCCAGGGCTGCTTCTCGTCCGAGAGATAGCTGACCAGCTGGCCGGGATGGATCAGGAAGCAGTCGCCTTGTCCCAGCTCATATTTGCGCTGCTCGGTGCGGAAGGTCCCGGAGCCGGATTCAATGAAGTGAAGCAGGTAATAGTCATAGATTTTTGGACCGGCCTGGTGCAGCGGCAAGGTCTGGCTTTCGCCGGCAAACAGTACATGCAGATTTTGCTTATCATAATAGACGGGATTTGACCCTACGGAATAAGTATGTTCCACGAAGAAGCTTCCTTTCTGGAGTTAACGCTGTCACCGCTTTGGGAACGGGTAATCGCTGGAAATGCCCGTCCTCCGATTATAACACGGAAGTCACATTTATCCATGCATTGCACACATGATTGCATTATCAGGGCAAGTCTGATTTTATTATAATATAACCATGAAGACAGCAAGACTGATTCCAAGTTGAAGCAAGAGCAGCGAAAGGATGGAGTGGCACTAATGAGCATACAGGAACTTAACAGCAAATTTATTGAGAAGTATGGGGAGAGCACCGAAGAGGCACGCGTCTTCTACGCACCGGGCCGTGTCAATCTTATTGGAGAGCATCTGGATTACAATGGAGGTTATGTACTGCCGGCAGCGCTGGAGTTCGGAACTACACTGATTGTACGCCCGCGCAGCGACGGCAAGGTTCAATTCGCATCGACGAATCTTCCTTACGAAGCGTCCATGGACTACAGCGAAATCGGCAAGGCCAAAACAGGGGAATGGATCGATTATCCGGTTGGCGTCATGGTGGAATTGGCAAAGAAAGATCTTCCGGTTTCCGGCGGCTATGATCTCTTGTTTCACGGTGATATTCCGAACGGTTCGGGCCTTTCTTCCTCCGCTTCCATTGAGGTGGTTACCGGCTTCGCGTTCCTGACACTGCTGGGCGGGGATACGGATACAGTAGAAATTGCGCTGCTGTCCCAGCGTGCGGAGAACCAGTATGTCGGCGTAAACTCCGGAATTATGGACCAGTTTGCCGTAGCCAACGGCAAGCGTGATCACGCGATTCTGCTGATGTGCGATACGCTGGAGTATAACCTGATTCCATTTGTGACCGGCGCCTACAAGCTGGTGATCAGCAACACGAACAAGAAGAGAGGTCTCGTGGATTCCAAATACAATGAACGCCGCAGCCAGTGTGACGAAGCATTGTCCATTTTGAAGCAGGAGGTTCCTTCCCTGTCTTACCTTGCAGAGCTGAAACCTCAGCAATTCGAAATCCATCAGCACAAAATTACAGATGAAACCGTCAGACGCCGCGCCCGCCATGTAGTGGAAGAGAACCAGCGTGTGCTTGACTCGGTTGAAGTACTGAAGAACAATGACCTGAAGCAGTTTGGTCAATATATGAATGACTCCCATGTCTCGCTTCGCGATCTGTATGAAGTAAGCTGCGAGGAGCTGGACATTATGGTTGAGGAAGCGCAGCGGATTCCCGGAACCCTTGGCTCGCGGATGACCGGTGCGGGATTCGGCGGCTGTACGGTATCACTGGTGCATGAGGATGATGTCGAACGCTTTATCCGTGAAGTTGGTGAAGCCTATACGACCAGATCCGGTCTAGTCGGCGAGTTCTACGTATGCGGTATCGGTAATGGTGTGGAAGAATTGAAAGGAGTGAAGTAAGATGGCGATTTTGGTAACAGGTGGAGCGGGGTATATCGGTTCTCATACAGTAGCTGAGCTGCTGGAGCGGGGCGAGGAAGTTGTGGTTATCGACAATTTGCTGACAGGCCACCGTGAGGCGCTGCTGGGCGGCAAGCTATATGAAGGTGACCTCCGGGACAAGGCACTGCTGGCCAAGCTGTTTTCGGAGAACAAGATTGAAGCGGTGATCCATTTTGCCGCAAGCTCGCTGGTGGGCGAGAGCATGAAGGACCCGGTCAAATACTATGACAACAACGTATATGGTACACAATGTCTGCTGGAAGCGATGCAGCATGCAGGTGTGGACAAAATCGTCTTCTCCTCCACGGCCGCAACCTACGGCGAACCGGAAAAGGTGCCGATCGAGGAAACCGACCGCACAGAGCCGGCGAATGTGTACGGTGAAACCAAACTGACCATGGAACGCATGATGGCCTGGTTTGACAAGGTGCTCGGCATCAAATACGTGGCATTGCGCTACTTCAATGCTGCAGGGGCGCATGCCAGCGGCAAGATTGGCGAAGACCACCGTCCGGAGAGCCATCTGCTTCCGCTGGTGCTGCAAACCGCGCTGAAGCAGCGGGAGAGCATTGCTGTCTTCGGCGAAGACTATCCGACCGAAGACGGAACCTGCGTCCGCGACTATATCCATGTCAGCGATTTGGCTGACGCTCACGTCCGGGCGGTCAACTATCTGCGCAGCGGCAGTGCAAGCAATATCTTCAACCTTGGCAACGGCCTCGGCTTCTCGGTCAAACAAGTGATCGAAACTGCCAAGAAGGTGACCGGGCTGGACATTCCGGTTGTCATTCAAGAGCGCCGTGCCGGCGATCCCGCTGTGCTGGTAGCTTCTTCTGACAAAGCCCGCTCCATTCTCGGCTGGACTCCGCAGCATGCGGATCTTGAGGATATTATTCAGAGCGCCTGGAACTGGCATTCAGCGAATCCGCAAGGATACGGAGAAGAATAACTCCTGGCTGTCCGGGGTAGTCGGGCATTCTATTGAACCAGCTGCCCCCCAAAAAAAGGACGCAGACAACTCGCTACACCACATTAAGGAGAATTTAAATGCCTAACGATATTAATACCGCTCCGGCCGGAGAGAAGGCGCTGCATGCCATCGAACAGCTTGTGCTGTTTGCGCTGAACCAGGAACTGATCCAGCCTGCCGATGTTGACTATAGCCGCAATGAGCTGCTGGACCAGTTCGGCTTCAGTGAGCCGTATGCCCTTGAATTCAGTGAAACACCGCTTGAGAGCCCGCAGGAACCGCTGGACATTCTGATTGATTATGGCTTCGAAACCGGATTGATCCCGGAGAATACCGATACGTACCGTGATCTGCTGGATGCGAAGATTATGGGCTTGCTGATGGCACGGCCATCTGAAGTCAATGCCCAATTCTTTAGCCTCTCGGCAGAGAAGGGCATTGAGGCGGCAACCGACCGCTTTTACAAATTAAGCATTGATTCCAACTATATCCGCATGGACCGGATTTCGAAGAATGTGCTCTGGCTGCAGGAATCACCATACGGGGATATCGAAATGACGATTAACCTGTCCAAACCCGAGAAGAACCCGAAGGAAATCGCCATGGCCCGGCTGCTCCCTCCGCCGGTCTATCCGAAATGCCTGCTCTGCCGCGAAAATGTGGGTTATGCCGGACGTTTGAATCACCCGCCGCGCCAGAACCTGCGTGTAATTCCGCTGAAGCTGAACAATGAGAATTGGTTCTTACAATACTCGCCGTATGTGTACTATAACGAGCATTGCATCGTATTCCACCACGATCATGTGCCGATGAAGCTGACCAAGGAGTCGCTGAAGCGTCTGCTCAGCTTTGTGGAAGCTTTCCCGCATTATTTTATTGGCTCGAACGCCGATCTGCCGATTGTCGGCGGGTCGATTCTGACCCATGATCATTTCCAGGGCGGACGCCATACCTTCCCGATCCAGAAAGCACCGAAAGAGCAGACGTTCACCCATGCCTCCTACCCGGGCGTCAGCCTCAGCATCGTGAAGTGGCCGATGTCGGTCCTGCGTTTGCATGGAGCGGACCCAGCAGTGCTGCTGGAATGCGGCAACGATCTCTATGAAGCCTGGAAATCCTACAGCGATCCTGAGGCTGAGGTATTGGCTTTCAGTGAAGTTGACGGTGTGGAAACCCCTCATAATACCGTTACTCCAATCGTGCGGCGGGCGGAAGACGGCGGCTTCGAGCTGGATCTGGTGCTGCGCAACAACCGGACCAGCGGGGAATTCCCCGAAGGGATATTCCACCCGCACCGGGAGATGCACCATATCAAGAAGGAGAACATCGGCCTGATTGAGGTTATGGGTCTGGCTATTCTGCCGGGACGACTGAAGGAAGAACTGGATGCTGTCGCAGGCGTGCTTGCCGGAGATCTCCCGCTACTGGCTGCCGTGAAGAGTGAAGCTGATCACGCGCTTGCACAGCATGCCTCGTGGATACAAGAGCTGGCCGAACGCTTCGGCACAGGTCACAACCACGAAGAGGCTGTCAAAATCGTGCAGAATGAGGTCGGTATCAAGTTCACCCATATCCTGGAGCATGCCGGGGTCTACAAACGGACACCGGAAGGACAAGCCGCTTTCCGCCGGTTTGTGCAGAGCTTCGGAGCCCTATAAATAACTGAATGTTAGTATTATGTCCCCGGCCATGCAGGTTTGGGGGCTTTTCTTATACAGTTCGTTCAGCTTGGCGTGATACGGGGAGCCGCTGTGATTTGAATGACGCACGCCGGAGGTCTATAATATGAAATTGCATCACATTCATCAACTAATGGAGGTTTACCCATATGCGCAAGTTTGAATTTTATAATCCTACCAAGCTGATTTTTGGACAAGGAACATTGCAGGCTTTGAAGACCGAAGTCCCGAAATTCGGTAAGAACGTATTGCTGATGTACGGCGGCGGCAGCATCAAACGCAGCGGTTTGTACGATAATGTGCTGGCTGAGCTGAATTCCATCGGGGCTGTCGTGACCGAACTGGCCGGAGTCGAGCCGAACCCGCGTCTGTCCACTGTACATAAAGGTGTGGCATTGTGCCGGGAGCACAACATTGAGCTGATCCTTGCCGTAGGCGGGGGCAGCGTACTGGACTGTGCAAAGGCAGTTGCGGTAGGCGCGAAATATGAAGGGGATATGTGGGACTTTGTGGAACGCAAGGCTGCTCCGCAAGCCGCGTTGCCGCTGGGCACAGTGCTGACGATGGCGGCTACGGGTTCCGAGATGAACAACGGCTCTGTCATCAGCAACGAAGTCACCCAGGAAAAAATGGGTTGGGGCAGTGTGCATGCCTTCCCGGCATTTTCCATCCTTGATCCCGAGAACACCTTCACTTTGCCGCGTGACCAGACCGTTTACGGCATGGTAGATATTATGTCGCATGTTCTGGAGCATTATTTCCATACCGACGGTAACACGCCTGTACAGGACGGTTTCTGTGAGACGCTGCTGCGCACCGTTATTGAAACGGCACCGAAGCTGATCGGGGACCTGAACAATTACGAGCTGCGCGAAACGATTATGTACTGCGGCACAATGGCTCTGAACGGCATGGTCAGCATGGGCTTCGCCGGAGACTGGGCAACACACAACATCGAGCATGCCGTATCAGCAGTCTACGATATCCCGCATGGCGGCGGTTTGGCTATTCTCTTCCCGCAATGGATGAAGTACAACCTCAGTACGAACCCAGCCCGCTTCCGCCAGCTGGCCGTGAACGTATTCGGCATTGATCCGGCCGGCAAAAGCGATGAAGAAGCCGGTCTTGAAGGCATTGAAGCACTGCGCCGCTTCTGGGATTCCATCGGTGCGCCGAAGACCCTTGGCGACTATGATATCAATGACAGCGAAATCGGAAATATGGCTGACAAAGCGGTGCGTTTCGGACCGTTCGGTAATTTCTGCAAGCTGGAGCGTGAGGATGTTGTAGAAATTTATACAATGGCGCTGTAAGAACGCCATCATAAAGGAGCTGCAGAGCTGCAGCTCCGGGCAGGAAATCAAGCCGTTCCCGGTAATGGGGACGGCTTTTTTGCATAAACTGTTGGCATAGGCCGGCTTGGGTTCAAGGCTGCTTCCACGATACAATATTGAGATAATCATCCAAGTTTGTGAAACCAAGGACATGGTTTGAACGTTTATACTAGTATGACAGTCCGGAACTATAGACGGGAGGAGAAAATAATGCAAACGCTGTATTTGGGCTGTTTGGCGCTCGGCGTCATTTTTGCCGTAGTCAGCGTAATTGTGGGAGATCTGATCGGCAATGTTTTGGACGGGATATTTGATGTAGCTTCCTTTGATTTCCTGAACCCTGCTGTGCTGGCCGGGGGAGTCACCGTATTTGGCGGAGCAGGTATTCTGCTCACGCGTTACAGCAGGCTGGAAGATGGCGCTGTTCTTGCCTTGTCCTTGCTGATCGCAGCCTTTATGGGGGTGGTTCTTTACTTGGGAGTCGTCAAACCGATGGACAAAAGCGAGATGTCAAATGGATTCTCCATGAGCGAGCTGCCTGGCAAGATCGGAGAAATTACCGTTCCTATTCCGGCACAGGGCTATGGCGAAATCATGGTGAAGTTCGGCGCAGGCAACAGCCTGCATACGGCAGCCAGCTTTGAGCAGCTTTCCCTCCCGGCCGGGATTAAGGTTGTAGTGGTAGAGGTCCGGGAAGGTGTTGCGCTGGTAACTGAATTTGAAGAGAGAAAAGGAGTGGATTCTTAATGTTAGGGTTAGACATTCCAGATTATTTGTTTATTCCTATTGTGGTTGTAGCGGTTCTACTGGTGCTTGGGATTGCGTTCTGGGCGCGTTACAAGACGGTCGGACCCGATGAAGGAATGATTGTCACCGGTTCCTTTCTCGGCAGCAATCATATCTCAGATGATGGCTCGGGCCGTAAAATCAAGATAGTCCGCGGGGGCGGGGCGTTCATTCTGCCTGTCTTCCAGAAGGCCGAGTTCATGTCTCTGCTCTCGCATAAGCTCGATGTGACGACACCGGAGGTATACACTGAGCAAGGGGTGCCGGTTATCGCCGACGGTGTGGCTATTATCAAGGTAGGCAGTTCTACAGAAGATGTGGCAACGGCAGCCGAACAGTTCATGGGCAAGCCGATAGAAGGGCTGAAGAGCGAGGCGCAGGAAGTGCTTGAAGGGCATCTGCGGGCGATTCTCGGGTCAATGACCGTGGAAGAGGTTTACCGCAACCGTGACCGGTTTGCCCAGGAGGTTCAGGGCGTAGCAGCGCGCGATCTTAAGAAGATGGGACTGCAGATTGTCTCCTTCACCATCAAAGATGTGCGCGACAAGCATGGATACTTGGAAGCTCTAGGTAAACCGCGGATTGCTGCAGTGAAGCGGGATGCGGAAATCGCTGAAGCGGAAGCGCTGCGGGATGCGCGGATCCAGAAGGCAAACGCCGAGGAGCAAGGGCAGAAGGCTGAACTGCTGCGGGATACGAACATCGCCGAAGCCTCCAAGGACAATCAGCTGAAGGTTGCAGCCTTTAAACGGGATCAGGATACAGCCAAGGCGGAAGCCGATCAGGCTTATCACATCCAGGAGGCACGCGCCAAGCAGACGGTGGTGGAAGAGCAGATGAAGGTCGAACTGGTTCGCAAGGAACGCGAGATCGACCTGCAATCCAAAGAAATCCAGGTGCGCGAGAAGCAGTATGATGCGGAAGTGAAGAAGAAGGCGGAAGCCGACCGCTACGCAGTGGAACAGGCGGCGGAAGCCGATAAGGCCAAGCGGATGCGCGAAGCCGATGCCTTGCAGTACAGCATTGAGACCCAGGCGAAGGCAACATCCGAGCAGAAACGCCTGGAAGGCCAGGCAACAGCCGACGCAGAGCTGGCTAAAGGTAAAGCGGAGTCCGAAGTTATCCGCCTGCGCGGCCTCGCAGAAGCAGAAGCCAAAGAGAAGCTGGCCGAAGCGTTCCAGAAATTCGGCGAAGCTGCCGTGCTCGACATCATCGTGAAGATGCTGCCTGAACTGGCTGGTAAAATTGCCGAGCCGCTGGCATCCATCGACAAGCTCACTGTGGTGGATACGGGAAACGGTGAAGGAGCGGCCCGGGTCAGCAATTATGTGACCCAGCTGATGTCGACGGCACCGGAAATGCTGAAGAGTGTCTCGGGAATTGATGTAGAGGCGTTGATAAAAGGTTTGACTAAAGGGAAAACGGGAACTCCGGACCACAGACCGGCAGTATCGGTTGCACCTGCGGTACCGGTAGTACCTGCAGTGCCAGTGGTTCCAACTGATAAACTTGAAGGATAATGCGGGATAACTCAAGGTATGACAGGCGCAATTGCCTGTCATACCTTGAATTTTATGGAGAGAGGGGAACTTCGCATGGAGCTGCTCTTGGATAACATCCGTAAGAGCTTCGGAGATAAACAAGTACTCAAAGGCATTGACTACACTTTTGAAAAAGGCAAGATTTACGGTCTGCTGGGCCGCAACGGTGCCGGTAAAACCTCGCTGTTCAACTGCTTGAGCGGGGAGATCGGAATGGACAGCGGCGGGGCTTTTTTACGGGAAAACGACGTGAGCAGTCCGCTCCGCGAGGCGGATATCGGGTATGTATTTTCTTTGCCCATCCTGCCGGAATTTCTTACAGGCTATGAGTTTGTGAAATTCTATATGGATATCAACCGCGACAAGATTGAACCTGGCAAAAACATCGAAGACTACTTCGACATTATCCGGATTGAGCAGGAGGACCGCCACCGGCTGATCAAAGGGTATTCTCATGGCATGAAGAACAAGATCCAAATGCTCTGCTTTATCATTACACGTCCGCCCTTGATATTGCTGGACGAACCATTGACTTCTTTTGACGTTGTGGTGGCACTGGAGATCAAGAAGCTGCTGCGGGAGATGAAGCAGGATCATATCATTATTTTCTCCACCCATATTTTGCAGCTTGCAGCCGACTTGTGCGACGAGCTCGTTATCCTGAATAACGGGACACTCCAGGAGATTCCTGCCGACACCCTGCACAGTCCGGAATTCGAGGAGAGAATCATAACCTTGCTAAAGGATGAGGGCAGCAATGATTAAGACGCTGAACACCATACTGGATATCCGGGGCGCATCCGGGGCGAACCGGCTGATCTATTATCTCCAGCGGTTGCCGGTAATTGGGAAGATGGCTAAGAATGACTTGTATTCCCGGACAGGACTCAAAAAGACGCTGACTGTAATCGTGCTTATTCTGAAGATAATATGGGGCTTTCTGACCAAATTCGCTTACTTGGGAATTGTAGTCTATTGGCCGGTGATCACAATCGGCAAGGAACTGACGACTGCTGAACAGTATCAGCTCTATCTGCAAGTGCTGGTCATAATCAGTTGCGTCGTAGCGGCAGTTTCAAATGCGGTCATCCTGGAACCGAAGCGGGACAAATATATTTGTGTGAAGCTGATGCGGCTGCCTGCTGATCAGTACATGCACGCTACTCTGTCGCTTCGGACCTTCAGTTTCTTTGTTTACTATATACCGGCCATGTGCCTCTTCGCTTCATTGCTGCAGGCTCCGGTCTGGCAGGGAGTGCTGCTTGCCCTGCTGTTAACTGCCTGGCGCTTGGGCAGTGAGGCGCTGCATTTATGGCTTTTCGACCGTACAGACATTGTGCTTGTCAAAAAAACAGGGTGGGTGTGGACCGTCATAGGCATAGGATTTCCGCTTGCCTATGCTCTGCTGTATGCAAAAGTGTCCTTCGTGGACAGCGCTGCGTTGTTCAACCTGCCGGCGGGTTTAGCCATTGCGGCTATAGGAGTGGTTGCCGCCGTTTATATTGCACGTTATCCCCGTTACCGCAGCGCGGTTGATGCCGTGAGCAAAATAGACGATCCGCTGCTGGATATGGGGCGTATGATGAAGGAGTCGAGAGTGAAGGATGTCGAGACGAAAGAAAAGGACTTTTCAGCGGAACAGCTGAGTCCCGGCCAATTTCAGGGGAAAAGCGGCTATGCTTACCTGAATGCGATCTTTTTCTCCCGGCATAAACGTTTTTTAATACAGCCGATTCAGCGGCGTATGCTCATCATTGGCGTATTGTTCGCAGCCGGATTGCTGTCGATGATGGTCTCACCGGCAATGTTTACCAAGATGTCACATTTTTTAATCGGCAGCCTTTCTTATTTTGTATTTATTATGAATTTTACCTCGATCGGTGAGAAGGTCTGCAAAGCGATGTTTTACAACTGCGACCTTAGTCTGCTGCGGTATGGATTCTATCGGGAACGGACGGCGGTGCTGAGCAATTTCCGGATTCGGCTGCTGAGAATAACCGCTCTGAATTTGATTCCGGCCGGAGCTATTTGTATAGCTGTGAATCTGCTCATTCTACTTTCGGATGAAAACTGGGGGATTGCGGATGCAGCTGGTTTCTGCGGGGCTATCCTCGGCCTATCCCTGTTCTTCTCCGTGCATCACTTGTTCATGTATTATATTTTCCAGCCTTACAGCACAGAGCTGAATTTGAAGAACCCGTTCTTCACCATTGTCAACAGCATTGTCTTGGCTGCAACCATTGTGTGCCTCCGCTTGGAGAGCACTCCGGCTTATTTTGCAGGAATGGTACTGTTGACCACGGTAGCCTACATGACCATTGCCCTATTCCTGGTCTATAAATACTCGGGCAGAACCTTCCGGGTAAAATGATCCAGCCTCTTCCACATTCGAAATCTTGATGTTATGGCGGTAGCCAAGTATAATCTACACATGCTGTCAAGTTATGCAGCTGCCGCAGCGGCAAAGGTATTCAGAATTCAAAGAGGTGTAAGCAGTGAGCAGCATAACAGTGGCTAAGGTACTCAATAACAATGTGATTATTGCCGAGCATCCCCAATACGCCGAGGTTGTGGTGATCGGCAAGGGCATAGGCTTTAACCGGAAAATACGTGACCGGATCAGTCTGTCTTCTGTGGAGAAGATGTTTATTCTCCGCAGCCAGGAGGAACAGGAGCAATACAAGCAGCTCGTTCCGCAGGTGGACGAGAAGCTGATCGAGGTAGTTCAGGAGATTGTATTGCATATCATGCAGAGCAGCCGCCAACCGCTGAATGAACATATTCATATTGCACTCACTGACCATATTTCATTTGCCATCCGCCGTCATGAACAAGATATCGCCATACATAATCCGTTTCTGTACGAAACCAGGGAAATTTACCCTGAGGAATACAGTCTGGCCGAATATGCAGTCGGGCGGATCAATCAGGCGATGGGGGTAACGTTGCCTTTTGATGAGATCGGTTTTGTCGCTTTGCATATTGTAAGCGCATTGAGCAACCGTCATATCTCCGAGGTGAAGCAGCATTCCGTGCTGATCGGTGACCTCGTGGGGCTGGTGGAGGATAATCTGAGTTATCATGTTCCGCGGGATTCCCTGGATTATTCCCGGCTGGTCACTCACCTGCGTTTTGTTCTGGAAAGACTGCGCCGTGGTGAGAGTGTGCGGGAGACTTCTTCTCTGGACGGGTTAATGAAGCGCGAATATCCTGAAATGTACATGCTGGCCTGGAAGCTGACTAAGGTCATTGAGCAGCGGGTGCGTATTCCGGTATATCCGGCTGAAGTGAGCTATCTGACTATTCATCTGCAGCGTCTGGCCCAGAAGAAAGAGGATGAAGAGGATATGGAGCAGCATGAGGGTTGAAATGAACCCCTTACAAAAACATGCTTGCAACTTCAAAAAATCGGTGCTACAATGTTCCCTGTTCCAATAAAACAGAATACCTACGTGTAACTGATACGATCAGGCATGAGTGATTTACAGTATTTTGGTTGTCAGGCCCCAAGCTGGGGCAATCTAACCTTAGTGTTAGAAGACAAACCTAAATGCTGTGTTGCTCATGTCTTTTTTGGTTTCCTGTTTGTGAAATTTACTATTAAGGAAGTGGCCTAAATGTTCAAAAAGTTGTTTGGCGTTTTGCAAAGAGTCGGTAAAGCGCTTATGCTTCCTGTAGCCATCCTGCCTGCGGCGGGCTTGCTGCTCGGGATCGGCAACATGCTGGTTAACCCTGATTTCCTTCAATACGTACCGGCACTGGAAAACAGCGGGGTTCAGGCCGTTGCCAACGTTTTGATGAACTCGGGACAGATTGTTTTTGATAACCTGTCGCTCTTGTTTGCGGTCGGGGTAGCCATCGGTCTTGCCGGTGGTGAAGGGGTTGCCGGTCTTGCGGCAATCATCGGATTCCTTGTCATGAATGTAACCATGGGAACGGTACTGGGCATTAACGCTTATGTATTGACCTGGAAGGATTTCTCCTATTCCAGTGTCCTGGGGATACCGACGCTGCAGACAGGGGTTTTCGGCGGTATTCTGGTCGGGATACTGGCCGCGTCGATGTACAAGCGGTTCTTCCGCATAGAATTGCCGTCGTATCTCGGTTTCTTTGCGGGTAAACGGTTTGTGCCGATTATGACGGCAGTAACCTCCCTGATTCTTGGACTTGTATTGACGGCTGTATGGCCGCCGATCCAGCACGGCCTGAACTATGTGTCGCAAAGCATGATCAACACGAACTTGACGCTGTCGGCCTTTATCTTCGGTGTCATTGAGCGTTCACTGATTCCTTTCGGCTTGCATCACATTTTCTATTCACCGTTCTGGTATGAATTCGGAAGTTATGTCGATAAAGCCGGTGAACTGGTACGCGGGGATCAGCGGATCTTCATGCAGCAGCTGCGCGACGGGGTGGATTTCACAGCGGGTACATTTACAACAGGTAAATATCCGTTCATGATGTTCGGTCTGCCGGCAGCGGCGCTGGCGATCTACCATGAAGCCAAACCTGAGAACAAGAAGATTGTCGGCAGCTTGATGGTTTCTGCAGCCCTTACTTCTTTCCTGACAGGGATTACAGAGCCGCTGGAATTCTCATTCCTGTTCGTAGCTCCGCTTCTGTTCGCAGTGCATGCTGTCTTTGCAGGTCTTTCCTTTATGACTATGCAAATCCTTCATGTTAAGATCGGAATGACCTTCTCCGGCGGCTTTATCGACTATGTGCTGTTCGGTATTATCCCGAACCGTACTGCGTGGTGGCTGGTTATCCCGGTAGGTCTGGTTATTGCCGTGATTTACTACTTTGGATTCCGCTATGTCATCCGGAAGTTCAATCTGAAAACTCCGGGCCGTGAAGATGCATCCGATGATTCGGAAGACGTCAGCACGGGGAATGTATCTACAAGCGGTGATGATCTGCCGCGCAACATTTTGTCCGCACTGGGCGGCAAAGAAAACATCACCCATCTGGACGCCTGCATCACCCGCCTCCGCGTCGAGGTTAAGGATAAGGCAGGCGTAGATAAGAACCGGCTGAAGAAGCTGGGTGCTTCCGGTGTGCTTGAGGTTGGTAATAACGTTCAGGCGATCTTTGGTACACGTTCAGATACAATCAAGTCACAGATACAGGATGTCATGAACGGCAGAATTCCAGCTGCTTCAGCTGCTGCCGCACCGCAGCCTGAGCTTGAGAAGCAGGCCGGTGAAGAAGGCGCAGCAATTATTCCTGAGGACATCGTGTCCCCGGTAAATGGCGAGCTGCTTGATATTACGCAGGTTCCAGATGCTGTCTTCTCCCAGAAGATGACGGGTGACGGATTCGCCTTCCTGTCAGATGACGGCAAGATTGCTTCACCGGTATACGGTAAAGTGTTCAATGTATTCCCGAGCAAGCATGCCATCGGGATTATGTCCGACGGCGGCAAGGAAGTGCTCGTGCATATTGGTGTTAATACTGTAAAGCTTAAAGGCCAAGGCTTCACGATTCTTGTAGAAGAAGGCGACCTGGTAGCTGCAGGACAGCCGATTATGGAAGTGGATCTGGAATACGTGAAAGCCCATGCGCCTTCCGTTATTTCACCGGTCATCTTCTCTAATCTGCCTGAAGGGTCTACGGTTACCTTGAAGAAGCCGGGTAAGGTGGCTGTAGGCGATAAAGACATCATCAGCATTAAGTAACATGTGCATTGGCATAGCGCTTCCCTTATAATGAAGGGAGCGCGGCCTTCACATAAGACAAACATTCAAATTAACAGAAAGCGAGTTGGATATTATCATGCAAAAAACATTCAGAATTATTGACGAAGACGGAATTCACGCACGCCCAGCAACAGCGCTGGTAAATACAGCAACAAAGTTTAAAGGCACAGAAGCATTCGCGGAAGCCAAAGGTAAAAAAGTAACACTTAAATCCATTCTCGGCGTATTGTCATTGGGTCTTGAAGCCGGCGATACTTTGAGTCTGATTACTGAAGGCAGTGAAGAAGCGGAAGCACTGAGCGCACTGCAAGATGTGATGATTAAAGAAGGGCTGGGAGAGCTCCATGAATAAAATTTCAGGAATCGCGGCTTCAGCAGGTATTGCCGTAGCCCGTGCATTTATCCTGGAACATCCGGATTATACAATCACGAAGACTGCTGTAAGCGATGTGGAAGCCGAGATTGCCAAACTGGAGAGCGCCCTGGAGAAATCCAAGGGCGAGCTGCAGGGCATTAAGGAGCGCACGCTCGCTGAATTGGGCGAGAAGAAGGCGGAGATTTTCGAATCCCATCTGCTGATTCTTGAAGACCCCGAACTCATCAGTCCCGTAATGGATAAAATCCGCGAGGAATCAGTTAATGCGGACTATGCCCTAAATGAAGTCGCCACTCAGTTTATCGAAATGTTCGAAAATATGAAAAGTGCTTACCTGCAGGAACGTGCTGCTGATATGCGCGATGTAACCAAACGCATCCTGAACCACCTGCTGGGTATTCACTATGTAAGTCCTGCGGAAATCAATGAAGAGGTTATCGTCATTGCCCTGGATTTGACTCCATCCGACACGGCGCAGCTTAATCGTAAATACGTGAAGGGCTTCACGACGAATATCGGCGGACGCACCTCGCACTCGGCCATCATGGCCCGGTCCCTGGAAATTCCGGCGGTGGTCGGCACCAAGAATGTACTGTCTGAAGTCAAGGCGGGAGATCTGGTGATAGTCGACGGTTTGAGCGGAGATGTTCTAATCAACCCGAGCGATGCTGAAGTCGCCGAATATAAAGCTAAGCAGGAAGCCTATGATCTGCAAATCGCCGAGTGGAAAAAACTCCGCGATGAGCCGACCGTATCGGCTGACGGCAAACATGTAGAACTGGCTGCCAACATCGGCACACCTAATGATGTGAACGGTGTGATCGAGAACGGCGGCGAAGGTGTAGGTCTGTACCGCACCGAGTTCCTATACATGGGCCGCGACAAGCTGCCTTCCGAAGAAATTCAGTACAATGCGTACCGCGCCGTGCTTGAGAATATGAACGGCAAGCCGGTTGTTGTGCGCACACTGGATATCGGCGGCGACAAGGAGCTGCCTTACCTGGAGCTGCCGAAGGAAATGAACCCGTTCCTTGGGTTCCGTGCGATCCGCCTGTGTCTGGACCGTCAAGATATTTTCCGCACCCAGCTGCGCGCGTTGCTTAGAGCAAGTGCCCACGGTGACCTGCGCATAATGTTCCCGATGATCGCTACGCTCGGCGAATTCCGTGCAGCCCGCGATCTGCTGCTGGAAGAAAAGGCTAAGCTGCGCGAAGAAGGCAAGGAAGTGTCGGACAACATTCAGTTGGGCATCATGGTAGAAATTCCATCAACGGCGGTTCTGGCGGACCAGTTCGCCAAAGAAGTCGATTTCTTCAGTATTGGTACCAACGATCTTATTCAATATACGATGGCTGCCGACCGTATGAATGAACGGGTATCCTACCTGTACCAGCCTTACAATCCGGCGATCCTGCGTCTGGTCAAAATCGTTATCGATGCAGCCCATGCTGAAGGCAAATGGACCGGCATGTGCGGCGAAATGGCTGGCGACAGCACAGCGATTCCGTTGCTGCTCGGTCTGGGCCTTGATGAGTTCAGCATGAGCGCAACCTCCATCCTGCCTGCACGCAGCCAGATTTCCAAGCTGTCCGCTGCAGACATGAAGGAAATGGCTGCCAAAGCACTTCAGCTTGGCACCGCCGAGGAAGTTGCTGCACTTGTGCAGAGCAGCGTGAAGTAATTCGCAAAGCTATCTTGCATTATCCGTTTAGGCAATTCACTCTTCCAACTACTGCTGGCCTCCTCTATAGGAGGCCGTTTTTTTGTTGTCGGCAGCAGTACATCACCTGTTGTTCGTGCTTTCTTTTATAAGGACAAGCTCAAATGCATGGGCGCAGCAGCCGATAATAGAATGTGGGCACATAAAACAGGTGGAACCCAAACCTGTGAACATAGTGTTACATATTATATTATGATTCAAAAGAAAGACAGTACTCTATAGACTTTGCTTGCAGATCTGTGCAAGTATTAATTTCTTCCGTAGTGGAAATAGTTGGATTTAAGTGAAGTAAACCGTTATCCGGCAATATGGCGGAGAACAGGGGGATGGTGGAATACATGAACAGCAATTATATAAATACAGAGACAATAATAGAGACTTATGAAGGCAAAGACCTTGGACTAACCTACACTGTAGGCAGCAGCCAGTTTAAAGTATGGGCTCCAACGGCCTTTACGGTATCGGTTGTATTGTATGAGACCGGCGGGATCGGCGCATCTGTATCAGCCGTTTATTCCAAAGACAGTGGAGTGATTATCCCCATGCAGCGCCAGGACGGCGGTGTTTGGCAGGCGCAGCTTACCGGAGATCTGAAAGGCAAATATTATATGTACCGCACCGTATTTGCCGATGGCAGTATAAGGGAGGCCGCCGATCCCTATGCAACCGCTGTTTCGGCGAACGGGCTGAGGTCGGCGATTGTGGATCTGCGTGAGACCGATCCGCCCTCCTGGGCAGAGGACCGTTCCCCACAGTTGCCACATCCCGCAGATGCGGTAATTTATGAGCTGCATGTTCGTGATTTCTCCGCCCATGAGAGCTCTGGCATGTTGCACAAGGGCAAGTTCAAAGCATTTACGGAAACCGGATTACGTGATTCCGCAGGAAATGCACTGGGGATTGATCATTTGGCTGAACTGGGGATTACTCACGTGCATCTAATGCCGGTATTCGATTTCCAGACGGTAAACGAACTGAATGCAAGTGGTCCGGATACCGAAGCGGGATATTACTCCGAATATAACTGGGGGTATGATCCACAGCATTATAATGTACCCGAAGGGTCCTACAGTACGAACCCAGGTGAACCCGGGACCAGGATCCGTGAATTCAAAGAAATGGTGAAGGCACTGCACAGCCGAGGCATTTCGGTCATTATGGATGTGGTGTACAACCATACGTATTCTGTTGAGAAGGGGCCATTCGAGCCGCTGGTGCCGGAATATTACTACCGTCATGATTATTTGGGTAGACTGACTAACGGTTCGGGCGTCGGCAACGAAATTGCCACGGAACGGCCTATGGTGCGCAAATATATTAAGGACTCCTTGTTATACTGGGCTTCGGAGTATCATATCGACGGGTTCCGGTTTGATCTGATGGGCCTAATGGACAGCGTAACCATGCGTGAAATTACAGAGGAGCTGCGCCTTGCCATTAATCCGAATCTGCTGATCTACGGGGAGCCGTGGACAGGAGGGGACTCTCCACTGGCAGACAAAACCCTGAAGGGTGTACAGCGCGGCAAAGGTTATGCCGTGTTCAATGACAACTTCCGCGCGGCAATAAAAGGCGACAGCGATGGTTGGGGCAAAGGCTTCGCAACCGGAGAATACGGCAAAGAAGGCGCAGTGGCATCGGGAATAAAAGGAGCGATTCATGAATTTACCGACTCGCCTGTCGAAACGGTGAATTATGTAACCGCTCATGATAACTTGAATCTGTGGGATAAGGTGCTTGCTTCCCAAGGCCAGCGCCAGGCGGCGAACCTGCCTGAACTGGAGAACGGAAGATTGAGGGGCGGCGGAGAGGTCAAACGGGCGGTTGCTAAAGCAAATCCGTACTTCGCAATCGACCCGCAGGATGTTCTTGGAAATGAAACTGTGCGCCGATCTTTGCTGGCGAACGGGATCATTTTAACCTCCCAGGGCATTCCTTTTCTGCATGCCGGAGATGAAATGCTGCGCAGCAAATATGGGGATCACAACAGCTATCGTTCCCCTGATGTGATCAATGCGATCCGCTGGGATAATAAAGAGACATTTATGCCTGTCTTTCAATATTATAAAGGTCTTATTGAGCTGCGGCGCAAGCATCCGGCCTTCCGTCTGCATGGACGGCAGGAGATCGAGCGCTCACTGGAGTTCCTGCGCTGTGAAGACGGCGTCGTCGCTTATCAGCTGAAGGATAATGCAGGCGGTGATGTCTGGAACAACATCGTTGTTATTTTCAACGCCAACTGGGGGCCTGTTACTCAGCAGCTGCCTGAGACAGGAGGTTGCTGGAACATTGTGGTAGATCATTCCCGTGCCGGAACAGAAGCCTTCCGTATTGCCACAGATCACGCAGTAGAGCTTGAAGGACTGTCGATGATGGTATTGTATGATGTCTACGGCGAGCCTGCACCGCGGGCAAAGATCATTGAGGTACATTATGACCGCCCCGACGGCGATTACCGTGGCTGGAATCTTTGGGTTTGGGGTACAGGTATCCAGGATGGACAGTGCGATTTCCGGCAGCTGGAGGATGGACGTGCGGTAGCGCGGATCGAAGTGGTGCCGGGAACAGAGTCGGTTGGATATATTTTGCGGCTGAATGACTGGGAAGAGAAGGGTAGCGGAGACCGCTTTATTGACTGCTCCGGCAGTGAGGCGCTGCTTAAGGTAGTGGTGCAAGACCGCAGCAGTGCATGCAGCGGCGATGCAGATAATCCGCTACAGATAAGCAGCTGAAGTTAAGATATCGAAGAAACGGATAGCCACTCAGCTGATAAAGGCTGTTCCAGCATCGCCGCCGTTTGGGCAGTGATTCGGGAACAGCCTGTTTTGCTGCCAGTTTCTTTATTTATGCTTGTCTGAATATTCTTCATCCACAAGCTCATTGTATAGATTGGCTTCGTTGCCGCCGCTGTTTTTGGAGCGGTACATCGCAAGGTCGGCGGCGTGGAGCAACTCGTTGATACTGCCGCCATGCTGCGGATAAAGGGCTACGCCGATGCTGGCGGAAGTATGAAAGCTGGAGCCTTGGTTGACGGACCAGGATTTGTTGAACAGCTGAAGCAAACGGTCCAGCATTTCGTTCAGCATCTCTGGATTGGTAAAGCGGTGAAGTACCACGGCGAACTCATCGCCGCCGATGCGGAAAGCCTGACCGAATCCTTTGACCGTCTGCTGCAGCTCACGGGAGAGCAACTGCAGGAATTCATCTCCGGCCAAGTGGCCAAGGGTATCGTTAAGCTGCTTGAACCTGTCACAATCGAGCAGTGCAACTGCTATTTCCTGTCTGCGGTCCTCCGGCTGATTAATCAGGTTCTCCATGTACATTTTAAAATGGGCTCTATTGGGGATGGCTGTTAAATGGTCATAGAAGGCCAGCTTGTGGAGCCGTTCCTCATGTTGCTTACGCTGGGTAATCTCACGAGAGATAAGCATATACTGCGCGGGAAAAGCACGGCTGCCGGTGATCAGTGAGATTTTCGTTTCCAGCCACACCCAGTGGCCTTCTGCCGAACGCATGCGCAGCTCCGAAATCCGCGGAGTCCCCTGAACCACACTCTTCAGCTTAACCCAAGAGATTTCAGCTTCGCGGATATAGTTGAAGAGAGGAACACCTTTGTCCGGCACGTAGCCAAGCACGCTGCAATGGGAAGGTGAGGCGTACAGGATGATGCCGTTTGAATCGGTCAAAATAATGAAATCAGACATGGTCTCCCCGATCAGCTGGTATAGGGATTGATCTTCCTGCATTTCACTTTGCAGCGAAACTACTCTGCGGCAGAGATAGATAATAACGAGCATAAGCAGGAACAAGATCAGCGAGTAGACTGCGAACAGGGTGCTTTTTCTCTCACGGAACTCTTGGGTAATCTGCTGTCCATAGTTGTCGATCAGGTGCTCGGATTGATCCAGACTGCTGCGGACCTCACTCAGCCGGGTGTTGATCAGAGTTGCTGAGTACGTATCCGGATTCCAATTGCTTTCCATGCGCTGAGAGATCAGTTCCTGCCCGGTATTCTTCCAGTTTTCAAAAGCGTCTTCGAAGCTCAGCAGCTCGTTTCTCAGCCGGGAGAGCAGCCGATCG
This sequence comes from Paenibacillus sp. EB106-06-01-XG199, assembly GCF_058791575.1. Lineage (NCBI taxonomy): Bacteria > Bacillati > Bacillota > Bacilli > Caryophanales > Paenibacillaceae > Paenibacillus > Paenibacillus sp. EB106-06-01-XG199. The sequence continues at coordinate 159,992 of NZ_JBYTDQ010000004.1, read as the reverse complement.
CTCTGTGCCATCCTCTTTTCCGGATGGTTCATAGCGTTGATGTTGTAGCTGGCCATGACCAGCCGCTGCTTCATCTGGGCATTATTGTCATGAAACTCCTGAGACATCAGCCTGCGCTGTTCACTGGTAATATTCCGGTTCATCACCGTGTGCAATGCAAGGGCAGACTGGTGGAGATCCCGGTCGGCATTCAGAATCAGCTCTGAATTTCGGTAGACATCGCTGTACAGTGAATCTGAAAGCCGGTTAATTGTGTGGTTCAGATACAGCAGTGAAGCGGTGCTGATGCCCGCCAGAATAACGGAGATAGCGGCAAATAAAAGGATTAATCTGCGTGTATTTTTGATTTTGTATAAAGCCACTGTCATCCTCTCCCCGCATAAAACTTTGAGAAATCTCTTTGATAGTAGATGATACCTATGCGGAACTAATCCCACTGCGGGTAATTGGCCGCAGGGACAACGAAGAGAGTGTTCTTTCAAATAGTCATAGAAACATAGTGTTTCCAGTACGATTAGGGATTCTTCTCATCAGTATGTAGGACGTCCTGCTTAGGGCATCCGGGCCGGAACATGGAATTTATGGGGTTGATCCGAGCCTGAAAATGCCCAAAATCCCCTGCCAGCCGACCTTTCGGGTCATCAAGCGATCCGGTAAGCCGGGGAGGAGATGGGGATATTGATCTTGAGTCCTATTACCCAAGTTTTCTACAAACGATACTCCCTTTCTGTGCTAAGCGCTAAAATATCATAGCTGCCGCTCCAGTCCCCTATATTAAAGGTTAACGTATTCGTTCCCGGCGAGTTTAAGGATTAATTCCTCTGAATTTGTCGGCTTGTCAAAACGACATTTTGTGCATATAATAGATAGACATATCTTCTGAGTAAGAAGATGCAGTTTCTTAGCAACATCATTATAAATGCAGTGATGGAGAAGAGTACGCAGTGCCTGGCTTACAGGGAGGAGACGCCGCAGATTGAGAGCGTTTCTAGGAGAGCAGAGCTGCCGAAGTTCACTCCGGAGCAGATCCCTGAATTTACTTCAAGATCTTTTTGAAGAAAGACAGTAGGGGAAACCGGCCGCAGACCGTTATTTCTGTTAAAGTGAGGCATGTCTTTACCGCACCGAAAGAGGGAATACAGCTCTTAAGGGAAGTGGTACGGCAGTCTAACAAGGGTGGTACCACGGTCTTTTCGTCCCTTACCGGGAGGAAAGGCCTTTTTTTGTTGACAATATGATGATTAAGGGGGCAGTACACGCCATGAAAGAAAAGCTGGAAGCATTGAAGGTTGAGGCATTGGCTAAGCTGCAGGAAGTAACCGATCCGCAGGTTCTAAATGACTTACGCGTGAAGTATCTGGGCAAAAAAGGCGAGTTAACCGAGGTTCTGCGGGGAATGGGAGGGCTTAGCGCGGAAGAGCGACCGGTAATCGGCCAGGTGGCGAATCTGGTGCGCAGCGCGATTGAGGATATTATCGGCTCCAAGCAGGAGGCATTCCAGCAGCAGGAAACACTGACCCGCCTGCAGGCAGAGAAAGTGGATGTTACGCTGCCGGGCCGCGGGTTGCCGCAAGGCGGAATTCATCCGCTTACCCGGGTGGTCCAGGAGATTGAAGATATCTTCATCGGCATGGGCTACCGGGTAGAAGAAGGCCCTGAAGTAGAGACGGATTACTATAATTTCGAGGCGCTTAATCTGCCGAAGAACCATCCGGCACGCGATATGCAGGATTCCTTCTATTTGACGGATGATCTCCTGATGCGTACGCAGACCTCTCCGGTGCAGATCCGCACCATGCAGGCAATGCAGGGCGAAACACCGGTCAAAATCATCTGTCCGGGCAAAGTGTTCCGCCGCGATGATGATGACGCCACCCACTCCTTCCAGTTCCAGCAGATCGAAGGTCTGGTCATTGGACGGGGAATCCGCATGAGTGACTTGAAGGGTACATTGCAGCAGTTCATGAAAGAAATGTTCGGCCCGAGTGCGGGGATCCGTCTTCGGCCGAGCTTCTTCCCATTCACCGAGCCAAGCGTTGAAGTTGACGTCAACTGCTTCAAATGCGGCGGAGACGGCTGCCGGCTGTGCAAACAGAGCGGCTGGCTGGAAATCCTCGGCGCTGGCATGGTGCATCCGAATGTACTCAGAATGGGCGGATACGACCCTGAGGAATATAGCGGCTTCGCCTTCGGCGTAGGTGCAGAGCGGATTGCCATGTTGAAATACGGCATCGACGACATCCGTTATTTCTATACCAATGATATGGGCTTCGTGAAGCAGTTCAAGGGCATTTAGATTTTTGACGGGTGAGCGGCTGTTAGATAAATACATCTGAAATAAAGGAAGTGAGCGGACATGAAAGTATCAACCGGATGGCTGGCTGATTATATATCGTTAGAGGGAGTAACCGCTGAAGAGCTGGCGGACAAAATCACCACTGCAGGCATCGAGATTGACGGTGTCGAGCGCCGCAACAAGGGGCTTTCCGGGATTGTAACCGGATATGTGAAATCGAAAGAAAAACATCCCGACGCTGATAAGCTGAACGTATGTATCGTGGATGCAGGACAGGGCGAGGATCTGCAGATCGTATGCGGAGCAAAGAATGTCGAAGCGGGGCAAAAGGTGCCTGTAGCCCTGGTGGGCGCGAAGCTTCCAGGTCTTGATATCAAAAAAGCCAAGCTGCGCGGCGTATTGTCGCAAGGCATGATTTGCTCAGCTAAGGAGCTTGGGCTCAATGACAAGCTGCTGCCGAAAGAACTGCAGGAAGGCATTCTTGTTCTGCCTGAGAATACTGAGATCGGCCAGGATATCCTGAAGGTGCTGAGCCTGAATGATGAAATTCTTGAATTCGATCTGACACCGAACCGGTCCGATTGCCTAAGCATGATTGGCGCGGCCTATGAGGTAAGCGCGATTCTTGGCCGGGACCTGAAGCTCCCTGATCCGGCAGCGGATCTGATAGAGACCGGGGGCAAGGCGCCCGACTCTATTTCCGTAAAAATCGAGAATGACGAATACTGTTCCCACTATGCAGTTCGCTATATTACCGGAGTGAAGCCTGCTGCGTCTCCGCTCTGGATTCAGAACCGGCTGATGGCTGCAGGAGTCCGTCCGATCAATAACATCGTGGATATCACCAACTACGTCATGCTGGAATACGGACAGCCGCTGCATGCCTTTGACAGTGACAAGGTGGAAGGCGGCGTGCTTGGCGTCCGCTTTGCGCAGGAGGGAGAGATTCTGACTACGCTCGACGGGCAAGAACGCAAGCTGGAGCCGCAAATGCTTGTGATCGCCGATGGGGCAAAAGCCGTAGCGCTTGCCGGAGTGATGGGCGGACTGGCAACGGAAGTAACTGGAGAAACAGTTAATCTGGTGCTGGAATCGGCCAAATTCGACGGTGGAACGGTCCGCAAGGCTTCACGCCAGTTCGGCCTCCGCTCCGAAGCATCATTGCGCTTCGAGAAGGAAGTGGATCCGAATGCTGTAATTCCGGCATTGAACCGGGCGGCAGCACTGATTGCGCGTTATGCCGGGGGTTCAGTGCATGAAGGCATTGTTCAGGCAGGAGGAGACTCTGCACAGGAGAAGGTTCTGAGCTTGTCTCTGGAGAAGCTGAACAACTATCTCGGCACGGAGCTGTCTCTGCTGGAAGTGAAGACATTATTTAGCCGTCTGCATTTCAAATGCGGCGATGCCTCCCAGGGAGTCGTTGAAGTTCAGGTGCCAACCAGACGCGGCGACATCAGCTATGATGTGGATCTCATTGAAGAGATTGCCCGTTTGTATGGCTATGACAATATCCCGACAACCCTGATGGAGGGCACTACCACTGCAGGAGCACTCACTAGACAGCAGTTCCTGCGCCGCGAGCTGCGCCGCCTGCTGTCCCTTGGCGGATATCAGGAGGTCATGGGTTATTCCTTCATCCAGCCGGAGCAGAGCAAATGGTTCCCTGCGTTTGCAGAAGGCCAACTTTCTGTGAAGCTGGCCATGCCGATGAGCGAGGAACGCAGCGTGCTGCGTACCAGCCTCATTCCGCAGCTGCTTGATATTGCCCTCTACAATATCAACCGCCGGCAAAGCGATCTGGCGCTGTTCGAAATCGGCAATGTCTTCTTCACCGATGAAGAGCAGCTCACCCGCCAGCCGCGTGAGCTGCCGGTGCTGGGACTGCTGCTGAGCGGAAGCCGCGCAGCCAAACAGTGGAATGTGACGGCAGAGCCTGTCGATTTCTTCGATCTTAAGGGCGCGCTGGAAACCGTGTTTGCGCATCTGGGACTTACCGGACGTGTAGTCTATGAGGCTGATGCCCCGCAAGACTATCATCCGGGCCGTTCCGCTTCGGTGTATCTGCTGGGAGATGAAGGGCGCGTGATGATCGGAACAATCGGCCAGCTTCATCCTGAACTGCAGCGCAAGCTTGACCTGGAGGATACCTATGTAGCTGAGATCCTGCTGCAGCCGCTCTATGAGTCCGCACGCGCTAACCTGCAGTACAGTGAACTGCAGCGCTACCCGGGAATGGAACGGGATATTGCAGTCGTTGTGGATTCGGAAGTTCCGGCAGGCCATCTGCTGGCTTCCATCCGTGAGAACGGAGGAACACTCCTGCAGAATGTGCAGGTGTTCGACGTGTACACCGGCGGCAAAATGGAAAGCGGGAAGAAGAGCGTAGCGATCTCGCTGCTCTACCGCCATACGGAACATACACTGACCGATGAGGAAGTCGGGGAAGTGCATGATAAGGTTGTTTCCGCACTTCAGCAAACTTTTGGTGCGGAATTAAGAAAGTAGCAGGAATTGTGCAAAGCCGCAGCGAATCCATTAAGAATCAGAGATTCGCTGCGGCTTTTTTCTAATAAGTCTAAGGTGCGGCGGATATAGACTAAATCAATATAATAAAGACGTTTTTTTGCCAAATGTTTAAGAAAAACGCTACAATAGAAGCAGGGATAGCAACTTAGAATCCGCACACATACAAAGGAGGGCACAACTGTGGCTATGGACCGGACTCGTGTCGCCGTGGAGATATATGGAACTTCCTATAAACTTGTCGGAAGCAGCACTGAATATATGAAGCAGGTTGCCCGTTATGTGGACGAGCACATGCGCGCAATTTCCAAATCACATTCCAGACTGGATACACCGCGGATTGCGGTGCTTGCAGCCGTACATATGGCAGAGCAGGCCATCCAGGTTCAGGACTTTAAGAACGAGCTGAATATGCTGACCGGCGAGCGCACGGAGCTGCGTGTGGAGGTGTCGCGTCTCCTCGAAGTACAGCGGGAGCGGCAGGAGGAATTCGAACGGCTGGATGCTGCGGCCAAAGAAGAGGCAGCACGGCTGATTGCCGCCGCTGAAGAGGAACGCAAACGGCATTTGGAGATACAGGAACAGGAGCGCAAGGTTCATGCCGAGCAGCTGCTTGAAGCAGGGAAGACGGCTGCTGCGGACCGGGATAAGCTGGCTGAAGAGCTGCAGGCCCGTGAGCTGGAACTGAAGGCGCTGCGGGATACGAATGAGAATGAGCAGGCTGCTGCCCGCGAGAGTCACCGGCAGGAGCTGGAAAGGCTTGAAGCTGCACGTCTGGAGCAGCTGGAAGAACTGAAAGCGGCGCATGCGCAGGAGCTGGAGCTTCTCCGGGAGACTTTGTCTAAGGAGAAAGCGGAAACGCTGTCGGCTCTCCAGCAGGAACTGGCTGAGACCCGGGAGACGCTGGGAAGCGAGGTTGTGGAGATCCGCACTTCGCTGAGCAAGGAACTGGCGGATACCAAATCCGCGCTGGATAAAGAACTCAGCACCGAAAGAGAAGCGCTGCAGAAGGAGCTCGCCAAGAATAAGGAGCTGCGGCAGTCGCAGGGTACCCAAGAGCACCGGCATAAGCAGCAGCTCGGAGAGCTGGAGAAGCAGCTTAGCGAGCTGCGCGGCGGAACCGGACAGCTTCAGTCCAGGCTGAGAGCGGCGGAAGCGGGGCTGAAGGGTGAACGTGATGCCCGTACGACGCTTCTGGCGCAATATGAAGCGGTTCTAAGCCGGGAGGAGCAGCTTTCTGAAGAGCTGCGCTCCGCTACGGAACTGGGAACACTCCTGAATGGGGAGCTGGAAGAGCTGCGCCAGCGTTATGAGCAGGTACAGCGCGAAGCCGTAGAACTTAGAGAATCGCTGCAGGCAACAACTGATACTTTAAACCACACCAAGGAGGAGCTGCGGTCTGCCGCCGAATTGGGAGAGCAGCTTAGCGATGAGCTGGAAGGACTGCGCCAGCGGTATGAGCTGGCACAGCAAGAATCCTCAGAGCTGCGCAAATCGCTGCAGGGAACCAAGGACAGTCTGCTGAACGTACAGGCGGAGCTTACCCGTACTGCAGAAGAAGCCGGGAATTGGCAGGAGCTGGCGGACAAGCATATGGAGGATATCAGCGAGCTGGAGATGAACCTTCTGGAAGCTGAAGAGAAGTCAGCAGGACTGCAGCGTGAGATTGATACGCTCCGCGGCCAGGCAGACGGAATGGTGCAGCAGCTCGACCGTGAGGCTCAACTGCGTGCAGAAGCGGAAATGGAGAGCGCAGCACAGCGCGAAGCTGAAGCGGAAGCCCGCAAGGAGCTTTCGGTGCTGCGCGGGCGTTATGAGGAACTCATTGCGCAGTATGATGATGTTCTGCAGGACGGAGAGCAGCTTCGCGAAAGATACGAGCTGCTGGAAGCCGAAAGCGAAGAGTCCACACGGCGTCTCGAAGAGCTTTACGAAGCCAGCCGTGAAGCTGCCGTAACCGCAGCAGAGCAGCAGGAAGTGCTGAAGGAAGCGCGGGAGTACGAGGCATCCTGGAAGTATAAGTATGAAGAACTTCAGCAGCGTCAGCAGCAGTGGAGCGAAGCGGAAGCCACTCTGCGCGAGGAAATCGAGATCTGGCAGCAGCAGGCCGGAGAAGCCGAAGCCGAGGCTGAATCCATGAACCGGGAGCGTAGCGAAGTGCAGTTGCAGCTCGCGGAAATCGGTGAGAGCTACGAGCTCGTGCAGGGACAGCTTCGTTTGGTACAGGCGCAGTTCGAACTGCGGCAAGGTGAGCTGGATAAGCTCTCTCAGGAGCATCGCAATCTCCAAGGGGAATATGCCAAGCTGCAAAGTGAATATAATGAATGGATTCAACTGATCGAACAGGATAGTTGAATGGCGGACGCAAGATAAAGACGGGGCCCGGGCAGTGAATTCTGCCTGGGCCCCGTCTTTATTTTTAGATATCAACCTGCGGATAACTGTATGTTATTATTCCACAATAATCTTAGCGCTCATCGAGCTGTGCCCGGAGCCGCACATGATTGCACAGGTCATTTCGAAGGTTCCAGCTTCCTCTGGAACAATGACGCGGGAAGAATCCTTGGCGGTTAATTGAAGCTCCAGCTCAGGAACAAGAATTCCGTGATTGCCGCTTTCGTTCTTAAAGGTGATCTCCACCGGCACGCCCTTTTTTAAATGATATTCCTCCTGGTCAAAGCTGTAATTCGTAGCAGAAATAACGAGTTCATCCTCTGGCTTGATGCCGGAAGCAGCAGTACCATTATTGCTGGTAGAGCCGGCTTGATTGCCGTTGCCGCCACTACAGGCCGATAGTATAAGAACAAATGCGATGGACACCAGCATGGCTGATCTTCGGATCATCTTTATCCTCCCATAACTATATTTTGATACCGTTCAGTGACAATAGCATAGCTTAGTTTTATTCGGAAGTCTTGGATAAACTTTTCAAAACCGTTGGAAAACAATCAGGCTCGGAATTTCGTCTAAAATATGTCCGAAGTTTGTCGAAAAATGCAAATAAATGATGCAAAAATAAATTAAATTTATTATAATGAAAGCTATTATATTAACGGTTAGAAGTAGGGGATGTACATCAATTTAGCTAATGATACGTTGAATGCAGAGATATGGCACCGGAGAATATTAAGCGGGTATTGGGTGCTGGTAATTTTCATGCTGGCTGCCCAGCTCATCTTTATGTTGTCAACCCATATGCCTGAAGTCAAGACAGTGCTGATTCCGAGCAAGGGGCACCTATTTATAGGATGTAATTTAATGATTGTGATCTCGATGATAATCGCCGAAATGTGGTTGCGCACTACCCTGCAATATCACAAGCAGGCTGTTGTTGTTTGCGGGTTTATTGTGTCCTATTTGATGTATTTCGTCTTAGAGCCGTTTGTTGACGGTGCACAAATGACCCTGATGATGCCAATTATGATTGCGCTTGTTTATTTTGATCAAAGACTGCTGCACGGATTGGGACTGATCAGCTTACTGTTTTATGCCGGTGTTTATTTGGGGCTGGAACGGCCGTTTCTGAATAAGCCGCTGCTGGAGTTTTTGATGGTAGAGTGTGTGTTTATTGTGTTCGTTGTGATGGCCCAGGCCGTAATTGTCCGGGGACGTGAAGTCCGTGAGCATCTGGAGCAGCTGACCAAATCCGAACAGGAACTTATGGTCGAGCGGGCAATTTCCGATAAGATGCTGAAGATTGATGCACTTACCGGCCTTTACAATCACAAGTCATTTCATGAATATCTGGACTCGCTGCTGGAGCAGTGTGAAAGCAACGGGCTGCGGCTGCAGCTGGCCCTATTTGATATTGATAACTTCAAGCAGGTGAATGATACTTATGGTCACTGGGTCGGAGACCTTGTTCTGAAGGAGGTTGCGGCCAAGATGGGCAGCCTGATCAGCTTAAATGATTTTGCGGCGAGGTATGGCGGTGAGGAATTCGCGGTGATCTTCACGGATAAAAGCGTTATAGATGCTTATGCCGCTGCAGAGAAGATGCGGATAAATATCGCCCAGATGGAGCATCCCTATGCTGGTGACAAGCCGATTACGGTCAGCATCGGGTTGTGTGATTACCAGCTCGGAGACGGCAAAGAGCGGCTGTTCCGCAAGACGGACCATGCCCTGTACGAAGCCAAGCGGAGCGGAAAGAATACTGTGGTTACCGCAACAGTAGCCCATGACGATGATCCGGTCATGTCCTATGCTTAGTTACTATAATAAACCCCCTAATTCCGTTATAATCCGGAAATAGGGGGTTTCGTTGTCTGCAGAGCCACTGCTGGGCGATATGTTATTTTCCCGCTTCAAACGGAGTGGATACCGGCAGAAACAGGTCGATAATCCCTATGACGAGGGCTGCCAGAAGCGCGCCAAGGATGGAGACGCTGACACCGCTCACGACAAACTGGGCGATCCAGATGACTAATGCACTGACGATAAAACCGACGATTCCGCGGCCGAAGGGCGTTGTTTTTTTGCCGAAGATGCCCTCAATAACCCAGCCAAGCAGAGCGATCACCAAGGCAAGGACAAGTGCACTCCAGAAACCGCCGATTGTAAACTGCGGGACAATCCAGCCGACAACCAGCAGCACGATGGCTGCAACGATGAAACGGACGACATGACCCAAAAATCTCACTGAACTAACCTCCTTTGCCTTCGTTTCAAGGATATGTGCAGTTGTTATTGTAGCCCGAATCGCTGATTCTATGCCTAAATAGCGCAAATGGGCCGAATTAGGTATAATGTAAACATCTATGAAGGGAGCTGTGACAGTAATTGGACGACAAGATTTTGCATACGCTTGAATATCGCAAGATTTTAAATAAATTGATGCAATATACGCAAACCCCGATGGGGCGGCTGGCGGCTGAAGACCTGAGGCCCTCCGGTGATTTTGAAGGGGTGAAGAAACTGCTGCAGGCTACGGATGAGGCGGCTAACGTTGACCGGTTGAAGGGAATACCTTCTTTCCGCGGGGTCAGCGATATTCGGCCTGCGTTGAAACGCGCCTCCATCGGCGGCATGCTGGGAACGACGGAGCTGCTGTCGGTTGGCAATACCATTGGCGGAGCCCGCCGGGTAAAGCGGTTTCTGGCGGCCATGCATGAGGATGAGAAGATCCATTCTTTGTTTGCCTTAAGCGATCTGCTCTCGGAGCAGAAGCATGTAGAGGATGACATCCGGGCCTGCATTGATGAGAATGCGGATGTGCTCGATTCGGCAAGCCATGAGCTTGCCACGATCCGCAGGGAGCTGCGCGGAGGGGAGACGAGAATCCGTGAAAAGCTGGATTCTATGATCCGTTCCTCCTCAGTGGCCAAGATGCTGCAGGATCAGCTGGTGACGATCCGCGGTGACCGGTTTGTCATTCCGGTCAAGGCCGAATACCGCGCCCATTTTGGCGGAATCGTGCATGACCAGTCCGGTTCGGGGGCAACGCTGTTCATTGAGCCTGAGTCTATTGTGGCGATGAACAATAAGCTGCGGGAGACCCGCCTGCGCGAGGAACGCGAGATTGAGATCATTCTCCACCGGCTAACCGCGCTGGTAGGCGACATTGCCGAAGAAATGACCTATGATGTCGATATCCTTGGCGAGCTTGATTTCATCTTTGCCAAGGCGCGTCTGGCGCGCGATATGAAAGCTACACAGCCACGGATGAATGATCGTGGCTACCTCAAGCTGCGCAAGGGGCGCCACCCGCTTATTCCGGCGGAACAAGTCGTTCCCTTGGATGTGGAGCTTGGCAATCAATACAACTCAATCATCGTTACCGGACCGAATACGGGCGGTAAGACGGTTACGCTGAAGACCATCGGCCTGTTGAGCCTGATGTCGATGTCCGGATTGTTCATTCCGGCAGAGGAAGGCAGCCAGATGTGTGTATTTGATGCGATTTATGCCGATATTGGGGATGAACAGAGCATTGAGCAGAGCCTCAGTACCTTTTCCAGCCATATGACCAATATTATTTCCATACTGAAGCGTATGACTCCGAAAAGCCTGATCCTGCTGGATGAGGTGGGAGCGGGAACAGATCCGGCCGAAGGCTCGGCGCTCGCCATTGCGATTCTGGAGCATATTCACCGGATAGAATGCCGGATGGTGGCCACCACGCATTACAGCGAACTGAAGGCTTATGCCTATGAACGCAAAGGAGTCATCAATGCCAGCATGGAATTTGATGTGCAAAGTCTCAGCCCAACCTATAGACTGCTGATTGGTGTGCCGGGCCGGAGCAATGCATTTGCCATTGCCGAACGCCTCGGACTGCAGAGTGACATTCTTGAGCATGCCCGCGGCGAGGTCAAGGAAGAGGATCTGCGCGTGGAGCATATGATTGCTTCACTTGAAGAGAACCGGCTGGGTGCAGAGAATGAACGCGAGCGTGCTGAAGTGGTCCGCCGTGAAGCGGAAGAATTCCGCAACCGGCAGCAGCTGGAGCTGGAGAAGCTGGAGAGCCAGCGCGACAAGCGGCTGGAAAAGGCGGAGAAAGATGCCAGCGCCATTCTGGACAAGGCGCGTAAGGAAGCGGAGGAAATCATCAGCGATCTGCGCAGGCTGGCGATGGAGGAAGGTGCCTCCGTCAAGGAGCATAAGCTGATTGAAGCACGCCGCCGCCTCGATGAAGCCGAGCCGGCACCGCGCAAGAAGGTGGTATCCCGCAGCAACAGCAGCAAAGCACCGCGGCAGATTCAGCCCGGAGATGAAGTCAAACTGCCGAGCGTGAATCAGAAAGGCTTCGTCGTGGAGCTGAGCGGAACGAAGGAAGCGCTGGTGCAATTCGGCATTATGAAGATGAAGGTTAATCTGAACGATCTGGAGTTCCTGGCTTCCGCCCCGGATGTCCCCGTTCCTGCTCTTCGCCGGGCTACTACAGTGAAACGTACCCGTGACGAGAACATCCGCAGTGAGCTGGACTTGCGCGGAACGAACCTCGAAGAGGCAATCATGGAGACCGACCGCTTTATTGATGAAGCCTTTCTCGGCAACCTGGGCCAGATTTCGATCATACACGGCAAAGGAACCGGCGTGCTGCGAACGGGTATTCAGGAGTACTTGCGCAAGCATAAGCATGTCAAAAGCTACCGGCTCGGGAATTATAATGAGGGCGGCGCGGGCGTAACCGTGGCTGAACTGCAATAGCGGCGGAGCCTGGCGGAAAGAGGGGGAAAGATGCAAGAAACTATTGATCTTATGCTGGGCCATCCGCTGGGCGCACTGATCGGTTACTTCACCGTGGCGATTTTGGGGCTGGTGGTGTTTCTGTCCTTTTTTGAAATGGTGACCAAATATAACTGCTGGGAAGAAATCCGCAAAGGGAATTTGGCGGTAGCCATGGCGACAGGCGGCAAAATCTTCGGCATTTGCAATATCCTGCGCTTCAGCATACAGGCAGGGGCTTCGATTTACGAGACGATGAAATGGTCGGTTGTAGGATTTCTGCTGCTCTTGCTGGCTTATTTTTTGTTCGAGTTTTTAACCCCTGTTTTTTCAATTGATGATGAAATTGCCGCAGATAACCGTGCTGTCGGATTGACGGCCATGCTGATCTCGGTTTCACTGTCTTATGTAATTGGCGCCGCTATATTCTAAACTCGGGGAGTAGGAAAATCATGAAGATGCTGATCCGGATTCTGTTTTTTTCTGCCCTGGCTTTTATAGCGGCCGGTATTATTTATTTAATGGTGAATTGAATTAAATGTGAGGTAAGAAGGAGATTTTAGTGATGGAAACAACCGTATGCCCTTGGTGTCATACCGAAATCGTGTGGGACGAGGAATTTGGACCCGAAGAGACTTGCCCCCACTGCAACAATGAGCTTAGCGGCTACCGTACAGTCACTCTGGGCAGTGACGATCTGGAAGAAGACGGGCCGGAGACTGAGGACGAACCGGAGTCAGAGGAAATCAGCGATGAGGACTTGTGGGACGACAGCGACAAGGAGAGCGTAGTGCCAATCTTCAATACCGCCAGCCAATTCAGCGACGATTATGATATGAAGCGTTATGAGCATAGCGTTTCTGCCATTCTTGCTGCACAGCTTGAAGCACCCGAGTGCCCGCAATGTCATGAACTGATGGTGCTTGCCGGTACACAGAAGGTAGACAGCTTTGAGCCGTCAGCTCCCGAAGCACTGGGCGGAGCTGTAATGAAAGCACCGTTTGCGCTTAATCTCTATGTATGCCCTTCATGTTTTCATGTTCAGCACAATCTGGCGCAGAAAGACCGTATTCAGTTTGTGCGTAACCTGAGCACCTCTGCGGAATAAATGCCGATTCATGTCAGCCCTGCTTTCTGGACATATTAAAGCTAGGAATGTCCAAAAGGCAGGAGGTTAATTATGAAAAGCTTATTGCGTAATCAGGCGGTTCTGCTGCTTGCCGTGGCCGGGCTGTATATGTTGGCGAGTGTGCTGGCAGGCACTTTTCTGAACGTCTATCTGTGGAAAAGCCGCCAAAATTTTGCCATGATCGGCTGGTTTACGGTTGCTCAGCAGGTGGCTGTTGGCCTCAGCTTCTGGGTGGGCGGCAAATGGGTGAAGGAGCATAATAAGATGAATGCCCTGCGGCTGGGAATCGCCGTTTCGGGCTTTTTTTATTTGCTGGTGCTGTGGCTGGGCGGACAAGCAGTGCATTATATCTGGCCGCTCGGCCTGATCCTGGGGCTCTCGATAGGCTTCTTTTGGCTGGCATTCAACATCGTGTTTTTCGAAATTACCGAAGCGGTGAACCGCGATTTCTTCAATGGGTGGATGGGGTTGCTCGGTTCATTTACCGGCATCGTCGGACCGTGGATTTCCGGTTGGCTGATCTCGTTGTGGCCAGGGGATCGCGGGTACCGCGTCGTATTTATCATCTCGCTCTGCACTTATGGCATTTCAGCCGTACTCAGCTTTCTGCTGCAGAAGCGTAAGAGCGAAGGGACCTACCTGTGGCTGGAGCCATGGAAAGAGCTCCAGCGTGCCGGCAGCCCATGGAGACCGGCAGCGGCTGCGCTGCTGTTTCAAGGTATGCGTGATGGCGTTTTTTCATTTCTGATCGGCTTATTGGTGTACATAGCGGCTAGAGAAGAGAGCAAGCTGGGGCAGTTTGCACTAATTACTTCAGCTGTATCTCTAATCAGTTATTTTGTTGCCGGTAAGTGGTTCAAGCCCAAATTCCGCTCCGCAGGCATGTTGGCCGGTGGCCTGCTGCTGGTGGCTGTGATTACGCCGCTGCTCTGGAAAGTCAGCTACGGGACGCTGCTGATCATGGGCATAGGGACCTCGCTCAGTATTCCGCTGTATATGCTGCCTATGGTTTCGACCAGCTTTGACTTGATGGGCCTGTCTGCGGAGGCTGCCGGCAAACGGGTAGAGCTTGTTGTGCTGAGGGAGCTGAGCCTCATGAGCGGACGGCTGCTAGGGGTGTTCGTATTCATTGCGGTGCTGTCTGTGAACGACTCACCACAGGTTATCACGCTGCTGATGCTGCTGCTGGGTGCATCTCCGCTGGGCAGCTGGCTGGTTTTGCGCCGTCTGCTGAGAAGCGGCAAATATCATCCGTCCTGAAGAGGGCGAGATGACCGGATAGGGGGAAGGTTAAGTTTTGGCCAAGAAAAAAGGTTATGGCCTAAGGACGAAGGTTGCAGTTATGGTATCCGCTGTGGTGATGTTGGTCATGCTGATGCTCTACATTATTTTCCGGAATCAGATTATCCCGCAGACCCGCCATGCCCTGGAGGATAAAGCCATTACGATTGCCCGCACCCTTGCCTTGATGCCGCTGGTGTCGGAAGGGCTAGTGGAGGGCCGCAGCAAGGAGATTCAGGCCTATACCTCCAAAATCACCCGCCGCAATGATATTATGTTTGTAGTCGTAATTGATATGAACAGTATCCGCTATTCCCATCCTGATGCCTCAATGATTGGAAAGCACTTTGTGGGTGGAGGACAGAAGATGGCGCTGCGCGGGGAAGAGAGCATCTCCGAAGGCGAGGGGCTGCTGGGCAAGTCACTGCGCGCCTTTGTGCCAGTGTATAACAACAGAGGTTCGCAGGTAGGAGTAGTCGTAGTCGGACTTTCGCTGGAACGTGTGCACCGTCTGGTACGGCAGAATGAATGGACCATCATCGCAATTCTGCTGTCCGGTGCCGTGCTTGGAGCCGGAGGGGCGATCGTGCTGGCCCGGAAAATTAAACAGATGATGTTCGGCATGGAGCCTTCAGATATTTCCAAGCTGCTGGAAGAGCGCAGCGCCATGCTGCAGTCTGCACGCGAAGGTATTATTGCGGTAGATGATAAAGCCCGGATCACAATGATCAATGTAGAAGCAGAGCGGCTTCTGGGAACGGTGGGCATTACTGGCAATGCGATGACCCGGCATATCGCAGATTATTGGCCTGAGCTGCGTCTTGAGTCCGTGCTGGCCACGGGGGAAGCGAAGGTGGATCAGGATCTTGAGCTGAACGGCATCACTTTGCTCGTCAACAGTGTTCCGATCCGGGTGAATGGCCAGATTGCCGGAGCCATCGCGACATTCCGGGATAAGACCGAGCTTGCCGTGCTGGTCGAACGGCTGTCCGGCATTTCCGTATATGCGGACGCCTTGCGGGCCGGGACGCATGAGTTCATGAACAAGCTGCATGTCATTATGGGAATGACACATATGGGCCTGTACGATGAGCTGCAGCAGTACATCTCGGGCATGGTGGGCAACTACCAGAAGGAAATCGGCTCTATTACGAGACAGATTAAGGACCCTGTGATGGCAGGCTTCCTGCTGGGGAAATTGAGCCGGGCCCGCGAAGCAGGAATTGATCTGCAGCTGACCGGGGACAGCTATTTGCCGGAATCGGCAGACCCGCAGTGCATTCATGAACTGATCACGATTGCCGGCAATCTGCTTGACAACGCTATGGAGGTACTGAAGGAGCATAACGTCAAGGAGATAGAGCTTGCTTTTTGTTATGACCGGGGACGCCTGATTTGCACCGTGCGGGACAGCGGACCGGGCGTTCCAGAGGTGCTGCGGGAGCAGGTATTTGTTCAAGGCTTCTCCACCAAGGGAGAGCAACGGGGAATCGGTCTGTACCTGGTCCGGAAAAGCGTGGAGAAGCTGCAGGGTAAGCTTCAGATTGTAGATGACGGGAAGCCGGGAACAACGTTTATGGCCGATGTGCCATATGCTGTTAAGGGTGATGAAGCAGTATGACCATTAAGGCGCTGTCCAGCCTGGAAGATAAAGGGGAATATTGATTATGGACAACGATCATCACCTGCAGCTTTGGGATCAGGTGCTTCTAAGAGTGCTGGATATACGGCTGCGGCGGGTAGAAGCAGGTGAGTTTCATCTGCCTTATGTCCTGCCTGCAAGCTCTTTTATATTTTGTACGAACGGCAGCGGCGAGCTTTGGCTGGATGAAGAGATCTGGCTGGCTGATGGATTTTACCTGCTGCACGCAGGCAAAGGCAGGAGGCTTAAAGTAAATACGGAGAAGGGTTTGGAGCTGTATTTCATTTTCTATAAAGCTGTTTTGCCGCAGAACTCCTTGCGTGAATTTCATATCCTGATGCAAACGGACAGCCCCTTCGATCATATGTGGGGAATTTCTCCAGCAGAGCCGCTGGAACTGCTCAGTCTTGCCCAGCAGATGCTGGAGGTCTGGCATTCTGACAAAAGCCCTATAGGTAAGCTGCTGATAAAGGGAATGTTTATGCAATTCCTCCATCACGCTTTAAAGGATAAGCAGGACTGGAAAGCAGCCAAGCCATCAGTAGCGGAGCAGGTTGTGCGGTATTTGTCACAGCATTATCGTGGTCAGGTATCCATTGAACGCCTAGCACAGCAGCTTAATTACAGTCCTCAATATATTTCACGAAAATTCAAAGAGCAGACCTGCTACAGCCCGCTTGACTATGTCATCAAACTTCGCATGTATAAAGCACAGGAAATGCTGCTTGCTACCAATGCTTCTTTGCAGGAAATCGCTGCGTATATTGGCTATACTGACGTTGTATATTTCAACCGTATATTTAAAAAAAACATGGGTGTTGCTCCCGGATTGTTTAGAGCACAATTAGAAGCCGGGCAAAGGGGTGTTTCGGATCATGCTATAAAGAAGTTAAATCCGTCTCTTGTTATGAAACTTATCCAACGATATCATATTGATGATAATGAAAATCATTATCAATATACGGAGGATGGAGAGTTTGATATGCTTAACCATTACAAGAAAATGACTACAATGTTCAGCTTATGTGTCATGCTGCTGCTTGTTGCATGCGGAACATCTAAGGGCGGATCACAAGCTGCGGGGAGCAGCCAGGCGCCAAATGAACAACAGAATAAAGCGGTATCGACTCCGTCCATTCAGCCGGACGAATTGCCGCAGGAAACCAAAAGTGTCTCTACGAAATTTGGTGAAGTGGAGATTCCCGTCCATCCTCAACGGGTGGCTGCTATTTCCTATTTGGGTACTGTGCTTGCACTTGATGTTAAGCCCGTTGCGGCAGAGGAGTTTTTAATGTCAAGTCCTTACCTTGAAGGAATGCTTGACGGTGTGGTGGATGTGGGCACCTCGCTGGAAAAGCTGCTTGAGGTGGAACCTGATCTGATTATTAGTCATGTAACGGATCAAGAAACCTATGATAAGTATAAACAGATTGCTCCTACTGTTGTGATGCCGTACAATGCATTTGAATCCGTTGAAGCTGAAATGGACTATTTCGGCAAGGTGCTAGGCAAGGAGGAAGAAAGCCTGAAATGGAAGGAACAATTCCAGGAGCAGATAGCCAGTGCAAAGCAACAGGTACAGGAAGCTGTCTCAGAGAATGAAACAGTATCTGTTATGCAAGAGTTTGATGGTCTTGTATATTTGTTTGGCAGCAAGTCCGGCAGAGGCGGACGTATTATGTACGAGCAGTTGGAGATGAACCCTCCCGCAGCAGTACCCGAAAAAATGCTCCAGGAATCCTATGCTGAATTTTCATTGGAGCTATTGCCGGAGTATATGGGAGATTATCTTGTGCTAACCTCTGAATCCTCATTGGAGCAGCTACAGGCTGATCCCATCTGGGGAATTCTTCCTCCAGTCAAGGAAGGACGCGTATATTTGTGGAATGAATCGAGTTCCTGGTACCGCGATCCCATTGCAATGCTTAATCAAATCAATGATTTAGCCGATTGGCTGGCTGCTGCAGCGAAAGCTAACCTATAAACCGTAAATGCTGTGGAGACTCGTCTGAGGATAGAGTCTCCTTTTGGTGCTCTATGTTATTTTCCGAGATCAGATTATCCGGCAGCAGGGAGATTCAGGCCTTTACCTCCAAAATTATCTGCCGTAATGATATTATGTTTGTAGTCGCATTCAACTGTGCGGCAGAATGAATGGAGAAGTTACTGATCCAGCTTCAGATTGTAGATGATAGGAAGCCGGTAACAATGTTTATGGCCGATGTGCCATATGCTGTAAAGGGTGATGAAACTGTATGACCATTAAGGTGCTGATTGTTGAGGATGATCCGATGGTGGCGAAATTCAACCGCCATTATCTGGAGCAGGTGCAGGGTTTTGAGTTCGCAGGCTGGGCCTCTTCGGGCGATGAGGCTGCAAAAATGCTTGCGGATCGTGAAGTAGACCTGATTCTGCTCGATATTTATATGCCGCATACCAACGGGCTGCAATTGCTGTCCTCCCTGCGGGAGCAGGGAAGCATGGTTGACGTTATTGTGATTTCCGCAGCCAGCGATAATGGGAGCATCCGTAAAGCGCTTCAGTACGGGGCTGTTGACTATTTGATCAAGCCCTTTGAATTCGCCCGTTTTCAGGCGGCGCTGTCTGCATACCGGGAGGATCATCTGCTGATGAAGCATAGGGAGCATCTCAGCCAGGAGCAGCTTGATAAGCTGCTGCGGCATTCCCTGGGAACCGAGGATGACAAAGCGGGGACTCTGCCCAAGGGACTTGCGGAAGGGACGCTGGAGAGCATTTGGAATACCATACAGCGGCTGGAAAGACCGGTATTCTCCACCGAAGATATTACGGCAAGTGCCCCGCTTTCGCGGATCTCTGTCCGCAAATATTTGGCTTTTCTCACGGAGGCCGGTGTGCTGGAGATGGAGATCAGCTATGGAGCGGTGGGCAGGCCGGTATATATGTACACAGTATCTGCTACGGGCCATGAAATTATAGCTAAATATATATAAGCGGCAGCTGCCACTCAAGAGGGACCTTCGGGTCCCTTTTTACTGTACAGGACAATCGTTGAACTAGACGTGGTTACTCGCTTATTCGCTATGGATTAGGGATTTCATCACTCCTCTATGAATTTAAGAAGCAAATACTAGGCATATGGGTCCTTCTCTAAATAATATGTCGAATCTACTTGACAATGCTAGGTCTTTTTGACTAGTGTTAACTCAAATATTGGTAGAGAGGATCATGCTCAGGATGGTAGGGTTGTCGATGAAATCATTGTTTTACAAGTTTTGTATGGTACTATGTTTGTTAATTCTGGGTCTTACAATTTTTCCGCGTCCGTCGCTAGGTTCGGCTAATATTGTGAACCCTGGCCAGGTCTACTCCTATTCCACTATGGAAAGAGATATCAAGAGTCTGGCCGCCAAATATCCTGGATTGATCACTTACAAATCGCTGGGCCGGACGATATACGGACGCGAGTTGTGGGCGGTTCAGCTAGGGCGCGGGGAAGCGGTGCTGTCTCTGAATGGCTCACACCATGCCCGGGAATGGATGACGACTTCACTGCTCATGAAAATGGCAGACTCGTATGCTGAGGCCTATGTCCAGGATCAGAAGCTGGGAAACTACAACGTGAGAGATTTGTTGAACAATGTCAGTATCTGGATCGTGCCAATGGTGAATCCGGATGGTGTCACGCTAGCTCAGCAGGGCACAGCGGGTCTGTCTAGGAGTCTAGCTTCCACACTGGTAGGCTATAACGGAGGAAGCAGTAATTTCAAACGGTGGAAAGCGAATATGCAAGGAATTGACCTGAACCGCCAGTATCCTGCAAGCTGGAACACGATCAGGAATGCTTCACCTTATCCGTCGTACCAGAACTACAAGGGTGTGAAACCGGCGCAAGCGCCGGAGATCCGGCTTATGATGGATTTCACTTATACGCTGGATCCGGAAATGACCATTTCCTATCACAGCTCCGGCGAGATTGTTTTCTGGAACTTCAACACGCTGGCAGCCAATCTGGGACGGGACAAAAAAATCGCCGCCGATGTCGGACTCTTTACCGGCTATTCTCTTGTGAAGCCGGAGAAGAATCCATCCGGTGGAGGCTATAAGGATTGGTTCATCCAGGAGTTTAAACGGCCTGGCCTTACGATTGAAATCGGCTCGTACGCCGGTGAAGGGCCACTGCCGCTCAGCGCTTTTAATAACATCTGGGCGAAGAATAAGAAAGTCGGAGTGTATGCAGCTGCGGTCTCCTATGATCTTTGGCTCAAGAAGCAGACGCTGGAGCAGGTTGGGCTACCCATGAATCTGTTCACCCAATCGGCAGTATTCTCCGGTACCGGCAATTCGCCAGCCATAGGCACGCAGCAGCCGCAGGAAGTATATGTAATCGCACGTAAGGGAAACTGGTTCCAGATCAAGTACGGCAGCGGTGTGGGTTGGATTTGTCCTGCACCTGGGACATTGGTTGTCGTAGAGGCAGTAGAAGCCACTGCTCAATTGAATGCACAAACAAAGCTGTATAAGTATCCTGATCTTCTGGCTCCTAAGGCGGGCATCCTTCCGCCACAGGAGGTACAGGTCAAAGGTAAATACACCAATTGGCTGCTGGTCTCGAGCTTGAACGGGACGTGGTGGATTGACGGAACTTCGCTTACTCTGGTAGAGGCTGCGCACCCTACGGCAGTGCCGCAGGGTGCAGAGGAAGTAAATAATAGCGCCGAAACTGAAAGCAATAGCATTAATGAAGGAGGAGCACCCACCGGAGAGAACAGTAACGCAGCGGAAAGCAGCGGCGTCTCTGAAGAAAGCAGCTCTGCAGAAGGCAGTGGAAATGTTGGACGGTGAGTGTTGCGGAAGTGACCGTTAAATCATAGCATCATGCGAAAACGGCAGACCCGAAATTTCAGGTCTGCCGTTTTCATTTTCAGCCATGTATAAGCATCTGCACCAGGCTATTTAAGATTAACTTAAGATTCTCGAAATATAGCCGAAAGGTTGAAAGGATATTCTTGATCCATATGTCTAACAAGAGAAGGGACAGAATCAGGAGAAGAGGTAAAGAGAGATGAAAACAATACAGTGGACTATAATGCAAACATTAATGATCATATTGGTTATGGTCACAGGCAGCGTGCTGCCCTTACTGCAACAGGGGGTGGCGCATGCGGAAGCGGCTCCACTTGCTGTAGATACGGCCCAAATTGACAAGTTTGTGGAAACGATGCGCGAGAAGCTGGATATTCCGGGTGTGGCTGTCGGCATTGTGCAGGGAGACCAGACCGTCTACACCAAGGGATATGGAATTTCCGGCCCCGATGGCCAGCCCGTTACAGCGCAAACCCCTTTTATTCTAGGCTCGGTCTCCAAATCGTTTACGGCGCTGGCCATCATGCAATTGGTTGAACAAGGGAAGATTGACCTGGATGCGCCGGTACAGCGCTATTTGCCGGACTTCGAGCTTGCCGACAAGGAAGCGTCCAAAACCATTATGGTCCGGCATTTACTGAATCAGAACAGCGGACTGTCCACTTTACATGGGCGGTCAGCTTTTACCAACACGATGCCAACTATAGATGCACTTATACACAATCTGAAAGACACACCATTAACCGGGGCCGTCGGCAACAAGTTTCAATATTCCAATTTCAATTACGATATACTGGGGGGAATTATTCAGGCCGTTTCCGGCAAGTCTTATGCTGAATATATTCAGGATCATGTGTATGCTCCTCTGGATATGCAGAACAGTTTTACTTCTACACCCGAAGCGAAACTACAGGGATTGGCCACAGGCTACAAATCCGTCTTTGGTTTCATGGTTCCTTTTGAGCAGCCGGACAACCAATCTATGCTTGCGTCCGCCTATCTGATCTCAAGCGCAGAAGATATGAACCATTATTTAATTGCGCAAAACAATGGCGGAAGGTTCCATAATCATAGCGTGGCAACTGCGGAAAGTGTTGCGGAAATGCATCAGCCGGCCATAAAAGACCCTACCACCGACGGCAGTGAATACGGTATGGGCTGGGAGATCATTAATGGTATTGTTCAGCATGCGGGTGATGTTGAGAGCTTTCACGCCGATATGAAGCTGGACGGGGACGTAGGTGTTGTGGTATTGATCAATGCCCATGATTATTTGGTCCGCGGCTACAAATTAAGCATGGTGGCTGATGGAATTCTTGACATTATACATGGCCGCGAGCCAGTCGAGGATGTGGGCAGCAATGCCGGTACCCATTTTTTCATTGATCTGGCTTGTTTAGCAGTGGCAATTATGCTGGGAGTGTCGGTTGTCAACCTGTTTAAACGCAAGAAAAGCTTTCGATTTACCCCGTTGCGGACCAGCGTATTCGTATTTTGCCTGCTTTTGTTTAATGTAGTGCTGCCGATTACGGTTTTATACGGTCCTAGTCATATTTTTGCCCCATGGAGAGTGGTGGTCTCCTTTCTGCCTGGGGTTGGACATCTCGTCTTTGTCCTGAGTATCCTATCTCTCGGGATCGGTGCTGCCAAGCTGATTGTATGGGTTCATAATCTGCGTCTGCACAGAATGAAGGGAAGCGGGAAAACGATCGCCAGCTAGAATTGAATAGAGGAACCGGGGCCGACCGCCCCAGCAGGAAGATTCAGTTACTTTAATTGCATTTTGCTTCTGTAGAGGCGGGGCCGCTTACAGAGGTTGGTATTCTACATCGTGGAGTGCCCTGCCTTTATTTGCGAGTCGTTCCTGAAGACCGGCTATGATGACCCGGATGTAATTCTGATTTAAGGTCCATACCGAAGCAGCCGAATACTTGAAAAGCGGCAACCTGGCCGAGAAGGTGATGTACATGTTCAAGCGGTCACCAACCAGGATACCGAGAGCTTAACCTCAACCAGACCGTCGAGTTAGAGTAGAGCAGTCGGTTTCGGAAGCAGGCTCTACACCAGGGAGATTAACAGGATTTATCTGTTGGTCTCTTTTGCTGTGGAGACCGGCATAATTAAATGTCACGCTTAAGGCTGCTCAAGTGTTATATCTATAGTAACAGCACAAATAGAAGAAAGGAGACCAACGTGGATTCTATAGAAGAGAAGATTAAGAGGATACAGGCCGGTGAGGCCCGCCTGTTCTCAGATGTGATCAGGCTGTACCAGCAGCGGATATACCTCTACTGCTTCCGGCTGCTGAACAGCAAGGAAGAGGCGGAGGATGCGGTGCAGGATGTCCTGATTAAGGCCTATCAGAATATCGGGCAATACAAGCCGCAGGCGGATTTCGTATCATGGCTCTACAAGATCGCTTACCACCATTGTCTGAATCAGTTGCGGCGGCAGAAATTTCAGCTTCAACTGCGCAAGCTGCTCCGGCAGGAGGTTGCGGTGAACAGCGCCGAACAAATGGTCGAGAACCGCCTGTTCAGCGAGCCGGTCTCGGCCGCCCTGGGGAAGCTTGATGTGGAAGACCGGAACTTGTTGATTCTGCGAATATATGAAGATAAATCGTTTGCGGAAATCGGCGAAATTCTGGGCGTCAGTACGGCTACCGCACGCAAAAGATATGAACGGACCAGAGGCAAACTTAAAAAAGCGATTGAGAGAAAGGAGAAACAATTATGGGCAAGAGTGAATTGACTTCGGAGGAGCAGTTTCTGAAGGATGGAGACCGTTCGGCCAATTTGATCCCCGTTGATGTTCATGGACCGGTAATGAAAGCGCTCGGGCTTGGCGGGACCTTACCTGCTGCAGAAGAGCAGACAGCGCTGCAGACACTTCCGCCAAACGAAGGGGCTTCTAACGTGATGCGCAGGCTGGAGACAGAAGCTGCGGCTGGGCGGGGCCGGAGGAGATTCCTGCGGATTCCGGTGCAGGGCTGGGTGGCGGCACTCCTTGTATTGGTCTTGCTGGGCGGCGGCTATACCCAGTATTCCGGTGAAGTCCGGCAGGGGGCTGGAGCTCAGTATAAGGTGCTGCCGTATAAGCCGCTTCCGGCGACGACATCAGGTGGTATGATAGAGAAGGCGATAGAACCCTTGATTCCCTTACCTCCCGGGGTACAGCCGAGTACAGAGGATGAAATCTACAAAGAGAATAAACTCTACAACATGAAATATTCAAAGGGCTACAATGACATTGAGACGCTGCTGCTTCCTGGAGAGTATGCCACCTATGTTATCACACGTGAAGACCGGAAAGAAGAATCTCATCTTGGCTTGTACTGCCCGCCGATCATAGTCAAGGACTATTCCACTTATAAGACCAGTGTCGAGAAGCACAACGCTCCGATAGTGAAGCAGCCGGGGTATATGCCGGAAGGGTATGCCTTGGACGAGGCGGCCATCAGGCCTTCTTTCATAAAAGTTCCAGATGAGGAGCAGCTTGAAGGCGGAAGCGTGAGAGACCTGGGAGACAACTTCCGGCTGACCTGGAGAGTGGAGAAGGCGGAGAACATTGCCTATCGTTCTTCTTCACTGGTGTACAAGAAGGGGAAGGTTCAGGTGAGAATCGGTGCCTCGCGTGTTGATGACAAAGACAAACCGGCATATCCGCTGTCGTGGACCAAAACGACAAAGGTGGAGAATATTGAGATTGGCGGCAAGCAGCTCATTTATCTCGAAAACTCCAGCAACAAGGAGATCGATATGGGGTATACGTATAACCTGGTCTGGTCTGACCCCGAAGCGCAGATCGTCTATAATGTGTCGGTTCGCCAGGAGAAATCTGAGTTGACCAAGGATGAGGTCATCCGCATTGCTGCCAGTATGATGCATTAAACGAACGCAGATATTACGCTCAGGGCTGTTTCGCTATCTATGATAGCGGGACAGCCCTCGAGCGTTTTTTGCATGTGCGAAGGACTGCATATTCCATCTTCCGTAAGCGTTCCGCTGCCCCAGCAGCAAAATCCGGTTACTTTAGTTACTAAATGTTTTTTTTAATTACGTAAGCTTCCAAGAACAGCATCTTTGCCGCTATGATTATTGTGAAAATATGCACAAGGGGGCAAAGATTACACATGAAAAAGAAAACAGCAGCTGCTCTTCTTCTCATTCTCTCCGTCATGCTTGTTATCGCTGGATGCGGTAACGGAAACAGCAACAACAATACCAGCAGCAAAGCAAATGAGAACAAGAGCAAGAACAGCGCGACAAACGCGCCAAAAGAAACTGAAGCCGTTTCGGGGGCATCCGAAGCAAGCTATACACCGTTCGATCAATTAAAAGATAAATATGATATTATCATTGTCGGTGCAGGCGGGGCTGGAATGTCTGCTGCACTTGAGGCAAAAGAAAAGGGCATGAATCCGGTTATTTTGGAAAAAATGCCGGTTGCCGGCGGGAATACAACAAAGTCATCTTCCGGAATGAACGCTTCGCAAACGAAATTCCAAAAAGAGCAGGGCATTGAAGACAGCAATGATTTATTTTATGAAGAGACATTAAAAGGCGGTCATGATACCAACGATAAAGAAATGCTCCGTTTCTTCGTTGACAATTCAGCAAGCGCTATTGATTGGTTGGATTCCATCGGAATTCGCTTGAACAACATCACGATTACTGGCGGGATGAAGGAAAAACGTACACACCGTCCTGAAGATGGTTCAGCGGTTGGACAATACCTTGTCAAAGGTTTGGTGAAAAACGTACAAGAAAAAGGCATCCCGCTTTTTGTGAACGCGGATGTCAAGGAGATAACTGAAAAAGACGGCAAGGCAAACGGCGTTAAAGTCCTCTTTAACCAAAAGGATGAAAAAACAATTACAGCAGCTGCTGTAATTGTGACGACCGGCGGTTTCGGCGCAAATATGGATATGATTTCTAAAGTGAGACCTGACTTGGAAGGATATGTGACTACAAACCAGATCGGCAGCACCGGTGACGGCATCCAGATGATTGAGAAGCTCGGCGGCACTACAGTCGATATGGATCAAATTCAGGTTCACCCGACGGTGCAGCAGGAGAAATCCTATCTCATTGGGGAAGCTGTCCGCGGTGAAGGCGCTCTGCTTGTCTCAAGTGAAGGCAGACGGTTCACCAATGAACTGGACACCCGGGACAAAGTCACAGCTGCAATCAATACACTTCCTGAGAAATCAGCTTTCCTTGTATTTGATTCCGGCGTAAAGACCCGTGTTAAAGCGATTGAACAGTACGAAAAGATGGGCTTTGTGATCCAAGGAGATTCTATCGAGGCATTGGCCAAAGAAATGAATGTCCCGGCAGATCAGCTGCAAAAGACACTGGATACCTGGAACAGCTCAGTGAAGAATAAAAAGGATGCTGAATTTGGCAGAACTACAGGAATGGACAATGACTTGTCCGGTTCGCCATACTATGCAATTAAAATCGGCCCCGGGATTCATTACACGATGGGCGGCGTAAAAATTAACACGAACACAGAAGTGCTGAATAAAGACGGCAAACCTATTACAGGACTATTTGCGGCTGGGGAAGTTGTGGGCGGACTGCACGGACAAAACCGGATTGGCGGCAACTCTGTAGCGGAAATCATTATTTTCGGCCGTCAAGCAGGTATTAAATCTGCTGAATTTGTAAAAGCACAATAAGTAATCAATACCTCTTCTACTAGGCAAAACAAAAGCTTGGGCTCAACAGAGTCCAAGCTTTTTGCTGCTTTTATGCCTGTACGGCGGGAGAAGGAGACGGCTTCGTTGTCCGGGTCAGCGAGAACAGCTCAAGTTCCTGCCGGTAATTGCCGGCAAGGGTGTCGGCCATAAGCTCGGCAGCGATCATGCTGTAGACCGTGCCGTTTCCGCCATAGCCTTCAATGAAATAGCAATGCGGAAATTCTGGATGAGGGCCTATATAGGGCAGTCCGTCCCGGGTAGAGCCGAAGACGCCTCCCCATGAATATTCTGTTTCAATCCCCCGGATTTCCGGGAAAAGGGCTTCCAGCTCTTCAAGCAGCCGCTGGCCCTGGGAGAGCACGCGGATATCCCGGCGCTCCGGATCGGTCAACGGCTCATCTTTGCCTCCCGCAATAATGCGGTTATCCGGCGTAGTACGGAAATAGAGGTACGGGCGGGCAGTTTCCCAGATCAGGCTCCGCTCATACCACTTAGGCAAATGTTTAAGCGGTTTTGTCATAATGGCGTAGGTATTAATGAGCTTAGCGCCACGGTCTTTTTTCATCTCCTGGGTTTCGTAGCCCAAGGCAAAAATCACCTTCTTGGCGAAGATCCGTCCGTTCCCGGTAATGCAGGTTACACCCTCGGTGCTGTATTCATAATGCCTTGCCCGGGTATGCTCATAGACGCGGACTCCGTTGTCACGGGCCTTGTCAATCAGGCTGTGAACAGTACGGAAAGGATTAGTCTCCGCATCGCCCTTGGAATACAGCGCGGCTGGTTTGGAGAAGGCGTAATGTGAGCTGACCTTGTCCTGCTCCCAGAATTCCGAATCAAAGCCGTGCGATACCAGATTCTCATGCTCCAGCTCCAGAGCTGGTACATCCTCCGGTGTGCTTGCATACAGCAGGCTGCTGCGGGGAATAATGTGCGGATCAATGTTTAAATTGTCAGACAGCTCCAGAATTCTCTGTGTAGCCTGCTGGCATAGCTTATAGAACAGCACACCGTTTGCTTCCCCAAACGTATTCATGCACGCAGTCAGCGATTTGTCATTGGCTATCTGCAGCAGGCCGGTATTGGCATGGGAGCTTCCGCCTCCAATTGCTCTTTTATCAATGAGAACTATATCTGCTCCGCTTAAAGATAAGCGGTAGGAGGACATGGCTCCGCCCATGCCTCCGCCAACAATCAGGCAATCGCATGTAATATCCCCTTCAAGCGCAGGATATGATGGAGGATTTGGAAAAGAGCTGCCCCAAGGCAGCTGCCCGCTGTTTAGTTTCATTTGTTGATCTCTCCTTTATGAGATACCGATAGGGTAGTTTCGCCGGCTTTACCCGCTCTTATGCACGGGTTTAACCGGCATTCATCCGGGAGCACGCATAACATCCATGCACACATAATGTGCCTGGGTACGCGGCATAATAACGACTGCTTGAACCATTTAGAAGGAGGGAAATACACACTATGCAATCGAACCAAATGCAGGCGCTTAGCGGTAAAGAAGTGGAATACATCGCTGACTCCATCTCTAATGAGGATCTGTTGATCAAGCAGCTGGCTGCAACCGCCGGAACGACTCAGAACGCCACGGTGCACCAAATCTGCGTTCAACAAATCCAAAGCCATACTGGTCATATGAATACACTTGTACAGCTGTTGGAGCAGCATCAGCAATACGCACCGACACAGCCGCAATAAAGCGGCCGGGTGTTGGTATGGAAAGCAATTTCAACACTAAACTATTGAGGGGGTAATATTGTGTACGCACAAAACGGAGCGGCATTTATGTCAGATGAGGATTTACTCAACACAGTGCTTGCAGATTTGAAACGGACGGTACGCGAATATACGACCGCTGCTACGGAGTCGAATTGTCCGACGGTACGCCGGGCGTTCAACGACCTGACCTTGGATACTTTACGCCTGCAGGGGGAACTGTACACTAAGATGTCCCAAATGAACATGTACACTACGCCAGGCAAGGCACTGCGCCAAGATATTGACAAGCAGATTCAGACCGCTCACCAGACCCAGCAGAAATGCCAGCAGTTCGTGCAGCAAAAAACAGGTGCAGCCGGAGCAAACGTACATTATGGAAATGTTCCCCAGCACCAGCCGAACGTACAGAGCTCCTACTATATGTAACCTTCCTGCCGGGGGGTGAAGCAACGAAGGGCCAGACCTGTTCGTGCGTAAAAACCTCTGCAGCTAAAGCCGTCCGCTATCCGCCGGATTTCCTCCGGAGGGGTGGACGGTTTTTTCTGTTGGCGGCCTTTATTTCGAGTACTGCCCCGTCTTTCCCGCGGGTTATTTTGTTTGCAGAACTGTCATTTTCGTGTCATATTAGTATTAAACTCTTTTCGCAGGACGAAGCGTGATCTTTACGCAGTTGCCGGTGCGAACTATCCGGAGGGAAGGCATGAAGGAAATGAATGAATTGAAGCGGAAAGTGCTGGAACTGCTCAAGGAGGACGCCCGAAGCTCTACGGCGCTGATGGCGACGTTGCTCGGAGCGGAAGAAGATGATGTTAAGACGGTTATTGAGCAAATGGAGAAAGATCATGTCATTGTAAAATATGCTACTGTCGTGAATTGGGATAAAGTGGATGACGAACGGGTGACCGCACTGATCGAGGTGCAGATCACGCCTGAACGGGGCCGCGGATTTGAAGGCATTGCCGAACGGATCTATCTGTACCCGCAGGTCAAATCGGTCTATTTGATGTCCGGCGCCTACGATCTATTAGTGGAAGTGGAAGGACGCAACCTGCGCGAAGTCGCCAATTTTGTCTCCGAGAAGCTGTCTCCGATTGATTCGGTGCTCTCTACTAAAACCAACTTTACTCTCAAAAAATACAAACAGGACGGTATCATCTTTGAAGAGCATGAAGAGGACAAGCGTCTGATGATATCTCCGTAAAGGAAGTAATGATATGATCACCAATGAATCCAAACCAACCGGAGATACAGGTAAATCAATGAATTCATATTTGGCACCGCTGGTTCAGCAAATCCAGCCCTCAGGCATCCGCAAGTTTTTTGACATGGCGGCAGGCAGCAAGGATATCATTTCCCTCGGGGTCGGGGAGCCGGACTTCAAGACCCCATGGCATGTCCGCGAAGCCTGTGTCTATTCGCTTGAGAGAGGTTTTACCGGATATACCTCCAATGCAGGGATGCCGGAGCTGCGCGAAGGCATTGCCAATTATCTTCAATCTCGTTTCGCTGTTGAGTATAATCCCGCTAATCAGATTATCGCCACGGTAGGCGGAAGTGAAGCCATTGATTTGGCACTCCGCGCATTGATCGCACCGGGAGATGAAATTCTTATTCCTGAACCCTGCTATATTTCGTATTCGCCGATCACTGCAATTGGAGGCGGCATTCCGGTCGGGATCGAGACCTTTGGAGAAAATAACTTCAAACTTACGGCAGAGGCGCTTGAAGCCAAAATTACACCGCGCTCGAAAATATTGATCCTCTGTTACCCGAGCAATCCGACGGGGGCGATCATGAGCCGGGAAGACTGGGAACCGATTGCCAAAGTCGTCGAGAAACATGATCTCATTGTGATTTCAGATGAAATTTATGCCGAATTGACCTATGGAAGCAATCATGTGAGCTTCCCATCACTGCCGGGGATGATCGACCGGACCATTCTGGTCAGCGGCTTCTCCAAAGCGTTTGCGATGACCGGATGGCGGATGGGTTATGCCTGCGGCCACCCCGATTTGATCTCGGCCATGCTGAAGATTCATCAGTATACCGTAATGTGCGCCCCTTCCATGGGGCAGGTAGCTGCGCTGGAGGCTTTGACCAACGGTATGGAAGAGAAAGACCGGATGACGGATTCCTACAACCAGCGGCGGCGCCTGATCGTCAAAGGCCTGCGCGATGCGGGATTGGACTGCCATGAGCCGCAAGGCGCGTTCTACGCTTTTCCAAGCATACGCCGCACCGGACTGACCTCGGATCAATTTGCCCAACGTCTCTTGCTGGAGTACAAGGTAGCTGCTGTTCCTGGCAGTGTATTCGGCTTAGGCGGTGAAGGTTATCTGCGTTGTTCCTATGCCACATCGGTATCCCAGCTGAACGAGGCGATAGAGCGGATAGGTGAATTCGTCTTACAGCTGGAACGTGAACGGACTGAATAAGGCAGTGAGATGAAGTTTAGGAGGGATGATTGTGCTCTGTGCCGATTGTTACTTGCCTTCCTATAGCGGGGAATGTTATCCGGGAAACGGAAAACGGTCCTGCAAGGCGGATGCTTCAACTCGCAAACTCTCTCTGGAAGATGAAATTCAGGCACTTCGCAGCAGAATGGAGCAGCTATTTATGCAGGAAAAATCGTTCACCTCGGATATTGTGATTGAAATCAGCAGTTTGCTGGACCTGAAGATTAATGAATATATGAGAGGACGTATGCGCAGGGATTGACTGCACATACATCCATTTGGAGATGGGGGGCCTTAGGGCCCTCTTTTTGTGTGCCGAAAATAGATGTATCCTATTACTAGTAAATTCCTTATAATGGGTTATGAATGAACGATCATTCATTTCATGGAGGTGTCTATGAGCATTCAAAGCAAAATGCTGGAGCAGAGATTTATCGACGGCTTTGAGCAACTCGCTCCAGATCAGGCAACGCGCCAAATTATAACTCACGCGCTCGAGGTTTTTTCGAGGAAAGGATTTGCCGGGACCAAAATCAAGGATATTGCGGCCAGTGCAGGATTCAGCCAGGGGTATGTATATATGTATTTCAAATCGAAGGAGGAGATCTTCACCAAGATTGTCGAACTGGCGTCGGAAGGGGCAGGACGATCCGTGCTATATGCAGCGGAGCTGGAAGGGACGGCTATGGAGAGAATCAGTTGGCTGACCGAGGCGTTTCTGTCCCCGGGCAGTCTTGCGATGCAGCATTGGCGGCTGATTCTTTTGCAGACAGCAACCTCCGAAGCTATCCCGGAAGAAGCGAAGCGGATCTCGAGGGACAAGATAAGAGAGCCTTTTGAGCATCTGATTCCGCTTATTATGGAAGGCCAGCAGGACCTGGAGATTGTGGAAGGCGATCCGCTGGAGCTGGCGATTGCTTATTTTTCATTCATCCAGGGGCTGGGAATCGCAAGAGCTCAGGCCACGGAGCAGACGTCTTTTCCTACTACAGAGCTGGTGCTGCGCTTTTTGAAGAGAAGCTAACAGAAGCGGACATTGAACCTAAGGGAGAGAACAGGCATGGTCAAGGTATTTAAACGTGAAGCAGGCAAGGAGAGGGTGCTGCATTCCTATAATGAGCTGCTGGGCCGCTGGGCGACGGAATTCCGCGAGCTGGATATTGAAACGGAATACGGATCAACGCATTGTATAACGGCAGGAAATGAAGGCAATCCGCCCTTACTGCTGCTTCACGGGGTGGGTGATAATTCTGCAGTGATGTGGATGCTCAATATGCAGGAATTATCCCGGCATTTCTATTGCATCGCGGTAGATACGATAGGCGGACCCGGCAAAAGTATTCCTAACGCCAATTTCAGCAAGCGGATGTTCTCACAGGTGGATTGGATTACTGCCGTAGCGGATGGGCTGGGGATCGGGGAATTCCATCTGGCGGGTGTATCGAATGGTGCCTACATGGCTTTTAATTATGCGACCTGCCTGCCTGAAAGAGTATTCGGGGTGGTGTGCATGGAAGGCGGGATGATTACTGCTCCGATGAAGGCGATGATCCAGACGCTGATGATGATGTTCCCGGAAATTCTTGTTCCGACCCGCAATAACCTGCTTAAGGTCACCCGAAAGCTAAGCTCGCCAAACTCCGGACTTTTTGACAAGCATCCTGAAGTGGCCGAGCATCTGGTGCTGTTAATGAAGAACCATAATCAGCAGGCCATGTTTGTTCATCAGCTTCAGCCTTATGATAAAGAGAAGGCGGTTGCGATCAGAGACAAGCTTTACTTTCTGGTGGGGGATTACAAGCTGGGCCACAAGAAGGATTTCCTGGAGATTTTGAAGGATGGGGATTTCCGCTATAAAGTGATCGAGGATGCAGGGCATGGGGTTAATCATGAGCAGCCGGAGATCATCAACAGGGAGGTTATCAGCTTCCTGCAGGAACAGAAGGCGCAGGTGTGATTGAAGAGGTTATACAAAAACGCGAAAACCGTAATTTGACTGAACTTGCCATGGATTGCCCGGACTCAGGCAGTTATTAACATGGCAGAAATACTGATCTTCATTTGCCAACCTTACATCCTACCGATTAAACTATGAATATGTGATGTTGAGAGTGAAGGGGGCAGAAAAGAGATGGCGATTTATACGCGTACGGGGGATAAGGGAGAAACATCGGTCATCGGCGGACGGGTAGGCAAGGATGATGTCCGCGTCGAGGCTTACGGAACGATTGATGAGCTGAACTGCTTTGTGGGTCAGGCCCGCAGTCTGATGGAGGACGAGAGGTTCGCCGATGTCCGGGAACAACTGCTGGAGATCCAGCATGAGCTGTTCGATTGCGGTTCGGATCTGGCTTTTGTGAAAATCAGCGAGAGCAAATATAAGGTCAAGAGCGAGATGGCGGTTCGCCTGGAGGGCTGGATCGACGAATTGCAGGCGGAGAATCCGGTGCTGGAGCGCTTCATTCTGCCAGGCGGCAGCCAGCTGTCCTCAGTGCTGCATGTCTGCCGCACCGTCTGCCGCCGTGCAGAGCGGCGGGCGGTTACGCTGGGCCGCAGCGCAGATATTAATCCGGAAGCTGTGATTTATTTGAACCGTCTTTCGGACTATTTCTTTGCGTTGGCCCGCACAGCGAATACACGGCTGGAGATTGCTGATGTAGAGTATGTGCGCAGCAAAAAGGTGTTCCGCAAATAATATGACAAGCTATTATTCACCGATCTCCTATATTGTGCCGCCGTCCGAGGACGGCTGGCTGCTGAAGACCATCCTGCAGAAGCGGATGGATGTGTCCCGCAAGCTGCTCTCCCGCCTGAAGATGACAGAGCAGGGGATTATGCTGAACGGCGAGCGAGTCTATATCAGCGTCCGGGTCAGCGCCGGAGACACCGTGGACATCCGGATGGAGCAGGAAACGTCGGAGGATATTTTGCCGCAGGATATTCCGTTTGATATCCTGTATGAGGACGGGCATCTGCTGGTCGTGAACAAGGCAGCCGGAATCATTGTCCATCCGACCCATGGCCATTATACGGACACACTGGCAAATGGAGTCGTCCATTATTGGGCGCAAAAGGGAGAACAGTACCGTTTCCGCCCGGTTCACCGGCTGGACCAGGAGACGTCGGGCGTACTGGTAATCGCGAAAAATCCTTATAGTCACCAGCATATTTCCGAGCAGATGATTGCCGGAACCGTGGACAAACGATATGCGGCCTTTGTTCACGGAATTCCTGCGGTGCTGCGCGGTGATATCGACGGTCCCATTGACCGTGACCCGGCAGAACCGCACCGGCGCATCGTGACGCCGGACGGCTATCCTTCCCTGACCCGGTATGAGGTCAAGGCAGCCTACCCGGGCCGTGCGGCGAGGGTGGAGCTGAAGCTGGAAAGCGGCCGCACCCATCAGATCCGGGTGCATATGAGCTCCATCGGCTGCCCGCTGATCGGTGACGGCATGTACCGCCACCTGCTGTATGGCAAGGAGGAGCTGACTTCGGAGGAAGCGGCATGGCTTGCGGGCATTGCGGAGCTGGATGCCTCAATTCCGCGGCAGGCGCTGCATGCGGTGCGGTTGTCGTTCAAGCACCCGGTCGGGCTTGCGGAGCTGGTCTTCGAAGCGCCGCTGCCGCCGGATATGGCGCTGCTTGAGCAGAAGCTGGAAAAGGAGACGGCTGGGGAGTAGCGGTACTGCACCTGCACTGCACCTGCACAAGCATATGCCGCCGCAACACCTGGACCTCGTGATTAATGGGAAAAGGTCCCTGTAATTATCGCTTTTGGAAGTAGCGGAGTGAATAGCGGGATTTACTACCTGTAATTTTATCGATAGTGTGTTATAGCGTGATTTCTACAATTATAGAGGGAGTAATTCCCGCTATCCTTTTATAATTGATGGTTCGGCTGGAACTAGCGGGCATATTTCCCTCTAGTAACGCCCGTATTACTGATCTAATGCACTGTAAAACGAAAAGATAGGCCGGAATTACAATTCTATCTGTGAATGATACATGACAGCCCCACGGGTCATCTCCTTAGCTGCAGTTGGGCTGCAATTGAATTCACTATAAATTTTAAAAGGGAACTGCCAAAGGAGCTGCTATGAGTCAACTGAAAGTATATCAATATCCAAAATGCGGAACCTGCCGCAGCGCTGTCAAATGGCTGAAGGAGCAGGGGCATGAGCTGGAGCTTCAGCATATCGCCGAGCAGCCGCCCACTGTGGCAGAGCTGCGTTTGCTGGTCGCGAACAGCGGGCTTCCGTTGAAGAAGTTTTTTAATACGAGCGGTGAGGTGTACAAAGCACTGGGCTTGAAGGACAAGCTGTCCAGCCTTAGTGAAGAAGAGCAGCTTGAACTGCTGTCCAGCAACGGGATGCTGATCAAACGCCCGGTAGTCACTGACGGCAAGAAAGTCACTGTAGGCTATAAAGAAGAGCAATACGGCGAAGCCTGGAGCAACGCCTAATAAGATGGAATATAAGGAGAGGTTACACATGAGTTCAGTAACAACAGGCCGGGTAATGATCGTCGATGGAATGGCTCTGCTGTTCCGGGCCTTTTATGCGACCTCTTATGGAGGATATATCCGCAAGACGAAGGCCGGACTGCCGACCAATGCGGTGTACGGATTTTTGCAGTATTTTTTCGATGCGGTCAGCACATTTGAGCCTTCCCATGTGGTCTGCTGCTGGGATATGGGCAAAGGGACTTTCCGCACAGAGAAGTATGACGGTTACAAATCGAACCGGATAGATGCGCCGCTGGAGCTGATTCCACAGTTTGATCTGGTCAAGGAAGTCGTGGCTGAACTAGGCGTACCGAATATTGGACTGGTGGGCTATGAAGCGGATGACTGTATCGGCACGCTTGCTTCATGCTACAGCGGGGAATCCGAGGTGTACATTCTCACCGGCGATCACGATATGCTGCAACTGGTCAACGATACCGTCAAAGTCGTCATTATGAAAAAAGGCCGCTCGAACTATAAAGTTTACGATCCGGCGGAATTGCTGGAGGAAAAGGGCCTCACCCCTGCCCAAGTGATCGATCTGAAGGGCTTCATGGGCGATACCAGCGATAACTACCCCGGTGTAAAAGGCATTGGCGAGAAAACGGCGCTGAAGCTGCTGACCGAATACGGTACGGTGGAAGGGGTAATCGAAAATCTTCACTTGCTTCCCAAAGGCGTGCGTGCCAAAATTGAGGCCGATCTTGATATGCTTCACCTGTCCCGTGAGCTGGCAGAAATCCGCTGTGATGTTCCGGTAGTCTGCACGCTGGCTGAATGCCTGTGGGGGCTGCAGCGCGAGACGGCAGCCCGCAAGTTCCAAGAGCTGGAATTCGGCAGCCTGATGCATCTGATCGGCAGTGTGCAGGATGAGCGGGGTATTGTGCAGATCGAGCTTGGCGATCTGGGCTGACCTTCGCCAGCCGCTGATACAGGTTGAATATTTTTTTGCAAAAAAAGCACTCTTGAATCTATATAGGTTCCAGAGTGCTTTTTTTGCGAAGGGGTGGAGCATGCCATATATAAAGATTGACGAAGGGGTTTAGCAGTGTTTATAATATTAATATAATCATTAAGTAGTTAATATATATATTAATTATTGAGAGGTGGATTATTAAAATGGCTCAGCGTGCAGTATTAAATGCGGATATCCGCAAGGGAACAATCAACCGGAATATTTATGGACATTTCTCCGAGCATTTGGGACGTTGTATTTATGAAGGTATCTGGGTAGGCGAGGATTCGCCGATCCCGAACACGAACGGCATCCGTAACGATGTTGTGGAAGCGCTTAAAGAAATCAAGATTCCGGTACTCCGCTGGCCGGGCGGCTGCTTCGCCGATGAATATCACTGGAAAGACGGCATCGGTCCGCGCGAAGGCCGCAAACGGATGATCAACACGCATTGGGGCGGCACGGTGGAGAACAACCATTTTGGCACCCATGAATTTATGGAGTTATGCGCCATGCTGGATTGTGAGCCTTATATCAACGGCAACGTCGGCAGTGGCACGGTCCAGGAAATGTCGGAGTGGGTGGAGTATTTGACGTTCAACGGGGTTTCGCCAATGGCGGAGCTGCGTCAGGAGAACGGCCGGCAGGAGCCGTGGGCAGTAAAATATTTTGGCGTGGGCAATGAGAACTGGGGCTGCGGCGGAAATATGCGTCCTGAATATTATGCCGATCTGTACCGCCGGTATCAGACCTATGTGCGCAATTATGGAGACAATAAGATCCATCGCATTGCCTGCGGTCCGAACGTCGATGATTATCACTGGATGGAGGTACTGATGCGTGAAGCCACCCGCTATATGGATTCCATCACACTTCATTATTACACCATTCCGGGTCCTGCCTGGGAACAGAAGGGGGCAGCTACCGGATTTGAAACCGGCGAATGGTTCTCTACGCTGGAGAAGGCACTACGCATGGATGAGCTGGTAACCCGTCATAGCGTGATTATGGACAAATATGATCCGGAGAAACGTGTGGGCCTCATTGTCGATGAATGGGGAACCTGGTATGATGTTGAGCCTGGAACCAATCCCGGCTTCCTCTATCAGCAGAACACCATCCGTGATGCGCTGGTTGCCGGTGTGACCCTCGACATTTTCCATAAGCACAGCGGCCGCGTTCGTATGGCGAATATTGCCCAGACGATCAACGTGCTGCAGGCTGTAATTCTTACGGAAGGCGAGAAAATGCTGCTGACTCCTACGTACCACGTATTCAACATGTACAAGGTGCATCAGGATGCGGAGCTGCTTGATCTTTCGCTGGAGAGTGGCACCTATAGCTTTGAAGGCCGCGAGATTCCGGAAGTCTCGGCCTCAGCTTCCATTACGGCGGAGGGTGTAATTCATGTCAGCCTGTGCAACCTGAATCATGCTGCAGCAGCATCGCTTCCGCTGGAGCTGCGCGGGCTTGCCGGGGAAGAGGTTGAAATTACAGGAACGACGCTGGCCGGAACAGCAATTGATGCCCACAATACATTTAGCCAGCCGGAGGCAGTGACGCCACAGCCGTTTACCGGCTTTAAGCTGGAAGGCGACAAGCTAAACGTTGAGCTGCCTCCGATGTCGGTGACCGTGCTGGAAATTACCCCGAAGGCTTAAGGAGCATACGATATGAGTACTTTATCGACCTGCAAGGGCTGCCGGGAAGAGTACAAGGTGACGGATGCCCAGATTGCCCGGATTCTGGCTTCATCAATGTTCACCCCGGACAACACTGCTCCAGATGAAGTATACAGGCAGCGGGTTGCCCTTTGCTCAGCCTGCCCGAAGCTCCAGGATGGCGTAACATGCACGGCCTGCGGTTGTATCATTCCGGTCGTGGCCAAGTTGAAGGAGCGTGGCTGTCCGTTGCCGGGCGGCGGTTTGTGGAGTCCGGTCACGGAGTAGCGTTCCGCCAAGCCGTTAGAGAACCTTTATCACAGAGGAAGCGTCCATTGGCTGTGATACCGGAAAGAAGCCCATGGATTCCTAGGCATACTGAAATTTTAAACGCCCTCATCACTCGTGGATGCAATACCGCGAGGGATGGGGGCGTTTATGTGAGAAGAGAAGAATATATGTGCGGACTTTACAGTGAAGGCTTCGCTTGATTAGGAAACTGTTCCATTCCCATTGTCAGTCCTTGCTGCTGTATCCGTTTTATCCGCGTCAGCACTATTGAATCCATCGGTATAGAACAGCTCTACGACCAAATCCTCGTTGTAATTGCCGAAGCCTTTGCCGAATAAGGTGAGCCCGCCGATATGTTCGGCATCCTCTTCCACCGAGAGCCTGAAGGTCCACTGCTTGTTGCGGATTGCTACCTGTTCCAGCGTAATGTCGGAGAGTTTTAAGCCGTCCATATAGGTTCCTTTTGGAGTAATGCGCAGCTGCTTGAGCAGGCCGTATTGATTGGTGTACGCGGGCCACCAGGCAGGGGTATATTTCCCCGGGCTGTCTCCGTAATCGCCTGGGCTAGTCCAATACCCTAGCTTCTGGCCATTCAGCGTGAATGCAATATCCGAAGGCCAGTTATTATTGGTTGACGGTGCTTCGGAGGCTATCTCCATCGTAATGATGAGCTCCTCCGGCTGTTGGCTGGATAACAGGAAGTTGGGTATTTTGTATTCGACATACCCTTTGCCAAACCAGAGAATTCCGGCATTCATCCGCTCCATATCCCAGAAATAACGCGGATCGTCGAAGCTGCCGATGATATGCTCGGTAGTGGCCAGCCCGCAGGTGGGCTCTATCTCAAAGTCGGAATAATGTCCGACCGGTATTTCTTTCCGGTGACCCTTGCGCTCTGCTTTGGCCTGGAGTGGGAAGATAATCTCCACCCCTTCAGCGGCAAGAGAACAAATCTTCTGCAGTCCGCTTCGTCCGGGGGCCATATGGGTGCGGATCAGTCCGGCCGTTTCCAGCTTGCGCACATGCATTGTCATAATGGCACTGCTCAGCTTGACCGCTCCCGCCAATTCCTTTACGTTCATGGGCTGAACAGCGAGCAGCTGCAGCATTCGCAGACGTACAGCGCTTGAGAGCGCCTCGTACACCGGCAGGGAATCTTCGGTAAGATCAAGTTTCATTTTCTGGGTACGCCTCCGGATTCAAGTTATATAGTTAATGATTATATTACTTAAATGAATTTCTTACAACCCGTAGGGTCCACCGGATGGTGTGCTGGAGAACTTTGCCGCTCCACTTTTATCACAGACACCCCCCGGTGAAGTCCACTATAATGTACAGGATAAATTAGCGATAAGACAAGGTGCCCTTGTAACTACAAGGGGTAACAGGGAATCGGGTGCAAATCCCGAGCGGTCCCGCCACTGTAAGGAAGAGCTGAACTTCAGCATGTCACTCGGCAAACAGCCGGGGAAGACGAAGGAAGGCGTTATGATCCCGAGCCAGGAGACCTACCTTGTTTGCGCGCACCACGACTCTACGCGGATAGGAGCGGTGTACGAATTGGTTAAAGAGATGAAGGCATGCAGTTTTGGAGACGGTGGATGTTGAAGATTTGGTGCAGAGCAAGTGCCAGCTTCAGCTACCCCAAATTACAATTCTGCGAATTCTTCGCGCTGTTGCAGCGGGACCACCATCTCTTACATATCTGATGACGTACATAGCACTCCCACCCCCCGGGGCGGGAGTTTTTGATTTGATGCGGCACAAAATGACGAATCCATGGAGGGAAAAGCATGAACAAACGCAAGTTTTGGAGTTTTGCTGCACTCATTGCCGGATTTACCGTTTATTTTTTGCTGAATGAGCCGGGCACGGCCAACGCGATGCATATTATGGAGGGTTTTCTGCCGGTAGGCTGGGCCGTATTCTGGTGGGGGGCATTTCTGCCGTTTTTTGCCCTTGGAGTCCTTAAACTGAAGAAAATGACCAAGGACAACCCGGAGCTGAAGCTGCTGCTTGGGCTGGCGGGTGCATTTACCTTTGTATTGTCAGCACTCAAAATGCCTTCCGTAACCGGAAGCAGCTCCCATCCTACAGGAACGGGACTTGGTGCTGTAATGCTGGGGCCGCTGCCGATGAGCGTAATCGGGTCTGTTGTGCTGCTGTTTCAGGCGCTGCTGCTGGCACACGGGGGGATAACGACACTTGGAGCGAATGCATTTTCGATGGCGGTGGCCGGTCCTTTTGCCGGGTATGCGGTCTATAAGCTGCTGATGAAGGTGAATGGACGTGAAAAGGTGGCTGTCTTTATGGCGGCGGCAGTGGCCGATCTCATGACGTATGTGGTGACCTCGGTTCAGCTTGCAGTGGCTTTTCCGGCGGCAGACGGAGGTGTGCTGGCTTCTCTGATTAAGTTCGGCGGTATTTTTGCCGTGACGCAGATTCCGCTCGCCATCAGCGAGGGGCTGCTGACCGTGCTGCTCTGGAACTGGCTGAAATCCTACAGTCCGAATGAGCTGTCGCTGCTGAAACGGCAAACCAAGGGAGGAAGTCTGTGATGAGCAATAAGTGGAAAAATGGGTTGATGCTACTGGCGGTGATTTTGCTGGTGGTGCTGCCTCTGCTGCTGGTGAACGGGGAATTCGGCGGGGCTGACGATGCCGCAGAGGGTGTAATTACAGAGATTGATCCCGGTTATGAGCCCTGGTTCAAACCGCTGACGGAGCTGCCGGGCGAAACGGAAAGCATGCTGTTTGCGCTGCAGGCGGCGATCGGGGCCGGAGTGATTGGCTATTCCATCGGCCTGCTGAAAGGCAGACAGGACCGGCGCAAGCTTAATGATCAGAAGAATTGATGAGTTATCCTACAGCAATGCGCTGAGGCAGCTGCCCGCGATGTGGAAAAGCCTGTTCGCAGCAGTCATGTTCATCCTTTCCTATGCGCTTCATCCGGCCTTGCAGCTTGTGATTACGGGCTGGATGAGTGTGTGGTGCGTCCTGTACGCCAAAATCCCGCTGCGTGCCTACGGCCTGCTGTTTGGTACGGCACTTTTGTTCTTTTGTCTGAGCCTGCCGGCCCTGTTGCTTGAAATTGGCCTTCCAACTGCCGGTGAGACGGTAATGTCCTTGCAGCTCCCGGCTTCGACTCTTTCGCTATACATTACGGCGGAGGGGCTGCACCGGGCAGGGTTGCTGCTGGCGCGTGTGTTGGCCTGCCTGACCTGCTGCTTTTTTATCATATTTACAACACCGTTCGGAGAATTGCTGCAGGTACTCCGCAGGCTGCGCATGCCGCAGATCGTACTGGAGCTCATGCTGATTATGTACCGTTTTCTGTTCCTGCTGAGCGATACAGCACATGGAATGATGCTGGCCCGGCGGCTGCGCGGCGGCAGAAGAGGACGGGTGGCCAAACTGCGGGAAGTTGCGGGAATGGCGGGCTCGCTGTTTGCCAATACGATGCACCGCTACTATGGGCTGTCGCAGGGGCTAATAACCCGGGGGTACATGGGTGAGATTATTTTGCCGCCTTACGTGTCACGCCCGGTGCCGCGCAGATTCGCGGTTCAGGCCTGCGTTGGTATTTCCCTGTTGCTGCTCGCTCA
This sequence comes from Paenibacillus sp. EB106-06-01-XG199, assembly GCF_058791575.1. Classification (NCBI taxonomy): domain Bacteria; kingdom Bacillati; phylum Bacillota; class Bacilli; order Caryophanales; family Paenibacillaceae; genus Paenibacillus; species Paenibacillus sp. EB106-06-01-XG199. The sequence continues at coordinate 118,203 of NZ_JBYTDQ010000004.1, read as the reverse complement.
GTTATGGATCTTGCGGAGCAGGTGATTACCTGATGCAGGAATCAGCCAACGGCAGGAGTAGAAGTGGAGACTGAACAAGAGTAAGGAGATTGCAATGAATAACGAATATAGCCTGGTCTTTGAGGGGGTCGCCTACAGTTATCCGGACACGGCGGAACCTGCGCTGCGGGAGCTGACTGTCTCCATCCCCAAAGGACGAAAAACAGCAGTGCTCGGCCACAACGGCTCCGGCAAATCAACCTTGTTTCTGCATGCGGTTGGCGTACTGCGTCCGCAGAAAGGCAGGGTGCTGCAGGGCGGCACCCCATTGGCCTATTCCAAAAAAGAGCTGGCCGCCCTGCGCCGCCGCGTGGGCCTCGTCTTTCAGGACCCCGAGCAACAGCTGATTCTTAGTACGCCTATCGAGGATATCTCTTTCGGGCTGCGGGGGACAGGCATGGATGAGGCCGCTATTCAGAAGCGCTGCCTGGAAGTGCTGGAGCAGCTGAATCTGCTGGCTCTGCAAGATAAGCCGGTTCATCAGCTCAGTCTGGGCCAAAAAAAGCGCACGGCGCTCGCAGGGGTTATGGCGATGGAGCCGGAGCTGATTTTGCTGGATGAGCCGACCTCCTATCTGGACCCGCTCTCCGAGAGACAGCTGCTTGCGGGACTTGAAAGCATTTCTGCCAAGGGCACCACGGTGGTCATGGCGACGCATGATATGAATCTGGCCTACCGCTGGGCGGACTGGATCATTGTGCTGGATAAAGGAATCTGCCGGGCAGCCGGATCGCCGGAGGATATTCTTGCAGACGGGGAAGACCTGCGGGCGCTCGGTCTTGACCTGCCGCTGCTCGCTGATTTATGGCATAGCCTGCCCGGCCGTTTGACTGCCGGGCAGGCTGCTCCCCGGAATGCAGAAGAGTTCAAAGCCATTTTGAAGCGGGAAATTAAATAGAATGTTTACGACTATGACAGATGTGAATGTACCTGATTTGGCAGAAGCATCTGCTAGATATAGAGTCTTGTAGCAAGCAGCAGGGGAAGCATGAAATCAGGTTATTTTGTGGACGGGGGAAAAAGGATGGAAAAACAAGGAAAGCTGCTGATTATCGGCTTTGGCCCCGGTGCCCTGGAGCATATTACAGGCCGCGCACTGGCTGCGCTTGAGGAAAGTGAAGCTGTTATCGGCTATAACACCTATGTAGAGCTGATCAAGCCGCTGCTGAAGCATCAGGAAATTGTCGGCACCGGTATGACGGAAGAGGTTAGCCGCGCCCAGGAAGCGGTGCGCAGGGCGGAAGCGGGACAGAGCATTGCGGTCATTTCCAGTGGGGATGCAGGTGTGTACGGGATGGCAGGACTGGTGTACGAGGTGCTGATCGAACGGGGCTGGAAGCGTGCGGGCGGTGTGGAAGTGGAGGTGATTCCCGGAATATCAGCGATCCAGTCCTGCTCCTCACTGCTGGGAGCGCCGATTATGCATGATGCCTGCACGATCAGCCTGAGCGATCATCTAACGCCGTGGGAGAGCATCGCGGCGCGTGTCGATGCGGCGGGTGCGGCGGATTTTGTAATTGCCTTCTATAATCCGCGTAGCGGCAAACGGAAGCGGCAGATTGAGGAAGCCCGCAGCATTTTGCTTCGCTACCGCGATCCGTCCACGCCGGTTGGCATTGTCAAAAGTGCCTACCGTGACCGCCAGCAGACGGTTGTAACTACGCTGCAGGATATGCTGGAGCATGAGATCGGCATGCTCTCCACAGTTGTGGTCGGCAACTCCGCGACTACCGTCTATGAAGGTCTGATGGTGACGCCGCGCGGCTATGAGCGCAAGTACAGTCTTGGCGCCGAGACGCAGGCGCTGAAGCCGCATGAGCGGCTGCGGACAGCTGCAGAGCCGTGGTCGCTGGCTGCGGCAGCGGTTGCCGCAGAGGCCGCAGCAGAGGCCGCAGCAGAGGTGAATAACGCTGCTGGCCCTATGGGCAGCGCGGCTGCTGCGGAGAGCGGAGCTGCTTCTGCAGCGGCCCGGACGGAGCTGCCTAAGGCTTTTGCTTCCGCCGTTTCGCCGGCGGCGCAATTCGAAGCCTCCGAACTGGAGGTTTCGCCGGCACTTGGCAGCCGCAGATATAGCGGCGCACAGATGGCGCTGCTTGCGGAGCTTGCAGGTGATGAAGGTCAGCTGGTGTGTACGCGGGACGGACATTTTCTGCTGCGCAGCAGTGGGGCTGAGCAGGAGGATAAGGCTTACCGGCTGGCAAAGGCCGGGCTGAATGTGAGCCTGCCGGGGGATTTTGTGCGAGTGAAAACGTGCGGCTTCTGTGAATTGAGAAAGGAAGACGGACTTAATGCAGCTATCCGCCTTCATAAGCTGCTCCACGGACGGCCGGTGCCGCGGGAGCTTCAGATCGGTGTAGCCGGTTGCGGCATGGCCTGCAGCTCAGCTGTGCTGGAGGATATCGGTATAGTGTACTCCAAGGGCAGCTTCGAGCTGTACCTTGGCGGGAAGAGGTCGGGACGAGGCGCACATGCAGGCAGCCTGGTCCGTGAAGGAATGAATGAAGATGAGCTCATAGCCGCAGTTACAGCGATTGCCCTGCGATACGGTTCGCAGGGCAAAATCAATGAACGGTTTTATACATTTTTTCAGCAGGGGGGGCACAACGAATGAAAACAGTATTGCTCGTAGGACACGGCAGCCGGGTAACGGAGGGCAACGATGAGCTGCGGAAATTCACAAGTGAGCTTGCCGCCCGCAAGCCGGAGCTGACCTTTGTAACCTGCTTTATAGAACTGGCTTCGCCTTCGATTGCTGAGGGCATAGCGCTTTGTGTAAAGGGAGGCGCTTCGACAGTTTACGTGGTGCCGATTATTTTGTTCGCGGCTGGCCATTCCAAGCTGGACATTCCGCTGGCCATGGACCAGGCGAAGCTAAAGTATCCGGGCGTGGAATTTGTGTACGGACGTCCGGTCGGCGTGCAGGAGCGGGCGGTGGATATTTTGCTGGACCGGATCGCAGAAGCAACTGCGTGGAGACAGCCGGACCAGCCGGAAGACAAGATGCTGACATCGGGGGGGAATGCGAATGACGCGGGTCCGTGGGTAGCATCTTCTGTCTCCGTAGCTGGCAATACAGGCATTGCTGCAGTTGAGATGAACACCTCGAAAGTGGAGGACAAAGACACCATTATTCTTGTTATGGGCCGTGGAGGCAGCGATCCTGATGCCAACAGTGATTTCTATAAGCTGACCCGCCTGCTGTGGGAAAGGACTGCTTATAAAAGCGTAGAGGGCTGCTTTATCGCCATTGCCAAACCCTCGCTGCCCGAGGGGCTGGAACGTTGTCTGGCATTGGGTGCGCGTAAAATTGTGGTGCTGCCGTACCTGCTTTTCACCGGAGTGCTGATGAAGCAGTTTTCTGATATCATCTCGCAGTTCGCTGCCGGGCATCCGGAGGTCGAGGTGGAGCAAGGCAGTTATCTTGGGTCTCACCCGCTGCTGTCCGACATGCTTGCGGAGCGAATTGAAGAGACATTGGAAGGCCAATCCTTCGCCAACTGCGATAACTGTAAATACCGTGTTGAGGCGGCCGCACACCACCATCACCACCACCACCATGGTGAGGAAGGTGATGAAGAGGAACACGGGCATCACCATCATCATGCGGAAGATCACGGCCATGACCACAGATATGATCATCATCATGGGGAAGACCACGGACATGATCACAGACATGATCATCTTCATGGAGAAGATCATAATCACGAGCATGAGTATCACCATCATGGTGAGGAAGATCATAATCACGAGCACGGGCAATGTGGGCATAATTATACGGCTCATGGGCATCAGTGCTGCAGCGGGCAGCATGCACAGGAGCATCACTCCGAGATGGGTACGGAAGGCAAGATACAGCCGCGTCAGCGGGACCTTTCAGTACAGACAGTATCTTCGGCCAAAGGACCGAAGGAATTCTGAACGCTATGATATTTATGTTGTGCGGAACGAGTGATGCCCGGGAATTAGCACTGACTTTTTCATCTCACGGATTACCGCTGGTGGCTTCTGTTGTAACGCCAAGTGCAGCGGAGCGGCTTGAAGCAGCCGCAATACGGACTGCGGTTGGCAGGTTGGACAGCCCGGGAATGATCTCCTTTTTGCAGGAGGGGAATTACAGTGTTGTAGTAGACGCAAGCCATCCCTTTGCACTTGAGGCGCATGCCAATGCAATGGCTGCTGCGGAAGCGCTGGGGCTGCCCTATTTTCGCTACGAGCGGCGAAGCCTTCATTATGACAGTCATCCCCGGTTGATCTGTGTAGATTCTTATGAAGCTGCGGCCCGCAAAGCAAAACAATTAAAAGGCTCGGTCATGCTGACCACCGGTGGGAAGACACTGGAGATTTTTGCGGAGCAGCTGCTCGGCGATCCGGAGGTACGCCTGACGGTCAGGCTGCTTCCCTGCCTGGAGAACATCGATAAATGCCTTGCGCTTGGGATAGAACAGCGGAATATTATTGGGATGCAGGGACCTTTTTCAAGGGGAATGAACGAAGCGATGTACCGGCAATACGGCACGCAGGTCATGATCACTAAGGAGAGCGGCGCAGAGGGATCTCTTGATGAGAAGCTGCATGCTGCACTGGATATGGGGCTATATGTCATTTTGATAACGCGTCCAGACACGCCTTATTGCGATTTTGGCAGTGTCTATCATGCAATGGATGAGATAGCAGGTGCGGTAAAAGCAGTACTGGCGGTGCATGAATGAAACGATGTAGAAACATCTATTGAATTATGAAAAGGGGAATGGGCGTGGACTTTGGGACGGATTTCAAACCGCTGACGGTGCAGCCGCAGGAAATTGAAAGCTTGAGCTTTCAAATGATCACGAAGGAACTGGGAGTACATTATTTTAACGCTATGCAGTATCCGGTGGTGCAGCGGATCATCCACGCATCTGCCGATTTCGAGCTGGGGCGGAGTCTGATGTTTCATCCCCGGGCGATTGAAGCGGGTATAGCTGCCATCCTGCAGGGCAAGCCGATCATTGCCGATGTGCGGATGGTAGAGGCCGGTATCGCCAAGGAAAGGATACATAAATACGGCGGAGATGTCAGGGTGCATATTTCCGACCCGGATGTCATCGAAGAAGCCAAAATGCTGGGGACGACCCGGGCAATTGTCGCGACGCGCAAAGCTTGCAACGAAGCCCCCGGCGGGATATATGTTATCGGCAATGCGCCCACGGCGCTGCTGGAGTTGATTCGTCTGGTAAAAGAAGGAGCGGCCCAGCCCGGACTCGTTATCGGCATGCCCGTAGGCTTCGTATCCGCCGCGGAATCCAAAGATGAGCTGCGCAAGCTGGACATTCCCTACATTACGAATATAGGCCGCAAAGGCGGCAGTACGGTCGTTGTTGCAGCGGTGAATGCCTTAAGCCTGCTGGCTGTCCGGCAGGATACTGAACAACAGGAATCTGGCCGGTAGCAGTAAAGGGTAGGTTTTTATACGAATAAAGAATAAATAAACATAGAAGTCGTGAACTAAGAAGAAAGAAGCCAAGTCAAGCCAGCCAAGCCAAGCCAAGTCAAGACAAGAAGAAGCGAATTAATGAGAGCCAAACAGAGAGTAGAACATGCACAGACCACAAGTGAAAAGTAACGCCAAGTAAGCACTAAGAAGTACTAAGAAGTACTAAGAAGTACTAAGAAGTACTAAGAAGTACTAAGAAGTACTAAGAAGTACTAAGAAGCACTAAGAAGCACTAAGAAGCGCTAAGAAGCACTAAGAAGCACTAAGAGCACTAAGAAGCACTAAGAAGCACTAAGAGCACTAAGAGCACTAAGAGTGCTAAGAGTGCTAAGAGTGCTAAGAAGCTAAGAAGCAGCAATAAGCACAGAAGCACAGAAGCACTAAGTTAAAATCTAGTGAACCAAGCAAGCCCATAACATACAGCAAAGAAGGGATCGGCATGACTGAGGAGACCTCTTCGAAACCTATGCGCCGGGGTTATACCACCGGCGCCTGTGCTGCCGCCGCAGCCAAAGGCGCGGCACTCCTCCTGATCACCGGTGATGCGCCGGAGAGTGTGGAGCTTTACTTGCCGGCGGGATTCCGGCATACCTTCGAACTGACCGGATGGCAGCGTCAGGATGATTCCATGGCAACCTGTGCCACGGTGAAGGATGCCGGGGATGACCCGGATGCCACTCACCGGGCCTGGATCGAGGCCACTGTTAGTTGGCTCGAACATCCCGGTGTGGAGATTGACGGCGGGCGTGGCGTCGGCAGAGTAACGAAGCCGGGGCTGCCGGTAGCGGTAGGAGAAGCCGCGATCAATCCGGTGCCCCGTCGTATGATTCTGGAAGCTGTATCCGAGGTGCTGGAAGAGCATAGCGCCGCCCGGGGACTGCGGGTGGTAATCAATGTGCCCGAAGGCGAAGCCATTGCGCTCAAGACACTCAATCCGCGCCTAGGCATCGTAGGCGGTATTTCGATACTCGGCACAAGGGGAGTGGTTACACCGTTCTCCACTGAAGCCTATAAGGCGAGTGTGGTTCAGGCGATATCGGTTGCAGCTGCTACAGGGAACAGGGGGCTGATCCTCACTACCGGCGGCAGCAGTGAAAAATATGCCATGGCAATGTTCCCTGAGCTTCCGGAGGAAGCTTTTATTCAGATGGGCGAATACGTGGGGTTCTCTCTCAGCCATGCCAAAGCTTATGGATTCAGCAAGGTGACGCTTGTCGGCATGGCAGGCAAATATTCCAAAGTAGCACAGGGAGCCATGCTGATTCACTCGAAAAATGCGCCGGTTGATTTCGGTTTCCTGTCCCAAGTAGCGTCCGAAGCCGGGGCTGACGAAGAACTGGTGCAGGAGATTGCTGCCGCCAATACGGCTTCGCAGGTTGTGGACATGATGACGGCAGCCGGGAATTACGCTTTTTTTGAACAATTATGCCTTCATGCCTGCAGACATTGCCTGATTCACATGAATGGGGAGATGACGGTAGAAATGGTGCTGATCACGATGAAAGGCCGAGTGCTGGGAAGGGCGGAAATCTGTGGCTAATGTAATTTATATCATCGGTATCGGCGAGGATGGCGCAGGCGGGCTGACGCCGGGTAGCTTGAGAAAAGTCCAGGAGAGTGAGGTACTGCTCGGCGGGGAGAGGCAACTGTCGTTTTTCAGCCGGTACGATGGGGAAAAGATCACGCTGCAGGGCGGGCTAAAGCCTTTTGCCGACAAGCTGGAGGGATTGTGGAAAGCGGGAAAACGTATTGCTGTGCTGGCTTCGGGGGATCCGCTGTTTTTTGGGATTGGCGGCTACCTTGCCAAGAGGTTCGGGCCGGAGCAGGTCGAAGTGATTCCGCATTACAGCAGTGTGCAGCTTGCTTTTTCCCGGCTGGGTGACAGCTGGCAGGATGCAGAGCTTATCAGTCTGCACGGCAGGACGATTAACGGGCTGGCCCAGCGGATTGACGGCAGGCAGAAGATTGCTCTTTTGACGGATGAAGTCAATACTCCTGCGCGGATTGCAGCTTACCTGCGGGAGTTTGGCATGATGGAGTATGAGGCTTATGTCTGCGAGCGGTTGGGCGGCCCGGAAGAGGTCTGCCGGTTCTGGGAACTGGAGGCGCTGGAGCTGGCGGAATTTGCGGCACTAAATGTGGTAATTCTGCGGCGGAAGCCGGGAAGTACGGTGGAGGTGCGGCGCGGATTCGCATATCCCGATGAGGTGTTCCAGCAGCGGAAGCCGGAAAAGGGCCTGATTACCAAACGGGAGGTCCGCGCTTTTGTCCTGTCGGAGCTGAATCTGTCCGAGGATGCGATTGTCTGGGATATCGGCTCCGGCTCCGGTGCAGTAGCGGTGGAATGTGCGCGGATTGCCCGTCTTGGCAGGGTCTATGCCCTGGAAAAAGGGGCAGACAATCTGCCCAACATTGAAGCCAACCGGCGGAAGTTTCGTGCAGATTTTGCAATTATCCATGACAAAGCCCCGCAGGGGCTGGATAAGCTTCCAGACCCGGACGCCGTGTTCATCGGCGGCAGCGGCGGTGAGCTGGCAGCTATAATTGCACATAGTGCAGCCCGGCTGCGGCCCGGAGGGCGGATCGTTGTGGGAGCCATCACGATTGAGACGCTGCATAACAGCATGGAGGCGCTGGCACTCGCCGGATTTGCTCCGGAAGTAACGATGCTGCAGGCCTCACGGGGCAAACCGATTCTTGGCATGACCCGGTTTGAAGGGATGAACCCCGTCTATGTGGTCAGCGGCCATAAGACGGTTTAACTGTTGAACGCTGCAGGGCAGCGGGAGATAGGTATGAGGGGTACAGCGGCTTCGGTGCGAAAAAGATAAAGTTGTGAATGCGGCTACGATGCGAAGAAGATAGCGATACGAAGACGATTAGACGGCTACGATGCGAAGAAGACATCAATACGAGGACGACTAGATAGCCACGGTGCGAAGAAGGTAACATCACGAAGACAGCTACGTGCAGAGGCGGACCCCAGCGACGTTATTTTATCAATGAGCCATAGTTTTCCAAGTAAACGGACCCCAGCGCCGCTATTTCCTCGCTTGGGCTGTATCATGGAGATAAATGATGCGAATAACGTCTCTGGAGTCCGAGAAGAGCGAAAAACAACAAGAAATCTGCAAATAGCGCCTCTCCAGTCCGCGTAGCTACCAGTTGCTCGGATCATAAGCGATGGACCAAGCATTCTGTGCCAGTCCTCCCCTTGAGAAACTGAGTGCTGCATCCAGCAGCTGCAAGGGAATCAACTGACTATCGTCCGGATATGCAATCGGCAATCTAAAGCGAAGCACATGGAATATTATTCCATATCTGATTTGTCACTACCAGATTTAGTCACTACCAGATTTAGTCACTAATAGCTTCAGTCCATACGTGCACCCGTGCGTGCCAAACTGAACTCTTGTATGCATTCCTGAGCCGCAAAATGCCATGCCGTACATACACGAAACTGTCGCAGCATAAATCCCCTCCTGCCATAGGTAGTGATGACCAAAGGATATATCCAAGTAAACATACAGCTCAATAAAAGGAGAAACTGGAGATGACAAACAATCAAGCGGAACCGCAGCTAGTACCCTCAAGCGGGCAGAATATTGCCGGTGAAGAGACAGCCCAAGCGATGGCCCAAACGGCTATGGAAGAGTATGAGTTTATTGACGGCCAGCTGGAGGCCGAGAATGTAATTGAGTCTAACGCTGCCTTGCTGGCTGTAGGTACCATGTATGGAGTGGGTGTCGGTCCCGGGGACCCGGAGCTGATTACGGTCAAAGCCTGCCGTCTGCTGAAAGAATGTCCGGTGATCGCCTATCCGGCTGCCAAAAAAGGCGGCAAATCCTATGCCCAGGAGATCGTCGACACCTATGTAAATGAGGACGAAAAGGTCATGCTGGGACTTGTGTTTCCAATGACCAAGGACCCTGTGCAGCTGGAGAACGGGTGGCACTGGACTGTAGAGCTGTGCTGGAATGAGCTGCGCCTTGGCAATGATGTTGCTTTTGTGACGGAGGGTGACCCCAATCTGTACAGCACCTTTATTCATCTGGCCCGTTTAATGCAAGAGCAGCATCCCGTTGTGCCGATTATATCGGTTCCCGGAATTTCTTCGGTGCTGGGTGCTGCTGCGGCACTCGAACAGCCGCTTGCCGACGGTGACCAGCGGGTGGGTATCATTCCGGCTACCGAAGACCGTGAGGCGCTGAAGGAAGCGCTGCTGCATCATGATACTGTAGTGTTCCTTAAGGTGGCGAAGGTGCTTGATCTGGTGCTGGAGGTGCTGGATGAACTGGGTCTTGGAGGAAAAGCGTCCGTTGTCACCAAGGTGACTTCTCCCTATGAGACCGTCTGGCGGGATGCCCGCGAGCTGCGCGGCTCGGATCTGGAGTATCTGAGTCTGATGGTGGTGAGCAAATGACGGAAGCACAGCTGGAACCTAAGGTCTACATCGTCGGGGCAGGACCCGGCGATCCAGAGCTGATTACCGTTAAGGGCAGCCGTATTCTGCGCTCGGCCGATCTCGTATTGTACGCCGATTCGCTGGTCAGTGAAGAGCTGATCTCCAGCGCCAAGCCCGGTGCTGAGGTGCTGCAAAGCTCAGGGATGGATCTGGAGCGACAGGTGGAGCTGATGGCAGAAGCAGTGCAGGCCGGCAAAAGCGTAGCCCGTGTGCACACAGGCGACCCCTCGATGTATGGAGCGATCCTGGAGCAGATGTCGCTGCTGAAGCTGTGCGGCGTCGGCTATGAGATCGTGCCGGGTGTCAGCTCTGTTTTTGCCTCAGCGGCGGCGCTTGGCGCGGAGCTGACGGTGCCGGAGCTGACGCAGACGGTCATTCTGACCCGTGCCGAAGGACTTACGCCCGTGCCCGAGCGCGAGCAGCTGCGCCGTCTGGCCAGCCATCACTGCACGGTGGCACTGTTCCTCAGCGCTTCACTGGCCGGACATGCGGCGGAGGAATTCCTCGCCGCCGGGTGGAGTCCGGACACGCCTGTAGCTGTGGTCAAACGGGCCACCTGGCCGGATCAGCAGATTCTGCGGACAACGGTAGAGAAACTGGAGGCTGACCTGCGTGAAGCGGGCATTACGATGCATGCGATGATTCTGGCCGGCTGGGCACTGGATCCCGGGCTGGTCGACCGTGATGCTCACCGCTCAAAGCTGTACGACAAGACGTTTACCCACGCCTGCCGGGAAGGGACCGGCAATCATGGATAAGAAATATGCGGCTATCGCCATTACACGTAACGGCATTAAGCTTGCACTGACGCTGGGGGAGCAACTGAGCGGTACCGAAGTGTTCTGCTACGCCAAGTACAGCGGGGAGCTTGAAGAGATACCGGGGGAACGCCGGATATTTGCTGAGCCCCTAAAAGAGCTGCTGCCGGTTCTATTCCGACGTTATGAGGCTTTGATTCTTTTCTTCTCGCTTGGCGCAGCGGTAAGATTAGCTGCGCCTTTACTGCAGGATAAAAAAACCGACCCCGCCATCATCGTGATTGACGAACGCGGAGAACATGTAATCAGCATGCTCTCCGGTCATTTGGGCGGGGCCAACAGGCTGACGCTGCAGATTGCCGGGCTGCTGGGCAGCCATCCCGTGATCACAACCGCCTCGGATGTTCAGGGGACGTTCGCGGCGGATTTGCTCGGCCGTGAATTCGGCTGGCGGCCGGAGAGCTTCACACACATGAAGGCGGTGAGTGCCGCCTTGGTGAACGGCGAGCGGGTAGCCTTCCTGCAGGAGCATGGGGAGTGCGGCTGGCTGCACCCTGGAGCGGCATTGCCCGAGCATGTGCAGCTCTGCGGGGATATGGCTGAAATGCGCGCGGCTTCCTTCAGCGCAGCAATTGTTGTAACCGACCGGCTGCTGAAAGCGCCGGAAGCGGCGGCTTTGCCGGAACGGACCGTAGTGTACCGTCCGCGCAGCCTGGTGCTCGGCCTGGGCTGCAACCGCGGCACTTCGGCGGCGGAGCTGGAAGCGGTGGTGGCGGAAACCCTTGCACAGCTGGGGCTGTCTCTCCTAAGCGTGCGAAACGCGGCCACTGCCGGGATCAAAGGCGATGAAGCCGGCCTGCTCGCTTTGTGCGCCAAGCACGGCTGGGAGCTGGCTTTATATCCGCCGGAGCAGCTGAATACGGTTCCGCTGGACCAGCCGTCGGAGATCGTATTCAAGGCGACCGGAGCCTATGGTGTTTGCGAGCCTGCAGCCCTTTTGTCTTCAGGTGCGAAGGATTTGCTTTTGCCCAAGAAAAAAAGCGGCAATGTGACGATTGCTGTGGCCAGGGTTATTTTTGACAGAGGGGAGGCAAATGCAGATGTATGAGCGGGAAGGAGACGGGCTTCCGTTGCAGCGGCGTGCCCGCATCCTTGTAGCCGGTACAGGTAGCGGTTCGGGAAAAACGACGGTAACACTTGGGCTGATGCGGGCGTTTGCCCGGCAGGGACTGAATGTACAGGGCTTCAAATGCGGCCCGGATTACATTGATCCGGCCTATCATGCCGCTGTCACCGGACGTTCACCCCGGAATCTTGATTCATGGATGACCTCAGGCGAGTATTTGCTGGAGTACTTTCTGCGCTCCTCAGCGGAAGCGGATCTTTCGGTGATCGAAGGGGTCATGGGGCTGTATGACGGCAAAGAAGCGACAGGGCTAACCGGCTCAACCGCCGAGATCGCCATCCTGACAGACAGTCCGGTATTGCTGGTGCTTGATGTCCGCAGCATGGGCCGCAGTGCGGCGGCAATAGTGCTGGGCTTCCAGCAGCTGGAGCCGCGCGTACGTATTGCCGCGGTTATTGTAAACCGCTGTGGGAGTGCCAGCCATTACCAGACGGTGAAGGCGGCGATTGAAGCCGCCTGCGGAATTCCCGTGCTGGGCTGGCTGCTGCGGGATAGCGGGCTCGACATTCCGGAGCGGCATTTGGGCCTGCTGCCTGCCGTTGAGCGGGGGGAGCTGGAGCCCTTGTTCGACCGTGCCGCCGATCTGCTGGCGGAGGGCACCAACCTCCCGGCGCTGCTGCAGCTTGCCGGAGCAGCGCCCCCGCTGCGGCATCCGCTCCTCTTACCGGAGATCTCGCTGGCAGAAATCCCCCCGTTTGGCAACCCGTCACAGGGCGGGACGTCCGCTGAAGACTACCCGGCGGCGGCGTCCGGTTGCCTGCGTGAAGATCAACCGGCAGGCATCGCGGAAACGGGATTGCCAACTAATCCTGCTCCCGATTTGCACCTTTCCGGGGGTGTGGTAGGTGAACGGGGAGCGGCTTCCGAGCGGCCAGACCAGCCGACAACCGGCAGCGAATCTAAGGCGGGATCCCATGCCGTATCTCCAAACAGCCATCTTCCCATCCCTCCGTCACTTGCGTCAGCCAGCCACGAGCCGCCAGTTCACCCCATCCCTCCGTCCCTTGAACCAGCCGGCTACCGCCCGTTTCTTGCCGTTGCCCGTGATGCGGCATTTAATTTCTATTACACCGACAATCTGGAGCTTTTGATTCGCGCCGGTGCAAGACTGACTGAATTCAGCCCGCTGCGCGGCGAGGGCATTCCGCCGGATGCGGACGGAATCTATATCGGCGGCGGGTTTCCCGAAGAGTTCGCTTCCGTGATTGCGGGGAACAAGGCTTTCCTGAACGGCATCCGGTCAGCTGCGGCGGACGGAATGCCGCTCTATGCCGAATGTGGCGGCTATATGGTACTGGCACGCAGTCTGACCGACCGCAGCGGGAACTTGCATGAGATGGCCGGGATTATTCCGGCTCATACGGTTATGCAGGAGCGTCGTGCGGCGCTTGGTTACCGGGAAGTTACCGCGATCCGGGACTGCCTGCTGCTGCTGCAGGGAGAGACGCTGCGCGGACATGAATTTCATTACTCCGTCATGAGTTATGACCATGGAGAGCCGAGGAACTTTGCGTATGAGAGCAAAGGGAGGGGCGGCAGCCAGCCGGAAGGTTATGTAAGCGGCAATGTGATGGCAGCTTATGCCCATATTCATCTGGCTTCTTATCTGCCGGCCGCCGCACGGTTTGTCGCAGCATGCCGGGCCTATCATGAACGTAAGTAAGCCAGATATTTACCAGCTGTGACAAAGGACAAAACAGCAGCTCCGTTAAACAGGGGATAGCGTGTGATGTCCTTTTTTTTCGGAAAACAGAACTATGTCAACCGCTTGTCATAACCCTGCAACCCACGTATAATAAAGGCAAGAGAGCGCTTTAATATTATATAACTACCGGTAGAGCCGGTTAACGGCCAGCCGTTCATGGAGAAGGGGGAACACTGCAGTGAAATTGTTGGGAGCGATTGAAGCAGGGGGAACGAAGTTTGTATGCGGAGTGGGGAATGAGGACGGGACGATAATCGACCGGGTCAGCTTTCCAACGACAACGCCCGAAGAGACGATGGGACTCGTGATCGACTATTTTGGCAATAAACAAGTCGGCGCCATCGGCATCGGCTCATTTGGACCCATTGATCCGGTGCCGGGAAGCCCTACGTATGGATATATTACGACGACTCCGAAACCTCACTGGGGACAATATAATCTGGTAGGAGCCGTAGGCGGACAATTCAATGTGCCGATCGGTTTTGATACGGATGTGAATGGAGCAGCGTTGGGTGAATACAAATGGGGAGCAGCTCAGGGGCTGGACAGCTGTCTTTATATTACCGTTGGCACAGGCATCGGGGCCGGGGCAGTGGTCGGCGGTGAGCTGATTCACGGCTTATCTCATCCTGAAATGGGGCATATTCTGGTGCCGCGCCATCCGGAGGACAACTTTGCCGGCTTTTGCCCTTATCATGGGGATTGCCTGGAAGGCCTGGCCGCAGGTCCGGCGATCGGCAGCCGTTGGGGCCAGCCGGCAGGCGAGCTGCCTGCGGATCACCCGGCCTGGGCCATGGAGGCCCATTATCTGGCGCATGCACTAATGAATTATGTGCTTATTCTGTCTCCGCAGAAGATCGTTATGGGCGGCGGTGTCATGAAGCAAAGTCAGCTGTTCCCGTTAATCCATGCCAAGCTGCAAGAGCTGCTGGGAGGTTATGTGCAGCATCCTGCGCTAAATGAAGGCATCGGCAACTATGTTGTTTCACCACAGCTCGGAGACAATGCCGGACTGTCCGGAGCGCTTGGATTAGCCAAAATGGCATTGGACAGAGCCTAACACAAAAAGAGATTGACTGTTCGGCAATCTATGGTATCCTAGGATTTAACAGTATAGCATTTAAGAGGGAGCACCTCTTTCACGTTCAGCGTGAGAGAGGTGCTTTTTGTGCGTTCAAGGGTCTGTATAGCAGCCGTGCTCTATAGATCGGAAGCTCCGGCGTTGACGCGATCATGCTTGCTGTAAGACGAGGAAGGTAGGGATCGGGATGCAGATCGTATTTATGAACCGGTTGTCGAGAATGTCAGGGGCAGACCAGGAGGCGTTTGCCCAGCTATGGATTGGCGAGGAAGAAGGCATTTGGAGTCTGGGCTGGCGCGATTTTTCCGGTGCCGAGGAGCTGAGCGACAACATTTGGTATGAGGGCGGCTCATGGAATGAGATGTTATGTGTATACAGGCATGAGCTGGCGGTAAAGATGGGGGACGGCTACCGTCCGTTAATCGACGGTGCATTCCATGAAGAAGAGGGTCTGAACAGCCGTAATCAGGAGCAGCTCAAGCTGCAGCATTACAGCGAACAGCACGCCAACGAAGCCATTTATGAGGAGCTCTGCGCCTGGCGCAGGGGCAGAGCATCCAGTGAACGCAAAGCGCCTTATATTCTGGCCAGTAACCGTCTGCTGCGGATGCTTAGCGCATTTCTTCCCCGCACGCGGGAGGAACTGCTGCAAATCCCGGGGGTCGGCGAGGGTAAGGCTTTGCAATACGGGGCCGAATGGCTGAACATTACTTCGGGAGCTTCGCGTGATCACAGTTATCCGCTGAGCTGGGTCAACGAGGCTGTTGAAGAGGAGGCCTTCAGCTCATGGCTTTATAAGCAGAAAGAGCTTAAGTACAAGAAACAGCTGGAACGGCTGCGGCTGCGGCGCATAGTGCTACAGGGAATTGAAAACGGCCTGGGAATGGAACAGCTCAAAACGACGAGCGGCGTTAGCCGCCGTGAAGTGCTCGAAGCGGTAGAAGAACTGGAGAAGGACGGATATTCCGTGGAGAAGCTGATTGAGCTGGAACTACAGGGAATCTCACCAAACGAGCAGGACAGTATATGGACCGCCTATGAACTGTTGGGCGATTCATTCCTGAAGCCTGTGCTGTATAAAGCGTACGGAGAGGAATTTTCACCTGTCGAAGGGCTCGATATGTATTATGAACGGCTGCGGCTGATCCGGATCCGTTTCCGGCGCGGTACGGAGAACGGAGTGGAAATGGCTACGGGGTTTTAGAATAAGGCTTTCGATGCCAAGGCGAAATGGAGTTGCCTAAGCGAAAGAATTGTAGCTAAGCGGGATTCCTCCCTTGCAGGAGAGAGTTCCGCTTAGGTTTTTTTCGATTTGTATTACAAAATATGCAAACAGGGTAATGAACATTAACCTTTAGGCAGATGATCAAAGGGAATTTGCGGATTGCCGCTGAACATATTTTGGATTGGAGCTGTATATATGAATGTTTTACAATGGCTTGAAGAGTGGTATTCACGGCAATGTGACGGAGATTGGGAACACAGCCAGGTTGTCAGTATTACGACACTTGATAATCCCGGGTGGTCTGTTGACATTTTTTTGGGAGGAACCGAACTGGAGGATAAAGGTTTTGAACTGCTGAATATTGACAGGTCGGATGTCGACTGGGTATACGGCAAGGTAAGCGATAATATTTTCCAGGGAAGAGGAGGAGTGAACAATTTAGAAGAGATCCTACAAATATTTCAGCAATGGGCAATGCTTAACGAAGATTAGAATAGATGCTATTCAGCTTCTTCTGAACAAAAAGACGAAGGCTTCCATTCCCTTGCGGTAACGGTGCCTTCGCCTAGCGTATTCGTCCGTTGTTGTTCATAGCCAATCCTTTTTGCGGAAAACAAACAGCATCCCGCAGCCGAGCGTCACCATAACGGCAATAACGCCATAGTAGCCGTACTCTGAATGGGTCTCGGGAATATTGTCAAAGTTCATCCCGTAGATCCCGGTAATTACGGTCAGCGGCATGAATATCGTTGTAATGGCTGTAAATACTCTCATAATTTCGTTGGCACGGTTGGCAATACTCGATTGGTACGCCTCGCGTAAGTTGCCCATAAGATCGCGGTAGGTCTCGAAGGTTTCAGAGATTTTGACCGCATTTTCATAAATGTCGCTAAAATACTTCTGCAGCTGGTCATCAATCAGGCGGAGGTCTTTTTTATTTAGGGTGTTGATAACCTCTTTCTGCGGTCCAAGCATCTTCTTCAACCAGAGTATTTCGCTGCGCAGACCGATAATCTCGCTAAGATGCGATTTCTTGGTATGCATAAGGATATCCTCCTCCAGCTTCTCAATCCGCACTTCAATCCGGTCGCCGACGGAAAAATAGTTATCCACGACAGTGTCGATCAGATGGTACAGGAAGCGGTCCGGCTCGCTGACCTCCTGCTCCCACAGGATGGGTTTCAGCACACGCAGTTCATGGATCTTTTGTTTGGTGACGGTAATAATGTAATGTCTGCCGAGAAACACGTTCAGTGCACGAAGGAAAATCTCCTCGTCATCGAAACGGATGCTGTTGACAACTATAAAATAATGGCTTTCATAAATTTCAATCTTCGGGCGCTGCTCCTCTTCGCTGAGGCAATCCTCAACGGCCAGGTCATGCAGATTGTATAAGGGCTGAAGCAGCTCCAAATCCTCAATATCCGCATCAATCCAGTAGAAGCCCTCTGTAGGGGCTGTCAGTGTTTCTTCAATATCCTCAATAGTTGTAAAAACTCCTGCGTTCACCTGCCGAATTTTCATCTGATTCACTCCTTCTGTCCCCAGTCTTCTCCAGGGATATGCTAATTAAAGCACAGAGAAAAAAATCAGCTTGGCCGGTGGTACAATCAACGAATAAGGCCAAATGACGTTTCGAGAGCATGAAGAAGAACTGCTCCCGCCGCCGGCAAGCTGATGTTAATCCTGTGTGGTAGCTCACTTTGCACGCTTAACTGCGCACCCGGGTCGCCTTCCATTCTTCTCTCACCTCTTCTTTTCGTCATTTATAGTATGAAACACTTGTCTAGTATAACGCCGGGGTATGCCTCTTTCAAGCAAAATTCTTTTCACTTTCAGGGGCTCTTTAGCATTGTATGGGCTTGACGAAAAGGAGGTTCATGATTTAAAGTGAATTTTAAGAAAAACAACGTTTGACATTTTAGATTTTTCTAACTGAATACAGCTAAATCTTATCAAGAGCAGGTGGAGGGACTAGCCCGATGAAACCCGGCAACCGGCGTGTGAACGCACGGTGCTAATTCTTGCGGAAGCTTTGCAGGGGATATTTGAATCCCGGCAGAAGTTCTCTGGCAGATGAGAGAGGCGCATATGACTGCAAATCTATGACCTTTCTCGCCCGAGAAAGGTCTTTTTTGGTTGTATTTTAAACACAAGCCGTATTAGCGGCACTCAAATTCAGTTAAGGAGTGGACACAACAATGCCAATTAAAATTCCCGACAGCTTGCCGGCCAAAGAGGTATTATCCGGGGAGAATATCTTTGTAATGGATGAAAGCCAGGCCTTCCACCAGGACATCCGCCCCTTGAGAATCGCTATTCTGAATTTAATGCCGACTAAGGAAACAACCGAAACGCAGCTGCTGCGCCTAATCGGAAACTCGCCGCTTCAGGTTGATGTGATTCTGCTGCATCCCAGCTCCCATACCTCCAAGAACACTTCGGCAGAGCACTTGAAGAGCTTTTATAAAACCTTTGACGAAATCAGCCACCGCCGTCTGGATGGATTAATTGTTACCGGCGCCCCGGTAGAACAGATGGAGTTCGAGGATGTGAACTACTGGGAAGAGCTGAAAGAAATCTTCGAATGGAGCAAACACAACGTTACTTCGACCATGCATATCTGTTGGGCTGCCCAGGCAGGACTGTATCACCACTTTGGAGTGCACAAGGTTAGCTTGGACGAGAAATGCTTCGGAGTTTTCCCGCACACCCTGAGCCATAATAACGTCAAGCTGCTGCGCGGATTTGACGAAGTGTTCCATGTTCCACATTCCCGCCATACCGACATATCCCGTGAGGATATCCTCGCTAATCCGGATCTGCAGATTCTGGCCGAATCGGAGGAAGCCGGAATTTATCTGGTAGCGACACATGACGGCAGACAGATTTTCGTTACCGGTCATTCTGAATATGATCCTTTTTCCCTCAAATGGGAGTATGACCGGGATGCAGCCAAGGGGATGGATGTCGCACTGCCGAAGCATTACTATCCAAAGGATGATCCGCAGCGCACACCGCCGGCCGTCTGGCGGGCCCATGCCAACTTATTGTTTGCCAATTGGCTCAATTACTATGTATACCAGGAGACCCCTTACGATATTGGTCCGATTATTTAAAAGAGAAGACGTTAGCTGCTTCACACCATATAGAAATGATTACACCACATTTAGGAGGCTTACAGATGGACGAGAAACTTAGGATTGAAAGCAGACTGGCGCAAATTGGCTCACAGGAAGATCCCGCTACAGGGGCAGTAAATTATCCGATTTATAATGCAACGGCATTCCGCCACCCTAGACTCGGACAAAGCACAGGTTTTGACTACAGCCGCACCAAAAGCCCAACCCGCTCCGTGCTGGAAGAGGCGGCTGCGGAGCTGGAATCAGGAGACGCCGGCTTTGCCTGCAGCTCCGGGATGGCTGCGCTGACCACAGTGTTTGCACTGTTCGGGCATGGTGACCATCTGGTGGTCTCGCTGGATCTGTACGGGGGCACATACCGGCTGCTGGAGCGGATTCTGTCCAAGTACGGGATCACAGCCTCCTATGTGGATACAAACGATCTTGATGCGCTGGAAGCGGCGCGCCTTCCGAATACGAAGGCTGTATTTATTGAAACCCCGACCAATCCGCTGATGATGATTACGGATGTGTCAGCCGTGTGTACGTGGGCCCGCCGGCAAGGACTACTCACAATCGTAGACAATACGCTGCTTACCCCGTTCTTCCAGCGTCCGCTGGAGCTCGGCGCGGATATTATTGTCCATAGTGCCACCAAATATCTGGGCGGCCATAACGATGTCCTTGCGGGTCTTATCGTTACCAAGGGCACCGAGCTGTCGGCAGAAATGGCCATTCTGCATAACTCTCTGGGTGCCGTACTTGCACCAAATGACAGCTACCAGCTGATGAAAGGCATGAAGACGCTGGCCCTGCGTATGGAGCGGCATGAGAGCAATGCGCTGGAATTGGCTCATTATCTGCTGGAGCACCCGGCTATTGCAGAGGTATTCCATCCGGGGTTGCCTGATCACCCGGGCTACGAAATTCAGAACCGCCAGTCCTCGGGCAACACCGGGATCTTCTCCTTTAAGGTAAAAGACGCCAGATATGTGGAGCCGCTGCTCCGCCATATCCGCCTGATCGCCTTCGCCGAAAGCCTGGGCGGTGTCGAGTCGCTGATGACCTATCCGGCGGTGCAGACCCATGCCGACATTCCGGTCGAAATTCGCGATGCCGTAGGCGTGGATGACCGCCTGCTGCGCTTCTCTGTCGGAATAGAGCATGTGAATGATCTGAAGAGCGATCTCAGCCAGGCGCTGGAAGCAGCGCGGATCGAGCTTGAGGAAGCTGCGAATTAAAGAAAAGCAGACGGATGATAAAGGTACCGGCAGCAGCGCCGCTTGATGGCTCTGCTGTTTTTTGCTCTTATTAGGAATGTAAAAACATGCCTGCCTCGGCTGAGGAATCACGTGTACGCAAAAAGTTTCTCAAGCCGCCCGGATTGTGATACGATGAAGAAACGAGCTTATTCAAATGTTATACAAATTTAATTCATCCATCATACTAAATGGGCTTAAGAGGAGGCTGCGAACGATGAGTGCGATAGATCTTATTCTGGATAAGACGCTGAAGGGCGAACGTCTTCAATTGGAGGACACTATCCGGTTGTTCGAGAGCAACGAAATTGAGAAAATGGGCGCTGCCGCAGATATTATTATGAAACGCTGGCACCCGGACCCGCTGGCCACATTCGTGATCGGCCGCAATATTAACTACACCAATGTGTGTGATGTGTACTGCCGCTTCTGCGCATTTTACCGCAGACCCGGATCCGAGGAGGGCTATGTGCTTCCCGATGAGACCATCTATCAAAAAATTGCCGAAACCATAGCCGTAAACGGCACGGAAATCCTCATGCAGGGCGGCACGAATCCGAATCTGCCGTTCAGCTACTATACGGATCTGCTGCGTGGCATTAAGCAGCGTTTCCCGGAAATTACGATGCATTCCTTCTCTCCGGCGGAGATTATGAAGATGAAGGAAGTGTCCGGCCTTTCTCTGGAAGAGGTAGTGCGGGAGATTCATGCCGCAGGACTAGATTCGCTGCCAGGCGGTGGAGCGGAAATTCTTGATGACCGTACCCGCCGCAAGATCAGCCGGCTGAAAGGCTCCTGGCGCGAATGGATGGACGTCATGCAGACCGCACATAAAATCGGCATGAACACGACCGCAACGATGGTTATTGGCCTGGGAGAGAGTATGGAAGAGCGCGCGCTTCATTTACTGCGTGTGCGTGAAGCTCAAGATGAGTGTATCGCCAATAAATATGACTCCGAAGGGTTCCTGGCCTTTATCTCCTGGACATTCCAGCCGGACAACACCAACCTGAAGCTGGACAGACAGACGCCGGAGGAATACCTGAAGACGGTAGCCATCAGCCGCCTTGTGCTGGATAATATCAAGAACTTCCAATCCTCCTGGGTAACGATGGGGCCTGAGGTTGGCAAGTTGTCCCTGCAATACGGCTGCAATGATTTCGGCAGTACAATGATCGAAGAGAACGTGGTTTCCTCAGCGGGTGCGACCTACAAGGTCAACATCGAGTCGATCACCCAACTCATCCGTGAGGCGGGCAAGATCCCTGCGCAGCGTAACACACGCTATGATATTCTGCGGACGTTCGAGGATGCCAATGCGAAGATCGACAATGATTTTGTCATGCAGAACTAGGAAGCTCCGCTGATATTCTAAGTTTAATAAACCTTCATAACAATGCGTTAGAGCACCTGTCCGTGTACTTGGAATTCACGGGCGGGTGCTTTTTGCTGTGTGCCTGCGTGGTGATAACTGACCAGTACTATGTCGAATCTACTAATAGTTTAAATTTTTACAAAACTATTTAATAGATTTGATAAACTTCGACAGATTCCTTAACTTTGTCATGATACACTTTTTGCGGTCGGTATAAAGTGACAAAGTGGGAGGATTATTAACTTATGAAAGTAACAAGATGGAACAAGCCTATCGCTTCAATACTGGCGGCCACGGTTCTTGGTGCGCAAGTGTTGGGGGGGATGTTTGCAGGTTCAGTTTTGGGAGCGGAAAAGGCTGAAGCCGCAGGTGCTGCTGCAGACTCCTCGCCCACAGTTAAACTGCGGCTTATGAGCACAACGGACGTGCATACAAATGTCTATGGCTGGGACTACTTCAAGAATGTTAAATCCTTGACGGTAGGTCTGGACCGCACGGCAACATTGGTCAAAACGGCCAGACAAGAGAATCCGAACAATCTTTTGCTCGACAACGGTGATTTGATTCAAGGCACTCCGCTTGGCACTTATATGGCAACCAAATCGGACATTATGACAAAGGCGGGCAAAATTCATCCGCTGATCGCAGCAATGAACGTGATGGGCTATGACGCAGCAACCTTCGGTAACCATGAATTCAACTACGGATTGGAGTATTTGGATCGGGTAGTTAATGGAAGCAAGGAAGACAGCGAAGCTACGAATGCTGATTTTAAATATGTGAATGCAAACATTTATATTGACGACCATAATGCGGATCCTGCAGATGACGTCAATGCCTATAAGCCTTATATCATCATTCCTAAGACGGTTACTGACAGCAGCGGGCAGACGCAGACAATCAAGGTGGGACTCCTTGGACTGGTAACACCGCAAATTATGGAATGGGACAAAGTGAATCTGGAAGGCAAATATATCACCAAGGATATTGCCGAAACCGCAGAGAAGTTCGTTCCCCAAATGGAGCAAGCGGGCGCAGATGTAATCGTGGCGATGGCACATACCGGATTTGATGCATCTGCCGTGAAGGGCGATCTTTCCGAAAATGACGTCAATGCGTTGAGCAAAGTGCCGGGTATCGACGCCATCACCTTCTCCCACAGCCACAAGGTATTCCCGACCAACGGGAATGACACCCTGCTGGATGCTTCTTTTAAAGATCCCGTGACCAAGCTGCCGTACAACAACGATAAAGCGGTCATTGACAATGCAAAGGGACACATCAATAATGTTCCTGCTGTACAAGCCGGCTACGGTGGTGCATACCTGGGCATCATCGATCTCTCGGTTGTCAAAGACGGAGACAGCGGCTGGAAGGTGGATAAGGCCAACTCGGAATCCTCCACACGTTCGATCTACCGCACAGAAAACAAAGTGAACATCGCAAATGTTGCTCCGGATGCCGAAGTGGATGCGGCGGTTGCTGCCGACCATGAAGCTACAATCGCGTACACTGGCCAGAAGCTGGGCGAAACTACGGCTCCGATGAACAGCTACTTCGCTATGGTACAGGATGATCCGACAGTACAGATCGTAACCTATGCGCAAAAATGGTACGTGGAGAATTACATCGCCACCAGCGCACCGGAATACAAGGATCTGCCAATTCTCAGCGTCGGGGCGCCTTTCAAAGCGGGACGAAATGGCCCTGACGAATACACCAAAATTGATAAAGGCGATTTGACGATCCGCAGCGCCAGCGACCTCTATCTCTATGACAATACGCTGAAAGCAATTTTGGTCAAAGGCAGCACAGTCAAAGAATGGCTTGAAATGAGCGCCGGTGCCTTCAACCGTATCAAAACAGGCATTTCGACGCCGCAGTCTTTGCTTAATCCTTCTTTTGCCGTGTATAATTTCGATGTAATTGACGGAATTAAATACCAAATTGATGTGACCAAGAACGCAAAGTACAAGCCGGACGGGACTATCAATGACGGAACTTCCAGCCGGGTGACGGAAGTCACCTATAACGATCAGCCGCTGGATATGAATCAGGAATTCGTCGTTGTAACGAACAACTACCGTGCCAGCGGCGGCGGCAACTTCCCAGGTGTGAAGGACTCGGTCATGATCCTGAATTCCCAGGAAGAGAACCGTCAGGTGCTGATGGATTACATTACCACTGCCGGTACAATTGATCCAACGGCTGACAACAACTGGTCGATTGCTCCGATCAAGGGGAATGTCAACGTTACCTTTACCTCTTCACCAGCTGCAGCAGCAGTGATGACCGGGAATATTACGGATACCGGTGAGCGTGACGGACGTGATTTTGAAATTTACAATTTGAAATTGAAGGAAACCACTCCTCCGCCTACCGGGGATGTCGAGGTTCACCTTCTCGGAATCAATGACTTCCACGGCCAATTGGATACAACTTCTATGGTGGGTGATAAAAAGGCAGGTACTGCAGCTGTGCTCGCCACCTATTTGAAAGAGGCGCGCGCGAAATATCCGAATTCCCTGCTGTTCCATAACGGTGACTCCGTGGGTGCATCTGCACCGGTATCCTCGCTTGAACGCGACGAGCCGACCCACGAATGGATGAACCTGATGAAATTTGATGTGGGAACCTTGGGCAACCATGAGTTCGATCAAGGTGTTGCGGCAATGAAAACACAAATTTTCGGCGGTGTGGACCCGATAAACAGCAAAGTTAATCATGCGGGTTCGGATTTTGATTACATCAATGCTAATGCAGTTGACAGCAAAACCGGAGAACCGATCATCACGCCTTACGTTATTAAGGAAGTTGGCGGTATCCAAATCGGCTTTATTGGCGTGGTTACCAAAGCGACGCCAAGCAAAGTATCCCCTGCCGGTACGGCTGGCGTGAAATTCCTGTCAGCTGAGGAAGAAGTTGCGGCGATTGAGAAATACGCCAAGGAATTGCAGCAAAAAGGTGTGGAAACGATCATTGTACTTGCCCATGATCCCGCTACAACTAAAAATGATGTGACCACTGGCGAAGCTGCCGATCTGGCCAACGCGCTTCCGGCCAACTCGCCGGTAGACGTTATCGTAGCCGGAGATAACCATGCGCTGGCTAATGGGGTTGTGAACGGCAAGCTGGTTGTACAGGCTTACTCTTACGGCAGCGCTTTTGAAGACATCAAGCTTGTCATTGATCCTACTACCCGTGATGTGAAGAGCAAAACGGCTGTAGTTACGACCACATTCCAGGAAAATATCACACCTGATGCCGAGACTCAGGCACTGGTGAATAAGTATCTGGCGCTTCATCCGGAGCTGACTCAGCCTGTAGGCACTACAGACGGAACGATTAACCGTAACGATGCCTACACCAAGGAATCCAATCTCGGCAACCTGATTGCCGATGCGATGCGCCAAGCCGATTTCGGTGACGGCAAAGGGACTGCTGATTTCGCCTTTATGAATCCGGGCGGCATCCGCGCCGACCTTCCAAAGGGAAATGTAGCATTTGGCGATTTGGCCAAAATCCAGCCGTTCGGCAACACGCTGGTGAAGCTTACCCTTACCGGCGAACAAATCAAAACGCTGCTTCAGCAGCAGTGGAACGTTAAAGCTGATGGAACGGTAGATACAAAAACACTGCAGATTTCTGGTCTGAAATATACGGCCAATATGTACCTGCCGGTTGCTGACCGTGTGGCCAATCTTACCAAGGCTGACGGAACCGCGATCAGCATGACTCAGAGCTATACGGCAGTAGTCAACAATTTCATGGCTGCAGGTGGTGACAATTACAGCGTATTGACGAAGGCAAGCGCAACTTTGCCGGGACCTATTGACCTTGATGTGTTCTATGATTACGTTGTGAAGACATTCAAGGGCGGTGCCATTACTGCGGCGCTTGAAGGGCGTATCGTCAATAATCTTACGGCTCCTAGCACAGGGGGAGGCGGTACATTACCGACAGCAACACCAAAACCTTCTCCAACAACATCACCAAGCCCGTCGCCTAGCGCAACACCTGCGCCGGCGGGAACTTCAGCGCCTAGTGCAACGCCGGTGCCGAGTGCAACAGCGGTTCCTGTATTTAAGGATCTGGGCAAGGTAGCCTGGGCACAGGAAGCGATCAGTGCTTTGGCTGCCAAAGGCATAGTCAAAGGCCTGGACGGCAATACTTTTGCTCCGGCGAAAACTGTGACCAGAGCAGAGTTTGTAACCATGCTTGTTCGTTCACTGAACCTTAGCACGCCAGGAAGTGCAACGTTCAAGGATGTTAAGCAAGGAACCTGGTATTCTGAGCCGATCTCCATTGCGGTGAATGCCGGTCTTGTAAAAGGCTCAGGAGATAACCGCTTTGAGCCGGGACGTGTAATTACTCGCCAGGAAATGGCGATTATGATTGCGGGTGCGCTTAAAGAGCAGCTGCCTTCCGTAGACAAGACTGCGGTTTTGGCAAAGTTCACCGACAAATCCTCCATTGCCTCCTATGCGCAGGAAGCTGTTGCACAGCTGACAGAGCTTGGAATTCTGAATGGGATGGATGACGCCAAGTTTGCACCGAAATCTAATGCGAACCGTGCTCAGGCAGCGGTGATCATCTACCGCATGCTGGAGAATAAAGCATCTTAATTTCAGCTTGTACCCGGATGTTCCGCCGGCTCTCTTAGAGAGCAGCGGAACATCTTTTTGTTTATTTCCTTTATAAAAAAGGCCCATGCGGTTATGCGCATGGGCCTTCCATTGTTTACTACGAGGATTATCCGGCAGAAAATTGATCTCTGCAAACTGCTGCGGCTGCTCAGGGATTACTTCACTGCAGCTTCCCACTTGCAGCGGATGGGGGAAACAATCGCATTTTCTTTCTTCAGCTCGGTGAAGGCTTTGTCAATGGCTTTGCGTTCCAGTCCCGACAGCTTTTCCACTTCACCTGCGCTAAGCGGGTTCGGCGAAGCTTTGATAATATCCAATACCTGTTCTTTAACACTCATGTTTTCCACTTCCTCGTTTGATTTTTTGTGTATCACATTAGCTTTGCTAGATTAGTAGTATAGGAAAACATGAGGAATAATGCAGTGATATTTTTGGGGGAATAGAAAAAGTACGCGAGAAAATGGATTTACATATACAACCAAAAGTGATATCATAATTATATCAAATACATATCTAATGGAGGTATCTTTATGAAAGAGAAAACACTGCGCCCGGTCAGCGGTTTCTGGGTTGTCGCTTTAATTGTCATTTGTCTAGGCGGAGGCATTTACGGTGCGTCTCAGGAGTATGTGGCAGTACCGCTCATCCTGTTTGCTCTAGCTGCTGTGCTGTGTACGAGTATTACAGTAGTTCAGCCTAACAAGTCAGTGGTAGTGACCTTCTTCGGACAATATGTCGGAACCATTTCAAGCAGCGGATTATGGGCAGTTATTCCGTTCAGCATTCGCAAGACGGTATCGCTTCGTGTACGCAACTTCAACAGCGTCAAGCTGAAGGTCAATGATGTGGAAGGCAATCCGATCGAGATTGCCGCTGTCATTGTGTTTAAAGTGATCAATTCGGCCAAGGCGTTGTTTGATGTAGATAAATATATGGCTTTTGTGGAAATCCAGAGTGAGACGGCTCTGCGGCATGTAGCAAGCAAGTATCCCTATGACAATTTCAACGAATCAGGAATGTCACTGCGTGCCAATGCGGATGAAATTGCCAAGGAGCTGGCAACCGAATTGCAGGAGAGATTGTCTTTATCCGGTGTAGAGGTCATTGAAGCCCGGCTGACTCATCTGGCCTATTCTACGGAGATTGCCAGCACGATGCTCCAGCGCCAACAGGCATCCGCTATTCTGTCTGCCCGCCAGATTATAGTGGAAGGCGCAGTTGGAATGGTCGATTTGGCCATCCGCCAGCTTAAAGAGAGCGGAGTCGTTGAGCTTGATGAAGAGCGCAAAGCAGCAATGATCAACAATCTGATGGTAGCGATTGTGTCGGAGCGCGGAGCGAGTCCGGTCATTAACGCCGGCTCGTTGTACTAGAGGCGGTTCATCATGGCGGCCAAAAAAAGCTTTCCGCTGCGGATCGATCCTGAGCTCCATGAGGCGCTGGAACGTTGGGCGGCAGAGGAATTCCGCAGCGTAAACGGACATATAGAGTACCTGCTGCGTGAGTCTTTGAAGCGTTCGGGCCGCTTGCCGGGAAGTAAACGCCGGGAAGAATAATACAGCTTGCAGAATTTCGGGCAGGCTGCAGGCTTGACGGAAGGTGAGGACAGATTTATAATTACTCCATAATTCACGTTATCAGCTCCGACAAAGATATGGACCGTTAGCTCAGGACCGCTTCAGAGAGAGGAAACAAGGCTGCAAGTTCCTCCGGTATCCGGCTTCCGATTTACCCCTTTGTAGCTGCGGTTATGAACTCCCGAAATGCTTCTTGTTGAAGACAGCAGCTGCGGGACAGTAAGAACCGCCGGTTCATGGCCGTTATTCCCATGCTGACGAAGGATGTAATCCCGTAAATGGCTGCTTTTTAATTTAAGGTAGTTAGCCGGGAGGAATCGAATTTGGGTGGAACCACGGGTGCAATCACTCGTCCCTTTGCGGGACGGGTGTTTTTTGTGTGCGTGGATCATTCCGTTCCGAAGTAAATGCTAACAAAACTTAAGCGTATGCTTCCGAAGTAGTTTTGTACGAAGAAAACTCAAGAAGTAAATGCTAACAAAACTTTTAGGAGGAACAACAATGTCAGTAAGTATCAAGCTACCGGACGGCTCGGTCCGGGAATACGCCGATGGCAGCAGCATCGATGATGTGGCCGCCTCCATTAGCAGCGGACTCCGCAAGAATGCCGCAGCGGGCAAAATGAACGGGATTGTCGTAGATTTGTCGACTCCACTGCAGGAAGACGCGCTGGTCGAAATTGTAACGCTGGATTCGCCTGAAGGCCTTGAAGTCATGCGCCACAGTACAGCCCACTTGATGGCCCAGGCGGTCAGACGTCTATTCGGCACAAAGGAAGTCAAGCTGGGAGTAGGTCCGGTAATTGAGGATGGCTTCTATTATGATATGGATCTGGAGCATCCGCTGAATCCAGAGGATCTGCTGAAGATCGAGAAGGAAATGGATCGCATCGTTTCCGAGAATCTGCCGATTGTGCGCAAAGAGGTTAGCCGCAAGGAAGCGCTGGATCGATTTGGCGAGCTGGGCGATCCTTATAAGCAGGAGCTGATCGAAGCGCTGCCTGAGGATAGCGTGATTACTATTTATGAGCAGGGCGAATTCTTTGACCTGTGCCGCGGCCCGCATCTGCCGTCAACTGCCAAGATCAAAGTGTTCAAGCTGATGAATGTGGCCGGTGCTTATTGGCGCGGCGACAGCAAGAACAAAATGCTTCAGCGCGTATACGGCACAGCCTGGCTTAAGAAAGCACAGCTGGACGAGCATCTGCATCTTCTCGAGGAAGCTAAGAAACGTGACCACCGCAAGCTGGGCAAGGAGCTGGAGATCTTTACATTCAACCAGCTGGTTGGACAAGGTCTGCCGATCTGGCTGCCAAAGGGCGCTAAGCTGCGCAGCATTCTGGAGCGTTATATTGTGGATCTGGAAGCAAGCCTTGGCTATCAGCATGTGTACACTCCGGTGCTGGGCAACGTAGAACTCTACAAAACTTCCGGCCACTGGGAGCATTATCAGGAAGATATGTTCCCTAAGATGACAATTGACAACGAAGAATTTGTGCTTCGTCCGATGAACTGCCCGCATCACATGATGATCTATAAGAGTTCGATGCACAGCTACCGTGATCTGCCGATCCGTATTGCCGAGCTTGGCATTCAGCATCGTTACGAAATGTCCGGCGCATTGACCGGTCTGCACCGTGTACGCTCCATGACCTTGAATGACTCCCATATTTTCTGCCGCCTGGACCAGATCAAGAGCGAGTTCACACGCGTGCTTGAGCTGATCAAACAGGTGTACAGCGATTTCGGGATTTCCGATTACCGGTTCCGGTTGTCCTACCGTGATCCTAAGGATACCGAGAAATATTTCCCTAACGATGAAATGTGGGAGACTGCTCAGCGGATGCTGCGCGAGGTTGTTGAAGAAGCGGGCCTGCCGTTCTTCGAAGCAGAGGGCGAAGCCGCCTTCTACGGTCCGAAGCTGGACGTTCAGATCAAAACAGTTCTGGGTAAGGAAGAAACATTGTCCACTGTGCAAATCGACTTCCTGCTGCCGGAGCGCTTTGAGCTTGAATATGTAGGCGATGATGGTCAGAAACATCGTCCGGTTGTGCTTCACCGTGGAATTCTCGGCACCATGGAGCGTTTCGTAGCGTTCCTTCTGGAGAATTTTGCCGGTTCGCTGCCGTTGTGGCTTTCCCCGCAGCAGGTGAAGATTATTCCGGTATCCTCTGCTTTTGACGAATATGCCAAAGAAGTGGAAGCGAAGCTGTTGAAGAGTGGCATCCGGGCTGAAGTGGATCTGCGCAACGAGAAGATGGGCTATAAGATCCGTGAAGCCCAACTGGAAAAACTTCCTTATATGTTCGTCGTCGGCGAGAACGAGATGAACGCGGGATCCGTCTCCATCCGCAAGCGCGGGGAAGGCGATATCGGTGCCCAGCCGCTGCAGGAAGTTATTGATTCCCTTGCCAAAGAGATCGCCGAGCGTGTAATTTAGTCACCTGATATGAACCTCTGTCATAAGCCCCGTGAAGCCGGAAGCTGGTGCTTCATGTATAAAATTTTGTGAAACGGGAAACCTTCGCTAATAGGGGGAGGTTTAACAAATGAACAAAATGGGCTTATGTCAGAGGTTTTGGTGTCTATTCGTTACCATCGTGCTTATGCTGGCTGCTGCGGATATCTATCCGGATTATGGACGCAAGTCGGTTGAGGCGAGCGGGACGGGAGACACTGCCAATCCGCTAAACGTCCGTACAACGGAGTCAGAGGCTTCTCAAAATACAAAGGTTTCAGATGATATTACAATGATCTCCAGCGGAGCATCCTCACTAGGCGGCGCCTCAAGATCAACACGTCCTGCCGCAATACAGGCGCCTCAGCCTGCGGAAGGAACGGAGGGGCGCAAGAGGAACAATGCTGCTTCCAAGCAGCCGGCCACCGTGCCTGTAGCTGCCCCAGCGCCCGAGCAGATCATCACTTCGCTGAAGGTTATGGCAACCGGCTATACGGCCGGATTTGAGTCTACAGGCAAAACCTCGAAGCATCCGCAATACGGGATCACGTATTCAGGTGTCAAGGTACGCAGGGACAAAAATGCCGTCTCCACCATCGCAGCCGACCCGAAGGTTCTGCCGCTGGGCAGCATCCTTTATATTCCGGGTTATGGCTACGCTGTTGTTGCAGATACCGGATCGGCGATTAAAGGACGGAAGATTGACTTATATTTTTCCACTACCAAGCAGGTGTATAAGGAGTGGGGCAAAAAATCAGTTGTGGTTCAGCTCATCAAACGCGGTAATGGAAAATGCACGGAAAGCATGCTGAAGAGTCTCAGCCGGGCGATCCAGACTTACAAGACCGTTCCTCAAGACCTGCTGGAGGAAATCGTTTAAAAGCAATTACAGACGTTTGGCAGCTTGATGTTTTTTTCACTTGGGTATGCATAATACAGCACTTCACTTCCCATAATACGGACTGGGGCAAAACACTTGCCTCTTCCGAAAAGGGAGGTGAATTCCGTGGCTAAAAAACCAAAGGTACAAGAAAACTACAAAACACCGAATGAAAAATACAATGCTGAGTTTGCTGTTGAGAATGAAGGCACAACAACGCAAAGCAACACGATCTCCAAACCGGTCCAAAAACCGCAGCAGTAATGCGGTGATGGACTCTGGGTTACATCTAAAAGCAATGAAACAGGCTGTCCCAATCACGCTCATAATGAGCTGAGGGGCAGCTTTTTTTTTGCGGCTTTAAAGAGTAGCCATTGAAATAATCCATGAAATTTCTTACTATTAATACCAATGGACTCCGTCCAGAGACTGAGGCTTATTTACTTCTCGCGCCGCTGTTCCCCGCACCAGTATTTCTGTAGACTAAGGCTATAAGAAACGGATGACATGATTGCTATAACAACTAAAGGGGAAATGGATTATGAAAAGAAGGTTCACCAGCCAGGTACTTGGCGGTCTGATCCTGATTGGACTCGGCGCGGTGTTCCTGCTGAGACAGATGGGTTATACCGATTTCAGCATAGGATCACTAATTTCTGACTACTGGCCGGTTATTCTCATTTTTATGGGTGTACAGCGTTTACTATCCACCGACGACCATCAATCTAAATTTTCATCAGCGCTTGGCGGATTTTTCTTTCTGGCGCTCGGGGTCTTTTTTCTGGGGCGCAACTTGGACTGGTTTGATGTTTCAGCAGGCGACTTCTTTAAATTGCTGATACCCGTCATGCTGATCGGCGGAGGACTGTTTGTGATCTTCAAGCCGCGCAATGCTACACCACCGGTACCTCCCGTTCCGCCAGCACCGCCAGTGCCGCCAAGCTTCTACCCGCCGGGCCAGGGTTCGCCGGATGCCCCGCCTCCAAAGCCGCTGGAGTCGACGCTGGATGAGCAGTTTGAGCAGAAGTTCGGCAAACCTGCCGGAGAGCGTGACTGGAATGAATATTTAAATAAAGACACTAATGAAGACGAGATTGACCCTAAGGATGGCCGTTTTCAATCGGCTGCGGAATCGCGCTGGCAGGAGAACCGGGAACGTCATGAACGCAGACGGCAGGAGCGCCAGGACCGGCATGCCCGTAGACACGGCGAGTGGCATGAGGAGTTTCACCAGACAGAGGATCATAAGGAAACGACTAACCGGTCTGCTTTTATCGGAGATGTCCATATGGGACGTGAGCATTTTCAATTGAAGCATACCAACATTTCGCAGTTTATCGGTGACACGGTGCTGGACCTGACCAATGCGCAAATTCCTTACGGGGAGACGAAGATTAATATTTCCGCGTTTGTCGGCGACATCAAAGTGTATATTCCGGATGATATGAATCTTGGGGTATCTGTGACCAGCAGTTCCTTTATCGGTGACATGCAGGTACTGGAGCAGTCCCGTAGCGGGTTTATGAGCAATGTGCAGTGCAAGACACCTTATTACAAGGAAGCAGGCAAAAAGGTTCGTATTAACGTGAGTGCTTTCATCGGCGACATTAAAGTCAAAACGGTAGGTTAAGGATGGGGACGATCTTTAGCAATACCAAATGGATGCTGCTTGTTTACTTCCTGCTCAGCGGAGGTTTGGCTGCCGGACTTGTGTATGCCGGAACATGCCTGGGTTATATCGAAGTTGTGGATTACCGCATGTGGGTGTACCTGTGTGTTGGGATTGTACTGTTCACCGTGGTTATCGGCTATGTGGCTGGACAGCGGATTCAGCGCCGGATCGATCATCTGGATCTGAACATGCTGCAGGTGGCCAAAGGCAATTTGTCTGTACGGATGCCTGAAAGTGATGATCAGTCCTTTGCGCGGGTCTACCATGAATTTAACATTATGATGGACACCGTGGAGAACAAGATGCAATTGCTGCAACGGCTAGGGGAACAGGAAGTGATTGAAAAAGAAAAGGCAGCGGAGAGCGCGGTACTGGAAGAGCGGAGGCGAATGGCCCGGGATTTGCATGATACGGTGAGCCAGCAGCTTTTTGCGATTCATATGTCCGCTTCTTCGCTGCCTAAAGTTCTGGAACGCAATGAAGAGCAGGGCCAGATCGTGATGAACCAGTTAATTACGATGTCCCAAATGGCGCAAAAGCAGATGAGAGCGCTGATTGCACAGCTGCGCCCGGTGGAACTGGAAGGCCGTAATCTGTTTGAAGCGCTGGAGAAATGGTTTCCGGACTATTGCCGCCAGAATGGGCTAAAAGGCGTGAAGGAGCTTGAACTGCAGGGCGAATTGTCGGAAGCGATCGAGCATCAGTTGTTCCTGATTATTCAGGAGTCGATGGCCAATATCGTCAAACATGCAGGAGCAAGGGTGGTCAGCCTGTCGTTACGCGAAGTGCCGAGGCAGGTCGTACTGAGCATCAGCGATGACGGTCAGGGCTTTGAGCATGTGCAGCACAAGCAGGGGTCCTACGGGCTCACCACGATGCGCGAGCGTGCGGAAAAGCTTGGCGGCCAAGTGGAAATTATCAGCCGCAAGGGAGCGGGAACGACGATCCGCGTACATATTCCAAAGTTTGTGCAGGGCTATCAGGAACAGGGGGAATAGAACATGAGTCTTATAAAAGTGCTGCTTGTGGATGATCATGATATGGTGCGGATGGGGCTCAAAACGTATCTGATGCTGGAGCCCAGTTTCGAGGTTATCGGCGAAGCGGCGAATGGCCAGGAAGCGCTGGAAATGCTGAAGGCCGGCGGACAGGAAGGTCTGCCTGATCTTGTGCTGATGGATCTGATGATGCCGGTGATGAACGGTGCCGAAACGACGAGGGCCGTCCTAGCCGAATTCCCCGGGCTTAAAATTGTCATCCTCACCAGCTTCCTGGAAGATGATCTGGTTGTTGACGCTATTGAAGCCGGAGCGGTCAGCTATGTGCTCAAAACAGTCTCGGCCGAGGAACTGATCTACGCGCTGCAAGGAGCGTACCGCGGCATGCCGGTCATGACCGGCGATGTCTCACAGGCGCTGACCCGCGGCATCCGCCAGCGGACCGTACAGGGGGATTCCTCCGGCCTAACCGAGCGTGAGAAGGAAGTGCTGCTGCTTATTGCCGAAGGCAAGACCAACAAGGACATCGGTGAGGAGCTGCATATCAGCATCAAGACGGTGAAGACACATGTCAGCAACCTGCTGATGAAATGCGAACTGGACGACCGCACACAGCTGGCGATTTACGCCCACCGCAAGGGCTGGGCGCAGGGATAAAGGAAATGGATTCATTACAGATGAAGCTTGATTATTATAAGATGTTGTTAAGGGCCGGCGCGGCAATGTGCGCGCGGGCCTTTTTGTTTTGTCTGAACCCTATTATCTTTTATCTCCGCTTAAATTGTTTTTAATGTGACCTTAAGGTTTAAAGTACAAAATAAGAACAAGAGAACAACACAATACTCCTTGTCGAACAGGCAAGGCACGGGAGGAACGTAAACATGGACGATAACAAAAACAACTTCAATCGTGATAATGAACCTTCACCGGATCGGGAATGGGATAATACTAAGAACATTGACAGCAGCAATGATAACCAATCAACCGATTCAGGATCCTCATACTACTATTCCTATGGACCTTTTAAATCTTTGAACAAAGACGAGATGAATCCGGATGATGTACAGCATTACAACCGGATGGAGTCGGAGCGGGTAGAGGTCACTCCTCCGCAGCCGATCAAACCGGCCCCTTACAGCACTTCACTTCGCACTACCGGGAATGACGGCGGTGGACGGGGCGGCAATGGCGGCAACGGTTCGGATGGCGGCAACGGCTGGCAGTATAACCGCAAGCCCCAGAGACCGATAAAAACCGCCTTGATTTCTTTCCTCGCCGGGATGGTCGTGCTGTCAGGCTCGATGTTCATGGCAGACCGCGGTAACTGGTTCACAGGTGGTGAACAGGCGGTAACAGCTACAGTGGCCAGCCCGGCAGCCAAGACGGCAGTCGGCAATGCCCATATTACTCCTTCGACGTCCACCACCGCACTTGTTACCGGGTCAGGTGATGTGTCGAGTGTAGTAGATGGAGTTGGACCGGCAGTCGTCAAAATCGAGACATTGGTCAAAACGGGCTCCGGCAGAAGCTCAACCAATCCAAACACGAGCGATCCGTTCTCACAATTTTTCTTCGGTGATCAATTCGGAGGCAGTGGATCTTCCGGGACGGACAGGAATTCCCAGTCGGAACCAGAGTCGGATTCATCCCAGCTAACTCCTTACGGTATTGGAACAGGCTTCATTTATGATTCGACCGGATATATACTGACTAACCAGCATGTTGTTGATAATGCAGATGTTATTCAAGTAACTGTTGATGGAACCACCAAACCTTATGAGGCGAAGCTGCTCGGCGCCAGCAAAGATCTGGATTTGGCAGTACTGAAGATCGAAGGGGCAGACTTCCCTACAGTGGCTCTTGGAGATTCCGACAGCATCAAGGTAGGCTCTGAAGTTGTCGCGATCGGCAACCCGCAAGGTTTCGATCATACAGTCACTGCTGGTGTGCTGAGTGCGAAGGACCGCAGCATTGATATTAACGAAGAAGACGGCAGCGGGACACGCAATTACAAAAACCTGCTTCAAACCGATGCATCAATCAACCCTGGTAACTCCGGCGGACCGCTGCTTAACATGAACGGCCAGGTTATCGGAATGAATGTTGCCGTTAGCACGCAGTCTCAAGGTATCGGGTTTGCCATTGCGGTCAACACCATCAAAGAGGTAGTAGACAAACTTGAAGCCAACCAGGAAATTCCGAAAGAACCTGTTCCATTTATCGGTGCCTCGCTCATGACCATTACAGATGAAGTGGCGAAGCAAATGGGTACTGACATCAAAGAAGGATCTGTGGTTGCTGAGATTGTCTTTAAATCACCGGCTTATTCCGCCGACCTGCGTCCTTATGACATCATTACAGGTGTGAACGGAACGAAATATGCAACCAGCCAGGATCTGATTACTTTTATCCAATCCTTGAAGGTTGGAGACAAGGTCACAATGAATGTGGTCCGTGACGGCAAAACGCTGGAGCTTCCGGTTACCATCGGCAACAAAAATGATTTTGACACCACCCAAACTCAGAAGCAGTAAAATACACCGGACGGTAAAGTGAACAGCGGAAGGGGGGAACCCTTCCGTTTTTGCTGCACAGGGCGCTGGGCCGCGCATTCATGCTACAATAGAGATAAACGATTTAGACAATGGGGGCTACTTGATGCGACCGAATATTCTAATTATTGATGACGATGAAAAAATTATATCCATGCTGCGCCGTGGTCTTGCCTTTGAGGGGTATGATGTAAAAACTGCGGCCAACGGGGCCGATGGACTGCGTGCTGTACTGAACAGCGATCCCGATGTAGTTATACTCGATGTGATGATGCCGCAGGTAGACGGGTTTGAGGTTTGCCGTCGTTTACGGGAAGGCGGAAGCAGTGTGCCTGTACTGATGCTGACAGCCAAGGATGAAATCGAACAACGGGTCAAAGGGCTGGATCTTGGAGCAGATGATTATCTGGTAAAGCCCTTTGCGCTGGAGGAGCTGCTGGCCCGGGTGCGCGCACTGCTTCGCCGCAAGAGCGAGCAGGGGGGCGGCGCAGATCAGGCAGTGTCGTATGAGGATATTACGCTGGATGTGGACTCGCGTGAAGTCACTCGCGCCGGCAAACGTCTGGAGCTGACGGCCAAGGAGTTTGAACTGCTGCATTTGTTCATGCAGAATCCGAAGCGTGTATTGTCCCGCGACCTGATTATGGATAAAATTTGGGGCTATGATTATAGCGGGGAGTCCAATGTGCTTGAGGTCTATATTGCCATGCTGCGCCAGAAGACGGAGGAGCACGGCGGCAAACGTTTGATCCAGACGATCCGGGGAGCCGGTTATATTCTAAGAGGTGACAATTAAACATGTCTATTAAATTGCGGCTGACAGCCTGGTATTCAGGGGTTTTGGCCGTTATGCTGCTGGCTTTATCAGCCGCAATTTACGGTTTCGTCTATTTCAATACTTATGGTGATTTGAAGGACCGGCTTAAACTGCAGGCACAGCAGGTTCAACCCGACATGGGCCTGAACAATGACGGTACTTTGGGGCCGGTGCTTAGAGGACCTGCAGGGCAGAGCTTATTTGCCCAAGTGTATATTTATGACCTGGAAAAGCTGATTCTCAGCACGAACATGACACAGATCAATTTGGAATTCAAATATCCTGCGAAAGATAACGTCCAGAAACAGCAAGGATTCTCTCAGTCCTATTATGGCGGGAATCCCTTTCTGATCTACCAGCAGGCAGTTGATGTTGCTACTAGCAGTGGCAATCACGCAGGTGTACTTCAGGTTGCTGTATATATTGGGGAACAAGTGACAATGCTGACCCGGCTCAAGAACATCCTGCTCGTCGGCTCCTTTGCCACGCTGATCGCAGCCTTCACCTTCGGCCTGTTCCTGGCCCGTAAATCCATGAGCCCGATCGGCATGGTCATTGAAGCTGCGAACGGAATTCAGACGGGAACCGATCTGAGCTCCCGCATTGAATATGACGGTCCGCCGGATGAAATCGGGCGGCTGATTGAAACGGTCAACAGCATGCTCGGGCGGATGGAGGGCTTCTATAAGGATCTTGAGGATTCGTATGCAACCCAGCGCCGGTTTGTATCCGATGCCTCGCATGAGCTGCGGACTCCGCTTACCACGATTCGCGGGAACATCGACCTGCTGCAAAAAATATGGGAGATGGAGCCGGGAGAGAGCAGAATGACCGAGGCGGAAATCCGCCAGCTCTCTATGGAGTCGGTGAAGGATATTGCCGATGAATCGCAGCGCATGAGCCGGCTGGTCGCGGATATGCTCTCATTGGCACGCTCCGATACCGGGCGGACCTTTGATAAGGAGCCGGTAGCGCTCGAGCCGATGATGACTGAGGTCGCCCGCCGGGCGTCCTTCCTGCCGCGGCAGGCGGAATGGTCTGTAGGGGCTATGGGGCATCTGAACGGTAAATATATTGTCGGCAACAAGGATTATCTGCAGCAGATGTTATTCATTTTTATCGATAATGCCTTCAAATACACACCTTCCGGAGTAGTGACGCTGGACGCTGTCTTTTATCAGAGCCAGGTGGGGATCCGCATCACGGATACCGGAATCGGGATGGACAAGGATGAGGTGCCGCATATCTTTGACCGGTTCTACCGGGCCGATGAGTCGCGGGGCATTACGGAAGGAATTGGTCTCGGGCTATCCATCGCCAAGTGGATTATTGATGAGCATGGCGGTTCAGTGGAGGTCGTTACCCGCCAGGGCGAGGGGACTACTTTTGTCATCTGGCTGCCCCTTCTCTTTGCTCCGCCGCTGGAATAGGGTATAATTAGGCAGGTCCTATTACAGCCGTCATTGACAGCAGAAAGCCGGTGAATTCATGGAAGTTATCAAAATATCTCCCCGGGGCTATTGCTACGGTGTCGTCGACGCCATGGTAATGGCACGGCAGGCCGCACAAAATCTTGATCTGCCCCGGCCAATTTATATACTGGGCATGATTGTTCATAATAGTCATGTTACCAATTCTTTTGAGGATGACGGAATTATAACTCTAGACGGGCATAACCGTCTGGATATTCTCGATAAAGTCGACAGTGGTACCGTTATCTTCACCGCACACGGCGTTTCGCCGGAGGTACGCAAGATGGCCCGCGCCAAGGGGCTGACAACCGTAGATGCCACCTGCCCCGATGTAACCAAGACGCATGACCTCATCAAGGAGAAGGCAGAGGAAGGCTATGAGATTATTTATATTGGCAAGAAGGGCCATCCGGAGCCGGAAGGCGCTGTCGGCATTGCCCCGGAGCATGTCCACCTGATTGAGAAGGAAGAGGAGATTGCAGGGTTATCTGTGCCTTCTTCCCGTATCGTTATTACGAACCAGACCACGATGAGCCAGTGGGATATTAAAAATATCATGAAAAAGCTGCTGGAGAAGTTCCCCGGCGCTGAGGTGCACAACGAGATCTGTATGGCTACCCAGGTACGGCAGGAAGCTGTAGCGGAGCAGGCTGGTCAATGTGATCTGGTTATCGTTGTTGGCGACCCTAGAAGCAATAACTCCAACCGTCTGGCACAGGTGTCAGAAGAGATCGCAGGCGTGCCTGCCCACCGTATTTCCGACGTGTCGGAACTGAATACAGAGTGGCTTAAGGGAGTGTCCAAGGTAGGG
Source organism: Paenibacillus sp. EB106-06-01-XG199 (assembly GCF_058791575.1). Classification (NCBI taxonomy): domain Bacteria; kingdom Bacillati; phylum Bacillota; class Bacilli; order Caryophanales; family Paenibacillaceae; genus Paenibacillus; species Paenibacillus sp. EB106-06-01-XG199. Next base: position 78,633 of record NZ_JBYTDQ010000004.1, on the reverse strand, counting down.
GTAACGTCCGGCGCTTCGACGCCTACACCGATTACGAAGGAAGTTATCAGTTACCTGGAGCAGTATGATCCGGCGCTTCCGGAGACATGGGAAATCAAACGTACGGTGAATATGGCGAAGCTGCTGCCTCCGGTGAAGAACAAGACTGCGAGCGCTACCTAAGGTTTACCCCGGTATTTGAACTTATAAATTGGGTGAAAATGAAGCACACAGATTCCGGCAGCGGAGCCTGTGTGCTCTTTGTTATTGGATGGATATCCCTTTAATTATTCCATACTGTACCAGCTGATTTTCCAATGTACACCAGAGAGATAGCTTCGTTATGCAAATAAATGGTAACTAGTGCAGCTGGGACCGTAATTGAAGGTTGACGAAAAGAACAAAATGCGGTAAAATCACTTTAGTGCTTAAAAGCGTACACGCGTCGTAGCGTGATAGTATTGTGCGATTTATAAGGTAACATTTGCTAAATAATTGCTTAAAAGGGGAGCTATAATATGATCGTTATTACATCCAATCAAACACCGCAAGAGCAGGTAAATGATATTATTGCCGTTATCGAAAAGGAAGGGCTGCAGGTTCATCTCTCCCGGGGGGCGGATCATACGGTTATCGGCCTGATCGGTGGTGTCACACCGAAGCTTGCCGAGCATTTGCGCCAGATGAAAGGTGTAGAGAACGTAGTGAAAATCTCCAAATCCTATAAGTTGGCGAGCCGTGATTTCCATCCGGAGGATACGGTTATCGATATCCGTGGCGTGAAGATCGGCGGGGAGAATCTTGTCATTATGGGTGGGCCTTGTGCCGTTGAATCCCCGGAGCAGATTGACGAAATCGCCCGGCTGGTGAAAGCTTCCGGTGGTCAAGTATTGCGTGGAGGCGCGTTCAAGCCGCGTACCGGACCTTACAGCTTCCAGGGTGTCGGTGTAGAAGGACTGACAATGATGGCAGAAGCCGGCAAGCGGCATGGTCTGCTGACCATTACCGAGGTAATGACACCGGAGTATGTGGATATTTGTGCAGAGCATGCTGATATACTGCAGGTGGGCACACGCAATATGCAGAATTTCGACCTCTTGCGCAAGCTGGGCACCTGCGGACGTCCTGTCTTGCTTAAGCGCGGCTTCAGTGCTACTTACGATGAGCTCCTCAATGCGGCTGAATACATTCTGGCCGGCGGCAACCGCGATGTCATGCTTTGTGAGCGCGGAATTCGCACCTTTGAAACCTACACCCGCAACACGCTGGATTTGTCAGCAATTCCGGTGCTTCAGAACCTCAGCCATCTTCCGGTGATTTCTGACCCGAGCCATGGTACAGGACGGCGTGAACTGGTTGCGCCGATGGCCAAAGCTTCTGTTGCTGCGGGAGCCAACGGGCTTATTATCGAAATGCATACCGATCCCGACAATTCCATGACAGGCGATGGGGTCCAGTCGCTGTTCCCTGAGCAGTTTGACACCCTGCTGAGAGATCTGGAGAAGCTTGCTCCGCTGGTGGGACGCAAGTTCTCGGAGTCTCTTGAGGCTGCCCCGATTCTTTAGTACAAGAAGCAGAAATCAGCCTTTAGGCCGTCCTCTTCTCCGCTTACGGGCGTAGGGAGAGGACGGTTTTTATGTATCGTATTGAATGAATGTGACATAGGAATTGAGAAAGTTGCTTTTTTCACTAAAGCGTTAGAATATCTTACATTGTCTTCAAAAATACCTGACATAAGCATTGACGATGTTAGGTTTGAGATTTATAATGACGACAGCAAAAAAATTATAAACAAGAACATTTGATACTGTGAGCGGCCTAATGTTCGGAAATTGGGGAGGTATATATTCATGTCGGTTGAAAAAGTGTTGCAGACGATCAAGGAAAACAATATCGAGTGGGTGGATTTTCGTTTTGTAGATTTGGGTGGACGTGCTCACCATATCTCATTGCCAGCATCCGCAGTGGAAGCAGAAACATTTGAAAATGGTGTTGCGTTTGACGGTTCTTCCATCAAAGGATTCCGCGGTATTGAAGAATCTGACATGGTAATGATGCCTGATCCAAGCACTACATATATCGATCCTTTTACAGCTCATCCGACGCTGAACATCATGTGCGATATTTTCACCCCTGATGGTGAACGTTACGAGCGCGACCCTCGTGGTATTGCAGTAAAAGCAGAAGAATTCCTGCAGGCAAGCGGTGTGGGTACAGCAGCATTCTTCGCACCAGAATCCGAGTTTTTTATCTTCGACGATGTGCGTTATGAGAGCGGAATGAACAGCTCTTCCTTCTTCGTAGATTCTGAAGAAGCGGCATGGAATACCAACCGTAAGGAAGAAGGCGGCAACCTTGCATTTAAAGTTGGCGTTAAAGGCGGATATGTTCCAGTAGCGCCGGTGGATTCCCAACAGGATATCCGCAGCGAAATGTGCCGTTTGCTGGCTGAAGCCGGACTTGAAATTGAACGTCATCACCATGAAGTAGCAACTGCAGGCCAAGCGGAAATCAACTTCCGTTTTGATACCTTGAAGAAAACAGCTGATAATCTGCTGACTTACAAATATATTGTGCAAAACACTGCACGCCAATACGGAAAAGTGGCAACGTTCATGCCTAAACCGCTGTTCGGCGATAATGGTAGCGGCATGCACGTTCACCAATCTATCTTTAACGGCGACGCTCCTTTGTTCTACGAAAAAGGCGCTTATGCCAACCTGAGTGAGATGGCCTTGCACTATATCGGCGGTATCCTGTATCATGCTCCGGCACTGATCGCGCTGACTAACCCAAGCACTAACTCTTTCAAACGTCTGGTTCCTGGTTATGAAGCACCGGTTAACCTGGTTTACTCCAAAGGAAACCGCTCCGCTGCTGTTCGTATCCCGGTAGCTGCTGTGACGCCTAAAGGCTGTCGCATCGAATTCCGTACACCGGATTCCACAGCTAACCCTTACCTGGCATTCTCAGCTATGCTGATGGCCGGTCTGGACGGAATCAAGAAGAAGATTAACCCGGAAGAAATGGGTTACGGTCCTCTGGACAAGAACATCTACGAACTGTCCGATGCAGACAAAGAAAAAATCCGCAGCGTTCCGGGCAGCCTGAGCGAAGCGCTAGATTCTCTGGAAGCTGATTACGAATTCCTTACTGAAGGCGGCGTATTCACTAAAGACTTCATCGATAACTATATCGCTCTGAAACGTTCTGAAGCTCAAGAAGTTGCGATTCGTGTACATCCGCATGAATACTCTCTGTACTTCGACCTATAAGACGAAGCTCTTGGTCAGGTAGCCCGCAGGTTAGATCGGGAGCCACCAAAAGAGTCTGTAACGATAAGGGGTGTCTCAAAAGCCATGAAATGGCTGCTTGAGACGCCCCTTATTTTGTGTTTCAGCCCAAAGTCTAAATTTATCAATAGGTAGTTTTTGCATTGGGAGATAGTCTTTGAAGATATTTTTGGCTGGGGCGAATCAGAATGAACAAGGCCTCTTTCGAAGAGATCGCCTGAAGAAGACTAATGATAAGAATAACCATGGTTGTTTTATACATTTTGCAGCTAATAAAAGTGACGTGCTAATAACGCAGAGATTAGCGCTATGTGGATTGCGCGTATAGATGCCGTTAAAAAGAAAATACATAAAAGTTGGACTACATCATGATGAAAGATGAAGGGAAGCATGGCGAACATGTTCTTCAGTCTCAGATTGCCGCTGATGATCAGGGTGCTCGTATGTATCGTATTAGTAGTAACGGCCGTCCATTGTTCTTTTTGTAGAATCTGCTCTTAAAACACAAAAGGGGCTGTCCCAAAAGCCATGAAATGGCTGGGATAGCCTCTTTGTTTTTAAAGCAGGATCAACGTTAGCACTTGGGTGGACGCTGCTGCGAACGGAGCGTTGTACCAATCGCTGATATGCCGCGTGTTATTGAGCCGTATTCAGGCTTCGCTCAGCTGCGCCGCAGGACTCCCGTACAACGAGCTCAGGCTCTACTACGATGAAGGAAGTTGTGCCCGACTGGCTGTTTATAAGGTCATAAAGCATCAGAGCGGCCAGGCGCCCTATCTTGCTTTTATTTTGTCTAATTGTACTTAACTTCGGCGTTGTATAATTGCAGGCTTCGATGTCATCACAGCCAATAAGCGCAATCGTATCGGGAATAGATAGGGATGCTTCTTTAAGGGCCCGGATTGCACCAATAGCAAGCTGGTCTGAGGCAGCAAATACAGCCCTTGGCAGATTTCCGCCAGCAATCATTCGGCGCATGGCTTCATAACCGCTGGCTTCGTAAAAGTTACTTCCATTGATGAACCATCGTTCGTTGATTGGCAATCCTAAATCCTCAATCGCTTTACGATAACCACTTTCGCGCATATTTGAGATGTCTGATTCCAGTGTGCTGCCGATATACCCAAGCGCTCGATAACCAAGTAAATAAAAGTGTTCTACTACTTTGGAGGACATTTTAAAGTTATCTGACATGATATAACCGGAGTTACCTCCGGATAGCTTTAAGTCAACGCCAATACAAGGGATAGGGCTATTATCCAATTGGGCGATGGAAGGTTCCAGCTCTTGTCCAGAGATGAGCACGCACCCGTCCACATTATAATGCTGACAACGGGCTAAATAGTCGTTGGTGTCACCGCTTTGGAACTTTTCGTTCGAGAAGAATAAAAGGTCGTAACCAAGCAGGCCCATTTGTTTTTTGAAGGCATTAAGCACTTCGACAAAAAAAGGATGAGTAAAATCAACGTTCAGCTTCCCGGCAAATATAACACCTATGAGATTTGAGGATTTAGTTGCCAATGTCTTAGCTGAATTGGAAGGGGTATACCCGGTCTCTTTTATAATCTGTAGAACTTTCGTTTTGGTATCTTCCGAAATTTCACTGTAGTTATTGATGATTTTAGAAACTGTCGAAACAGAAACTCCGGCTATTTTCGCTATATCTTTGATGTTATAGGCCATTTAAAGCCCCCCTTATTGTAAAAATGGCTCTTCAGAGGATAATAATGAGAGTAATTTATACAGTTTAAATGATGCGAATGTAAACTTAACGAAATAGTTTCGTTTATTATATTATAGCTGATAAAGGGTGGAGTCAATGGAATGTTGCATAAATCCTTAGGTATATCCAGGTTACAAAAGGATTTTCAGAAAAAAATCTAACTTTTTGAATATAAAAAAAACTCTTTACAAAGATTATTAACGATGCAATAATAAATTCAACGAAACCGCTTTCTGTAAATAATGGATCAGTGTTTCGTGGATTCAAGAATTGAAGGTTGTTTCGTAGAAAATGACACCAATTATCTAGGGGGTAACAAAAATGGTAAAGAAGCTTTCTGCAATTTTGTTGAGCTCAGCTATAATGCTCTCATTAGCGGCATGTGGAGGCGGCAATAACAACACGAACGGCGAAGCGAAAAATGCTTCGGGAACCGATAAGGCTTCTGGCGGCAAGAAGGTTATTAAGATCCTGCACTGGAAGCAAGAGAACATTAACAAAGCCATTACAGAAATTAACAAGAAGTTCGAGGAAAAGTATCCCGAGTACAAGGTTGAGTACACAACAACTGGTCCGGATGATGAATTCAAACAAGCGCAGAGAGCGAGAATTACAGCTGGTGACGTTGACGTTCTCGCCGATCTGTCCGGCATGAGACTATCTCCGAAAGACTGGACTCCAGGTGCTAAAGTGCCGGACTGGCAACAATGGATTGATTCAGGATTGATTGCTGATTTGAGCAGTGAAGCTTTCGTTAAGAATTACAATGCTAATGATATTGCTAAAGCCGGCACTTACAAGGATAAAGTGTATGCGATTCCAACCGGTAAAGTTGCAATGTCAGGTTTCTTCTATAATAAAGCAATATTCGAAGAAAATGGTTTGAGTATTCCAACAACATGGACTGAGTTCATTGGTCTGCTTGATACTCTGAAATCTAAGAGCATTGTGCCAATCGTTGTAGCAGGTAAAGACGTATGGCCTCTGAAATTGCCGGCGTTCGGTCTGCAGGCTAAGATTTTGGGCGGCGGCAACCAACAGCAATGGATAGAAGGCGTTTGGAAGGGGACTTCGGCGTTCAATGATGCTGAGGCTGTAGAAGTACTTGAGAAAATGAAGACGCTTCAGGATAAATACTTTATTGATGGTTTCCTGGGAATCGACTATGCAACGGCGCCATCGTTTTTCGCAACAGGAAAAGCGGCTATGATCGCTGATGGAACATGGGATGCGCCTACAATCGCTGCAGCAAACCCGGATTTGAAATTCGGATACTTCCCAATTCCGGCTACAGAAGATGCAGCCAAGAACAATTCTCTTGTCGGCAAATACGATGTAACCTGGTATGCAGCAGAGAAAGGCCCGAACAAAGAAGGCGCATTGAAATGGCTTGAGTTCTTCTCTGAAAAGGAAAATTACACGCAATATGTAAAAGCGGCAGGATTCTTGCCTACGCAAGACAACATTGCGACGGATAGCGAATTCATTGATAAAGAACTTGCTCCTTACATGACTGGCGACTTTGAACTTGCTTATGAAATCATGATGATTAACCGTGACAACGTTGGTGAGCACATTGCTGCTGAAGGCGTGCATACGGAGTATCTGGCTCCAGGCGGTGAATTCAAAACCGCTAAAGAGCTTGCAGATGTACAACAAAAAGAATGGGAAGCTGCTGCACCTAAATAAGCTGCTAGCCTGATAAACTGACATCTACAACATACTGTGCACCAACATGTTCTACGGATTCGGGGTCTGTTCAGTGCAGACCCCGATCATTTATTGAAATAGGATTGGGTAGGTGAGAGAAATGTATCCGTTTGGGAAAGGTTTAAAACGATATATCCCGCTTTTGCTATTAATGATTCCGCTATCATTGTACGTTATTTTCTATTTTGCCCCATCTATGATGACGGTCATCTATTCATTTACGGATATTACCAATGTTCCAGGCAGCAAGATGAATTTCGTAGGCCTTGACAATTATTATGATGTATTTTACTCCGGAAATTCAGGCGAGCGTGTGGATTCTATTATACGTACTATTTATTTCATGATCATTGTTACGATTATACAGAACGGTGTTGGACTTCTGATGGCTGTAGTCATCAACCAGAAGCTGAAGGGCGATTATTTCTATCGTGCGGTTTTCTTTTTACCGGTTGTGCTTGGTGTAGCGGTAGTTGCGCTGGTATGGGGCATGATGTTCGATCCTCTGAGCGGTCCAGTAAATCAAATGTATGATTCTTTGTTCGGTTATAAAGATATGTTCTTTGGAAGCTTTAGCCATGCGTTCGGTTATATCATATTCACGCAAATTTGGATGTACATGGGTTATTCGATGCTGATCTTCCTAGCGGGACTACAATCCGTTCCGAAAGATTTATATGAAGCCGGGTATATTGACGGAACTACGAAGTGGCAATCTTTCAAAAACATTACGTTTCCGCTTATCGCTCCCTCCTTCACGATTAATATAATCCTGTCAATTATCGGCGCAATGTCAACCTTTGATATTATTCTAGCCACTACAGACGGCCGCTTTAACACAAGAACGATGGCGTATGATGTGTATAAAGAGACATTCCGCGGTTCCCTGGAGATGGGGCTGCCTTCAGCGCTTTCCGTAGTACAGTTCCTAATGATTTTGGTGTTTGTTGTAATTGCTGTTAAACAAATGCGTAAGAGAGAGGTGGAGTATTAATGAAAGAATCCAAAACCGCCAAAACTCTCTCTTATATGCTGATTGCAGTATTGTTAGTTTTGTATATCCTGCCGTTGCTATTTGTAATTAACATATCCTTTAAGCCCTTTACTGAATATTTGCTGGACCCTATCGGTCTAGTGAAAAATATCCAATGGGATAATTACAAGGAAGCTTGGGTTCAGGGCAGTTTCTCTAATTATTTCTTAAACAGCTTGTTATATACAAGCGTTGCAACAGTGCTGACACTGATCGTATCGTTATTTGGAGCTTTCCCGGTAGCGAGAAATTATGTGAAGTGGAGCGGGTTTATTTATCTGTTCTTCTTGCTGTCCCAGTTCCTTCCGAATCCTATGGTCGCACAGTTTAAGTTAATGCTTACTATGAAGCAGGAGCTCGGTTTTGTGGGTTACGATACGAAGCTGGGTTATATTCTGCTGAAAACCGGCGGTACAGGCATCGTATTCATGATGTTCGTAGGCTATATAAAAGGAATTAGCCGTGAAATGGATGAAGCAGCCGGTATGGACGGTGCTGGTTACATTCGCTACTTGTTTCAAATTATCCTGCCGCTGATGAAGCCGGTAATTGCAACAGGCGTTATTCTAACGGCAATCAGCATCTGGAATGACTTCGTAGGTCCAGTCATGTATTTGCCTAGTCCGGAACATTACCCCATTACCTTCGGGCTTAAAGAATTCCGTGGCCAGTACGGAAATAACTGGCCTATGTTAGCGTGCGGTATTATGATCGTTTCTGCACCGCTTATCGTGCTGTACACCTTCATTCAAAAGTATATTGTTGACGGAGCATTGGCAGGTGCGGTTAAAGCTTAGGCAGATGTGTAAATGAGAGGATGAATACTATGGACCGTAACAAAATATACGGCTTCGAATTCACCGGTAACGATGGGGAATTCAGGCTTCAGAACCCGGATCGCAGCAGCTTTTTATACTTCCCTCTGGTAAATGAGGGAGGAATGATGTCTACTGTAACTCCAAAGCTTCACGGTCAGGCGACCACCGGGCATAATACATTTCTTACTCCGCCGTTATCGGTTGAGGACTTGCATACTTCACGGGCTTCACGCAACTTCTGGGTATATGCGGATGGAAAGGGAGCATGGTCTGCAACCGGTAACTCTGCTAAGCAAAATGCGGAATTCTATTCTTCTTCAGCTGACGAAGCCTTGCTGGAGGCGGGATTCTTATGGCATCGCATAACCCGCAGCAACGCTGTGATGGGCGTTAAGGCAGTGACGACCAGCTTTGTGCCAAGCGGTAATGATAAGATAGAACTAATGAAAGTAACGCTGGAAAATACAGGTTCAAAGACGCTTACACTGACGCCGACTGCTGTAGTCCCACTCTATGCCCGTTCTGCAGATGACCTGCGGGATCACAGACATGTGACTTCTCTGCTGAACCGGATATACACTTCGCCTTATGGTGTGGAGGTTCAACCGGCCCTTTCCTTTGATGAGCGCGGCCACCGCATAAACCATACCTCGTATGGGGTTTTTGGAGCGGAGGGTGACGGCAGTCAACCGGCAGGATTCTTTCCTGTTCAGGAGGAATTCATCGGAGAAGGCGGAAGCCTGGATTGGCCTGAAGCTGTTGTCCTTAATACTGCTCCGGACATTGGTAAAGGCGGGGGTGTGCAAAGAGAGGGCTACGAGGCGCTTGGCGGTCTGAGGTTTGATCCGGTATCCCTGTCTCCCGGTCAAAGCCATTCTTATGTAGTAATTATGGCCATTGAAAGTGAAAGAATAAATACTAATGCGTTGATTGGCAAGTACGGGACAGCTGAAGCCTTTGATCGCCTGCTGGAGGAAACGAAAGCCTTCTGGGCAGAGAAGGTGAATAGGGTACAATTTCAAACCGGTGAACCCGATGTTGACCAGTGGATGAAATGGGTGACAATCCAACCGGTGCTTAGAAGACTCTATGGCAACTCTTTCTTGCCGTATCATGATTACGGAAGAGGCGGACGCGGCTGGCGGGATCTTTGGCAGGACTGTCTGGCACTGCTTATTATGGAACCGGCAGAAGTGCGCAGCCTGCTGCTGAACAATTACGCCGGAGTAAGAATAGACGGCAGTAATGCGACTATTATTGGTCAACAGCCAGGTGAATTTATTGCAGACCGCAACAATATCCCCCGTGTATGGATGGATCATGGAGCGTGGCCGTTCCTGACGACGATGCTGTATCTGGATCAAAGCGGGGATTTGGACTTCCTGCTCCAGAAGCAGACCTACTTCCGTGACAGCTTTATGAGCCGCTGCAAGGAACGGGATGCATCCTGGAACACAACAGTTGGCAGTTCCCTTAGAACTGATTCCGGAGAGGTCTACGAAGGTACGATTCTGGAGCATATTCTGCTGCAAAATTTGGTTCCGTTCTATAACGTTGGCGAGCATAACAATATTTTGTTGGAGGGTGCTGACTGGAATGACGGGCTGGATATGGCGGCTGACCAGGGTGAAAGTGTAGCTTTTACAGCCTTCTATGCAAGTAATCTGAAAGATATTTCACAGCTGCTGCGCATCCTCAAACAATCCAAAGGTCAAGAAACCATTGAACTGGCGGAAGAGATGAAGCTGCTGTTTGATTCACTGGAGGAAAGTGTGAATTATGAGTCTGTATCAGCAAAGCTGGGAAGACTCGATCTTTACTATGCCTCAGCACCTAATAAGGTTAGCGGGAAGCGTATTGCTCTTGATACGGATAAAATAGCAGATGATCTGGAGAAGAAAGCCGCATGGATATTCAATCACTTGCGCAATAACGAGTGGTTGCAAAGTGAAAAGGGTGACGGCTGGTTTAATGGTTACTATAATAACGACGGTGAACAGGTGGAAGGCGAGTTCTCTGAAGGTGTCCGCATGACGCTTACGGGCCAGGTATTCCCAATTATGGGCCATGCAGCAGCGCCGGATCAGATTCCGCACATCATCTCTGCAGTTGAGCGTAACCTGCTGGATGCCAAAATCGGATACAGGCTCAATTCCAGTTTTGGAGGTATCCAGCAGAATCTGGGCCGCGCCTTCGGTTTTGCTTTTGGTCATAAAGAAAATGGAGCGATGTTCAGCCACATGACTGTAATGTACGGGAACGCGCTCTACAAACGCGGTTATGTGAACGAGGGTCATAAAGTTATGAAATCCCTTTACAGCCTAAGCTCGGACTTCGAAACGAGCCGGATTTATCCGGGTATCCCTGAATATATCAATGAACAAGGCAGAGGGATGTACACGTATCTGACTGGCTCGGCTAGCTGGCTGCTATTGACCATGGTCACTGAAGTATTTGGTGTTAAAGGCAAGCTTGGAGATCTGTTACTGGAGCCAAAGCTGGTAAAAGAGCAATTCGATACGGAAGGAAGAGCTTCGATTAATACAATTTTCGCGGATCGCGAATTTAAGGTGGTCTACAAGGCCGCAGGAAGCTTTAATTATGGAGAGTACCAAATATACTCTGTTTCCCTTAATGGCAGCGAGGTGACGCTTCAGCGCGTCTCAGGAGGTGTGGTGATTCCGCGTGCGGAGTTGCTCTCTCTGCAGACTGGGGAATGTCATCTAATCGAAGTGACATTAGCGTAATCTAGACAGGGAACAATCAAACGTCTGTACCGTTGCTTATTACGGTTGCAGGCGTTTTTTGGAAACATATGAGAGGTATGACTCCATTTCATTCTTGGTAAACAGAAAGGACGCGTTAATATATGGGTATCACGTTGTCAAATGATATTTTAACTGTTGAAATCGCTGATCTGGGAGCATATAAAGGAACCAGGTTCGACTGGACGGGCTTTATAACGCAGGTAACCCTGGAACAGGGGAAACATATGTTTTGCGTTCCGGAAAGCCTTGTGCCCGGGCAGGGTACTGGCGGTATTGGGCTATGTAATGAATTCAGCATTTCCCGGGCAATTGGCTATGACGATGCAGAAGTAGGAGAATGGTTTCCGAAGCCGGGAGTAGGGCTGCTGCAAAAGCAGGAAGATGCCCCCTATTTTTTTGCCGGAAGTTATCCGCTCATTCCCTTTGAGGTGATTGAAGAACACACTACAGATTCGGTTACTTATTCGGTGCAGCCGATGGAGTGCCGGGGATACAGCATGCTTTTAACCAAGAGGATCTCACTGGATGAAGACAGGCTGAACATCTCTTATACTCTGGAGAATAGGGGGTCTAAGGAGCTTCGGATAGAGGAATACAATCATAATTTTATTGGAATCAACGGTGGAAATGTCGGCTCAGGGTATGAACTGAGATTGCCGGGGATTGCCAGGGTAGAGCAGGCGGAGTCCAGCTATACGGAGGAATTGCTTAGCCTGACCGGGGATAAACTAAGCTGGAATAATGAACCTAATCGCTCCTTTTATTGTAAGCTTGGCGGTTGGGAAGCTGTTAGGGACTCCTTTTATTGGGAAATTACTCATCGGCCAAGCAGAGCTGGGATCAGGGAATACGGAAATTTTCAGCCGGACCGGATGGCGCTATGGGGCGAGAAGCATGTTATTTCGCCGGAAGTTTTTGCGGACATCAGCATTTTACCGCGTCACAGCAAGGATTGGAGCCGCAGCTATCAGTTTTTCACCATTTAAGCCTGGAGATTATACTTTCCATGTGAATAATTATACTTGATGGTGTGTTAGATTACTGCTATCATAATCTCTATCCATATTCGCAGGAGAGAAAGGGTGGGGGCAATTTTGAGCAAGAGAGCATACAATTTTAATGCAGGTCCGGCGGCGCTGCCGCTTGCAGTATTGGAACGCGCACAAGCGGAGTTTGTCGAATTCCGGGAAAGCGGAATGTCCATTATGGAGATGTCGCACCGTGGGGCGGTATACGAGTCCGTTCATAACGAAGCTCAGGAACGTCTGCTGTCACTCCTTGGCAATCCGCAGGGCTATAAGGTATTGTTCATCCAAGGCGGAGCAAGCACCCAGTTCGCCATGCTTCCGATGAACCTTGTCTCCGAGGGCCAAGTGGGCAGCTATGTCATGACAGGAAGCTGGGCAGATAAAGCCCTCAAGGAAGCCAAATTGGTTGGTGGCGCCCATGTCGCCGCATCCTCGGAGGACAAGAAGTTTCTGGCGATTCCAGAGCTTAGCAGCATCAAGGCAGCGGATAACGCAGCGTATCTGCATGTTACGTCGAATGAAACGATTGAAGGAACACAATATGCGGAGTTTCCGGATTCCGGCTCCATCCCGCTGATTGCAGACATGTCCAGTGACATTCTGAGCCGTTCCTTTGACGTGAATAAATTCGGACTGATTTATGCCGGCGCACAAAAAAATCTCGGACCATCAGGCGTAACTGTAGTTATCGCCAAGGAAGAGCTGATCGAGAAGTCGCCTTCCAATATCCCGACGATTCTGCGTTACGATACGCATTATAAGAACAACTCTCTCTACAATACGCCGCCATCCTTTTCTGTATACATGGTTAATGAAGTGTTAAAATGGATAGGGGAGCAGGGCGGGCTTGCAGGTATCGAAGTTAAGAACCGCGACAAAGCCGGGCTACTCTATAATCATATTGACGGCAGTGATGGTTTCTACCGCGGAGTTGCGGAACAAGGCAGCCGCTCCATCATGAACGTTACATTCCGGATGCAGTCGGAAGAGCTTGAGAAGCAATTCGTCAAGGCTGCCGAACAAGAAGGTTTTGTCGGTCTTAAGGGCCACCGCAGTGTTGGAGGCTTGCGCGCTTCCATTTATAACGCGGTTCCTTATGAGAGTGTTAAGGCGCTTACCGATTTCATGCAGCATTTCCGGCAAACTCAGGGCTAATGTATAAAAGCTTTTGAACCTTCCGCCTGCAGGCGGAAGGTTTTCTGCGTGACACACCACGCGCCGTGTATGATCTATAAGCGCCGCCCTCACCTTAGAGGATCTCCTTACTAACACATTATAGGGCTGTTAGAGCCTACAGAGAGGAAGCATTCACACTATGGCACTTCATATTGTGCTGGTAGAACCGGAAATTCCGGCGAATACCGGCAATATTGCCCGCACTTGTGCGGCAACAGGCACGCATCTTCATCTGGTTCGCCCCTTGGGCTTCCGTACCGACGACGCTACGCTGAAACGGGCAGGACTGGATTACTGGCACGCCGTAAATATCGAATATCATGATTCGTTTGGGGAAGTGCTGGAGAAGTATAAGGAAGGCCGATTTTTCTATGCTACAACCAAGGCCGAGAAGCGCTATACCGATTTTGCCTTTCAGGATGGGGATTTCTTCGTTTTCGGCAAGGAAACCAAGGGTCTGCCAGCCGATATTCTGGAAGCCGGGAAAGAAACGAGAATGCGCATGCCAATGAGCGATGCTGTCAGATCGCTTAATTTGTCAAACTCGGCGGCCATTATTGTCTATGAGGCGCTTCGCCAGCTAGACTTTCCACAACTTTTCTAAAAACGGACATGATTTTTTATTTATTTCAGCAGGATTCGACAATTGATTAACGAAATAGTTGAATAGTGCCGAAAAAGTAGTAGTTACTAATTATTAGTTGAACAGGAGAGGTGTAAGTTAGATATGAAACCTGCTGGCGTTGTTCGGAAAGTAGATCAGCTGGGTAGAATCGTTCTGCCTAAGTCCCTGCGTAAAAGGTATCAAATGAATGAAGGCGATCCGGTAGAAATTCTGGTACAGGGCGACCATATCATTCTGGAGCGTTACCGCCCCAAATGTGTATTTTGCGGATCAGTTGAAGGTGTAAGTGAATATAAAGATCGTTATATTTGTGCTGAATGTCTTGGGGAAATGACTCAACTTTCAAGACACGCCTAGAAATTACGCTTTCTCCTGCTGAAAGCAAGCAAATTTAATTGTACATAGTATGGCCGCAGCAGGGTGTCTGCCGTCCCATTACTAAAAAAAGCACCGCACAGATGTGCGGTGCTCTTTTTTGAAGCAGCGAATGCTTGGGTCCATCCAGGCTTTTTATAAGCCCTTGGTCTTATCGTCGTTGTAGGAGGAGGTTAGAATTCCGGTCAGGAACAGCAGAAATACCAGGGTTATGATCCAAAAGGTCAAGGAAAACGACATGCTGGACACCTCCATAAGGATCTGTATTCGTTATCCTGATTATAACCTGGTCTATATCAAAAACAAAAGAAAAATGTGAGATGCCGCACAGACAACTGGAAAAGGTTATCTGAAAAACAGGAAACTGGTTGGCACCTGGCGGAGATTCCCGTCCGATGGATTGTTAATAACCTTTCCTCTAAAGATCAGGGACGAAGATCCCCCGCCATCCAGATTGTAGGCATCGATCACACCCATGTTGTACAGCTTGTTCTGGATTTCCTCCAGCGTAGCACCGGAGTTGCCGTTTTCGTTGTAGCCGTCCGCCACGAGCACGAGAAGCTGATCATCCTTGTACTTGCCGATTACGGTGCGCGGGGCACGTTTGGGGCTCGTCTTCCACTTATCCGGGATCACCGTCTTGGTGTTGTTCTTCAACAGGACCGGGACAAAGGTGGCGCCGAACAGCGGCTCCAGCTGGTCGAGTTGTGTCCGGCTGAAGAATTTGCCGCCGATCAGCTGTCCTGATTTATTCAGGCCAACGAAGCTGAGATCCTTGTAACTCGGCTCGAATCCGTACAAATATTGGCCGCCTACAACGGTCGTGGACAAGGGATAACGTTTACCGCCCTTATCGGCAAACCCTCCGGCATTGATGCCGGCTGTTGCACCGTAACGGTTGACGGCGCGCATGGTGGTTTCAGCTCCGCCGGAGCCATCCTCGGCCAGGCTCATTTTCATGGCAGAAGCATCCTTCAGCTTGATTTTTAGGGCATAGGCTTTATAGTTACCGGGATTTAAGCGGTAAAGTTCGATGGTAATGCGTTCGCTGTTCACAATATCGGCAGGAATTCCCAGCCTGGCTGAAATTCTCCGGTTATAGATTAGCTCCGGGCGGGATGCCTGGGTTTTGGCGGTATTAACAATGGCATTCATCGCGTTTGTTGTTTGTTTGTAAAGCTGTGCACTGGCACCTATTGAATCTATGGTATAGGAAGCGGAGGCCTCGGCCAGCTTCAAATCATTCTTCAAAGAGGTTGTTAATTCAAGCGGCCCCGGGGCTGCAGCGAACTGTTCTGTGTTCAGCTTCAGGTCAAGCGGCGGCTGATACCACCACAGACAGAGCAATAACCCGAAGAAGGGAGCAGTCAGCAGCATAAAGAACCGGTTGACTCGTTGGACAGGGGTTCTCATTTCAGCAGATCCATCTCTTTCTTCAGGGCATCGAGTTGCTTGCGGACCTCGTTTAACTGGGTATACAGCTTGTTGCTGTTGTCTGTCTTGCTGCTTGCATTGTCTTTGGTAAAGGTGAGCAGTTCATTAAAGCTCTGAACGGTGCTCTGCAATTCCTTCACCTCTTCAGAGAGAACGGCGATTCGCGCTTCATAATCGGTCTTCAAAACGGTAAGCTGCTGCTGGCTTTGAGTGCCAAGTTCGCTCAGCACCTGCTGCTTTAGATGGTTGGTATAGCTGTACACGGCATAGAAGCCGAGCCCGATCATCAAAATCCAGAACAGTAAAAACCATTTTACGGAAGGGCCGCTTCTCGCTGCAGTACGGCGCGAGTGTACCGGGGTCGATTCCGCTAGCGGTTGCATTACATCACCTCAGGTTGTTTTTTTCAAGTCCCCATTCTATCAGACTTTTTGAGATTTCGCAAAAGTGAAAGAGAGTCGGAAAAAGGGAAAAAGTAATTGCATCCTGTTAAACTACTGCGATACAATTTCTATAGATTGGAATATCTGATGGGCGTATACAAGGTAAAAGAAGGAAGAAAGGATAAAAATGCAACCATCCTTGCATACGTAATAACTGGAAAACCCCGAGGCGTTGTTCACTCTGGGTAAATTATATAGATAGCAGGAGGTCAGGGAGTTAATGATGAAGGTGTGGCGGGGGATCATCGTGGGATGTCATCCCACAAGTATGCTTGGAACAAAATTGATTTTGGAGGAAGGGGGAGAGCTGGAAATTCTGGGGATGTATTCGACTTGGAACGAAGGCGTTTACAATGTGCGTGAAAGTCAGCCGGATCTGGTGCTGGCGGATTATCAGATGCCGGAAGGAAATGTGGAGAGCATTTTGCCGGAGATGAAGAGCAGTTCGCCAAATTCTCATTTCATCATCATGACGGAAGAAGAGGACAAGACTTTATTTCAGCCGCTGCTTGAGCTTGGGGCAAGCGGAATACTCTCCAAGGGAGCTTCTCCCCGCCAGTTGCTGCTGATGATTGACGGATTGCGGGAAGGTTTCCTCTCTATACCGTTTGACTGGATTGAAAAAGGATTTCGGCTGGCACCATCGTCACAGGGGCTGGATGGTGTCATGCAGCTGACCCAGACCGAGATGTTCATTATGGAGCGTATTGTGCAGGGAATCACTTATGATAAAATTGCACTTGAAATAGAGGTAAGCCGGCGTTCCATAGACAATTATTTGCGCAAAATTTATGTGAAGCTTGAAGTGTCGACGAGAGCGCAGGCTATCGAGAAGTTTGCTCTTTTCTCAAGGCAGAACAAGCAAATCTACGCATAGGACCACGCTAACGACATATTGCCGGCTGGGCTGGAATATTCTTGGTACCAGGGGAGGGGGGAACATATGAGATATGAGTTTTCTGCCCGCGCACATACCTTGCTGTCTTCACCGCTGTTGAGTATACGCACCAAGACGCGCCGGGGCACGTTGATTTCACTGGCGGAAGAGCTTCCGGCGGAAGAATTGTTCCCGTTGTCCTTGCTTGCCGAAACCGCGTCTACAGTCATCTCCGCAGATGCCGGGGCACTGCAGTACGGTGATCCGGAAGGGTACGGTCCGCTGCGGGAGTGGCTTACCGGGGATTGGCTGAAAGCCAAAGGTGTGGCTGTTGCCGAGGGCGGAGTTCTTCTGACAACGGGAAGTCAACAAGCCATCGATTTGCTGTCCAGGGTATACATAGATCCCGGAGACCGGGTTCTTGTAGAGAATCCCACCTCACCAGGCATTCTGCAGGCGCTCCGTATGCAGGGTGCGGTGATTATTCCTGTGCAGGGAGACAGGGACGGACTGCTGCCGGAGCATCTGCGTACCCAAATCCGGCAGCACCGGCCTAAGATGCTGTTTGCAACACCGAGCTTTACGAATCCAAGCGGTATTCTCTGGAGTCTGGCAAGACGCAAGGAGGTGCTGGAGCTGTGCACCGCCCATAACGTGCTGATTGTCGAAGACGATTCCTATGGTGATCTGCATTTTCAGCGTAATGGCCAGCATCCGTCCGTAAAATATCCGTCGCTTTATGCGCTGGAGAATGTAAGCGAGGGTGGACATGTGCTCTACATCGGTTCTTTCAGCAAAACGGTCGCGCCCGCTCTGCGGACGGGCTGGGCGGCAGGCAGCCGGGAGCTTATCGGCATGATGGCTGCCGCAAAGCAGATGGCCGACTGGCAGTCCAGCTCCCTAAATCAGCGGCTGCTGCATCATCTGCTGGATGTCACCTCTTTTGATCTGCGTGAGCATATTGCCCTCTTGAACCGGGAATACAATACCCGCCTCAAGCTAATGGCTGAACTGCTGAAGCGTCCGGCCTGGAAGAGCAGCACCTATAGTCTGCCGGAAGGCGGCATGTTTCTGTGGGTATCGCTGCCGGCTGGGCTGGATGCTATGGCACTGCTTAAGGCCTCGCTGGCTAAAGGCGTAGCTTTCCTGCCCGGCCCCCTGTGTTGTGTCAGCGGCGGCGGTAACCGCATCCGCCTCAACTTCAGCCATCCCGGCCGGGATGAGCTGCTGCTGGGCATGAACCTGATGAGTGAGGCCGTGACGGAGTTTACGGCCCGGAGCTGAGGGGAATGGGGTATTGATGACAACTGGGTTGATTGGTTAGAGTTTAAAGTTAGGGGTTGTAGTTTGTGACATATGCGGCTATGAGTAGCGTCTGCTGTATTTAGTACAATAGATTTCCCGTTTTTGGCAGTCTGATAGGATTCTGTTGCATTCTGTGCAGTAGAATTGGGCGAGAATGGGCTTTTTGGGTGAACGCGGGGGCGTGATCTCTACCCTATGAGCGAAATACGCGATAATTGCACTTTATACAGCTAAAACTCCATATGGATGGGCGAATGAGGAGATAGCTGCACTTCGTACAACTAAATAGATGTCATTCGGGCAAAACGGAAGGATTCGCCATTTTTAATTGTAGAGCATACAACTATATCTTTGAAACAACTATATTGCTCCCGAATAGCTGCACCAAATACACTTATCGAAACTCGAAGCAAGCAACCTAAACCAGCGTTCATACGTAGCAAACAACAATCAAGGGGTTGGCGGAGGTTGGCCGGAGTCAGCAGCAGATAACTCAATAATAAACGCGCTTAAGTGTGGAAGGGCAGGAAGATGGAAATTAAAGCGGTGCTCTTCGATCTGGATGGAACGTTATTGGACCGCGAGTCCTCTCTGGTCTCTTTTGTCCGCGATCAGTATGAACGATATCCACAATTTCAGTCTGTTCCTAAAGAAAAATTTCTGCAGCGGTTTGTCGAGCTGGATCAGAACGGTTATGTCTGGAAGGATAAAGTGTATCAGCAGCTTCTTGAGGAGTTTTCTATCCGGGAGCTAAGCTGGGCAGAACTTCTGAATGATTATCTGCATGGTTTCCAAGGACATTGCATCGGATTTCCTAATATGATGAGTATGCTTACAACATTAAAGGCAAACGGAATCAAACTCGCGCTGGTATCCAACGGCTATGGTCAATTCCAATATGATAATTTTCAAGCACTGGGAATCAGCCCTTTGTTCGATGAGGTGTTGATTTCAGAGTGGGAAGGTCTGCGCAAGCCGGACCCGGCGATTTTCCTTCGGGCATTGACGAAGCTAGGGGTTAAGGCGGAGGAAACGCTGTTTGTCGGCGACCACCCGGACAATGATATCCGGGCGAGCCGCGCCGCTGGCCTCAGAGCAGCATGGAAACAAAGCACACTATTTTCTACAGATATAGAGGCGGATGTAATATTTGAAGATCTTGAGGAATTAGTTCAGTATGTAATAATCGATTAAGATAATGGCAGTGTGCAGGCTAGTATTGGTGAAAAGGCAAGTCTTCCGGTATGGGGGGCTTGCTTTTTGTTTATGCAAATACATGGCATTTCAGCGCAGCTTGCAGGGATGTTTCGAGTACAGGAGTCTAATGGATTGGAATGTATATATATGGATATAAGAAAGACCGAATGAAGAGGAGGGGCAATGTGGGAAATGTACTGGAATGTGCGAATCTGACGAAAATGTATGGAAAAAAGGCTGCTTTAAACGGACTGAATCTGACAGTTCCCAAGGGAAGTATAGTAGGGCTGCTCGGGCCGAACGGGGCGGGAAAAACGACGCTTATGAAGCTGATCGTGGCTTTGCTGCGGAATTATAAAGGGACGATTACAGTCGGTGGACAACGTCCCGGTGTGGAAACGAAAAAGATTGTATCCTATCTGCCGGACAGAGAATTTCTGTATTCATGGATGAGTATTGAGGAGTGTGTTGATTTTTATTATCACGCTTTTGCCGATTTTCAGCGGGACAAGGCCTGCGGAATGATAGAGATGCTCGGATTGAATCTTAAAGATAAGGTGAAGTCCCTGTCCAAAGGAATGCAGGAGCGTGTGAGCTTATCGCTTACGTTTGCACGCCGGGCCCAATTATTCGTACTTGATGAACCCTTAGCGGCTGTCGATCCATCAACACGTGATAAAATCATGCAGATTATCCTGGATAATTTTGACCCTGACAGCTCCATTCTGATCAGCACCCACCTGATTCGCGATGTCGAAAGCCTGTTTACGCATATAGCGATTGTGGACGAAGGAAAAGTGCAGCTGCAGGGGAGCGTGGAGGAATTGAAACGGGAGTATGGCATGCCCATTGAAGATTTGTTTAAAAACATCGTTTAACCATTTGAGAAGGGGAGTAGTTACGTGATTCTAGTCCATCAATTTAAACTGGAGTGCAAAAGACATTTTGCAATGTTCGCCTCATTAACTGGATTAAGCTGCTTAATCAACCTGTATTTCCTGTTCAGCCCAGGCCAAGATCTGGCATTTCTGATTCTCACCGTAAACATGGTCATCGGCATTCTAATCCCGGTGTACATCTATGTGGATTATTACAAGGAATTCTTCACGGGTACGATGCCGGTTAATCATATGCTGCCTGTCAAGACTTCATCGCTGTTTCTGGTGAAATCGGCTGTTTTTATGCTCGGCACCATGGCGGTATGGTCGACGACATTGCTGGAGGTGTTTTTAAATCCTGATGGCTTATATCAGGCGAGGATTGCTGATTCGGCCAGTCCGGCGTTAGGAATCCTGTATCTGTTGTTGTCCAAGCTGTGCAGTATCCCTGCCGGACTGGCCTTAATAGGACTGGCGCTGGCTGCAGGCAAAAGACAACGCAAACCGTTATTAAGCCATCTCTGCATTGCTGTCCTGATTGTTGCGGTTGTTGCTGTCCAGTTCGCTCTGGTTATCCAGGACAGCTCGCACTGGAGCATAGGAACGTCGGCTAATGAGTCCTTCAAGCAATACGCCAATCTGCTGACGGTCAGTCCCATCTATCAGGAGCAGGCGGCCAATATTAACGATACGATCAGTTGGCAGTCTATTGGCATGAATCTGCTGGTCGCCTGTATTGCGGGCAGCGGGGCAGCCCTTCTGCTGAACGGACGGAAATATGAGCTGTACGGAAAATAAAGCTTAGGCTCGGCTTCCGGTGATGTTCGCATATTCGATCAGCGCCGCTGTTCCGGCGGCCGTGAGCGTGTAGCGGCCGCGCCCCACCCGGAAGAACCACCCATAGTAGTTCTTCTGCAGGAATGCGGCGGCGCCCGGCACGCCGCTTCTCTTGCGCAGCTCGGCGGGTGTGACGCCGAGCGGAGCTTTCGCCCGGCTGTCCGCAGCCGCCGGGCCTAAGGCAGACACAGCAGCGGCGTCCGCTGCTGTGTCTGCCCCTGGCGCGCCGCCGCGTCCGGCGCGCTTCCCGGCGAGGCCGGCCGCCGCAAGGGCGGCTTCGGCCTCTGCGGCCTGCAGCGCGAGCGCCACGCGCAGCGCCTTCTCGCGGTAGGCCGTCACGAGCTTGACGCGCGTGCTGCCGCCGGTGTTGTAGTCGCCGCTGCGCTCGCGGAACTCATAGAGCAGCCGCTCGCGCCGCCGTGTGCGGCTGCGGGGCTGGGGCGGCGCGTCGCCTGGCTCCGCGAGCACCTCGACCAGCGGTGCCTTGGTCTTGTAAAAGACCACAGTGATCAGCCCAAGGCCAAGGCGGCGGCATAGCCCGCTGAGTTCGCCCCAGCGCTGGTTCACCGCGCCTTTTTTGTCACGTACGCGCTCCACGGCGAGATAAACGTTGGGACTTAACCGCAGTCGTTCAATCCCCTGCAGCAGCAGGGCGAGGTTGAACGATTTTTTCATCTCCACGATCAGCGGCTGCTCCTCACCCTCACGCAGGCCAACCAAATCACAGGTCCGCACCTCGCCTTTGATGTCATAGCCTTGTCTCTCAAAAAAGCTCTTCAAAGGAGCATAAAGCTCCGTTTCATGCCTTACGGCCATATTTGTCACTCCTGTGTCCTAATGTTGCGTCCCCGCTGAATCAATGGCAAAGTGTCTGAATAAGCTTGGAGGACAAGCCCGCACTTTGTGCCGGTATTTTATAAGGGAAATCATGATTCTCTATTATAGCACAGCA
Organism: Paenibacillus sp. EB106-06-01-XG199; assembly: GCF_058791575.1. Taxonomy (NCBI): domain Bacteria; kingdom Bacillati; phylum Bacillota; class Bacilli; order Caryophanales; family Paenibacillaceae; genus Paenibacillus; species Paenibacillus sp. EB106-06-01-XG199. Next base: position 56,182 of record NZ_JBYTDQ010000004.1, on the reverse strand, counting down.
AAAAAGAGGTAAACTATTCCCGGCTCGCCGCATAGGTATGTAATACACTTTTAAAGCTGTGGAGCAAGTAGGAGCGCAAGAGGAGGTAGCGAGCAATGGATATTTTTGAGCGTATAGCTTCGTATCGGGCTGAGAACGACCGTTTGGCGTGGAGCGGCACCTTCAAGGACTATATAGAACTGCTGAGAAAAGACCCCTCTCCCGCTAAAACAGCTCATTCCCGTGTATACGACATGATCAAGTCACACGGCGTAGAGGACATTAATGGACGCAAGCGGTATAAATTTTTTGAGCAGGAGATATTTGGACTCGACCGGGCGGTGGAGAAGCTGGTGGAGGAATATTTTCATTCTGCAGCCCGGCGTCTCGACGTACGCAAACGGATATTGCTGCTTATGGGACCAGTTAGCGGAGGGAAATCGACATTGGTTACGCTGCTGAAACGTGGCCTTGAGCAGTATTCGCGTACGGATGCAGGAGCGGTGTATGCCATTGAAGGCTGCCCGATGCATGAGGACCCGCTACATTTAATTCCGCTGGAGCTTCGCCCGGAGATCGAGAGAGAACTGGGTGTGCGGATCGAGGGCAATCTCTGCCCTTCCTGCCAAATGCGGCTGAAGAATGAATACCACGGCGACATCGAGCAGGTGAAGGTTGTACGGGTGCTGCTGTCGGAGGAGGAGCGGGTGGGCATCGGGACCTTCAGTCCGTCCGATCCGAAGTCGCAGGATATCGCTGACCTCACAGGCAGCATCGACTTTTCCACGATTACCGAATTCGGTTCGGAATCCGATCCGCGCGCGTACCGCTTCGACGGGGAACTGAACAAAGCGAACCGCGGAGTGATGGAGTTCCAGGAAATGCTCAAATGCGATGAGAAGTTTCTGTGGAACCTGCTGTCGCTGACCCAGGAAGGCAACTTTAAGGCCGGGCGCTTCGCATTGATATCGGCGGACGAGATGATCATCGCCCACACGAATGAAACGGAGTACAAATCCTTTATCTCCAACAAAAAAAATGAAGCACTTCAGTCCCGCATGATCGTCATGCCTGTACCGTACAACCTGAGAGTGTCGGAAGAGGAAAAAATCTACGCCAAGCTGATCGCCCAAAGCGACATGAAGCATGTGCATATTGCGCCCCACGCGCTGCGCGCCGCTGCGATTTTCTCAATCCTGACCCGCCTGAAGGAGAGCAAAAAGCAGGGGATGGACCTGATCAAGAAGCTGCGCATGTATGACGGCGAAGAGGTTGAAGGCTACAAGGAAGCCGACCTTAAGGAGATGCAAACCGAATATTTGGATGAAGGCATGTCAGGCATCGACCCGCGTTATGTCATCAACCGGATTTCCAGCGCCCTGATCAAAGGCGACCTGCAGTGCATGAACGCACTGGATGTGCTGCGGGCGATCAAGGATGGCTTGGATCAGCACCCTTCGATTACCAAGGAGGAGCGGGAACGGTATCTGAATTTCATTTCCATCGCCCGCAAGGAATACGATATTCTGGCCAAAAGCGAAGTGCAGAAGGCATTCGTATACTCTTTTGAAGAGTCCGCCAAAACGCTGTTTGAGAATTATCTCGATAACATCGAAGCCTTCTGCAACTGGGCCAAGATTCGTGATCCGCTGACAGATGAGGAGATGGAGCCGGATGAGCGGCTGATGCGCTCCATTGAAGAGCAGATCGGCATTTCCGAAAATGCGAAAAAAGCTTTCCGTGAAGAAATCCTGATCCGTATTTCCGCCTATTCCCGCAAAGGCAAAAAGTTCGAGTACAACAACCACGACCGGCTGCGGGAAGCGATCGAGAAGAAGCTGTTTACCGATCTCAAGGATATCGTCAAAATTACCACCTCCTCCAAAACGCCGGATGAAAGCCAGCTCAAACGGATCAACGAGGTATCCAGACGCCTGATCGACGAGCATAACTACTGCCCGATTTGCGCCAACGAGCTGCTGAAATATGTCGGAAGTTTGCTGAATCGGTGACCGCATTCATTAGGCACATTCTCCGAACAAGAAATCTGCAAGCTGCATACTTTTGTATGTAACTGCAACACTGCGGACTGCCATAAGGCGGTCCTTTTTGTGGTGTTTTTTTAAGTGAAATGTACTGCTGAACGTCCATTCAAAACGCTGAAGCAGACAACTGGCGCACGATACATGCTGAACTTGCCAAGGGGGCAACGGACCGTACAGCACAATATTTATGTACTTTGGGCTCATATACCCAGATTCGCGGACCATATAGTTCTTGTGATGCTGCAAATCTATCCGAAAGACACCAAAAATACATACAAAAGCCGACATTTTCATAGGAATATCAATTTTTTCTTATAGTCGAAATTTAGGAGATGATGTAATTTAATAGCGGATTGATCTTTTATTATCATTGGGGGGAAGAATGTTGTCGAAGAGGAAGATTTTGAAGAGAGGTTTTGCCTTATTACTCGTGATTTGTTTCACGATATCTCCGTACGCCTCCGTATTCGCCAGGACGGCTTCGGATATTTCCGGAAATTGGGCCGAACCGCTAATTAGCAAGTGGATGGAAAAAGGGTTCATCTCCGGCTATCCGGATGGCCGCTTTAAACCGGCCAATCCCATCACCAGAGCCGAACTGGTTTCATTAGTTAACAAATCCTTTGGATTTGTGGAGACCAAGTCCGTGGATTTCAAGGATGTGGCAGCTTCAAACTGGGTGTATCCGGAGGTGTTAAAAGCAAATGCTGCTGGATACATTAGCGGATATGGCAACGGCTCTTTTGGACCGGGCAACAAGGTTACCCGACAGGAATTAGCGGTCATTGTCAGCAAACTGCTCGGATTGGCTGCATCAGCAGATGCCAACTTCAGCGATACAGCAGATAGTCCGGCATGGTGCAAAGACGCCATCCGTGCAGTGCAGGAGAAGGGGATTATGCAAGGCTTTGCAGACAACAGCTTTCATCCGGGTGATGCGGCGACCCGCGCCGAGGCTGTAGTTATTTTGGATAGAGCTCTGGACATACATAATTCAGTAGTTAGCGTAACATACAGTACACCAGGGACCTATGGCCCTGAAGCAGGGAATGCCGCCACCCTTCAGAATGTTATCATCAACTCGCCGGATATTAAACTCCGGAATACGACGATCAATGGTAATTTACTCTTGGGAGAAGGTATAGCAGAAGGCGAAGCGGTCCTTGAGAATGTGATCGTCAAGGGGACGACTACTGTCTCCGGCGGTGGTGCTCACAGCATTCATTTTAACAAGAGCACTCTTGGCACGGTCATCATCGACAAAAAGAATGGCAGTGTAAGAATTGTGGCAGAAGGAACGACGACGGTTGCCAATCTGCAGGTTCAATCGGAAGCGGCGATTGAATCGATCACGGGGGCAGCTGTAGGTGCAGTAACCTTATCGAAAGAGCTGCCGGGAAATGCCAAGATAAGCTTGAAAGGCAGCTTTAAGGAAGTCAACATTCAAGCACATAATATTGCTGTAGATATTCCTGAAGGAACGATTCAGAGTCTAAACGTGGCTAAAGAAGCCACAGGCAATAAACTGAAGAATGAAGCCAGCATCACAACGATGAATATCAATACTGGCCTGGATGTTACAGGCAAAGGCAAAATTGACACTGCGGTCATCAATGCCGTAGGCATTACGATGGAAACTTCGCCAGTCAAGCTGGAAGCTGGTAAAGACAGCGGCTCCGATGTTAAGGTCAAGATTGGCGGTGTTGACAAGTCGGCTGTGACGCCATCACCGACAGCGGCAGGAAACGCTAATCCGGCACCGTCGACAACGGCAACCCCGACACCAGCCGCGACAGCCACACCAGCCGCGACAGCCACACCAGCCGCAACAGCAACGCCAGCCGCGACAGCCACACCAGCCGCAACAGCAACGCCAGCCGCGACAGCAACACCAGCCGCAACAGCAACGCCAGTGGCGACAGCAACGCCAGTGGCGACAGCAACGCCAGTGGCGACAGCAGCGCCAGTAGCGACAGCAACGCCAGTGGCGACAGCAACGCCAGCGGCGACAGCAACACCAGTGGCGACAGCAACGCCGGAGCCAACTGGAACACCGCCAGTATCGGGCGGCAATGTTAAGGGAAGTTTTACGTATGCAGACGGATCAATGGTTGGGGATGGAAAGCTGTATTTTTACAGGATGGAGAATAGAGTCGGAACTTCTTATAAGGTGGAGCTGGAGGACGGACGGTTTAGTATAGAGCTGCCGGACGGTCAGTACTATTTAAACAAGCTTTATATCCAGGAGAATCAAGAAACTATCGCTTTGTTCCATCCATTTAAGGTTGCAGATGGGAAGCTGGATTCAGGGATGCTGGAACTCAAGTTGTCTCCTAAATCGACAGGAACCATTCAATTTTCAGATGGCAGCACCATCAGCAATGGAAGCCTGAGTATCAGCAGTTCCAATACCAATCCTTCTTTAAATTACAGTGTTGATCTCCGGAACGGAGCCTTCAGTCTGTATTTGCCTGACGGCAATTATCAGGTCCATAGTTTATATAGTTCTGATATCCAAGAAAATATTGCATTGAACTATACGTTCACCATTACAGGAGGACACTCCACACCGAGTCCCCTAAGCTTTATAATACCTGCAGCTGTTACGGGAAAGTTCAAAAATTTCGACGGAACACCGGTTGCTTCCGGAACGATGAATGTGAGCCGGACGGATTCCGGCAACAATTCAAGCTATTTTGCCGGAATAAAGGAAGGACAATTCACTCTCTACTTACCGGATGGGGATTATCGTATCAATAATCTGTTTTCTTCGGATAATACGATGATGATGGGCGTCAACCAGACGTTCAGTGTGACCGGCGGCCAGACTAATCCGAGTCCGCTTGAAATTACGCTGCCGAAGCTGTTCAAGGGAACGTTAAGTTATTCAGATGGAAGTCCTCTAGGCGATGGTTCCGTGTTCGTGCTGAACACTGCAACAGGTGACAGGAATCCTAGCTACTCTTCCCAGGTGATTGATGGGCAATTTAAGGTCTACCTGCCTGACGGCACGTACCAGTTGAGTGAATTCCATAATGCAGATAATTCTGAGAGAATATCACTGGACTACAGCTTGACCATTGCGGGCGGTCAATCTACTCCTAATCCAATCAAGATTGTCGTTCCCAAGAAGCTTACGGGAACCATTGTAGATGGAGACAACCATCCGATTGATTCAGGGAAACTGTATGTGTACAGTACGACCAGTCCCAAAGTCCAGTATAATGCGGATATCAAAGACAGCAGGTTCGCGCTCTTTCTGCCGGACGGTACTTATCAGGCAGAAATGTTCTACGACGCACAAAACAAGAGGACCCCACTCAGCTATTCATTCACAGTAACGGAAGGACGTACTGTTCCAAGCACTCTATACATTGTCGTTCCTTCGGAAAATGTCGCAGGGACTGTAAAGTATTCGGATGGCAGAGATATTGAGGATGGTACGCTGCACATTACTAAGCGAAATATTTCAAATCCTATTTCTATCGATGCCCAAGTGGAAAAAGGATCTTTCAGGCTCTATCTTGAGGATGGAGATTATGAGATCATCAGTCATTATAGTAAAGACAACAAGGAATCGTTACTGATCTCCTATAAGTTCAAAGTAGTGAATAAGAAAAGCGTGCCTGCACCATTGTCTGTAGTTGTGCAGCTCAAGAACGTAACGGGGACGTTGCAATTTGAGGATAGTTCAACAATAAAGGATGGATTTCTGTCCATTACGGAAGAGACCACCCAAGCCTATGTAACGATTCAAGTGAAGGACGGGAAGTTTAGCTCTTATCTGCCTGACGGCAAGTATAAAGTGCACAGATACAACGTCATAGGCTCAGAGGGGAACATGTATCTCACCTACAACTTTACGGTAGCCGGAGGGAAACCGGTCCCAGCTCTGCTGGATATTAAACTCCCCAATTATAATGTAACAGGTACACTTAAATATCCGGACGGGTCTGCGGTTCCCGATGGCATATTGTTAGTCAGAGGTCAGACGGCAGGAGCCAGAGCTACTGTGGCTAAAGGACAATTTACGCTTACCTTGGCGCCGGGTAAATATGATGTGTACAGTTACAACGATTCAGCTATTCCGGCCTACTCGTTCGAAATTGTTGATAAGCAAATGAAAATCCTGGATATTACCATCCCTTTCAAGAGCGAGATTAAGGTAACCTATGCTGATGGTGCAGCACTTGGTATGAGCTACTTAAATATTAGCACTGATGGAGGGACATATACGAGCTACGGTACTTCTTCACAAAATGGCGTATTCAGTCTTTATCTTCCCGATGGAAAGTATAAGATATATAGCGTAACCGTTAATGATACCAGCAAGAATATTCCATTATATACTGGCATCACTGTAACAGATGGACATCTTTACCCGCAGCCGTATATTCTGAAGCTTCCTCCAAAAGTTTCGGGCTCAATCATTAATGCAGATGGAACACCAATTGCTAATGGAACAATCTTTCTCCACAGTGGGGGGAGCAGCGATTCTAAGCCATACTCTGCTATAATCAAAGACGGACAGTTCTCCTTGTATCTCCCGGAGGCTGACTACACAGTGGATAAATTTACTGACGAAGCCAATCAGAAGGACATTAAAATCTACTATTCCTTTAGTGTTGCAGCTGGACAGTCAGTGCCCAATCCACTTGTGATTACCGTGCCTGTGGAGTATTCCGGTACAGTTACCAAAGGCGGTAAACCTATGACTGGCGTTGTTCTATACTTGCATGACACTGACAACAACAACTCGTATTCAGGACAAATAAAAGACGGGAAATTCACCGTACTCTTGCCTGACGGAAACTACCAGCTCGATAGGGTCAATGACATGAATAACTTCAAGGATTATACGCTCAATCTGAAGTTCAAAGCATCAGCCGGAGTCGTAGATCCAGTGGACACTCTGAACATTACGATTCCTTAAGCAGATCTCCTGCACGGCAACACAATATGCTTACAAGCATCAAGCATCATATATACAACAGGCGAGCCTACGGTATACGGGGCTTGCCTGTTGTTTTTTTAACGTGTGCTGCCGAGCAGTATTCTTTAGCAAACGAGGAACAGCCCGCTTGCAAACTGCTTGTTATAATGAAATCACCGTACGGGGAAAGGCTGGGTGATTCATTGAATTACAGCAAGGATATTGAGAGATGTATCGATTATATTGAGGAAAATATTAAAGACAACCTGACTGCTGAGAAGATTGCCGCCGAGGCCGGATATTCGCTATATCATTTTAGCCGGGTATTCAGCCTGTGCAAGGAGATGTCTGTAATGGAATATGTACGGAGCCGGAAGCTGTCACTGGCAGCGGTCGAATTGTTCAGCGGGCGGAGAATTATTGATATTGCGCTGGAGTATGGCTTTGAGACGCCAAGCGGTTTTACCAAGGCGTTTCGTAAGGCCTATGGCTATAGCCCATCACAGTATGCGTCGCGTATGGACGGTTATCTTCAGGGCGGTTCTGTTGTCAAAATCGGAGGTTATTTAATGAATCCTGTTATTATGCATAAACCTGCCTTTAAGGTCGCTGGTTACGGTATTGAAACCAATGTGGCCGAAGGCAATTATACCAAGGGCATCGCTTCTTTCTGGAGCCATTATGAAGGAGAGAATCTGGAATCCAAAATGTATGAAATTCTCGCACCCCCAAGGCACGGAGAAGTCGGATTATGTGTTCCAGCTGCTGAGAGCGGAAACGCCACTTACCTGCTTGGCGTGATCGTTGACGATTTTAGCAAGGTGACCGATGAGATGCTGACAGTTGAAGTGCCTGAGGCAGCCTATGCGGTATTCACCACACCGCCCGTGGATACATCGGGGGATAAGGAGCAGAAGGATTTTGCTCAGGTGATCAAGAGTACCTGGAAATATATCTTTGAGGAATGGTTCAAGGACAGCGGGTATGTCTATGACGAAGGCAAGCTAGATTACGAGTTCTACGACGAACGCTGCCATTCCAGGGTGGATACGGTGATGGAGATTTATGTTCCGGTGAGGGCGCGACTATAAAAAAGTAATACGTTGGCAGGCAAAGGCTGCTTGGTGAATGGGCTTCACTGCGCGAATGTTTGGACTTCCGGCCGCTGTTAAGGTTGGATTTCTTGATTTGAGCCGCTGTGCAGCGGTGAAAATCCAACCTTAAAGGCGGACGCTATTGCTCCTGCAGTTCCAAAATTCTCTCCGTTACGCTCACCTCCACAGCCTTTGCCTGGTTATTATTCCTATTCTTAAGGTCGCTGTGGGTAGCGACCTTAAGAAAGCCCGCTCGCACTAAGTATGTGCTCGCGGGCCATTCCTTTTTTAGATCGCCTGCAGCTATGTGCAGGCGACCATACAAGCAGGGTAACACCAATCTACTATACAAACTTCCGTTGCACCTTTTTACCATCATAGGTAAAAAGGGCTTTTTTGTCTTCCACCACGGTTTGGAGGTGCACGGTCCGGCCCCAGAGGGCATAGATGTGCGGGAGCGTGCGTTCCAGGTATTTCAGGTCCAGCTCAATACTCTCGTAGCGGTGGGCGATCAGCAGTTCGCCATTGCGCTCGTAATCTGCGTCCTGAACAACAAGGTAGGGAGAGCCGCCGTTGACCCGGGCAAGCACAAGCTGGTCGCGTACATTTTCCCAGGCCTTGTCGGTAATTTTCCATTCCGGTCCTTTTTTCTCAAAGACATAGAGGTCGAGGTCATTGACCAGCTCTTTGGAGAGGTAACTGCGGATAAATGAAATGTCCGAATCCAGTTCACGTACCTCAAACATTTTGTCGCGGTCCCAGCGGCGTTCGATGTCTTCAAAGATTTTCAGCCCCAGATAGTAAGGGTTCAGGCTCTGGCGCGAAGGCTGCACGACCGAGGAATTGAGCTTCGAGTATTCAATGGTCTCCTCCGGAGTCAGGTCCAGCTCGCGCATGATCCGCTGATGCCAATAGGAGGCCCAGCCTTCGTTCATGATCTTGGTCTCCATCTGCGGCCAGAAATAGAGCATTTCGTCACGCAGCATCGTCATAATGTCGCGCTGCCAGTCCTCCAGCACGGTCGAATACTGCTGGATGAACCAGACGATATCCTTCTCCGGCTCAGGCGGGAAGGCCCGTTTTCCTGCGGTTTCCGCTGCCTGTGGCTCTGCTGAAGCCGGATCCAGATTCCATAGCTCGCTATAAGGACTTGGTGTAGCGGTACCGCCGGCTGGGGCATCCTTACGTTCCTTCATCTTGGCTTCCAGCAGATGGGTTTTGCCCAGCTTGCGCGGCTGGATCAGGCTGGGGTCAATATGCTCCTGTATGGCCAGTACGGAGTCAATGAAGCTCTCTACAGTATCCGTTCCGTAGGTCACCGAATAGCCGGCAATCCGGTCGGCAGTGGCTGACATGCTCTCGACCATATCCCGGTTGGACATAGAGAAGCGCATGTTGTTCTTGAAAAAATCGCAATGCGCCAGCACATGCGCGACGATCAGCTTGTTCTGGATCAGCGAGTTTCCGTCCAGCAGGAAGGCATAACAGGGGTTGGAGTTAATGACGAGCTCATAGATTTTGCTAAGTCCAAAATCGTATTGCGATTTCATTTTGTGAAACGTTTTTCCGAAGCTCCAGTGTCCAAATCGGGTAGGCATTCCATAGGCCCCGAACGTGTAAATAATATCGGCAGGACATATTTCATAACGCATCGGGTAAAAATCCAGCCCAAATCCGGTCGCAATCTCCGTGATCTCGGCAATCGCCCGCTCCAGCGCTTTAATCTCATCCCCGGGCATGAATCCATCGCTCCTTCCAGCTTGCTGTGTTTGCTGCAACCTATTCCGGCTAGACCGCAGAGGTTCCGTTAGATCGGTTCTGTTCTTCTTAATGTATATGGGAGGAGGGGAGGGAGTATGATGGTGGGAATCGGGAGTTGGATAAATAGACTTCATGTAAATTGGAGTATGTAATCGAAGGGTAAAAAAATAGCTTAACAATAAACAGTCAGTTTATTGTTAAGCTATTCTTCATCTGGATCGGTTCCCCAAAACACATAATGAGACATTCCAGTATTAGCAAAGTAACAAGCATCAACATACACTTCACGAAGATCTTCATCAATCCTATATATAATGATCACATTACCGATTAACACCCAGTAGTATCCGTTAAACTCAAAACCAGGGAAGTCAGAAACTCCATCAGCTTTGTATTTGGGCTCATCGGCCGATACAGACTTAGAACGCCTGAAGACGTTCATGGGGTCTACTTTATATTCCTTCATGCGGGTAAGAGATAATTCCCGTCCAGCAGGAAGACGTAACAAGGATTATGGGCAAGTATGTTAATTGCTAATTTGTCTCACTCACAATGTAATATTCATTATTCTGCTTCGGTGTAGAATATTTTAAGTAGAATATTCTGCGAATAATTTCCAAAGTGCTCCCCGAAAATAGTAAGTCCACCTTTGTTTTTAGAATTATCATCAATACTTATCTTCAACTTGATGAAGGGGGAATCTTCGATCTTTAAATTGGCAAGTGTAACCGATGATATTTTTTGACCGTCTATTCCAGTATCTTTCTTGGTGACTCTTAAATGTTTTAAAAGGCCGTACTGGCTTAGTTTGTTATCCCACCAGGTTGGTGTTAATTTTCCGCGCACATCTGAAAAATTTCCTGGAGCAGTCCAGGTGCCTAAAAAAACATCGTTTATATAAAAAGCGATATCACTTGGCCAATTATTGTTGGATTCAGGAAACTCTGAAGAAAGTTCTAAGGATAACTCTAATAATTCTGCAGTGAAATTTTTGTTAAAATCATTCGGAATAATATATTCAACGAAGCCCTCCGCAAACCAAAGTAATGAAGCATCGATCCGGTCATTGGATACGAATGCCCGTTGATCATCTAACTTTCCGATTACTTTAGTTTGGCTAGCTAATCCACATGTAGGGGTGACTGAAAAATTAGAATAGTATCCAAGCTTTATTTCATTAGTAATTACATTAAAAGGAAGATGAAGTTTTTTTGGTAAGTTGATGGCAATATGATCAACAGCAAGAATAAAATTCTTCTTTCTGCTATCGGTAACCTCTAAGTTTTCCTGGAGCTTGATTATCTTGGCGTCCTCTAGTAACCGGATATGGCGTGAAACGATAGCTTTGCTTAATTTTAGTTTTTTGGCGAGCTCACTGACATTAAGAGGCGTATGTAACAATAATTTGAGAATTGAAGCTCTTGTGTCAGATGCCAGTGCTTTCAAAACAGAAATACCATTCTCATCGAGTTCTAAGAACATATGTACCTCCTCACTCGGATTTACTACCTCATAAATCTAGCTTCTAGCGGCTGTTGAACATTATAACTCACATCTCGTACCCCGCCAATACTTTCCGTATCAGCTTACCAGTTACTTGAGGATTTAAGCTGCGAAAGTTGATAGAGCTAGGTGTGAAGTTCTAGAAAAATCAAGTGTTTAACATATTGTTAACTTTTTTGTTTACAATAAAAGATCTAGTTAAGCGGTGATTTTTTTTTGTATACCACAAAGTTGAAAATCAGGAATAACGTTGATACAAGCTTGAAAGAGCGTTTTCATCATGATAGTATTTGCTTGCTTGGACAAGTGAACAAAGAAAAATAAGTTAATTTGAGGAGGGTTTACTATGAAACACACGAAAAAGTTAACTATTATTGTTGCGGGACTATTAGTGGTTTCACTTCTTTCAGGGTGTGGGAAAACCAGTGATTCAGCTAGTAATGGTGGAAAAGAAAATGGCGGAAAAGAAGAACTTCGCATCAGTTGGTGGGGAGGGGATTCGCGCAATAAAGCCGTGCAAGAAGCTATAAGTAAATTTGAAGAAGAAAATCCTAATATTAAAGTTAAGGCAGAATTCGCCGGATATGCTGGTTATCAAGAAAAAATGACTACCCAATTGTCTGGAGGGACTGCTCCTGATGTTATTCGTTTAGATTCCATGTGGGTTGATCAATATGAAAATCAATTATCAGATTTGAAAGAGTTGGGTGAAGAACTGGGTCTTTCTAATTTTTCACAAAATGTGCTTGCGCCCTTAGAAAAGGACGGTAAACTGTTAGGTCTTCCCCTTTCAACTGTCTATAGACCATTACTATATAACAAAACGGTAACTGATAAATATGGAATTGAAGCACCCCAATCTTGGGATGATCTTTTTGCAATGAGAGATAAGTTGCCAGAGGATCATTATCCGATGGCGAATTTGGTAGGGTCAAAATATGCGTCCCCGATCGTATTTTTCTCAATTTTCGCACAGCAAACTGGACTTCCGCTTTCTGATGATAATGGAAATTTAAATTATAAAGAATCTGATTTTGAGAACATGCTATCTTTCTATCGCGAATTGGTAGAGAAAAGAATTATGCCATCCAAAAAAGAAGTGGATAACTCAGGGTCAATAGAAGGTGCGACAGCAACAGAAATCATGGAAGGGAAGTGGGTTAGCTTATTTGAGTTTACATCGAATACGAATACCATTCAAAATCAACTAAAAGAACAAGGCTTTGATTTAGAGGTAGCTGGCTTTCTTTCAATGAAGGATGAAAAATCTACTGGTGTCTGGACGAAGCCTGCCATGGTATATTCCATTCCTGAAAAAACAAAACACAAAGAAAGTGCTGCGAAGCTAATTAACTTTTTAATGAATAGTGAAGAAGCAAATAAAATTCAAATGCTTGAAAATGGTGTTCCCGACAGCAAAGCGGGAAAAGAGGTGCTTGAAAAAAACAATCTGATTACTCCGCTAACAGCTGAAATCACAAAATTAGGCGATGAAAAAAATGATAGCAAGCTTTCTACTATGTTCAAATGGGATACAGCAAAGTTGAATGATGTGTCACTGGATGTAATCACTAAGCTGGATTATGGTGAGGTCGATACGAAAGAAGCTGCAAAGGAACTGTATGCGGCTTACAAGGAACAAGAACAAAGCTTTAAAAAGTAAACATAAATGAACAACAATCATTTACCGCCCAAAATTATATGCATAAGTTTATTCCAGTTTTGGGCGTTAAATGTCACGAGAGGAATGCGAATAGCCATGAATAAAAATAGGTATACAGGCTTATTCTATTTAACACCATGGTTAATAGGGATTTGTTTCTTTGTAATCTACCCATTTATCATGTCATTGTATTACAGCTTTACAGACTACTCCCTGCTGGATGAGCCTGCTTTTATTGGACTGGATAATTATTCACGGATGTTTACAAGTGACTCCACCTTCTGGATATCGGTGAAAGCCACGATCAAATTTGTATTCTTTACCGTGCCTCTTAAATTAACATTTGCACTGCTTATTGCCTATATTATGAATGCTAAATTAAAGGGAATCGGATTTTTTAGAACCGCCTATTATATTCCATCTATTTTAGGTGCCAATGTAGCTATTGCAGTATTATGGCAGTTCTTATTTAAAAGTGATGGGTTAATCAATATGGCGTTAAATATGATCGGTCTGGAAAGCATCGGGTGGTTCTCTAGCGCAAGTGGAGCAATGTTTACTATTGTTTTATTACGTATTTGGCAGTTTGGTTCTGCAATGGTAATTTTTTTGAATGCGTTGTCGGAAATCCCGCAAGAATTATATGAAGCAGCATCCATTGATGGAGCTTCAAAGTTTAGACAGTTTTTTTCAGTGACAATACCCCAACTAACCCCAATTATATTCTTTAATTTAATCTTGCAGCTTGTGCAAGCCTTCCAAGAATTTGAGGGGCCATTCTTAGTTACGGGTGGAGGTCCAATGAAGAGCACCTACCTATTACCAATGTATATATACGATAGTGCATTTAAAAACTTTGAAATGGGATATTCTGGTGCTTTGTCCTGGGTGTTATTTATTATGATTATGATATTCACGGCCATCCTGTTCAAAACGTCAAGTAAATGGGTGTTTTATGCTGACGGAGGGAAATAACATGGAGCAAGCAATGAGAAACAAAAATAACAGAAGTGAGTACCATAAAAGAAAAATCGCTTTATATTTCCAATATTTCTTTTTGATAATAGGGACTTTAATTATGCTTTATCCGATTCTCTGGTTATTTGGGGCATCTTTTAAGAGTAATACAGAGATTTTTAAATCAATATGGTTTATGCCTAAGTCTTTTGATTTCACACCTTATATCGAAGGATGGAAGACTTCTAGCCAGTATACATTTGGAACCTACTTTTTAAACTCTTTTTTGATTGTAATTCCAAAAGTGTTATTAACTTTGATTTCTTGTATTCTGACTGCATATGGATTTGCAAGATTTAACTTTCCTATGAAAAAAGTGCTATTCCCGGTTATGATCGCTACTCTTTTTCTTCCAGGAATCGTTACTAGAGTACCGATGTATATTTTTTGGAAGAATGTAGATCTTTTGGACACTTATATCCCTCTAATTGCCAATTCTGCATTTGCTTGTGATACATTTTTTGTATATATGTTGGTTCAATTTTTAAGAACGATTCCCGGGGAGCTGGACGAGGCAGCAACAATAGATGGGTGTAACTCTTTTAATATTTTAATTAAAGTATTGCTCCCTATTCTTAAACCTACCCTTATTACAGTAGCTTTATTCCAGTTCATGTGGACATTTACTGAGTTTCAGGGTCCTTTAATTTATATTTCTTCAGTCGAGAAGTATCCTGTTTCAATTGCGCTTCGAATGGCGATGGATACGACATCTGTTGATTTTAGCTGGAATAAAAATATTGCTATGTCAATTATAGGTTTAATACCTTCGATTATTGTATATTTCTCTGCTCAAAAGCACTTTATTGGCGGTTCTACAGCAGGCGGAATTAAAGGATGATAACAGATAAAGAACTGACCAATGCAGCAAGATATGAATGAATAGGATAGGAGATGAAGATAGATGTCACATAGGATGGAATATCCGCGTCCACAGTTAGTTAGAGACGCATGGCTTAACTTAAATGGAGCATGGCAATTTGAATTTGATGACAGGAATGTTGGAGCTGCACAGCGATGGTTTGATCCAAGTGAAAATTTTAGTCAGACCATTCAAGTTCCATTTGCTTTTCAAACCCCTGCAAGTGGAATACACGATACCTCTTTTCATGACTATGTCTGGTATAAGCGTAATTTTACACTTGATCCAGGTTGGTATAAGAAGCGTGTTGTATTACATTTTGGTGCGGTAGATTATAGAGCTTGGGTTTATGTGAATGGTCATTATATCGGCATGCACGAGGGAGGACACACTCCATTTTCTTTTGATATTACGCATGCATTAACCGGACAGGAGGAACAGGTGACTGTTCAGGTTGAGGATCTTTCAAAGGATGAAACTATACCTCGGGGAAAACAGTTCTGGTTAGAGAAGCCAGATAGCATCTGGTATACCCGCACGACAGGGATTTGGCAGACAGTGTGGCTAGAGGCGGTAAACCCTGTTTATATTCATCAGGTGAAGTTTGAGCCCGATTTAGATCAAGGGAGCATTGGAATAGAAGTTAAATCTGAGGGATATGGATCAGAAGAATTAGATTTGGATATTCGTATTTCTTTTCGAGGAGTACCTGTTATTCAGGATCAAGTACGATTGTTGCAACCAATAACAAGTAGAATGGTAGATCTATTTGGTTTGAATATATTTCGAACAAACTTTCATCATGCCGGCTGGACATGGACTCCGGAAACTCCTAATTTGTTTGATGTTGAAATGAAGCTTTACGATCATGGGGTTGAGGTGGATTGTATACAATCGTATTTCGGCATGCGGAAAGTTCATACAGAGAATGGTATGGTCTATCTGAATAACAAACCTTATTATCAAAAGCTTGTATTGGACCAAGGGTATTGGCAGGAAGGATTACTTACTGCGCCAACGGATGAACACCTGAGGAAAGATATTGAATTAGCTAAAGAATTAGGGTTTAACGGTTGCCGTAAGCATCAAAAGGTAGAGGACCCGCGATTTTTATACTGGGCAGATCGAATAGGGTTCCTTGTATGGGGAGAATGTGCTGCCAACGCCTCTTTTAATAGTGATGCTGTAGCCCGGTTAACCAAAGAATGGATTGAAATTATTGACCGTGATTTCAATCATCCATCTATTGTTGCATGGGTTCCGCTAAACGAAAGCTGGGGAATTCCGATGGTGAAATCGAATAAGAAGCAGCAGTATCACAGCTTAGCCATGTATAGTCTTATTCATTCATTGGATGATACCCGATTAGTGATATCGAATGATGGATGGGAAATGACACTAACTGACATTTGTGCGCTACACAATTATCAGCATGGCAGAGCAGATGAGCCCGAAAAGTATGAAGAATTTAAGCGAATTCTTTCCACGAAGGAAACGATGCTTGCTTCAAAGCCATCAGCTCGCAATGTATATGCAGATGGTTACCAACATCGGGGAGAGCCAATCTTGTTAACTGAATTTGGTGGTATAAGCTATAAGGCTGGCGCTGACGATGGTTGGGGATATACCAGTGCACAATCTTCAGAGGATCTTGTTCTAGAATATGAAAGAATTATGAAGGCTGTATACGCTTCTAAGATTATTTATGGTTATTGTTATACGCAATTAACAGATGTTGAGCAGGAAATTAACGGTCTATTGGCATATGATCGAACACCCAAATGCGATATGTCGTTAATTAAAGAAATTAATAGTCAATGGCATCTACGGACAGTTTAGTATATACAGTCATAGGGAAGAATGCACAAGCTTGCTTTCGGAACATATTTAATGATAAGGAGTTTATGAATCCATGACAAATGAAATACTGCTTCAGAAAATTGAACTGGTAGTAGACAAGCTTATGAATCTGGGCGGTAGCGACTATGAAAAGGATAAAACTGTGGTTCAGGCCGATACAAAATTAGGGATTGTGCAACGGGATTTCGGAATTGAAGAATGGGACTGGCCTCAGGGCGTCGGTCTTTATGGTCTTTACAAGCTGCAGAAGTATTACAGCGATCACCGCTATATGGAATTTTTTCAAAATTGGTATTCCCGTAATCTAGAGGTTGGACTGCCTTCAAAAAACATTAATACGACAGCTCCTTATTTGGCTTTGGTTCTGCTCCTGGATCAACTTGAGCCTTCCAGCCAACTGAAACAGCTATGCCGGGAACATGCGGATTGGCTCGTTCATGAGTTGCCCAAAACCAAAGAAGAAGGCTTTCAGCATACGGTCACTGCCATTGGCAATCGGGATGGAGTTCACTTGCACAATGGACAGTTATGGATTGATACGCTCTTTATGGCGGTTCTGTTTCTGAACCAGGCCGGGCGCAAGTTTAACCGGCCGGAGTGGGAGCATGAAGCTGAACACCAGATTCTGCTCCATATCAAGTATTTGTTTGACAAACATACCGGCCTGTTCTTCCACGGCTGGAGTTTCGAACGCAATGATAATTTCGGCAGTATCTTCTGGTGCCGCGGCAATTCCTGGTTCACCTATGGTATCGTCGATTACCTGGAAACTTGCCAGGATACGATTAGCCCGGGTATCCGGAAATTTCTGGTTGATACGTATAAAGCTCAGGTCAATGCCTTGGTTTCACTCCAGGCAGCTTCCGGTCTTTGGCATACAGTCCTGCAGGACCGGGCCAGCTATGAAGAGGTATCCGGATCGGCCGCAATTGCCGCAGGTATTATAAAAGGCATTAAAGCCGGTATTCTGGATTCCTCATATCAGGCTGCGGCAGACAAGGCCATTCAGTCGGTATGTCAAAATATTAGCGGAGATGGAACCGTACTGAATGTGTCGGCCGGAACCGGTATGGGATTGGATAAAGATCATTACAAGAACATTACCCTCATGCCAATGGCATACGGACAGTCCTTGGCTCTTATTGCCTTGTATGAAGCTTTAAAATAAACCCTGCGTAAGCGCATTTATTCATCTCTTCTTGGATACAAATAGCCTAATCCTTGAGCATTTACGCCAAAGGATTAGGCTATTTTATCTTCTTTACCCAGTTACTCGTAAACCCGCACCTCAATAATCTCCGCATACTGGTCTTCCGTTAGTCGCCCCGATCATAAACGCGCAGGCGATCAGTTGTTACAACTTCGGCAAGTGTGTGCACATGCTTGCGCTTGTGATTGTCACTTCCTGCGGCGACTGCCGTCCAGTTGCCGTCCATGTAAGCTTCAATACGATAATCCTTGACGAGCGTTGGCAGGATTTCGTAAGGCGTGATGTGATGATGCAGGTTGATCAGGTCCTCATTCACATCATCATTGAAGGTGACATGCACCTGGCGGAGGGTAACCGGGGCGGTCCAGGCCAGCTCCAGCCGTTCCTCGCGGCTGGACGATGCTTTTCGTTCGTTGAGAGCTTATTTGAACACCCGACGATATGACTCGCAGACTTTGGGCTTGAAATTGAACTTGAGCTCTCAACTTTGAGCTTGAACTTGAATTTTGATTTTGATTTAGATCTGAAACCCAACCAAAAGGGAAAGTGACGGAGGGGAAGTTTGGAACTGGAGGAGCGAACGCGTCCGCCTTTATGGACCAATTTCTACCGCGATCAGCGGTTTGAAATCAGGAAATTGGTCCATAACAGCGGCCGGAAGTCCAAACATTCCACGCAGTCACGGCCGAACCCTAATGGATTTTTTTCAAGCTCTTTTGCTATAAGACTAGTACACAAACCTCCGCTGCGCCCAGTAGCTGAACAGGAAGATCGAAACCTCGGTCAGCAGCTTGGCGGCGACAAGCGGGATGATCAGCTTTTCATTGTAGAAATAGAGCAGCCCGTAATTGAACAGCAGCACGAGAATGACCAGCGCGAAGTATTTGGGCAGCGATTCATGGAGCCTGGACGCCTTGCCGCCGGTGAACACATATTTCCGGTTCATGGAATAGTTGAAGATGGAGCTGCACAATCTCGCGGCGGCGACTGACAGGAACAGGTTGTGGCTGAGACTCTGGAACAGGAACAACAGCGTGAAGTCGAGCAGGGCCGACAGCAGCGATGAAGTGCTGAACATTAGAATCGGCAGATAAATCCGGAAGGAGTCCACCAGAGGCCGGAAATGAGACGATTTATTATCTTCCAGATACACGGTATCAATATATTCCTCGGTAAGGGCATACCCCTCCCTATGGGCAGTCAGCAGCATGTTCATTTCATATTCAAACCGTTCCCCGGGAATCTGGCACAGCCAGTCAAGCATCGGGAAGGAGAAGCCGCGCAGGCCGGTTTGGGTATCATAGATTTTGGAGCCTGTAGTGAGGGAAAAGACTGCCCGTGTCACCGAGTTGCCGAAACGGCTGCGCAGGGGAATGGTTCCGCTGAACCGGCGGCTGCCCAGCACAATTTCGGGAGTGGCCTGGTGCTGGAGCACCTCGACAATCCGCTTAATGTCATGAGGCAGATGCTGGCCGTCACTATCCGCGCAAACTACATAGCCGGACAGTCCGGTCTCCTGGATATACCGGAAGCCTGTCTTCAGCGCGCGTCCTTTTCCCAGGTTGGTCTCATGCGTCAGGACAGTGCAGCCGAAGGCTTCGGCCATGTCGAAGGTTCCTTGGTAAGCCGGACCGCTCCCGTCATCTACAAGGACGATCGGTCCAAGCTGATACTCTTGCAGCTGCACAATTAACTCCAGCAGCCGTTTATCTGGCTCATAGGCCGGGATAAGGATCGTCATGAGGTTACACCCTCCTTGATATAAAGTATGTCGCTGACGCCGCGCTCCTGATTTTTGCCCAGCGGATTATTCACGACCCGTCCCATGAAATACATCGTGGATGAACCGCCGCCGTCCAGATTGTAGGCTTCGGTGGCTCCGAGATCCGACATCACATCAGCAAGCTCGGCAAGGGTCATGCCCCGGCTGTAGCCTTCACTTCGCCCGTCCACGACAACGAACACATAATGGTTCGGTGCGATCATGCCAATCGCAGTCCGGGGATTCGCATTCTGGATGGAGCGGTTACCGAAGTTGCTGTCGATTTTGACGCTGCTGGAATCACTGACGATGTTACCGTCCTGAATCAGAATCGGCCCGAAGGAGAGGGTATTGCTGGCTCCCTGCGCCAGCAGATCGGACGAAGAAATCTCTTCCTCGTCATACGTCTTCATGGTCCCGTCATCGAACAGCGCCATCGCATCCCGCACCGGATCATCCCGGTACACCGTTCCATTGCGGATAATGACCCCATCCTCGCGGAAGCCATAGTAATCGCCATTGACTGCAAAGATCGCATTGTTGCTGGAGGCAATCTCTGAGGTGTCCTCTATGATGTTCTTGCCAAAGCTGCTGTCGGCAAAAGCAGAGCGCAGGCTGCTTGCCTCCTTAAGCACGACATCAGCGACAAAATAAGTGATCTGGTCTGAACCGGACCCGGTCTGTACCTGGTCGATCTGGATCTGGATACCATCGCTGGAATAACTCCAGTCGTCGGAAGTCGCGTTAACCTCGGCTGCAACTGTGGTTGCTGCTGTGCTTACGCCGGCTGTGGCTGTGTCATCCGCTACGACGACTTCGACATGTTCGATCAAGTAACGGTCGGCCAGGCTATAAATCACCGTGCCGAGACTCAGGAGGACCACGATCATCACGATCAGAAGTTTGCGTTTGAAACTCCAGGGTTGTTTTTTTCTTATGTTCATCATTGAACCATCACCTCATCATGTAAGTTGTTAAGGTCATCATACCGGGGCTACCTTTAGTGAAACTGAAATAGTAACCGCACCGGACAATAGGTATACTTTGACCTGCAATTTAAAAAGGGCAAGCTGTGGATTACATATGACACTTGATTTTAGCTTTTGTATCAAGGAATCTATTGCTATACTTTAATAACAAGACGGTTATTAGAGCTGCTGGGAGGTTTAGTCATGACGCATCGTATACTGTTGGTTGAGGACGATGAAGATATTAGTAGAATGGTATTTTCTTATTTGGTAAAAGAGGGCTATGAGGTGGAGACTGCATTTGATGGTGAGGCAGCGGAAAAGCTTTTTCACCGCGGCGCCGCCTATGATCTGGTTCTGCTGGATCTGATGCTTCCGAAAAGAAGCGGCAATGATGTGCTGCAGACGATTCGCCGGGACAGTCTGGTGCCTGTGCTGATCATGTCGGCCAAGGACAGTGATGTGGACAAGGCGCTGGGCCTTGGCTTCGGCGCGGATGATTATATTACGAAGCCGTTCTCGATGATCGAGCTGGCGGCACGGGTGAAGGCGGCGATCCGGCGGGCGGGATATGCCGCTGCTGGAAGTCCTGTTCAGGAAACAGCTGCCGTTCAGGAGCGCGCCAACACGATAGCACTGCGTGGACTCACTGTCGATCTCGATAATTTCTCAGCGCTGAAGAACGGGGAAGAGGTCAAGCTGACGGCCAAGGAGTTCCAGATTCTTAAGCTGTTCGTGAGCAGCCCCGGCCGGGTGTACACCAAAGCGCAGATTTACAGCGTCGTCTGGGAAGATGATTATTACGGGGACGAGAATGTTATTAATGTACATATGCGCAGACTGCGTGAAAAAATTGAAGATGACCCGTCAAAGCCGGAATACATCAAAACGTTATGGGGCATTGGCTACAAGCTGGGGGATGTGCTGGAATGACCGCTTTTTTGAGTGTGGTTATCCTGCTGCTGCTGATCGTAATCCTCTGGCAGTACCTGCGTCTGCGGGGGCATTCCCGCCAGCTCGATTATATCCACACCAAACTTACGAGCATTGTTGACCGGGGCTCGCATGAAAGGCTGCTTCTGTTCAATAGCAACCCTCATCTGCAAACGCTGCTGACTGATCTCAACCGGCTGCTGGACGTCAATCACAAGGGAGCGGTCGAGCTGGCCAAGCTGGAGAAGTCTATGCGCAGCATGCTGGCGAACATCTCCCACGATCTGAAGACTCCGCTGACGGTGGTGCTCGGCTATATTGAAACGATTCTCCATGATGGGAATATAACGGAAGAGGAGCAGGGACATATTCTGCGGATGATTCATGCCAAAGCAGGAGAGGTGATCCGGCTGATGAACAGCTTTTTTGATCTGGCTAAGCTGGAGTCCGGGGATAAGCAGATCGCGCTGTCGCGGGTGGAGCTGGGCGAGGTCTGCCGGCGGAACATTCTTTCCTTTTACGATATCCTGAATGCCAAGGGCAGTGAGGTGGAGATCGGGATTCCGGATGAGGCGATGTACATGATGGGCAACGAGGAGGCGCTGGACCGGGTGCTGTCCAATCTGCTGTCCAATGCGATCAATTACGGGGATGCCGGAGGTGTGCTTGGACTCACCCTCTACAGCGCTGGAGACCAGGTGTGCATAGACGTATGGGACCGGGGCAAAGGTATCACCGAAGGGCATCAGGATAAAGTCTTCGAACGGCTCTACACGCTGGAGGATTCCCGCAACCGCGACTATCAGGGGAGCGGTCTTGGGCTGACCATCACCAAACGGTTGACGGAACAGATGAACGGCAGCATTACCTTACGCAGCAAACCTTACGTCAAAACGGTATTTACGCTTTCTTTTCGCAGGCTGACCTTCTAAAAACTATACTGGTCCGGCGGCTTAACCTGCGCTTACAGCTGCAGCTTAAGATTTTCGTAAGAATCAGGTAATAAAAAAGAAAATTCCGCTGTGTACAATAAGAACCAGGAAGACAAACGAAGAAGCCAAAGGGGATAACGGAAATGACCACCATACTGCGTACTTGGGATTTAACCAAAGAGTATCAAGGCAAAGAGGCTGTCAAAGGCGTGAATATGAATATCAAGCAAGGCGAAATCTACGGGTTCCTGGGCCCAAACGGTGCGGGCAAAACCACGGTGATGAAAATGATCACCAATCTGGTGAAGCCGACGGCGGGAGAGATTGAATTTTTTGGCGAGTTCATGACAAACCGTTCCTATGAAATGCTGAAACGTATGGGCTGCATTATTGAATATCCGGTATTCTACGACAAGCTGACCGCGAGAGAAAATCTCCAGCTGCACGGGGAGTATATGGGTTACTACGATGCCAAGGCCATGGAAGAAGCGCTGGAGCTGGTGAAGCTGAAGGGTGTGGACAAAAAGCCGGTCAAGCAGTTTTCCCTGGGGATGAAACAGCGGCTGGGCATTGCCCGGGCAGTCATGACGAAACCGGAGCTGCTCATTCTGGATGAGCCGATCAACGGGCTGGACCCCATGGGCATCAAGGAACTGCGTGAGGTGTTCCGCATGCTGAGCCGCGAATACGGAATGACGCTGCTGATCTCCAGCCATATTCTGGGTGAAGTTGAACAGGTCGCCGACACCATCGGCATGATCCGTGACGGAATTCTGCTGGAGGAAGTGGCGATGGATACGATACGCAGCCAGAACACGCAATACATCGAACTGATTACCGGAGAGAGCAGCAAAGTGGTGTATGTTCTGGAGCACAAGCTGGGACTCACCAACTTCAAGGTACTCGACCCGCGGACGATCCGCATTTATGATGCTGTACAGCAGCTTGAACTGAATAAAGCAATGGTAGAAGCGGGTGTGGAGCTGGAAAGCCTGAGTAAAAAGAATCATTCGCTGGAAGATCATTTTGTGGAACTGATGGGGGGTGAGGGCATTGCTTAAGCTGATACAACTGGAAATCCGTAAAAACAAACTGGCAGGCATGCTCAAAGGCGTTGCAATCGCCAACCTCGCAATTTTTGCTTTTATGCTGCTGCTTACTTACGTTGATGCTGAAGGCGGAGGTGGTGGCGGGGAATTTAATTCATATGCAGAGATGTTTTCCGGCCTGTATGTTTTGGTCAAGGCGACCTTTGTGGTGTTTGCTTCAGTTGTGCTGAGCAAGCTGGTTATTGAAGAGTATAAGAACAATACCATCACTTTGCTCTTTATGTATCCTATCTCCCGTAAAAAGCTCTTAGGTGCCAAAATTATCATTGTGTTCCTCTTTACACTACTCAGTATTTTTGTATCGGATGTTCTGATTAGCGCTCTTCTGATCGGACTTAACTCTTTCACCCATGCGATTCCGGGACAGATGGATTTATCTGTTATTCCTGGAGAGATGATCCAGATAGGGGCAGATGCGGTATATGCGGCAGGGATTGGACTAATTCCTCTATATATCGGAATGCGCAAAAAATCCGTACCAGCTACCATAGTTACTGCAGTATTGCTTGTCAGCATGATTGCCTCCAATCTTAGTGAGTTCCAGCCGGGCTATCTGGTAGGGCTCTCCATCTTCCTCAGTCTGCTTGGCGTAGTCATTGCTTATCTGTCGATCCGGAATATTGAACAGAAGGATATTGCGTAAAGGTAATCGGAAGTACAGCTTTGAGTGTTTTCATTTCCTAAGTTCCTCTGCGGTGAGGTTAAGGATGGTCCAACCATTCTTACTCATCTGCCGGAGGGACTTTTTTGCTGTAAAACCGCTTGGCATCAATGTTTTGATGGCGACCAACTGCGGTTTTTTTGCTATAATAGTTTATAATTCAGCAATTTTCGAGCGGAGTACAAATTAAAGTTACATATACAGTTTATCCGCAGTTTATGAATAGAAGGGGATACATGATTGAAGCAGCAGAGGAGGTGGGCTATGACTAAACAATGGTCTTTTATTCTGGATCGGGTACTTTCGGAAGAAGGTGCTTATAAGGCGTTATACGATCATCACCCCGACCTGATCATTGTGCTGGACAGGCAGGGAAACTATGTGGACAGCAACCGTGCCTTTGAAGTTGCTGCTGGCACAGATCCGGAACTTCACGAGCCACTGTCTGGTTTCCGGCCACAGCCTCCCGGAGAAGAGCATTTTGCTGCAGCGCTTGGAGGCATCGGCTCCGGCTTTGAACTGGAGGCGGATGAGAGCCGCGGAAGCAGCCCGGCTGCGGTTACGTATGTGCCGGTAAAAGCTGAAGAAGGTATCGCAGGTGTATTCGCTATTATCCGATATGACCAGAGCCGTGTTCTGCCTCTTCTGCTTCAGGAATGGTTCGGCAGGCTCCTGACCGGGGATTTTTCTCCTATGGAATACACGGATGGGTGGATACCTGGGTGTGAAGAGGAGCTTATAGAACTGGCTATGGTGGAGGAGCAGCAGAAGGCAGAGCTGGTGCTGGAGATGTCGGAGGACAGGCATCTTAGCCTGATATTCAACTCGATTGCAGCCGGAATCTTCGGGCTCGACACGTTGGGCCGGACCTTCTTTATCAACCGCGAGGGAGCAGATATGCTGGGGTATAAGCCCTACGAGCTGAAGGGGCTTCCTTTGATGGATGTGATTCATCACATCCGTGGAGACGGGTCAAGGTACCAGCAGCATGAATGTCCGATCTGGCAGACCCTGCAGGATGGTGTCACCCGCAGTAGAGGGGATGAAATCTTCTGGCGGAAGGACGGCACCAGCTTTTTTGTCAGCTACCGGATTGCGCCGCTTCTGCATAAAGGAATCATCTGCGGTGTAGTGGGCTCTTTCAGTGATATAACTAATGAACGGGAGATTCTCCGGGCCAAGGAATCGGCAGAGCAGGCGGCTCAGGCTAAGTCCGATTTCCTGGCGATGATGAGCCATGAGATCCGTACCCCGATGAACGGAATGATCGGCATGGCCGACCTGCTGCTGGAAACAGAGCTGGAAGAGGAGCAGCGCGGCTACGCCGAGATTCTGCGCAGCAGCAGCTACAGTCTGCTGCAAATTCTAAATGACATTCTCGATTTCAGTAAAATGGAAGCCGGCAAAATGCCGCTGCTGTCGGAGAAATTTGATCTGCGCGAAATGCTGGAGAGCATTATAGATTTATTCACCCCCAAAGCTGAAGAGAAAAATCTGGCGCTGCGCTGGTGGGCGGATACAAGCGTTCCGGCCATTGTGAAGACCGATCCCAGCCGCCTGCGCCAAATCATCGTCAACTTGGTCGGTAATGCGCTTAAATTCACGGAACGTGGAAGCGTAACCTTGTCGGTGAAGAACATTCCGCTGCCGGGTTCACCGGAATATCTGCTGGAATTTTCTGTCCGTGATACAGGAGTGGGAATTGCCGACAGCAAGCTGAATCTGCTCTTTCAATCCTTCTCGCAGCTGCATCCGTTCATTAACCGCAAATATGGCGGAACGGGACTGGGACTGGCCATCTGCAAGCAGCTCGTAGAGCTGATGGGCGGAACGATTTTTGTGGAGAGTGAAGAAGAACGGGGCTCGACCTTCCGCTTTATGCTGCCATTCGTCCATGAAGAAGCTGAATCAGAAGCAGAAGCGGGAATCACACCTTACCTGTGAACAAACCTTCTTTGTATTGAATGTTCGAACTGAATTAAACATAGGCATATCAAAAACCAGCAAGCTCCGGTTATCGGGGCATTGCTGGTTTTTTTGAAAATATAAGAATTTATATGCTTCGCGCTATAAATTATCCTTCTATTTCCCGCTGAAACGGATACCGTCCTTTTGAGGACGGCGAAGCCGTTTCCACATGGCTGTTCAATAGTTAGTGCATATACATGAGGCCAACAGTAGCGGGTCCGCAGTGGCTGCCAATGACACAGCCGGCATGAATAACGGCAATCTCTTCAACATCGGTCTGTTCACGCAGCGCCGCCACCAAAAAGTTGGCATCCTCTTCACCCAGTGTGTGGGCCACGATGAGCAGCTCCTTATCCATTTCCCCGGCATTGGCAAGGGCATGCTGGAGCATCTGTTCCACAGCTTTTTCTTTCTTGCCGCGAACTTTGCTCACTGGTACAATCGCACCGTCAATCAGGCGCAGTACAGGCCGGATCTTCAACAGGCTGCCGATAAAATTCTGCATACCTGAGCAACGTCCCCCCATATATAAGTAATCCAGTGTATCCACAACAAACTCTGCCTCCACCCGGTCACGGCATTGCTTCAGCATAGCGGCAATTTCCCTGCTGCTGTGGCCTTTGGCTGCGGCACGTGCCGCTTTCATCACTAGGAGCGCAATCCCTCCGCATAACGTCTGGGAGTCGACCACTTGAACGCGTCCTTCAGGAAATTCCCCTGCAGCCAGCAGGGCATTCTGATATGTAGAGGATAAAGAAGAGGAAAGACTGATATAGACGACGTCTCCTCCGCTGCTGATGACCGGCCCAAAGGCGGCCATGAAGTCGGCGGGCGAAGGTGCAGCGGTCTTCGGCAGTGCTCCATTTGCGGCGACACGACGATACACTTCCTCAGGTGTAATGTCTACACCATCCTTGTAGGTACCGTCTTGAAATACTACATACAGCGGGACGATGCCAATATCATACGTTTCCTTCCAGCCTTGCGGCAAATCGGAAGTACTGTCTGAAAAGATTTTTACGATAGACATGAAATTCTCCTTCACCGAATCTCGGATGACAATATGACATAATAGAATAAGCCATATAATCTGTTTATTATACCAAGCTATTGCCAATTCTCAAAATGAAAATTAATAGAGAAGGAGCTGGGAAATATACCAATCTCTTTACACGGTTGCTTCCGGCAAGGTTTAAACAAAAAGGACTACCCTAATCGGGTAGCCCAGTTGCTTATTTCTTCATCACCGGAATCCATACTTCACAGACATAATCCTCTGCATCCGGGTCGCCTGGTGGATAAAGCTCGAATTCCGGACCACCTGCATGCTCATAGCCGGTACCCGGGAACCACTCCTGGAAAATCCGCTGCCACACATTTTGAATCGCATGCGGCATGGGGCCGACTGAGGTGAATACGGCCCAGCTTGCAGCTGGAACCACCGCGGTTTCATAGCCTTGGGAATCCGTCTCCGGAGTACCTTCCACTCCGATCCAGTAGGACAGCCGTTCTTTCTCCATGTCCATACTCATACAGATGCCGAGCCAATCTTTGCCTGTGCCGATGTCAATCAGCTTATCCGAAGTGCCGTCCGCATTGCATTCATTCCAAAACTCAGGGATTCTGCGGAAATTCTCTCCCTCCCTGGTCGTAACCTCCATTGATTTGCCGATGACGGTAAATGCGTCTTTCTCCACGATTCTGTATTCCATTTCCTGATCTCCCTTCAATGATAGATGGAAGGAGAGGCGGGGGAATGCTTTGAGCTGTACACCCGGTTCACGCGCGGCAGAGGGGGTGAGTCCATGCGCTTTGCGGAACGCTTTGGCGAAGGCTTCCGGGGAGTCATATCCATATTTCAGCGCTACATCCAGCACCCTGACTTTGGAAATGGCCAGCTCCTGGGCGGCCAAAGTCAATCTGCGTTTACGGATATAGTCTGCCACCGTTACCCCTGTCAGCATGCCGAACATGCGCTGGAAATGAAAAGGGGAGACATGAGCCACCTTAGCCACTTCTTCTATGCGCAGGGGTTCGGTCATCTTGCTCTCCATATAATCCAAGGCATTTTTCATTCGGATCAGCCATTCCACGTTTGCCATCTCCCTTTTGCATTTATACTATCATGAGCCAGTCAACCAAGCCTGTTATTCTCTGCTCATTAATGACAGGTTAACACAAATCGGGTGTATGCTATAGACGAATTTGATAGACCCGGGCTTCATAAGGCCGCAAGGTTGCAAGGCTGGCAGCATCCGGCTCTCCCGGATAATTGCCGATAATGAGGCTGGTTACAGCCGCCAGCTCAGCAGGGAGATCAACCGGCTGCGGGTCAGCGCTGAAATTCAGCAGAATAAGCCACTGTTCATCGTCTAATGTCCGGGTATAGGCATAAATGTATTCATGCTCCGTCAGCAGCAGCTTATATTCGCCGTAAGCCATAATCTGATGTTCTTTACGCAAGCTAATCAGCTTCTGGTAATAATAAAACACGGAATCCGGATCAGCCAGTGCCTGCTCTACATTGATATCCTGGTAGTTCGGGTTAAGCTTCAGCCATGGCGCGCCTTGGGTGAAACCTGCATTTGCGGAGGCATCCCACTGCATTGGAGTACGGGCATTGTCCCGGCCTTTCGTGTGAATGGCCTGTAGAATCGTCTCATGCTCCGCGCCGCCTTCCGTGACCTTTTCCCGGTACATATTCAGGATCTCGATATCCTTATAGTCTTCCAGCACAGGGAATTTCACATTCGTCATGCCGATTTCTTCGCCTTGATAGATGTAGGGCGTGCCTTTCAGCGTATGCAGCAGTGTAGCCAGCATTTTGGCCGACAGAACACGGTATTCACCATCATTACCGAACCGGGAGACCATCCGCGGCTGGTCATGGTTATTCAGGTACAGGCTGTTCCAGCCGCGTTCGGCTAAGCCAACCTGCCATTTATGCAGAATGTCGCGCAAGCCTTTGAGGCTCCAAGGGGTGACATCCCATTTGCCGCCGGGACCGGAGTCCACATCCATATGTTCAAATTGGAACACCATCTGCAGCTCCTGCCGGTCTTCGGCTGTATACAGAATCGCATCCTCAACACTGGCCCCCGGAGTTTCACCAACTGTCATCACCTCATATTTGGAGAGGACCTCACGGTTCATTTCCTGCAAATATTCATGGACCCGCGGGCCGTTCATAAAATATTCGCCGCCACCGGCCAGTTCTCCCGGAGCCAGCCCCTCTCTGTGAGCGGAAGGCAGGCCTTCCACCTTGGAGATCATATTGATGACGTCCATCCGTAAGCCATCGACGCCTTTGTCGAGCCAGAACGCGATCATTTTGTAGAGGGCTTCGCGAAGCTGCGGATTCTCCCAGTTGAGATCCGGCTGCTTGCGCGAGAACAGGTGAAGATAATATTCTCCGGTAGCTTCATCCAGCTCCCAGGCCGGACCGCTGAAGATGGAGCTCCAATTGTTGGGCCGTTCGCCATTCGGTCCGCCGGGCCGCCAAATATAATAATCGCGGTAAGGATTGTCCAGGGAGGAACGGGATTCGGCAAACCATGCGTGTTCATCCGAGGAATGGTTGATCACAAGGTCCATCATCAGCTTGATGCCGCGTTCATGCAGTCCGGCCAGAAGCTCCTCCCAGTCCTTCAAAGTGCCGAACTCATCCATAATATCCTCGTAATCGCTAATGTCATAACCATTGTCGTCGTTGGGGGATTTATAGACCGGGGACAGCCAGACGACATCGACGCCAAGCTTCTGCAAATAATCGAGGCGGGAGATAATTCCTTGCAGATCCCCGATTCCGTCTCCGTTGCTGTCCTGGAAGCTGCGAGGGTAGATTTGATAGACTACGGCTTCTTTCCAAAAGGCTCTTTTCATTCTAAACGACTCCTTTGAGTGATTTTATAATGAAACCATAAAACTATATAAGATGAACTTGTAACCTAATTAGCAAGTAAGGTGGAGGGGAAGTTTGGAAGTGGAGGAGCGATAGCGTCCGCCTTTGTTTTCAGATTTCATCCGCAAAATTGGGTATTCAATATAGAAATCTGAAAACAACAGCGGCCGGAACTCCAAATCTTCCACGGAACCGTGACTACTGCTTAATTGATTTTGAGTTCATCATATATAAAAAACAACCCCGAAGGAGATTGAAGCCTTCGGGGCCAATTAACCGGAATTATGCCGTGACGGTGGAGCCTTCAGCAGTGACGCTGCTGAGTCCGTTCACAGTATACTCCTTGCCGTGAATCGTGATGGACGCCGGAATATCGGTTTCATTGACAACCGTAACCTGTACATCGGTAACAATGACTTTAAGCCGTGAGCCGCGGAACATGATCTTGAAGGAATACGAAGTCCAGTGTCCCGGGTTGGAAGGCTTAAGGATCAAGCGGTCTTCCTGAACGCGCAGTCCGCCGAAGCCATGTACAATCGACATCCAGGTTCCCGCCATGCTTGTAGTATGGCAGCCGTCTTCCGTGTCATTGTTGTAATTGTCGAGATCCAGTCTCGAAGTCCGCAGGTACATTTCATAAGCCTTATCCTTATACCCCAGCTCACAGGCAAGAATTGCATGGATACATGGGGAGAGGGAGGATTCATGCACGGTAATCGGCTCGTAGAAGTCGAAATTCCGTTTCTTGGTGTCCAGATCGTAACGGTCGCCAAGGAAATATAAACCTTGCAGCACATCGGCCTGTTTAATGAAACAGGAACGCAGAATGCGGTCCCAGGACCATTTTTGATTCAGCGGCAGATTCTCTGGCAGAACATCCTTCACCTGAATGATCTCTTTATCGAGGAAGCCGTCCTGCTGCAGGAAGATGCCGCGTTCTTCATTGGCCGGATAGTACATTTTGGCGATGATTTCATTCCATTGTGTGGTTTCGCTGTCCAGCAGCTCCAGCTTATCGGCAAGCTCTGCGTACCGGGAAGCCTCGTTCTCCTGCAGATAGGCCAATGCTTCCAGCGTGTATTCCATCGTCCAGGCAGCAATCCGGTTTGTATACCAGTTGTTGTTGACGTTATTCTCATATTCATTGGGGCCGGTTACGCCGAGCATCACATATTTGTCCTTGTGTGCCACGTAGTGAACGCGTTCTTCCCAGAAGCGGGAGATTTCCACAAGCACTTCAAGACCATATTGGCCGAGATAAGCTTTGTCCCCGGTGTAATTAACGTAGTTGTAAATCGCATAGGCAATCGCGCCGTTACGATGAATTTCTTCGAATGTGATTTCCCACTCATTGTGGCATTCTTCACCATTCATCGTTACCATTGGATATAGCGCACCTTTTTTATAACCAAGCTTAAGCGCATTTTCTTTGGCTTTTTCCAGATGCTTGTAACGGTAAATCAGCAGGTTGCGGGCGATTGAGGAATCCGCTGTACTTAAGTAGAACGGCACACAGTAAGCTTCTGTATCCCAATAGGTGCTGCCGCCGTATTTTTCCCCGGTAAAACCTTTTGGTCCGATGTTCAGACGGTCATCTTCACCGGTGTAGGTCTGGTTAAGCTGGAAAATGTTAAAGCGGATCGCCTGCTGTGCTGATACATCACCTTCAATGATAATGTCGCTTTCCTTCCATTTATCACCCCACGCAGTAGCCTGTTCTGTCAAAAGTGCGACGAATCCGGCTTCCTGGGCGCTTTGCAAGGCTGTCTGCGCAGCATCAACCAGCTGTCCCAGGCCGTAATTACGGGAAGTGACATTGGCAGCATATTTATAGATGACAACCTGATCGCCGGTTTGCACGGGGAGAGTTACCGTACTGCCCACATATTTCTCCTCTTCGGTGACTTCAGCTTCTGCAGTAAGCTTTTCGCCATTGACCAGAATATCAAAGGTAAATGCCGAGGTGACGTGAAAATCAAGTTTTTTCGTCTTCAGGGTGAGATATCCGCCGTCCGGCTCGCCTTTCTTCTCCACTTCGTTCCAGAATTTCTCGTCATAGTTGGCATCCTTGTTCTTGATGTCGCCGTCAAGGTAAGGGGTAACGGTAAGCTTTCCGGCAAAATTCACCGGAATGATCGAGTAGCGGATCGCACCGATCTCATGGCGGGCCATACTGACGATACGGATACTTTCCACCTTAACTTCCTTGCCGTCCTCAAGAGTGGCGGTGAAGCTGCGGGAAAGTGTGCCTTCCTTCATGTTGAGCACCCGGCGGAACTCAGTAACGGTGCAGGTAGCCAAATCCAGCGGTGTGCCGTCGATGTCGATGTTAATGCCAATCCAGTTGGTGCTGTTCAGCACTTTGGCAAAATACTCCGGATAGCCGTTTTTCCACCAGCCGACCCGGGTTTTGTCCGGATAATACACACCGGCCATGTAGCTGCCTTGCAGGCTGTGTCCGCTGTATTGCTCTTCAAAGTTGGCTCTTCCGCCCATATATCCGTTTCCGATGCTAAATACGCTCTCAGAAATTTCTTGGGTCTGGGGATCGAAGGATTCTTCAATGATTGACCATTCATCAATTTTTAAATATTGCTTCATTATTACCGGCTCCTTTTTAGGTGGGGATGTTATAAATGGAACTATGAGTTCGACTATACAGGTTACGTGCTGGCTGCCCCTCAGGCGAATGGATGTTACGATCGCTGTTGTCCCCGGATGCTCGGAAATGGGATTATTGGGCAAACATCCGGGGACAAAGACGAACGCAGGGTCTTCTTCGAAGGTCCGTCCGCCTTCACTGCTGCTCAGCGTAACTTTGTTCTCACATATAGTTCTGGTAAATAGAGTAGGGTAAAAGAAAATTCACAGGGTTTCTGATAGGTATTAATGTTCGTCAAACCGCTGCAAAAGATTCCCGCAATTCCGCTAGCGCGATCTGCTGGAGAGAAGGCACAACGATGTTCGCTGCCCCCAGTGTTGCAGGAGAACCGATGCCTACGCTGCGCATACCGGCGCGGGTGGCAGCTAGGATTCCGGCCTCGGCGTCCTCAAAAACCACGCAGTGCTCAGGGGATACGGCGAGTGCCTGAGCCCCCAGCAGGAACACTTCAGGATCAGGTTTGGCCGCGCTGGTATGGGTGCCGTCGATGATCGCATCGAAATACGGTGTCAGACCGGTGTTATTCAAGATGGTCATCGCGTTTTTGCTGGCGGAGCCAAGGGCGACTTTGATGCCGGCTTCCCGGCATTCCTTCAGAAAGCCCAAGGCACCGGGCAGAATCTCCGAGCTGTCCATCTTGGCGATGTATTCGACATAACGGTTGTTTTTTTGCTCGGCCAGCCGGGCTTTTTCTGCCTCGTCCAGTGAAAGTCCGCCGATTTCCAGCAGGATGTCCAGGGATGCGGAGCGGCTTACGCCTTTAAGGCGTTCGTTATCCTGTTCAGTGAATTCAAATCCAAGGTTTTCCGCGAGTTCTCTCCAGGCGATAAAATGATATTTGGCAGTGTCGACAATTACACCGTCCAAATCGAACAGGCAGGCTTTAATTTCTGACATGTTAATCCTCCTAAAAGTTTTGTAAGCACAGCTTCCTAAAATCGACTTCGTACAAAACTCACTTCGAAAGCATAAACTTAAGTTTTGTAAGCTATTTTGACGGATATATTGTGTTTTATAAGTAGCGCAAACGTTTGAACAAAGTTCGAAAAAATAAATGAAGCATTTTTGCTTCATTTATTCTTGTACTAGGTCATTTCTTCCCTGGAGCATACATAGACGACTCTCTGACGATCAAGCGGTGGGGAATGACGAAACGGTTCGTATATCCGGCCTGATTACCCGGCTTCTGGATGCTTTGAATCAGCACTTGGGAGGCCGTATAGCCAAGATGATAAATTCCGATGTCAATGCTGCTGATCGGCGGGCTGGACAGTTCCGATAGCGGAATGTTGTTAAAGCTGACAATCGCCAAATCTTCCGGAACCTTGTATTTCAGTTCATTCAGTCCTCGCAATACTCCGAAAGAGACCATATCATCCACTGCAACAAGTGCCGTTGGACGGTTCGGAAGATTCATGAAGAATGACATCGCCCTATATCCGCTATCCTGCAGAAACTCGCCCTCTACAATCCACTCTTCACGCATCTCCAGGCCACTGCCCAGCATGGCTTTGCGGTATCCTTCGAGGCGGTCGCGTGAAACGATGAGGTTCGGCGGTCCGCTGACAAAACCAATACGTTCATGGCCCATGGAGATTAGGTGGTTTGTAGCGTCGTAAGCGGCCATGACATTATCATTATCCACGGATAAAATATCCTCATAGCGGTCGCTTCGCCCAACAAGCACGAAGGGGTAGCCGCCTGATTCCAGAAAATCAATAACCGCATCATCTTTGCGTGAATACAACAGAATAACGCCATCTACACGGCGGCCCTTCAGCAGGCGGGAAACAGCTTCAAGCTCTTCCTTTTCGTTTGCTCCGGAGCTAATCAGCACATCATAACCCGATCGGCTCGATTGAGTCACAATCCCGCGGATTAATTCCATAAAAAACAGATTGGAGAACAGTTCTTCAGCTGGTTTCGGTAAGATGATGCAAATGCTGTTAGTGGTCTTCGAAACGAGGCTTTTAGCCATCATATTCGGAGTGTAGCCCATTTCCTCCATAATCACTTTGACCTTGCGGGAAGTTTCTAGGCTGATTCTGGGATGACCTGACAACACCCGGGATACAGTGGAGGGAGAAACTCCCGCTTTCTTAGCCACGTCCTTGATGGTAACTGTCATAGAAACCTCCTCATGGAACCGTTTGCTTTACAAAGTAATATTAATCGAAGTGCTGTAAATTGTAAATAGACAAAGTCTTTCTAGAGGTCCTTTAGAGCCGATTTGGGAATAAGGACTAGAACCTTCGCTTAAAATTTGCACATTTCCACAAATGAAATGGGGAAATATAAGAAATATTTGTATTTTGATGTAAAAGTGCTGCCGGGTAAGCTGAAATGTAAAGCCATAAAATGCGCAAACGATTTTTCTTTATAACTCTTACGTTACATATGTTTATTTTATTGATGATGCAAATCTGTGCAAAAAATAGCATTACTGCAGACCCATTAGTATGAACTCTCAGTCCCGGCTGACGGGTGGTTTAGCAATTTATTTTTTGGGTTGACAACAAGTTGAGACTAAGATTAGTATGTTAAACAAGGAATAAAAGCGCTTACAAGCGCTTATTTTGTGCAACATATCTAATGCACAAAATAAAGTTTTCAGGGAATGAGTAGGTTTGATATTTTTGCAAACGTTTGCGCAATGACTTCGAATTAAAATCTATAAGGGGGTGTCATTCCATCAGGCTTTAGAAGCATGAAATGTTGGATCAAGGAATAAGAAATCAGTGTTTTCTCTGTTCAGGAATCAAATGCAAATATGGGGGGATTGAAGGAATGAGATTGGCTTTATGGGGTAAAAAGGCTTTTGCCATTAGTATGATCCTTATTCTTGTGTGCTCTTACTTTACAGGGTACACGGCAAAAGTGGATGCTGCCACATCCAAAGTCGTGCTTGTAGGCGACCTCCAGTCAGAATTGTCTGCTGGTTCAGGGCAAGCGGATGACTGGTCACCAGATGCAACAGTCACTCAGATGACCTATACAAACAATGGTACTTATGTCTTTACAGGCACGCTGCCGGCAGGGACCTATAAGTACAAGGTAGCCCTTAACGGCACCTGGGACGAAAGCTATGGATACAGCAGTTATACCCATACTGAAGGAACTGATGACGGCGGCAACATCGTGATTACGTTGGCTGCTGAAACAACGGTTACCTTCTATTTCAACGAGATTACCAAAAAAATTGCCGACTCGACGTATTACTCGCCAATCGCAGACAACAGACTGCCGCGGCTGGTGGGTACTCTGCAAAGTGAGCTTGGCGATGCGGGCGATTCCTCGCCAGCCGACGCGAAGACGACATTGTCCGATCCGAACTTTGACAATGTGTATGAGCGGACGGCTGATCTTCCTAAAGGCGACTATTCGTACAGCGTCTTTGTGCCGGGAGCAACCCCGCAGGAGGATAAGTTTTATCCTGAGCATGAACAGGCCTTGAATCTGCCGGCGGATCTGCCGGTCACCTTCAAATACAACGCGGCGGATCATGTCGTCAGTGCCAAATTTACGGCTCCGGTTGTTCCGGGTAACAATGCCCCTGTACCGGATGGGCATCTGCGGGTTCACTACCAACGTACAGCCGGTGATTATGCGGAGCAGGGTTTATGGCTCTGGGATGATGTAGCTGCACCTTCCTCCGGGTGGCCTGCGGGTGCCACGCCATTCCCTGAAGGTCAAACTGATTCTTATGGGGCGTATACCGACGTGCCGCTTAAGGCAGGAGCCCAAAAAGTCTCCTTCTTAGTTGTCAACCGCAACAATCAGGCCAAAGACGGCGGCGACAAGCTGTTCACAATCAATACTCCGCAAGCGAATGAAATCTGGATCAAGGAAGGTTCGGATCAGGTGACGCCGTATGAGCCGGCAGTAATTCCTGCAAATACCGTCCGGATTCATTACATGAGAAGCGATAATCAGCAAAGCCAGTATGGTTTATGGCTGTGGGATGATGTCGCAACAGCACCGGTTAACTGGCCGTCGGATGCTGCTACGTTTCTCCCTGAGAATGTGGACCGCTTCGGTGCGTATATCGATATTCCACTGAAAGAAAATGCCAAGAAAATTGGCTTCCTCATCGTTAACCCGACAAATGAGGACAAGGACGGCGGCGATAAAGCTTTCAGCCTGCTGGACCGTTACAATCAGCTGTGGGTAAAAGAAGGGGATAACAATGTCTATGTTTCTCCGTTCGGGGAACAACCGGTAGGACTCGTGTCGGCTGAAGTACTATCGACCAGTAAAATCCTTCTGGGCTTCACCTTAACCGACGGTTTAGATGCTGCTGCATTAAAAGCTGGAATTACCGTCAAGGACAAAGAAGGTACAGCTATCCCGGTAAATGCAGTAACCATTAAGAGCCCGACTTCCATTGAGGTGGATACAGCAGCTTTTGATCTGGGTAAAACACCGTTGAGTGTATCTTTTTCCGGCAAAACGGTGTCCGCTTCCGGCGGCTGGAGAATGATCGATGAAATATACAATTATACTGGGGACGACCTTGGGGCTGAGTATAGTGCGGCTGAGAAGTCGGCCACGCTCAAGTTATGGGCTCCTTTGGCCAGTTCTGTTGTAGCAAATGTGTACGATAAGAGTGATGCTGCCAAACTTGTCGGCCATATCAGTCTGATTAAGGGCGAACAAGGCGTTTGGTCTGCGAAGCTGAAGGCGTCTGATTTAACTGGCGCTCCCGGGGAGTCAGATGTAAGCGGATACTATTATCAATATGAAGTTACCAATGACGGGGTTATGAAGCAGGTGCTTGATCCGTACGCCAAGTCCATGGCCGTGTTCACTGTGGATACCACAGGTGCTGCGGGCGCTGGCGGAGATACAGTGGGTAAAGCAGCCATCGTTGACCTAAGCCGGACCAATCCGGCTAACTTCCATAAGGCAGATATCGCCGGTTATGAACAACGCGAGGATGCCGTCATTTATGAAGTCCATGTCCGTGATTTCACGTCGGATATTTCAATCGAAAGCAGTCTGGGCGGCGAACGCTGGGGCTCCTATGCCGCTTTTGAGAAGAAGCTGGATTATATTAAATCTTTAGGCGTAACCCATATTCAGCTGATGCCTGTAATGGCATGGTATAACGGCGACGAGACGAAGATGGGGCAAAGAGAAAGTGAATATTCAGCGCAAAATAATCAGTACAACTGGGGATATGATCCGCATAGCTACTTCTCCCCGGATGGCGCATATTCACAGAATCCTGCCGATCCAGAACTGAGGATCAAGGAGCTTAAAGGGCTTATCGACGCAGTGCATGAGGCCGGGATGGGCGTCGTTCTGGATGTTGTATATACCCATATGGCGAAGAAGGAATTCTTGAACGATATCGTGCCTAATTATTATGCGTTCCAGGATGCAAACGGCAACTTTATCGGCGGTTTCGGCAACAACCTGGCGACAAACCATAAAATGGCGGAGAAGCTGATGGTGGATTCCGTCAAGTACTGGTTCAGTGAATACAAAATCGACGGCATGCGCTGGGACATGATGGGCGATGCCACGGCAGATGCTGTGCAGGCTGCCTATGATGCCGCAGCAGCCATTAACCCGCAGGCGCTGTTCATCGGCGAGGGCTGGAAAACGTTCGGCGGAGCCGCTTCCGATCCTTCTCTTGCAGGTAAAGGCGCGGATCAGGATTGGATGAATAAGACGGATAGTGTCGGCGTATTCTCCGATGAATTCCGCAATGAATTGAAATCAGGTTATGGTTCGGAAGGTGAACCGAGGTTTATTACGGGCGGGGCACGTTCCATTGAGGCGATACTGGACAATATTAAAGGCCAGCCGTCCAATATCCCGGCGGATGATCCGGGGGATATCGTGCCGTACATTGAAGCCCATGACAATCTGACACTGCATGATGTAATTGCGCAGTCCATCAAGAAGGATCCGGCAATTCCCGGGAACGAGCTGGAAATACAGAAGCGGATCAGGCTCGGCAACATGCTGGTATTCACTTCCCAGGGTACCTCCTTCCTGCAGGCAGGCCAGGAGTATGGACGCACCAAGCAGTGGAAGGCAGATACTATTCCTGAGCAAAAAGCTACAGAGCTAAAGGACGCAAACAATAATTCATTCGGGTATTTCATTCATGATTCCTATGATTCATCGGATGCGGTCAACATGTTCGATTGGTCCAAGGTAACCGATGAAGTGAACTTCCCGGTGCAGAACATGACCAAAGATTATACCTCAGGCCTCATTAAGCTGAGAAAGTCTACAGATGCATTCCGTCTGGGCGACATGAGTCTGGTGGATTCTAATGTCAGCCTGATTCCGGCGCCGGAAATGCAGGAGACCGGTCTTGTGATCGGGTACAAGAACAAGGCCACTGATGGTACCGGCATCTATTATGTGTTCATGAATGGCGACAATGTATCCCGAACGCTAACACTTTCCGAGGATTTAACAGGCGGCAGCGTACTGGCCGACGATGACGAAGCGGGTACTGAAGTTATCCCTGCTGCAGCCCAGTCCGGTTTTGCATTAACGGCTACGTCCATTGAACTGCAGCCGTTGACTGCTGTAATTATCAAGATGGATGCCGCAGCAGCTGTGCTGAGTTCTCTGGAAACGGACAGCAGCAGCTACTCCCTGCAAATTGGCAGCACACATCAATCGGCTGTATATGCCAAATATGATGACGGCAGCAAACGTTCGGTTACGAATACTGCCACTTATATTTCCGATAAACCGGAAGTGGCTGCCGTTACAAGCAAAGGTCTCGTAAGGGGGCTCAAGGCTGGAACAGCCAACCTTACCATTACCTATGGCGGAAAAACAACGAAGGTAACCGTGAAGGTAACGAAAGAGCCGGTGGATAGCAAACGTTATGTCCAATTGACCTATGTCCGTGACGACAAGGAATATACGGATTGGAATCTCTGGATATGGAACACTGGAGTTAAAAATGATCAAATTGATTTCACAACGTTTAAGGATGGTAAAGCCAGTGTTCTGATTGAGGTGGCGCCAAATGCCACAAGCGTGGGCTTCGTACTGCGTAAAGGAACGGACTGGAATACAGGCAAACAAGACTACCCGGATGATCGTGTTATTCCGCTTACCCCGGGTGAAAATTTCACCAAGGTCATTGTGACCAGTATGGTGAAGGAGCTTGACATCAAACCGGTTATTAGCGGTCCAGTCATGAAAGACGGGACGATTACCTTCAAGTACCGTGATGACGAGCTTTTCCGCGGCGGCAACCTGGAATCTATCAGCGAGGCCAAAGTGAAAGTAAACGGCAAAGAATACCCGATGGTGTATGATCCGTCGAGTGAGTGGTTCAGTTATGAACTGACTGGCGTGGAGGAAGGAACGTATAAGTATACCTTCCTGATCACTAAGGATGGAGTTACTGAAGAACTCACCGATCCGAAAAATACGGTGAACGGTGAATCGGTTGCCGTATATCATCGTCCAGTCGTTACAGTCAGTGCAAAAGTACAACCGGAAGCTGTTACATCGAGTGAAAATGCAATTGTGACGGTCAGTGCAGCCTCCGAAGAAGCTGTAACCTATAAGCATGGATTCATGGATCTGACTGTCATTGGGGGTCCAAGCGAAGTGAAGCTCGATACCGGGCTCATGAAACAGACCATTGCGGTGAAGGATACCGTAGCTGCGGGCATCAAAACCATTCCGGTCACGCTTATTGACCAATACGGAAATACGCATAAAGGCAGCGCCTCCATTGAAGTGAAAGCCAGAACCTATACGGGAGCCAAGCTGGATTTCGATTGGGATGAGGCACGGATCTATTTTGCCCTGACCGACCGCTTCAAGGATGGTGACCTCACCAACAATGAGAACGTCGATAAAACACATCTTGAAGCCTACCACGGCGGAGACTTCCGCGGGATGATCAACAGTCTGGACTACCTTCAGGAGCTAGGGATCAACACGCTCTGGATCTCGCCGATTGTCGACAACATTGATTTCAATAAGGGGGTTGATTTCGGCGGTACGCAGCAGGCTTACCATGGTTATTGGGCCAAGGATTTCACCCAGCTGGATGAACATCTTGGCGATATGGCGACCTTCCGCGAACTGATTGAGAAGGCACATGACAAGGGTATCAAAATCATGGTTGACGTTGTGCTGAATCATGCAGGCTACGGTTTGGAAGCAGAGGATAACTATCCGGCCGTTACCGCAGAGGATAAAGCGCGCTTTGACGGCATGCTCCGTACGGACAATGTATCGGCCGATACTGACCCGATCAAGGGCGAGCTTGCCGGCTTGCCGGACTTCAAAACGGAAGATCCTGCAGTTCGCGCAAAAATTATTGAGTGGCAAACGGGCTGGCTGGATAAGGCACGGACAGCTCGCGGCGATACGATTGACTATTTCCGTGTGGATACCATTAAGCATGTGGAAGATACGACATGGAAAGCATTCAAAAATGCGCTGACAGCAATTGACCCCGGCTTCAAGCTGGTCGGTGAATATTACGGCGGCACCATTGATAGCGACGGTGGCATGCTGCAAACCGGGCAAATGGACGGCTTGCTGGATTTCGGCTTTAAGAATGCGGCGAGAGATTTCACGAACGGCAAAATCAGTGATGTGGATGCTTACCTTCAGGACCGTGAATCGAAGATTGACAATACCCGGATGATGGCTCAGTTCTTGAGCAGCCATGACGAGAACGGCTTCCTGTCCGACTATGTGGACGGGGACAAAGGCAAGCTGAAAATCGCTGCCGCTCTGCAGATTACAGCTAAAGGACAGCCAGTTATTTACTATGGTGAAGAACTCGGACGTTCAGGCAGAAATGCCGGAGACATGTCGAAGGGAGAATTCAGCGAAAATCGTTCGGATATGCCGTGGGATCAGCTTACTGCTGAGCAGGGTCTTCACGACCACTATCAGAAGCTGCTGAATATCCGTGCCAAATACTCTGCGGTATATGCCAAGGGTACACGTACGAAGCTGGCAGGTTCGGATGAACTGGGATATTTGGCTTTTGACAAGCAGTACGGTTCCCAAAATGTTGTGACGCTCATCAACACCAGCACGAAGGCTGTAACTGCAAGTATTCCAGTGCCGTACACAGCATTTGCTTCTGTAATAGATGAGTACAGCGGCAGAACATATGCCGTATCGTCCGACCGGAAAGTAACGCTTGAGATCCCGGGCAGAGATGAGGGAGGAACCGTTATTCTAGCGGTGGTATCTGATGGAACGCCGGGACCCGTACCCACTCCGGCACCGGCACCAGCACCAACGCCAACAACCACAACTGCAGATCCGCAAATTATTGGGGTAGACAGCTTGAAAAATGGCAAGGACGGCAAGGTAGAGGTGCAGGTTGCTGCCGGTAAGCAATCGGTGCTCTTACCGATTCAGGCAGCGGAAGTCCTCGGAACAAATGGCTTGGTACTCCATATGGGCGGGCTTTCTGTAACTCTGCCGAGTGCAGTGCTGAGCGGGATTCAAGGAAGCTTGACCGGGACTGAGGGGGAGGGGGCGCACATTCTGTTCGCAACCAGTCCGCTTCAAGGCATGGCGGCAGACACCTTCCTGGCCGGGCTGAAGCTGCAGGATACCAGAGTGACCGCTGCATCGGATGTATATGAGTTTACACTGCATATTGTCAAAAAAGACGGCACCCGTATTCCGGTTACGACCTTTAAAGCGCCGGTTACGCTTGCTTTCAAGATTACCGGCAATCCGGATAAAGAGCTGCTCGGTATCTATGTTCTGGGCGATAGCGGAAGTGTGGCATACGCGGGTGGAGCCTTGAACGGGAATGTCATTACGGCACAAGTTACGCATTTCAGCAAATATGCGGCACTTGAGCTCGACAAGACCTTTAAGGATGTTCCGGCAGCCAATTGGGCGGCAGCGGCAATTAAATCGCTTAGCGCCAAACAAATCATTACGGGTGTTACCTCTTCCGAATTCAAACCAAAGAGCAATGTCAGCCGCGCGGAATTTACCGCACTGCTGGTTCGTGCGCTTGGTGTGACTGCGGAAGGTCAGGCTGCATTCGCTGATGTGAAGCCTGCTGCCTGGTACTCTTCGTACGTGGCAACAGCGGTCAGTCAGGGAATTGTGACGGGACGAAGCCAAGAGAGCTTTGCGCCAAATGCTGCCATCAGCCGCGAGGAAATGGCCGTTATGGTTATTCGTGCGCTGGAAGTCAAACAAGGTCAGAAGGTTGAGGTGGCCTCCGGGTCAACCCGGTTTGCAGATGCTGCCGGCATCAGTGCCTGGGCGGGCTCTTATGTAAATACCGCTGCAGAGCTGGGGTTGGTGCAAGGAAAAGCCGGTCATAAGTTTGCTCCCAAAGAGCTAATGACCCGCGCTGAAAGCGCACAAGTGATTTACAATCTGCTTGACGAATAAATAGCCATATAACGAAAACGGCACTCTTCATCGCGAAGAGTGCCGTTTTTTATTTGTGAATGATATCTCGTCTGGATTGAAGTGATGGATTGTTATACTATCGCCTTAATGACGGTATAGCCGTATGCTGGCAGCTTAACGGAGAGCTTGCCTCGCTCAGCGCGCAAGGATTCGCCGGTGAACAGGTTCTCCCATTGACGTTCTTCTACGCTAATGTGGAAGGTCTGGCCTGTCCCTTCTGTGTTCATCAGTACGATGATAATATCATCGCCAAGACTGCGTTCATAAGCCAGCTTGCTGCCCTGCGGGGCCGCCTCCAGGAAGGTGAGGGCGCCGGTGCGGAGTGCAGGATGGCTGCCGCGGATCTCGATCAGCTTGCGGAAAAAGCTGAACAGCTCGCGGTCCTGCTTCTCGGGATCCCACTCCATGCATTTACGGCAGCCCGGATCGCCTTCGCCATCCATGCCAATTTCAGCGCCGTAGTAGATGCACGGCGTGCCCATAAACGTGAACTGGAACAATGTGGCCAGTTTCAGCTTCTTCTTGTCTCCTCCGGCCACAGTCAAGAGGCGCGGCGTATCGTGGCTGTCCAGCAGATTGAAGGCCACTTCGCTGGCCTGCAGCGGATAACGCGACAGCTGCTTGCCGATGGCATTGGCAAAACCTTCGGCATCAAGCGCACCGGAGATGAAGAAGTCAATTACGGCATCGGTGAACGGATAGTTCATTACTGCGTCGAATTTATCGCCTTCCAGCCAAGGGGCGGATTCATGCCAGATTTCACCCAAAATATAAGCTTCGGGATTCGCGCGTTTTACCACTTTGCGGAAGTCGCGCCAGAATTCATGATCCACCTCATTGGCAACGTCCAGACGCCAGCCGTCAAGGCCGACCTCACGAATCCAGTATTCAGCCACATTCAGCAGATATTCCTTTACTTCGGGATTCTCTGTATTCAGCTTTGGCATCAGGGGTTCGAAGGCAAAGGAATCATAATTCGGGATGTTGTCCACCACCTGCAGTGGAAACTCGCGGATATGGAACCAGTCTTTGTAACGGGAGTTTTCCCCGTTCTCCAGTACATCAACGAAAGGGGCAAAGGTTCTGCCCGCATGATTGAACACGGCGTCCAGGAGCACACGTATGCCGCGTTCATGGCAGGCATCGACGAGTTTTTTGAGTGTCTTCACATCACCGAAATGCGGATCAACCTTCATATAGTCCTCTGTATCATACTTATGGTTGGTAGTCGCCGCGAAGATCGGAGTGAAATAGATGCCGGTAATGCCAAGCTCGGTCAAATGATCCAGATGGTCAATGACTCCTTGAAGATCTCCGCCGAAGAAATTTTCCGGTGTAGGCGTACCGCCCCATGGCTGCACATTCTCGGGATTCAGACTGGGATCACCGTTTGCAAAGCGCTCCGGAAAGATCTGATAGAAGACAGCGTCCTTCACCCATGCCGGTGGTGCGAACACATCTACAGGGTTTATGTACGGAAATTCAAACAGC
Organism: Paenibacillus sp. EB106-06-01-XG199; assembly: GCF_058791575.1. Taxonomy (NCBI): domain Bacteria; kingdom Bacillati; phylum Bacillota; class Bacilli; order Caryophanales; family Paenibacillaceae; genus Paenibacillus; species Paenibacillus sp. EB106-06-01-XG199. The sequence goes on along the minus strand of NZ_JBYTDQ010000004.1, from coordinate 11,464 downwards.
CGGTTCGGATTCGCCGGACGTTCTGTCTGAAAGTCGCTTTCCGTCATCCAGATCCGCTCATGACCTTGTTGCAGCAGGAAACCGTATTTCAGCCTGCGGTACAGGGGAACCGACTCACATTCCCAATAATCAAACATCGCATCCGAAGTGAAAAGCTTCATCGGAATCAATTCTTTGGTAGTATCCCAGGCATATTTATCGCCGGCCCAGGCGAATACCTCTGTCAAATCTCCTTTTTTGGCACGTAGACGAAGATGAATGGTTTGGCGGTCATAGGCATAAGACCAATTCAAGCGCGGACGGTGGTATACAGCTTCTAATAACATGATAATTCCTCCTAAAAAGTTGGTTTGTCTTGTGGAATCCCAATGCAGAACTAAGACGGTGCATTATGCGCAATTTGCATGAAGTGGATATATAAGGAACTTAAGGGGTGATATACGGACATGTGCCCGCGGTGCGCAAACATTGTGCCACGATTGCACAATATCGCCCTTACATTCGCCCATAGCAAAGAGGCACAACCGCCGCCGAAGAGATAGTTCCGAGGTTGTACCTGTGTCAAGTAACATTGCCTTTTAGTTATAAAAGAACAAAGGGCGGATGCTTCTGCTGCTTCCAGCAGATCAAGCTGCTCATAATGGTTTGGATTATAGCACGGAATAAATAGCCGTTCAATACTATTGTTCAAACCATTGCACAATTATTCACTTGCGATCAGGCACTTTTACGGTGATCTAATTTTCAAAAGATTCATTACAGAAGATAAGTGCGGCTATAAATTGTTAATGAAAACAAATAATTAAGTAGAGACTGAAGAAAACAAAAGGAAATAAGAGTAATCTTGCGAATAAGGGATATATTGTATTGTGACCATGGATAATTAGCCGAAAATGGACGAATATACCATGTGCAAACGTTTTAACAATTAAGATTCCTGTTGTATTATAAATTAAGTAATGAAGCGCTTTCTAGAACTTGACTAAAGCGGATACAGAAGGTTGGAAGAATAAAACAGACATTTTTTTTGGATCTTCTGAAATCGTTTGCGCAAGTTCTGCAGGATCATTGTTGGCAAGCGTACACAAATTAGGAGGGGTTAAAGCAATGAAGTTGAAAAAGCTTATGGTTCTCACCGCCGCAGCGTCAATGGCACTTTCTGTTACTGCCTGTGGATCTAGCAACAACGGAAATAACGGGGGCAGCAACTCAGCCGCAACGAACGCACCATCAGAAAGCACGGCTCCGGCCGGAAACGCAGGCACAGACAACACTGGCGCCGAAACCGCACAAATCACCCCAGAAGATGGCGCAACCCTGACCGTATGGGAAAGTAAGGAAGAAAGAGCCTTTACAGACGCAATTGCGAAGGAGTTCACTGAAAAATACAAGGTTCCGGTAAAAATTGAAGAGTTGTCACCGGTGCAGCAAGTTACCAAGCTGTCCCAAGACGGTCCTTCCGGTTTGGCTGCCGACGTTGTTCTGATTCCGCATGACAACCTGGGCAGAGCAGCAAGCGCACAGCTTTTGCTTCCAAACGATGTGTTCGAGAAAGAAACAGTAAAGAACAATACAGAATCCTCGATTACCGGTGCCAGCTATGACGGTCTCCTGTACGGCTACCCGCGTGCAGCTGAAACTTATGCTTTGTACTACAATAAGTCTCTTGTTACTGAAGCGCCTAAGACCTTTGATGATGTACTCGCCTTCGGCAAAACCTTCACCGACAAATCCAAAAACCGGTATGGAATCATGTGGGAAGTCGGCAACATGTATTTCGACTATCCGTTCATCGCTTCCAACGGCGGTTATCTCTTCGGGGATAACGGCACGAACAAAGACGATATCGGGATCAATACCGACGGCGCAATCCAAGGCTTGAGTGAATTTAAGAAACTGAAAGAAATTCTGCCAATCAACAGTGGCGATATTAACCCGGATATTAAGCGCAGTCTCTTCAACTCCGGCGATGTCGCAATGGATATCAACGGACCTTGGGAACTGGCCGGATACAAAAAGGCTCTGGGCGATAATCTGGGACTGACACCGCTGCCGACTGTCGGTGGAAAGACTGCCATCTCCTTGGCCGGCTTCAAGATCTTCGCGGTTAACGCGTATACGCAATATCCAAATGCCGCTAAGCTCTATGCTGAGTTCGCTTCCAGCAAGGATGCCCAGCTTAAGCTGAACAAACTGGTCGGATCGATTCCAACCAACTTGGAGGCTCTGGAAGATCCGCAAATCAAGGATGACCCTTATGTATCCGTTTTTGCTGAACAGGCTAACAACTCCCAGCCAATGCCTTCCATTCCTGAAATGGGCAATGTGTGGAGTCCTGTAAATGCAGCCCTGCCGGAAATCTGGGACAAAGGTGTAGACCCTAAGACTGCAATGGACAAAGCAGCCCAACAGATCAAAGATCTGAACAACGGCGCTTCGAAGTAAACATCCGCAGGTCTATTCCAACAGTATATTTATGAAATCAAATCACCCGCCGCCTGGTAGCGGCGGGCGATTCTCTGATTTCCCAGGAGAGGAGAACGGAAGGGAAATGCAGCGACACCATACTAGAACAGCAACGATACTGTCTACATTATTTATGGGATTGGGACAAATATATAACCGCCAATTTATCAAAGGTTTTATTTTTTTGATTGTAGAGGCATTAAGCTTAACTTACTTTATTGAGAAGCTGGGACGGGCGTTCTGGGGTATCGTTACCTTAGGGACAACCTCCCAACATTTTGAGAAGGTCAAAGGGATTGCCAAGTTGGTCAAAGGTGATCATTCTATATTTATTCTAATTCAGAGTTTGATTACAATTATATTCTTTGTTCTGTTTCTGCTTGCGTGGTATATGAACATTAAAGATGCCCGAAAGACTGGAGCTGTACGGGACGCAGGCCGTACTCCGGCTACATTTAAACAGAGCATCCGTTATATCCTCGACTACAAGTTTGCGCAGACATTTCTTATCCTGCCGTCTGTAGGTATTCTGTTCTTTACAGTAATGCCGATCATCTTCATGATCATGCTGGCGTTTACGAACTATGCTGCGCCTAACCATATGCCTCCGGCCAAGCTGGTAGATTGGGTTGGCTTTGAAACATTCCGTAATCTGGTGGTACTTAAATCATGGAGCCAGACCTTTTACGGGGTACTTACTTGGACTATTACATGGGCGATCTTGTCCACGGTTACTACCTATTTCGGCGGCATGCTGGTCGCGATGCTGGTCAGCCAGCAAGGCATCCGTTTCAAGGGCTTCTGGAGAGCCATTCTGATTGTTCCATACGCTATTCCGCAGATGATCTCCCTTCTGCTCATGCGTAACCTGTTCAACGGCCAGTTTGGTCCGATTAACCAATATCTAAAATTTTTCGGGCTCGGTGGCCTTCCTTGGCTAACGGATCCATTCTGGGCCAAAGTAACGGTTATCGTGGTTAACTTGTGGGTCGGTATTCCGGTATCCATGCTGCTGATTATGGGGGTTCTGACAACGATTCCGCGCGATATGTATGAAGCGGCCGAAGTGGATGGGGCGACCAACTACCAGAAATTCCGCATCATAACATTGCCTATGGTGCTGTTCTCGACGGCGCCTACACTGATTGCCCAGTTTGCAGGTAACATCAATAACTTTAATGCGATCTTCCTGTTAACAGCCGGTAATCCCCCAAACGGGGATTATCAGTACGCCGGTTCCACCGACTTGCTCGTGACGTGGCTTTACAAGCTCACGCTTGACCAGAACAAATATAACATGGCATCTGCGGTCGGAATCATTATCTTCTTGATCGTAGCCAGCTTCTCGCTTTACAATTACCGGCGGTCGAAATCATTCCAGGAGGAGGACATGATCCAATGAGCGGAGTAAATATTAAAAGAAAAATACGTCTCGGATTAAGTTATTTAGCGTTGCTGATTCTGTCTGTTGCAGCACTCTATCCTGCCATTTGGATTCTGTTATCGTCGCTGCGGCCGGGCAAATCCCTTTACAGTAAAACGCTGATTCCTGAAACGTTTACGCTTGAACATTACCGGGCGCTATTCTATGATAACACCCTGCTGTTCCCTACCTGGTGGCTTAATACGTTTAAGATTGCCTTGTTCTCAATGATCCTGGGCGTTTTCTTGACATTGCTTACAAGCTATGCAGTTTCCCGGTTCAGATTCAAGACGCGCAAGACCACCATGTCCGGACTGCTGGTGCTTGGAATGTTTCCAGGCTTCATGAGTATGATTGCCATCTATTTGCTGCTGAAAGAGTTTGATCTGCTGGATAAACATTTGGCTCTGATTATCGTATATGCAGCCGGTGCTCCGCTAGGCGGGACACTGATCGCGAAAGGGTTCCTCGATACGATACCGCGTTCGCTGGACGAAGCTGCCCGCATTGACGGAACAAGTAACTTTGGAATCTTCTGGAGAATTATTCTGCCTCTGTCGAGACCGATGATTACCTACATGGCGCTTACGCAATTTGTCGGACCGTGGGTTGACTTTATCTTTGCAAGACTCATTCTGCGGACCAAGGATAAATGGACCGTTGCCGTCGGTATGTGGGACATGGTGGATTCGAATCAGAACTCCAATTTCACGACTTTTGCGGCAGGCGCTGTACTGATCTCTATTCCGATCATGATTCTCTTTGGCTTCCTGCAAAAATTGCTCGTCGAAGGGTTGACTGCCGGGGCGAGCAAGGGGTAATCTGGCCCTTTGCCAGTTTGCACGATTTAACGAAAACAAGGTACAGCCTTCATTTGACTGCGAAGGGTGTACCTTGTCTTATGTATTTTTATTTAATTTATGGGGTTATTCAAGGACTACAGCTGGGTACCTGATTAGGCTTTAAGGATAAAACCCACTAATGTGGCGTTATTTTATTCTATGGGGAGAGTAGACTTATGAAAGGGCAACGAAGCCTGCATCTGCAATCGGTTGGCGTCAAATTATTCATAATCCTGTTCAGCACCATTCTGTTGTTGTCCTCCGTGCTTGGTTTGACTTCTTATTACGCCGCCAAAGGTATTATTACCGATGAAGTAGCTGCTGCTTCATCGCAAGCGATTGTCCAGGCAGCTGACAAACTGGATTTCCTCTTTGTCGAGTATGAAGCGCTCTCGCGGCAATTTGCCGTGGATCAGGCGCTCAAGGCAGATCTGGAGGCGGTAAATGATCCGGGTATCGGGATCGTGGCTAAGGTTGCCGCCGAAGGGCGTATCCGCAGCAAGCTGGATGCAGTCAAAGGCTCCGATGAGCGTCTATTGGGCATCCGGCTTGTTTCCCGCAGCCTCGCCGAAGTTGAATCTTATACAACCTCGGGCGTTACGGGGATCCGCACCGATGAGGGGATCCTGGCGAGATTCAAGCAGATTGACGAGGCCAAGGGTAATCCAGTGTGGTTCCCGGTCCGGCCGACGGGCTTCTTCGATACATACTCTGAAGCTTCTCTCACGATGGGACGGCTTCTGCGCAATATGCAAAATCCGCAAGCGGAATATTATATGCTGATTGAGATCAAGCGAAGCTCTCTCAACGACATATTAGCGAATCTGCGCATTGGAGAAGACGGTGAACTGCGCATCCTTGATGCTGACCGAAAGGTTGTGTATGCGAAGGATGATGCTCAACTGGAGCAGACCTCATTCATCAAGCCGTCGAGGGCAGAGGTCGAGCCGCAGGCGGCCCAAGAATTGGATCGTTCCTTTATGGCAGACGATGAAGCCGGAACGGAGCAACTGGCGGTGTACCAGCCGCTGACCACAGGTGGTTGGACACTGCTTGGCTATGCGCCGGTCAGTGATTTCACCAAGTCGGCCGACCGCCTGTTGTACATTACACTGCTCGTAGTATTCGCGGCGGCACTGATTGCTCTCTTGATCGGCTATGTGCTGGTCCGTCTGATTGGCCGGCCGCTCGGTAAGCTGGCCCGGCTGATGGAGGAAGGGGAGCGAGGCAACCTTAATGTTCGTACCAACTTCAAGGGCCGCGATGAAATCGGCCGGCTTGGGCATAGCTTCAACCGGATGATGGAGCAGATTTCCATGCTGGCCGGCCAGAGCGGCGCTTCGGCGACAGAGGTTCTGGCGACATCCGAACAGCTGGTTCATGCTTCGGCAACGATCTCGGACCACGCCCGTGAGCTGGCGGTAGCCACGGATGAAATTGCCCAAGGTGCTGCCAGTCTGGCGGCGGAAGCCGAGAGCAGCAACCATGATGTGGAGCTGATGGGCGGCAAGATGCATGAGGTGGACCAGATTAACCGGGTAATGGATGCGGCAGCCGAGAAAGTGATCGCGGTCAGCGAGCAGGGAGCGGCGCTAATGAAGACACTGGTTGCACAAAGTGAGTCGACGGTGGAGATGATGCGGCTGATTGAAGAGAATTCGGCCAAGCTGCAGGAAAGCACTCATTTGATCCGCAATATTCTGGCGCCAATGATTGCCATGAACAAGCAGACCAATATTCTGGCGCTTAATGCTTCCATTGAAGCAGTCCGTGCCGGAGCGGCCGGCAGAGGCTTTATTGTTATCGCCGACGAAATCCGCGCCCTGGCCGGCCAGTCCAGCCAATCGATTGCCTCAGTCTCGCAAATTACGGAGGAGATCGGGCGGAGTATCGAGGACACCGTCAAGGTGGTGGGCGAAGCTGTGCCGCTGTTCAGCGAGCAGATCGGCTCGGTGCGGGAATCGTCCCAGATTTTCGCGGCTGTACGCAAGGAAATGGAAGACTTCATTGAATATCTGGGTCAATCGTCGGCTGCGGTTTCTGAGTTGACCATTTTCCAGGCACGTCTTGGCGAGTCGATGGGTAGTGTCCGTTCTGTGGTGCAGCAGACCAGTGCATCTACAGAGGAAGTGGCGGCAATGTCTTCGCGGCAATTGACAGTAAGCGGCGAACTGGTGGCGCTGTCCAAGCAGCTGGAGGAACTGGCAGAGAGCTTGAAGCAATCGCTGATTTCTTTTCACGGACAAGCTGAAAATCCGCAAGCGGACAGCCCGGAACAAATGCAGTAGAGTTGTTCCGAAGAACCTCAAAATTAGTTGTGTATCTTTCCAGGCAGGCAGCGGATAGCAGAATTTCAGCACAAGTTGCCACATATCAAGAAACCTCCAACCCCGCTGATGCGGGCTGGAGGTTTCTAGTCTGGATATCCTCAGTTAATTGGGGTTTTCTTTTCAATTATTAATAAAACATGAAAGAGATGGACTATGAAATTATTCTGTATACCTTATGCAGGTGGTTCGGCCTTCTTCTACAGTCAATGGTCAAGCTACTTAAACGGAATCGCTGAGATTATTCCTGTGGAGTTGGCTGGCAGAGGCAGGAGAGTGCACGAGCCGTTTTATCGATCCTTTGAAGAAGCAGTTGAAGATATTACGTCGCTTATTCTGCCGCAATTAAGTGGAGATCCCTATGGGATTTTCGGGCATAGCTTGGGGGCAATTCTTGCCTATGAAACGATTCATCAACTGAAAAGTAGGGGGTATAAGGAGCCTGATGCCGTTTTTTTCTCAGGAAGATCTGCCCCGCATGTACCAGACAAGGATGAAACCATCGTTCACACGCTCCCGGATGAAGAGTTTAAGCGGCACTTAATGGAATTAGGCGGAACGCCGCCGCAGTTTTTTGATAATACGGAATTGATGGATCTTTTTTTGCCTATTATCAGGTCGGATTTCCGGTTGTCAGAGACTTTTATGTTCAAAGAGAGAAACAGTAAACTCGGGTGTGACGTCTACATATTCTTCGGTTGCAAGGATGACACCCTGGCAGGAGATATAGAAGAGTGGGACCAAGTTTCTGATAACGCTTGCAAGTATGTTGGTTTTGATGGAGATCATTTTTTTATTCATAGTCATTCGCAATTTGTTATAGAGGCTCTTATGAAGGCTCTCAATTTCCGCTAATCGCAGCAAGATGTGTTTTTACAACAAGAACCTATAATCCAGGCCAATCATCATACTGCCTAATTCGACCTCACTTTCTCAGATTGGTTTGCGGTTGCCTTCAGAAGCATGCAGTTCATTCAGAGTCAGCATAATTAATGAGGGGGACTTACTTGTATGAGACCGTTAAGCGGGTGCAAATCTGCATTTCCATTAACGCACGCACAGAAGAGAGTTTGGATGATGGAGCAGCATTATCCCGACACTTCGCTCAATAATATAACGCTGTATTTTATTTTTAAAGGAGAAGCGAATTTAGATTGGATTGAAGCAGCCATCCACTATAATCTTAGCAACCACGCAGGCTTTGGATTGCGAATCTCCCGCAACCAGAACGGTGAGCCCTATCAATATTATGTGCCCCATCATAAAACCCCGTTCCCACTAATCGATTTCAGTACTTCAAATAACCCTAATGAGGCGCTTGAGCTTTGGACGCAGCAGCAGGCGGCAATCCCCTTCCAATTTGAGAATAACCCTTTATATTACGTAGCCCTCTTCAAAATCAGTGACGATGAGTGCGGATATTTAATCAAGGCACACCACATCATTGCTGATGGATGGTCAGGGCAAGCATGGCTTCAGGATACACTGGCAATTTATGAAAAGCTGGCGAAAGGCGAAAACAATCCGGTTGGCAGATCAAGCAATTTTCTTGAATTTGCAGATCATGAAGATAATTATTTAAGGACTAACCGGTACATTAAAGACAAGAAGTTTTGGTTACACCGTTATCAGGACTATGAGTCCCCTACGGTTATGGGAACTTCCAAAGGGGTCACCGGCGATTCGGCTGGAACACGGAAATCATTCCTGCTGAACAAAGAGCTTTCTGACCGGATCAGGGAAAAACTTGATGAGAACCGGGTTTCACTAAACGCCTGGTTTGTCTCGTTAATGCTCGCCTATGTGAATCGGACGACAGGGCAAAGCGACTTAGTCATTGGGACTCCGGTCTTAAACCGTTCCGGAGCGAAAGAAAAATCTGTAATTGGTATGTTTGCCAGTACAATGCCGCTTCGGGTTCAAGTCAACGCTATGCAGAGCTTTGACTCGTTTAGCAGGGAAGTACAGCAGGAATTGATGTCATGTTACTTTCATCAAAAATATCCATACGATAATCTGGTGCAAGAATTAGAACTGCGTAAAAGGGGAATAGATCAGCTGTTTTCTGTTGTTGTAAATAATCTTGGCACCAGACTTGTGACGAATTTGGCAAACCTGACTGTAAAAGCGAACGAGGTTTACAATGGGCATCAATTTTATCCATTTCAGCTTATGATTAAAGACTGGTCTCTGACGGGTGAACTCGAATTGGCTTTTGATTACAAAGCTGACCATTCGGATGGAATTGTAGAACAGATATTTAGCTCTTTTACTGTCATGCTTCAGGATATCCTTGGGGAGCCTAGTCGTATGATTCAAGATATCCGTCTATTGGATGAAGTGGGGACCCGTCAGCTTACAGTTGGATTCAACGATACGGCTGCGGAGTATCCGCGGGAAGCAACGATTCACGGTCTGTTCGAGGAGCAGGTGGAGAAGACGCCGGATGCGGTAGCGGTAGTGTACGGGGATCAGCAGCTGACCTACGCGGAGCTGAACGCACGGGCCAACCAGCTGGCGTGGACACTTCGCGGGCAAGGTGTAGGGCCGGAGCGTATCGTGGCGATTATGGCGGAACGCTCGCTGGAACTGATTGTAGGGATCTATGGCATCCTGAAGGCCGGCGGGGCGTACTTGCCGATTGATCCGGCTTACCCGAAAGAGCGCATCCAATACATGCTCGGGGACAGCAGCGCGGAAGCGCTGCTGATTGACGCTGGCCTTGATCCATGCGGATTTGAAGGCGCGGTCATCGAGTTGACTTCCAGAAGACAGGCACAATCCGAGGCCAACCCGCCGCTAGAGCTGGATTCCCGGCATTTGGCGTATGTGATGTATACCTCGGGGACCACAGGCAACCCGAAAGGGGTCATGATGGAGCATCGCGCGGTCATTAACCGCCTGGAGTGGATGCAGAATTGGTACCGCATCGGAGAAGAGGATGTCATTCTGCAGAAGACGCCGATAACATTCGACGTTTCGGTGTCGGAGCTGTTCTGGTGGGGTATGACCGGGTCCAAGGTCTGCATGCTTTCGCCTCAGGGAGAGAAAGATCCGGCGGTGCTGGCCGAAACCATAGAGCGTCACGGGGTCACGGTGATGCATTTTGTGCCGTCGATGCTGAGCGTCTTCCTGGAGCAAGCCGGGCAAACGTTTAGCCCGGAGAAGCTCGGCAGCTTGCGCCGGGTATTTGCCAGCGGAGAAGCGTTGAAGCCGCAGCATGTGGCCGGGTTCTACAAGTTAATGGAAGGGAGCGGAGCCACGCTTCACAACCTGTACGGGCCGACGGAAGCAGCTGAGGTTTCCTATTTTGATTGCATGCCACTCGTCGCGGAAGCGGCGGTGCCGATCGGCAAGCCGCTTGCCAATACGCAGCTGTACATTGTAGGTGACGACTTGCAGCTGAAGCCGATGGGCATTGCTGGTGAGCTGTACATCGCGGGGGACGGTCTGGCGCGGGGTTACTTCAACCGGCCGGACCTGACGGCGGAAAAATTCGTGGACAACCCGTTCGAGCTGGGGACGCGGATGTACCGGACCGGGGATTTAGCAAGATGGCTGCCGGACGGCAACGTGGAGTACCTGGGCCGGATCGACCACCAAGTGAAGATCCGCGGCTACCGGATCGAATGCGGGGAGATCGAAGCACAGCTTATGGCGCATGCGCAGATCCGCGAAGCGGTGGTCATGGCCCGTGAGGATGAGCAAGGACAGGCGTACTTGTGCGCGTACCTCGTAAGTGATGAAGCGGTTCCGGTATCGGAGCTGCGGGCGCAACTGGCAACACAGCTGCCGGATTACATGATCCCGTCCTACTTTGTGGAGCTGGAGAAGCTGCCGCTGACCCCTAACGGCAAAGTCGACCGGAAGGCGCTGCCAGCGCCGGACCGGGAGGCGAACAGCGAAGGCTATGAAGCGCCGCGGGATGCGCTGGAGACGCAATTGGCGGAGTTGTTCGCAGAGGTGCTGGGGGTAAACGAAGTCGGCATCGGGGACTCGTTCTTCGAGCGCGGTGGTCACTCGCTGAAAGCGATGACTTTGGTGTCGCGCATACATCAGCAGCTGGCGGTGGAGCTGCCGCTGCGGGAGCTGTTCGCGCGTCCGACGGTGAGGGCGTTGGCGGACTATGTGCGCAGCACGGAGGAAAGCGATTACGGCCGGATCGAGCCGGCGGTAGCGCAGGTTTCGTACCCGCTGTCTTCGGCGCAGCGGCGGCTATACGTGCTGCATGAGGTGGAGCCGGAGAGCACGCGCTACAACATGCCGGGGGTCATGGAGCTAACAGGGCAGGTGGATGCGGATCGGCTGGAGGAAGCGATTCGCTCGGTCATCGCCCGTCACGAATCGCTGCGCACGTCGTTCACGTGGATCGACGGCGAACCGAGACAACAGGTACATGAAGACGT
>NZ_JBYTDQ010000003.1:778439-1020883 GCF_058791575.1 Paenibacillus sp. EB106-06-01-XG199 | reverse complement strand
ACACGACCGTTAAGCCCTCCAGCGCCGATGGTACTTGGACCGAAGGGTCCTGGGAGAGTAGGACGCCGCCAAGCACAGAGACCACTGTTGATTAATCAGCAGTGGTCTTTTGTTTATGCTACGCTTTGCCAATCCTAGGAATGGAAAGAACTCAAGGGGAGATTTTTAATGATCATCTGGATTAATGGTGCGTTTGGATCTGGAAAGACGGAAACGGCTTATGCACTAAACCGCAGAATACCACAATCTTTTGTGTTCGATCCGGAGAATGCAGGATATTACATCCGAGATAACACTCCGCACGAGATATCCCAAGATGATTTTCAGGATCATCCTCTTTGGCGCGAAATAAACTATTCCATGCTAAAATACATAGAATCTCAGTACAGTGGAACTATTATTGTACCTATGACCATTACGGATTCCGGCTACTTTATGGAGATTGTTGGCAGACTAAGGCAAGAAGGCGTAGAGGTTCATCATTTCACCTTATGTGCTTCCCAGGAGACACTGCTTAGAAGATTGAATAGCCGGGGGGACTCTAATAACTCTTGGCCCGCCCAACAGATTGAGCGATGTCTCAAGGGCCTTGCACAGGAGATATTTCAATGCCACCTGAATAATGACCAGTTGACAGTTGATGAGGTAGTAGAGGCTATAGCGTTGCAGCTGGGTATCACCCTGTTACCCGCTTAATTTCAGCTCTAATTATTGCAGATTAGCTAGCTTGAAGATCTTACTGAAAGAAAATAAATTATAAAATCCTTATAAACTATTGCTATATAATCTTATAATTGATATAATATTTTTTGTTGTCACAAAAGGCAACTTTATTGTGGCCCGTTGGTCAAGGGGTTAAGACACCTCCCTTTCACGGAGGTAACATGGGTTCGAATCCCATACGGGTCATCAACTTTTTATCGAATTTCGCTGATAAAGATTGCTTTTATCAGAAGAATGTGTTAAGATCATTAAGTTGCTTCTTTCATTGGAGGCTTAGCTCAGCTGGGAGAGCATCTGCCTTACAAGCAGAGGGTCGGGGGTTCGAACCCCTCAGCCTCCACCAGAGGATTCCCTAAATAGCAGAATGTTTTGCTTCTGGGAAGATCAAAGAAATAAACACTTTTTACTGACGCGGGGTGGAGCAGCCCGGTAGCTCGTCGGGCTCATAACCCGAAGGCCGCAGGTTCAAATCCTGCCCCCGCAATTATTTGGAACCGTGGTGTAGTTGGCCTAACATGCCTGCCTGTCACGCAGGAGATCGCGGGTTCGAATCCCGTCGGTTCCGCCATTTATGGCACCGGGTTAGAATCTCAGCAATATCATACATACTGTGTGCGGACGTGGCTCAGCGGTAGAGCATCGCCTTGCCAAGGCGAGGGTCGCGGGTTCGATTCCCGTCGTCCGCTCCATAATATGCGCCCTTAGCTCAGCTGGATAGAGCGTTTGACTACGAATCAAAAGGCCGGGAGTTCGAATCTCTCAGGGCGCGCCATTTTTACTCTAATAATTAAATATACGCCGGCGTGGCGGAATGGCAGACGCGCTCGACTCAAAATCGAGTGGGAAACCGTGGAGGTTCGAGTCCTCTCGCCGGTATATCCAATACAGGCTTATAGAATTGCTTTCGGGCGATTTTGTAAGCCTGTATTTTATATTTTAGCAAGAAATGATTCATAGCTTGCCAAGCGCACACTTCGGCTTGCGGTGTTATGCCGAGAGCCGATAATCGGCCTATAAGCTCCGCGTTAACGGCTAACTGTTATTTTACAATAAGCTGCTTTACTTGCTCAGGAAGCTCTTCTGGCGATATTTCTTCCCAATGTGTTACACCGCGCAGAAAGGTCGCAAACAGCTTCAAACTCGCATTCTTCTGAAGCTGTTTGCTGGCAGTGAAGCTTAATTTCTTGGTGTTCCCCTGAGCTGTGTATCCGGTAAGTTCATAATTGTATCTGCTGTATCAGGACACAGCCATATCTTTATGCTTCAGCCGATGAACTGACCACGCCGCAAACAACGCAATAAACGTAACATTCATGAAGAAAAAGGATAGGTTCTCTGCAGGTGTCAAATCCCGCTGGCTCAGCACACTCATACCGATGGTCAACAGGGAGTAGGGGAACAACATACCGATTTTCGCCACATACATGGCCAGACCAAGGAAGACTGCACAGAGACTGATTCCGATCGGGGCGGCGAAGCTGCGTATACGTATGGAAAAACCTAATTGCAAAGCGGCAATAGCCACCGAGGAAAGCCATCCGCGAAAGCCCCAGACTAATGTTTCAGTTGGAAAGGCTCCAGAAATGGAAAACAGCTGACCAGCTGACCAGTACATCACCATGAATAACGTCTGCACTATGAAGATTAGTAAGCTTATGATAATAAGCTTGGCCATAAATACGCTAGAAACAGATACGGGGGAGGCTAGAATCAGATTCCAGTTCCGGTTGTTATGTTCTAGCCTGCATACGAATGCACAACAGATCGCAATGAGTATCGGCAGGAAAAATTCTCCGTAAAATAAACTTACCTGTGTCCACAAGCTGTACCATCCATTTTGCAAGGCTGCTTGATTAAAATAAAAGTTAAAACATCCGATCACCAGACTCATGACGGGCAGGATGGCCAGCACAAGGCCGATCCGGGAATGACGAAGCTTAAGCCATTCTGTTGAAACGCTTCTGAGCATCTTGTTACCTCCTTAGACATCCTGTCTTGAAATATGAAAATTGCCGCAAATATAAAAAACAAGTGCCATGAATAAGACTGCAAGCAGCAGGCCAGGGCGCATCGTTCCGCTTAAATAAGTGCCGGAAGAGGCGCTATAAATATACGTGACCGGGCTCAAATCCATATAATAGGACCAGATGAAGAAATGACGAAGGGAGGCAGGAAACAGAGTTAGGGTTGTGCCGAGAAAACCGCCCAGCATCCCCAGACTCAAGGCAAAGGCCTGATTTTTTACGGCCAGTGACAACCATTGCTGCATGGAGGTGATTGCCAAATTGGTGAGCAGCGTGCCGGCAATGAATTGCAAAAGCAGAGACACCGGCAGCGGCCCTTCAAAGTTGTTGAGGGATCCGAAGCCGATGATGAATCCCGCCTGGATGACGATGCCGTACAAAGCCAAGCTGCTGGCACACATGTACTTGGCTGCATAGACATGATTGCGGCCTATAGAGGTTGTCATAAGCATTTTCCAGGTGCTTCCCTTATGTTCCATATCGCAAATCCTGGAAACGATAATTGCTGATATAATGGGCAGAAAAAGTCCATTCATAGAAGATAGGGTGAAAATCAGCGCTTCCCAAGAGGCGTTTTCCGGACTGCGGGAGATCGAGATGCTCATAGACAGCGAAGCCCACACCAATTCCGCAACGAGAAACAAGGTCAGCATCACCCATACTTTTTTACGGCGGATTTTAAAATACTCCAAAGCTAAGGCCTTTATCACAGACTCCGCTCCTTTCCGGTAAGATCAAGAAATATATCCTCCAGACTTTTTTGATGTTCCTGAATTCTTGAAACAGAAAGGTTGCTTTCGACCAGAATCCGATTGATCCGGGACACCTCTCCATCATCCAAGTATTCGAACATGAGATGCTTTTCCTGAAATCTAGGCATATATTCATGCGCAAGCAGTATTTTTTCGGCTTTGGCGTTATCATTTGTCTGGATGTGTATCGTTGCCTCGTTATTCTTTCGAAGATCTTCCATCGTTCCCTGGAACAAAAGCTTGCCTTCACTGATAATTCCAACGGAACTCGCAATTTGCTCGATCTCCGACAGCAAGTGGCTTGAGAGTAGAATGGTTATTCCATATTGCCCGGGCAGGGATTTAATCAGTTCCCGGATTTCACCGATCCCCGCAGGATCCAGTCCATTTGTAGGTTCATCGAGGATCAGCAGACTCGGAAAGGCAAGCAGAGCCATGGCAATCCCCAGACGCTGCTTCATACCCAGCGAATATTGGCTGGCTTGTTTGTGTTTTTGATTTTCAAGACGCACGATCTTCAGAGCTTCATCTATATTTTTGTTCGGCACGTTCCTCAGACGCTGCATCACCCGCATGTTTTCTAACCCGGTGAGATGTCCGTAGTAGGAGGGGGATTCAATCAGTGAACCTGTTTGGTTAAGAATAGATGCCCGGCTGTTCTCCAAGTCATTGCCGAAAATCTTGATCGTTCCTTCCGTAGGTTTTATAAGACCCAGCAGCATTTTTAAAGTAGTCGTTTTCCCCGCTCCGTTAGGACCTAGAAACCCATAAATCTCACCTTTCTCAACAATCAGACTAATTTGATGTACCCGGTGTTTACCGTCATAAGATTTGGAAAGATTATGCGTCTGCACGATAGGGGACGAATTTATCAAGCCTCTCAACTCCATTTCTATAATTGTTCTTCAGTAATTAATATAGAGAGGTCTTCTTGCTTCCCGCTGAAGATAACCTTACAGTTACCTTAAATAAGAATAGACAATATCGAGTCACCGGCTACATCAGGTATACTAAACAGGGTGATGCGAATTGGAAATTATAAAAAATAAAAAAGTACTGATCGTGGATGACGAACCAAAAATCCTTGAAATGATAGAGATGTTTTTACGCAAAGAAGGTTTTTTTCGTATTTTCACAGCCGGTAATTATGCTGATGCGTTGAGAATCTGCAGGATGGAAAAGCCGGATGTGGCCATTCTGGATGTTATGCTGCCTGACGGAGATGGATTTTCTCTCCTTTCCGCAATCAGAACATTTTCGGACATGCCGGTGCTGTTTCTCTCCGCGCGTGGAGAGGATGAAGACCGGTTGCTTGGCCTTGGGCTGGGCGCGGATGATTATATCGTCAAGCCTTTTCTGCCGAGAGAATTGATTTTACGGCTGAGGGCCATTTTAAAGCGGGCATATGCCTTCAATGCTCCCGAGAGGCTCCCTGTCTTCCGCCTGGGCAGACAGACGATAGATTTGGAGAGCGCTGTTGTGCGTAGAGAGGGCACCGAGCTTCCTCTGACAGCCAAAGAACACGCAATACTGATTAAACTGCATGAGAACCAAGGAAGAATCGTAACAAGCGACGCCCTATGTCAGGCGGTATGGGGAGATGACAGCTTCGGCTATGAGAATACATTAATGGTACATGTGCGGAGAATCCGGGAAAAAATAGAAGAGGAACCATCCAAGCCCGTGCATTTGCTTACGGTAAGAGGACTTGGTTATAAGCTGCTTGTACAGGGGGACCGGTAATGGATGGGGTTATCCGGATTTTACGGAAATTTGTTGTAGCGACGATTCTGGTTTCCGTCCTGCTGCTTCTGTTCAACTTCATTATGCTGGGCTCCCTGGTATTCAAGGAAGTGCATAAAAGGCCTTCTCCGGAGACCGTTGTACAGCAGATTGCTGAAGGACTTACGGGGGGGAACGGAAAATATACTTTAGATGCCCAATCGGCGAATCTCCTGAAACAGGATCAAGCATGGGTTATGCTGCTGGATGAGAAAGGGGAGGTAAGGTGGAGTGAGAAGTTGCCTGAAGAAATTCCGCGTTCCTATACTCTTATTGATGTGGCTAAATTTTCACGCTTTTATCTCAAGGAGTATCCTGTGTATGTCTGGGAACATAAAGAGGGGCTGCTTGTCTTAGGGTATCCGAAGAATACGTATGTAAAATACCCGCTTGAATTTTTAGTGGATTGGCTCAAGTCACTGCCTATAAGAATTGTACTGGTCTTCGCAGCCAATATTGCTCTGGCTTTACTGTTATCCTTATTCACGGGGAACCGCTTAATCCGCAGCATTCGGCCACTGATTGAGGGGATTCATGCACTGGCGAAGGAGAGGCCGGTCCATGTGGACAAGGGTGGCATTTTCCGTGACCTGTCGGAAAGCATAAATTCAACATCGGACATGCTGCAGAATAAAAATGACGCGCTTAAGGCCAGAGATGGAGCACGCTCCAATTGGATCGCAGGTATTTCACATGATATCCGTACGCCGCTTTCTATGATTCTGGGCTATGCAAGTGAACTGGAGGAGCAACCCGGACTGACAACTGAACAACAACAGCATGCAGCCACTATCCGGCGGCAGGGAGAGATTCTGCGATCTTTAGTGAATGACCTGAATCTGGTATCCATGCTAGAATACGAAATGCAGCCGCTGCATCTAAAGCAGATCCGGCTCTCGGTCCTGGCAAGACAGGTGGCTTCCGAGTTTTTGAATAACGGCTTGGATGAGCGTTATTCCATTACAATCAACATCACAGATGAGAGCTTAAAAATTACGGGGGATGAGCGATTGCTGTATCGTGCTGTAAGCAATCTGGTTCATAACAGCGTACGGCATAACCCGAAAGGCTGTGAGATTGTACTGGAGACCTCAAGTACTTCTGAAGGTGCCTTTTATCAATTTGTTGTTGCGGATAACGGGACAGGCATTCCTAAGGAGCAATTATCAGAAGTTGTTGTTTTGCCCTATACGGCTGGACGGATCCGCCCTGTTCGTCAAGGTCATGGATTGGGACTTCCGATGGTTGCACGAATCGCACAGGCCCACCAAGGCATGCTTATTCTAGAAAGTGACAAAGGCCAGGGGTTAAAAGCAACATTGAGATTGCGGGCGCATATTGTCCTTGAAAAGACGGGGAACCCGATGCCGGAGACGGCGCTTTGAGCTGTTTAATATTAACTTTGATGAACCCATAAGGAGTGCCATGAATATGTTCAAAATTATGATTGTGGAGGATGATCCCAAAATTGCGGATCTTCTGTTGTCTGCTATTTTAAAGTACGGTTATGATGTGGTGCGGGTGAAGGACTTTCAACAGGTGTTGGAGGAATTCCAGCAGGTTAAGCCGGAGCTGGTGCTGCTTGACGTGAATCTTCCGAGTTACGACGGTTATTACTGGTGCCGGCAAATCCGCCGGATTTCCACCTGCCCGGTACTGTTTATTTCGGCCCGTGAAGGTGAAATGGATCAGATTATGGCACTTGAGAATGGCGGGGATGACTATATCACCAAGCCATTTCATTCAGGGGTTGTTCTGGCCAAGATTCACAGCCATCTCCGCCGTGCTTACGGGGAGTATGCGGCGAGACGCGAGGAGCCGATGATAGAGCTGGAGAGGCTTACTCTCTATCCTGAAAGGCTTGAGCTGCAGCTGGGACAATCCATGGTGATCTTGACTAAAAAAGAATCGGATATTATAGAGAGCCTCATGGAGCGCTACCCAAGGGTGGCCAGCAGGGAGGCTTTGCTGGAGAAGCTATGGGATCCGCAAGCTTTTGTGGATGAAAATACTCTCAATGTAAATATTACACGGGTCCGGAAGAAGTTCCAGGAGCTTGGCATCGAAGAAGCTGTGCTTACGGTCAGGGGATCAGGCTATAAGTTGAACATCACCTGGACAGAGGACAGCCAATGAAGCTGTTTATCCGGGAGCATACTTTATTGATTGCCGTTCAAATTGTTCAATTTGCTGCAATACTATCCATTTACTGGCTCGATGGCTATAACCATCTTTCGACTGCTCTATATGCGGCCTTCATAGGTTTTTTCTTCCTTGGCTGTTATTTGGTTCGTCATTATCTTACCCGGCGCCGCTACTATCTTCGCCTGAGCCGGCCACTGGAAACGCTGGACGAATCTTATCAAAAGATTGATAACACACCTGTCTCCAAAGCGCTTGAAGAATTGCTGCATGCTCAGTACCGCCATTCTATGCAGCAGCTCATAGCGGTGAAAAAGCAGCAGGAGCAGCACTTAACCTTTATTGATCAATGGGTTCATCAAATGAAAACGCCGCTGTCGGTCATTGAGCTCACGGTTCAGAATATGGATGAGCCTGAGTTTGCCAGCATCCGTGAGGAGCTGGAGCGGATGCGCAGCGGCCTGCATACGGTGCTGTACATGGCCAGGCTCCGTGCCTTTGAAAAGGATTTTCACATCAAACCTGTCGTTCTGCCGCAGCTCGTGAACGAGGTTGTGCATGACCACAAACGCCAGTTCATCCGCAACCGGATATTTCCCGAGGTTCCGGCTGCGGATCCCGGGATTACTGCCCAGAGCGATGAGAAATGGCTGTTCTTCATGCTGTCCCAAATCATTAACAATGCCATCAAATATTCAGCGGCCAAAGATACAGAGGATAAAAGAATTGTCGTTTCCTGCTACTTACGGAACGCTGAACCCATCATTGAGGTCAGAGATCAGGGGATAGGGATCCAGGCGTCTGATCTCAAACGGGTCTTTGATCCTTTTTTTACTGGCGACAACGGGCGGGGGCTGCGTGAATCTACGGGGATGGGACTGTATTTGACGAAAGAGTCTGCCGACCGTCTCGGGCACCGGCTTGAGCTGGAGTCGGAGGTTGGCGTAGGGACAGTGGTGCGCATTGTATTTGCAGCTAATCATTAGCTTACATCCGTGTAATAAAAGTGAAACCTAAATCGATAGTTGATGTTCTGTGTCTCCGGTATAGTGGTTTATAGAAGGATTTAACGCAGGAGAGGAGATAGAAGCATTATGCTGGAGGTAAGACAGGTTAGTAAAATATATGAAGGAAATGTGGCCTACCGGGCTTTGACTGACATTGATCTAACTATCGACGCTGGAGAATTCGTCGGGATTATGGGTCCTTCCGGAAGCGGGAAAACAACTCTTCTTAATATGATTGCCACAGTCGACGGCCCAACCACAGGGGAAATTATCATCGACAACAAGGATATAGGAAAGCTGAGCAAAAACGATTTGGCGGTATTTCGCCGCCGGCAGCTAGGATTTGTTTTTCAGGACTTCAATCTGCTGAATACCCTGACCGTGGAGGAGAATATTGTGCTGCCGCTGACACTGGATGGAACCCAGATCAGCGAAATGAAGCAAAAGGCACAAACGATTGCCGATAAGCTGGGAATTACCGCCATCATGAAAAAACGTACCTATGAAATCTCCGGGGGGCAGGCCCAGCGGACTGCAATCGCCAGAGCTATGATTCATTCACCCAAGCTGCTGCTGGCAGATGAACCCACCGGTAATCTGGATTCCAAAGCGGCAAAGGATGTCATGGATATGCTGGAAACCATCAACCGGGAACAGAAAACGACCATGATGCTTGTTACCCATGATGCTGTAGCCGCCAGCTATTGCCATCGGGTAGTGTTCATTAAGGATGGCAGATTTTATACGGAGATCCACCGTGGGGACAACCGCCAAAGCTTTTTCCAGAAAATCATTGATACACTTTCGCTGCTGGGGGGATATGGAAATGACGTTCCGTCAATTCGCATTCCGTAACGTCAGCCGGAATAAACGGCTCTACACCGCCTATTTCTTGAGCAGTATGTTTACTGTAATGGTGTTTTTTACCTTTTCCATCTTTGCCTATCATCCGATGCTCAGCGGAGATCGTATGCAGTCGAGTGCGGTGGTTGCCCTTTCGGTGTCGAAATGGATTATCTATGTGTTTTCCTTTTTTTTCGTGCTTTACTCGATGAGCGCATTTCTGCAATCACGGAAAAGGGAATTCGGATTAATGATGATGCAAGGTATGACCACCCGCCAGCTGCGGACGATGATTTTTCTGGAGAATATGATTATCGGGTTCGGAGCAACTATTAGTGGTATCGGTCTGGGAATTGTGTTTGCGAAGGGGATTTTACTTGCCGGAGAGCAGGCGCTTGCGCTCAATGAGCAGCTGCAATTCTATTTTCCGTTCAAGGCGATCTTCCTCACGCTGGCTTCATTCATGCTGCTGTTCATCCTGATCTCCCTGTTTATTTCAGTGGTGCTGCGGAGCGGTAAGCTGATCACACTTATCAAGGCGGATCGTCAGCCCAAGCGGGAGCCGAAGGCTTCACTGCTGCTGTCACTGCTTGTGGTGGCATTGCTAGGGACCAGCTATTTCCTTTCTTTACGGGCAAGCGGCTTGGATGTTGTGTTCTTGCTTCCGCCTGTAGTAATTATGGTAACTATTGGAACGTATCTGCTGTTCACACAGCTCAGTGTATATCTGATCCGGAAGCTGAAGCGAAAGGAGCGTTTTTTCTGGTTTAAGACCAATATGCTGCTGTTCTCCGATCTCTCCTACCGGATGAAGGATAATGCACGCTCCTTTTTTCTGGTCGCCATCATCTCTACAGTTTCCTTTAGTGCGATAGGCGCATTGTACGGATTTCAATCCATGCTTAATGGGGCAATGACGAAGGAAAATCCTTATCTGTTCACATATCTGGCCGCGGATAGCGACAGTAAGGAACAAGCCCATGTACAACTGATTGATCAGAGCTTAAGTGAATCCAGGGTTACTGCTGAAAAGACTTTGCTTGAGCTCAATTATTATACTGCTGAAGACAATCAAACACTTACTCTAGTGAAGCAAGCTGAGTATAACCAGCTTGCGGAGCTGCTTGGGATCAAACCTATAAAGCTATCTGACGGGAAGGCGGCCATCGTTGATTTTGGGCTGTCGCGGAAAGGTGAAAAGATGCTTCACCTGCCTGTAAAGCTACAGTCCGGGATAGTTATCGAAGCAACACAGGCGGTTGTGTCCCCGGCGATACGGGGCATGAGCGGCTATTACGTTGTTCCTGATGAGCTGTTTACAAAGCTGGCCCAGCCGGATAAAGAGAGTCATTATTATGCCTGGCACGGACCGATTAAACAGCAGGGAGCGGTGGCTGCGGGCGGAAAGCTGACCAACAAGCTTCCGTATGACGAAAATTATGAATTTTATGCACTTGAATTTCAGACAAACCGGATTAATGAAAGCTTTGGGCCACTGATGTTCATCGGTTTCTTTATCGGAATTGTGTTTTTTGTCTCTGCCGGCAGCTTTCTTTATTTCCGGCTATACAGTGACCTGGATGAAGATAAACAAAAGTTCAAGGCCATTTCCAAGCTGGGACTGAGCGAAAGAGAGCTGGGCAAGATACTGAACCGCCAAATCAGTCTGCTGTTCTTCGCTCCTATCGTTGTCGCACTGGTGCATGGAGCAGTGGCGCTTACCACTCTGTCCCACATGTTCAATTATTCAATGTATAAAGAATCCGTTCTTGTACTCAGCCTGTTCTTTATCATTCAGCTCGTTTACTTTTGTGTTGTCCGTCTGTTCTACACCAGACAGATTAAATCGGCACTGGCCGGATAAAGCTTATGCCTGTAAATGCACACAAAGAAGCCGCTCCTGTGAGGGAACGGCTTCTTTGCTATTTATAAACGCTAAATACAACTTATACCAAGTTGGGAATATCCACTGCAGGCTCACTGTCAGCTTCGTAATCCACACCTTCTGTGCGGAAGCCGAACAGATTGAAAAAGTCTTCCTGATATCCGGCAAGGTCGGCAAGCTCAGGGACATTATCCGTTTCCAGCTCGGTCCAGCGGCGCATCACTTCAGTCTGAATATCCTCACGCATTTCCCAATTGTCGATCCGGATCAGGTGGCTGCCATCAGCAGCAGCCTCGCCGCCGTTGTATAAATGCTCAGCAAACAAACGGTACATCTGCTGGATGCAGTTCTCATGCAGCTCTTTATCCTTCATCACTCTGTATAGTGCTGAAATATAGAGCGGTACCACAGGAATAGCTGAGCTTGACTGAGTAACCAGAGCTTTGTTGACGGAGACAAAGGCACGACCGCCTTGTGGCTTAAGCTGGTCATTTAAAGAAATTGCAGTTTTTTCGAGATCATTTTTGGCTTGGCCGATCGTTCCGTCCTTATAGATCGGGTGGGTAACTTCCGGCCCGATATATGAATAGGCAACGGTAGTAGCCCCATCTGCAAGAACGCCTGCTTCCTGAAGCTGGTCGATCCACATGCCCCAGTCTTCACCGCCCATGACGGCTATGGTCTGGCGGACCTCATCGTCTGTCGCTGGCTCAATGCTGACGGTAGAGACTTCACCGGAGTGGAAGTTCATCGTTTTGTTCGTATACGCGCTGCCAACGGGTTTAATTACAGATGAGAAGGTTTCTCCCGTTACCGGATGAGTGCGGCGGGGGGAAGCTACACTGTAGATCACGAGATCCACTGTGCCGTATTCGGCTTTAATGAGCTCGATCGTTTTTGCTTTTATCGCATCAGAGAAAGCATCGCCGACGATGCTGTGTGATTTGAGGCCAAGCTTCGCCGCCTGCTGCTCAAGTGCTGCGGAGTTATACCAGCCGGCAGAGGCGGTGCGGGCACCCTCAGCAGGCTTGTCAAAAAACACGCCAATCGTATTCGCGCCTGCACCAAAAGCGGCGGTAATCCGCGATGCCAGACCGTATCCGGTAGAAGCGCCGATCACGAGAACATTAACCGGTCCATTCAGTTTCTTCTGTGCTTTTACATAGTCAATTTGCTGCTCCACTTGCTTGGCGCATCCCTCAGGATGGGCAGTGGTGCAAATAAAGCCGCGGGTTTTGGGCTGAATAATCATCAAGGAAATCCCCTTTGTTTAGTTTTTAACTTAATTTCCGCTAATATAGAGTATAGCAAATGATAGCTTAGAAAGATAAGTTTTGAAATTAAATTATTTTGCTGCAGGACAGCGGGAAGCGTTGAAGATCAATTTTTCCTCTAAAGCGCATAATTGCTTCCTTCACAGGTCACAATAGGGAAAAAGCAGAATGAAGGGATTAACATGAATGCTTTTCGTTTGAAAGAACAACTGTGGCGGCGGTGGAGACGTTGGAAAAAGGCTCCTTGGGTGGGAGCGGCCTGTATCGCTTTGACGGTAGTGGCCTGGCGCGGCATGCAGGTTCCGGAGGAGATCAGCGGATTGTTAAGCAATTCAGACTGGGCGATACCGGTGGAGTCGTTAGGCGAAACCTACAGCCCGGAGCAGACCGGAGGGCTGGGTGACAGCGTGGCCGCGGTGGCGGCCGTTTCTAATAATATCGGAAACAGCGGGGAAGACGGCAGTGCCGCTGTAGAGAGCAAACAGCTGCTGGAAGCGGTTAGCCAAGACGCTGTCAGCAGAAAGGTACATTTGAAGACGGTCTATGTGACGGGCGTAGAAGTACAGACCCTTTCAGGAGAGCGGAATCCGGGCCAGCTTAAAGTGCTGATAGAGAAACATCCGGGCTGGAACGGCTGGATTAGCGAGGAAGGCGACTTGTGGCTGGAGCATCGAGTAAATGATCTTTCACCGCTGACCAAAAAGGATGCGTATATCGGTGTAGACGCACAGGGGAACTTAAGCCTGTTCAAAGGTCCGCCGGCAGCGGAAAAAGTGCTGAAGACTTTTTTTCAGATGGACATAGGCTCCATGAAGTCTTCGCTCCCGGAAGGGATTATGAAACAGCTGCATGAAGGAATACGGGTGCAGGACATTGAGGAATACAACAGCGTGTTGTCGACATTCAGCGATTATGCACGCGATTCTGCGGAGCAGGCAATGCAGTCGGAATAAGCAGCAGAGAATAGTACTGGAAGGCCCCTGATCTTATGATCGGGGGCTTTTTGGCATGAGGGTTACAAATGAGGCAACATTTATATGTTGTAGTATTTCTGGAGAGGAGGCAAATTTTTTTCTCTGCTAGAGGGATTTTTGCTATAATGGGTAGAAGGAATACATATGTTCGCTTTAAGAGCGGGCAATGGATGAATACGGTGGAATATCCTGCCTGTTAGAAGGAGAGATTGGGCTTGCGCATCTTAGGAATAGACCCGGGGCTGGCGATTGTCGGCTTTGGCTTCGTAGATAAGGAAGGAAATAAATTGACGCCGGTTCAATATGGCAGTATTCAGACCGAGGCGCATACGCCTGAGGAAGAACGGCTGCTGCATGTCTATGAGGGCATGGTGCAGCTGATAGATAAATATAAGCCGGACGCAGTGGCAGTGGAAAAGCTGTTCTTCGCCCGCAATGTGACAACTGCGCTCCCGGTGGCCCAGGCACGGGGTGTGCTGATTCTGGCTGCCGTGCAGCGCGGGCTTCCCGTCGCCGAATATACACCGATGATGGTGAAGCAGGCTGTGGTCGGTTATGGCAAGGCTGAGAAGAAGCAGGTACAGGAAATGGTGAAGCTGCTGCTGAAGCTGTCCGCTGTTCCTAAGCCCGACGATGTGGCCGATGCGCTGGCAGTGGCTGTTTGCCACGCCCATTCGGTGAGTCTTAATTCCAAATTAAATGAGGTATTGCGAAAATGATAGATTACTTAAGAGGACCGGTAGTACATTTGGAGTCGGAATATGTGGTGCTGGATGTCCAGGGTGTAGGATACCGGGTGTTCTGCCCGAATCCTTATGCGTTCGCCAAGTCGGAAGGACCCGTGACCATCTACATCCATTATCAGACACGGGAGGATGCCACACTGTTGTTCGGATTCCCGACAAGGGAAGAACAGAAGCTGTTCCGCAAGCTGATTGAGGTGTCCGGCATCGGACCGCGCGTAGCGCTGGGGATTCTGACCGGCGGCACACCGGACCAACTGATCTCAGCGATTTATCAGGAGAATATCACTTTCCTAACCAAGCTGCCGGGTATTGGCAAGAAGACGGCGCAGCGGATGATTCTGGATCTGCGGGACAAACTGGATGGTTTGAGCGCCGCCTCTATGCAGACCGGGTTATTTGCGGTACCGATGGAAGAGCAGAATGCCGCCCTGCCGTGGCAGGAAGCCAGAGACGGTCTGAAAGCGCTCGGTTATACCGAAGCAGAGCTGGACCGGGTATGGCTGACGATGAAGAAAGAAGGCACAGATACAGGGACTGTTGATGTGCTGATGAAGAAGGCGCTGGGGCTGCTGTATATCGCCAAATAAGCCATAACGCAGCTGCCTAAAGGGACAGCCTTGAAGAACGGAGTGAGGAAATAGATGGATGACCGGATTATATCGGCGAATCTGATGATGGACGAGCAGGCGGTGGAATTAAGTCTGCGTCCCCGTTATCTGGGCGAATATATCGGACAGACACAGGTGAAAGAGAACCTGAAAATATATATTGAAGCAGCCAAAATGCGCAGTGAGGCACTGGATCATGTGTTGTTGTACGGGCCTCCGGGTCTTGGCAAAACCACGCTCGCGAACATTATCGCCAACGAGCTTGGTGTGAATCTGCGGACGACGTCCGGGCCGGCTATTGAGCGGCCCGGGGATCTGGCAGCGCTGTTGACCAACCTGCAGGAAGGCGACGTGCTGTTTATCGACGAAATTCATCGCCTCCACCGGACTGTGGAAGAAGTCATGTATCCGGCGATGGAGGATTTCGCACTCGATATCATGATCGGCAAAGGGCCTAGCGCCCGTTCGGTGCGGCTGGATCTGCCGCCCTTTACACTGATCGGAGCCACCACGCGGGCCGGGTTGCTGTCGGCGCCGCTGCGTGACCGCTTCGGGGTGGTCAGCCGTTTGGAATATTATACGATTGATGAGCTTAGCTTCATCGTCTCCCGCAATGCCGAACTGCTTGGCATTGAGATCCTGGGCGATGCCGCTGAAGAGATTGCCCTGCGTGCCCGGGGAACACCGCGGATTGCCAACCGCTTGCTGAAGCGGGTCCGCGATTTCGCCCAGGTGCGCGGTGACGGAATCATCACCCCCGATATTGCGGGTGAATCGCTGAAGATGCTGCAGGTCGATCCGCGCGGGCTGGACAGCATAGACCATAAGATGCTGCACTCGATGATCACCGCCTTTCGCGGCGGTCCTGTCGGGCTGGATACGATTGCCGCCACGATAGGCGAAGAGAGCCAGACTATTGAAGATGTGTATGAACCTTATCTGCTGCAGATCGGTTTCCTGCAGCGCACTCCCCGGGGAC
Source organism: Paenibacillus sp. EB106-06-01-XG199 (assembly GCF_058791575.1). Lineage (NCBI taxonomy): Bacteria > Bacillati > Bacillota > Bacilli > Caryophanales > Paenibacillaceae > Paenibacillus > Paenibacillus sp. EB106-06-01-XG199. The sequence goes on along the minus strand of NZ_JBYTDQ010000003.1, from coordinate 1,005,144 downwards.
GAATGGTAACCCCGGCGGCTTATCATCACCTGGGTCTTCCGCTTCCTCCGGAGCAGCATTAAAGTTGAAATGCTAGGCCCACAACAAACTTTTAGGAGGCTTCACGATGAATCATGCGAGGCGCAAAGGGACAGGAATGGGACTGCTGGGCCGGGGATTGCTGGCGGCAACACTGATTGCGGGCAGCTTCCTGGTTCCTGCAGGTGATATCCATGCTGAATCCAGTGCAAACATCCGGGTTGCGATATATGCTGATATCGGCAGCAAATATAAATTAACCGTACCATACGTGACGCTGCAGTCTGCTAAGGACTTCAATTTTCTCTCCGGCCAGAGTGGGGCAGCCTCATTGCTGCCGGTTCCGGCCAACAGCAAAATACGCGTAAGTCTGGATAGCTACAAGGTTAAGGTTATGGAAACTGACACCTGGCAGGCAGCTGCCGATGCCGCCAAGAAGCTGCAGTCTACATCCGATAAGCCGCAGTTGCTGGTAACCTCGCGGAATGGGGTTAATGCATACCAGCTGTACACAGGTCCGTACGCCAGTGAAAATGCTGCCAAAGAAGGTCTTACCCGCGTAGGGAAAGCGGGACTGTCCATCCCGGCGGGCCAAACGTCAGCAGTAAAGGGCATTAAACACTTGTCTGCCGGAGAGTTCGCTTCCACTGAGGAAGCAGATGCTGCTCTCCAGGCACTGACGGCAGCCAATTTTGATGCCTGGAAGGTAATGGTGGCTGGAGCGGACGGCAGTGCAAAGACGCAGGTTTGGGTCGGCGAAGCTGCTGGCGAAAGTGAGCTTTCCGCCCTGCAGACCGAAGTTGCGGCTGCACTTCCCCAGCTTGTCTTGTCTCCTGCTTCAGCACCCGGGTTAATTATCCGCAGTGACGCAGGATTGGACCTCAGTAAGGAGGGACAAGCGTTTCATTACAGTGTGTCCGGAGTGAGTGCCAAGTTTATTGCTGCAGGCAATGAATCGGGGATTCAACTGGAGGAGAGATCCAAACGTACGTATCGCGGCAGCTTGGAGCTAAGCGGATTGAACGGTTCACTGGCTGTCATTAATGAAGTTCCGCTGGAGCAATATCTGTATGCTGTAGTCGGCGGAGAAGTTTCCTCGAGCTGGAATCAAGAGGCACTTAAGGCCCAGGCAGTCGCCGCGCGCAGCTATGCGCTGTTTCAGGGCAAACGTTTTGATGTGGCTGATGTGGTTGATACGACACTAAGCCAGGTATATAACGGCATCGGGGCCGAAGCACCTACAATTATCAAGGCGGTGGATGCCACAGCCGGTGAAGTGCTGAAGAGTGGCGGGAAGATTGTCGAAACCGTCTTCTCCTCCAACAGCGGCGGCCGCACAGCGGATCCGTCAGAGGTCTGGGGCAATGGCGGAGCTGCTTTTGTCAGTGTGCTCAGCGCTGAGGATGCTTCGGCCGCTGCCTCATTTAAGAAGTGGTATTATGTGCTGCTGTCTAGCGGTGCCTCCGGCTATGCCCGTGAAGATAATATGAAACTGACCGGCAGTAAGACGGCGGCAGGGCTTCCCCTTGCGACAGCTTCGACCAGTAATGTGAATATTCGGCCGCTGCCTGTTATCGACAGCAGTGCAAGTCCGGTAGGCAAACTGAATCCCGGTGAGAATGCTGTCGTATTGGATCAAGTCTATGAATCCGGGAGCTATAGCTGGATTAAAGGACCGTACACCTCGGCAGAGCTGCTCAAAAGCTTAGCCGGCAAGACAAGCAGTACACTGCCGTCATCCATTACCAGCCTGCAGGTTACCCAGCGCGGGCCTTCAGGAAGAGTCACACAGGTCAAAGCCAACGGTAATATTCTGCAGGTTAAGTACCCGGATCTTTTCCGTTCCGCCTTTAATGGACTGCCCAGTACCTTGTTTGATATTGTACCTTCCGGCAGTTATACTGTATTAGGCGCTGACGGCTCTACCGCAACCATTGGCGGAACACAGTCTGCGGGTGTGCTTTCTGCATCCGGCAAGGTTACTGCCCAGAGCAGCGGAACGGTTGTAATGGGAGCCGATTCTTCGGCAAGAGTGGTTACAACTAACCCGGGATTTTACTTTATCGGCTGGGGCAATGGCCATGGGCTCGGCATGTCGCAGTGGGGCGTGAAAGGTATGGCCGATAACGGGTATGATTACAAGCAAATATTGCAACACTATTTTAATAACGTTACTATAGTTAAGGAATGAAGACTGACCATGAATGTAGACGATTATGACTTTCATTTGCCGGAGGAGCTGATTGCCCAGACTCCACTTTCTGACCGTAGCGCCTCAAGGCTGCTGCTGGTAAACAAGGAGAACGGAGAGCTTGCTCATCGGCATTTTACCGACATACTGGAGCAGTTTCAGCCGGGGGATACGCTTGTTCTGAATGATACGCGCGTTATTCCTGCCAGACTATTTGGGATCAAGGAAGACACCGGAGCCAAGGCGGAAGTACTGCTCCTGAAGAATCTGGGAGAGGACCGGTGGGAAGCGCTGGTGAAGCCGGGCAAGAAGCTGAAGACCGGTGCGGTCATTATTTTCAGCGATGAACTCCGTGCGGTGATCGAAGACGAGGCCGATATGGGCGGCCGGACATTGCGCTTCATGTATGAAGGAATCTTTCAGGAGATTCTGGACAGACTGGGGACGATGCCCCTTCCACCTTATATTAAAGAAACGCTCGATGACCGGGAACGGTATCAGACGGTGTATGCCCGGCATGAAGGCTCAGCAGCGGCACCTACGGCTGGACTGCATTTTACAAAGGAACTGCTGGAGCGTATTGCTGCAAAAGGTGTGAATATTGCTTACATTACACTTCACGTTGGACTTGGCACATTCCGCCCGATGTCAGTAGAGAAGGTTGAAGAGCATGTCATGCATGCCGAGTATTTCGAGCTGTCCCGGCAAACTGCAGAGCTTCTGAATGAGGCGAGAGCAAGAGGCGGCCGTATTATCGCTGTTGGTACAACCTCCTGCCGGACTCTGGAGACCGTGGGCAATAAGTTCCAGGGCGGACAGATTGAAGAATGCAGCGGGTGGACGGATATCTTCATTTATCCCGGTTATGCATTCACAGTTGTTAACGCATTGATTACTAACTTTCACCTGCCAAAGTCCACTTTGGTTATGCTGGTGAGTGCTTTAGCAGGACGTGAACAGATTCTCGCCGCCTATGAGGAAGCGATAGCGCAGCAGTACCGCTTTTTCAGCTTTGGTGATGCGATGTTTATTTATTAAGCAAGAGGAAGGGTTAAACAAATGGCAGCAATAACTTATGAACACATTAAGACCTGCAAGCAGTCCGGAGCCCGGCTCGGCAGAGTCCATACCCCGCATGGTGTCATCGAGACACCTGCCTTTATGCCTGTTGGCACACAAGCTACAGTCAAGACCATGAGTCCCGAAGAACTGAAAGAAATGGACGCTCATATTATACTGAGCAACACATACCATTTATTTCTGCGGCCTGGCCATGACATCATTCGTGAGGCCGGTGGTCTGCACAAGTTTATGAATTGGGACCGGCCGATTCTGACGGACAGCGGTGGGTTTCAGGTATTCTCACTGAGCGATATGCGCAAAATTACCGAGGAAGGCGTACATTTCCGCTCCCATCTAAATGGAGACAAGAAATTCCTTTCGCCGGAAGTGGCGATGGAGGTTCAAAACGCACTTGGCTCCGATATCATGATGGCATTTGATGAATGCCCGCCTTTCCCGGCTGAATATGATTACGTCAAAAAGTCATTGGAACGTACCTCACGCTGGGCCGAAAGATGTCTCAAAAGCCATGCCCGTCCCGAGGATCAGGGGCTGTTCGCTATTGTACAGGGAGGCATGCATGAGGATTTGCGCCGCCAGAGTGCGGCTGATTTGACTTCCATGGATTTCCCGGGGTATGCTATTGGGGGGCTCAGCGTCGGAGAGTCCAAGCAGCTAATGTATGAAGTGCTGGATTATACTGTTCCGCTGCTGCCGCAAGGGAAACCGCGTTATTTAATGGGTGTCGGTTCACCGGATGCGCTGCTTGAAGGGTCAATCCGCGGAGTGGACATGTTCGACTGTGTTCTGCCTACCCGCATTGCCCGTAATGGAACGACAATGACCAGTCAGGGAAGACTCGTTGTACGCAACGCACAGTATGCACGTGATTTCGGGCCGCTTGATCCGGAATGCAGCTGCTATACCTGCCGGAATTATTCCCGGGCTTATTTGCGCCATTTAATCAAAGCCGATGAAACGTTTGGCTTGCGGTTAACGACATACCATAACTTACACTTCCTGCTGGATTTGATGCGTAAAGTGCGTGAAGCCATCAGAGAGGATCGGCTGCTTGATTTTCGCGATGAGTTTTTTGCACAATACGGATTGTATGATAATCTCAAAGGCTTCTAGTACGCCTGTAACAGAAGAACTGGATTGTGCTTTAATGCGTATCGAAAGGGGGGAAAGGATATGTTACATTTTCAATTTGCAGCAAATCAAGGGGGGACTGGCAGCATTCTAGGTCTCGTAGGCCCGTTTGTACTTATGTTTGTGGTGTTCTATTTCTTGCTCATTCGTCCGCAGCAGAAGAAAACTAAAGCACGCAACGGAATGTTGAAAGCTCTGAAGAAGGGCGATAAGGTAGTCACTATTGGTGGCCTTCACGGGACGATCATGGAGATTTCCGACGACATCGTCGTTTTGCGCGTTAATGATGTGACCCGTTTAACCTTTGACCGGGGCTCTATCAGCCATGCTGTGGCACTGGAGACGGAAGGTAAGGAATAGTATTTCTTCACAACCTACATAAAAAGCGGCGTATCTCCTTCGGGAGAACGCCGCTTTTTGGCATGCTATCACATAAATCTCGTATTCATCACCCTGAGGGAATTGAAAAATTAACGGGCATCTGTGGCGCGGCTTCGGACTGGAAGCGATGTTTCCTCGCTGCGGAGTGTCAGCTTGGCCAGCTGTACTGCAGCAGAGGTGGACACAACAGCCAGCAGAGTGCCGCCCAGCATATCAATCAGCCAATGAATGCCGAGATAGAAGATTCCGAACACAATAGCTACTGCTGAAATCGTTGAGATAATCTTCCAGCGGTTGTTCCCTGACCGAAAGGCGAGCAGCGCCGTAGCTACAGCGATGGCCGTGTGCAGACTAGGGAAACAGTTGTTTAGACCGGAGAGCGGCCTGTATTCCTGTTCAAAGTTTGGAAAGACATCCAACATGATGAATCTTACACCTGCCGGAGCATAGGACCAAACTTCGTTGATTGGAAAATATAAAAAGAACGGAATGGCGACTGTGTAAATTAGCATGATCGTGTAGCAGGTGGCATACAGCATCAGGCGGTTCTTCTCCAGCAAATAGACTCCGAGTGAAGCAGCCAGCACGGCTTGGAGCATAAAGATATAGAAGAAAGCGACAATAGGTGTAAGCCAGGGAGCGTAGAATATTTGCTGTACGGTCTGGACAAAATGTCCTTCAAGTCCAAAAAATACAGAAGTATAATCCGATGCGAGCTGCATCTTCTGCTCAATCTGCAGCTCATACTTATTCAGGAGGAGAACACTGATCATTCCAACAATAACCAACAGAAATTTATAGGAGTGCAGCAGTTCCTTTCCGAGTTCTACAAAGGCCATTAAAGGGTTGCGCCTGGTATTGATCCAGATCAGCAGAATTACTATTACAACAGTGTACAAAACAACATGGTTCATGGATTGGTAAAGCAAAGCTATCGAAGCCTCCTCAAGCTCTTACGAATTCAGATGAAACCAGTGTAACATATTTTTAAGAGAATGGTTTCAAATTTTATGGATTCTAATAATTTAGTTTTTTTGTAAATTAACTCCAAACATTCCGCCGAGCGCTCCGATTGCTGCAGCAGCCATAACCCATACAGCATCAATGCCTGCAGGGGCACTGTCAAGCGCCAAAAATCCGACCAGCAGCACAATGATTCCGTAGAATCCCCCCGTAAGTGATCCTTGATACCAGCCCTTACTGGTTGCTCTGCGCCCTGCCGTCAGTCCGCCGAATGCGGCGGCGATGCCGTGTACGAAGTAGGTATACGTTGTAAGATCCTGTTCCTTCAGACCACTGCCCCACAGCAAAAGAGAGAGGACAAACGCGCCCAGCAGCATCCACAGGAAGGATCGGCATAAACCGGATAATACAGGACTCGTTATTCTCCATGAGAACAGGCGCCGAATGAAGTACATGGTAAAACCTCCTAAATGTTTTTTGACGATCACCTTGAGTTAACTAATATTCATTGTATGGGGAGGCTTGCCCCAATAGTACAAGAATGGCAAAGCCTGCTCATTTACCATTAATTAATAAGACCATTTCCGAATGTTCCCTTGGCAGGGAGGCCAGAATAGGGGTACATTAATCCGCCCGTAAGGCAAACTGCCCGGGCGAGAAGCGGAAAGGGGAGCGAAGAGAATATGTTCCAGCATATTACTACCCATATCTTTCTGACCGTGCTGATGTATATCTTCATTTTCCTGAGCATGCGGATAATGGGGAAACGGGAAATTGGCAAGCTGTCTGTATTCGATTTAACGATTTCGATCATGATTGCTGAAATTGCCGTGTTTGTCATTGATGACATCGAACGGCCGGTCTATGACGGAATCGTGCCCATGGCAACCTTGGTACTGATTCAGGTGCTTGTGGCCCAGTTCAGCCTTAAGAACAGAAAGCTGCGGCTGCTGATTGACGGCAAGCCCAGCGTACTGATCTCAGATGGCAAAATACACCGCGGGGAAATGCGCAGGCAAAGGTACAACCTTGATGATTTGCTGCTCCAGCTGCGGGGTCAGAACATCGACAGCCCTGCTGATGTGGAGTTTGCCATTCTGGAAACCAGCGGCCAGCTTACCGTCATTGAGAAGAACAGGGGAGTGTCGTCATCCAACCAATCGGGAAACAGCAGCTCTAATGCCGAACGGAATGAACAGGGAAACAGTGGTGCTGACAGCTCCGGCAGCGTCAAGCTGCCGAAGCATAAAATCAGGTACGAAGGCCTGCCGATTCCGCTCATTATGGACGGGAAGGTGCAGGATACAAATCTAGAGATGATCGGGAAAACAAGATTCTGGCTAAGAACCCAGATCCGCCAAAAGGGCGTATCTGATTTTCGCGATGTTTTTCTGTGCTCGATAGATCACAAGGGTGAAATTTATGTAGACCGTCACCGCTCCAGATAGAGTAAAATATTAACGCCGGCGTTTGAAGAATGGCACACGGTCTAGGTCGCGGGTAGAGATCAGGCCTGAAAGCAGGCATATTCCCAGGTAAAGAGCCATCCCGCTGGCGGCGGAAAGCAAAAATTGCAGCCACTGGGCATCGGCGATGGGAACAGAGGTATAGATGTAAGACATGCCAGCGGCCATGATAATCACCGCGGTCAACGTTTTGAGTGGATCGGAAACTCTAATCGACAATTTAATCAGCTTAACTACGCTGAAGCCGTGCAGCAAGGTTACAAAAATGCTGTTAACGATAATTGCGATTATTGCGCCATAAATCCCGTATTCGGGCTGGGAGGCTAAAAAGAGAATGAGCAGGATTTTGATTACCGCACCAATCAGCGTATTTATAAGCGCCCTCCCGGGGCGGTCCATAGCTTGAAGAGCAGCCTGCAACGGTGCTTGGACATAGAGGAAGAGTGCAAAAGGTGCCATCATCCGCAGCATCGGAGCGGTATCCGCATTGCCGTACATCAGCGTACATAGCGGTACGGCAAGAATATACATAATTGCAGCAAAAGGGGCTCCGGTTACCATAGCGAGCCTCAGGGCCTGGTGCATTCTTTTATGAATGGTTGCCAAATCATGGCGCGCTGCCGCCTCTGACAAGGAAGGAACGAGCGAAACAGCAAGGGAAGAGCTGAGCACTCCCGGCAGCAGCAGCAGTGGAATAACCATCCCTTGTAAGGAGCCGTACTGCGCGGTTGCAGCTGCGGTGGCAATTCCGGCAAGGGCCAGACTGCGGGCGGTAATAATAGATTCCAGAAGATAGGAAAAAGAGCCGACGAGCCTTCCGGCTGTGACGGGAACAGCAATGCCTAGCAGACGTTTCAGTACAGAAGTTTGCTTGCCCGCTGAAGGTTCAGGGATAACCGGATCTGGAATGTCATTTTCCGCGGTTACAGGGTCAGGAAGATCCTTCTTGTCCTTTTTTAGGATGTAATAATATTGCCATAGCAGCACCAGCATGCCGACGATTTCGCCAACGGTCACCCCTAACATTGCACCTGCCGCAGCAAAGGCAATACCCTTCGGAAGCAGCAGCCAAGAGAACCACAACATAAAGATAATACGGATTACTGACTCCAGAACGGAGGAAAGTGCGGAAGGAATCATGTTTTGCCTGCCCTGAAAATAGCCCCGGTATATGGAAGATACGGCAACGATAGAGATCATCGGCGTCATGCTGACAAATGTATAATACACACGACTGTCCGTAAGGAGCACATTGGATACCCATGAGGCGCTGAACAGGGCGACCAGGGTGAACAAGATGCCGAGCGCCAGGCTGAGGGTAAGTCCGGTATGCAGAATACGGCGTGACTCTTCAGGCCGGTTCTCTCCCTCTGCCTCAGCTACCATTTTGGCGATGGCCAGCGGAATCCCTCCAGTGATTACAGTGATCAGCACGATGAAAAAGGGATAACCCAACTGATAAAGACCAACGCCTTCAGCACCGACAATACGGGGTAATGCAATGCGCGGAATGAATCCAAGCATCCGGTTAATAATGCCTGCGGCAAGCAGTATAAGCGTTCCTTGGATAAAGCTTTGTTTCCTTAGATTACTCAAAGGGCACTCCTTCTTCCCGAATTGAAATAAAACGCTGGCGTTCCTGTCTGTCCAAAAGGTAAGCTTGTGGATGCAGGCTTGTATATTGATATGCGGTACCCTGTCTACTCCATGACAAGCTTTGGAAATGATAAGTTTTAACCCGGAAGAAGGAATGCGGGGGAGTCTGGTCGAATACTAAAAAGTAACATGCGAAAGCGAGCGAACTTTGGAGGTGTCAACACGTGGAATCGATAGAGTGGAGTGATGATGAGCTTGGTGAAGATATCGAAGCCATGTGCCGCAGCAAAGCGGAGGAATTCCGACTCCTCGGCTATGAGTATGTAACAGGCAAGGATATCTGGGATTGCATCAGCCGCAACTATGCCAAGGAGGGCAACCCTCCCCTGCACAAGCTTGTGAACGATATCTATTCCTTGAAATCCACTAGTTATATGAATTATTTAACGATTGCCGCTTATCGGGGATTAAACTGATACAAGGAATGATTTTCTTTTGCAAATGGCTATAGGAAGCAGTAAAGTAAGAGAAGACCAATTTTGCTTTTCCTATCAAACGGATGGCTTGCCTTGGGCAGAGCCGGCCGTTTCTTTGTGTGAGTATAACACCGTCGTTCCTCCACGAATTGACGGTGATTTCGCACGTAGCTATAATAGGAATATTGAGTAATGAAAGGGGAACTAGCAAGAGCATGAAGAGACTTTTGAGCTTTATCATTACCGTGCTCGTTTTAACAGGCGTCATGGCATTTAGTACTCCCGGACTATTGGACAAGGTTCGACTGGGGCTTGACCTGAAGGGCGGTTTCGAGATTCTGTATCACGCGGAGCCGATGGAAACAGGAGGAGAACTGAGCCATGCCTCGCTGCAGAAAACAGCGGAAAGTCTGGAGAAACGTGCCAATGCGCTTGGCACAAGCGAACCTGAAGTAACTACTGAGGGAACTGACCGCATCCGTCTGAAAATTGCGGGCGTTACCGACGAGGCCGAGGTACGCAAGAAGATGAAGGAACCTGCGGTTCTGACCTTCCGCAGTGCTGCCGAAGGCGATGCTCCTGGAGTTTACAGCAAGATAGAACTCGTGGGCAGTGACTTTGTTGAGAATGCTGCCGAGGTTCAAAGCAACAACTTGAACCAGCCTGAGATCGGGATTACTGTTAAGGATAAGGATAAATTCGCGGAAATTACCAAGCGCCTGCTGGGTAAAGAACTCGCTATTTATCTTGATGAGCAATTGTTATCCGACCCTCCACCAACGGTAAGAGCAGTACTTACAGATGGAAAAGCTTCGATTTCCGGAGGTTATACTATAGAAGGGGCCCGTGAACTGGCCGACACGATTAACCTCGGTGCCCTTCCGCTGAAGCTGACAGAGAAATATTCACAAAGCGTAGGCGCTACCTTGGGTAAACAATCCCTTGATCAAACGATCAGAGCGGGACTTGTGGGTTCCCTGATTATCTTGATCTTTATGATCGGCATGTACCGCTTGCCGGGCCTGCTGGCCAGCTTTGCACTCATTCTGCATACATGGCTGCTGATTCTGGTATTTGTCGTTGCCGACTTTACGCTGACACTTCCTGGTATTGCCGCATTTATTCTCGGTATTGGGATGGCAGTTGACGCCAATATCATTACCAACGAACGGATAAGAGAAGAAATGCGCAGCGGGAAGAGCATATTGTCTTCCGTCAAAGCGGGGAATAAAACCTCTTTCCGGACCGTTATGGACGCCAATGTGACGACTATAATCGTAGCGGCCGTTATGTTCGCATTTGGTACGGGTGCGGTTAAGGGCTTTGCTCTGATACTGATTGTGGAGATTGTGCTCAGTATCGTAACGAACCTCTATTTTGCCCACTGGCTGCTCAGTACACTGGTCAAAGCCGGCGTTCTGAAAAAGCCGAAGCAATTTGGGGTAAAGGAGAGTGACATCCGTGCGCTTTAAGAAAGAACTTGATTTTGTACATTTGAGTAAGTTTTTCTATATTTTTTCCATTGTCCTTACGATACTCGGCTTAGTGTTCCTGGGCTTTCTTGGACTGAACTACAGCGTTGATTTCAAGGCCGGCTCCAATGTTGACGTGGCGCTGTCCAAGACGATTACACAGGAAGAGCTTAATCCTGCGCTCAGCGGTCTGGGCCTCTCCCATGAACCAAGCATCACCATTGGTGAGAAACGGGTGAATATCCGTTATGATGAGGTTCTTAAAGAGGAACAGAGCGAGCAGCTGCAGGCTGCAATTAACAAGATTGATGATAAAGCTTCCTTCGAGATTAACACGGTAGATACAGAAATGGCCAAAGAGCTGGCGCGTAATGCGATCTATTCTGTGCTAATTTCCTGTTTGGGGATTATCATTTATGTAAGTATCCGCTTTGAATGGCGTTTTGCCCTGGCTGCGATTGTAGCGTTGGCTCATGATGCGTTTATGGTTGTTGCGATCTTCTCGATTTTCCGCCTGGAGGTGGATTTGACCTTCATTGTCGCGGTGCTGACCATTATCGGTTATTCCATCAATGATACCATCGTTATCTTTGACCGGATTCGCGAGAATTTGCGCTTCGGCAAGCAGAAGACGTATGAGGACCTTAAGGGACTGGTGAACAAAAGTGTGAGCCAAACCCTGATGCGTTCCCTCTACACAGCGTTTACGGTATTTATTGCTGCATTCTTCCTGCTTATCCTTGGCGGAGAGTCTATCAAAATGTTCTCACTTGCGATGGTTATCGGTTTGCTCTTCGGAGCCTATTCCTCGATCTTTATCGCGAGTCCGCTCTGGCTGCTGCTGAAGAAGCGCCAGAAGACTCCAGTGAAGAACAATCCGGCCAAAGCTTAAAATTTCCTGTCCCGAAAAGCCGCGTCAAAGGCGACGCGGCTTTTCGAATCTTTGGAGTGGAATGAGCAAACTTCAATCATCATGAGATTACTCGCTACCCGGCAAGGAGGGCCTCGTTATGAATGACAAACAATCACCGCAAAGTGAGACGGTTGCCTGGACTGGAATCGTCAGCGATGTTGCATTAGCTTTGGCTAAAGGAAGTGTTGGCTATTTCTCCGGCAGCAAAGCACTGCTGGGTGATGCTTTATATTCCGGAGCAGACGCTGCAGCCAAGCTGGCGGATATTCTTCCGTGGCGCTCAGAACTGGTTAAGAGGAATAAAGAAACAGAGCGTACCCAGAAAGGGCAGCGTAATAAGGAACCGATTGTCGCGATCCTTTTTTCAGTTCTTATTCTAATGGGCGGGCTGCAAATTGCCTTCTCGGCAATTCGCGATTTAACCCGGGGACATTTATCACCCACTGGAGAGGCGGCGATTGTCACCGTCCTGATCTCCATCGCGTTTAAAGAGGCTATCTTTCAATATCAATATCGTTATTTTAAGAAAATTGGCGATGGCAGCCATGCCGCATACGCGGATAACCACCGCTTCAGTCTATATACTTCAATTACCGTATTCGTCGGGATTGCCGGGTCGTTTGCTGGAGGATATCTCAACTGGAATCCGCTGCTGTATATGGACCCGATTGCCGCTCTTCTAACCAGCGCACTAATTATCCGTAAAGGGTATTCACTGATTATGACTTCTGTATTGGCCCAGAGGGATCAGGAACTTCCTTCCGCGGAGACGGCCAGCTTTATTGAAACCGTGGAACGGGTGCATGGTGTTATTCGTGTAGAGTATTTAAAAGCACTTGAGCAGGGGCGTTACGTGAACCTCCAAGTTAAAATCAGCGTCAACCCGCGGATTACCGTGACGGAAGCCCAGGATATTTCGGAATGCGCCAGGAAGCTGCTGCAGCACCGTTTTGTCCATGTGGGCGAGGTTCATATGGATGTTGTGCCTTATGATCCGGGTTATCCTTACAAAAGCAACTATGAGCTCGTGGACAACGATAGTCCCACGCTGCTCCAGTAGTTCGCAGGGTGAGAGAAAGGTGAACTCAATTGCTTCATTCAAAAACAAGATGGCATTCTCCGGCAGCCGATCCCATTGCAGTAGAGGAATTGGCCCGGAGCCTTTCTATTTCTCCGCTCCTTTCATCACTGCTGGTAACCAGAGGTTTGGGGACGGCTGCTGATGCTTTGCAATTCATGGATGGAGGCGCGGAGGATAGACATGATCCGTTCCTGTTGAAGGGAATGGCCGAGGCGGTTCCGCGGATCAAAAAAGCATTACAAGAAGAAGAACATATTCTCGTGTACGGTGATTATGATGCGGATGGAGTGTCCAGCACCGCGCTGATGATCTACCTGCTGCGTTATCTGGGGGCATCCTTTGACATTTATATTCCCCATCGTTCAAATGAAGGCTATGGGCTGCACAATCATGCGCTGGACTGGGCGGTACAGCAGGGAGTATCGCTGGTCATTACCGTAGACACCGGAATTAGCGCTTATCATCAGATCGCTTATGCGACAGAGCTTGGAATTGATGTGATCGTAACGGATCATCACGAGCCGCCTGAACTGCTGCCGGAGGCCTTTGCACTGATTAATCCGAAGCTTCCTGACTGTCCTTATCCTTTTAAGGGTTTGGCAGGTGTGGGGGTTGCCTACAAGTTGGCTGAAGCCATGCTTGGGGACGAGGTACCGGAGGAATGGAGCGAGATCGCGGCCATTGGTACAGTTGCTGATCTCATGCCGCTGCTCGGTGAGAACCGCAGTCTAGTGCGCAGAGGACTCTCCAGTATGCGGCATTCACCTTTCCCGGGGATCCGGGCCTTGCTTGATGTCAGTGGTGTAACGATGAGTACAGTGAGCGCTATAAATATTGCCTTTGGCATGGCGCCGCGCATTAATGCCAGCGGCCGGCTGGATCACGCAGGCCGTGCTGTGGCTTTGCTCACTACCACAAATTCGGGGGAAGCTGAACAGCTTGCCGGAGAACTGGATCTGCTTAACAAAGAGCGTCAGCTGGTCGTGGAAAGAATCGTCACGGAAGCCACCGCTAAATTTGAGCAGCAGACCGCAGAGGGAACACTGCCGGATATTATTGTTCTTGCTGATCAAGGCTGGAATGTCGGCGTGGTGGGTATTGTGGCCTCTAAGCTGCTGGACAGGTATTACCGTCCGGTGATTATACTGGATGTTCACCCGGAAACAGGGATGTGTAAAGGTTCTGCCCGCTCGATTCCCGGTTTGGATATTTATGCAGCGCTTTCTTCCTGCGCCGGGCTGATGGATCATTTCGGCGGCCATCCAGCAGCAGCAGGGATGAGCCTGCATCGTGATAAGCTGGAAGAATTCGCGGCTGCGCTTAATGAGTTTGCAGCCTCCGTTCTCCAGCCGGAACATTTCATGCCTGTGACAGCAGCGGACGGTGAAACGGCGATCTCTGATTTAACGCTGCAGGCCGCACTGGATCTGGACAGGCTGGCTCCCTTCGGGATGGCCAATCCGCTGCCCAAGTTTATAGTTCGCGGAGCTGCGGTGAAGGAGACCCGCAAGATGGGGCAGGATGGCAAACATCTCAAGCTGGTTTTGCAGCAAGGCAAGCATACGATTGAGGCGGTAGCCTTCGGCAAAGGAGCATTAGCCCAATTGCTGCCAGGAGGCACTATGGTTGATGTCCTGGCAGAGCTTTCGGTGAATGAATGGAACGGTTCGCGCAAACCTCAGCTGATGCTGCAGGATTTAGCAGTCCCGAATGCGCAGCTGCTGGATTTGCGCGGGACAGCTGATGCAGTGAAGCAGGCGGCTACCCTCAAAGAGCTGCTGCTGCAATTCAGCAGCGGAACTTCCTTCAGCGCTGCAGCTGTGTTTCACAACAGCCGCATGACGCCGCTGAATCAATTGAAAGGCATGTCGCTTTGGGTATATGATGAGAATGCCGGGATCTCCGTGCTGAATCAAGGGCAAGCCGAAACAGGTGAAGGCAAGGTTTCCCTGCTTTGCCTGCTGGACATGCCGGATACACCGGAGCAGCTGGATGCGGTGCTTACTGCTTTTCCACAAGCTGAGAATATCGCATTGCTGCACTCCATTCGGGATGGCCGTGACCGGCTGCAAATACCGACACGTGATCATTTCAAGTCGTTATATAAATTGCTGGCTTCGATTGCAGCTGCGGCGACACCGGAGCACGAGGTGCTGCTGCGGCTTAGCCGCCAGTCTTCACTCAGTGTGCGCATGCTGGGCAAGATGCTTGAGGTGTTTGAGGAACTTGATTTTATCAAGCGCAGCAATGGGACCATTACCTTTGTTACCCAGCCTGCGGCGAAGAGTCTTACGGCCTCCCGGCATTTTGTCAGACTGGGTGAGACTGCGAAAATGGAGCAATATTTCATGGAAGGCAGCCTCAGCGAGCTGCAGGAATGGATGCTGTCCCGCCGTTTAGGAGCATCCTAGGTCGGAATGGACTGGAGGCTTTGCTTCCGTAGCAAGTTTGTTTGAAGAGAATTCAGTGAGGGAACTGCTCACAACCTTTAGGAGATGATCATGTTGGATTTAAAAGACAGTATTCGTGTGATTCCGGACTTTCCGCAAGTGGGAATCAGCTTTAAAGATATAACTACATTGCTTAAAGACGGCGACAAATACCGCCAGGCGATTGATGAGCTTAAAGCGCTTGTGTCACATCTGCAGATTGATGTAATTGCCGGTCCTGAGGCGCGCGGTTTTGTAGTCGGCGCACCGCTGGCTTACGCACTGGGGGTCGGATTTGTACCGATTCGCAAGAGTGGCAAACTTCCTTACGAAACCATTGAAGTGGGTTATGATCTGGAATACGGCAAGGATAAACTGGCCGTTCATACCGATGCCATCAAGCCGGGACAAAAGGTGCTGATTGCTGATGACTTACTGGCTACCGGCGGTACCATTGCCACATCAGTTAGTCTGGTGGAACAGCTCGGCGGCAAAGTTGTCGGCGCTGCTTTTCTCATCGAACTTGTAGAGCTTGCCGGCCGCAACAAACTTTCGGATATTGAAGTGATATCCCTGATGACTTACGAGGACTAAATTAAAAGAGGGTAACTTTTCCCGGGAAATAAAAAGCGGATCGCTGTCGAACGAAGACAGCGATCCGCTTTTATTAATAGATTCGTTCTATTTACTATAAACGGATGCCGCCCTGAAGCAGATGAGCATCCGTTTTCTTCATAATATAAGTATTCGGGGTCTAATGGGCGGATTTCTCATCTTCCTGCTCGTTTGACCAGCCAAGAACCTCGAACAGCTTGAAGAACAGAGACAGAACCATACCAACAATCGTAGCCAGCGCCATTCCTTTAAGCTCCACTTTGCCCATGTTAAGGGAGATGCCGCTGATGCCGACAACAAGCACCAAGGTAGCCAGAATCATATTGGTTGCTTTGGAGAAGTCGACCTTCTGCTCTACAAAGATCCGCAAACCGGAAGCTGCGATAACCCCGAACAGCAAGAGGGATACTCCGCCCATTACCGGTGCGGGGATGTTGGCAATAATAGAAGAGAAGGTGCCGGAGAACGAGAGCAGAATGGCGATGACTGCCGCTCCGCCGATCACATACACCGAATATACTTTGGTTAAGGCCATAACACCGATGTTCTCGCCGTAAGTAGTATTAGGAGTAGAACCCAGGAAACCGGAGAAAATGGTGGAAATCCCGTTACCCATCAGCGAGCGGTCAAGACCGGGGTCTTTCGCCAGGTCTCTGCCGACAATGTTGCTGGTTACGAGCAAGTGGCCGATGTGTTCAACGATAACGACAAGGGATACAGGAATAATGGTGAAGATTACATCCCAGTCAAAGGATGGGGTGACGATCGTCGGGTGGGAGAAGAACTGTGCGTCGGAAATGGCACCCGTGTTAACCTTATGCATAATATAGGCCAGCACATAACCGGTAACAATCCCGATCAGAATATGAATGATTTTGGGGAAACCCCGGAAGAGTACTGCGCCAATAACCGTTACACCCAGCGTTACCATAGACAGCGTAATTGCGCTTCCGTCCGGTGTCCAGTCGGCAGTACTTACACCTTCAGGAGCAATCAGTCCGGCCATACGTGCGGCAACCGGTACCAGCTCCAGTCCAATGGTCGCCACGATTGCGCCCATAACCGCCGGAGGGAACACCACATCAATCCAGCCAGTGCCGGCATAACGGACGACTAAAGCGACGAGAATAAAGATAACACCGGTAACAATAAACGCTCCCAGTGCAAGCGAATATCCATGCATATGATCGCTCTTGTTATGGTTAAGCACAATCATTACAGGTGAGATGAAGGCAAAGCTTGATCCAAGATAAGCCGGGATTTTGCCGCGGGTAATCAGGATATAGAGCAATGTGCCGATACCGTTCATCAGCAGGATCATACCAGGGTCTACCCCAAACAGGTTAGGGACAAGCACCGTGCTACCGAACATGGCGAACAAATGCTGAAGACTTAACAGAAATCCCGGGCCCCAGGGGAGTTTCTCATTAACTTGAATTTCGCGTTGCAATGGAGTTCACTTCTCTTTCTTTATGTAGTTTTAGGTTAGGTCGCGGAAAACCGCTTTTACTAGATTAAAGAGTACGGCGACTTTTTACAACAACAATTTTACAGATGCCACGAAATTGCCCATACTTCGAGGCCTAAGCCTGCAGGAATGCCACCCTATGGCAAGTGTTGACGTAATCCATCGTAAGCGTCATAATTATAAACAACTTTAAACTGCGTGTAGTGCAGCCTGGAAGAGCTGATAACCCTGCAAACCGGACACACCTTGCGGGTTCATTCATTAAATAGATAAACTCCATTACGGAATTTTTCTTTATAGAAAGGAAACGGATACGACGAGAATGGGCATAGAGCAATTAATTGAAAAGGCTAGCGCCTATATAAAAGAAAAAGATCTTCTCCGCATCCGGGAAGCTTATGAATTTGCCGATCAGGCTCATCACGGGCAGGTTCGGAAATCGGGGGAGCCATACATTCTGCATCCGCTCGCGGTCGCAGATATTGTCGTGAATATGCAGATGGATGTCATCTCCATTATTGCAGCGCTGCTGCATGATGTCGTAGAAGATACAACGGTGTCACTGGAGCAGATCCGCGGGAATTTTGGCGATACCTGTGCCATGCTGGTTGATGGTCTAACAAAGCTGGAACGCATCCGTTTCCGTTCCAAGGAAGAGCAGCAGAACGAGAATTACCGCAAAATGTTCATTGCTATGGCTCAGGATATCCGCGTTATTGTCATCAAGCTGGCGGATCGTCTGCATAATATGCGGACTCTGAAGTACCAGTCAGAAGAAAGCCAGCGCCGTATTTCTTATGAAACGCTGGAGATTTTCTGTCCCATTGCAGACCGTTTGGGAATATCAGCGATTAAATGGGAAATGGAGGATATCGCTCTCCGTTACCTGAATCCGCAGCAATACTACCGTATTGCTAATTTAGTGCATAAAAAACGGGCGGAACGTGAAATGTTCATTGAGAGTGTAATCGGCCGCATTCGTGCCAAACTCGATGAAATGGGCATTGAAGGCGATCTGTCGGGACGTCCCAAGCATATTTACAGTGTCTATAACAAAATGAGCACCAAAAACAAGCAGTTTAATGAAATCTATGATCTGCTTGCCATCCGCATTATCGTCGACAACATTAAGGATTGTTATGCCACATTAGGCATTATTCATACTCTTTGGAAGCCGATGCCCGGACGTTTCAAGGATTATATAGCCATGCCCAAAGCGAACATGTACCAATCGCTGCATACGACGGTAGTGGGTCCAGGCGGAGAGCCAACGGAAGTGCAGATCCGTACCTGGGAGATGCACCGTACCGCCGAGTTCGGGATTGCCGCCCATTGGGCTTATAAAGAAGGAAACAGCAATAACGTTAATCCGGAGAACCGGATGCCGTTCTTCCGCGAAATCCTGGAACTGCAGCATGAAGCCAAGGATGCGGAAGAGTTTGTCGAATCGCTCAAAATGGATTTTTTCTCCGACCTTGTCTTCGTATTTACCCCGAAGGGCGAGGTTGTGGAGCTGCCGGCAGGTTCCGTTCCGCTTGATTTTGCTTTCCGTATCCATACGGAGGTAGGTAACCGGACCATCGGCTCCAAGGTGAACGGGCGGATCGTGCCGCTGGATCACAAGCTGAAGACCGGGGATATTGTAGAGATCCTGACCTCGAAGAATTCGTATGGTCCCAGCCGGGACTGGTTGAAGATCGCACAATCCTCGCATGCACGGAGCAAGATCAAGCAATGGTTCAAGAAGGAGAAACGCGAGGAGAACGTTGAAAAAGGCCGTGAAGCGATCGAACGTGAGCTGAAGCGCCTCAATGTTGAAGTATCGGATTGGCTTACGGAAGATAAGCTGACTGAGGTATCGAAGAAATTTGCTTTTGGCGATTTGGAAGACATGCTGTCGGCAGTCGGTTTCGGAGGGATTACTGCGGCGCAGATCGCCTCCAAGCTTACGGAGAAGCTGCGCAAGGATCAGGAAGAGGCCGCGGGACATCTGGAGCTTACTTCTGAGATGAAGGAAATTAAGTCCAGCGGAGAGAAACGGAATCAGCCAACCAACGGAGTACGTGTAAAAGGAATTGATAATCTGCTGGTCCGTTTTGCACGATGTTGCAATCCGGTGCCTGGCGATGACATTATCGGTTATGTGACGCGCGGGCGCGGCGTTTCCGTCCACCGCGAGGATTGTCCGAACATTCCGGGCGATGGTGACGGAGAAGAGTCGGCACGTGTAATTGAAGTGGAATGGGAAGGCAGTATGGAAGCCAACTACAGTGTTGATATTGAGATTACCGGCCATGACCGCAACGGCCTGCTCAATGAAGTGCTGCAGGCGGTGTCAGAGAGCAAGACTAACATCTCTGCGGTCACCGGACGCTCCGACAAGAACAAGATGGTGATGATTCATATGACGATCCTTATCCGCAATACAGACCATTTGCAGTCAGTGGTCGATCGGTTGAAACGGGTTAAGGATGTATATACGGTTAACCGCATTATGCAATAAGGCAAGGAGTGGAACACACCAATGAGAGTGGTCGTGCAGCGCTGCAAGGAAGCGAAAGTTACCGTGGATGGGACAGTCACTGGAGCTGTAGGCCAAGGCCTGATGCTGCTTGTCGGCGTTACTCATGAGGATACGGAGAAGGATGCTAAATATTTGGCTGACAAGATCGCCGGATTGCGCATTTTTGAAGATGAAGCCGGCAAAATGAACTTCAGCGTCACCGAGACCGGCGGAGCAATCTTGTCCGTGTCGCAGTTTACGCTGTATGGAGATTGCCGTAAAGGCCGGCGCCCCAACTTTATGGCTGCCGCAGCACCCGCTAGGGCAAAGCAGCTCTACGACTATTTCAACCATGAGCTGAGAAACAGCGGACTTACGGTGGAAACAGGTGTGTTCGGCGCAATGATGGATGTATCACTGACCAATTGGGGCCCTGTCACCCTGATTCTGGACAGCCGGGGTTAGCTGCGGAATTAATTGCCGCTTTAGCAAAATTTAAGTTGTTTACGTGCACCCGAGGATGCCGCATGGGGTTCTGTTCTAAGGACCCTATGAGGCATCCTTTGCTTTTTCCCTGCGGATAGGCGGGTCCTGGGCTGGATAAACTAAGGTAGAGCCATAATTCGCCGAGGAGCAGGGAGTCCAGCATGAGACAATCACAGAAAGCATGGGTATGGAGCGTCTTGCCGGCATATGCGGCCGGAAGTGCTGCAGAAGCCGCTGCGGCGGCCAAAGGGACCGTGGAGCAACAAGAGACTGACGTGTTGAAAGGAAGAAGCCGCAGCCTCCTGCCGCGCACTTGAAATGCTTGGGAGGCTGCGGTTTTTGGCATATTGGGCGTAACTCTTTTTATAGCGTAGAGGGATGAAAAGAAAGGTAAGCAGCTTCACTTCGTTAGAAAGCGCTGCAATAAGGGTAATAAGAAGACGAGAACAGAAAAGTGGAGAGGAGAATTAATCTCATGAGTAAAGTTGCATTTCTGCTCGCCAACGGTTTTGAAGATTCCGAAATGAAGGTACCTTACGATGAAGTCATAAAAGCAGGGCATCAGGCGGAGATCATCGGTCTGAAGAAAAACGAAACCTTGCTTGGCAAAAAAGGCAGTGTGTCCTATGCAGCCGATAAAGCCATCAGCGAGGTGAAAGCAGCAGACTATGACGCTGTGGTTATTCCCGGAGGCTCATCCCCGGAAAATTTACGGCTCGACCCTGATATCCTGAGCTTTGTGAAGGAAGCCGATGGAACAGGCAAGCCGATTGCCTCCATCTGCCACGGACCGCAAATCCTGATCAGTGCAGACTTGCTGCAAGGCCGCACGGTGACTTCCTATCCGCCACTTAAGGATGATGTTATTAACGCCAGAGCGGAATTTAAGGATGAAGAGGTCGTCGTGGACGGCAATTACATTACTTCACGCACACCGAAAGATGAGCCCGCATTTGTGCGTGAGCTGTTGAAGGTGTTGTAATAAAAGCTTGGCCCCAAAAATCTAAACAACAATCCAAGGAGGGAACGACAATGAGTAGAAGAATCCAGGCTTATTTCAGAACAGAAGATGAAGCAGAAGGCGCTAAGACGGCATTGATTCCTTACGGAGTGGATAATCTGGAAGTATCCCCGCTGACGGATCCTTTAAAAACAGACGGAAATTACAGAAATAATATCCTGATTCCCTTGGTTCCTTATAACAACTCCGCGATGACCGGTGGCACATTTGGCGCTACGGGTGCGGTTGCAGGCTCCGGCCCGATTGTTGGTGCACCTATTGTACCGGCAATCGATGCGAATGACGGTCCTGATGATTTGGATAACCGCAGTGCGGGTGATGTCCGGAATCATGCTGAATTTGATGACAGGGATTTGGACGATCTTCGTTATGTCATGGAAGTTAAGGTGGCTGACGGCAAACAGGATGAGATTATCGAGACGCTGCGCCGGAAGCGTGCTTACGTGGAAATCTTTGATTAAAAAGAGAGCACGCTCTCTCGCAGATGAATAGTTGCGAAACTACAGCTCCGCCAAATCCGTTACAGGGATTGGCGGAGCTTTTTAAAATCCAAGAATAGTAATATTTCTTTGATTTCTCTGGACAGGGAATTATGTTGTAGTGTAAAGTAGTCCTTGTGTTTCAGTAAGGGATTGTCCAGATTTATAAAACGCTTTCTTTTCTGTAATACAACCGTAATATTACATTCATGATTCCTTAATATAGCGTGTTTATAATAGAAGCATGACCCCCTTTTTTATAATATATGATGATGGACCTGCAGCAATCGGCTGTAGGTCACTTTTTTTGTAATAGCTTTTTTTATTGGATTCCTTGACTTTAGCGCAGTGGTTCAGTAGAATCTAACAATATACAGATTGTCATATAGTTTTGATGACGGGACCAAGTAATCCGTACCCCACAACCCCAGAGAGGAATCCCCCGCAGAGATGGAAATCGTCCTACCGTAGGATGAGCTTACCGTTTCCGCCCGGCTGTAAGGATTCTGTTGATGAACGGATGAATGACCTCCCCGAGAACGCACGGCGAAAGCAGGCAATGAAGATTGCCGGAAGTCAGTAGCCGATTGCGCGTAGGCGGGCGTTAACCGCTTAGAGCGGATTCAGGCAGTTGCATGGATTCGGAATGTGGGTGGTACCACGGGTGTATTATTAGGTTGATAATAATCCCTCGTCCCTGTTTGATATAAACAGGGCGAGGGATTTTTTGTTTTTTTTAGAAGTTGACAAACAGACAGGCAGAGGGTTATTTTCAGGAGGGATAGGCTGTGGCTAAAGAAAGATTCGAGAAACCAACAGGCACGCAGGATGTGCTTCCGGGTGCGGTTGAGAAATGGCAGTATGTTGAAGGGAAGGCCAGGGATCTTTGCCGCCGGTTCAATTACCGGGAGATCCGCACTCCTATGTTCGAGCACACTGCGCTGTTCGAACGCGGTGTAGGAGAAACAACAGACATTGTAGAAGGCGAGATGTACACCTTCAAGGATAAGGGCGACCGCGATCTGGCACTCCGTCCGGAAGGAACGGCCGGAGTGGTCCGTGCTTATGTTCAGAACAAGCTCTACGGTGAGCCGGATGTAAGCAAGCTGTATTATATCGGTCCCATGTTCCGTTATGAGCGTCCGCAGGCGGGAAGATACCGCCAATTTCACCAATTCGGCATCGAGGCATTTGGAGCAGTAGATCCGGCGATTGATGCGGAAGTGATTTCTCTAGGGTACCAGTTCTATAAGGATCTGGGACTGAGGGATGTAAGGGTAGAGCTGAACTCCGTGGGCAACGTACCTAGCCGTGCGGCGTACCGGGAGAAGCTGCTGGATTTCCTCAGACCGATGAGGGACAACCTTTGTAGTGACTGCCAGCGGCGTATGGACCGCAACCCCTTGCGCGTGCTGGATTGCAAGGTGGACCAGGACAAATTCGGCGGTGCGCCTTCCATTCTGGATAGCCTGGATGAAGAATGCACAACTCATTTTGAGAAGGTCAAAATGCATTTGGATATCATGGGTGTGGAGTACAGCATTAATCCCCGTCTGGTACGCGGACTGGATTATTACACGCATACAGCGTTTGAATATAAAGCAGCCGGCATCGGATCTATCGACACGGTCGGCGGCGGCGGCCGTTACAATGGTCTGGTGGAGGAAATCGGCGGTCCGGATCAGCCGGGCATCGGTTTTGGCATCGGGCTGGAGCGGATCCTGCTGATTCTGGAGAATCAAGGGGTAGAGCTGGAGACGGTGAAGCCGCTGGATGTATACTTCGTGGCACTTGGCGAAGCGGCCGATCTGGAGATTACGAAACAATTGTTCATTCTGCGCAGTCTTGGCTTTTCTGCAGAGCGGGATTATCTGGGCCGCAAGATGAAGGCGCAGATGAAATCGGCCGACCGCATGTCGGCTCGGTACACAGCGATTCTTGGTGAAGATGAGCTGAACAGCGGCGTCATTGCGCTGAAATCAATGGCTACTGGCGAGCAGCGGACCATCAAGCTGGAAGAGCTGGGACAGTCGCTGGACTAGACAGCTTGGCATGAAGTAATTGTATTGTTGCAAGAGGAAGAAGGCTTCACTGATTCATATAAGCGCAGTTACTTTTAACCATGAAGGGGTAGAATATATTATGACCAGAAGCCATCACTGTGGACAATTGACGCCGGAGCATATCGGCCAGACCGTAACTCTGAACGGATGGGTGCAGACCCGCCGCGACCTTGGGGGCGTACTTTTTATTGATCTCCGCGACCGCAGCGGAATCGTACAAATCGTTTTCAATCCCGACTATTCCGGCGAAGCGCTGCAAATTGCAGATAAAGTGCGCAGTGAGTACGTGCTCGCTGTTACGGGGAAAGTGGTTAAGCGGGACGAAGAAACCATTAACCGCAACCTGCCTACAGGAGAGATTGAAGTGCAGATTACGGATATTGAAGTACTCAATGCCGCGAAAACGCCGCCGTTCTTCATCGAAGACGGTGTGGAAGTGGATGAATCCCTGCGTATGAAATACCGCTATCTCGACCTGCGTCGTCCGGAGATGTACAAAACGATGCTGCTTCGTTCCAAATCGGCGAAGATTTTCCGCGATTTCCTGGACAACGAAGGTTTTATTGATATCGAAACACCAATCCTGACCAGAAGTTCACCTGAAGGCGCCCGTGATTATTTGGTGCCGAGCCGGGTACATGAAGGCGAGTTCTTTGGACTTCCGCAATCGCCGCAAATCTACAAGCAGCTGCTGATGGTCGGCGGTATTGAGCGCTATTATCAAATCGCCCGCTGCTTCCGTGATGAAGATTTGCGCGCTGACCGCCAGCCGGAATTCACCCAGGTCGACATCGAGACTTCCTTCATGCCGCAGGATGATCTGCTGTCGATGATGGAGACCCTGATGCAGCGCCTGCTTAAAGAAACGATTGGCGTCGAAATTGCCCTGCCGTTCCAGCGTTTGACTTATGCCGAAGCCATCGGCAAATACGGCTCAGATAAGCCAGACCTGCGTTTTGGCCTGGAGCTGGTTGAAATGAATGACATCGTAGCCAGCAGCGGCGTCAAAGTATTCGCCTCTGTGATCGAGAAGGGCGGAGAAGTAAAATGCCTCAACGCTAAAGGCTGCGGTACCTGGACCCGTAAAGAGATCGACGATCTTGGACCTTATGCCGCGCGTTACGGAGCCAAAGGACTTGCCTGGATTCAAGTGAAGGATGGCGAATTCAAGGGGCCTATCGTGAAGTTCTTCACCGAGGAAGAAATTGCTGCCGTGAAGGAACGTACCGGTGCCGAAGAAGGCGACCTGCTGCTCTTCTCTGCTGATAATAAAAAGGTGGTAGCCGATGTACTGGGTGCACTTCGCCTGAAGATCGGACGCCAGCTTGGCCTGATTGACGACAATGTGTTCAAGTTCGCATGGGTTACTGAATTCCCGCTGCTTAGCTACGACGAAGACCAGAAACGTTATGTGGCAGAACATCATCCGTTCACTCGTCCGATGGATGAAGACCTGCACCTCTTTGAGACTGATCCGGGTGCTATCCGTGCCCAGGCTTACGATATCGTGCTTAACGGCTACGAGGTAGGCGGCGGCTCTCAGCGTATCTACAAACGTGAGGTACAGGAAAAAATGTTCGATGCACTCGGCTTCTCAACGGAGGTTGCATACGAGAAATTCGGCTACCTGCTGGATGCATTTGAATACGGAACACCTCCGCACGGCGGGATTGCCTTTGGTTTCGACCGTCTCGTAATGCTGCTTGCCGGCCGTACCAACCTGCGCGAAACCATTGCCTTCCCTAAGACGGCAAGTGCGACTGACCTGCTGATGGATGCACCGGCACCGGTAGATGCAATACAATTGGAACAGCTGCACATCAAGCTGGCTCCGAAGCCGGAGAAGGTAAAGAACTAAATCTAACCAGGCCTAAGCGGAGCGGCAGCGCTGCTTCGCCGGCTTTTTGAAGGAGGCGCTACATCATGCTGCATCAGTTCTCGCGTACGGAGCTGGCCATCGGACCGGAAGGTCTGGAGATTTTGAAGAACAGTACAGTGGCTGTGCTCGGCATTGGCGGCGTAGGGGCCATGTCGGTTGAGGCTCTGGCCCGTACAGGTATCGGCCGCATTATCCTGATTGATAAAGACACAGTGGATATCACCAATATCAACCGCCAGATTCATGCGCTTACGACAACCATCGGACAGAAAAAAGCGGATTTGATGGTGGACCGTGTCAAGCTGATCAATCCGGAATGCGAAGCCATTGCCCTGAATATGTTCTACACGGATGAAACTTATGAGGAGCTCTTCAAATACAAGCCCGATTTCGTCATCGACGCTTCGGATACGATTATTTACAAGATCCATCTCATTAAAGAATGCCTAAGCCGGGGAATCCCGATGGTTTCCAGCATGGGCGCAGCTAACAAAATGGACCCGACACGCTTTAAGGTGGCTGACATTTCCAAGACGGAGATGGACCCGATTGCCCGTGTGATCCGCCAAAAGCTGCGCAAGGATGGAATCAAAAAAGGTGTCAAGGTTGTCTTCTCCACCGAGAAGCCGGTGAAACCGCGTGTGGATGTGACCGAGCAAATCGTTCCCGAAGATGCGCCGGACAGACGCAAGGCTCAACTGCCGCCTGCCAGCAACTCGTTTGTGCCTCCGGTAGTTGGACTTATTATGGTGAGTGTAGCCGTACAGGACCTTTTGAAGGCTGGCGGAGTAAACGTATAAACGAAAGCAGGCTTATCTTAGCTCGAACTAACCAAAGGACAAAAGGGCGTGCAGCCGGATTCCGGCTGCTTACGCCCTTTTATTGTGATTTTGAAATCCGGAAACAACGCAGGAATTTACCATCAGTGGAGGTATTTGCATGAAATCGAATTTTTGGCGAAATAGCGTTGGCCTGGAGCCGGGCGACAACTGGAAACAGGAATGGGCGGCTGGGATCCTATCGTATTTTGCTTCTGTATATATTGTTATGGTCAACGCTGCTATTCTGCATGATGCGGGGATGCCGCTGCGGGCCGGTATGGTGGCTACGCTGCTGACGGCAATTACCGGCTGTCTGCTTATGGCCTTCGGCGGCAAGACACCGATTATCGTCGTGCCGGGAATGGGCATTAATGCCTTTTTCACCTATACGCTGGTGCATTCCATGAAGCTGGATTGGCGGGAAGCGCTTGCTGTTGTAGTTGTGACCGGGGTGCTGTTTGCAATTGTGGCGTTCACCTCACTGTACCGAATTCTCAGTGACGCTATTCCTCATAATCTGCAGCATGCGATTACTGTCGGAATCGGCTTGTTTCTGACCTTCATAGGCCTGCAAAAAAGCGGAATCGTCATCGCCCACCGGACGACATTTGTCGCGATCGGACATTTCAGCGACCCTGCTGTGATAACCTCCTGCGTAACCCTGGTTCTGGCACTGGTGCTGTTCATCCGCGGAACACGCGGGGGACTGCTGACCAGCATGATTGTGGGCACAGGACTTGCCTATCTGTTAGGTGCGGCGCATGCCCCGGATCAGGCGGATTCCGGCCATGTGTTTTCCGGCTATGGTGATGTATTTGCAGGAATGGACTTGAGCCGGGGGTTCAGCCTTGTGTTCGTGATTGCCGTGTTCCTGCTGCTGCTGATTGTCGTGTTTGAAAATATCGGGCTGATCTCTTCCCAGACGCTGATGGCAGGACGCCCGGAGCGATTCAAGAGCAGCCTGCGCGCGTTGTCCATCGCTAATATAGCGGCAGGCCTGTTCGGCAGCAGTCCGGTAGTCGCTGCCGCAGAATCGACTGCAGGCATCGCGGCCGGCGGCAAGTCCGGGCTTACCTCGCTGGTTACCGGCATGTTGTTCGGGGCAACCTTCCTGTTCATCCCGCTGCTGGCTTATGTGCCGGACAGCGCCATCGCACCGATCCTGATTGTAATCGGCGGTCTTATGGTGCAAAGCGTACGTGAAATGGATCTCAGCGATATGACCGAGCTGTTTCCGTCCTTCCTGATCATGGTGATGATTCCGTTCACCTACAGCATTGTCGACGGTATGGCATTTGGCTTCATTACTTATCCCATCGTTAAACTCGCTATGGGCCGGGGCAAGGAAGTGCCGCCTGCGCTGTACGGCATCGCCGGACTTTTTGTGGCGAATTTTGTATTGCATGCTTTAATGGGTTAAACCTGGTGGAGCAGCTTATCCAGACTCGCCTGTATACTAGAATTTGAAATATGTGGATTTGACCGGTCTGTTGTGATATGATGAGTATCCTTTTTGTGTGAGTGAAGCCAGTCTTGCACGAGATCATTCTTTAAGATTACTTTTAGGAGGTAACTGAAATTGGAAGACGACTTTCAAAGTGCCTATCAAGAGGAAGAAGACAGGCTGAACAGCGCGCTTACAGAGATCGACACTGTCCTGGAGAGACTGCGCAGCATACCGGTGTACACAGGAAGCGAGTATACCGAGCAAGTGCTGGAGGATTCCAGAGAACAGAGGCGCAAAGATCTTGCCAAGCTTAGGCAGGAGCCTTATTTCGGACGGCTTGATTTTCAGGGCAATGACGAGGACGAACGCAAGGCACTATATATTGGCAAAATCGGCGTAGACCGAGAACAGGTAAGCGACCGTCCGCTAGTCATTGACTGGCGCGCACCGGTAGCAAGCCTGTTCTATTCGTTTACAGGCGGAACTGAGCCGGCCTCCTATGAAGCCCCGGAGGGGCTGATTGAGGGGCTGGTATATTTAAAACGCAACGTGGTGATCCGCAAGCAAATCCTGGAGCGGGTGGCGGATACCTACAACCGCGACAGCGACGCCCCGGCCGTATCCGATGAATTTCTCGTATACCGCCTGGGCGAGAATAAGGACAACCGTCTCCGCGATATCGTCTCGACGATTCAGGAGGAGCAGGACAAGATTATCCGTGCCGCGAAGAATACGGCGCTGATCATTCAGGGTGTGGCCGGAAGTGGAAAAACAACGGTTGCATTGCACCGCCTGGCTTTCCTGCTGTATCAATACAAGGAACAGGTCTCCGCGGAGAAAATGATTATTTTCGCCCCGAACCGGATGTTCCTGGATTATATTTCGGATGTCCTGCCGGAGCTTGGCGTGGGCAACATTGCCCAGAGTACCTTCCCGGATTGGGCTGCGGACGTGCTGGGGATCACACTGCCGGAGCAAGATACAGCGGAAACGATGAACCGCTGGTTCGAAACGGCAGGCAGCATGCCGGTGATTACTGAAGAAACACCGGGCCGCTTCAAGGGTTCGACGGTGCTGATGGAGATTATTGAATCCACGATCAAGCTCCTTGAGACCGGTGCGGTGCCGGAGGGGGATTTCATTCCCTGGGAAGGTGCGGTACTGCGGCGTTCGATGATTCTGCGCTGGCATAACGAGGAATACGCCCCCTATCCGCCGGCCAAACGCAAAGAGCGTGTGATGGCCAGAATTCACCGCTGGATTGAGATGGAGCTGAAGAAGAGCCCTTCGCAGGCAGCGCTGAAGGAACGCAAGAAAAAAGCGGCGGCACGCGAGAAGACCTACAGCGGCAAGTGGCCCAAATATGATCCGCTTATGATCTATAAGCAGATTTTCCGGGCGGCAAAGGTTCCGGAGCATTGGCCGGCTGCAGCCCCGGAGATTATTCCGCAAGGTGTGCTGAAGGAAACGGTCAAGGAGCTCAAAAAAGGCATCCTGCGCGAAGAGGATCTGCCGCCGCTGCTCTATATTCATTATCTGCTCAGCGGAAATGAAGGCGGGGACCGCTTTGACCATATCGTTATTGATGAGGCGCAGGATTTCTCGCCTTTCCAGATTGCGGTGCTTGATTTGTATGTGAAGGGTCATTCCTTTACCATTTTGGGCGACTTGTCACAGGGGATACATGCCTACAAGGGCGTACATGCCTGGGAAGAGATGCAGACGCTGTTTGCACCGGAACATACGGCCTATCATGCACTGACCCGCAGCTACCGGTCCACCATGGAAATCATTGAATTTGCCAACAGCATATTGTCTTCCGGTGTTGGCAGCTCCCTGCTAGCCGTTCCGGTCTTCCGCAGCGGCAACCCGGTCCGGCTGATCTCTTACGCCGATCGCCAGCCGGCGGCAACAGCAGCCGGGAGTGAGCGCCTCAGTGCCGTCAGAACGGCTCTGGGGGCCCTCTCCGGGCGTGAATACCGCACAGTGGCTGTCTTAACCCGCAGCCTGCGGGAAGCTGCTGAGCTGTACGACTCGCTTGCCGGACAGTTTGACGATCTTCACCTGATTGACGGCAGCATGACTGAATATCAGGGCGGGCTGTCTGTACTGCCGGTGTATCTGTCCAAAGGGCTGGAGTTCGACGCTGTTATCTTGGCAGACGCGGACAGCGGACATTACGGGGAAGCGGCCTGGGACGCGAAGCTGATGTATGTCGGCTGTACCCGTGCGCTGCATGAACTGTGGCTGCTGCATGACGGGCAGCTGCCGCCTTATGTACAGCTGCTTGGAGAAGAGACAGTCTCCGGCTGGCCTGAATCACAGTAGTGCAACTATAAAAAGCGGACCGCCTGTCATAAACAGGGCGGTCCGCTTTTTATATTCTATAGGGTGAGAACATCTTATTTCATCTCGTTTTGTTCCGTGATATGGAACCGTTCCACCTGCTGCTGCATATCGGAAGCCATAGCGGACAACGCTGTAGAGGAGGCCGTAATCTCCTCCATGGAAGCAAGCTGTTCCTCCGTTGCAGCTGTTACGCTCTGGAAGGAATCCAGCGCTGCCCGCGAGATGGCAGCCATCTCCTGTACGGAGGCAGCCACTTCTGCCGAGCTGGCAGACATTTGCTCGGTAATCGCCGAAACCTCATGAATTTGTTCGCCCACGTGCCGGGTAGACTGCTCAATTTGGATGAAGGCATCGCTCGCTTCCAGCGCCAGGTTCATGCCTTGCTCAACGTCTTCGGCCACTTTATGTTTCATTACATCATAGGCGCTGGTGATCAGGCCGACCATTTCGGTAATGGTCTCCTGGATTTGACCCGCGCTGACATGGGAGGCTTCGGACAGCTTCCGCACCTCTCCGGCAACAACGGCGAATCCTCTGCCCTGTTCTCCGGCACGGGCAGCTTCAATAGCTGCATTGAGCGACAATAGATTGGTCTGCTTCGCGATCGCGGAGATCGCTGTACTTGCTTCTGCTACCTTTGTGCTAAGCCCGTTAAGTTCGGAAATCAGTCCGCCGGACTGCTGAACGGACTGGCGGATTGTCTTCATCTGCTCGCTGACATGCTGCACTCTGGTGCTTCCGGTGTTCACAACCTGTTCAGTCTGTACTGCGGCACTTACAATGGCCTGGGAAGCGGAAGCAATTTTGTGGATGGCTTCGGACATTTCATCCATAGTTACGGCTACCTCGGAGGATGCATAGGCCTGGGTTTCCACACCGCGGGTGGATTCCTCCACCAGTCCGGTGACATACTCCACTGCCTTGCTGTTCTCGCCGGTGCTGGCTGTCAGCTGCTCACTGGCAGCTGCGAGCTGGCCTGATGTTTCGGCCACATCCTGCACCATCTTTCGAAGCGACGCTACCATGGCATTATAGTTGCCCGCAAGCTGCCCGATTTCATCTTTACGTGTGGTGTGGACCACTTCGTCCAGATAACCCTCGCTGACACGCTTTGCCGAACGGTTCAGCTGCTCAAGCGGCTTGGTAATGCGGCGGATAATGAAGAACGTTACTGCAGCGGCCAGAAGCAGCGCAACCAGCAAAACGATAGCTGAGTTATACAAAATAGGATAAACGGCCTCTGCATACTCGCTCTCGGGCAGCACACCGACCAGCTTAAAGCCGCTAAGTTCATTCGTAATGTAAAAGCCGTCCATTACCTGGTCTGTGGCACTGTCTTTGTAAGACACTTTGCCTGCCGGGGCCGCATTCAGCGTATCCAGCAGCCCGCCTGTAACGGGGCTTCCTACCTCCAGAGTGGGATGGTAGATAACCTTATTGCTGCTGTCCAGTATATATACATAACCGCTGGAACCGAGGCTGACATTCTGCGCCAGTTCCATAAGCCCACTCATGCTCAAACTGATTGTAGCTACCCCTTTGCCGTCCTGAAAGGCTCTGGAGATCGGCAGGATGAAGGAGTTTGTAACCTTGGAGAAAATCGGGTTGATAACGGATGTGCGGTCCGGTGTCTTCAGCGCGTCAATATACCAGTCGCGGACCCGGGGATCATAGTCGTTTGGTTTGGAATCAGGCGCGAACATAAACTTGCCATCGCTGTTGCCTAAAGCAACGATGTCGATCTCAGGATGCTCCGCTTTAAATTTGTTGATCTGATTCCGTACGCGTGGAGAGTTCGCTGTCAGATCCGCTGCAGTAATTTGATAGGCAAGCTGATTCACATTGCTGCTCTCGAGCTGTATTAATTGCTCAAGTGTCTTATCGAGAAGATGAATGCTCGATTTTGTAGTTTCCTCCATTTTGCCCTGCAGCTCTGTTTTAGAAGTTTCTGAAGAGTTGACAGCTAGTACAAGCGAAGGAACTGCAATGGCGGTAATGATAAAAGCCATTAGTTCAGTTCTGAGTTTCTTGATGCGGAATACTTGTTTGAGGATGTGCCTTTTAGCTGTCATATTATATTCCTCCTGCTTTTAATTACTTCCATATCTATTAGTTAATAGATAATTACTTTTATATTTCGACACTAATCGACTTATTTTTTAGATTTTTCTTAAAAAAATAAGTTCCCATCTGGTGAAGAACAGTTATAACTGTTCTTGAACTTGTAACCTATCCCTGGGTATGGCTTAATAATAAGTGTCCGGCCGGGCAGATTACTCTGGAAGGAGGCTGATTGAAATGATTTCAGTATACGAGGTGGTTTCCGTCTAAGACGGAAATCCGCATAACCGGAGGAGGCCGAAAGGCCTCCTTATTTAAAAAACATAGAAATAAATAATTCACATAAAGTTGTGATCAAAACCGAATGTAGACGCTATCCAATGGTTTTTATATAATGAACTTACGGTATTTACCAAATATGAGCTGAAGAAAGGAGGCAGGTGACGTGATCAATTCATTGCAAGCAGTCGTCGGACACAAAGGGACACACCTGTTGAAGGAGGAAGTAAAAAGTGAGTTATGTAAATGGGAAGGATGTGCTCCCCCCGGGCCTGCTCGAAGAGCTTCAGGGATACATCCAGGGTGAATTGCTATACATCCCCAAGAAAACCGAGCAAAGGGTAAGATGGGGCGAGAACAGCGGATCCAGGCAGGAGATTGCCAGCCGGAACGAGGAGATATTCTGCAGTCACAGCAGCGGCTGCTCAGTGAACGAGCTGCAGAAGAGATACCATTTATCCGAAGAAAGCATCCGTAAGATTATTTCAAAAATGCGGCTGGCGCTGAACCGCTAGCCTGAACTTTGAACAAAGAGCATGGCACCGCCGGAGGAGGCGAGGTCATGCTCTTTTTAAATACAAGGGTGTATACGCAGTATGGTATGATAGTGGGAGGTATCCTAATAGTGCCGACCTACAAGATTACAGCAAGGAAGTGGAACAATGGATTTATTTTCGCTCGGGGAAGACACCGGTAGCGGACGCCTGCTGGCGGACCGTATGCGTCCGGCGAATCTTGATGAATATATAGGACAAGAGCATATTGTTGGCCAGGGGAAGCTGCTGCGCAGAGCTATTGAGGCAGATCAGGTCTCCTCTATTCTGCTTTACGGCCCTCCAGGCTGCGGAAAAACAACATTGGCCCATATTATTTCCCATCATACACAGGGGGAATTCGTCCGCCTGAATGCGGTCGAAGCCTCGGTCAAGGATGTGCGGGAAGTAATCGAGCGTGCTCAGAGCAATAAGGCATTGTACGGCTCCAAGACCATTTTGTTTCTGGATGAGGTGCACCGCTTCAACAGCTCCCGCCAGGATGCACTGCTTCCCGCTGTGGAGAAGGGGACCGTCACCTTTATCGGCGCGACGACGGAGAACCCGTTCCACTATGTGAACGGGGCGTTATTGAGCCGCTCCACACTGTTCCAGCTGGAATCGCTGACCAGTGAGCACAGTCTGATTGCTATGAGACGGGCGCTTACCGATGAGCAGCGGGGGCTTGGCTTCATGCAGCTGCAGGTGGATGAAGAAGCTTTACAGCATATTGCAACGATGGCCAACGGCGATATCCGCCGGGCGCTTAATGCACTTGAGCTGGCTGCCATGACCACTGCGCCGGAACCGGACGGCAGTGTGCATATTACACTTGCGGTGGCTGAAGAATCCATCCGCCGCCCGATTGTCAAAGCGGATGAATCGACGCAATATGATGTGTTGTCTGCGTTTCATAAAAGCATCCGCGGCTCCAGCGACGCGGCGCTGTTCTGGTTTCTCTATGCTGTGGAGAAGCTGGGGATGGACCCGATGACATTCATCCGCCGGCTGATCGCTGCCAGCAGTGAGGATATCGGCCTCGCCAATCCGCAGGCGATGGTCCAGGCGGTCAGCGCACTTGAAGCCTACCGCAATAACGGCTGGCCGGAAGCCAAGCTGAATATTGCCCAGGCGATCCTGTTTGCGGTGGAAAGTCCGAAATCGAATGCCGTGACCGTGGCGATTTCGAATGCCATGGCCAGTATCGACGAGTTGAAATCGGCTGAAGTACCACTGCATCTGCGCGATACGCATTATAAAGGAGCCGTGAAGCTCGGCCATGAGGGCTACCAGTATCCGCATAATTTTCCGGGCCATTATGTCAAACAGGATTATCTGCCTAAGGCTATTGCACGCCGGGTCTTTTATCAGGCTACTGAACAAGGCAATGAAGCGAAGATCCGCCATAACCAGTCGCTTCGGCGCGGACAGTAGTCATATAGGCGTTCGATTATACAACTTTCTCCATATTATTCATCAGCCGCTTATTTTACAGGGGGAGATTTCATTCCTTTTGTAAAAGAAGCGGTTTTTTGTTTAACGGACTCGCGTTTTTTCTGATAGACTCCAATTTTTTTACAAAAATATCTATTTTTTATTACATATTTGCTATTTTGTATATAGAATTCTATTCCTATATATGGTATATATTTACATAGGATGAAAATCATCCTAAAGATACCCGGGAAGAAGGTGGAAAACTTTATTGGGGATGAATAAGAGAGTTAGGATCCACGGTTTGAAGAGTCTGTGCAGAGATGAAATTGAACACAAGGACAAGAAGGACAAGAAGGACAAGAAGGACAAGAAGGACAAGAAGGGAGAAGGGCTAAGATGGGCAAAGGGATCAAGAAGGGCTGGGTTTTGTCCTTGAGCTTTATGTTAGCGGTTACATGTTCCGGAGCTGTATTTCATCCATCTGTGGGCACAGCAGCGGCTGCCGACTACAACTACGCGGAGGCACTGCAAAAATCGATTTATTTCTATGAGGCTCAGCGTTCAGGCGATCTGCCGGAAGACAACCGGGTCGAGTGGCGAGGGGACTCCGGACTTCTGGATGGTGCGGATGTCGGCCACGATTTATCCGGGGGCTGGTATGATGCGGGTGATCATGTCAAATTTGGATTTCCAATGGCTTATACAGCTACGATGTTGGCCTGGTCGGTCTATGAATACAAGGATGGTTACGTCCAGTCCGGCCAGCTGGAGGAGATTCTGGATAATATCCGCTGGGCTACCGACTATTTTGTCAAAGCCCATACAGCTCCAAATGAGCTATGGGGACAAGTAGGGAACGGAACGGCCGACCATAATTGGTGGGGAGCAGCGGAAGTGATGCAAATGCAGCGGCCCTCCTACAAAATTGATGCAACTCATCCCGGCTCTGATCTGGCGGCAGAAACCGCAGCGGCGCTGGCTTCGGCATCGATTATCTTCAGGGATTCGGATGCTGTCTATGCGGACAAGCTGCTGCTGCATGCCAAACAGCTGTATCAATTTGCGGACACTTACCGCGGCGCCTATTCGGATAGTATTACCGACGTCAAGCAGTATTACAATTCATGGAGCGGTTATGCCGATGAATTGAGCTGGGGCGGTGTATGGCTCTATTTGGCGACCGGTGAGCAGACGTACCTGGACAAGGCAGTAGCCGCAAGCAGTCTGTGGGGAACGAACCAATCGGGATTATGGGGTTACCAGTGGACACAATCCTGGGATGACAAGCATTACGGTGCGCAGCTGCTGCTGTCACGGATTACCGGGGATGCCAAGTTCATTCAATCTACAGAACGAAACATGCAGTATTGGACAACCGGCGTAGGCGGGACTAGCGACCGGGTCGCCTATACACCTGGAGGATTGGCACATCTGGATCAGTGGGGTGCCCTGAGATATGCCGCCAACCAGGCATTTTTGGCGTTTGTTTACGCGGACTGGGTAAGCGACCCTGTCAAAGGCGAAACGGCCCGTTCTTTCGCGGAACGGCAGATTACGTATATGCTGGGCGACAACCCGCGGAACAGCAGCTATGTGATCGGATATGGTAACAATTCGCCGCAGCATCCGCATCACCGGACCTCGCATGGTTCATGGAGCGACAGCCAGTCTACTCCGGCAGATCATCGTCATGTTCTATACGGAGCGCTGGTCGGGGGTCCATCCAAGACGGACACGTATACCGATTCGATCAACGACTATGTCTCGAATGAAGTGGCAACCGACTACAATTCCGCCTTTACAGGAGCATTGGCCAAAATGATGCTGCTCCACGGGCAAGGGCAGCAGCCGCAACCACAGTTTCCTGCGGCAGAGACCCCTGAGGATGAAATGTTCGTCGAGGCTTCCGTAAATGCCAGCGGCAGCAATTTTGTAGAGATCCGGGCGCTGCTCAACAACCGTTCCGGCTGGCCGGCACGGGTCAGCAAGTCGATGTCCTTCCATTATTATCTGGACCTCAGCGAAGCAATTGCCGCAGGGTACGGTCCTGAGGATATTACGGTCACTGCCGGTGGCTACAACCAGGGAGCAACGGTATCCGCACTTCAGCCTTATGATGAAGAACATCATATTTATTACACCAAGGTTGATTTTACCGGTACTGCGATCTATCCGGGCGGTCAATCCGCTTACCGGAAGGAAGTCCAGTTCCGGATCGCCGCTCCGCTCAACACGCTCTTCTGGGACAATACAAATGACTATTCCTTCAAAGGCGTGGCAACGGGAGGAGCGCTTCCGGTAAAAACGGCGTATATACCGGTATACGATGCCGGGGTGCTTGTGTTCGGTGAACTGCCTCCTGGAGGTGGACATCCGGGTGAACCGGAGGTGCCCGGACGGCCTTCCGGTGTAGCGGCTGTTGCTGAGAACGCCAGCGTAAAACTGTCATGGAACACAGTCAGCGGGGCAACGGGCTATACAGTTAAACGTGCTGTAACGAGTGGCGGACCTTACACTGTAGTTGCAAGCAC
Organism: Paenibacillus sp. EB106-06-01-XG199; assembly: GCF_058791575.1. Taxonomy (NCBI): domain Bacteria; kingdom Bacillati; phylum Bacillota; class Bacilli; order Caryophanales; family Paenibacillaceae; genus Paenibacillus; species Paenibacillus sp. EB106-06-01-XG199. The sequence goes on along the minus strand of NZ_JBYTDQ010000003.1, from coordinate 967,972 downwards.
TACAGGGGCCGTGTACTCCGACAACGGGCTGGTTAACGGTACTACCTATTATTATGTAATCACCGCCTCGAACAGTGTTGGCGAGAGTACGCCATCTCTGCAGGTTAGTGCCCAGCCGCGTGAAACACCTACTCCGGCAAAAGGTGATTTAAGGGTGGAATACCGTACTAATGACAACAATCCCGGGGACGGACAGATGCGCCCGCAATTCCGGATTGTGAACACGGGAACTGCTGCGGTACCGCTGAGTGGTCTTAAGCTCCGCTACTATTTTACCGTGGACGGAGACAAAACCCAGCAATTCCACTGCGATTATGCCGTTGCCGGCAGCGGAAATGTAAGCGGTTCCTTTGTGAAGCTTAATCCGGCCCTAACCGGAGCGGACTACTATCTGGAGATCACTTTTGCTGAAGGTGCCGGAAGCCTTGCTCCCGGAGGGAACAGCGGTGAAATTCAGGTGCGCACCAACAAGGAGGACTGGACGAATTATAGCGAGGGCAATGACTATTCCTACAGTGGAACGCAGCTTGCCTTCGCCGAATGGGAAAAGGTGACACTGTATCGTGACGGAACACTTGTGTGGGGTTTAGAACCATAATTTATCTACAGAGAGGGAGCTAGCCAAAATGATGAAATTGAGCTTAAGCAAGAAGCCTATTTCCGCTATAATGGCCTCGATTCTGTTTCTCTCACTCATAACTGGTTTCTTTACTGGTAACCCCGGAACTGCAAAGGCCGCTTCGGCGGAGGAGACCCGATTTCTGCAATTATATGCTCAGCTAAAGGATCCGGCGAACGGCTATTTCTCGGCTGAAGGCATTCCCTACCATGCGGTAGAGACATTGATGAGCGAAGCGCCTGATTACGGGCATATGACCACTTCGGAAGCTTACAGCTACTGGATGTGGCTCGAGGTGCTGTATGGCCATCATACTGGCGACTGGAGCAAGCTGGAAGCAGCTTGGGACAACATGGAGAAATACATTATCCCTGTTAATGAAGGCGACGGCAAGCAGGAGCAGCCGACGATGAGTTATTACAATGCGAACAGCCCGGCTACCTACGCTTCCGAGTATGCGCAGCCGGATCAGTATCCAAGCCAGCTTAGCGGAAAGTACACGGCAGGCAAAGATCCGCTTGATTCCGAACTGAAAGCAAGCTATGGCAACAACCAGACCTATCTTATGCATTGGCTGGTGGATGTGGACAACTGGTACGGCTTCGGCAACTTGCTGAATCCTACACATACAGCCGCTTATGTAAATACATTCCAGAGGGGCGAACAGGAATCGGTGTGGGAAGCTGTCCCGCATCCGTCCCAGGACGACAAATCATTCGGCAAAACAGGTGAGGGCTTTATGAGCCTGTTCACCAAAGAAAGCAATGCGCCTGCAGCACAGTGGCGTTATACCAATGCTACCGATGCAGATGCACGTGCAGTTCAGGCTATGTACTGGGCCCAGGAGCTTGGCTATAATAATTCAGTTTATCTGAACAAGGCCAAGAAAATGGGGGATTATCTCCGTTACGGCATGTACGACAAGTATTTCCAAAAGATCGGCAGCGCAGCTGACGGCACACCGGAAGCGGGAACCGGTAAGGATTCCAGCCAATACCTGCTTGCCTGGTATACCGCTTGGGGCGGCGGGCTTGGTTCAACCGGCAATTGGGCCTGGAGAATCGGCGCCAGCCATGCGCATCAGGGTTACCAGAATGTCGTGGCAGCCTACGCGCTTTCCAATCCGGACGGAGGTCTGGTTCCGGCATCAGCAACAGCAGGGCAGGACTGGAGCAATTCGCTGAAGCGCCAGCTGGAGTTCTACACCTGGCTGCAATCTGCCGAAGGCGCGATTGCCGGCGGAGCAACGAACAGCTACGAAGGTGCTTATAAGGCTTATCCTGCCGGCACAAGCACCTTCTACGGCATGGCATATGATGACGCGCCTGTCTACCATGATCCGCCGTCCAACAACTGGTTCGGAATGCAGGCCTGGAGTGTTGAACGGGTGGCCGAGCTGTATTACATTCTGGCTGCAAGCGGCGACACAACCTCCGAGAACTTCCAGATGGCCAAGCAGGTGGTGAAGAACTGGGTGGACTGGTCCACGGACTATGTCTTTGCAGGCAGCCGGCCGGTTACGGATGCAGAGGGCTATTATCTGGACAGCCAGGGCAACCGCATTCTCGGCGGTGATAATCCCCAAGTGGCTACAGTTGCTGCTCCGGGAGAATTCTGGATTCCGGGCAATGTGGAATGGCAGGGGAAACCGGATACCTGGACCGGTTTTGCAAGCAGTGACGGCAACGGCAATTTAAAGTCAGTCACCAAGAGCCCGAGCCAGGATACCGGTGTACTCGGCAGCTATATCAAAGCGCTCACCTTCTTTGCCGCAGGTACTGAGGCAGAAAACGGCAGTTATACCGCGCTTGGCGGGAAGGCACAGCAGCTGGCTAAATCCTTGCTGGATACAGCTTGGGGATATAATGATGGTGTCGGTATAGCAACTAAGGAGAGCCGTGGCGATTATGCCCGTTACTTCACCAAGGAGGTCTATTTCCCAAGCGGCTGGACGGGTACCTTTGGACAAGGTAATACCATTCCGGGAACAGCCACAGTACCTTCCGATCCTGCCAAAGGCGGAAACGGTGTCTACGCCAGCTATACTGACATCCGGCCGGATATTGTGAATGATCCCGATTGGCAGTACCTGCTTAACAAATATAATTCGTCATATAATACGGCCACCAAGCAATGGGAGAATGGAGCCCCTGAATTTACGTATCACCGCTTCTGGTCCCAAGTGGATATGGCCACGGCCTATGCCGAATATGACAGGTTAATCAACAACAGCAGCGGTCCGGTCGAGCCCGTTGCCCCGAAAGCGCCCTCCAAACCGGCTGTTGTTGCCGGCGACGGTGTTGTACAGCTTAGCTGGAACAATGTAACTACTGCCGACAATTATACGGTGAAGCGGGCCACTGTCAGCGGAGGTCCTTACAGCGATGTATCAGTAGTTACCCAGGCCACTTACAGCGATACCTCTGTAGTCAATGGAACGACCTACTTTTATGTCGTCAGTGCGGCTAACAAAGTAGGAACAAGCCCGAATTCACCCGAGGTCAGCGCTAAGCCGGCAGCGGCTCCCGAGCCGCCTGTGGGGGATCTGATCGTGCAGTATCGGACCAATGATACAAATCCGGGCGATGCCCAGTTCCGTCCGCAGCTGCGGATTGTGAACAGCGGGGATACTTCGGTTGCACTTAAGGATGTAAAGCTGCGCTACTACTACACGATAGACGGCGAGAAGGCGCAGCAGTTCAATGTAGACTATGCCGCTATAGGCAGCGGCAATGTGCAGGGAACATTCGTCAAGCTGGCTCCCTCTGTGACAGAGGCAGATTATTATGTGGAGATCTCCTTCACTGCGGGTGCGGGCAGCCTTGCTCCCGGAGCCAGCACCGGTGAAATTCAGCTGCGGATCAACAAAACCGATTGGAGCAATTTTAACGAGACCGGCGATTATTCTTACGACCCGGCCAAAACCTCGTTCACTGACTGGGCACGTGTACCACTCTACCTGAATGGAACGCTGGTCTGGGGATTAGAGCCTTAAAAGTGTAGTAGAAGGTAAAATGAAAAGCCGCAAATCCCCAATACTCCGGGACATTTGCGGCTTTGTTATTAATATCACATTTCATATGCGAAACTGTGAAAATATGTGACAAAAAAATCAAATAGATGCGTCGAATCTTGTCGTATTTGTCATGTTACTTAACACCGTAAAAAATTTTTATGGAAAAATCATTGATAATTCACCATAAGTCAATTAGAATAAACTCTAACATTCAGGGATTAATTCCAATATAATCCTAAATGGAAATTCGTAGTTGATAGATAGGGTTACTGTATATAACATGAGTGCTCCTTGCTAAAAAAATCCTAGTGTTAGGGTGATGAACTTGAGTGAAGATTTGCTGCATATTGAGAATTTAACGACATCCTTCAAGATTGCAGACGATTATTACGCTGCGGTCGATGATGTGACGCTCACGGTGAAGAAGAACGAAATCCTCGCCATCGTAGGAGAATCCGGATCAGGCAAAAGTGCGTTGGCTTTCTCAATAATAGGGCTGCACACCAAAGCAAAAATTGATGGACATGTGTATTTCAAAGGTCAGGATATTGTCAAAATGTCCCCAGGTATGCTGAATAAGGTCCGCGGCAAGGAAATGTCGATGATTTTCCAGGACCCCTTGGCTGCACTAAATCCGCTTATGATTATCGGACGGCAGATTGAAGAGGTACTTCTCCTTCATGATTCCGGCCTCTCCAAGAAACAAAGAAAAGCAAAGGTCATCGATTTGTTGACTAAGGTTGGAATTCCCCGTCCCGAGCATACATATCAGCAATACCCTTATGAATTATCCGGCGGCATGCGGCAGCGGGTAGTGATTGCCATCGCAATCGCCAACGGACCACAGCTGCTAATCGCCGATGAACCGACAACCGCACTGGATGTAACGATTCAACTGCAAATTCTTGAACTGATCAAGAAGCTCAAAAATGATATGCAAGCGGGAATTATCCTCATTACCCATGATTTGGGCGTAGTCAGTGAAATGGCAGATCGCGTAGCTGTTATGTACGCCGGGCAAATTGTCGAAATTGCTGATATTTATACGCTGACCTCCAACCCGCAGCATCCTTATACAAGATCTTTATTTAATTCGATACCTACGGTCAAGGAAGCGAAGTCCAGACTGCATGTGATTCAGGGAATCGTCCCGTCGCTCAAAAATTTGCCGCGTACGGGTTGCCGTTTCTCCGCCAGAACCCCATGGATTGATGAATCAGCCCATGAGGAGAATCCACAGCTGCACGAAATTGCTCCGGGTCATTTGGTCCGCTGCACCTGCTACAGACATTTTCATTTCCCCGAGAGCGTTGAGGAGGCTGACAGCCATGGCACTGCTTGAAGTTAAGGATTTACAGGTTCATTTCCCGATTCGAGGCGGCATATTCAGCAGAGCGGTCGGTGAGGTAAAGGCGGTCGACCGGGTCAATTTCATCATTGAGGCCGGGCAGACTTACGGATTAGTCGGTGAATCAGGCTCAGGTAAGACAACGACAGGAAGAGCGATTATCGGGCTGAACGAGATTACAGGCGGCAGCATTCTTTTTGAAGGCGCCGATTTAGCCCTGAAGAACTCACGCAAGCTGAACAATGTCCGCCGCGACGTTCAAATGATCTTTCAGGACCCCTATTCATCGCTCAATCCCAAGAAGCGTGTGCTCGACATCATTGCCGAACCGCTGCGCAATTTCGACAAACAGTCCCCCCAGGAAGAGAAACGGAGAGTTCAGGAGCTGCTGGAGCAGGTCGGCCTGAGTCCGGACAACATTTATAAATATCCGCATGAATTTTCCGGCGGACAACGTCAGCGGATCGGAATCGCCAGGGCGATTGCGCTGAAGCCCAAGCTGATCATCGCCGACGAGCCGGTGTCCGCGCTGGATGTCTCGGTTCAGGCACAAGTGCTTAACTTTTTACGGGACATTCAAAAGGAATTGAATTTAACCTACCTATTTATCAGTCATGATCTCGGAATCATCAGACATATGTGCGATCATATCGGCATTATGTACAAGGGACGTCATGTTGAGCAGGGGACGCCTAAGGATATTTTTGACAATCCGCGCCATATTTATACGAAACGTCTGATTGCCGCAATCCCGGACATTGACCCATTGCAGCGTGACGAACGGACCCGGTTCCGCAAGTCCGTAAGTGAGGAGTACGAGGGAGCCTACCGGAACTATTTTGACAATGACGGTTTAGCTTATCCTTTACAACCCATTTCCGATACCCATTTGGTGGCCATGCCCGAGAAAGGTTGAGACGTATGTGGAAGATTATTGTACGAAGAATATTGATTATGATCCCTCAAGTATTTCTGCTCAGCATTCTGGTATTTCTTATGGCCAAAGCCATGCCCGGAGATGCGCTCACCGGTATGCTCGATCCGAACATTGATCCGGCCGCCATTGAAGCGATGCGGGAACGGCTCGGCCTGAATGATCCGTGGTACATCCAGTATTGGGATTGGATCACTAATGCCCTGCAGGGAGACATGGGCCAGTCCTTCCGCTTTAAGATGCCGGTAACTGAGCTGATTGGCCAGCGGCTGATGAACACGGTGTGGTTATCTGTGACGACTCTGGTCATTACCTATTTAATTGCAATACCGCTTGGCATCATTAGCGGACGTTTCAATGACACCTGGGGCGACCGGCTGATTACAGGATATACCTATGTCGGTTTTGCGGCCCCCTTGTTTATCGTAGCCCTGGTTATGCTCTGGATGTTTGGTTTCTACTTTCATTGGTTCCCTACCGGAGGAAGTGTATCACCGGGCGAGGTCCCCGGGACGATGAGTTACATTCTGAGCAAGTTATATCATTTGCTGCTTCCGGCCATATCCATTGCGCTGATTACTACCGTCGGGACGGTCCAATATCTGCGGAACGAAATCATTGATACGAAGCAGAAGGATTTTATCCTTACGGCAAGAGCAAAAGGCGCCTCGGAATCACGGGTGTACAACCGCCACATCTTACGCAACTCCCTCCTGCCGATTGCCGCTTTTTTCGGGTATGAGCTTACGGGATTGATCGGCGGCACCATCTTTGTAGAGAGTATTTTCAGCTATCCCGGCATGGGCCAGCTGTTCCTGAGCTCCATCGTTATCCGCGATTTCACCGTTGTAACGGCACTTGTGCTGCTGTATGGGATTGCTCAAATCATCGGATCCCTGCTCTCGGATATCATATTAGGCATTGTTGATCCCCGTATCCGGATTAAATAATGATCAGAACTTGTTGAGGTGAATGTAATGGCAAAATCAAGCGCTGAGCTGTCGCTCCCGCAGGATATGGAGAAGAGCCCATCCGGATGGAGAATCCTCTGGAAGGAGATTTTCAGAGATAAACTGGCTTTGGTCTCCCTGGTTTTTCTAGGTGTAGTTGTATGCGGAGTATTTGGCATCGCCCTGTTTCTGGATCAAAAGCAGATTGTAACCGTCGATCTGTTCGCCTTATATGAGAAGCCTTCGGCTAAATTCTGGCTGGGCACCGATTACGGCGGACGCGATGTGTTCGGTCAGCTCATTATCGGTACCCGCAACTCGCTGAGTATCGGAATTATGGTCACTCTGATGACGGGTGTTATCGGCATTCTAGTAGGTCTGATCTCCGGCTATTTCGGTGGATTCGTCGATAATATTTTTATGCGTTTCGTGGATTTTTTTATGATCCTGCCGATGCTGATGATTGTCATCGCGTTTGTTACGGCGGTTCCCAAATATAATACCTTGTCCTTTTCACTGATCATGACGGCATTTCTATGGATGGGCATCGCGAGGCTAATACGCTCGAAGACACTGCAGGAGAGGGAACTGGAATATGTCCAGGCCTCCAGAACGCTGGGCTCCTCTCATCTTAAGATTATGTTCAAACAAGTGCTGCCGAACTTAAGCTCCATCATTATCGTTACGATGACGCTGAATTTGGCCGCCAACATCGGTCTGGAGTCGGGCCTCTCGTTTCTCGGCTTCGGTTTTCCTGAAAGCACACCTAGTCTGGGGACGCTGGTCAGCTATGCCCGGAATCCGCAGACGCTGCAATCGAGATGGTGGATATGGTTACCCGCATCACTGCTGATCCTGGTGTTGATGTTGAGTATAAATAATGTCGGTCAGGCGATTAAGCGTGCGACGGATGCAAGACAAAGAAAAGGATAATAAGGGAGGAAGAAACAAGAATGAGAAAAAGAAACTCTGGCAAGACCATGCTCTTCACATTGATGCTTGTCCTGACGCTTGCGGTTACGGCCTGCGGCTCAGGCAACAATGAAGCGGCTGAGCCTTCGGCAACAGCCAAGACAGATGCAGCTGCTACAACTGCTCCAACTGCAGCACCGGCAGCAGAAGACGGGCTGTACAACATCGCAGATTTCAGCAATGTTAAGACGAACCAGGGTGAAGCCATTGAAGGCGGCACACTCAACTTTGGCCTTGTATCTGACACTCCCTTTGAAGGAACTTTGAATTTTAACTTCTCCTCCGGTGTTCCGGATTCTCAGGTTCTTGAGTGGTTTGACGAAGGTTTGCTGACTTGGGATAAGAACTATGTCTATACCAATGACGGGGCGGCAACATATGAAGTTTCTGAAGATGGCCGTACCTTCACTTTTACCATCCGCGACAATGTAAACTGGCACGACGGCAAGCCCGTTACTGCCGAAGATTGGCTGTTTGCCCATGAAGTTATCGGTAATCCGGCCTATGACGGCCCTCGTTACGGCTCTGACTTCACCAACATTGTAGGGATGGAAGATTACCATGCCGGCAAAGCCAAGACGATTTCCGGGATCAAAGTACTAAGTGAGAAAAAGCTGGAAATCACTTATGTGAAAGCCACTCCTTCCCTGCTGACAGGAAGCATCTGGATTTATCCGCTGGCGAAGCATATTTTCGGAAATATGGATGTAGCCAAAATCTCCGCTTCCCCTGAGGTCCGTCAAAAACCAATTGGTTTCGGTCCTTTTAAAGTGGAAAGTATTGTGCCAGGTGAATCGGTAGTGTATGTCAAGAATAACGACTACTGGCGCGGGGCTCCGAAGCTGGATAAGGTTGTCCTGAAAGTAATTCCACCGACTACGGTTGTGCAGGAGCTAAAAGCCGGAAATATCGATTTGGTTGACAGCTTCCCGATTGACCAGTTCCCTGATAACTCTAAATTGTCCAACGTTGAATACCTTGGAGCCATTGACCGTGCCTATACTTATATTGGCTTCAAGCTTGGTAAATGGGATGCGACCAAAAAAGTGGTGGCTCCAGATCCGAAGGCAAAGATGGGCAATGTAGCTCTGCGTAAAGCGATGTGGCAGGCGGTGGATAATGATGCCGTCGGCAAGAAATTCTATCATGGTCTGCGCTGGAACGCGACTACGCTGATTCCGCCATCCCATCCCGAATTCCACGATGCCAGCAATCCGGGAGTAACGTTTGATCAGGAAGCAGCAAAGAAAACACTTGATGATGCAGGCTATAAGCTTAACGGAGAATTCCGTACCAATCCGGACGGCACGCCGCTGACGATCAATTTCATCTCCATGACAGGTTCGGATATCGCTGAGCCGCTGGCCCAATATTATGTGCAGTCGTGGAAAGCCGTCGGTCTGAATGTAACGCTGGAAATGGTGGAGTTCAACACCTTCTATGACCGCGTAGGCTCCAATGGTGAAGATGATCCTTCTGTTGATGTATACCAAGGCGCTTGGACAGTCGGTATTGACGTGGATCCACAAGGACTGTATGGCCGCGACGCTATCTACAACTTCCCGCGTTACGCAAGTGAAGAAAGCGACCGCCTAATGAAAGAAGGCGTATCGGAAGCAGCATTTGATGTAGCGAAGCGCAAGGAAATCTACAAAGAGTGGCAGCAGCTGATGGTTGACGAGATCCCTGTATTCCCAACCCTCTATCGTGCAGAACTCGTTCCGGTAAATAACCGCGTTCTGAATTACGCTATTGGCGATGGAACGGGTATTTACAGAAATGAGCTTGCACTGTCCGCCGACAAGGGGATTGCTGCACAGTAACTTTCCGGGATTTAGCAACCTGTAATATACAAAACCTCCTTGCGGCTTTTGCAGCTGCAAGGAGGTTTTTGTATACTCATAGGGCTAAATCGCTTTAGCCACATAGAAACGGCTGCCGGCCTTGGTGGGGTCAGCAGCCGTTTTTAGGTGCGTTCATTCGGTTCTTATTGCTGCTGCGGCTGCGGTATTACCTTCTCTGCAGCTTCAATCGTACCTCCGCCGAGGCATTCCTCGTCCAGGTAGAAGACAACAGCTTGACCCGGTGTGATCGCCTTTTGCGGCACATTGAAGGCAACATGCACGGTACCGTCTACCTGTGCTCTCAGTGTTACGCCCTGATCAGGCTGGCGGTAGCGGAACTTGGCGGTGCACTTCAGCGGTGCATCTGTAAGGGTAAGGCCGTCTATCCAGTTGACACCGGAGGCGATCAGACTGGTGGAGTAGAGGCTGTGGTGCTTGTCCCCTTGGACTACATACAGGATGTTGCGGTCCAGATCCTTCTCAGCCACAAACCACGGCTCACCATTGCCGGAGCCGCCAATTCCCAGACCCTGGCGCTGGCCCAGTGTATAATACATCAGGCCCTCGTGGCGGCCCTTCACCTCGCCTGTGGCGATATCGACCATGTCTCCGGACTGGGCAGGCAGATACTGGCTTAGGAATTCACGGAAGTTACGTTCACCGATGAAGCAGACACCGGTGCTGTCTTTTTTCTTGGCAGTGTACAATCCGGCTTCCTCGGCGATTCTCCGTACTTCAGGTTTTGGCAGATGTCCGATCGGGAACATCGCTTTGGAAAGCTGGTACTGGTTCAGCGCGTTCAGGAAGTAGGTCTGGTCTTTATTGCTGTCCACGCCGCGCAGCAGCTTGAACTTGCCGTCTTCCTGAATGACCCGCGCATAATGCCCGGTAGCCACGTAATCGGCGCCCAGTTGTAGTGCCTTATTCAGGAATTCTCCGAATTTGATCTCGCGGTTGCACATCACATCCGGATTTGGTGTGCGTCCGGCCTTATATTCATCGAGGAAATAGGAAAAGACTTTATCAAAGTATTCCTTCTCGAAGTTAACGGTATAGTAAGGAATATCGATCTGCTCACACACGCGGCGGACATCCTCTGCGTCAGTCTCGGCCGTGCATACGCCAAACTCATCGGTGTCGTCCCAGTTCTTCATGAAGATACCGATGACGTCATAGCCCTGCTGCTTCAGCAGAAGTGCCGTAACGGAGGAATCGACTCCTCCGGACATGCCGACGACGACACGTGTGTCCTGGTTTGCCTTTGTCATCGTAATCACCATTTTCTATGCAAAAAATACCGGTTATTGATACAAACACCCGGCTCATTTTGTATTATAACACACCTGTCTAGCCCAAACTGCCCGTGAGGACGGGAAAATGCAGCAGAAAAGACGAGAAAATTGACAATTTGTCCACCACTGGCGAACATTCATGTGAAAAGTTACTTTTTTGGCTCCAAATATGTCCATAAATATGATAACATAAGCTGAGAGCAAACATCGGAATACCTTGATATGACATATCTCATGTCGTAACAATGAATTATGATTCTATCAGCAACTAAACCGAAAGAGGTGCCCCTTGAAGATATCGACAAAAGGACGTTACGGATTAACCATTATGATGGAGCTTGCCCTGAAATTTGGCGAAGGTCCAACCTCACTTAAAAGCATCGCCGAAAAAAACGGACTATCCGAGCATTATCTGGAACAGCTCATTGCCCCACTGCGCAACGCAGGGCTTGTGAAGAGTATTCGTGGTGCTTACGGCGGCTATATCCTTTCACGCGAATCCATTACCATTACAGCCGGCGATATTATCCGTGTGCTGGAAGGCCCCATATCGCCAGTTGATTTTACAGAAGAAGATGATCCGGCAAAACGCGACCTCTGGTTGCGCATCCGCGACAGCATTGCCGATGTGCTGGATTCCACCACATTGTCCGACTTAATCAATTATAAGGAAGAAAGCAAGGCTGACAACTACATGTTCTATATTTAACAGGAACTGAAATTCCGTTGATTTGTTACATGGAGATAGGATCAATTCGGTTACTTTGAAATTGCTTTTGTGGCTGATACGACGAACAAAGCCCATAGGTTAGTAGTTAGTATCAATCGGCACAATTGAAGAAAATTTTAATTCGTCCTTCTCAAGAAATTTGGGAAGGACTTGTTTTTTCTCTCCCTTTTTTCTCGCTACTTTTTTATCTTTTGGGATTACGGCATCTTCAGTTGGGTCAGAGTCAATTAAGCTTTTATTTTGCACCAGACATCATACGATGATAGGTTTTTGTAGATAGGGTATTATAAAGGGAGGTAGGACCATACGGTGTAATTTGGGTTAAAATTAAATAGACGAATTACATCATAAAAAAATGGATATAATCATAATAGAAAAAATATGAAGGATGATATTATGATTTATATCTATAATGATTATGGTGGGACACATACAACATCTTTGGCAGCGGCTTATCATTTAAAACAAATTACTCAGTCTGAGAGAAAATTAACTACAGAGGAAATACTGAATGTTAAATTTTTCAATAAGTTGACGAAAAATGATTTTGGTAAGATTATTTTTCACGGAATTGATGAAAATGGAGACTCCGTTTATACAATCGGTAGGAAGTCATCAAAGCTTGTAGTCCCAGCATTAAGAGACCTAAGCTTGTTACTTGAAAGTAAACATCATTTTGAAGAAAAAATAATATTTTCTAATACTTCACCCACGGTACCCATCCTGATGTCAATCGGAGGGTTCTTCTCAAGAGGATTAAAAATTGATTTTATTGGTGTTCCTTTATTAGTAATGGGTGCCAAGCAATGTTGTGATAATATTTTTCGACTGGTTGAAAATACGAAACAAATAGGGAAGTCCTCAAATGAAGAACAAGTTATTATTTTAGCAAATGAAGTCTATAAGTAATAATTTTCAAAGTTCATAAGGACCATACTGCGCAGCAAGGGAGGCTAGGCTCTGGCATGCAGGAACTGAATAGCACATAGAGAACGCGTCTGCATTGGACGTGTTTTTATTTTGCCCTCGGAGCCGATCCGGGGGTTTTTACGTTGAAGGAGAGAGCGGGGGGAGGCGTTGAGGATGTCCGGTTTGAGTTAAAGGACCAGGTAAGGAGATTTGATGTGCTGACAGAGCGAGTGACGAGGGGGTGAAGAGTCAACCAAGCAGGCTCATAAGCGAATAGACAAAATCGAGGAGGTGGAACAGTAGATAAAATGACGGGTTACATGAATAGGCATGGTGTGGGGGTGTTGGACATTTGGGTAATAACTATTATTCAGATGAGGAGGTATAAAATGAATAAAACATTGATTGCTACAGTTACCAGTGTTCTTCTGTCTGCCTCAATTCTCGGTGCATGCAGTAACAATGACACAGTAGACGAGGCAGAGCCTACAGCGTCAAGTGCAGCGACTATGCCTGTTATTGAAGCTACAGCCACTCCTGAACCTTCTGCTACTGCCGCAGCCACGGAGGCGCAGGTGTCCGCCAGTCCGGACGCTACTGATCCTCAGACATCCCAACGTCCGGAGACCCAGGCATTTGGTGAACAGGAGGGAGGGGTCTCAGGGCAAGAAGGTACACTTGCGCAAGGTGATGGATATTCCCTGTATGTCTTTGATGATTTCACATTCGATGAACAGTCTGGCCGGTTAACACTCACTGAGGACCCCACCTATTATGCCGAAATTGAACACTTGCCATCCGGTTACGATCTCACCGCTCTGAAGCAACAGGGGCAAACTGAGCTTTCCGCAATGGGTAAGGCTAGCGACCATAGCGGTGAACTGTTTGAGCATCCTCTAGGTTTTGCAGATTTATATCTGCAGGCTACCGGTGATAAGGGAATAGAGGATTATATGGTGTGGAAGAATCAAGCGGGGGAAGCCTTTCTTTTCCGGATACACAATCCTAAGGGTGAACTGTCGAATAAATTTGCTCCATGGGTAATGGTTTCACTGTCAACACTTGAAAGGTAGCTTGAAACGGATTTTAGAAGCTTGCATAAATAACCCCGCCGGGCTTGTGTAAACTGTACCCTATAGAGCAGACACTTTAAAAAGGTCTCTCTATAGGGTGTCTCGCACAAACACGGCTTCATTCATTCCGATCAAGGTTCCACTACACCCATCCAGATTTTCAGAAGAAAGTGAAACATATGGGTCTTGGGCAATTCATGCCCAGACGAGCAAACTGCCGGGATAATGCGCCGCAGGAGTCGTTCTTTGGTCATTTTAAGGATGAAGTTTCACTGAAGGTCTTTTTTTAGAAATGTTGGGAAGGTCCTGTTTTTTGTTTATGGAGTTATTTGTTCAAATAAGGCCCCATCTGTTTGTCTGAGAAATTAAACGGCGAATGGATATCCCTCAGCCACATATTTCCTTTAATAATTAGGACGTATACTGCGATCACAAAATAGACGGATCCGATGATCCAGTCCGTCGTGCTTGCCAGATGGTGCGCCGTGATGTAGTACAGATACCATCCTCCGATCGGGAAATGGAAAACCAGCACAGCGAACAGGCCGGGATTATACCATGTTTTGGCTTTGATATTAGCGAAGATGCCATGCCAGATAAACTGGAAAAAGCCCATAAAGATTGGAGCCAGCGCCAGCCAAATTATGTTCGGGAAGAAGACCGGAAGCAGATAAAAGACATAGGCGATGACCAAATTAATAATCATTGCCGATTGCGGGTTCAACGGATAATGCTCCGGCTGTTCACTCTTAAATATAACGATATTGAACAAACCGCCAAAATAGCCGGGCCAGCGGTATTCTTCAAATTGATGCACCAGGATCGCGATGAAGCTGAGCCATAAAATCATATTCAGTTCAGACATGGAACGATGATTGATTACAATTCCGATCGCTGTCACCGCCGCGACCAGCATCCCCAGATCAGGCCAGTATTTGCGCAAAATATTCATGAATCATCTCTCCTCGGCACTTAGTGGATGTTTAAGTAACGCTCCAGCAGCAGGTCAATCTGACGCTCGGCCGGCTTCATTTCGACGCCAGCTCCGGCTTCAAGAGTCGGCCTCATCAGTGCAGGCATGAACACGGCTCCAAAGATTTGCATCACCATCATCATTAAAAGTTCTTGATCCTGTTCATTCGTCAGTTCCATGAGCAGACTCTTGACTTTATCGAATCCAATGATCCGCATAAACTCCCCGTACTCCCGCTGCGACGCGAATAAGCCGGTATCCATCGTAATGATCCGCGACAACAGCTCCGGATACTGCTCCACCCTCCGTACATAATGCAGCAGAAAAAGCTTCAAGCGCTGTTCCGACGGCAGAGACAGATCTTCCAGCACATCAAAAGATTCCTGAAAACCCGACAGCATGATCCGGATCACTTCGCTAATCAGCTTATCCTTAGAGCCGAAGTAATAATTCACCAGCGAAACGTTCGTATTCGAACGTACCGCAATTTTGCGGATTGTGATCTTCTCGAATCCTTCCTGCTTGATCATCTCGAGTGCAGTTTGAAGAATGATTTCTTTGGTCTCATTGCTTTTGTCCATTTGCTTATTCTCCCTCCCTTCGTAAACGATAATTAAAACAATGTTTAAAACGATGTTTTAATTATTTTAACACCCTTTGCTTTTTGAATCAATAAGCGCTTCTTTAAAGTATTCAGTGAGATCAACCCAGTTGTTTTAGTTAAAAGTGCTCATTATGATAGGTGAAAAACCAATCTTATATGGATCTCATGACAGGAGGATGGGCTGTAACTTAGTCATAGCAAAGTCCTGCTACCATGATGGTAGCAGGACGTTTTGTTTAATGAATGGGAGGGTGGTGATTGTCGGAAAACCGGGACATTAACTGTCAGTAAGCCCATGATGTATGTAAAGAAATTTAAAGCTCTATCGAAGCCTGAAGTACTTGGTACCAAAAAGGAGCTAATGGTGGATCATTGATGCATTTCCTTTCCCGGTTAAAGAGTTTTCGAACATATCAATAATCTCCAAGAATCTCTCTGCTTCACGGAAAACGTGATCCGCGAGCAACGGGTGTATGATGCTTTTAATTTTGCATTGTTCGATTAAATCCCGGGCTGTTTTCTTAAAATCCCTTAATGATTTTACTGATACCCTATTCTGATCAAGAAACTGGTTTAAGATAGGACCGGTTTGCGATTGAGGCCGCATGGATTCAATATCTCTAGCCTGAAATAATAATTGATCAAAATCTTGACTGAATTCCCGGGCCTGCTCGACAAGTTTTCGTTCTGAAGGATCTAATAGATGACCTATGAATTTGGCATGGTCGGCCATAATTCTTAAGAAAAATACATTTTCATCAATAATAGCATCATATAATGGCTCTAATTTGCCCTGGTTTAGCTCTTCCAGCCGATTTCTAAAATAATTTGCTTCTCTACTTACATGATCCACTAAAAGTGGAAAATTCGTTTGTCCAGGGAGCTTGCAACATAGAATTAAGCCAAGTACTTTTCTTTTGAACGCCCATATGTGACATACTGCGGTATGAACCTCCTGATTAAATTGGTGAATCGTTGCAGGGTCTGTATCAAGGGAAAAAGCATGCACCCGTCTCTCAATGTCTTCGAAAATCCGGTAAAAGTGATTAGCTTCTTGTTTCAGGACTGTATCTTCCGCCCGGAACCCCAATCCTAGAAACAAGGAATGTTCTTTCATAATTCTTGACCAAAAACTGATCTCTTCCAGAGACCGAGCGACAAACATGTCAGACATAATATCCCTCCTTATCATCTCTATAGACCATATGCTGGTTAAGCTTGGTCGGATACCTAATTATTTATAGAGGATGGATACAACTCGGTAGTAAAGATATGAACATGAAGTGAAAATGTTGATGGATACGGCGGCGGTTATGGTGGAGCGTGGACTTCGGGGTCATTGCTGCGGTTCTTCGCTATGCTTCTTTAATTAACTCCTTATAATCGTTGCGGACGTTGCCCACTGCCGGTGAGACGGGATAAGCCCGCATCTGCTCTGTATCATAAGGCCGCAATAACTTCATAAGAGAGGGGATGTCATGATTATGCCTGTCAAGCCACGCTGTCTCCGCTTCAGGGGTGAGGATAACCGGCATACGGTCGTGAATCTCGGCCATCAGGCTGTTGGATTCTGTAGTAATAATTGTGCAGGTGCTGAGCTTATTGCCGCTCTGATCCATCCAAATATCGTACAAGCCGGCCATGGAAAAAAGTTTTCCGTCACGCAGCGTAATTCTCAGCGGCTGTTTGCCGCCTTCCTGCGGCTTCCAGTCGTAGAAGCCGTCCGCAGGAATCACGCAGCGGCGTGAGCTCACCAGGTTTTTGAAGGATGCTTTTTCCAGAAGGGATTCTGCTCGGGCATTGATCATTTTGCTGCCGCTTTTGTCATCCTTGGCCCAGGACGGGACCAGTCCCCAGCGCAGTTCTCCAAGTTTGTTATGCTTGCCATTATGAATAACTGCCGGGATATACTGCATCGGGGCCGCGTTATATTTTGGGGCATAGTGGACAATGGTGGTGTCATTCGTAAAATAACGCAGCATCAACTCATCCATGGTTACGGTAATTGTGTATCTTCCGCACATGCTGATTTAGCCTCCCGGTTCATTTATGATGTGGTCTGAGATTGTTTACAGCGCTGTAGCCCTCATGCTATGCTCGGAGTATTTTATATTATTATAAATGAAGAATCGGACGATAGCGAAACGAAGGAGAGGATCCCGCATGATTATTGTAAGCTCCTGTCTCGCAGGATTGAAAGTAAGATACAACGGCACGGATTGTCTCGATACAAGCCTTCAAAAACTGCTGGATAATAACAAGGCAGTTGCTGTATGTCCAGAATTACTTGGCGGATTCTCGACACCGAGGGAACCGGCGGAAATTATCGGCGGCGGCGGGGAGGAGGTGCTGGAGGGGACAGCCAGGGTAATGGACCGTTCAGGAAATGATGTAACCGAAATGTACCTCAAAGGGGCTTATGAAACGCTGGAGAAAGCCCGGGAGATCGGAGCCAGCACCGTAGTGCTCAAAGAAAACAGCCCTTCTTGCGGCAGTGCGATGATCTATAACGGACAATTTGCCGGTGTGAAAATTCCCGGTCAAGGTGTAACGTCTGCTCTGCTAAGAAGAAACGGTATTGAAGTGATTTCTGAGCAGCAGCTCTCTGCCAGGCTGGAAGCTTTGGCACGTGCTGGAAAGTGAGTGGCTTAGCGGAAAATCCCACTAACAGCCCCCTAAAGGTTGTTACAATATTGTGTTTATTCACAGGTGGTAAAAGGCGGCATTCAGCAGTATAATCGAGTAGTCCTGTAAGAAAATCCTAAATTTCAAGAAGCGGAGAATTTAGTCATGAAACCCATCTATTTGGACCACGCCGCCTCAACCCCGGTTCATCCGGAGGTGGCCAAGGTTATGTACAATATGCTGCTTGAACAATACGGCAATGCGTCCAGTGTGCACACGTTCGGACGTTCCGCCAAAAAGATTGTGAACGGGGCACGCGATACCATCGCGGGCTTTTTAGGCTGTGCTCCCGATGAATGGGTATTCACCAGTGGAGGCACGGAGAGCGATAATCTGGCGTTGTTTGGAGCTGCAGCTGCTACCACGGAGAAGGGCAAACATATCATCACCACAGCAATTGAGCATCATGCCGTTCAACATACCTGCGTAGAACTGGAGAAGCAGGGCTATGATGTTACCTATCTTCCGGTTGATTCGACAGGCCTCGTTTCGATTTCAGATGTGGCAGCCGCTTTGCGAGATGATACGGTATTGATCAGTGTGATGTTTGCGAATAATGAGGTAGGAACAGTAGAGCCTATAGAAGAGATTGGCCGTCTCGCTGCAGAGCGGGGCATTTTATTCCACGTCGATGCTGTACAGGCTCTCGGGATGATTCCCATCACACTTCGTGAGCTTCCCGTGGATTATATGAGCTTTTCTGCCCATAAAATAAACGGCCCGCAGGGCATCGGTGGACTATACGTACGGCGCGGTGCACCGCTGCATTCCAGACAGCACGGAGGACTCCAGGAGCGCGGCAGACGGGCCGGAACGGAGAGTCTTGCGAGCACAGCAGGTTTTGCCAAAGCGGTGGAACTGGCGGTGCAGGGGCTTCCGGGGCGGCAGGATAAAGCGCTTGAGCTGCGGAATGTGCTGCTGCAGGAGCTGGACAGCCGTATCGGGCGGCAGAACTATGTGATTAACGGAAACGGGCAGCATTTTTTACCTGGAATACTGAATGTAAGTTTTCCGGGAGCCCGGACCGATGTGATGCTGATGAACCTGGATATGGAGCGGATTGCTGCTGCCAGCGGCTCAGCCTGCACCTCTGGTTCACTGGAGGTTTCGCATGTTCTGCAAGCGATGAATCTTCCGGAAGAAGTTTTGGACTCGGCGATTCGTTTTAGCACAGGATTGGGTAATACTAATGAAGAAATAAAGCTTGTTGCAGAAAAAGTTGAAACCATCCTGAGACGGTTGCGTAGTGTAGACTAGGAATTTTTTCGGTCTCGTATCCGTTTCGGTATTTGGCTCTTTAACCAAAAGTGACTTGAAAGTACACTCAAAGCGAGGGGACTAAAGCAGCCATGAAACTTCAAGATATGATCGGCCTGGCTGTATATGAAGTTGAAGAAGGTAATGAAATCGGCAAAATTGTCGATGTTGTACTGGATTCAAACTGGAATATTACGGGTATTGAACTGGAAAGCAAATCTTTTTTTTCCAGTCATGTGAAAGTTGTGGCATGGGAAGATATTGTCGCTTATGGCGAAGATGCTGTCATGATTCGCAGTAAACAGTCGATATTAAAGGCCGACACTGACCATATACCCTATACTTTTCTTTTAGGAAAGAAGAAATTGAAGGATTTGCAGGTACTGACTGCATCCGGAACGATACTTGGACGAATATCCGATGTTTATTTTGACCAGAAGTTGGGAAACACAATAGTAGCGCTGGAAATCAGTGACGGGCTTGTAACTGATTTGATCGAAGGCCGCAAATGGCTGCCTTGTTCTGAAGAAATGTCCATTGGGGAGGATTCCGTACTGGTTCCCGCGATGAGCGAAGAACGGCTCCAAAAAGCCATTAATATTGTTAACGGATAGGTGGAATGTATTATATGAAGTGTCCAAACTGCAACTCCAAGGATATCGGCAAGATCGGTTCCCACCAGTTCTATTGCTGGGGCTGTTTCATCGAACTTACGGTTAACGGCGAGAAAATGTCGGTTTATCAGGTTGAAGAAGACGGCACGCTCAGTTCGCTTGACGATCTGTTCTTCGGGGAAGAAATTGCCCAGGATTTCCCCCAAATCCATGCATCCTCCTGATATAAGTCCTCGCACTGGCTAGCAGCGGGTACATATTTTTAAAAACAAGCGTCAGTTTCCTTTCAGCGTCCAATTTGCTGAGGGTTATTGGCGCTTTTTTTGCTTGGCTTTACGTTCAGCGGTTATTTTGCGGCAGGCATACATATACTTATTTACGAAGCCAGTCCAGTAATACCGCTAGGGGGTGCACTCATGGAGCAATGGTCCCAAAGTAAATGGTTCCGCTGGATGATCGGAGTGCTGCTCGCCCTGATCATTTTGTATTTTGTGTGGCAGCTTCGTCCGATGCTGCAGGGGATATTCCAGTTTCTAAAAGCGATTCTTGCGCCGTTTCTGGCGGCCATGATCATTTCTTATGTACTGAATCCGGTGGTCAGTATGCTGGCGGGACGGAAGATGCCGCGCAGCGTTGCCGTTCTTCTCATCTACGCCGTATTTCTGACTTCAATTGCGGTCATTGCCATCAATCTCATACCGATGTTTATCGAGCAGCTTGAGGAGCTGAACGAACATCTGCCGGAGATGACACTGCATGCGCAAGGCCTCATGAAGAATATGAATTCCCGGCTGATCCCGCCCGGTGTTGAGATGGGGATGAACAATTGGTTTTTTCAGCTGGAGGAACGCCTGGCAAAAGGAATATCACATTTCCTCGACAATATCGGGACAACGATAGGTGTGCTGTTTAATGCATTTATCGTTCCGTTTCTCGTGTTCTACATTCTCAAGGACTTTGACGTGTTCGAGCGGACCGTGGTTTCCTGCCTGCCCCGCTCACGCCGCAAAACGATTGTGAAGCTGCTCAAGGATATTGATGAAGCGCTGGGAAACTATATCCGCGGACAGTTCCTCGTCTGTATTATTATCGGCGTTTTGGCATATATCGGTTATGCCATCATCGGGATGCCTTACGCGCTGCTGTTTGCCTGTGTAGTCGCTGTGTTCAACATCGTTCCGTACATGGGCCCGTTCCTGGGGGCGGCTCCGGCCATTGTGATGGCCTCAACTCTGTCCCTGCGCCTTGTCCTGCTGGTGGCAGTAGTGAATACGCTATGCCAGATGCTGGAGAGCAATGTGATCTCGCCCCAGGTGGTCGGACGGAGGCTGCATCTGCATCCGCTGCTGATTATTTTTGCCCTGCTGGTCGGCGGAGAGGTGGCTGGAATGATTGGCCTTATTCTGGCGGTCCCGTGTTTTGCAGCCGGAAAAGTCGTAATTCAGCACATAATGGCTTATTATATTAAGCGAAAGCCGGTTTAGCCGGAGATACCATCGGATCCCACACTACAACATTAAGAAAGGGAACACGCATGCAAACGTTGCAATCCCTGCAGTATGAAGAGCTTCATTCCCATTACAACAGGTATTTGTCTCCATTTCTCCCTTACAGCTCAAACGATCGATATACCGACCGGATCCTTCTGCCTGAATCCATAGGAAGCGGTAGCATCAGCCGGACACGTCTCAGACCCGGTATGGAGGTTATCATGGCTGACTTCCAGATTAAGGACGACCATACCATGCAGCTTCGCAGCGTTCTTCCAATGGTCGATCTGACCTTCTGGATTCAGGACTATATTGAAATCCTTCATTCAGGAATACAAGAGCAGATTTCCCCGGTCTTGGCCACCTTACATTTGGCCTGGAGCAGCAGCTTGAACTAAAATATGCGGCAGGGATGCCAATAGCCATCTGTGAAATTCGTTTGTCTACAGCTTTATTTGATGAATTAATGGATGAACTTGGACACGTGCGTTACAGCTCTTCATTGATTCTTGGTGGACGGGAGAATCTCATATTTCATCACTCCATATTGCCCAAGGTGCAGGCCATTCTGCAGGATCTACGCTCCCATCCCTTTACCGGACCGATGCGAAAAATGTTCCTCGAAGGAAAAGCTCTGGAGCTGCTTGCCCTCTGGCTCCAGCAAACCTTGTTTGAAGACGAAGTACCCGCACAGCGGGGCAGAATTCGGCTGCGTAAAGAGGATATCGCGAGAGTGCGCGAGGCGTTCGGGATTTTGGAGAAGCGGATGGAGCAGCCGCCGTCATTGCTGGAATTGTCCAAGCTGGCCGGAATCAGCGATTCCAAGCTGAAAGCCGGTTTCAAGGAACTATTCGGCACTACCGTCTTCGGATATTTAAAGGAAAAGCGGCTGGATAAGGCGAAGGAACTGCTCGAAATGGAACGAATCAATGTGTGTGAAGCCGCGCTTATGGTGGGCTATTCCAACCCGAGCCATTTTGCAGCTAGCTTCCGAGAGAGGTTCGGATGTAATCCGAGTGAGTGGATCATTGAATCCCAACGCTTGTAATCCGTCCAACGACAGCACCCAACCCTACACTGTTACTTATTGAACGTACCGGAGCGGACACCCTCTGCATAGGATGATAGACTGAATGCAACCGCGGTACATTCACATCATAATGGAGGTCCGCCTTGAATACTCACCCTATTAGCCTCGCAGAAACAGAGCAGCATTCGTTGGCAAAATCAAGCAGGTGGCTTCTGTAGATAAACTGCCTCATTATCATAAAATACACATAACTATTAATGCTGTTCTGTTATTGTTTGTTATTTTATATGTGTGGTCCTTGTACGCATTGATTAAATGGAAAAATACAAAACAGTTGACCAAGCCACAGCGCTACATCCGTTCTATGAATCTACTCTTAATCAATATTGTACTTCCGATTGCCGTACTGATCGGTATTCCCATGCTGCTGCTCCCTTGGCCGGTTGCTTTATTGTTTCTTCCGGGCATAGCGCATTTTATTTTGATCTTCTGTCTGTTATTGATAGCCACCGGAGTGGTTAAGATCGTACGGATAGGAAGAGATATACCGTGGCTGATTGGCGTTCTGTCGCTCTACAGCTTATATTTCGGATAATTCCACGTTGACTATAGTCAACGTTTTTGGTTATAATGTTGTGTAATATTACGATTATGTTGTGATGAATAGCAGTTCGATGAAGAGGAGTATTAACTCACGCGACGTTATAGCAGAGAGCCGGTGCATTGGTGCAAGCCGGTTAACGGAACGGAATGAACTCACCTCCGAGTAACGGCGCAAGCCGCAGGTTTCGCAGGGCAGATGCTGCGAAAGGCCAGTGTGTGAACCGTCGTCGCCTCACCTCCGTTAAAGGGTGTCAAAGTGAGTGGCAGAATAAAGCATGTTCAGCCGCTAACTAGGGTGGTACCACGGGAATTCAAACCTCTCGTCCCTAGCGATCATACGCTAGGGATGGGAGGTTTTTTTGCGGAGTTGGGCTTATGCCCCGGTAAACAACAAGTCTGCCTGAGACGATCGAAGGCAGACATCTCCCAGCGGAGCAGCGAGTCTTGAGCTGGTTCTTGGACTTTGCTGCCCGTCAGGCAAAACAGATGAGATTTTTAAGAGTTACAGGGAAGCGGAACGGAGAAAAATTTTGGAGCTGGAGCAATGTCAGTGGCCGCCTTTATACTCGGATTTCAACCGCTTAGTGTGAGATCAGAAATCCGAGTATAACAGCGGGCGGAAGCCCAAAACTTTTTTGCAGCGGAGTTTTATTCCCTGTTTTCTTTTAAGAACAGCAGGTTTAACTAAGTAAGCGACACTCCAAGGAGGAGCATAAGATGAGCGAAAACAAAGTGAGCACCCCAGCTGGGGCCGGCTACCGCGCCCAGAGCATTGAACCCAAATGGCAGAAGTTCTGGGATGAGAACAAAACGTTTAAGACAGGTGAGGATTCAAGTAAACCGAAATTTTACGCCCTTGATATGTTTCCGTATCCGTCAGGTGCAGGGCTGCACGTAGGCCACCCGGAAGGTTACACGGCGACGGATATTGTCTCCCGTTACAAGCGGATGCGCGGTTATAACGTGCTGCATCCAATGGGCTGGGATGCCTTTGGACTTCCGGCAGAACAGTATGCGATGGATACCGGACAACATCCGCGTGACATCACTTTCAAGAACATTGACAATTTCCGCCGCCAGATCAAATCGCTGGGCTTCTCCTATGACTGGGACCGCGAGATCAGCACAACCGATCCGGGCTATTACAAATGGACACAATGGATCTTCATCCAGCTGTACAACCGCGGCCTGGCATATGTAGCTGAGGTATCGGTGAACTGGTGCGAAGCTTTGGGTACGGTGCTGGCCAACGAAGAGGTTATTGACGGCAAAAGCGAGCGCGGCGGTCATCCCGTCGTCCGCAGACCGATGCGCCAGTGGATTCTGAAAATTACAGAGTACGCCGAACGCTTGCTGGAGGATTTGGAAGAGCTGGATTGGGAAGAAAGCATCAAGGATATGCAGCGCAACTGGATCGGCAAATCAACCGGAGCGGAAGTCAATTTCGCGATTGATGGACATGACGCAGCATTGACTGTGTTCACAACCCGTCCGGATACCTTGTTCGGCGCAAGCTACTGTGTGCTGGCACCAGAGCATAAACTGGTAGATGCCATCACGACAGAAGCTCAGCGTGCTGCGGTCGCGGAATACCGCGACAAAGCTGCCCGCAAGAGCGATCTGGAGCGTACGGATTTGGCCAAGGAGAAGAGCGGCGTATTCACCGGCGCTTACGCTATTAACCCGGTCAACGGAGCACAGGTGCCGATCTGGATCGCCGATTATGTACTGGCCGGTTACGGAACCGGAGCTATTATGGCGGTTCCGGGACATGATACCCGCGACTGGGAATTCGCCAAGCAATTTGGCTTGAACATCGTCGAAGTAGTACAGGGCGGTAATGTGGAAGAAGAAGCCTATGGCGGCGATGGCCCGCATGTGAATTCCGATTTCCTGAACGGTCTGGATAACAGCGAAGCCATCGTGAAGATGATTGCCTGGCTGGAGGAAAAGGGCAGCGGCCAAGGGAAGGTAACCTACCGCCTGCGTGACTGGCTCTTCAGCCGCCAGCGCTACTGGGGCGAGCCGATTCCGATTCTTCATTTGGAAGATGGCACGATGAAGACTGTTCCGGTGGATCAGCTGCCGCTGGTGCTGCCTGATGTGGACGCGATCAAACCTTCGGGTACGGGCGAATCTCCGCTGGCCAACGTCACCGAGTGGGTGGAAACCGTTGATCCGGAAACCGGGATGAAAGCCCGCCGCGAGACGAACACAATGCCGCAATGGGCCGGCAGCTGCTGGTATTACCTGCGCTATATTGATCCGCATAATGACAAGGAGCTGTGTTCGCCGGAGAAGCAAAAGGAATGGCTGCCGGTTGATCTGTACATTGGCGGAGCTGAACATGCAGTGCTTCACCTGCTGTACGCCCGTTTCTGGCATAAAGTATTGTATGATATCGGTGTAGTGGATACCAAGGAACCGTTCCACAAGCTGGTGAACCAGGGCATGATCCTGGGCAACAACAACGAAAAAATGAGCAAATCACGCGGCAATGTCATCAACCCGGATGAAATTGTGGAAGCTTTTGGCGCAGATACACTCCGTGTCTATGAAATGTTCATGGGGCCGCTGGAAGCAACCAAGCCTTGGAATGAAAAAGGTGTGGAAGGCATTCACCGCTTCCTCTCCCGCGTATGGCGCCTGTTCGTGAACGAGGACGGCAGCCTCAGTGCCAAGATTTCCGTGGATGGCGGTACAGACGAGTTCAAACGCACCTGGCACAAGACACTGAAGAAGGTTACCGAGGACTTCGAGAATCTGCGCTTCAATACGGCGATCAGCCAGCTGATGATCTTCATCAACGATGCCTATAAGCAGGACAGCTTGTCCCGTGAATCGGCAGAGCATTTCGTACAAATGCTGTCGCCGCTGGCACCGCATATTTCTGAGGAGCTCTGGCAGCTGCTGGGCCACGAAGGCAGCATCAGCTATGTATCATGGCCAGCTTATGATGAAGCTTTGACGGTGGATGCAGAAGTGGAGATCGTTGTACAGGTTAACGGCAAGATTGTAGGGCGTGCACAGATCCCGCAGGATATGGGGCAGGAAGACATGCAGAATCATGCATTGGCTCTTCCTAGTGTGAAGGCGGCTGTAGAGGGCAAAACCGTACGCAAGATCATTGCGGTTCCCGGAAAGCTTGTAAATATTGTAGTGGGTTAAGCGAAGAACGCATTTTTACCCGCAGCTACGGAGTATTCCGTGCTGCGGGTTTTTTGTTAAGGTTCAAAATTCATGGATGTTCCAATGCAGCTCGGAGGCCCGCTTTTTCTCAATCCGTTCAGGCTTCTAGCGATCCAAAGGGCCTTGCACAATACCGTCCCGGCCGAAGAGTGAATTAAGCCTGTCGACATCCTCATCGTATTTATCATGCGTTGTGGTAATCAGCCGCTCGAATACGCCTTCCAGACTGCTGCGCAGATGATTCAAGGCTTCTGCTGTAATGCCTCCGCGGACAGCGACACGTTCCTGCAGCTCCTGCGGGGTGAAGTCTGCTTCTGTCAGCAGCTTGCCTGTCCCGAGCAGCATTTCTCCGGCCAGACGGCTGACCAAGGCTTCTTCAATACCAGTGGCTTCCACTGCTGCGGCGATCCAGCGTTCGATGAAATAGCTGATAAATGCAGGACCGCAGCTGGAGAAATCCGAAGCAATTCGGGTATGGTTCTCCAGGATTTCCGCCGGAACACTTATGAAAGACAGCAGTCTCAGGAGCAACAGCCTGTCTTTTTTATTAATTCTGCTGCCGAAAATGCATAGTGAAGTTCCGCTTTTGACACTGTGGGTGATGCTGGGGATGACCTTGGCTATTTTGGACGGCAGAACCGATTCCAGATGGTACAGCTGGACCGGACTGGTAATGGATACGACAATCTGCTCACTATTCAGACAGGGTGCAATTTCATCCGTCAGCGTTTTGAATTCCAAAGGTTTGACACATAAAAATACAATGTCGCTGCCAGTCGCGGTATCCCTGTTGCTGCCGCATATGGTGATACCAGGGTGGTGCTTCTGAAGCTGAATCAGCCGGGTTGAACTGCGGTTGCTGGCCAGCACGTCGCATGCATCAAGTGCTCCTGAAGAAAGAAAGGCGTCGATGAGCAGACTGCCCATGCTGCCTGTTCCGATAAATCCCACTTTCATTCTGTGGTTACCTCCTTTCCCTGAGTTGCTGGGCTTGCAGGAATACTCTTCGTTAAATGTATGCAGTGTACACTTGGACACATGACAGGTTTCGCCCGCATTTTTGAATAAAATTCCAGAAGTTGCGTCATATTTGGTTTTGCATAAGGATTGCATAAATAATCAGGGCAAATTGTAGAGGAGGACAGGTACTTGAATAAGAGAATGATGGTCAGTGTTATTGTAGCAGTACTGCTGGGAGGAGGGCTGGTCTGGGCTGCGGATCGGGAAGAAGACAGCGGCATCTCCGGGTGGGAGACGATGGACACCTCTATGGCGCTGGCGGTTGGCGGAGCGAATACAGAGGAAACACTCCCCGCTGGTAAGAGCAGCAAGTCAGCTGCGCTGCAGAGTGAAGGCAGTAAAGAGGGGATTGAAGTAAACGGAGGAGCCAAAAAAGCCGGAGTAGCAGCACAGGCTGGTAATACTGCGTTTACTAGAGCCGGGGCGGACAGCGGTCCAAATGCTGCTGACCCGGCTGGAGGGGCCGCATCTCAGGATAATAGCGGGACCGGAGGGGGCAAGGCGGCGGCAACGGCGGGCACACAAACAGCTGGGACCCCCGCAGTGGCAGGCGGAGAGGGTATCCCATCGGCACAAGGCGCAGCTTCCACGGCACAAGCTAATGAGAAGACGGAAGGGAAAATCAATGTGAACACCGCCGGAGCCGCAGAGCTTATGGATTTGCCGGGAATCGGCGAGAAGAAGGCGCAGGCGATTATTGATTACCGCAGCAGCAAGGGGGCTTTCCGCAGCTTGTCCGAACTAGGAGAGGTGAAGGGGATTGGGCCAAGGATGCTGGAAAAGCTTGAGCCTCGGGTACTGTTTTGAAACGGGAGATGCCGTTTCCGGAGATGAGGAGACTGTTCTCCTAGTGAAAGCAGGCTGCAATATGCTACAATAGTGAACAACTATTGAAGAGAAAGCGGAGATTACTGATGAGTGTGGCCTATCGCAAAAACTGGGATACATATTTTATGGATATTGCCTGCATGGTTTCTACGCGTTCGCGTTGCAACCGCCGCCATGTCGGTGCTGTGCTGGTGCAGGGCAAGAAGCTGCTGGGTACCGCGTATAACGGAGCGCCCATGGGAGTTCCTGACTGCTCGGAGGCGGGCTGCATGGTCTCCGAACAATATGAGCGGGAGATCGTAGACGGTGTGGAAACGATGGTGAAGAAGCAGCGCTGCATCCGCACAATTCATGCCGAGCAGAATCTGCTGCTGTTCACTGACCGGAGCGACCGGGAAGGAAGTACGGTCTACGTCACCGATGAGCCTTGCTGGACCTGCGCCAACATGCTGGCCAACAGCGGTATTGTGGAGATTGTCTATTTGCGCCCGTACCGCAAGGATATGGAGAAGGTAGAGAATATGCTGACTACCAAAGGGATCATATTCCGCCAATTGGAGAATTATGAGCCACCGGCAGAAACGATGATCACCGTCTCGGAGTAACAGAATCCATGCGAAATTAAATGAGTAAAGGGGAAGAACCTCTGTATGCGCGGATGTACGCGTATATTGGGGTTCTTTTTGTTGTCCGGTTATTTCAGAAGGAGGGGAATAAATGAAGGGAAGGCCGTTGTTAGGGTTTACAGTCTGCTGGATCACAGGAAGTGCTGCAGCCTGCTTGTTCTCGGGCTACAAGCTGCTGATTCTGTGGGCAGGCTGTCTGCTGCTGCTCGCGATCTATGCAGCCTGTGGGAGATTGGGCTGGAAGCAGCTTGCAGTATTCGCAATATCACTTGCTGTCGCCGCCCTGTATTGGGAGTGGAATGAAGGCCGCAATGTCAGTCAGCTGCCAGAAGTGCTTGCCTCGCAACCCGCAGAGCAGCAGGAGAGTAATGTGGAAGCCGAAGGCATGATTGTGTCTCCTGTGGAACGGGACGGGGACCGGGTGGATTTTACGCTGAAGCTGTCACAGATACGGAGCAATGCAGCAGGGCAGACTGCAGCACAGGTGAAGGGGGAACTTGTCGCCGTTCAGATCAAACTCCAAGCTGAAGCGGAAATTGCCGTGGCCGCCAATTGGGCAAGAGGAGACCGGGTGGTGCTGACGGGTGAACTGGTACTGCCGGGGGAGGCGCGTAATTTTGGAGGCTTCGATTACCGTGCTTATCTGCATACCCAAAGAATCCACTGGCTCCTGAAAGGAA
Organism: Paenibacillus sp. EB106-06-01-XG199; assembly: GCF_058791575.1. Taxonomy (NCBI): domain Bacteria; kingdom Bacillati; phylum Bacillota; class Bacilli; order Caryophanales; family Paenibacillaceae; genus Paenibacillus; species Paenibacillus sp. EB106-06-01-XG199. Next base: position 938,686 of record NZ_JBYTDQ010000003.1, on the reverse strand, counting down.
GCGGGGCCGGAAGCGTGGAGGCTACGCCTCCAGAGTCTTGGGGAGCTTCAACCCTGCTGCGCTGGAATGATGCGGCGCGTATTGTGCTTGGGGCTGAAATGGACCGCTTGTTCCAGGACCGGCATTCGGGATATATGAAAGGGCTGGTGATCGGGATCCAGGACGACCTGGACCCGGAGACCTTCCGGCAGTTCTCACAGCTGGGATTGACCCATATTCTGGCGATATCAGGCATGCATGTGGCGGTGTATGTCGCCGTGCTTTTATTTATCCTCAGGCATTGCCGGGTAACAAGAGAAACGGCGCTGACTGTTACACTACTTCTGGTTCCGGTATATGTGTTGTTATCCGGGGCAGGGCCGTCAATTGTACGGGCGGGACTGATGGGCATGATCGCGCTTCTTGCCGCGCGGCTTGGGATGCTCAAGGACGGTCTGAATATTCTAGCCGCTGCGGCACTCATTATGCTGGTCTGGAACCCGTATTTGCTGCTGAGTGTCAGCTTTCAGCTGTCATTTCTGGTGACGGCAGGTTTGATGGTCTATGTGCCGCTTGCCAATCCTTTGATGAAGCGTCTGCCGGGCTGGCTGGGAAGTTCCATATCGGTAACTCTGATCGCCCAGCTGGTTTCTTTTCCCCTGACGATTTATTACTTTAACCAGTTTTCGCTGCTGTCCTTTGCTGCAAATCTGGTGCTGGTGCCCTTCATCACTTTTTTGGTACTGCCGCTGGGAACATTGGCTCTCCTGCTGGGCTGGTTCTGGGAAGCAGGTGCAGGTGTTGTCGCAGATGCTGCCGAACTGCTGAATAATGCCACCTTTGGAGCGGTGGAATGGGTTAACGGCTTCTCCGGTGGGGTGCTGATCTGGCGCTCACCTTCACTGCTGTGGATTTGCGGCTATTACCTCCTGCTGTACGGGCTGCTGTACGCCTTGAAACAGCGGGCAGGGGCACAGGTACGGGAGATTCCGCAATACATGGTGGATGAAACCAGGCCGCTGGCTGAACTGGCCCCGGAAGGCAACGGCAAAGGCAAAGGAAGAAGCCGTGAACGCGATGCCCTGGCGTTATCCTTCCAGCCCCGGGGCGGAATTAGACTGGCCGGATCTGCGGTTCTGATATGTGCTGCCGGGCTGGTGCTGCTGCTCTACAGGGGCTACCATGTAGTGAGCCTTGAGGGTGCGGGAGCCATCAGTTATCTGGATGTGGGGCAAGGTGACAGCATCCTGATTACAACCCCCGGAGGGGCGCATATTCTTGTCGATGGAGGAGGGACACTGAGCTTTGGGAACAAGGAGGAGTGGCGCATCCGCCGTGATCCCTTTGAGGTTGGAGCGAAGACATTGCTCCCGTTGCTGAAGCAGCGCGGCATCCACCGCCTGGACGCCGTTATTTTGACGCATGGTGATCAGGATCATGCCGGGGGACTGCAGGCAGTGCTGGAGGGAATGCCTGTGTCGGCTGTGCTGTTCAATGGCACGCTGGCTGAGCGTGAGCCTTACCGGAAGCTCATGAGGACCGCTATTGCGAAGAAGGCCCGGCTGTACGCTGTGCAGCAGGGGCAGACGCTGGCTCCGGATGATCAGACGAAGCTGTTTTTTCTGTGGCCGGAGCCGCCGCAAACTGACGGGCAGTCTGTACTTCCGGCAGTGGAAGACCAGAACCACGAATCGGTGGTGTTTCGGCTGGAGATGAACGGACGTAATTTTTTGTTTACCGGAGATATGGATAAAGCGTCGGAGAAGGCGGTAATTCTGGCAGCAGAACAGAGTGGACTAGACAGTGGTGCAAAGATCGATGTACTGAAGGTTGCCCACCACGGAAGCAAGACTGCGACCGGAGCCGAATGGCTGGAATTCTGGAGGCCGGCTTTTGCTGTAATTTCAGCAGGCGTCAACAATCTGTACGGGCATCCAAATGCCGACGTATTGGGACGTTTGGCGGAATCGAATACTGCGGTATACCGGACTGATTTGCATGGGGAAATTCAATTGAAGGTGCAACAGGAGGAGATTGCAGTTCGCCATAAGCTTAGGGCAGCTCAGGAGGAACAGCCAACACCGGAGAAGGAGAAACGATGATTTTCCTGAGTTTAAGGGGGGCTTATAAAGGAATAAAGCAAGCAGCAGCAAATTATTAATTTCAGAGGAAAATGATGGAACCCTTTGCGAGTTGGAGAGTCTTATTGGCGAGAGGTGATAACAAAGATGCACAGCGAGAAATTGTCCTATACAATGGCGTGTACACCGTCAATGACGCTGCGGGAAATGATGGAGAGTTATGGGTCCGATGTCTGGCACTATGCTTTTTTTCTGACACGCAGCCGCGAGCAGGCGGATGATATCAGTCAGGAGGTCTTCTTGAAAGCCTATCGAAATATAGGCAAATATCGCGGTCACTCGACGCTAAAGACCTGGCTGCTGACCATCACCCGAAATACGGCGTTCAGCTGGAGAAGGAATAACTTCTGGCGAAGGTTCATTCCGCTGGGCGAGCAGCATACTCCAGGCCAGGCGCGTTCTGCGGAAAAGGAAGCAATGGGCAACCAGTATGTCAGCCGGATTTGGGAGATTGTTATGGAATTGCCTGATAAGCACAGAGAGGTCCTGGTGCTTGATATCCAGCAGGGGCTGTCGATTGCTGAAATGTCCAGAATGCTTGGTATAGCGGAGGGAACGGTCAAATCCCGCTTGTCCCGGGCCAGAGAGAAAGTAAGAGCGGCGATAAAGGAGGAAGAACTGTGAAAAGTCAGCACTCAGATAAAGAGGGAAATGTCATGTTCGGGGCACAGGACTGGTACGCAAAGGCCGGGCGCATTCCCTTTCAGGACGACGGATTCACACCGGAGCTGATGGCCCGGATACAGCAGGCGGCAGATAATCAATCAGCGGGCAATTGGATTTTCCGCTCCGGCAAAAGCCTTGGCCTGGCGGGACTGGCTGCAATCCTGCTGCTCGGGGTTTTGGTTTGGCCGTTCAGCGAATCGGGCACGGGGAGATACATAGATCAGGTATCCTCTCTGTTCAGCAGCAGCACAACTGCTGAATTGCCGCCATCAGCTGTAGCTTCAGCTTCTCCTTCAGCGGCTTCACAGGGATTTAATCCGCCTATAGGCTCTGCAGAGTTTGAAATTGGCGGCCAGAAGTATTACATGCCCCTGCCGATGGACCGGAACAAAGCACTGGCTTACGCAGCCGAAACCTCGCAGGGAATCATTTGGTCACCGCCACCGCCAATGGTGAACTATACTAAACCGAAGTATACACACAACACGGAGCCGTACACGCTCTATTTGACGCCTAAAGGCCACGCGGAGCTGTCGGCTGCAACAGCTCGAAGAATATACACTTTCCCGCTCTACGCCGGTGGTGCGCAGTCGTATTATGAACTGGCCGGAATCTATGGAGCCGGAGACTATATCCTGATGGTGAACCGCACATACACAGTAGGTGAACCAGGGCTGCAATCCGAGGCCAAGCTGTCTGTAATTAACGTCAAAGAGGCGGCTGACGGGAGGGCTGCAGAGCCTTGGGAACTATTGACTTTGAAAAACGAATTTGCTGAGTCCAAATCTTTTATCGCTGTCAACCCGCAGGAGGAAGAGGTACTGCTATTGTATTATGTTGAAGATGGAAAGGGAGGTTATACTGCCCACAATAGGCTTTATGATATCGAGACAGGCAAGGTACAGGTTCTGGAAGGCACCATCAGCACGGATGAACAAGTTACTGATGCCAAAATTAACACATCTTTTATGGATAGCAACATCAATACGTTAAAGGAGAGATTGATATTGACCGCTCATTATGAAGTGCAGGGTGAGAAACGGTCAACGGAAATCACTTTGCCGATAGGAGAACAATGGTTATTTGATTGGATGGAACAAGAATATGGGATAAATATAGATCCCTGGAGATAAAAATATACCTTCTTCATCTATCTGCTCAATCGGTTACTAGATAATTTACTAAAAAAAAGCTATACTTTTTGATAATATCAGAAAGTATGGCTTTTTTGCTGCTGCTCTCTGACTGTTCGTGAATACAAGTATTTTTTCTATAAGAAAGAGTGGAGCGGAAAAGATGAAGAAGCTGACCATAGAGGATGTTGCCCAAAAGGCGGGAGTGTCGAAAAGCACGGTCTCGCAATTTTTGAATAAACGGTTTAAATATATGAGCGAAGCTACCAAAAACCGGATTGCTTCCGTCATTGAAGAGCTGAATTATCAGCCGAACGGGCTGGCCCGCAGCCTGAAGCAGAACCGCACGTTTATGGTCGGTGTCATTGTGGCCAATATAGATTATTCGCTGTCGATTCAATGCATCAGGGCGATTGAGAATGAGCTGCAGCGCCACGGGATACAAGTCATTATCTGTAATGCCGACGAAAATGCCGATAAGGAGAATACTTACGTGGAGACGCTAGTGGCCCGCCAGGTGGACGGCCTCATCATCTTCCCGACAGGAGACAATCCTTCCGCCTATACCCGGCTTATCGAAGCCCATTACCCGCTCGTATTTATGGACCGGCTGGTGGAAGGGGTCACTACGCAAAGCCTGCTGCTGGATAACGAAATGGCGGTGAAGACCGCAGTCAAGGAGCTGGTGCGGCATGGCCATGAGGCGATAGCCCTGCTCTCGCTGCCGCTTGGAGAGCATGCCATTACGCCGCGCAGGGAACGGATGAGCGGCTTCAGGAAGGCGATGGAGGATGCCGGGCTGGCGCTGAACGAACAGTATATGCGCAGCGTCCCAAGGGATGAAATCGCTTCGGCCCTGGATGCGCTGCTCGCTCTGCCGCAGCCGCCGACAGCGCTGCTTGCAGCCAATGACCTTGTGCTTGGGGAAATTCTCAAGTACGCCAACCGCCACTCCATTGCCATTCCCGGCCGGTTGTCCGTCATCGGCATTGACGATGCCGAGTTTGCACGGATTTATAACCCGGATATCACGACCATCCGGCAGCCGGCCTATGAGATGGGGATGCAGGCAGCCAAAATCATGCTGTCTTTAATTGAGAACGAGGATACTTCCGTTCCGATCACCTACCGGTTTCCTCCCGCACTCCAGCAGGGGCAGTCCGTTCAGGCACCGGCTAAATAAAACGGTTTATAAAGCACTGTTAATCACAATTTGATCTGTTCAGCCTCACAATGAAAAGCCCTACACAGTCCCTTTAAAACTGTGTAGGGCTTTTCATACAGTTATTTTACAGTCAGTGAGTATTTGCCTAATTACACGTTAGCGTTCATAAACTTTTCCAGCCCGTCCCGTGTTGGCAGTCCGTCCATATCACCTGGCGACATTACAGCCAAAGCGCCGATGGCATTGCCCCGCTTCACTGCTTCCCCTACCGGCAGCTGCTCCAGCAGCGCGCTGATTACGCCGACGGCGAAGCCGTCACCTGCACCTACGGTATCAACAACCTTTTCTACCTTAAAGCCATCGACATAACCTTCTTCTCCACCGGAGGTTTTATAATATGCGCCTTCAGGTCCCAGCTTGATCACGACCAGGGATACGCCCCGATCCAGGTAGTATCCGGCAATATCTTCCGGTGTGTCCAGTCCGGTCAGAATCTTGCCTTCCCCAAGCCCTGGCAGGAACCAGTCACAACGTGTCGCCAAGTCGTTGATTGTACTAACCATAGTCTCCTTATCCGGCCATAACGTGGGGCGCAGATTAGGGTCAAGAGAGACGGTTTTTCTGTTCTTTTTCATAAATTCCATGGCATGCAGGGAGAACTCATGACAGGTCTTTGAAAGTGCAGAAGAGATGCTGGTGACATGTAAGTGACCGGCGGAAGTGAAATATTCTTCATTGAAGTCGGCCAGACTCAGCTTGGAGGCTGCGGAATTTTTGCGGAAATACTCCACCTTCGGATCACCGGTCAGTACCTTGGATTTGATCAGCATGCCGGTCGGGAATTCCTTGGTGTACGTAATACTCTCCGTATCTATTCCCTCTTTCTCCAGCGCTAAGGCAATGAATTGGCCGAAGTTGTCTTCACCAAGCTTGGTGACATAGCCGGTCTTGTGTTCCAGGCGCGACAACCCGGTCGCTACATTGCTCTCTGCCCCGGCAAGCGCCTTGGAGAATGAAGTGGCCTCATGCAGCGGTCCGGCTTCATTGGCATAAAACATCGCCATCGGTTCCCCGAATGTGACTGCGTTTAATGATTTGCTCATGGATAATTCCTCCTCAGGGTAATGATCTAAGCCCTGTATAATGATTTGTAATTTGAAATTATCATATAAATCGGTTTTGTACAATAAGTTATTACGCTTTCATCGTAGCCTGTATAGAGAATTTAATATTGTATATAACATAAATCCTTTATTTATAAGCGTTTTGTGACTGAAGCTAAGAATTAACTCGTTATTCACATAAATATATATTGACTGTAGACAGCATTGTTATTACTATTTTCATATAAGGTTTTGAGCTGATGTTAGTAAATTAGATAAATTAGTTTATCTAAAGAAGTATTTCTTACATCCTATATTCGAATAAAGAAAGGGAGTTAACCGATGAAGAAAATAAAAGTATTGCAAAACATCACATCCGTTGGCGTAGTTGCCGTTATCCGTGCGGACAATGCCGATGATGCTTATCGGATGTCTGCCGCCTGTATTGAAGGCGGACTGAACAACATTGAGGTAACCTTTACTACACCGGATGCCGATGTGGCAATTAAACGGCTGGTAGCTGATTTTGGAGGCCGTGCTGTGATTGGTGCAGGCACGGTGCTCGACCCGCTTACCGCAAGAATCGCTATTCTCGCAGGTTCGGAATTTGTGGTCAGCCCGTCCTTCGAAGAAGAGACGGCGAAGATGTGTAATCTATATGGGATTCCCTACATGCCAGGCTGCTTGACGCTGAATGAAATGAAGGAGGCGCTCAAGCTGGGTGTGGATGTTCTGAAGCTGTTCCCGGGCAGCGCTTTTGGACCGGATTATATCAAAGCGGTCAAAGGTCCGATGCCGCATGTCAACATCATGCCGACAGGAGGCGTGGATCTGAACAATATGGAGAAGTGGATTGCAAACGGCTGCATCGCTGTAGGCATTGGCGGCAACCTTACCGCCCCCGCCAAGCATGGCCGCTATGATCAAATCACCGAGCTGGCTGCCCAGTATGTAGCCAAGTTCAAGGAGATCAAGGGCGTATAAACCTTGAATCCCAAATGTTACAGGACAGAAGCCGTTCGACCGGGTACTTGCCGGCCGGACGGCTTTTGCCGTTCTTTTCAAAGCTTCATTGTATAGAACAGGGACAAAAACAATAAACTGTAGAGTAGAAAGCGGCGTTATAATTTAGTTTGCCGGGAGTGAGTTGGATGTCTGCCTATAACAATAAGCTGCTAAGCCCAGCTACTGAGGATGACGCGCAGTATATATGTATTAAATGTAGCAAGCATGGCTGCAAGGTGACGGTGGGCCAGATTTACAGGCTGGAGCGAAACTACAACAACCCGCAGCTTTTTGTGGGCGGTGAAATCTATATTGTGGATGATGAGCAGAAAGACAACTATTCCATTTTAATGCTGTGCCAAACTGTCTTGTATAAATAGGATGAATGATTGCCAAATACATAGATTTAGCTGTCAGCCCCACTCCGTGGGGCTATTTAGTTTCAATTTTGTAACGAACTTCTATAAAAGAGTATTTGAAGATTCAGTGCTTCCCCTGTATGCTTAGTAAGGATTATAGACCGTTCCGGTGAAACTAAGGGCTGAAACCCTAGCGTCCGGAAAGACGTAATAAACAAAGTTTGGTACCCTAAAAATAATGATTACAGGCTTGCAACAAATCCGCAGTCTTGCGCGTCAGTAAGATTGCATAGAGAGGGGGAACCTTCGTGGTGGAGCAGGGACTCATCAGAGCCGCTCAAGCGGGCGATCGCGACGCTCTAATCACCCTATTGCGAGAAATTGAGGGACATGTATATAAAACAGCCTTCTATATTCTGCATAATGAACAGGACGCTCTGGATGCATCACAGGAGGCACTCATCAGAGTGTATACCAAAATTGGTTCATATGAAGAGAAGGCACAGTTCAAAACATGGGTTCAGCGGATCGTTACCAACATTTGCATCGACAAATTCAGAAGAACAAAACCTACAGTTTCAATTGATGAACACGAAATGGTGTTTCAGGACAATAAACATAATGTGGAGCGCGAAGTGATGTCCGCCTATTTGCAGGAGGATATCCGCGAAGCGATTGACCAACTCCCTGAGCATCACCGCACCGTGATTGTACTGCGGTATTTGCAGGATTTTTCTTACAACGAGATAGCAGACTGCTTAGATTTGCCTTTGAATACAGTGAAATCTTACCTGTTCCGGGCAAGGCAGCAGCTGCAGAATAGACTTCAGGAGTACCAGAAAGGTGGTGTATCAGGATGAAATGCGCGGAGGTGATGGAATGGATGCACCGCTATTTGGATCATGATCTCAGTCAGGACGAGATGATTGAAATGTTCCGTCATATTGATGATTGTTCTTCCTGCGCGGAAGTCTTTGACCGGCTTCAGCTGCTCTCCCAGCAACTGGAGCAGCTGCCGGACGTGAAACCCCCATTCAGTCTGGTTGACTCAATCCTGCCTCAGCTTGATCAACTGGACCTAAACGTCCAGGGGAAAAGCGCAGATGCGGTAAGCCCTGAAGAAGAATCAAAGGTCGTGCCTTTTTCCCGCAAAAGCACCCATGGCAAAGCTTCCAAGGGAGCTTCCCTGGCAGCGCGGACAGGCATAGGAGCTGCTGCGGCAGCGGTTATCCTGCTTATTGCTATGTTTAATATGCCGGGCAGCATGCCGACGGCGGATGTGGAGCAATCGCTGCAACAGACAGCTGAGAACAACGCCAGCAAAGAGGCCTTGAGCATAATGTCCTCGGATGCTTCGGGTTCCGCTCAGGATGCTGCACCGGGTGAGAACAAGCAAGAGGTGAAGAACTCCGAGAAGGTAGATCCTACTTCCGCTGACGGGGGCCAGAATACCGGCGGCAGTACCGCACCGGCAGAGACTTCTGCTCCTCCAACCGCAAAAGCAACGGATAAAGCTCCTGCCATGACGAGAAAGTCTGGATCAGATAAGCGGTCTTCAAGTAGGAAAGGCACTACCGGAACAGCAACTCCGGCACCCGGAGCTGCGGATATGGACTCCAAAAGCAGCAATAACGATATGAAGGGGATGGGATTGGACGAAGGCGGGGATCCTGCAGCAGCCGACAGCCAGGAGTCTCTGGATGCCTCTCATGAGCCCGGGGCGGGGGAAGATAGAAATATGGGCTTTTCTGCTCTCAAAGCCCAAGCTTCGTGGACCTCACCCGATGGCCTCTACACAGCTGAACTGGCCGAACAGCAGCTGGTAATTTATAAGCTTCCTTCAAACGGGCCAGAGCAGGAACGGACGGTCCTGACCTCACTTCCACTGGAAGGAGCGTGGGTTTCCGGTAACTGGTCGGCTGACGGACTGCAGTTCTCCTATGTGACCGAGCAGAACGGCGCTGAAGTAGCCAATGTATATACAGTTCCTGAAGCCGGTGTCTCTCCCTCTTCGGCAGCATCATCCGCAGCATCACCGGATTCTACGCCGGTAGCTTCACCTGCTGTTACCCCGGACGCGGCAACGTCCAATAAATAATTGCAGAGTGGAACTTTTTGAGAGCTAGTGGAATATGCTATGGTAAGAGGACAGGAATTTCAGGATTTGCGAGTTTCATCGGTATGACCGCCGGAAGGGAAGTTTCTAGAGCTTTTCCTTCCGTCGTTTATATAGATGCGCCGCTGAAACGGAGCAACTTTGGTCAACGCTGCCGAAGTTGCTCCGTTTTTGCATGTCATGCTGCAGAAAAACTTGGACGGCTAGAGAGAAAGACGCCTATGTTTATAGCTGCTTTTTTGTTAAAATATAAAAATGTATTGGATTCATACTAAGCGTTGAGGAATGCAATGGAAAAGGAAGTGGCGGGATGGATGCCAAAACGGCGGCCAAGGACATCAAGCAGGGGAATATTTCACCACTGTATGTTTTGTACGGCAGTGAGAAGTTCCGGATGAATGAATTTGCGGCCTTTCTGGAGGAGCATCTGATTGCCAAAGAGGACCGTGACTTTGCGGTGATCCCCTTCGATCTCTCGGAGACGCCTGTGCAGGCCGTTATAGAAGAAGCGGAGACTGTGCCGTTTATGGTGGAGCGGAAGCTGCTGCTGGTGAGAGATGCTTCCCTGTTCACGGCGGGGAAAGAGAACGCAAAGATTGAGCATCGTGTAGAAATGCTTAGCGATTATATGCAGCAGCCGGCTGATTTCAGTGTAATCGTATTTATGGTCAATAATGACAAGCTGGATGAACGTAAAAAAATCGTCAAAGCGGCCAAAGCCGCAGGCACGGTGCTGGCCTTCAATCCGCTGGGTGCGGAAGAGCTGCTGCGCTGGGTGGAGAAGGGCTTCCGTGAGCGTGGCTGCAGCGCAGCGTCTGGAACAGCGGAGGCGCTGGTAGCCAGTGCCGGGACAGGGCTCCAGGGGTTGTCAGCAGAGATGGACAAGCTGTGCTTGTTCGCAGGTAAGGGCGGAACCGTGGATGCCGCAGCAGTGGAGAGTCTGGTACACCGCGGCGCTGAGCAGAATGTGTTCACCCTGGTGGAGGATATAGCGAACTTACGCCTTGACAAGGCGCTTAATACACTTTACGAGCTGCTGAAGCAGCGCGAGGAACCGATCAAGATTGCCGCGCTGATCGCCCGGCAGTTCCGGATCATTCTGCAGGTTAAGGATTTGTCCGCCCTCAGCTACTCACAGGGGCAGATTGCTTCGCAAATTGGACTGCATCCCTATGCCGTCAAGCTGGCTGGTGAGCAGGCCCGTAAATTTGAAAGCCAGCGCCTGCGGAGTATTCTGAGCACCCTGGCCGATTTGGATTACAAGATGAAGACAGGAGCCATAGACAAGGTGCTTGGGCTGGAGATGTTTATGCTGCAGCTGGGCGCTTGAACCGGAACAAGACCATTCATAGAACATACTGCAAAAAAGCCTGCCCCGTTGCGTAATATCACTGGGCAGGCTTTTGCAGTTCCTACTATTATAAAGGGGGAAATGGGCACAAAAAAACCTAACCGTATGCAGCATAGCGGTCAGGTTCTTAGAATGCTCATTATGAATGTCGCCCTTGGCTTAGGCTTCTGCCTTAAGAGCGTTCAATTTCTTCGCCAAGCGGGATTTTTTGCGGGCAGCCGCATTTTTATGAACCAGACCTTTACTTACGGCCTTGTCCAGCTTTTTGGAAGCAGCTTGGAAAGCAGCTTGAGCAGTTTCAACTTCCGTTCCTGTCAGTGCTACATCAGCAGTTTTCACAGCTGTACGAAGCGCCGACTTCTGGGAAGCGTTCAGTGCACGGCGTTTTTCGGTCGTCTTGACACGTTTAACCGCGGATTTGATATTTGGCATTGCATTCACCTCCTGGAAGACATTCGAAATCATCATATGATTCACAACTTAAAATAGTTTAGCATGACCGTTAGCAAAAAGCAACACTTAAAGCTTTTGAATTAGCTTCAAATGTGATACCTATTTTGAATTTGAATTAAACCTTGCTGCCCTGAATAAACCATAGCTATCTCTCGCACACTATCGACAAAAAGCAAAAGCTAATGCTCATTAAATTATAAGGAGGCTGAACTATCAATGGAACTGGATCTTCAGCTGTATTCGGTACGTACGGATTTGGCGGTAGAGGCAAAGGAAATGGCCCAGGGACCGCAAAAAACGCCGATTCCCGGTGTGAATGAAGAGGTGGAAGAAGAGGGCGGAATCAAGGTAACCCGGCTTGGAGTAGCTAATAATGCAGGATCACAGGCTATCGGGCGTGCGATCGGAAATTATGTGACGCTGGAAGTTCCGGCGCTTCGCGGCGGAGATACCGGTCTGCAGCAGAAGGTGTCCACCGTGTTTGCCCGCGAATTTGAACAGTTCCTGAACCGGATCGGAATCAACAAAGACTCCTCCGTGCTAATAGTGGGACTGGGCAACTGGAATGTAACTCCGGACTCGCTCGGTCCGCTGGTGGTGGAGAACGCGCTGGTTACGAGACAGTTCTATGAACTGGTTCCGGATCAGGTCTCTCCCGGCTACCGCAATGTGAGTGCGATTGCCCCGGGTGTGCTCGGACTGACCGGCATTGAATCGAGCGAGGTTGTGCAAGGGATCGTAGACCGCACGAAGCCGGATGTCATTATTGCGATTGATGCACTGGCCTCCCGTTCACTTGAGCGGATCAATACGACGATTCAAATTGCCGATATCGGGATTCATCCGGGTTCGGGAATCGGCAATAAACGGCGTGGACTGACCCGGGAGATTCTGGGGATTCCCTGCATTGCTATCGGCGTTCCTACCGTTTGTTACGCGTCCACCATCGTCAATAATGTGCTGGAGATGATGAAGAATCACTTTGCACAGGTTGGAGACGGGGCAGCCCATACGAAAGAAATCATGGGTATGCTGGATGATATCTCCGAGCAGGAGCGGCTTGCGCTGGTCAAGGAAGTGCTTGAGCCGCTGGGACATGATCTGATTGTTACCCCTAAGGAAATCGATGAGTTTATTGAGGAAATTGCCAATATCGTTGCCAGCGGGCTGAATGCTGCATTGCATGAAGCCGTGGATCCAGGCAATGTCGGAGCCTACACGCATTAATTTTCACCTGAATATAGAGCCCGTACAGGCTGCCGAACGGCAAAGCCTGTGCGGGTTTTCTTCTGTTACCGGCTGGCAGATTCCACCGCTGCTGTTTCTACTTATCTCTTTTTCGGTTCTAGTATTCCTCCCTGGCTCATAGATTTGAAATATAAGAGATTACAGAGGGCTGGAGGAGGACATAACAATAATGAACAGAAAATGGTTTCAGCTGTGGAATATCGGCCGGCTGCGGGGAAAGCTGCTGGATGTTCTGTCGCTGGGGAGAACAATGCTGCTGCTGGCCGGAGGTTCACTTGTGTTTTTCATGCTGCTTGGAGCCGGTGGATTAGCCGGACAGAAGCTGAACTCTTCACCCATTCCTTCTATGAAAGGATTGGCTGCTTCGCTTTCCAGCGGATTCTTTATGGAGCTTCTGGGCATGGAGGTTCCGCATTTGCCTAAAGGGGACGAGCCTTCGGCATTTTCGGGCCCAAAGGTCACCTCCTTCGTGTTCCGGCTGCTGACAAGCGTCGATCCCGGTGATCCGAAGAGTCTGCTCTCGCGTGAGGTGCCTGGGCTGGCAGCGGATGATCCTTTCCTGCTCCGTAAAGGCTCAGGCGGCGCTACGGGAGCACCGGCTGATTATCATCCGGGCAGTGATGAGCTGGCCTCGGACGGCGGAACAGGGACTGGCGCAGAGGGTATGGTGGATGAACACGGTCCATCTCCGGCGGAAGGCACAGACAACCCGGACACAGAGGCGTCTCCGCAGCCTGAGGCTACGGCGATGCCTGACTCTTCCGAGACCGGAGAAAACGGGGGCAACAGCAGCCCGGGTGATAACGGGGGGAATGTGCAGGATACATCAATTAAACGCATTCTGGTCTACCACTCCCATCCCCGCGAGGCTTACAATCCTCTGCTGGGGGTGCAAAGCGACAATCCAAGCTCCGGCGTGCCTTCCAAAAATGTAATGCTGGTAGGATCATATATAACAAAGCGGCTGGAAAAGCGGGGAATTGGAACGGTGCATGCACAGGAGGATTACGCGACGAAGGTACCGGATTACAGCTGGAATTTTTCCTATAAATATTCACGGATGACCATTAAGTCAGCGCTTGCCGGGAATCAGGAAATGACTGAGCTGATCGATATACACCGAGATTCACAGCGCCATGGCAAAACGACTGCAGAAATCGGAGGCAAAAGCTACGCCCAGGTCTATTTCATTCTTGGCCATGCGAATAAGAACTGGAAGAAAAATGAGGCTTTCGCCAACGAGATTCATCAGCTGCTGGAGAAAAGCTATCCGGGTCTCTCACGGGGCATCTGGGGCAAGTCGTCCGGAAACGGAAACAACGGGGAGTATAACCAGAGTCTTTCACCAAACAGCGTGTTGATTGAGGTGGGCGGAATTGACAATACTGCCGAGGAGCTGAAACGTACAGCAGACGTTCTAGCCGATGCCATCGCCGATGTGTACTGGAGCAGCCATGACGCCGAAAAAGCTGCCGTCCCGGGCAAAAGCGCCGATATTCAGACGCAGGAAAGCGGAGCTGAGGGCGTCCAGGGAGCAAAAAGCACAGGCGGCGTTTCTTAATTCATAAAGTGCTATTTAAGTGGGCTGGTTTTACAGCAAGCATTAGCAAGTATCAGCAAGTATCAGCAAGTATTAAAAGGAGTGACAGCTATGTCGCGGTTCGGGAAAAAACTGACGATAGTCGGAATTTGGGCGGGAATCGGCATATTAATTGGTATGCAGTTTGGAGGCGTTGGCAGCAGCGTCGCTAAGAACTCCGCGGTGCTGCCGGGCTGGAACGGAATATCCGGGACCCCCCAGACCGGACAAGCAGCAGGAGCATCCGCCATGACTGGAACAGGGGCGGGAGCCGTTAAGGGTGGGCAGGCCTACGTTTATGTGCCCGTTGCTATAGATCCGGCAACAGGTGCTTACACGGTGCTTCCGGGGGTCCACACGCAAACCGTGGTACCTAATGGCACCGGGCAGCTCCCGCAGCAGGAAGTGAAGGATTACAGCACGCTGACCCCGGAGCAGATTCTGATTCCGGAGGAGCAAAACAGGGGAGTGGATGTGCTGGCGGATAAGACGGCAGGCCTGCTGCAGCAGGCTTCGCAAAAAAGCATCCGCTGGGTAGTCTCCCTGTTTGACTCTGTCGAAGAGTGACAGGCACCCCGCACGAAGAATGCATCCGGTTTATTCATTGCAGCTGTAAAGGCCAGGAAGAGCCTTTATAACATAGGCCTTATATGAAAAGACATCAACCGGATGTCTTTTCTTTATTTTCCTGCGGGGGACGGGATTGATGGGGGAAGCGCGTACTGTTATAATAAGTGGATTAACATTAGGCTGTCTGTGGGGGTAAGGAATGACTGACGTTCAGAAAAGACAACAACAAATCCGCAATTTCTCGATTATTGCACATATAGACCATGGTAAATCGACACTGGCTGACCGTATTCTTGAGTATACAGGTGCACTTAGCTCGCGCGAAATGCAAGAGCAGGTGCTTGACCAGATGGATCTGGAGCGCGAACGCGGGATTACAATTAAACTGCAGGCTGTGCGTCTCACCTACCGTGCTGACGACGGCCAGGATTACTTGCTCAACCTGATTGACACACCGGGACACGTCGATTTCACCTATGAGGTTTCCCGCAGCCTTGCCGCCTGTGAAGGCGCATTGCTGGTCGTGGATGCGGCGCAAGGAATTGAAGCGCAAACGCTGGCTAATGTGTATCTGGCATTGGACAACAACCTGGAGATTCTGCCGGTTATCAACAAAATCGATCTGCCAAGCGCCGACCCGGAACGGGTTAAGCAGGAGATTGAGGATGTGATCGGACTGGATGCCAGTGAAGCAGTACTTGCTTCTGCCAAAGCCGGTATCGGCATCAAGGAAATTCTGGAGCAGGTCGTCAAACAGGTTCCTGCACCAACCGGCAACTCTGAAGAACCGCTGAAGGCATTGATCTTTGACTCTCACTATGATCCGTACAAAGGCGTTATCGTCTATGTCCGTGTTATGGACGGAAAGATCCGTACCGGTTCCAAGATCAAGATGATGGCGACCGAGAAGGTATTCGAGGTTATTGAAGTCGGGGCGTTTATGCCGCGCATGGCCATTGTCGATGAGCTTAACATCGGCGATGTCGGCTTTATCGTAGCCGGAATCAAACATGTAGGCGACACCCGTGTCGGGGATACAGTGACGGATGCTAAGAATCCAACCCCGGAACCGCTGCCTGGTTACCGTAAGATCAATCCAATGGTATATTGCGGTCTATATCCGATCGAAACATCGGATTACAACGACCTGCGCGAAGCGCTGGAGAAGCTCCAGCTTAATGATGCGTCGCTCAGCTTTGAGCCGGAAAGCTCAAGCGCGCTCGGTTTCGGCTTCCGCTGCGGCTTCCTCGGACTGCTGCATATGGAGATTATTCAGGAGCGGATTGAGCGCGAATTCAATCTGCCGCTGATTACGACAGCACCGAGCGTTATTTACCGGATTATGCTGACCAACGGTGAAATGCTTCAGATCGATAATCCGTCGCATTATCCGGAGATTGGTACTATTGATTACGTGGAAGAGCCGTACGTTAAGGCCGCGATAATCGTCCCGAATGATTACGTGGGTACCGTAATGGAATTGTGCCAGAATAAACGTGGTGAATTCGTTAACATGGAGTATCTCGATTCCAATCGGGTGACGATTACTTATCAGATTCCGCTGTCGGAAATCGTATATGATTTCTTCGACCAGCTTAAGTCAGGCACGAAGGGCTATGCTTCCTTCGATTATGAAATTTCCGGCTACCGCCAGTCCAACCTTGTGAAGATGGATATTGTCCTGAACGGAGAGCAGGTCGATGCCCTATCGTTCATCGTCCACCGCGACCGCGCGTACAACCGCGGGCGGATCATTTGCGAGAAGCTGCGCGGCATCATCCCGCGGCAAATGTTCGAGGTGCCGATTCAGGCCTCTGTCGGCACGAAGGTTGTTGCCCGTGAGACCGTTAAGGCGATGCGCAAGAACGTTCTTGCCAAATGCTACGGCGGGGACATCTCGCGTAAGCGGAAGCTGCTGGAGAAGCAGAAGGAAGGCAAGAAGCGCATGAAGCAGGTCGGCAGCGTTGAGGTGCCGCAGGAAGCGTTCATGGCCGTGCTGAAGATTGACGAGTAAACCGTCTTAAAGGATGTCAATGGCAAGTGATTGCTCTGCAAGGGAAGCCGTCAGGCTTCCCTTTTGTGATAAGTGAAGTATGGATATCGGGAAGATCAAGGCCTTTCCAATATAAAGGCGTCAAGATTTTTCTATAATCAAGTCAGCTTTGCTGACGACTTTAGTATAGTAAGGAGACAGCTATGAACACAGTAAACAATGGCCGTCCCCCTGAGGCCGTATATATTCATATCCCGTTTTGCACGAACAAGTGCTTTTATTGTGATTTTAATTCCTATGTTCTGAAGGACCAGCCGGTGATGGATTATCTGCATGCCCTGGACCGGGAGATGGAACTGACGGTGAAGAACACCCCTCCGGGTGTTATCAAGACGATCTTTGTCGGCGGCGGAACACCGACGGTGCTGAAGCCGGATGAAATGGCCTATTTTCTGAAGTCAGTACGCAAGCATTTCCCGCAGTGGGATGAGAATATCGAGTTCACGATGGAGGCAAATCCCGGAACTACGGACAAGGATAAGCTAATGGTAATGAAAGAAGGCGGGGTCAACCGGGTCAGCTTTGGTGTCCAGGCTTTCCAGAATGAGCTGCTTAGCGGCATCGGACGGATTCATAATGTGGATGATGTATACCGCAGCCTGGAAAACGCACGCGCGGTCGGACTGGATAATCTCTCTGTTGACCTGATGTTCGGATTGCCGAACCAGACGGTGGATATGCTTAGAGAAAGCATCCGTAAGGCGCTGGAGCTGGACCTGCCCCATTATTCCATCTACAGCCTGAAGGTGGAGGAGAACACGCTGTTCCACACGCTGTTTAACAAGAACAAACTTCCGCTGCCAAGTGAAGAGGATGAGCTGGAGATGTACCTGCTGCTGATGTCAACGATGGAGGCTGCGGGTTACACACAATATGAGATCAGCAACTTCGCCAAGCCGGGAATGGAAAGCCGCCACAATATTACGTACTGGCGCAATGAAGATTATTACGGCCTGGGCGCGGGGGCGCATGGATATGTGAAACGGCAGCGGCATATGAATATTAAGGGTGTCAATCCTTATATCGAGGCTTCGCGCAGCGGGCTGCCGCGGCTGGATTCCTTCCCGATCTCCGAACAGGAGGCGATGGAGGACTTCATGATGGTCGGTCTGCGCATGCGTGAAGGCGTGTCGGACCGGGCGTTTAAGTCTCAGTTCAGCAAATCGCTGGAGACTGTTTTTGCGGACTCACTGCATAAAATGCTGTATGCCGGGCTGCTTGAGCAGGATGGGGACGTCTACCGTCTGAGCAAGCAGGGAATCCTGTTCGGGAATGATGTATTTGGTGAATTTGTCGGTGCTTTGACAGAGGTTTAATTTTAAAATACCCCTTGAATTGTAATTCACTCTGTTGTATATTTATTCATATTAACAACGAGGGGTGAGTCAAAGTGCTTGTCAAAACGGAAATGATCCGCCATTCGGTTCCTGCAGGAGACCAGAAGGTGATATGCAGAAATGCTACAGTGGAGGATGTTGAGCCGCTGTTTCTAATGATTGAAGAATACGCTCAGAGCGGTATCATGCTGCCCCGTTCCAGGCAAGCGCTGGCCCGCCAGATTGATCAGTTTGTGATCGCTGAAATCGGCGGCACATTTGTCGGCTGCGGATCGCTTTTCAGACTGGGCAATGATCTTGTCGAGGTTCGTTCCCTCGGTCTGCGTGATGAGGGCAAGGGAAAGGGAGTAGGCTCAATGATTCTGGAGAAGCTGACGGAAGAAGCAAGGCGTCAGGGAATTCCGAAGATTATGGCCTTGACCTATGCGGTTGATTTTTTCCTCAGAAACGGCTTCACTGTCGTAGAGAAAGAAATCTTCCCCGAGAAGGTATGGACCGATTGCGTTAACTGCAAGAAGCAGAATGCCTGCGACGAAATCGCCGTGCTTAAGATGCTGAATTAACCGGGCTGCAAGCAGCCTGTAACATAAATATAGAAGCTGATATTAAGTACTCATTCCTGGATTGCACACCTTATGCTGAACTGACTTGACAATGTCAAGGTCAGTTTGGTATTTTTGTATTAGTGGTTAGCACTCATCTGACCAGAGTGCTAACGAATCGGAGCCACAGCCGATAGGAGGGAATTACATGTTAACCGAACGCCAGAGAATGATACTTAACGCTATCGTTGATGATTATATATCTTCCGCTGAGCCAGTGGGCTCGCGCAGCATTTCCAAACGGGGGGATGTAGGCTACAGTCCTGCTACTATCCGCAACGAAATGGCCGACCTGGAGGATTTAGGATATCTCGAGCAGCCCCATACATCGGCAGGAAGAATTCCTTCCCATAAAGGCTACCGCTATTATGTGGATCATTTGGTGCCGTGGAATTCCGCCGAGTCGGCAGAAATGGGCACGATCCGCGCTTTTTTCGCTGAGAAGCTGAATGCGACGGAGCAGGTAATCCAACATGCGGCAATGATCCTTTCCAATATGACGAATTATACTTCCATCCTGCTGGGACCGGAGGTTTTTCATACATCATTGCGCCATTTTCAGCTGCTTCCGCTCGATGATAACAACGCCGTGGCGATCATCGTTACAAGCACCGGACAGGTCGAGAACCGTACGGTTCAGATCCCTCCGGAGATTTCCCTCTCCGAAATGGAGAAAGTGGTTAATCTGCTGAACAGCAAGCTGGTGAACGTACCGCTCTACAAGCTGAAGAGCCAGCTCTATTCCGAGCTTGGGGAGGAAATGCAGCGCCACATCTCCCATTATGAAGAATTAATGAAGGTACTGGACACGGCGCTGGAAAGCGATCATGAACAGCGCATTTATCTCAGCGGGGCGACGAATATGCTGACCCAGCCGGAGTTCAAGGACGTTGACAAGGTCAAGAATATTCTGGATTTACTGGAGGAAACGCCGACCCTGCTCAAAATGCTGGCCCCCGCATCCGGCGGAACCGGTATGCAGGTGCGGATTGGTACCGAGAATAAGCATGAGGCCTTCGCCAATTGCAGTCTGATTACCGCTACTTATTCGCTCGACGGCAAGCCGCTGGGAAGCATTGGCATCCTTGGCCCGACCCGGATGGAATACGCACGAGTAATGGGCATACTGGGGATTCTGTCCCGGGATTTGACAGCAATGCTGGCACACTGGTATAAGTGAACAGAGTGTTAAAGATTAACGTGACTGATTTTAAGGAGGTGAAGACAACTTGAAAGAGGATCAAGTGCAAGATTCAAATGAAATTAAAGATCAGGCTATAAATGAGAACCAGGCAGCCGATGAAGCAGAAGCAGCACAGGAGACCGGTTCGTTTACGGGGGAAGAGACCAGCGGGGAGGCTTCGGGCGGCGGTGAAGCTGCTAAGCGCCTGCAGGAGCTGGCTGAGGAATATCAAGCGCGCACGCTGCGTGTGCAAGCCGATTTTGACAACTTCCGCCGCCGTACGCAGAAGGAGAAGGAAGAGCTGGCGCAATATGCCACTTCCAAGCTGGTCGGTGAACTGCTTCCTGTACTGGATAATTTCGAGCGTGCACTCGCCACGGCTTCGGCAAGTACAGAATCCGAGGCCTTCGGCAAAGGTGTGAACATGATTTTCCGCCAGCTTGAAGGGGTATTGAAGTCCGAAGGACTTACAGCCATGGAAACAGTAGGACAGCCTTTTAACCCTGAATATCATCAGGCCATTATGCAGGTGGAGAGCGACGAGCACGAGGAAGGTATCGTGACGGAGGAGGTCCAAAAGGGCTATCTCCTGAAAGATAAAGTTCTTCGTCCCGCCATGGTCAAAGTCAGCATGTAGTCCTGTCTATATAGCCGGGTATCACCCTGCTGCATGATCATAATAAATAAATAACTATTATAGGAGCTAGGGCTCCATATCATTTTTGAGGAGGCACATTACAGTGAGTAAAGTTATCGGTATTGACCTTGGAACCACCAACTCTTGCGTTGCCGTTATGGAAGGCGGCGAAGCCGTTGTTATTCCGAATCCGGAAGGCGCGCGTACAACCCCTTCGGTTGTAGGCTTCAAGAAAGACGGCGAGCGCATCGTCGGCGAAACAGCGAAACGCCAGGCGATTACGAACCCTGACCGTACAATTGCTTCGATTAAACGCCACATGGGTACGAGCCACAAAGAAAGCATTGACGGCAAAGATTACTCCGCACAAGAGATTTCGGCGATGATTCTTCAGAAGCTGAAATCCGATGCAGAAGCATATCTGGGCCAGACAGTAACCCAAGCGGTTATTACAGTTCCTGCATATTTTAATGACAGTCAGCGTCAGGCTACGAAGGATGCGGGCAAAATCGCCGGTCTGGAAGTGCTGCGTATCGTCAACGAGCCGACAGCAGCGGCGCTTGCTTACGGTCTGGAGAAATCCGAAGACCAAACGATCCTCGTCTATGACCTTGGCGGCGGTACGTTCGACGTATCCATCCTTGAGCTGGGCGATGGCTTCTTCGAAGTAAAAGCAACCAGCGGTGACAACCGTCTCGGCGGTGACGATTTCGACCAATTGGTTATGGATTACCTCGTAGCAGAATTCAAGAAAGAGCAAGGAATTGACCTGAGCAAGGACAAAGCTGCTGTACAACGTCTGAAGGATGCTGCGGAAAAAGCGAAAAAAGAGCTTTCCGGCGTACTGACAACTACAGTATCACTTCCATTCATCACTGTCGTTGACGGAGTGCCTCAGCACTTGGAGATCAACCTGACCCGTGCTAAATTCGATGAGCTGACTGCCAGCCTGGTAGAACGCACACTGGGACCTACCCGTCAAGCGCTGAACGATGCTGGCATGACTCCGGCTGATCTTAACCGTATCGTATTGGTCGGCGGTTCCACACGTATTCCTGCTGTACAGGATGCCATCAAGAAGCTTACCGGCAAAGAGCCGCACAAAGGCGTTAACCCGGATGAAGTAGTAGCCCTCGGCGCTGCTGTTCAAGCTGGCGTATTGACCGGCGACGTGAAAGACGTTGTACTGCTCGACGTAACTCCACTGTCCCTTGGTATTGAAACTGCAGGCGGCGTGTTCACGAAGATGATCGAGCGCAACACTACGATTCCTACAAGTAAATCGCAAGTGTTCTCGACCTTTGCTGATAACCAGCCGAGCGTAGAAATTCACGTCCTGCAAGGCGAACGCCAAATGGCGAACGGCAACAAGACGCTGGGACGCTTTATGCTGAACGAGATTCCACCGGCACCGCGCGGCGTACCGCAAATCGAAGTAACCTTCGATATTGACGCTAACGGTATCGTAAATGTATCCGCAACAGATAAAGGCACGAACAAGAGCCAGAAGATCACGATCACTTCCTCCAGCGGCCTGAGCGACGCGGAAGTTGAACAAATGATGAAGGATGCCGAACTGCACGCTGAGGAAGACCGCAAGCGTAAAGAACTGGTAGAAGCCAAGAACTCCGCTGACCAGCTCGTGTATTCCACAGATAAAGTGATCAAAGACCTCGGCGACAAAGTGGATGCTTCCGAAGTTGAGAAAGCAAACGAAGCCAAGGATAAGCTCAAAGCGGCACTGGAAACTGACAACCTGGAAGAAATCAATGCAGCTACAGAAGCGCTGACAGAGATTGTTCAGCAGTTGTCCGTGAAGTTGTATGAGCAGGCTGCACAGGCTGAACAGGGTGCTGAAGGTGCTCCAGAGGGTGCGAAGAAAGATAATGTTGTTGATGCCGATTACGAGGTTGTTGACGACGAGAAGAATCAAGGGTAACCTTATACGATAAATGTATTTCTGTAAGAAGGGAAGGTCAAAACCGGGGCATCCCGTGTTTTGGCTTTCCTTTTAACATGTTACAGGGATTATGGAAATTGATGTACGGAGGTGAAAGCAGTGGCAGACAAACGCGATTATTATGAGGTTCTGGGCCTCGGTAGAGATGCTTCAGACGAAGAAGTGAAAAAAGCGTACCGCAAGATGGCGCGACAGTATCATCCTGACGTTAACAAAGCCAGTGACGCCGAGGCGAAATTCAAGGAAGTGAAGGAAGCCTATGACGTGCTGAGCGACGGCCAGCAACGGGCGCGTTATGACCAGTATGGTCATATTGATCCTAACCAGGGAATGGGCGGCGGCTTCGGCGGAGGTGGAGATTTCGGCGGACTTGGCGATATCTTTGATATGTTCTTCGGCGGCGGAGGCGGACGGCGTGATCCGAATGCTCCCCAGCGCGGCGGCGATTTGCAATACACGATGACCATTGAATTCAAGGAAGCGGTATTCGGTAAAGAAACCGACATTACCATTCCACGCACAGAGTCCTGTGATACCTGCTTCGGCTCCGGGGCTAAACCCGGTACCAAACCGGAGACCTGTTCCGTATGCCACGGCAGCGGCCAGCAGGAATTCGTGCAGAATACACCGCTTGGACAAATGCGCAACCGCCGTCCCTGCTCCCATTGCAGCGGCACAGGCAAGATCATTAAGGAAAAATGTACTACTTGCGGAGGTCAAGGCAAGGTCAAGAAGCAGCGTAAGATTCATGTGCGCATTCCGGCCGGTGTCGATGACGGCGCACAGCTGCGCATGACCGGAGAAGGCGAAGGCGGCACACGCGGCGGCCCTGCCGGCGATTTGTACATTGTGATCCGCGTGAAGACCCATGATTTCTTCGTGCGTGAGAATGATGACATCATGTGCGAGGTTCCGCTTACGTTCGCTCAGGCAGCGCTTGGCGACGAGATCGAGATTCCTACCTTGACGGAAAAAGTAAAGCTTAAGATTCCTGCCGGAACACAGACCGGCACCTTCTTCCGTCTGAAGGGCAAAGGTGTGCCACGCCTGCGCGGCAACGGAACAGGTGACCAGCATGTCCGTGTCATCGTAGTCACTCCAAGCAAACTAAGTGAAGAGCAGAAGGATCTGCTCCGCCAGTTCGCTTCTTACAATGGAGAGAACACACATGAGCAGGAGCAATCCTTCTTTGACCGTGTGAAACGTGCATTCCGCGGGGACTGATTTATTCACTCATGATAACCTTAATAGCCCCCTGTTTCCGCTGTGCGGAGGTTAGGGGGCTATTTTATTGTAATGAATGGAGTGCTTGAGACTTCACTTGCACAGACAAAAACGGCTGTACCTCCTGAAGTTTCAGGAGGGTGCAGCCGTTTTTTTTTAGTGGATGGTGATCTTAAGAGCGCAGATCCTCAAGCACGCGTTGCAGAATGGATGCTGCTTGCGCGCGGGTCAGGGTACCTTC
Source organism: Paenibacillus sp. EB106-06-01-XG199 (assembly GCF_058791575.1). Lineage (NCBI taxonomy): Bacteria > Bacillati > Bacillota > Bacilli > Caryophanales > Paenibacillaceae > Paenibacillus > Paenibacillus sp. EB106-06-01-XG199. The sequence goes on along the minus strand of NZ_JBYTDQ010000003.1, from coordinate 914,581 downwards.
AGGATTGAAGGTGTTGGCCCCTACTCCTTTCAGGTAGCCCTTGTCTACCGCAAAGGCGATTGCACCCTTGCCGGCGGCTCCAGAGATCTTGCCTGTGTCCTTGAAGGTTAAGGCGGTGCTGGAAGTGCCGTCTGCACCGATGGCCTCTGCAACGATGATTGCAGCCTCCTCACGAGTCAATACCTCACGAGATCCGCTCTCCTTGCTGCGGGACGACCAGGTATCTCCCTTGCCAAGCAAGCGGTCGAAGAGTGTCAACAATTCGGCCCGGCTCAAGGTATCGGATGGCTTGAAACTGCCATCAGTGCCTTTGCCGGCTACGATGCCGTGAGCGGCCAGAATTTCAATATCTTCCTTGGCCCAGTGTGCGCCGATATCTTTGAAGCTTGTATTGTGTACGGCAGCGCTGTAGGTACCATCACCGGTAATAGTAAATTGCAGTACCCCTTCTTTAGGAAGTGTGCCTGCCTGCAGATAAGCCCATTTTCCGTCAGCCTTTTGCTGATAGACCGCTGTCTTGCGGACATCCTTTAGGCCGTCTTTATTGAGGGCAAGCTGTATAATGACAGGTTTTCCGGTAGTCCAGCCATTTTTGAGAATCAGAGTAGCAGAGCTCAGGTCAATGGCTGTGGTGCTTCCCGCCAGGGTACCCGTATCGGCGCCTTCGGCAAGACTAAGGCTCATAGTAAGCCCGCTGCCGGAAATGAAGCCGGGAAGTGTAGGTGCCGGAACGAGCAGTGTAAATCCAGTACCTGCGAGACTTAGCGCTTTGGCTGAAGACTTAAGCTTCTCAGCCTGAGCTGCAGTAAGGGTAAAACTCACTTGACCATATTTCGCAAAATCCACATCGCTGAGATCAAGTGAAACGGCTGTTTCCGATGCGTTTTGCAGGGCGGCAGTCAAAGCTGCCTCGGAAATACTGAGCACAGCCGTTGGCTTGCCGCCCGCAGGATCAGCCTTTTCTACCAGCTGCCCGGACTTAAGCGATGTGCCGGCAGCCGGAGCCGGTGTAGAGGCAGGTGAGCCCGGGTTAGCTGGTGAGCCCGGATTGGTTGGTGTTTCCGGATTGGTTGGTGTCTCTGGATTGGTTGGTGTCTCCGGATTGGTCGGTGTTTCCGGATCGGTTGGTTTAACCGGATCGTTAACGGTCACCGTCACTGTAGAATAGCTTGACGGAACGTTATCCAGTTTCTTCTCATTCCAGGTAAGCAAATCATTCAGTTCAAAGGAATAGATCCCGGCAGTCTTTGGAGTGAAGGTGAACTGTACCAGTGAGCCGGTACCACTATATGCTCCTCCTTCTAATTGAACTGCATAAGATGTCAACTTCAGTCCGTCGGCAGACGGGGTAGTCGTATCCGTTTGTAATAATGGAACCCCCGGGAACTTTTGCTCCTGGTACGTAGCGAGCTGTACGCTCGGTGTAATTGACGGTGCAGCCAGCTTTTCATCGTAGACGATGTTGACTCCAGCGCCGTTCACACCATAGACCGCATCCGTTGCCGAGAAATACACATCTACCGTAACCGTTTGACCGGTTTCAATGGTCTGTGCTGAGAGTTTAGGAGCAACAAGAACACCGCCATTGGTGTTGTATACCAGATGCTGGCTGTAATCCTCTTCAGCAGCACCATTGCCCAGGGCATCGGTCACATAAACAATGTAATCATTAACGCCTTCACTGACCGGCACATCAATTTCGAAGTAACCGTCAGGCGCGATAACTCCTGGGTAGGCTGATATTTCTCCGTTTTCATCTTCGGCAAGTGCATACACGCTGAAGAGAGAAGACACAGGTCTGGAGGTGGAAATCAGATCGGCCAAAAGGTCGGAGTCAATGGTTGCACTAATATTGGCCACTCTTGCATCATCAGGTGACTCCAGCTCATATTCCCCGACTGCATATCCGGAAGAGAGCGGCTTCTCAGTATCTACTGTGAATGGAATGGCTTGATCGGTAAGCCAAATGTTTCCTTGCAAAACAGGCGTGATATTGTAGTGTCCGTCCGGTAGCACACTTACTTTAGAGGTTGCAGGATCTGTTACCGTTCCGCCCCAATCCAGGAATTCATGCGCTCCCCGGTAGAGGGTCCCTTGGGCGGAATACACATCACCGATTACCGTAGCCGGCGCATCTTGGGCTGTTACGGCAAACCGGATATTCTGCAGATCTTTGTTCACCGAGAAGTAAAAGCCTGTCTTATCGAACAGCCCGTCTCCATTTGGTGAAATTTCGGCATCATCCAGGCTGAGCTGGTTTACTGGATCCAGATTGAATTTGTCGCCTACCAGAACGTTGAGCGGTAGACGCAGAACCTCGGTTCCGGAAGTAAGCTTCAGAATGCCTTCATAGGCTCCGTCCTGTGCTGTTGCGGAAACGCCCAGCACAACGGGAATATAACTGCTGTCTCCGCTTCCGGAGGTAATGACATTAGGTGCTGTGGATACCGAGATGTCACTAGGCTTGTTGGTCAGCCATTCAAGAGAAAGATTATAGCTCTTTCCGCTGTCCTTGAAGTTTTCCACATAGACGGCTTTCGTCACGCTTGCACCTTTCGGCTGCAGGCCGAAGGACAGGGAACCCGCATAGTATGGAATTTCGGCAGAGCCTGGAAGGCCGCTGTAAAAAATCTCTCCTACCTTGGCGATAGAGCCTGCTTCAACTGATTTCACCAGATTGATTAAACCTGCTCCTTGCTGATAGAGGGAATAAGAGCTGCCGCCCCGGGCAAATATAGGATCAGCATTATTCATCAGCAGTGATTTGATCTGGTCCGGTGCAAGATCCGGGTATTTGCCCAATAACAGGGCAACGGCTCCAACCACATGCGGAGTTGCCATACTTGTTCCTTGCTTCAGACCGAAGGCGTTATCATACGTCTCGTCCGTGCTCTCCCAAATAGGTACGGTGGAATTAATACTTACACCGGGAGCAACTACATCCGGCTTCAGCAAATAGTCTGGCAATCCAGGACCGGTAGAGCTGAAATCGGCCAGCTGATTCTTCTCCGCTACGGGAACATAGCTAATTGAATTTCTGCTCGCGTTCAGCTCATCCTTAATCTTTTTGCCGTTCTCCTGATTGATGCCGAAAGTAGGAATATAGTCTCCGGGTGCTCCTAAAGTGGCGTTCAATTCACCGGTGGTATTGTTGGCAATCAATAGTACCTTGGCACCGGCAGCTTTGGCATTCAGCGATTTCGCGCCGAAGTTGATCTGTCCGCGGTCCACTAGTACTGCCTTGCCGGTAACATCGACATTTGCAAAGTCAGCTTCAGTGCCCAGGCCGGCATAAACGATCGTTAAGTCCGAGATGTCTTCAGTCAACTCCGGGGAGTATGTGGAAATCAGGCCAGGGATATCTTTGAGATTACCAATATCAAAGAAAGGAATGGTGACCGGAACAGTGGAGGCGCCGACCGTAAGCGCCAGCTGTGCGCCGCCAGGGGAGCCGAGCGTCGATTCGTCCGGACCGGCATTACCGGCAGCAATTATGACATCTACACCGGATTTCACGGCATTGTCAATCGCAATCGAATCGGCGGAGTAACTTTGGTTCATGCTTGAGCCCAGTGAAAGGTTGATGACATCCGCACCGTCCTGAACGGCGCGTTCGATGCCGGCGATGACATCTGCTGTTGTGCCGCTGCCATATGGACCAAGCACACGATACACATATAAATCCGCTTCAGGCGCTATATCAAGAATGGTGCCCGATACATGTGTGCCATGCGAGGTATCATAAGAGCTGGTGCCCTTGGGCGGTTTGGTGGGATCAGGCTCTGTTTCGTATGGATCGTTATCCTTATCCACCGCATCATAGCCGCCCTTATAATTATCCTTCAGGAGCGGGTGCTTATAATCAATACCGGTATCAACAACGGCAACCTGAATGCCTTTGCCGGTGTAACCCAGCTCATGAAGCTTATCTGCTCCAATCAGTTCTCCGGTATCAGAGTAGCTGCGAGTTGCCGGAAGAGTGGCAGAGTCAGTGCTGTCTGCAAGCGCGTGGACTTCATCATTCGGATAGATAGCCGCCACTCCAGGCAGCTTGAGCAGTTTGTCGACCTGATTTCCCGGCAAAGTCACTGCATATCCGTTAAATATGTCGCTGTATTCATTTTCAATAGCAGCTCCGAGCTGTCTCGCTGCAGTTTTGAATGAGTTGTGTTCGGTAAGAATTTTGCTTCGTTGAGAGGTGGAGGAACGCGCAGCCGAGGTTTTGGCTTCACTTTCGTATACATTGACCGGCTTATGGGTCAGTTCAACAATCACTGTAACAGGAGCTGATCCGGCATTTACTCCCGCATAATTTTGCGGGATCACCTTCCGGGCCTGTTCTAGGGTTGTTTGGGCAGATAGCCCTGAGGATGACTCAAGGGATGAGTTCGCAAAGGCGGAAACAGGAAACAATAGAGAAGCGGCCAAGCTGAAACTAGCTGCGCCAATACCAAATCTTTGAATAGAATGCCTAAATGGTTGTTTCAAAATAGCTTCATCCTCCCAAACATAAATTTAACTGCCGTGTGATTGCTGTCCTCCTTCTAAAAAATGGAATATAAATGAAAATTACATTTATTCTACAGGTTTAATCCGAAATAGAATATAGCACTTTTGAACCATATTATGGTGAAGTTAACAGCGCATTTAAATTCCAGCCGGATAGTAGAATTAATAACAGCAGAAGCATAAAATAGGCTTGCCTGAGACAACCTAACCAAGCATCCAGAGTTATAAATTAAAGGCGAGAGCAGGGATATAATGTCGGAGAGATCTATATTAGCCTACTTCAAGGCTCCTGAGGAAGCCGAGGGCGTCTCCCGCAAGCTTCAGGCGCTGCGCGTCAGCGAGCTGTCCATTGACCGTTTCAGCAGATTTGGCGGAAATGGGTTGCAGGCAGGTGTGAATCCGGTGACCGGCAATCTGGCAAGTATGGATTCCATGACCTCTGTCAGCCCGCATGCAGGTATTTTGTCTGCAGCGCATACAAGCGGCAGCGGCATGAGTCACGGCGGTGACGGCGGACCGACAGGCCGGAATATTTTGCTGACAGTTATCGTGGACGAGAATTCCTATAATCAGGCATTGACCATAATTGAAGAGGCCGGCGGAATGGTCTAAGTCTTGACACATCAATACAAATCAGGAGGATGGACAACCAATGGATAGAGAAAACTCAAAGATCTTCTCTAAAACAGACAAGCAGAAGATGCTCTTCGAAGCTAAATTTGAGGATGTGGAGTTCTCGGCGGCGGAAGCGGATCAGGATGATCTGGAGGCGCTTGAGCGGTCACAGGAAGCCGATAAACGTCAGCTGCACGAAATTTTGAAGAAGGAATAGCTGACAGGGGTGCAGTACCGGCTTATTAAATGAAGCGAAATGAAAGGCCAAACTGTTCCATTCGAATGCCCCACCAGTGTGGGGCATTTTTGCGTGAAACAGCAGCTTTCCGGAATCCCCCGGTTAAACCAAATGGATAAAAGAGAGGCTGAAGATTCAAAAAAGTAAAGACATAACATGTACATACAAGTGGCTTATGTTATAATGACTTGTATTACTCTATATAAGTAGCCTGAGGTGTACCATGACGGATAAACCGATACCGAAATATATGCAGCTAAAGGGTGAACTGCTGTCCTGGATGGAGTCCGGACGGCTGAAGCCGGATGACCAGATTCCATCCGAGAATGAAATTGCCGTACAGTTCGGCATGAGCAGACAGACAGTTCGCCAGGCACTTGGCCAACTGGAGAAGGAAGGATGGCTGTACCGCCTGCAAGGGAAGGGAACCTTTGTTGCCCGGCAGGAAACGCGGCCGCTGCAGACCAGCAGCATGATTGGCATGATGACGACACATATTTCCGATTATATCTTTCCTCATCTTGTACGCGGCGCAGAAGCGCAGCTTCGCGGCAGCGGATACAGCATGATGCTGTCGAGCACCGACAATGACAAGGATAAGGAGCGGGAGAACCTGGAGATGCTATTGGGCCAGCCGTTTAAGGGACTGATTATTGAGCCGACCAAAAGCGCACAGGGTAATCCTAATCTGCCGCTGTTTCTGGCACTTGAAATCCACCGCATTCCGTTCATTATGATCAATGAGCGGTATCCCGAGCTGCATTGTCCCTGCCTGAAGCTGGATGACGAAGCAGGTGGATTTATGGCTGCGGAGCATCTGATTGAGCTGGGCCACCGGGAGATTGCCGGATTTTTCAAGACAGACGATCTCCAGGGAGCCAACCGGTTAAAGGGTTTTACACGGGCGCTGCACAAACACCGCCTTCCTCTGGGAGCGGATACCGTGACCCATTATACGAGCGAACAGAAGCATAGCGTGCCTTATGAAGCGGCCTTAAAAATGCTGCAGGGACGCCAGCGGCCTACAGCCTTCGTCTGCTACAATGACGAGCTGGCAGTGCTGCTGCTGGAGGCCGCGCGCCAGACGGGATTAAGCGTGCCCGACGATCTGTCAATTATCGGCTTCGACGATTCAACGCTGGCGACGGCGACAGAAGTGAAGCTGACCACCCTTAAACATCCGAAAGAGCTTATGGGTATAGAGGCAGCCAATATGCTGATTGACATGATTGAGCGTAAAAGTGCTGAGCCGCCGAAGGACAGGATTTATAAGCCGGAGCTGGTTCTGAGAAGCTCAACGAAACGGCTGGAACAGTTAGACCGCAGTTGAATAACAGTAACGGAAGTCCGCACAGGGTGCGGGCTTTTTTCGCGTTTTAGTTATCTGGAATTTAAGGAATATATGTGTGCGGGTTGTTGTTGAGAATGGTTATCACTATAATGGTTTAAAATGACCATATCAAAGGAAGTGCCGGAATCAATGGAATGGAATGAACATCTGCTGGTGTGGAACCATGCGTCCGTCAAAGTGATGGATGTTCGCCGGGTGAGAATAGGGGAAGAGGAAGAACTGTATTCTTACCGCCTGCCTGCCAGTGCTTTTATCTATGTCATTGAAGGAGAAGCGAGAATATGTATTGAAGGAACGTTCCTCGCGGTCAGCAGTTCTTATGTTCTTCATGCAGGCAAGGGTATGCGTCTAGACATCGTGGCAGAAAGAGGGGCAAGGTTTGAATATTATCTGATCCTATACAAAGCCGCGATTCCCGTACCCGGGAGGAAAGATATCCAGGAAATTATGGTGCACAGCAATCCCTTTCAGCGGGAGTATGGCGTGCAGAACACCCGCAAGCTGATGCTGTTCAACACGGCTAGGGAGATGGAGGCCGCATGGCAGTCCAATGACAGTCTGGGGCGCTTGTACGTAAAGTCGCTGCTCTACAGGTTCGTTTATGAGCTGCTGAAGCACCTTCAACTCACGAAGCACACTTTGGCCAAAACGGATCTGGCTGAGCAGGCCAAGCGTTATATTCTTGAACATTATAGACACTCGGTAACACTGAAAAGCACCGCTCTGGCTCTCGGATGCAGTCAGGGACATTTATCGAAGCTGTTTAAAAACAAGGTGGGTGAAAGTCCTATGCGTTTCTTAACACGTGTGAGGGTAGAGAAAGCGTCGCAGCTGCTGCTCAAAACAGAAGCGAATCTGCAGGGGATTGCCGAAAGTGTGGGTTATCCGGATGGTTATACGCTCAGCCGCAGCTTCAAAAAGCATATGGGTATCTCGCCCTCCAAGTATAGATCTGAAGGGCTTCAGACAGCCGTAAATGAAGATATGCCATCCCCGGAGCAAGGATATGCCATTCAAAAGGATGAGTTTTGGTCTTATATTGATAATGATTATCATAATCAACAGGTGGAAGGGGATCATTTTCAGATGAGACAAAAGAAAAAAACAATGGCTGCCACAGCAATGCTGTGTATGACCTTGCTGCTTAGCGCCTGCTCAGGCGGTTCGGCAGCCACGGGTAATGCAACAACTGGAGGGAACGCGCTGGAGGGGGCGGGAAGCGGCGGATCCGCTACTTCTGCACCTGAGGCTGTGGCGGACACCGGAACACGGACAATAAGCACTGTACTTGGTGATGTAGAAGTGCCTGCCAATCCGCAGCGTGTACTGGTCCAATACTTGATGGGTGATGTGATTGCTCTGGGTGTGCAGCCTGTTGGAATTTCTGAGGCGTATGAGGGTGCGGCTTTTAAGGAAGAGGTAAAGGAAAGCACCGATCTGGGGCACTGGGCAGAGTGGGATATGGAAGCCGTCATGAAGCTGGACCCTGATCTGATTATCACGGCTGGTGAGGAGCAGGCCAAGGAGATGTCCAAAATCGCTCCGGCTATCTATGTGCCTTACGGGGAGATTACCCAGGAAGAAAGAGTAAGGCTGATCGGACAAGCACTCAATAAAGAGAAGGAAGCCGAGCAGGTGCTTGCGGATTATGATCAGAATGTAAAAGAATCTGTCCAGAAGCTGCTGGATGCCGGCTTTGTTGATAAAACGATTTCTGTATTTGAAGGCGGTAATGATTCCATGACAGTCATGGGCAAGCTGTTCGGAGCGGGCAGAATTGTCTACGATGTGCTCTCACTGAAAGCGCCAAAAGGTGTGCAAACGGGAATTATCGATAAGAACACTTATTCAGAATCGGTATCCCTCGAGGTGCTTCCCGAATATGCAGGGGATTATATCATTCGCAATACCTATGATGGCATGGATGATTTGAGCCAAAATCAGGTATGGAGCTCTCTGCCGGCTATCCAGAACCATCATCTGATCGAGATGGAATTCGGCTTAAGCTATTATACCGACATTTATTCCGCTAAGGCGCAGGTTAACTTTATTGTAAATGCACTGCTGGATTCACCGCAGTCATAACAGCTTAGCCTAAATTACTGATGAAGGACGAAGGGTATGATGAAAGATGTGGATACAGGTACATATGGAAAAAAAAGGGGAGTGCCCTTTTCACTGCTGATGGCCGCAGGATTCCTGGCGCTCGTGCTGGTTGTGGCTGCTTCCATTTCCTTCGGATCTGCTGATATGCAGCTGCATACAGCTTGGGCGGCGATTTTTAAATTTGATCCCGCTAAAACGGAGCACCAGATCATTCACAACCTCCGGTTTCCACGTACGGTTGCGGATGTTATCGTCGGCTGCAGCCTGGCGATGACAGGAGCGATTATGCAGGGTACTACCAGAAATCCGCTGGCCGATTCGGGACTGATGGGCATCAGCTCTGGAGCGGGACTGGCAATGGCGCTTTGCATGGCTTTTTTGCCGGACCGTACTTATGCACAGACTATGCTGTATGCCTGTCTTGGGGCAGGTGCAGCAACCGGGCTGACCTATGGAGTCGCTTCTTTAAGCAAAAGGGGGATGACCCCGCAGCGGCTTGTACTGGCGGGAATGTCGGTATCCATACTGTTTGCCGCGTTCAGCAGCTTTGTCGCCATTAAATACAACATCGGACAGGCCCTCGCATATTGGACTGCCGGAGGCACAGCCAGTGCCACCTGGAAAGAGCTAAGCATTATCTCGCCGCTGTTTGCCGTCGGCGTGCTGGCTGCTATTGCTTTGGCCCCTTCGGTTACGCTGCTAAGTCTGGGAGATGATGTTGCGTCAGGGCTGGGGCTGCCAACCGGGCGGATCCAGGGGATTTCCACACTTATTGTGCTGGTGCTGACCGGATTGTCGGTATTGATCGTCGGCCCCATCAGCTTCGTGGGCCTGATTATCCCGCATGTAGTCCGCTATATGGCGGGTGTAGATTACCGTTACATTATTCCGCTGTCCGGGCTTTATGGAGCGACCTTCATGGTGGGGGCTGATTTGTTCGGCCGGCTCATTAACCGCCCAAATGAAACACCTGTAGGGATTATTTTTGCAATCATCGGCGTTCCCGTTTTCCTCTATCTGTCACGCCGGCAAAAGGGGGAATTAGGATGAAGCAGCGAGCTTATACCGTTTCCCGGGGAATTGGTTTGTGCCTTCTACTAGTAGTACTGGTCATTCTGATTGTGGTGATAGGAATGAATTCGGGCCAAATGAACCTGTCTCCCATGGAGGTGCTGCGTGTACTGCTGCTGAAAGGAACAGACAAGCAGAACCTGATTGTCTTCGAATTCAGGCTGCCGCGGATCGTGCTTTGTATACTGGTTGGCATCGGAATGGGCGTTGCTGGGTCTATCATGCAAAGTTTGCTGAGGAACGACATGGCTAGTCCGGGAACGCTGGGTATCAGCTCCGGGTCCGGGTTGTTTGTGCTCATCTATATCGCGATTTTCTCCGTTAAAGGTGTTTCCTCGGCGATTGCGCTGCCGGTGCTGGCTTTTATCGGAGGCATGACTGCAGCAGTACTGATCTTCTTGCTGTCCTTCCGCCGGGGCAGGGAGATATCACCTACTGGATTAATCCTTACGGGGGTAGCCATGTCAAGCGGCTATGGAGCGCTGTCGCTGATGATTACACTCCGGCTGGATCATACGCAGTTCGAATTTGCCCAGCGCTGGATGGCGGGCAGCCTCTGGGGTGATGACTGGAAATATATTTCGGTGTTGGCCCCATGGACATTGCTGCTGGTGGGCTATACGGTTTACAAGTCGCGGGTTCTGAATACACTCAATCTTGGCAATGAGACAGCGACGGGCTTAGGGCTTGCGGTAAAACCGGAATTTTTGGGACTTACTCTGGCTTCAGTGGCGCTCTCCTCCGGAAGTGTGGCATTGGGCGGCAATTTTTTCTTTGTCGGTCTGATTAGCCCCCATCTGGCGCGCAAGCTGGTTGGCCCGAACCACAAGCTTCTTCTCCCGGCCTCGGCGCTGACCGGGATGCTGGTGGTGCTCATTGCGGATACCATTACCCGGACGGTCAGTTTCGGAACGGATATACCGACGGGGATCATCATCACTATGCTGAGTACACCTTATTTTTTGTATTTGCTGTCCAGGTCAGAATAAACAATGGGGAAGAAAACCGTTGCTTGGATCCGTTCATTGCGGCTAAACAGGCTCTTATCATCCGATACTAGGATGATGAAGCCTGTTTTTTTATTTGTATGTACCTATTTACCGTTTTATTAAAAAACTATAGATTAATTGTACGTACAAGTGTATAATGAGGTGGCAAAGCAAAAGAACGATCATACCTAAGACCATAGGGAGGATTACGAATGTTGGAGCAATTGAAACAAGAGGTACTGGAAGCCAATCTTGACCTGCCCCGTTACAACTTGGTAACGTTTACATGGGGGAATGTCAGCGGCATTGACCGGGACAAGGGACTGGTGGTTATTAAGCCGAGCGGTGTGGAGTATGATAAGCTGCGCCGGGACGACATGGTTGTGCTTGATCTGGAAGGCAATATTGTTGAAGGCAGCTACCGCCCTTCTTCTGATACAGCTACTCATTTGGTGCTATACAAGGCATTTCCGAACATCGGCGGCATTGTCCATACCCATTCGCCATGGGCAACAGGCTGGGCACAGGCCGGCAGAGGCATTCCGGCTCTCGGAACCACCCATGCCGACTATTACTACGGTGAAGTTCCCTGCACCCGCCCGATGACAGACGAGGAAATCAAAGGTGCGTATGAGCTGGAGACCGGCAATGTGATCGTGGAGACATTCAAGGATCTGAATCCGGACATGATTCCGGGTGTGCTTGTACATTGCCATGCTCCCTTCAACTGGGGGAAGGATCCGCATAATGCGGTTCATAACGCCGTTGTGCTTGAGGAAGTTGCGAAGATGGCAACACAGACCTTCCAGCTGAACCCGAATGTGCAGCCGATGAGCCAGACGCTGCTCGACCGTCACTTCCTGCGCAAGCATGGAGCAAATGCCTATTACGGCCAAAGCTAATTACTATATATAAAGGAGAATTCGTACATGAGTAAAAAATATGCAATCGGCGTCGACTACGGAACCCAATCCGGACGCGCTGTGCTGGTAGATCTGGCCGACGGAACGGAAGTCGCGGATCATGTAACGCCTTATCCGCATCACGTGATTGACGAGATTCTGCCGGGAACCGGCAAAAAACTGGAATATGACTGGGCGCTGCAGCATCCGGCAGACTACATTGAAGTATTGAAGCGTTCGGTGCCAGAGGTAATCCGTGAGTCCGGCATTGATCCTGCGGATGTCGTGGGTCTAGGCATAGATTTTACCGCTTGTACGATGCTTCCAGTTAATGAACAAGGACAGCCGCTCTGCCTGCTTCCTGAATATCAGGAGAACCCGCATAGCTGGACGAAGCTGTGGAAGCATCATGCCGCACAGCATGAAGCGAATGAAATCAACCGCATCGCCGCTGAACGCGGTGAGAAATGGCTGCCGCGCTACGGCGGCAAAATCTCCTCCGAATGGATGATGGCTAAGGTTTGGCAAATCCTGGACGAAGCACCTGAAATCTATGATGCGGCTGATCAGTTCCTGGAAGCTACCGACTGGGTAATCTCGCAAATGACCGGCAACATTGTACGCAACAGCTGCACGGCCGGTTATAAGGCCATCTGGCATAAAGCGGACGGATATCCGGATAAGGAGTTCTTCAAAGCGCTTGATCCGCGCCTCGAGAACCTGACCGAGACGAAGCTGCGCGGGGATATCGCTCCCCTGGGCACGAAAGCCGGGGAACTGACTGCTCAAATGGCTCAGCAAATCGGCCTTGTGGCAGGTACGGCCGTGGCCGTCGGCAACGTCGATGCGCATGCCGCTGTACCCGCTGTAGGTGTAGTTACCCCGGGCAAACTGGTAATGTCCATGGGTACCTCAATCTGCCATATGGTGCTGGGTGATACCGAACGAGAAGTTGAAGGCATGTGCGGTGTTGTGGAAGACGGAATCATTCCGGGATATTACGGGTATGAGGCTGGACAATCCGCTGTTGGCGATATTTTTGAATGGTATGTGGAAGAAGCGGTCCCTGCCTATGCGAAAGAAGCTGCGGCGGAAGAAGGCGTAAACATCCATACTTGGCTGGAAGCACGGGCTGCGGCCTACAAGCCGGGCCAAACCGGACTTCTCGCACTGGACTGGTGGAACGGCAACCGCTCCGTGCTCGTGGATACGAACCTGACCGGACTGCTGCTCGGCTGCACGCTGCTGACCAAACCGGAAGAAATTTACCGCACGCTGCTTGAAGCTACAGCTTTCGGCACACGCAAGATTGTGGATGCATTCCACGGGAATGGTGTAGCCGTTGATGTACTTTATGCCTGTGGCGGACTTCCGCAAAAGAACCGCCTGCTGATGCAGATCTACGCTGACGTTACCAACCGTGAAATTAAAGTGGCAGCAAGCAAGCAGACGCCTGCGCTCGGCGCGGCAATGTTCGGAGCAGTTGCAGCCGGTGCTCAAAAAGGCGGCTACGATTCGATCGTAGAAGCGGCAGAAAAAATGGCCCGTATCCGCGAAGAATCCTATGTTCCAATTCCGGAAAACGTAGCAGTCTACGAAAAGCTGTATCAGGAATATTCCAGACTGCATGACTATTTCGGCCGGGGCGAGAACAATGTCATGAAGCATCTTAAGGCGATTAAAGAGGATGTTACGGAATAGTACGTTGATACATTCGAAGTTAGTATAGTACGGAATCATTCAGTGAAATTATGCTTACAACACTTTTAGGAGGTAATTACATGTTATCCATTAAACCTTATCAATTCTGGTTCGTAACCGGAAGTCAGCATTTGTATGGCCCTGAAACGATTGAGGAAGTAGCGGAGCACTCCCGCCAAATTACCGCAGGCCTTAACTCGGACGACACGGTTCCCTTTGAAATAGTATTCAAACCGGTTCTGACTACAGCGGACGAAATCCGCAAGCTGGCAATTGCTGCGAACAGTGATGAGAACTGCGGAGGGATCATCACCTGGATGCACACCTTCTCCCCTGCCAAAATGTGGATCGCCGGTTTGTCGCAGCTCCGCAAGCCGTTGCTGCACCTGGCAACCCAATTTAACCGTGATATTCCATGGGATTCCATCGACATGGATTTCATGAACACGAACCAGTCGGCACACGGCGACCGCGAGTACGGATTCATTGGCGCGCGCATGGGCATTGCCCGTAAAGTGGTTGTCGGCTACTGGGAAGACAGTGAAGTTAGAGGCCGCATCGGCGGCTGGATGAACACCGCTGCTGCCTTCAATGAGAGCCAAACGCTGAAGGTTGCCAGATTCGGCGACAACATGCGCTCGGTGGCTGTAACTGAAGGTGATAAGGTAGAAGCACAAATCAAGCTGGGCTGGACCGTTGACGGCTATGGTGTAGGTGACCTTGTGGAACGTGTGGATGCCGTTACCGAAGCGCAGATCGACGATTTGATGGCAGAATACGCGAAGGCGTATGACTTTGCCCAAGGCGGAGATCAGGATGGACCTGTTCGTGAATCCATCCGTTACCAGGCCCGTATTGAGCTGGGGATGAAAGCTTTCCTGGAAGAAGGCGGATATACAGCTTTCATTACTACTTTTGAAGATCTGCACGGACTGAAGCAGCTTCCGGGACTTGCTGTACAGCGCCTGATGGAGCAGGGCTACGGCTTTGCCGGAGAAGGTGACTGGAAGACAGCGGCACTTGTCCGCCTGATGAAGATTATCGCCGGCAACAAAGGCACCTCCTTCATGGAAGATTACACGTATCACCTTGATCCGGCCAATGAGCTGGTGCTTGGATCGCACATGCTGGAGGTCTGCCCGACCATTGCTGTCGACAAGCCGAAGCTTGAAGTGCATCCGCTCGGTATCGGCGGCAAAGAAGACCCTGCCCGTATGGTATTCAACGGACGTTCTGGTGCAGCACTGAATGCTTCGATCATCGACATGGGTAACCGTTTCCGCCTGCTTGTGAACGAAGTGGATGGCGTTGAGCCTACCGAAGCTATGCCGAACCTGCCGGTTGCCCGCGTATTGTGGAAAGTGCAGCCAAGCCTGAAGGCAGGCGTGGAAGCCTGGATTCTGGCCGGCGGCGCACATCATACCGGATTCTCGTATGTGGTGACTACAGAGCAGTTGATTGATTTCGCCGAAATGGTCGGCATCGAATGTGTAGTCATCGACAAAGATACCAATACACGATCCTTCCGCAATGAACTGCGCCTGAACGATATCGCCTGGAAGCTGCTCTAGTTCTCTCTATATTCGTGTGATGACAAGAAACGGGTACCGCGCTCGCTCAGAGTGCGGTACGTCCGTTTCTTCCTGTATATTGGACTTCTGATAAAATGTATAAGGAAGCCTTTGCTAACATAACTTTTAGGAGGAATTCGATATGAGCAGCATACTGGATAATATAAAGGCAGCCGCGGCTGAAATAGAAGGAGGGGCAGCTTTTGCTCTTCCGCAGGTCATTCATGTAGAACCGGGTGCCCTGCAGCAGGTCATTCCTTATGTGGCCGCACAGAGCTGGGAAAGGCCGGTGCTTGTGGCAGATAAACATACACTGGAAGTAGCGGGAGCAAGTCTGGAACTGGCATGCAGGGAAGCCGGGATTTCGGTCCACACCACCTTGGTGCTGCCCAATGCGCAGGGCGATGTTATTGCAGATGAAGCCTCTGTAGTGCAGGTGCTGTTGGATATTCAAAAAGTTAAAGCAGATTCCGTCATCGTGGCAGGTTCGGGCACACTGCATGATGTGGCGCGTTATGCGGCTTATACAGCTGCCATTCCCTTTGTGTCGGTCCCAACGGCTCCTTCGGTAGACGGCTTCACCTCGAACGGCTCGCCGCTGATTATCCGCGGCAATAAGATAACGATCCCTGCGGCCGGTCCAGCCGCTATCTTCGCTGATACAGAGCTGCTGCGCAAGGCGCCGGCTCCCATGGTGGCGGCAGGCTTTGGCGATATGCTGGGCAAATACACCTCGTTGTTCGACTGGAAATTCGGCCGCCTGACGGCTGACGAGCCGTATGCTCCGGCAGTTGCCGCCATTACCGAAAAGGCGCTGTTGGCCTGTGTAAATCATGCAGAGGAGATAGGAAATCATACCGAACTGGGAATCCGTGTACTGACCGAAGCGCTGATTGAATCCGGTCTGGCGATCCTGCTGTTTGGGCAATCCCATTCGGCATCCGGTGCAGAACATCATCTGTCCCATTATTGGGAGATGGAGTACATCCGCACCGGACGCAGACAACTGCTGCATGGCGCCAAGGTCGGTGTGGCCTGTGCGGAAATTTCCGCGCTGTACCATGAGCTGGCGGATACGCAGGGTTTGGCGGACAAGGAGCAGTGGGCGCAGGTGCTTAAGGAAATTAGCGGACTTCCTTCACCGGAAATGTTGCGAGGTCTGCTGCGTACTGTACATGGACCCTCCACCTTGGAAGAGCTTGGTGTGGATGCTGATCTGCTGCGCCGCAGTCTGCAGGAAGCGCATTTCATCCGGATGAACCGTCATACCCTGTTGCGGGCGCGCAATGAAGGCAAGATTGCGGGAGCTGCTGCGGAATAGACAGGTGCTGCTGAAGAATCCGGAGCAGGACCTAAGCTTCTGAAGATTTAAGTAAAACTTTAGGAGGACTTAATACTGTTTTAAGCTTGGGACTGTATATTAGACACATACCCCCCTTATTACATACCTTGACCCCGCCAGCTGCTGGCGGGGCCCTTTTTTGTATACGCACAATAAATGGAGGCGGGGAGCGGATTCCGGGAGCGGGAAACTTTCATTTCATAGGATTCCATTCATAGGATTGCACCTCTCTACACGGCGTCTAACAAGGAGTCTGAGAAGGCTCAGTTATAGTGTAAATTTTTTTTATAAAAACACTCTCTGATCTGTCGATTCAGGTCTATTTATGTCGATAATAATAGTGAAATAGTGCAAATTTAAAATATTTACTATCGGGAGAAGATCAGGGGAGTTCTTAGAAAAGACAGAGAGGGGGTACTTAAGTGGAGCATATCTATGGTACTCATGATAGGGTACTTGTATTATTTTCATATGTAATTGCGGTAGCAGCTTCATATACGGTCTTAAGTCTGGCAGGGGCAGTAGGCAGATCCAAAGGGAAGAAACGTTGGCTATGGCTGGTGTGCGGTGCAGTAATTATGGGCATGGGGATCTGGTCAACGCATTTTATCGGAATGCTGGCCATATCATTGCCGTTTCCGGTTGCTTATAATCTGAACACTGTATTGTTGTCAGTAGGGGTTTCTGTCGTTGCCTCTTTTATCGCCCTTGTTGCGATTAGCCGCTGCAAGACGGGTATTCTTCAATTTCTTGGAGCTGGCGTATTTTCTGCGATTGGAATTTCAGCGATTCATTATATCGGCATGTCAGCGATGCAAATTAATGTGACCTATACTCCCGGATATGTAATCCTGTCCATCGTGATAGCTTTTGTTGCATCCTATGCAGCGCTCGGGTTATTTTCCTGTATTATCGGTCATGGCGAAGAAGACAAATATTGGAGGAAGCTGGGCAGCGGCCTGATCATGGGAACTGCAATTGTAGGCATGCATTACACCGGTATGCTGGCAGTACACTTTGAACCATGGCATCATGCTGCACGGATTACCGGCGTTGTCCTGGATCAGAAATGGCTTGCCTATGTCATTGCAGGCGGGACTTTGTTCACGCTGTGGTTATCTGGTGCCGGAATGTTCATTTCCCGCCGGTTCTTGAACAAGGACACAGAGATACTGGTTAATGAGAAATGGTACAGGTCGCTATATGAAAATAACCAGGACGGCATTATCTCGATTGACCTGGACATGCGCATTATCGGATTTAATCCTGCAGCATCAAGAATCACGGGAATCAGCTCAAAGGTCTTCAAGGATCAGAACATGATGTTCATTCTCTCGATTGTAGCTGTGGAGGAGCAGGAGCGGATGCAGAAGCTGTTCTCAAGATCTTTTGCCGGAGAGGAACTGAGCTATGAAACAGCGATCATCCATCAGGACGGGCACCGGGTCGAGATCAGTGTGGTTAACGCTCCGGTTATGGTCGACGGACAGGTGGTCGGAACCTATGTAATTGCCAGAGATGTGACGGAAGAAAAGCGGGCTAAGGAGAAAAATCATTATCTTGCTTTCCACGATGAGCTGACCGGTCTGCCGAACAGAAGAATGTTCAATGAGCTGCTGTCGCAAACCATTGAAGCGCATAGTGAAACGATGGAGCCGTTTGCTGTTATGGTTATGGATCTTGACCGGTTTAAAATCATCAACGACTCACTGGGGCATATGTACGGTGATCTGTTCCTCCAGGAAATGAGCAGCCGTATCCGGCATAGTGTGGTGAACGAGAATGTGACGCTGGCCCGGATTGGGGGAGATGAGTTTGCGATGTTGTGCCGGTTCTCCCGGAAGAACATGAATGTAACAGCCATTGCGGAGCAGATGGTGGCAGCGATTGAGCAGCCGTATCGTCTGAAGGAGCAGGATTTTTACGTTACGGTAAGCATCGGAATCGCCTTCTTTCCCTGCCATGGTCAAAATGAGGTACAGCTTCTCAAGAATGCGGACACTGCCATGTACGAGGTTAAGAAAAACGGTAAAAATGATTACCAGTTTTTCTCAGACGATTTGGATGAGCAGCTGCTCCAGCGGATTGAAATGGAAGGCGATTTGCGGAAAGCGCTGGAGCGCGGCGAGTTTATTCTGTACTACCAGCCGCAAATCCGGACGGATAACAATGAAATTATCGGAGTAGAGGCGCTGATCAGGTGGCAGCATCCGGACAAAGGGCTCCTGCCGCCTGGCCTGTTCATTTCGCATGCGGAGGAGACGGGCCAGATTGTTGAGCTCGGAAACTGGGTGCTGCGCGAAGCCTGCCGCCAGATGCGGCTATGGCAGGATGCAGGCGGTCCGCTAATTCCTGTGGCGGTGAATTTATCGTCCCGGCAGTTCCACCAGTACAATTTGCATGGGGAGATCATGGGGATTCTGGAGGAGAGCGGGCTTGCTCCGCAGTATCTTGAACTGGAGATTACGGAAAGTATGATGATGAATGCTTCTGCATCTGCCGGAATTCTGAACAATCTGACCCGGAACGGAATTCGTATCAGCCTTGACGACTTTGGAACAGGCTACAGCTCCTTCAGTTATTTGAAATTATATCCCATTCATAAAGTGAAGATTGACCGTTCCTTCATCAAGGATATTGTCGCAAGCAGCGATGACCGGGCCATAGTGTCCACTATCATTACTATGGCAAGGCATCTGAATATGCAGGTCATTGCCGAAGGTATAGAAACCAAAGAGCAGCTGGATATTGTAGTGGAGAGCGGCTGCAGAAAGGTGCAGGGCTATTATTACAGCCGCCCGCTGCCGCCGGAGGAGCTGGAGGCGAAATTTCTGCTGGGGACGCAAAGCCTGTAAATATAGTTTTAAGCAAGCATGGACCTTCCGGGATTCATGCTTTTTTATTGTGATCAATTTCTCCAATAAAAGGATGCGCCAGCAGCTTTTATTGTTTATGCTCAGAAAATGAACCTTTTGATGAGCCGGATTGTTAAATAGACAGATCACACAAGAAAGGAGGGAGACATGTGCAGAGCAATCGGGAGTTATTTGAAACCTACAATAAGGATGTGTACCGTACCTGCTATTACATGGTGCATGATGCCGCCGATGCCGAGGACCTGTGCCAGGAGGTGTTCATCACCGTATTCCGCAGCAAATGGGAGGATGTTAAATATCCCCGGGCATGGATTATGAAAATTGCGGTCAATAACTGCCTGAATCATCTGAAGCGTTCGCGCAGCCTGCAGAAGAAGGTGACCGGAAATCTGGATTTATGGAAAAACCAGACAGAAACAACGGTGGAACGGACGATTGAGCAGAAAGAAACGGCGCGGGAATGGGGCGGCTATATGTCAGGGCTGCCTGCGAAGATCAGAGCTGTGCTGACACTGAGATATATGCATGATTTCAGCCTGGCTGAGGTTTCGGAAGCACTGTCCATTCCGGTCGGTACGGCCAAATCAAGACTGCATAAAGGCTTGAAGCTGATGAAGGACATTCTGCAGGAAGCTGGCTTTGAAGACGAAGAGCGGAGGAAAGAATATTATGAACAAACTGGAAAATACATTGAAGCATCAACTAAATGATGAACAAGCTGTACCTTATCCTGATTTTGGTGATATGTGGAGCAGGCTGGAGCAGGCTGGAGATACCTCTCCGGTAAGGATGAGCACAGCGGACCTCCGGGGCGGGCAACGCGGTAGAAACTGGCGCAGAATTACAATTGCCGCCTCGCTCAGTGCGCTGCTGGCGGCCGCTCCAGTATATGCCGCAATACAGTATGACTGGGGTAATCTGCTCCGTTACAGGGACGGTGTTCAGGCTGCGCTGGACCAGAATCTCGGGCAGTCGTTGGAGCAATCTATAACCAGAGACGGAGTAACGCTGACACTGCACACAGCTCTCGTAGATGATAACCGGACAGTGATCCTGTACAGCATGGATGTCGGTAAAGGGGCGGATACAGAGATTTGGGGTGTCAAAGGGATGTCTCTTAAGGATGAGCAGGGTAACAGCAGTGGGGGAGAGTACAGCTATCAGCAGTGGGATGAAGAGAAACAGCTGTACAACGGGTACTTTGAAAGTGACTGGACACCCGGGAAGGATGAAGCCGAGGTTACCCTGACTGCATCGGCTGTGCGGGCTTTAAGCCAGGCGGAGCAGGAGCTGCCGCTGAACAGCAGTTCTACGGAGCGGCAGAACTTTCCGCTAGGCATAGAGGGAATGAAGAGCGTTGAGGTCAAGTCTTTTGAGCAGAATGAGGATAAGCTGCTGCTGTCGTCAGCAGTAGACTACGATAATCCGGAGGCCAAGGAATGGACCTTTCCGATGATTGTGGCTTACAAAGGAGACACCCGGGTAGAGCCAATTCCTGGGGGAGCGCTGGGTACACCGGGGGAAAACGGAGAATATACGATGAAACAGTATTTTAAGCCTTCCGAAATTTCCGGCGGAGACACTATCTTTAAACTTCAATATACTAAGGTGGAACAAACTATCGCCGGACCGTGGTCCTTTGATCTGAAGCTAAGCAAAAAGCTGATGGAGAGCGGGACGATCAAGACGGCGCTGAATGCACCGCTGGAAGCGGGAGATACCATGCACACCTTTGAACAGATGGTTGTTACACCTACGCAGATTCGTGTAACTCTAAGGGCGAAGGAGAAGTATGAGCAGCTGCCTTATTATAAATATAATCTTGAAGTAGGCGGCACTACATTAGAGGGGAACCTGTTCCGGTCTCCGAATGATGATCCTTTCCTGACCACACTTAGATTTGAGCGCCCATCCGGTCTTGTTATAGACGAGCAAACTGATATTACCTTTGTGGGGAAATATAAAGTTACCACTCATGAGGATGATAAGACCCCGCTGCTTCTGAAAAATATTTCTGCAGAAAAACAAACAGTGATTCGGGACACTGGTGGTTACGAGGTGAAGTGGACCTACTATATGCAGGGAAATGACCTTTATGTGGAGACGGAAAGTGATGACCCACATTTCGGCGGAGTCAACCAGACTCATATCGGCTTGGGTAACGAGCGTATTCTGGGCAAACCGGAAACTATCAATTTTGCGGGAGACGGAAATAATAAAGCTATTGATATATATAAGGATTACAAAGGAACAGAAGCTTCTATTTATACGTTCTATTACATGACTGATGAACCGGATAAGGAGACGCGGGTACTGCTGCGGCCTTAATCCTCCGGTCACGAAAGGCTCCCCGGCCTAACGGCGGGGGGCTTTTTGTGCTGATACAATAAAAATAAGATATTATATTCTATAAGATGCTTGTCAAAGGAGAGGATGAAGCTTGGAGATAACCCGCTGTGACTGGGTGAATGAAGATCCACTATATATTGCTTATCATGATGAAGAATGGGGCAAGCCGCTGTATGATGACCGGCAGCTGTTCGAGCTGTTGATGCTGGAGGGGATGCAGGCCGGGCTAAGCTGGTACACCGTCTTGAAGAAGCGGGAGCATTTCCGCAAAGTATTCGACGGATTTGATCCGGTGAAAATCGCGGAATATGATGAAGCCAAAATAACTGCACTGCTGGGCGATCCGGGCATTATCCGCAACCGCCTCAAGGTTAACGCGATCATCCGGAATGCGGCCGTGTATTTGCAGATCGTCCAGGAGGAGGGCGGCTTTGCAGACTATCTCTGGAGCTTTACCGGGGGTGTGCCGGTGATCAATAACTGGAAGAGCAGAGCGGAAGTACCGATTACAACCTCCCAGTCAGACCAAATGAGCAAAGCGCTGCGTAAAAAAGGGATGAAGTTTGTCGGCTCAACCATTTGCTACGCGTTTATGCAAGCTTCAGGAATGGTGGACGACCATACACAGGAATGCTTTTGCTGCAGCAATAGTCGGCTTTCCGGAGGCTGATCCGCAGTTTGGCGCTACCCGGGGAAGAAATGGTATACTGTTAAGCAGCACTCACAAAACTAATAGTGTATGCTTCCGAAGCCGGTTTTGCTCGAAGAATAACCACGTAAGCTGCGCTCACAAAACTTTTAGGAGGATCCACAAAGATGTTATGGCATGAACTGACAGTACATACAACAGAAGAGGCGCAGGAGATGATTTCCAATCTGCTGTATGAGGCCGGGGCAGGCGGTGTTTCTATCGAGGAATCCGGAACCCTGAATAAGGTACGGGATACACGTTATGGTGAATTATACGACGAGCCGCTGAATGATATCCCTGAAGGGGAAGCGGTGATTAAAGGATATTATGCCGAAACCGTCCCGATGGATGCCATTATCGAAGAGCTGGCTCCACGGATCGAAGAGCTGAGAGAGTTCGGGATCGATCCCGGTAAAGCACTGATTTCGTGGAAAACTGTGGATGAAAATGATTGGGCGCATGCCTGGAAGCAGTATTTCAAGCCGCTTCGCGTATCAGACCGGCTGACGATTAAGCCCACCTGGGAGGAATATACCCCTGCCGGCCCGGAAGAAAAAATTATTGAGCTTGATCCCGGCATGGCATTTGGAACCGGAACGCATCCGACGACAGCACTGTGCCTGCGGGCACTGGAGAAACATATCAGCGGCGATGAGGAAGTGATTGACGTTGGAACGGGCTCCGGCATTCTTGCTGTAGGCGCGGTGCTGCTGGGTGCCAAGTCTGTGCTGGCGCTGGATCTGGATCCGGTGGCTGTAGAAAGTGCCCGTGAGAATGTGGCGCTGAACCGGCTGCAGGATTCCATTACGGTAAAAGAAAGCGACCTGCTGTCACTGCTCGGCGGTGAAGGTGCAGCAGATACGGCGGCGGGAGAGATGTGGCCATCGGCAAGATCCGGCCATTCAGACGCGCAGCAGGCTGTTCCAGCGAAGCCAAAAGCTGAAGACAGTCTTGGTGTCACATTGCCGGTGAAGGTTGTGGTCGCCAATATTTTGGCAGAGATCATCGTGTTGTTCACCGATGATGTCTACCGTGCCCTGCAGCCGGGGGGCGTCTATATCACCTCCGGCATTTATAAAGATAAGGAAGGGCTCGTGGCGCAGGCGCTGGAGTCATCCGGGTTTGAGATTAAGGAAGTATCCCGTGAAGAAGATTGGGTGGCCTTTACAGCCGGAAAGAGGTAGAAATGGATTTTTTGGATAGAATTTTAGTAGTACCCCTGCAGCAGCTTCCGTTTTTCCTGATTACACTGGTGATCGCATTTACTGTACATGAATTCGCCCATGCCTATTTTGCCAATAAATTTGGTGACCCAACTGCAAGGCTGCTGGGTCGCATGACGCTGAATCCCGCAGTGCATTTCGATTTATTCGGTATAATCCTGCTGCTCATTGCCGGCTTCGGCTGGGCACGTCCGGTTCCGGTGAACCGCGACAACTTCAGACGCCCCCGGCTGATGGGGGTTATCGTGTCTGCGGCCGGTCCGATCAGCAACCTGCTGCTCGGTATTCTCGGTACTCTAGTATATGCTGCCCTGCATGCCAGCGGCGCCATTGAGTCCATTACGAATGAACAGCTGCTGCGGGCAGTGTACTGGTTCTTTGGCATGTTCATACAATTTAATTTCTTCCTATTCCTGTTTAACTTAATTCCGCTGCCTCCGCTGGACGGCTACCGGATCGTAGAGGATGTGGCACCGCGTCCGGTTCGTGCAAAATTACAGCAGTATGAGCAGTGGACGGTCTTTATCTTTTTGCTTATCATCTTTATCCCCGGCCTGCGTGCCTATACGATCGAACCGCTGAACAGCTGGGCACTGCAAATCGGGAACGACTTTTTCCGGTTGTTCTTCAATCTGTTTGGAGGGTAAAGCTGAACAGGGGCTGTTCACAGGCAGGCAAACGTTGTATGATGTAATGTGAATTTTTAGACGGTTTACAAGTGCGTAGAGCAGCGGATGGAGACCTGAACAGCAGGATCACCGCTGCTTTTACGCTGAATAATGGACAGGATGAGGATGAAGATGCAGCGTTATTTCGTAGCACCGGAGCAGTTCGGCCCGGAACAGGTTACCATTGACGGCGAGGATGCCCGCCATATTGCTAAAGTGATGCGCGGCAAAGCCGGAGACAAGCTAATTGTCAGCGACGGCGTTTCCCGCGAGGCGCTGGCGGAGATCTCTTCAATCGAGATCGGCCAGATTACAGTGGACATACTGGAATCTCTGGAGATGACGCATGAGCCGCGGATCAAGATTACGGTGGCCCAGAGTCTGCCGAAGGGAGACAAGCTGGAAACCGTCATTCAGAAGTGCACTGAAATCGGTGCGGTGGCCTTTGCCCCGTTCCTCTCAGAGCGCACGATAGTGCAGTATGACGAGCGCAAGGAGAATAAGAGGCTGGAACGCTGGCGCAAGATTTGCAAGGAGGCAGCGGAGCAGGCACACCGTAATATAGTGCCGGCCGTTCATGCGCCTTTGAGCTGGAAGCTGCTGCTGCAAAGCTTCCGCGACTATGATGCCGTTTACTTTTGTTATGAGAAGGAAGAAGGGATGCAGCTGCGGAGTGCCGCCGCACCTTGGTTGTCTGCGCTGGCGCCGGAATCTCCGGGCCGGGTGATGGTCGTTGTCGGTCCTGAAGGCGGATTCAGCCCGGAGGAATGCCTCGCGGCCGAAGAGGCGGGAGCGGTACCGGTAGGCCTGGGGCGGCGTATTCTGCGCTGCGAGACGGCCGGCATGGTCGCTGCAGCCTGCATCCTGTATGAATCCGGAGAAATGGGGGGAGCTTGAACAATGCCATCCGTAGCATTTTATACTTTAGGTTGTAAAGTGAATTTCTATGACACTGAAGCCATCTGGCAGCTATTCAAAAATGAAGGTTACGAGCAGGTTGATTTCGAAGGGCCCGCCGACGTATATCTAATCAACACCTGTACGGTAACCAATACCGGCGACAAGAAAAGCCGCCAAATGATCCGCCGCGCCGTGCGCCGCAACCCGGAGGCTATCGTCGCCGTAACGGGCTGCTATGCGCAGACCTCACCCGGCGAGATCCTTGATATTCCCGGGGTCGATCTCGTGATCGGGAACCAGGACCGTGAACAGATTATGACTCACGTCAAAAATATCCAGGGGTCCCGCCAGCCGGTGAATGCCGTCCGCAACATTATGAAGACGCGTGAATTCGAAGAGCTGGATGTGCCGGGTTTTGCTGACCGGACGCGGGCGTTTATGAAAATCCAGGATGGCTGCAACAACTTCTGTACCTTCTGTATCATTCCGTGGTCGCGCGGACTGTCGCGCAGCCGTGATCCAAAATCGATTGTCGCCCAGGCACATCAGCTGGTGGAGGCCGGTTACAAGGAGTTTGTTCTGACCGGAATTCATACCGGAGGTTATGGCGACGATCTGGAGAATTACCGTCTCGCCGATTTGCTGTGGGATCTGGATAAGGTGGACGGGCTGGAGCGGGTACGCATCAGTTCGATTGAAGCCAGCCAGATTGACGATAAATTGCTTGAGGTGCTGAACCGCAGCTCCAAGATGTGCCGTCATCTGCATATTCCGCTGCAGGCGGGACATAACGAGGTGCTCAAAGCGATGCGCCGCAAATATACCACCGAAGAGTATTATGCCAAGATGGAGCTGATCCGCCAGGCGATGCCGGATGTCGGAATCACCACCGACGTTATTGTCGGATTCCCCGGCGAGACCGAGGAGATGTTCCGCGCCGGCTATGATTTTATGAAGGCCGTGAATTACTCCGAGATGCATGTCTTCCCGTATTCGAAGCGCACAGGCACCCCGGCGGCACGAATGCTCAACCAGGTTGACGAGGAAATTAAGAACGTCCGCGTACAGGAACTGATCGACCTATCCGAGGAGATGCAGCTTGCCTATGCGCGCAGGTTCGTCGGCAAGACATTGTCTGTTATTCCTGAACGGTCGGCCAAAGGGGCGCCGGGCCGCAGCACACAGCACGGCTTCAGCGACAATTACCTGCAGGTTTTCTTCAGCGGCGATGATTCGCTGCAGGGTCAGCTGTGCGAGGTGAAGATTACGGAAGCTGGTGTCAACGAGTGCAGAGGTGAACTGGTCCGAGTAAGCCAAAGTGAACGTCGTGAGTCCGTTCTTGTAGTTGAATAGTTAAGGGAACAGAGAAGAAACGGTGGCTGCCTTTATTTAAAGGAAGCTTGCCGTTTCTTCTTGTTTTATGCATGGTCTTTTATATCAGCCCGGCCCTTGAGATTCTATAGTCGAAAAGTCCTGAATTCAGCGGAAACTGAAAATAAATAGGAAATAGGGTAAACAGTGAGGGTGTAATTGTCGATATAGTGGAAGAGTGTGGAAATATAAACTTAATGCCTAAGGAGAGAACAGATGACTGTGTACAGGAAAATGACAAAGATGCTACTAGTTATGATATTGCTCGCTGCCGTGGCTTTTCCGGTAAACGTCTTTGCAGCTACAGGCGATATCAATTCGATTGATTTCGAAAGTTCGGCAAAAGTGGAACTGACCGTCGGGCAGACGCCCAAGCAGCTCAAAGTATATGCAAGCGTAGAAGGTTCTTCATCCAAGAGGGATGTTACCGGTGCAACCGTATGGAGCTCCTCCAAGACCGATGTAGTTAAAGTAATCAACGGTCTGTTGACGCCGGTCAACACCGGTTCGGCAATGATCACGGCTACATATAATAATGCGATAGCTACCCTTGAGGTATCTGTTACCCATCCCTTTAAGGAATTAACATTGGAGCGCAGCTCTGATGGAAACTATAAATTGGGCGACAGCGAGGAAACGCTGCTCGTTAAAGCAAAAGCCGTTGGCGGAGAGTCGGCAACATCTGTTAAAGATGTGACAACTGATGCCGAATGGAGCAGTTCGAATACAAGTGTAATCACTATTACTGGCGGAAAGATCACGCTGGTTGGCGAAGGAAAGGCAACAATTACAGCTAAATATAAAGGATTGACCGCCACCTTCAAGGCAGTAGTACAGCTGCCATATTCGGCAATTGTGCTGAAAGAGAAGGACGTAGCTGTCCAGGAACTTGAAATGCTGGTCGGAGACGCTGCGGTAAAATTAACAGCGGCAACTAAGGCGACTGAAACCAGCCCCGAAAAAAATGTTGCCGATCTGGCAACATGGACAAGCTCCAATGAGAGTGTTGCAACGGTAAAAGCCGGGGAAATCACAGTGCTGGCCACTGGTAAGGCTGTTATTACAGCAAGTTACCTCGGTGTTTCCAAATCGTTAGATGTGTATGTACGCTCACCTTACGAGGCGCTGCTGCTGGACCCCTCAGGTGATCAGTCCCTGTTCATGGGAGAGAGCTTGAAGGTTAAAGCTGAAATGAGAAATGCTGTGAATTCGACTAGGAATGAATCTGCAAACGCAGTATGGACCTCTGACAATCAGCTGACCGCAACGGTAACTAAAGACACATCGACCACGGAGAATGCGGCTGCGATCGTTTCGGCCAAAGCGGTTGGAAGTACGGTCGTTAAAGCGGAAAACCTAGGAGTCAGCAAATCGTTTAAACTGACTGTATATCCGACACTCACCGAACTCAGCATTGATAAGGCCGAGCAGGAGATCTACACAGCGGATTCCGTAAGCCTGCCAAAGGTAAACGGAACGAAGCTTGACGGCACAAAGATGGATTTCAGTGATGAGATCGAGTGGACCTCGGCCGATGAAGAGATCGCCTTAATTAAGGATGGCAAGCTTGTAGCCGGCAAGGCGGGCACTGTAACCATCACTGGTAAGATCAAAGAAGGTAACATAACTTCATCTGCTGCTGTGCGGGGCAAAACTGTTGTACAAAAAGTAATAGTTCAGAATAAAGTGCTTGTTCTAATCGGACCTGAAGGTGCATTGGGTCTTGTCATCGGCGAAGAGAAGCCGTTGCCTGAGATTCAGGCCGTGCTGGAAAATGGCGACGAGCTCGATGTATCCAAGACGATTGAATGGGAAGTTAGCGGAACCAACGCCATCATTAAGCAGACGGCAAACGGCAAGACTGCTAAAGGATTGGCCAAGGGCAATGCCACTCTCAAAGGAACTTATGCCAACAAGAGTATCAGCATTCCGGTAACGATTGAGCAAAAGGTTGTGAAGCTGGTTGTGGAGCCAAGCACACTTGATATGAACATCAAAGGCTCCAAAACAATTAAAGTAACCGGATATTACTCCAACGGGAAAACGGCGAATTTCTCCAGCGGAATGGATTGGGAGTCCTCCAATCCGGCGGTAGCTACAGTGAAAGGGGCATCCGTCAAGGCTGTTACTGAAGGATCAACAACGCTGACAGGCTCCTATCAAGGAATTGCCGCCACTGTCAAAATCACCGTTATTCCCAAACTTACGAAGTTGTCTGTAAGTGAGAACAGACTTGCTCTGGCTGCAGGAGCAACTCAGAGCGTAGTGGTGACGGCACAGTACGATACCGGCAAAACGGCAAATGTTACTGGAAACGTGGTATGGACAAGCTCCAAGCCAGCCGTGGCGAAAGTGAATGCTAACGGCGTCATTACAGCATTAAGCAAAGGAACAGCATCAATTAAGGGCAAGCTGAACAATAAAACCATAACGGTATCCGTTAAGGTGAAATAGTTTGCCTGCAACCCAGATGAAATGAACAAGATCTGCAGAACCGCTGTTATGGCGGTCCTGCAGATCTTTTTGTATAGGCTGAATGGAGATTGCATTAGTACTGCAGGGCTGATTGAAGTATAATAATACAGCGATTGAATACGTCCTGAAGCCATAGCTGAAGCTAATCCCATGAGGTGCTTTATGATTGGAGCCGCTGCTCAAGCCTGGACCATAGCGGCAGGTAGCATAACGGCAATGCCCCAAGCGAGCAGACCACATTGAAGATTGTCTGGGCATGGGCGAGCTGTGCGGCGGGACCGCCGCCGATCCAGGCGGCGAGGCTCTGCAGCGGCCCTATAAAGGGCAGGAACAGCAGTGCGCCGCCGACGTTAAGCGCCACATGCGACCAGGCGACGAACACCCCGGAAGGCGAGCCGCCGATTGCGGCAATTACGGCGGTGACACAGGTTCCGACATTTGCGCCAAGCACGATGGCGATGCCCAGCTCCGGCGGCATCACGCCGGTGGAAGCCAAGCCCATCGCCATCCCGATCACCGCCGCGCTGCTGTGCAGCATTGCGGTCAGACAGGCTCCGGCGGCAAGCCCCCAGAGAGCGCTTGTGGCAGCATGGCCAAGGAACCAGCGGAACAGTCCGCTGGCTTGCAGCGCGGGGCTGATCGACTGCATGACGGCGATGCCCCATAGGACAAGCGCGAAGCCGGCCACCGCCAGGCTGATGAACTGAAGCGGCCCGGAGATTTTACGGCAGGCTTCTGCCGCCTGCCAGGAGTAGGGCGGCAGCTCGCCGATCATGACTGCCGCGGCCCAGACGCAGAGCGAGGCAGCCAGCAGCGGCGTGGCCATCGTGCTGATCTGCAGTCCAATCAGCTCGGTGGTTAAGCAGGTGCCGATGTTGCTGCCGAGAATGATGCCCAGGGTCCGGGCATAGGTAAGCAGGCCGGCATTGACCATGCCGATGGTCAGTACCGTGACGGCAGTACTGCTCTGCAGCAGTGCCGACAGCAGACTGCTGGCTATGAGGCCTTTTACTGGCGTAGATGTGGCCTTATGCAGGCCTCGGGATAGCAGGGGTCCAGCAAGCCGCGACAGCGCGGCTTCCATAACCTTCATGCCGGCAAGAAAGATAACTAGACCATATATAATAGGGAACAGCAGGTCGCGGATCATAAGGATAGGCTCCTTTGAACGGGGGTTGTACACCAATATATGAAAGCATTGCAGTGGACATGTATGAAATCATTAACTAGAACAGGGAGTTGAAGTCATTGGCATCGGTTATTCTGGAACGAAACCGCAAGAAAAGACTGGAGCAGGGTCATCCGTGGGTCTACGCCAGCGAGGTGGCCTCGGTGGACGGAGAACCGCAGGCAGGCGGATTGGTGGATGTGCTTAATCACCAGGGGCGTTTTTTGGGTGCAGGTTATTATAATCCGGCTTCGCAAATCCGGGTGAGAATTCTCTCTCAGAGTCCGCTGGCCATCATGGATACGGCCTTTTTCGCGGAGCGGTTCTCAAGCTGCCTGCAGCATCGGGAACGTTTTCTGCCGGGAGCAGACGCGTACCGGTTTGTGTACGGCGAAGCTGATTTTCTGCCCGGCCTGATTATTGACCGTTTCGGCGAGATTCTTGTCGTTCAGCTCTTGACGCTGGGCATGGATCTGCGCCGCGCAGAGATTGTCGAGGCACTGGTTCAAGTGATGAATCCACGCGGGATTTATGAGCGCAGTGATGTTACTGTCCGGGAGCTGGAGGGTTTGGAGCAAAGAACCGGAGTGCTCTACGGGGAATGTCCGCGCCACATTACTGTAAGCGAGAACGGTCTGAAGGTAATCGTGGATATCGAGGAAGGCCAGAAGACAGGCTACTTTTTCGACCAGCGCGAGAATAGAGCCTCCATCGCTCCGCTGATCAAAGGCTGGGGCGGCCGCAGCGGAATTACGCTGCAGGAGCTCGAGACGGATGAAGGTCTCGTTCAGACCCTGCCGGTGAACAAAAGCGGCAAGCCGGTCACCTTCCCGTATTGGGACGGTGCGACAGTGCTGGAATGCTTCGCGCATACGGGCAGCTTCACACTGCATGCCTGCAAATACGGAGCCAAAAAGGTTACCTGCCTCGACGTATCCGCCCACGCGATCGAAAGCGCCAAGGCCAATGTGGAACTGAACGGATTCACAGACCGTGTGGAATTTGTGGTGGATGATGCTTTTGCTTTTCTGCGCAATCAGGTTAAAGGGCTGGAAGAGCGGACGGAGCGGGC
This sequence comes from Paenibacillus sp. EB106-06-01-XG199, assembly GCF_058791575.1. Classification (NCBI taxonomy): domain Bacteria; kingdom Bacillati; phylum Bacillota; class Bacilli; order Caryophanales; family Paenibacillaceae; genus Paenibacillus; species Paenibacillus sp. EB106-06-01-XG199. The sequence continues at coordinate 883,393 of NZ_JBYTDQ010000003.1, read as the reverse complement.
AACCGGTGCAGTGGAGGCTAAGACGGGAGCCAAGCCGGCGGCCAAGGCCGATACGGCGAAGCCGATGACCGCTGGCGGCGGACGCACATGGGATGTCGTCATTCTGGATCCGCCGGCGTTTGCCAAAACCAAAAGTGCTGTTGCCGGTGCCTGCCGTGGTTACAAGGATATTAACCTGCACGGCATGAAGCTGGTCAATGAGGGCGGTTATTTGGTGACGGCAAGCTGCTCTTACCACATGCAGCCGCAACTGTTCCTGGATACTATTGCCGAAGCGGCGAAGGATGCCGGTAAGGTCCTGAGACTGATTGAATGGCGGGCCGCGGGGAAAGACCATCCGCAAATTCTCGGTGTCGACGAAGGTCATTATCTGAAATTTGCCATTTTCGAAGTGCGCAGCAAGAAATAACGAACCCGGCCCATAGGCCAGCTCTGGGGGAGTCTCTGTAAAGAGGCTCTTTTTTTCATTTTTCATTGATAATCATTCTGGCGTTCTCTTCTGAGGAAGAGGCGGCCCGGTGGCTGGAACCGCTGCAGATGAAGAAAGGGGAGGGAAGCGAAGCTGGACCATGCTTAGTTGTGAATATTACCGTGAATGATCAAGAGACTGAAGCAGCTTAAAAACGCGGCAGTCTCTTTGTGCTGTACATGCGGATATCCATCCGCTGAAACTTGAAAACAATGGCAAACGTATGTTCCGTTTGGAAGAGATATGCTATAATGTTGGGACGGATTCATCAACTGGGTTGAGAAATTTGATACCGGTTGTATTCATAGATTTGGCCACGGAAGGAGTCTACTGCAATGACGGTAAACTTTTTGATAGGCCGCTCGGGCAGCGGCAAGACAACAAGAATATGGGAAACGGTATCCTCAAAGCTGGAGTCTGAACCGCTGGGCGCACCGATCATTGTACTTGTTCCGGAGCAGGGCTCGTTCGGGGCGGAGAGAGGCCTGCTGGCAGCAGGCAGCGTGAAGGGCAGCATCCGGGCCCAGACCTTGAGCTTCTCGCGGCTTGCATTCCGGGTGAAGCAGGAGACCGGGGGCAGCGCCAGTCTGCCCATCAGCGAAGAAGGCAAAAAAATGCTGATATACAAGATCATCAACCGGCGCAAGGAAGAGCTGAAGCTGTTCGGCGCTTCAAGCGACAGACCGGGCTTTGTGGAACGGCTCAGCGCACTGCATACTGAGCTGAAACGCTGCTGCCTGGGCGCTTCCGATCTGGAAGAACAGCTGGCAAGAATGCGTGAGGCCATAGGAAGCAGTCCGATTCTGGCCGGCAAGCTGGATGATCTGCATATCGTATTCAGCGAGTTGGAGCAGGAAATGTCACAGCTGTATATAGATCAGGAAGACCGGCTGGCTGAACTGGCGGAGCATATTGCGGATTCCTCTTACATAAGAGAAGCCGAGATCTGGGTAGACGGGTTCCATGGTTTTACCCCGCAGGAATTTATGGTGCTGCGCGAACTGATGCAGCATGCATCAGGGGTGACAGTGGCCCTTACGCTTGACCGGATTTATCCAACGGGGCTGCAGCCGCATGAACTGGAGCTGTTTCATCCCTCCGCAGTTACGTATATCAAGCTGCGCGGGATGGCTGAAGAGCTGGGCCTTGCGGTCTGGGACGAGCTGCTGGCGCCGCCTGTGCTTCCGCGATTCGCCGGTAGTCCGGCCTTAGCTCACCTGGAGCGCGGATTTCACCGCCGCAGCCGCTGGAGCGGCGATATCGGGCAGGCTGCGGAAGCCATCACGATCAGCGCTGCAGTCTCCCGTAGAACAGAGGTCGAGGGCGCGCTGCGTGAAATGATCAGGCTGGCCCGGGATGAAGGGGCGGAGTACGGCGAGATGGCTGTATTCATGCGCAACATTTCAGATTATGAGCAGCTGATTACTCCGTTGTTTCAAGACTATGGCGTCCCGTTCTTCCTGGACCAGAAGGTGAATGAGCTGCATCATCCGCTGGTGGAATTTATACGGTCCGCACTTGATGTGGTGCGCCGCCGCTGGCGGTATGAGGATGTGTTCCGCTGTGTGAAGACCGAGCTTCTGCTTCCGCTTGACGGCAGTATTACCCGCGAGGATATGGACGGGCTGGAGAATTATGTGCTGGCCTGCGGCATCCATGGATACCGCTGGACCGATGGACGTTCCTGGAAAGGAATCCCCAGTCTTTCGCTGGAAGGCAGCCGGATTGTGGATGAGGAGCTGCTTCTGAAAATGGAGCGGTGCCGGGAGTGCATTACTGGTCCGCTGTATGCTTTTGAGAAAAGAGTCAAGAAAAGCCGCAGCGGGCTGGAGCTATGTACAGCGGTGTACCTGCTGCTCCGGGAGTCAGATACCGCCCGGAAGCTGGAGAAGCTGAGCAGAGAGGCGCTTGAACTGGGACAGCCGGAACGTGCGCGGGAACATAGCCAGTTATGGGATGCAGTGCTCGATTTACTGGATCAGATCGCGGAAATGATGGGATCAGAGAGAATGGAATTTGAGCTGTTTGCCGGGGTGCTGGAGACCGGACTCAGCGAGCTTAAGATGGGTTTGGTTCCGCCTGCTCTGGATCAGGTGCTGGTCGGAAGCATGGACCGGACGAGGGTTTCAGGTGTGAAATATGCTTTCCTGCTGGGATTCAACGAAGGGGTTGTCCCTGCACAGTTCAAAGAGGATGGCATCCTGTCCGAGGGAGAACGGCTGCTGCTGGAGAACAGCGGAATGGAGCTGGCTCCGGGATCCTCACGCAAGCTGCTCGATGAGCGCTTCCTGATCTATGGCGCGCTGACAACGGCCAGCACTAGACTGTGGATCAGCTATGCCACAGCCGATGAAGAGGGCAAAGCGCTACTGCCTTCGGAAATCATCCGCCAGCTGCATGGCATGTTCCCGGATGCTTTGCAAGAACGGTCCCTTTCCGGGTTCCCCGCAGCAGTATCTCCTGACGAAACCGATGCAGGTGAAGCTTTGCATCTGGGCTTTGTGGGGCATCCCGGACAAAGTCTGCGCATGCTGATTATGCAGCTGCGCCAGTGGCGGCAGGGAGTGGAAATCCCCGGACTGTGGTGGGATGTCTATAACTGGTTCGCGGAGGATGAGCATTGGAGTCCGAAGCTGCAGCAGCTGCTGGGTTCGCTGTTCTACCGCAATGACGGCATTCCGCTCAAGCGGGAGACCAGCCTCCGTCTATACGGAGGCAGAACACTGCGCGGCAGCGTGTCGCGTATGGAGAAGTTCGTTGCCTGCTCCTTCTCCCATTTTGCTTCATACGGCTTAAGGCTGAAAGAACGCCAGCTCTATAAGCTGCAGGCGCCGGACATTGGACAGCTCTTCCATGCCGCGCTCAGCGATATGGCCAAGCGGCTGCAGGAGCAGGGCCGCGGCTGGGGGAGCTTGACGGCTGAGGAGTGCCGCCGGGAAGCCGGAGAGACAGTAGACAAGCTGTCACCGCTTCTGCAGGGCGAAATTCTGATGAGCAGCAAACGCTACGGCTACATTTCCCGCAAACTGAAGAATATTGTCGGCCGCGCTTCCGTGATCCTCGGCGAGCATGCCCGCCGGGGCAGCTTCGAGCCGGTGGGGCTGGAGCTGGATTTTGGCCCGGGTAAAGATCTCCCGCCGCTGAGAATTACATTGCCTAACGGCTGTGTAATGGAGGTGGTGGGCCGGATTGACCGTGTTGATATGGCCGAAGGAGAGCATGGAGTTCTGTTGCGGGTTATTGACTATAAATCAAGCCAGAAGGATCTTAAGCTGCATGAGGTGTACTATGGGCTGTCGCTGCAGATGCTGACTTATCTCGATGTGCTGCTCACCTATTCCGAGCAGTGGCTGGGCAAGGCTGCGCTTCCGGCAGGAACCCTTTATTTCCATGTGCATGATCCGCTGCTTTCGTCGCCAAACGGGTTGAACCGTGAGCAGGCGGAGCAGGAGCTTCTGAAACGGTTCAAAATGAAGGGTCTGCTGACTGCGGACCGTGAGGTCGTTTCACTAATGGATACTACGCTCGATAAAGGGCATTCCTCAATTGTGCCGGTAGCGCTGAAGAGCGACGGCAGCTTTTACAGCAGCGCCTCTGTAGCCACGCCTGAGCAGTGGGGGCATTTGCTGTCCTCGGTGCGGAGCAATATTTCCGATATCGGGACGCGGATTACTGAAGGCGATGTGGCGATTCAGCCCTACCGGATTCAGCAGGAAACAGCCTGCACGTTCTGTTCCTTCCGGCCGGTATGCCAGTTTGATGAGGCTGTGGAGGGCAATGGCTATAACAATCTTGCCAAGCCGGGCAAAGACGTGATTTGGGATCTGCTGTCCCATAAAGGAGGAGAGAAGCCATGAGCATTAGAGCTGAAATAGAGGCCAAGCCGGAAGGCAGCCTGTGGAGCGATGATCAATGGCGCGCTATTGCCGAGAGCGGCGATGATATTCTGGTTGCGGCAGCGGCAGGCTCCGGCAAAACAGCCGTACTGGTCGAGCGGATCATCCGCAAAATCAGCAACGAGGAGAACGGCTTCAGCGTGGACCGTCTGCTGGTGGCCACCTTCACGAAGGCGGCAGCCTCCGAGATGCGGCAGCGGATCCGCGAGGCACTGGAGCGGAAGCTGGAGGAGCAAGAGGGTGCGGAAGAGGGCGGAGCAGCGGGCCATGACTACTTGCGCCGCCAGCTTGCTTTGTTGGGGAGAGCGTCGATCACGACCCTGCACTCCTTTTGCCTGGAAGTTATCCGGCGTTATTATCAGCAGATCCCCATTGACCCCGGATTTCGGATTCTGAATGAGCATGAGGCAGAGATGATGCGTCAAGAGCTGCTGGAGGAGCTGCTGGAAGAGAAATACGGTGAGGTCTCCGAAGACGGAGAAGATGGCATTTTTGTAAAGCTTGCAGACTGGTTCAGCGGCGAGCGTACCGATGATGCGGTGCATGCGCTGGTCCAGCGGCTGCATGATTTTGCCCGCAGCCATCCCTGGCCGGCACAGTGGCTGAGGGATACTGCGGCTGATTTCTCGCTGCCGGACACGGAAGCTCTGAGCCGCACGGCTTGGGTGCAGAGTATTCTTGCCGAGGCGAAGCTTACGCTGGACGGAGCGGCCAGCCAGCTTATTCAGGGGCATGAAATCGCCTTGCAGCCCGGCGGACCGGCTCCCTATGCGGAGAGTCTGACTGCGGATCTGGAAATGGTCCGGGCGCTGCAGGATGATCTGCTAAATAAATCCTGGGCAGAGCTCTATAATATTTTCATAGAGATATCCTTTGGAAAGCTTAAGGCTTGCAAGAAGGATGCAACCGACCCCGGACTGCAGGAGACGGTCAAGGAGCTGCGGGACAATGTGAAGAAGAGCCTGCTGGAGCTGCAAAAATCGCTGTTTGGGCGGCCAGCCGAGGTTTTTCTGGCGGAGCTGCATGAGGCGGCTCCGCTGATGCAGGAGCTCGCTGAGACGGTCATCGAGTTCGGTGAACGTTACCGGATTGAGAAAGCAGGCCGCGGTCTGGTCGATTTCAGCGATCTGGAGCATTACTGCCTGCAGATTCTGCGCCATCCTGATTCTGTGCCGGGCCATTCGCTGCCATCGGATGCGGCAATGGAATATCGCGAGCAGTTCGACGAGGTACTGCTGGATGAATACCAGGATACGAACAGCGTACAGGAAGAGATCGTACGGCTTATCTCCCGCGAATCGCCGGGCAACCGGTTTATGGTCGGCGACATGAAGCAGAGTATTTACCGCTTCCGCCTGGCGGAGCCGGGGCTGTTTCTGGACAAGTATCTCAGCTTTGGTGCGTCAAATAACGGAGCTGCCCGAGAGGGGATTCCCGGAGATGAGGAAGAGCAGGGCGGAGAAGCTGCTGCCCGGGGCTCGGTGATCGATCTGGCGCGTAATTTCCGCAGCCGGATGGAAGTTGTGAATGCCGTCAATATGATTTTCCGCCAGATCATGAACAGGACCGTTGCAGAGATCAGCTACGATGAACGTGCCGAGCTGGTCTACGGGGCGAATTTCCCGGGAGCGGAGGAGAACCGTCCGGATACTTATTTTGCGCCGGAGCTGCTGCTGATTGACCGGGGGACTGCACCGGCGGGCCGCATGGAGGAAGCCGCTGAAGACGGGGAGCTTCCTCCCCAGGAGAGCGAAGCCATCGAGAGCGAGACGGCGCAGCTGGAAGCGCGGGCCATCGCCCGGCGTATCTCGCAGATGACCGGGATGACTGGCGGTGCGCCGCTGCTTATCTATGACAAGTCCTTGCGTATCATGCGTCCTGTAGTGTACGGCGACATCGTTATTTTGCTGCGTTCTGCGCGGATATGGACACCGCTGATGATCGAGGAGCTCCGCCTGGAAGGCATTCCGGCCTACGGCGATCAGAACAAGGGGTATTTCCAGGCAACGGAAGTGGAAATTGCCCTGTCGCTGCTGCAAGTAGTGGATAATCCCCGTCAGGATATTCCGCTGGCGGGGGTGCTGCGCTCACCTGTAGTCAATTTAAGTGAGGAAGAGCTGGCGATGGTTCGTCTATGCAGCCCGGGTTCTTTCTATGATGCCCTGATGGCGGCTGCAGGTGACTCGCCTGCGGGCAGTACCGGTGAAGTCATTATGGCTGAACAGGAGCTTACTGCTGCGGCTGAGGTTGCTGCGGCTGTATTCCCCCATAATAACGTTCCTGCAGCTTCCGCAGAAGAATTTGAATCCGGTGGTTTAACCGGTGCACTGCAATTAGGCGGCGCCGGATGGGGAGCCGATGAAGCAGCGGTATCACAGATTCCGCCTGCACTGCGGAAGAAGCTGCAAGCTTTCACAGTATTATTAGAGGGTTGGAGAAATGCAGCCCGTCAGGGCAGTCTCAGTGCGTTGATCTGGCGCATCTACGGCGAGAGCGGCTATCTGGAATGGGTGGGCGGCCTACCCGGCGGATTTCAACGCCAGAACAATCTTAAAGCACTGTACGACCGGGCGGTGCAGTTCGAGAAGGATACCTCCGCGCGCGGATTGTTCCGCTTCCTGGTGTTTATCTCCCGGCTGCGGGAGAACGGCGGCGATCTGGGTGTTGCCGGGGGAAGCGGTGAGGAAGCCGGTGGCGTCAGAATCATGACGATTCATAAATCCAAGGGCCTGGAGTTTCCGGTTGTCTTTCTGGCCGGGATGGCTAAGCCCTTCAACCGGCAGGATCTGTATTCCCCGTTCCTGATGCACAAGGAGCTGGGCTTCGGCCCGCGGTTTGTAGAGCGGGAGACGCGTGTCAGCTATCCGACTCTCCCCTATCTGGCTATTAACCGCCGCTCGCGGCTGGAACTGCTGGCGGAGGAAATGCGTGTGCTCTACGTCGGGTTGACCCGCCCAAGAGACAAAATGATCCTCGTCGGCACAGTAAGGGATTTACCGCGTGCCGTTTCAGGCTGGACGGGTATGCAGGGCCGCGAGGAACTGCTGCTGGCTGATCATCTGCTGGCCCGGGGCCGCAGTTATCTGGATTGGGTAGGTCCCGCTTTGATCCGTCACCCCGGCGCAGCTATTCTGCGCAAGCTGGCGGGAGCGGAAGGCATTGTCTCAACGGTGCTGCATGGCGATGCTTCCAATTGGAGCATCTCTGTACAGGCTGCTTCCGGACTTGGGTCAGGTTCTTTTGCCGGCACGGCGGATGATGCTGCAAAAGGTGAAGAACGGCGGCTTGTCCAGGATGCGCTTCGCACGGGCAGTGCACTGCGTTCACTAGGAACACCGGATGAAACAGAAATCTCCGGAAGACTGAAATGGGAGTATCCATTCGCGGCAGCATCCGGCATTCCGGCCAAAACATCGGTGACGGAGCTGAAGGCCATGTTGTCTATGGAGGAACAGCCTTCCTATGACCTGCTCGAAGAAGGGTATTCTGCAAGCCGGGGTAACGGGTCTGGCCGCAGTACTGCACTGGCGGAGAGTCTCCATTTGCGGCGTCCAAAGTTTATGGAGAAGCGGGGCTTGTCAAAGGCAGAGCGTGGAACGGCGTACCATACGGTGATGCAGCATGTCCCGCTGGACGGGCCTGTGGACCGTGCTGTTCTGGAAACTGTGATTGCGCAGCTGACCCGGGTCGCCATTCTGAACACGGAGCAGGCGGAGGCGGTTGACCTTGCCGAAGTGGAGGCCTTTTACGCCGGTGAGCTTGGGCAAAGACTGCTGGGAGCATCATGGAAGCGCAGAGAGCAGCCGTTCAGTTACATGGTTCCGGCAGGCGAAGCCTACCGGGGACTTGATTATTTTGACAGAGAACTTTCTAACCTTTCAATGGACAACGGCCGCCGGACGCTTGACGAAGCAGTGCTGATTCAAGGGGTGGTTGACTGTCTGTTCCGCGAGGAGGGACGGCTGATTCTGCTGGATTATAAAAGTGATGCCGTGCTGGAGCATGAAGGCGGACTGGACGGGCTGAAGGAAAAGTACCGGTTTCAGCTGGAGCTGTACAGCAAGGCGCTGAATGATATTTTAGGCGAACCGGTCAGCGAGATTTGGCTGTACTTTTTTGACGGCGGACATGCTCTGAAACTATAAATCTACTATAGAAGATAAACTGAAAAACTAACCCAAAAGGTGAGATTGACGGAAGTTGATCTTATATCACCTATATGATAGCCGCGTGAGGGCGGGGAAAAGAGGGCGAAAATGCGCATATTGCATACGGGCGACTGGCATCTGGGCCGTACGCTGGAAGGACGGAGCCGGCAGAAGGAGCAGGAGCAGTTCATGGATGAGCTGGTGGAGATTGCCGATGACTCCAAGGCCGATCTTATTCTAATGGCGGGGGATGTTTATGATTCAGTCAACCCTCCGGCTGCGGCGGAGCAGCTGTTCTATGATGCTGCAGCCAGACTGACGGCGAACGGCAGGCCGCTTGTTGTCATCTCCGGCAATCATGACCAGCCGGAGCGGGTAGCTTCCGTGTCTCCGCTTGTGCGCAGACAGGGCATCACCCTGGTGGGACTGCCTACCTCGGAGCCGGTGACGGTACATGCCGTCCGGACCGGTGAAGTTGCCAAAATCGCTGCACTTCCCTATCCCTCCGAAGCCCGCCTCGGGGAGCTGCTCGCCGGGGACAGCGGTGAGGATGAACTCCGGCTGGCCTACAGTGCGCGGGTAGGCAAGCTGATGAAGCTGCTCGGCCGGGAGTTTACACCGCAGACGGTGAATCTGGCCATGAGCCATATCTATGTGCTCGGAGGGGTGGAAAGCGATTCGGAGCGCCCCATTCAGGTAGGAGGAGCGTATACGGTAGATCCTTCGGCTTTGTCCTGCGGTGCGCAGTATACGGCGCTCGGACATCTGCACCGCGCCCAGCGGGTCAAAGGCGAGGGCATGATCCGCTACAGCGGCTCACCGCTGGCCTACAGCTTCTCCGAAGCGGGCCAGGCCAAATCGGTGACGATGATTGATGTGGCACCGGGCGGGGAGCCTTCCTTTGAGGAAATCTATCTCCGCTGCGGCCGTCCGCTGGTGAACTGGAAATCTTCCGGCGGACTGCAGGAGGTGTATGGCTGGCTTGATGAAGGCAGGGATGCCTCCGCCTTTATCGATCTGGAGCTACGCCTTAGCGAAGCGATGTCGATGAATGATATTCAGCGGCTCCGCAAATCACGGGAAGGGATTATACATATCCGCCCGATTTATCCGCAGATGGAGCATGAGCTGGAGGAAACCTCCCGTTCACGGATGCCGGTCCAGGAGCTGTTCCGCAAGTTCTACCAGCGGCAGACCGGCGGTGCGGAGCCGGAGGACAGCCTGATTGAGCTGTTCCTTGAACTGACGGAAGAAGAACGGCGCCAGCCGGAGGAAGGGGAGGAGAACTAGGTGAAGCCGATTCTATTAAAAGTATCCGGGCTGCAAAGCTATCGGGAGCAGCAGGAGATTGATTTTGCGAGTCTGACAGAAACCGGGCTGTTCGGGATCTTCGGACCGACCGGCAGCGGGAAATCCAGTCTGCTGGACGCTATTACATTAGCGATGTACGGCAAGGTGGAACGGGCAGTGAACGGAACGCAGGGAATTATGAACCATTCCGAGGATCAGCTCAGTGTAGCTTTCACCTTCGAGCTCACTTCCTCCGCCGGTGTCCGGCGTTACCGGGTGGAGCGGAAATTCAAACGGACCGGGGAGCAGTCCATCAGCAATACAATCAGCCGGTTCATCGAGGTCACGGAAGACGGAGACCAGGTTATGGCTGACAAGCTGGCGGATGTTACCCGCTGTGTAGAAGAGCATATCGGGCTGAAAATGGATGATTTCACCCGTGCGGTGGTTCTGCCGCAAGGCAAATTTGCCGAGTTCCTGTCGCTGCGGGGTGTGGACCGCAGGCAAATGCTTCAACGGCTCTTTCACCTGGAGCAGTACGGCGACCAGTTGGCCCTCAAGCTCAGCCGCCGGGTCAAGGAGAACGAGGCGGCGCTGCGGGCGCTTGAAGCGGAGCAGCAGGGCCTTGGCAGTGCAGGGAAGGCGGATGTAGAGGCCGCAGCGGAGCGGCTGCAGGAAGCGGTCCGCCATGCGGAGGAATGCCGCAAGAAGCTGGAGGCGGCTATGCAGCTTGCCGAGCGCTTCGCGAAGATCCGCGAGCTGCAGGAGGACCGTATCCGCCGTGAGCGGCGGCGGCAGGAATTGCTGTTGCAGGAGGAGAACGTCCTCCTGCTGGAGCAAAAGCTTGTCAAGGCTGACGAAGCCGAGAAGCGGCTGCCTGTGCTGAAGGCGTGGCGAAGCGCCGAGGACGCCTGGCGGAGCCGGCTCGCTGTTGCCGAGAGCCGGGAGACCTTGGCAACCGCCGCCGAGCATGAGGCGGCGGGGCTTGCTGCGGCCGAGGCTGCGGCGCAGGCTGCGCTGGCCGCGGAGGAGCCGGCCCTCCGGCAGGGGGCCGATACCTACCGCCGCGCGCTGGAGCTCGAAGCCGAGCTCAGCGAACTGCGGCGCGAGCGCGCTGCGGTGCAGGCGCGCCAAGGCGAGGCCTCCCGCGGGCTGGCTGCCCGGCGGGAGAGCATGGCCCGGGAGCGTGAGCTTTTGGCCAAGGGCCAAAAGCGCCAGCAGGAGCTGCAGCAAAGCCTGCAGCCGCTTGCGGTCCGCTCCCAGGAGCGGCAGTCTCTGCAGGAAGCGATGCAGAGACTGCAGGAACTGCGCTCCGCCGAGTCCCAGTGGGAGACGGCGGAGCGGGAGCGCCGCGAGCGCGCGGCGGTGCTCGCGGCGGCAGAGGCGCGGCTGGCCGCAGCCGAAGCCCGGCGGCAGTCGCTGGCCGCAGCCCGCGGGGAGCACATTGCTGCGGCTGCGCTGCACCAGGAGGAGCTGCGGGCTGCGGAAGCCGCGGCAAGAAATGCTGCCGAGCGCCTGGAGCTGCACGGCGGCACGCTGGAGTCGGCGTTGAAGGAGCAGGAGCTGCACAGGCTCTCGCTTACCCTAGCCCGTGAGCTGCAGGACGGGCAGCCTTGCCCGGTCTGCGGCAGCGAGCATCATCCCTTGCCTGCGTTGTCCCAGGACAACGGCGGGCGGGAAGGGCTGGAAACCCAGCTCCAGCATATCCGTGCGCTTGAACGGCGCGCGCTGGAAGCCCGCCATCTGTTCCGCAGCCTGCTGGAGCAGGATGGTGCATGGCTGGAACAGATTTATGGTGAAGGAGTTATAGGCGACGCTCTGAAAACACCTGCGGCTGCAGGACTGGAGCAGGACGGCACGGATGCCTCTATGCATTCAGCTTCCGCCGGGATCATTCCGGATGAAATGTCCTTATCCGGGCTGGAGGCGCAGCATGTAGCCCTGAAAGCACGCTCCGGCGAGCTGCGCCGGGGAGCAGCGGAATGGCAGCGGGGGATGCAGGAACAGCAGCAGCTGTGCCACCAGGAAGCGGCTGCGGCCACTGCCGAGACGGCCTGGGTGGAAGGGCTTGCCGCCAAGGCTGGCGAGCTTGCCGCCCGGTTGAGCACCTTGCGCCAGGAATGGGCGCGGCTGTTCCCTGAACTGGCTGCGGATGAGGCTGAGAATGCCTATCGCGGGATGCTGGCAAAGGACGAACAGGCCGAGGAAATCAGAGGCCGGCTCGACATCAGCGTGAAGTTTCTTGAGGAGAAGGGCAATGCTGTACAAGTTCTGCAGGAAGAGATTGCCGGGCTGGATAAAGAGCTTGCTCAATGGAATGCCCAACTGGAAGGCAAAGAAGCACTCGAGCGCGAGAAGGAGCAGCGTTTGCTCCAGTGGACAGGGGGCCGTTCCGCCGCCGCCTTGCTGGAGGAATGCGAGCGGCGTCTTCAGGAGCTGCAGGCGGCACTGGACAATAATAAACAAAGGCACCGGCAGGCAGCGGACAAGGCGCAGCACGAGGTGAAGGAGGCGGCCATTGCCCGCCAGGCGGCGGAATCAGCGTGTGAGCATAGCGCTGCGGCCGCGGCCCACTGGGAGGAGAGCCTGAACTCTTCTCCGTTTGCTTCCGCCTCTGAGGTTGAAGGGGCGGCGCTCATGCCGGAAGAACGCAGCGGAGCCGCTGCCCGTATTCGGGCTCACCGGGAGGAAGAAGCGGAAGTGACGCTGCAACTGCGGAGCATCGAAGAGAAGCTGTCCGGAGCCTCCTTAAGCACTGAGGAATGGCAGGAGAGCCAGTCTGCCCTGCAGACATGCAAGGAAGACGATGAACGCTCGCTGCAGAGCCGTGCGCGCGCAGACCGTGATCTTGAGGATCTGCAACATCGCCATATCCGCTGGATGGAGCTCGAAGGTCAGCGTAAGGAGCATGCGGCGCAGCAGGACCGGCTGTCCAAGCTGCAGGCTGTGCTGCGCGGCAATGCCTTTGTGGAATATATCGCCGAAGAACAGCTGATGCAGGTGTGCCAGGCTGCTTCACAGCGGCTGCGGTTCCTGAGCAAGCAGCGTTACGCACTGGAGGTTGACTCTGGAGGCGGCTTTGTTATCCGCGATGATGGCAATGGAGGAGTCAGACGTCCGGTCTCGACGCTATCTGGCGGAGAAACCTTCCTGACCTCCCTCTCACTGGCGTTGGCCTTATCGGCACAGATTCAGCTGCGGGGTCAGTATCCGCTGCAATTCTTTTTCCTTGATGAGGGCTTTGGTACTCTTGATCCGGATTTGCTGGATACCGTCATTACCTCACTCGAAAGATTGCATAATGACCAGCTGTCCGTCGGGATCATCAGCCACGTTCCTGAGCTCCGGGCGCGACTGCCGCGCAAGCTGATAGTAGTGCCTGCAGAGCAGGGCGGGGGCGGTTCGCGTATTCTTTTGGAGAAAATGTGAAAGCGGGTTGAAGGTGTGATGACAGTCACAGATACACTTTCAACCCCCTGTTATAATACAGCTAAGCCGACATCATTTTGAAACACCTCGGCGGACGTATGACCGGGAAATCCTCCTTTTCATACGCCCGCCGCCGAATCAGCTTTTTAAGCTGGTAGGGTGTTTCTTTTTTTTTGCTTTTTTTAGGAGTCTGATGGCTCCCGAAGTTCGAGATCCCTGTCAGATATGCGATTAGATTAAGCTATCATTACCTTGTTCCCCTGTACCGAACCCGCAACTACACATAGAGCAGCACCTCAGCAGTGCCTTTTTGACAACGATTACTTTGTATGATGATCACCCTGAATGTTGGATGCGGAAGATTTGGACAAACAGAATACACTTTTCCTGTATCTGATACAGATAAGCGGGATATAAAGCTCCACATAAATATATATGACTGGGCAGATAGATACCTCCGGGGTTGGCCACAAGCGAAATAAATAAAACAATGCCTCCCTGTTTGCCAGCAGCTAACACTGTCTATAATACAGCCATGGCGATAAGCAGAGTTCTGTATTATCCCTAGCACATTTCCACTAAGCAATGTCCCAATCCTTGTTCGAGCTATCCTCTTGCTTGCGTGTGTATTCATTTCATTTAACTGATGATATGATCTTTTTCCGGCTTCCCCGCGTTGTATTATTGTTGTGCCGCTTTCGTAATCCATGATTATCCTGTATGATTAGAGAACATAAAAACAAATTGTGGCGAAGAAGGCCGGTCTGAGAATTACTACGGAAGTATCGCTCCACAAACTTTTAGGAGGAAGCGTTGTATGGAAACTGTCTTTAGCAAGATTATTGAAGGCTCAATCCCTTCCAAAAAAGTGTTCGAGAACGAGCGGATACTGGCATTCTACGATATTGAGCCTGCCGCACCGGTGCATGTGCTGATTATCCCTAAGAAGTTCATCGCGTCGATGAATGATGTTACGGCTGAAGATCTGCCTCTGATCGGTGAGATTCACGCTGTAGCGCAGCAAATTGCTATTCAGCTCGGAATTGCGGAGACAGGCTACCGTCTGATCAACAATTGCGGTCCGGACAGCGGACAAGCCGTGCCTCATCTTCATTATCATTTGCTTGGCGGTGCCAAACTGGGCGCACTTGTCGGCAATTCCGCATCACATGCTTAGCAGATATTTCAAATTCTGATAACCTGCCTAAAAAAAGAATAACACGAAGGTTGACACCTTATTTCGGTTTGACCTATAATGAAATATGATGAACCGTGTTATGCTCTTGGACGGTCTGGTCGGAGGGAGGGAAAACTGGTGTCTGAAACGAAAGTTCGTAAAAACGAGACAATTGATGCTGCACTTCGTCGCTTTAAACGTTCCATCGCTAAAGATGGTGTCTTGGCTGAGGTGAAGAAACGTAAGCATTATGAGAAGCCAAGCGTAAAGCGCAAGAAGAAGTCTGAGGCTGCTCGTAAGAGAAAGTTTTAGGAGGATTACCCACGCATGAATCTTAGCGAACGATTAAACGAAGATATGAAGCAAGCGATGAAGAGTAAGGACAAGTTCACACTCTCCACCATTCGAATGGTTCGTTCTACAATAAAGTATCTTGAAATAGATTTGAAGAGAACATTAGACGACAACGAAGTGCTTGATATCCTTAGTCGTGAAATCAAACAGCGCAAAGATGCCCTCCAAGAATTTGAATCAGCGGGTCGCGACGAGCTTGCCGCGAGTACGAAGGCAGAAATCGAGATTATCATTAAGTATCTTCCCGAGCAGCTTTCCGAAGAAGAAATTAAAGTGATTGTACAGCAGACCATCCAGGAAACCGGTGCTTCTTCGAAAAGTGAAATGGGTAAGGTCATGAGCGCACTGATGCCTAAGGTCAAAGGTCGCGCCGATGGTAAACTCGTGAACCAGGCGGTTCTGCAATTTCTGCAATAATATAACGCTAGCACCCCTTGAATAAAGGGGTGTTTTTCATTGTCGGTGGATAAAATGAAGGGAGAAAGTAAAGCGCAGCTTACTTCCTCCCTTTTTTTGTTGCTCCGCCCTGTTTTCGGTAATGTGTTCCTGATCCGACCCGACGATTGTTTGAAACATATTTCAGGGAATGGCGTACTAAGGATTATGTGCTGAAGTTATTTTTAGAGAAAGGAGGTTTACAAGTGAAAAAAATCCGTAAAATTGCCTTTTCGGGCATAGTCACCGTCCTGCTGCTGATGCTCTTGACGCCGTTTGCAGCTTACACGCAAGCAGAGGGGACCTCTTCGGCTGCAGGAGGAACGGCTGCGGAAAAGCCGAAGGGCGGGCCGGTGTTCATTATTCCGGTTGACCAGGAGATTGAACGCGGACTGCAAAGCTTTTTGGAGCGGGGATTTGAGGAGGCGGCAAAATACGGGGCGGTTCTGATTGTATTGGAGATTGATACACCAGGGGGACTTGTCGACTCTGCGGAACAAATCGGGCAGATGGTCAGGGACAGTGAAATTCCTACAGCTGCTTATATTAAAGGAGATGCTGCATCTGCCGGCAGTTATATTGCCCTAAACGCCAACTCA
Organism: Paenibacillus sp. EB106-06-01-XG199; assembly: GCF_058791575.1. Taxonomy (NCBI): domain Bacteria; kingdom Bacillati; phylum Bacillota; class Bacilli; order Caryophanales; family Paenibacillaceae; genus Paenibacillus; species Paenibacillus sp. EB106-06-01-XG199. The sequence continues at coordinate 867,596 of NZ_JBYTDQ010000003.1, read as the reverse complement.
ATTATTATGAAGCCCGGAAGTATGATCGGAGCTGCATCGCTGGTGGATATGAACGGAAAAAGCGTGGACGACGCAAAGATGGTATCCTACTGGAAATCCAAGATGGTTGGCGCCGCTTCACTGAACGGGCGTGATCCGGAGATTGCTGCAGGAATGATGGATGTGAACCTTGTCGTGAACAAGCCTGAACTCGGGGTGAACAAAGCGCAAGGCCAAATAATTGCCTTGACCAGCAATGAAGCGGTGAAAGCCGGATATGCCGATTATCTTGCCGATACGCCGGAAGAGGCCATCACTTTGTTAGGTTATTCCACAGACGACATTTTTCGCGTGGAACATACCGGAGCAGAAAAAATGTCGCATTTTCTGACAAATCCGATTATTATGACGATACTACTCTTCATCGGCATCGCCGGAATTGTCATTGAGCTGCTGGTGCCGGGCTTTGGCGCTCCGGGAATTATCGGGACGCTCGCATTTGCCCTTTATTTCTTTGGCAACTATGTGGCGGGCTTCGCTGGAGCGGAGACCTGGCTGTTGTTCATTCTGGGACTTGTCATGCTTGTGCTGGAGCTGTTTGTCCCAAGCTTCGGGATTCTGGGTTTGCTGGGCTCTGTAAGCCTTGTGGCAGGCGTCGTTCGGGCTGCTTTCAGCTTAGAGCATGCATTTTTTAATCTGGGAATAGCCTTTGCGGCAGCCACAGTAGTTATCGCCATCGTAGCTGTGGTCTTCAAGGAACGGGGCATCTGGAACCGGTTTATTCTGCGCGACAGTCTAACCAAAGAGCAGGGATTTGTTCCGGTGCTGGAGAAATTGAGTCTGATTGGTGCCTCGGGCGTCAGCATTACACCGCTTCGTCCGGCCGGAACGGCCTTGGTCGGCAATGAACGTGTGGATGTGGTAACCGAAGGGAGCTTCATCAGTTCGGGGGTTCCAGTTTCCGTGGTGAAGGTCGAGGGAGGCCGTGTGGTTGTGAAGGAATCCGAGAAATAAGCGGAGCCTGCAGCCAGTATGTTTATGAATTTTAAAAATGTAACGGAGGTTGACAAAAAGTATGGGCGAAGCGTCTTTAATTCCAATTTTGCTGATCGCAGTTGTTGTGATCATCGTACTGAGCGTGTTCTTCAGTTTCTTCCCGGTGATGCTGTGGGTTTCCGCATGGGCATCCGGCGTAAGAATCAGCATTATTACCCTGGTGGCCATGAGACTCCGCCGGGTTACTCCGAGCCGGATCGTTAATCCGCTCATTAAGGCCACCAAAGCAGGGCTTGGCCTGAATATCAATCAACTGGAAAGCCATTACTTGGCCGGCGGTAACGTCGACCGGGTTGTCAATGCCTTGATCGCCGCCCAGCGGGCGGATATTCCGCTTGAATTCACACGCGCCGCAGCCATTGATCTTGCCGGCCGCGACGTACTGCTGGCCGTACAGATGAGTGTTAATCCGCGTGTCATTGAGACGCCGATTGTCGCTGCTGTCGCCAAGAACGGTATCGAGGTTAAGGTTAAGGCGAGAGTGACCGTACGGGCGAATATCGACCGTCTCGTCGGCGGTGCCGGCGAAGAAACGATTATCGCCCGTGTTGGCGAGGGGATTGTAACAACAGTAGGTTCAAGTGACTCCCATAAGGATGTGCTGGAGAATCCGGATTCAATCTCGCGTACAGTTTTGTCCAAGGGTTTGGATTCAGGTACGGCCTTTGAAATTTTGTCCATTGATATTGCAGATATCGACGTTGGCAAGAATATCGGAGCCTATTTGCAAACTGAGCAGGCTGAAGCTGATAAAAGAATTGCACAGGCCAAGGCGGAGGAACGCAGAGCGATGGCTGTTGCCCATGAGCAGGAAATGAAAGCCCGCGTCGTTGAGATGAAGGCGCTGGTCGTCGAAGCTGAATCCCAGGTGCCGCTGGCTATGGCTGAAGCGCTGCGTGCCGGTCAACTCGGGGTCATGGATTACATGAACCTCAAAAACATTGAAGCCGATACGCAAATGCGCGGCTCGCTCGGCAAATTAAATGATGGCGATGATTCAAGCCGTCCGACCAATAAATAAGGGGATGTGAGATCCCATGAGCAGTTTGATTTATATCGCCGTAGTCATTGTGATTGCGATCTTTTCCAACATGAACAAAGCGGGGAAGAATAAACAGAAAAATGCTCCGCGCGGAGGTATGCCGACTTTTGGCGGCGGGGGGGACGCTAGTCCTCTCCGCCGTGCCCGGCAGCAGGAACGGAACCCTGAGGATGAAAGCCCGGCCCGTCAGGGCAGCGGGTTTCCTGTTCCAGGCGAGTCTTCCTATCCGGGCCAGCCTTCCGTGTCCTATGAAGAGCGTGAGTATGATTCTTCTCCTGTCTGGAAGGAGTCTCCTGAGCGGCCTTCTCCTGACTATGATACAGGTGAAGGAATGTCTCTTGAGCAATCGGGAGAAGACAGCGTACAGGCGCGTACAGAACGGATGCAGCGGGAGCTGGAACGCCTGCAGGCGTCGTTTGACGGCGTGGCAGACGCTTCAGAGGCATGGGACGCAGGGACTACTGGTAAGAGCGGTACTGTCTCCGCGCGATCTGCTGCCCGTCATGGTTTGGCAGATAATCGTGAATCGCTGCGGAACGGTCTGGTATGGGCTGAAATCCTTGCTCCTCCCCGTTCACGCAAACCGCATTCTTCGCGGCGTTGAGTATAGCTATGAAGTATTAAGCGGCAATCAGCCGCCGGTATTCCACCGGTGCTGATTGCCGCTTTTTTTATGAAGTCCTTCTTGGTGTTGCGGGGAAGATATGCTATTACGGAGTCAGAGCGGGAATTGTGGTCAGTTGAGTGTAGAGATACTGCTGGTTGTCCACAATTTTGCCGCCTGCGTCCACGCCTACGGTGGTAACGACTACTTCAATATCAGGGTTAGGCGTAGTTACCGAGAGCTGTACTTCGTAAACCGGAAATCCGCTGACCGGGATTGTCCTATTCGTTACCGAGCTTGGATTCAGCGAAAATGCTTGACGGGCGAGCGGTACTTTGGGTGTATTGACAGAGTTATCATCAATTGCAAACACACTTATTTCGATCGATGCGAAATCGGTAACTGCGTCATTGCTGATAAGCAGCCGGACAAATTGAGCCCGGACTCCTGTCTCCGAGCCGTTCAGAATCGGACCCGTTGTGCTGGTGAAGACTGCCATAGTAAATTCCTCCTTTCCTGTTAGATAGATTATTATATTTTGAGATTTTCATTTTGGATTGTATTTTCAACCAATTTCAAAAATACGGACTGGAGCGGGTAAGCCAAATTCTATGCTGAAATTGAAATTACAGTAGGCAGGGTGAGTTCTTCTCATAAAAATCAGCATTGCCGCATAAGGTGTACAGAAGGCAGGAAGGGGGAGAAGTCTACATATGACCCGTATCGGCCGCAGGCTGCGGGGATGGACAAACGGGGTATTGGATCTTCCGCAGGATGTGCTGCAGGAGATGCCCCGAATCACCCTGATCGGCAATAAGGAGCTGTATATTGAGAACCATCGCGGCGTGCTGCATTTTTCCTCCGGGCAGCTTAAGCTTGCGTTAGTCAATGGATATCTGGAGATTTCCGGCGAGGGATTAGTGATCCGGAATATTCTGGGCCAGGAACTGGCTGTAGAGGGTTTAATCGGGGAGATCAGATATAAGGGAAGCGAGGAGAAACCATGAAAGAACCGCCTCTGGCATCCCTGCGGGGGTTCGTTACACTGCATGTGACGGGACCGCAGGTGGAAAGGTTTATCAATGCAGTGAACGAACAAGGCATCCTCATATGGGATGTGAGGCCTGCGGGGGATGGCGCTTCCCTGAACCTGCTGCTGAATGACTTTTTTATCCTTCGGCCGCTGTTAAAAAAGACAGGCTGCCGCATGCATGTGACAGGCAGGAATGGCTTGCCCTTCCGGCTCGCGCGGCTGTGGAAACGGAAGTTTTTTGCTGCCGGTTTATTGCTGTTTGGCATTGGCCTTCTGCTGCTTTCTTCAATGGTGTGGAGCATCAAAGTCGAAGGGAATCAATTCATTGCCTCCGAAGATATTCTGGACGCTGCGCGTCAAGAAGGCATCTATCCATTCCAGTGGATTTGGCGTATGGAGGAGCCGGACAAGCTCTCCAGGGAGATGACCTCGAGGATGCCGGGACTTTCCTGGGTAGGGGTGCAGCGGACGGGGACGAGCATTACTATCCAGGTTGTCGAGGCTGACAAGCCTGAGAACAAGCCGCTGCTCAGCCAGCGCCATCTGATCAGCAGAACCGATGCGGTGGTTACCGAGATCTACGCCGAGCAGGGCAGACCGGTTGTAGCGCGCAATTCGCGGGTCAAGAAAGGGGATATTCTGATCTCCGGCACCCTGGGTGATGAAAACAATATGCAGACGGTGGTTGCCAAAGGCGAGGTAAAGGGTCTAGTATGGCATGAATACAACATTGAGGTGCCGCTCAAAACAACCGGCAGTTCATATACAGGGGACCGGAAAGACCGCACATATCTGGTGATCGGCAATTGGGCGGTTCAACTTTGGGGCTACGGGAAATCCGGATTTGAGAAATCACGGACGCTTACAGAGCATGATCTGCTGTCCTGGCGTTCTTTGCAGGTGCCGCTTGGACTGATGACTGAGAAGGAAATGGAGGTCAAGTATACTTCCGGCACCAAAACTCCGGAGGCTGCCCGGCAGGAAGGGATTACTCGGGCAACTAATGATATTTTGGCCCGTTACGGCACTGACAGCGTTATTAAAAGTCAAAAAATTTTGCATGAGAAGAAAGAGAATGGTAAAGTTTATATGAAAGTGATGTTTGAAGTGGAAGAGAGAATCACGGAAGAACTTCCGATAGTAAACAACCGAGGAGAATGAGGCTACTTGTCAGAACAGACTGCAAGCATTCGTATATCTTTGCAAAATGCGGGAGAAGCGCAATCCCTGTTCGGCCCGCAGGATGGTTTTCTGAAAATTATCGAGAGTGAAATACCGGCGGTTATCGACTCGCGTGAAGCTGAGGTTACAATACGCGGGGCCGAGCGGGAAGTGGACATGCTGGGACAGCTGTTCAATGTGCTGCTGTCTCTGATCCGCAGCGGTTACATACTTAGTGAACGTGATGTGCAGTATGCGGTGGAGCTGGCAAAGGATTTCCGCGCCGACCAACTGCTTGATTTGTTCAAAGGTGAAATTACGACAACCTTCCGCGGCAAGCCGATCCGTGTCAAAACGATTGGCCAGAAGCACTATGTGACTTCGATCAAGAAACGCGATGTCGTCTTTGGCATCGGACCTGCGGGAACAGGAAAAACCTATCTCGCCGTTGTGCTTGCCGTCACCGCGCTGAAGGAAGGTTCCGTGAAGCGCATCGTCCTTACACGTCCTGCAGTTGAAGCAGGAGAAAGCCTGGGCTTCCTTCCCGGCGATTTGCAGGAAAAGGTTGACCCATATCTCCGTCCGCTCTACGACGCCTTATACGACGTTATGGGCCCCGATCAGGTTGCCAAGGCACTGGAACGGGGATTGATCGAAATTGCACCGCTCGCGTATATGCGCGGACGCACGCTGGATGATTCTTTTATCATTCTGGATGAAGCCCAGAATACGACTCCTGAACAGATGAAAATGTTCCTTACCCGGCTTGGCTTTGGCTCCAAGATGGTTATTACGGGTGACGTTACCCAGATTGACCTGCCGCGCGGCAAAAAATCCGGGTTGATCGAAGCGAAGGCGATTCTGTCAGGCATCGAGGAGCTTGGGTTTGTTTATTTTGCGGAACAGGATGTCGTACGGCATTCCCTGGTGCAAAAAATTATCGTCGCCTATGACCGCTCTGCCGAAAACCAGGACTAACAAAGGGGACTGTCTCCATGGCCTCAAAGCAACCATCGAAATTAAGCGGATTTGTATATAGCAACAACGGCTGGAAGTATAGCGCGGCGACGCGCTATGCTCTTTTCCTGTTATTGGGGATTGTTTTCTACTTCAGTCTCTCACCTGATTTGCTGCCTAAACGCTATGACATTAAAGAGAACACCAAAAGTGCCAAGGAAATTACTGCGCCGAAGCAAATACTCGACAGCAAGGCTACGCTGAAGGCTCAGGAAGCCGCCGCTGAGACCGTGCAGAACAGGTATGAGATTATTCCGATGAGGCTCGATAATCTGGTAACCTTGCTGATAGACCGGATTGACCGGCTCAATCAGGATGATCTGATTTCACAAAGTGAGAAGGCCGGCATTTACAAGGATGTAATCCCGCAGCGGGCCAATGATTTTATCGTGAACTTTGTGAATTCGAGCCGTAACTCCGGCACGTATTCCACCACACTGCTCGATGAGATGCAGTCCGTCATCAAAGAACAGACCTATGTCATCCCGGAGGAGACTTACATCAAAATTCCGCGGCTGACCTCTCAGGACATCATCGAGATGAAGCCGGTTGCCCGGGATATTGTCACCAAGCTGATGAACGACCAGATTGTGGATGCCCAGACTGCGCGCGCGAAGGTAGCGGAGCAGGTCAGCGTCAGCTCGCTAAGCCAGCGCACAGCCCGTGAGGTGGTGCAGGAGCTGGTACGGCTGGTGATCACGAGCAATAAGTTCTACGATGAGGAAGCTACCAAGGAAGCTAAGGTGCAGGCCCGCGAGAACACGCCGGATGTGTTCATTGAGCAGGGGGATGTGCTTGTTGCTAAAGGGGAGTATATTACACCCGAGCTGTACGCACTGCTGGATGAGAGCGGCCTGCTGAGCAATGAGGTCAATTATTGGCCGCAGTTGGGCCTGTTCCTGCTGTCAGCTATGCTCTCCGCCGGTCTGCTGATGTTCATCCGTTATACCGGGGGGACCTCCGGCTTCAAGTACAATAATTCCCAGCTGCTTATGCTGGTGCTTGTGTTTATTATTACGATCATCTCGATGCGGCTTGCCGCGTTTTTACAGACGGATGTCCGGTCTTATGTCGGGTTCCTGGCTCCGGTAGCCATTGGCGCTATGCTGATCGCAATGCTGCTGGATATGACGCTGGCTTATTTCTGTTCCATCCTGTTCAGTATTCTTTCCAGTATTATATTGAATGTGCAGCAGAATACGGTGTTCGATTTCAACTTCGGATTCTTTGCGCTTATCGTTTGCTATGTGGCAATTTTCGCCACCCACCGCGCCGGGCAGCGGTCAACGCTGCTGAAAGGCGGAATCATGGTGTCTCTGTTCGGTTGTGTGGCTGTGTTTATGCTGACGCTCCTGAGCGGCGGAGACTGGAATCAGACGCAGACACTGTATGCTATCGGCTTTGCCTTTGCCAGCGGTCTGCTGACCGCAGTGCTGGTAATCGGCCTGATGCCTTTCTTTGAGGCTACCTTTGGCATTCTATCGGCACTCAAGCTGGTAGAGCTGTCGAATCCGAATCATCCTTTGCTGCGCAAGCTGCTTACAGAAACGCCCGGAACCTATCATCACAGTGTAATGGTCGGCAATCTGTCAGAAGCTGCGGCGGAGGCGATCGGGGCGGACGGGCTGCTCTGCCGCGTAGGCTCTTATTATCATGATATCGGCAAGACGAAGCGGCCGTTTTATTTTATCGAGAACCAGAACAACATGGAGAATCCGCATGATTCGATTGAACCGAAGCTGAGCAAATCAATCATCGTGGCCCACGCCCGCGACGGGGTGGAAATGCAGAAGGAGTACAAGCTGCCCAAACCGATCCGTGACATTGCTGAACAGCATCACGGCACGACATTTCTGCACTATTTTTATCATAAAGCATTGAAGCTGGCCGAAGAGAAGGGTGTGGAGCCTGATTTCACGGAAGAGGATTTCCGTTACCCTGGGCCGAAGGCGCAGTCGAAGGAATCTGCAGTTGTCGGAATCGCCGACAGTGTGGAGGCTGCTGTCCGTTCACTTCGCAAGCCGACGGTTGTGCAGGTGGAGACGATGATCGAGAAGATTATCAAAAGCCGGCTGGATGACCATCAATTCGATGAATGTGATCTTACGATAAAGGAATTGGATATTATCGCGCGGACATTGAAAGAAACGGTTATGGGGATTTTTCATTCCCGGATCGAATATCCGGAGGAAGTGAAGAAACCTAAAAAAGAGGAAGGAGCCGTAAATACATGAGTCTTGCAATCGTTTGGAACAATGAACAGGAAGAACACGAGATTAATGACGAGCTAATATCTCTGCTGGAGCGCATTCTGCAAAAAGCGGGTGAAGCCGAAGGCATTGAGGGCGGCGAGGTGGACCTTACCTTCGTCAACAATGAACGGATTCATGAGCTCAATCTGGAATACCGGGGAATTGACCGTCCGACGGACGTGCTTTCCTTTGCCATGAACGAAACCAGCGAAGATGAGCTGGAAATTATATACGGACAAGATGAGAATGAAGAGCTAGAAGATGTGCCGAATGTGCTGGGGGATATCATTATCTCTGTCACCCGGGCGCAGGAGCAGGCTTTGGAATATGGCCATTCCCTGGAGCGTGAGCTGGGTTTCCTGTTTGTGCACGGATTTTTGCATCTGCTGGGCTACGATCATCAGGATGCTGCTTCTGAGGCCGAAATGATGTCCAAGCAGGAGCATGTGCTGGCTCAGGTCGGGTTAACACGCTAATGGTCAAAAATACGGCGGTAGGCCACAAAAAGTTCTGGCATTCGTTTCGATTTGCAGCTCAGGGCATTGCGGGAGCGTTCAAATCCGAACTGAATATGAAGGTACATAGCGGCTTGGCTGTTCTTGTGCTTGCCGCTGCCGCCGTATTCAGACTTCCTGCAGCAAGCTGGATGTTGTTGCTGCTGGCAATTACGCTCGTTTTGACCGCTGAGCTGCTGAATACGGCTATTGAAGCGACGGTTGATCTGGTCTCACCGGAGATTCATCCCCTGGCCAAGACTGCCAAAGATACCGCCGCAGGTGCTGTGCTGCTTACGGCGGTGTTTGCTGTGATTACGGGAATCTATGTTTTTTATCACCCGGTAATGGACTGGATCACTGGACTTATGTCATAATCAGTTTACAACTTGAGCTCGGGGAGAGGCGGATCGGCGTTTTGCGCTCCGCCATCTTTGGTTAGATTCATACTTCTCGCAGTAAGAATCCTGTATGTTGAACAATTTTAATGGTGTGTAGGGGAAACGGTTTGCCCAAATCAACTTAATGTAGTCTATGCTTACAAAACTTAGGGTTAGCTTTCGAAGTAAGTTTTTTCCGAAGTAACTCGATGAAGTCTATGCTTACAAAACTTTTAGGAGGATCACTATGGATTCTGCGCTACTTCTTCAAGAAGCGATAAAGGCACGAATGAGTGCTTATATACCTTATTCCCGCTTTGGCGTCGGTGCTGCGCTGCTGGATCAGGACGGTCATGTCCATCATGGCTGCAATATTGAAAATGCTGCTTACGGTCCGACCAACTGTGCGGAGCGGACTGCAATGTTCCGCGCCATCGCGGACGGCCATAAAGCCCGCAGCTTTCAGGCTATCGCGGTTGTTGCCGATACCGATGGCCCCGTATCGCCCTGCGGTGTCTGCCGGCAGGTGATGGTGGAGCTATGCGGTCCCGACATGAAGGTCATCCTCGGGAACATGAAAGGCGACATCGTGGAGACTACCGTGCGTGAGCTGCTCCCGGGTGCTTTCGGACCGGATGATTTGGAGCAGGGGCAAGCTCCTGAGTAGATATTTGATAGGTGTAACCCTGTTTACAGCGTTATTAACTTGGGAAGATGGCAGAGCGGGAGGGTTGACGTTTCCGGCTATTGCAGAACAAATGTGTGGCGGAAGGTCATTTTGCCTTTCCCGTTACGCTTGCCTAGTTTAGTTGTATTTTGTACAGCTAAACTAACCTGTTTTTTGCAAGATATGTGTTTAGTTGTATAACCTGCAACTAAAATCAGCATAATGGCTCCAAGCAGCGGTTTTTGCCAAATTTAATTGTACATAATGCAGCTAAAATCATAGAGGTAACGATTCAAAGGTATTTAACTGTACAAAATACAATTAAACTGCATAAACCGAAGGATTGTCCAAAAAGACCTAGAAGTAAGAGTTATCTGTTCCATCGCCGACAAGCAGCTTTACCGCTGCACTGCCGCATATGCAGCTAACTAATTTATCCGCTCCGCGTGGTACAAACAGTTGACTAGCTTTCCCGCTCAGCCGGCCAAGTTTCCCGTTCAGCCAGCCAAGTGTGTTCCCGCAGGGAACGAAAGCGCTCTAAGCACCATCCGTCTCACCCAAGCGTCGAACCTAACTGTGCCATCCCATTCCGGGTGTCCAGAGGGCAGGGGCCCTTGGGGTCCCTCTTGGCTAAGGGGGATTTACCGGGATCGAAAAGGTTTTAACAAGAAACTTTATGAATTTGAAGTTATGTCAAGGAAGGAAGATTATATTGAAATTCAAATCAGGGTTTGTCGCCATTATCGGCAGACCGAACGTAGGCAAATCGACACTCATGAACCAGGTGATTGGCCAAAAAATTGCCATCATGTCGGACAAGCCGCAGACAACCAGAAACAAAATCCACGGGGTTTACACTGCCAACAACTCGCAGATCGTATTTCTGGACACACCGGGTATCCATAAAAGACAATCTAAGCTGGGTGACTACATGAACCAGACGGCGATGAGCACGCTGCATGAAGTGGAGGCCGTGCTGTTTCTGGTGGACGCATCCGAAGGACTCGGCGGCGGCGACCGCTTTATCGCCGAGCAATTACACAGTATCAAGACACCGGTTATTCTGGTGATGAACAAAATTGACAAGATTGAGCCGGAAGTGCTGCTGCCGCTGATTACACAGTACAACAAGCTGCATGAGTTTGCCGAAATCGTGCCGATCTCCGCCAAGCTGGGTAACAATGTGAATACCCTGCTGGATCAGGTGGCGAAATATTTGCCGGAAGGTCCGCAGTATTATCCCGACGATCAGATTACCGATCATCCGGAGCAGTTCGTCTGCGCGGAGCTGATCCGTGAGAAGATTCTCCATATGACCCGCGAAGAGGTACCGCATTCCATCGCGGTGGCCATCGAGGATATGAGTGTAGAACCCAATGGAGTTGTGCATATTTCCGCCGTTATTTTTGTGGAGCGCGATTCCCAGAAGGGGATCATTATCGGCAAGCAGGGTGCGCTGCTGAAAGAAGTGGGCCGGCGCGCCCGTACGGATATCGAGAACCTGCTGGGATCGAAGATTTTTCTGGAGCTATGGGTAAAAGTGAAAAAAGACTGGCGCAATCAGGACCGCGTACTGCGGGATTTGGGCTTCCATAAAGACCTTTAATCTTGGGCTCCGCAGCTTCTTGGCAGGAATTGCAAGGATAGAACCTGGTACATCGCACATCCTATTTCTGAAGAGACATCGTGTTTCCGAAGAAAGGATGAATACGAATGCGAGACTTTTCGTGGAAGTATTTTGCAATGACTGGAGATGTCGATGCTTATCTGCTGTACAGGGAAGCCGGAGATCCGCTGGATGAAGGCGGACTGCTGCTTGCAGAGGAAGAGAAGGCCCTTGATGAAGAAGCGCAATAAGGACTGGTTGCTTGCCGAATGGTTGGGGGAAGAGGCATGCTACACAGGGTGGAAGGGATCGTCATCCGCAGCATGGACTACGGCGAGGGGAACGCGATTATTACGCTTTGCACCGAGAACGCCGGCAAAGTAGGCGTTCTGGTGCGCGGCGCCAAGAAGGTCAAAAGCCGCCATGCTGCCCTGATCCAGCTGTTCACTGTAGGGGAATTTGTGTTTTTCCGCAACAACGGGGGACTGGGTACATTAAATGCCGGGGAAATTACACAGTCTCACCATCCGCTGCGCGGGGATTTGTTCAAAGCGGCATATGCTTCATATGCCTGCGAGCTGCTTGACCGTGTGCTGCATGATGAGGAGACGGGAAGCTTTTGGTTCCGCCAGCTTTCCGCCTGCTTGAATGCACTTGAGGACGGCAAGGAACCCGGCGTCATTATAAATGTTTTTGAGATGAAAATACTGCAGGCGGCCGGATATGGTCCGGAACTGGATGCCTGTGTCGTATGCGGGTTGGACAAACCTGATGAAGAACTCAGAATAAGTCCCCGTCTCGGCGGGGTGCTCTGCCGCAGCTGCAGGCATAATGATCCTCCAGCCATGGAGATTTCTCCGCGGGCGCTGAAGCTGCTGCGTCTATTCGCTGCACTTGATTTAAACCGGCTTGGAAATGTCGACGTGAAGGAAGGCACCCGCGCAGAACTTAAAAAGATTATGCGTGCCTTTATGGACATGCAGCTCGGGCTGAAGCTGAAGTCGCAAGGATTTCTTGATCAGCTCGACAAATACGATATTTGACGAAATCCAAATTTTCCGTTACTATGGTGACAGTTTCTTCTTGTATACAGCCGTTGTTGCTCTGACATTTGGAGACGTACAGTGATCGGGAAAGTAGTGGGCAAATTTGTCGCTTAAGCGAGCCGGGGATAGTGGAAGCCTGGCGGGACAAGGTTCATGAACAGGGCACCCGGGAGTACGGTAACGGCAGAATGAAAAGTGGATTGCGCTCATCGGATGTGGCCTGCTTTATTGGCCGGATACCGGATGCGTAATCAAGTAGGGTGGAACCGCGGGAGAATAAGTTAAGCTCTCGTCCCTATGTCTGTATATCAGGCATGGGGGCGGGAGCTTTTTTGCCTTGTGGCGAGGATCTTAACCAAGAATCCTGTACCGCCGCAAGTATAAAAGAGGACCGCCTCCATCGCGCAGGAGCAAGATGCCTCAAGGCACAGTGTGCCAAAAACTTGTAAGCGAAGGAGTCGGTAGTATGAATTTTCAGCAGATGATTTTGACACTGCAGCAGTTCTGGGCAGCAGAGAATTGTATTCTCGTCCAGCCGTATGATACGGAAAAGGGGGCGGGAACGATGAACCCCATGACGTTTTTGCGTTCGCTTGGACCGGAGCCTTGGAAAGTAGCTTATGTTGAGCCTTCCCGCCGTCCATCGGATGGACGTTATGGCGAGAACCCGAACCGCCTGTACCAGCATCACCAGTTCCAGGTGATTATCAAGCCTTCCCCGGACAATATCCAGGAGCTTTATCTGGAAAGCCTGAAGGCGCTTGGCGTAGACCCGCTGCAGAATGATATCCGGTTTGTCGAAGATAACTGGGAGAATCCGTCGCTGGGCTGTGCAGGCCTTGGCTGGGAAGTATGGTTGAACGGCGAAGAGGTTACTCAGTTTACTTACTTCCAGCAAGTCGGAGGAATTGAGACCAAACCGGTTGCTGTTGAGATCACATACGGATTGGAACGTCTGGCTACCAACATCATGAAGAAAGAAAATGTGTTTGATCTGGAATGGGTGGACGGCATGACCTATGGTGATGTATTTCATCAGCCGGAGGTTGAGCACTCGACCTATACATTTGAAGTCTCCGATGTCAAAATGCTGTTCACACTCTTTAATACCTACGAAGAGGAAGCACGCAGAGCCATGGAGCACCATCTGGTGTTTCCGGCTTACGATTATGTGCTGAAATGCTCGCATACCTTCAATCTTCTGGATGCACGCGGAGCGATCAGCGTTACCGAACGCACGGGCTTTATTACGCGGGTGCGGAATTTGGCCCGTACCGTTGCGGCGACATATCTTGAGGAACGCGAGAAGCTTGGCTTCCCGCTGCTGAAGAAAGAAGGTGCTGACCTTGTCTAAAGATATATTGTTCGAGATCGGTTTGGAAGAGGTGCCTGCACGCTTCATCCGCGCTGCGATGGAGCAGTTGAAAGACAGAACAACTAAATGGCTGGAAGCTTCGCGTATTTCCCATGGCGGAGTCAACGCATATGCAACACCGCGCCGCCTTGCGGTTCTGGTGAAGGATGCCGCCGAAAGGCAAGAGGATATCAGCGAAGAGGTGAAGGGCCCTTCCCGCAAAATCGCGTTGGACGCGAGCGGCGAGTGGAGCAAGGCCGCACTCGGCTTTGCCCGCAGCCAAGGGGTGTCGACGGAGCAGTTTACCTTTAAAGAATTGGCCGGAGTGGAGTATATCTACGCCACCAAAAACAGTGAAGGTGTAAATACTTCCTCGCTATTGTCCGAAGGACTCAGCGGCATTGTCGGCTCGATGACCTTTCCGAAAAATATGCGCTGGGGAGCGTATGATTTTAAATTTGTCCGTCCGATCCGCTGGCTGGTTGCCTTGTTCGGGCAAGAGATCATTGATCTGGAAATTACAGGGGTCAAAGCAGGCAATACCAGCCGCGGGCACCGTTTCCTTGGAACGAATGCTGTTATTGCTGAACCTGCGGATTATGTGGAAGCTATGCGTGCGCAGCATATGCTGGTAGATGTGAAGGAACGTGAAGAGTTGATCCTGAACCAGATTAATAAGCTGGCTGAGGAGAAAAGCTGGACAATTGCCATCAAAGAAGATCTGCTGGAGGAAGTGCTGTTCCTGGTAGAGACACCGACGGTACTGTTCGGCACCTTCGATCCTTCGTTCCTCAATATCCCGCAGGAGGTGCTGATCACCTCGATGCGGGAGCATCAGCGTTACTTCCCGGTCTTAGATAGCGCAGGCACGCTCCTGCCGTTCTTCGTTACCGTTCGTAACGGAAATGCAGAATCGCTGGACGTCATTGCCAAGGGGAACGAAAAGGTGCTGCGTGCCCGACTATCGGATGCGAAGTTCTTTTATGGAGAGGATCAGAAACTGCAGATCAGCGATGCGCTGGCTAAGCTGGAATCCATCGTGTATCACGAAGAGCTGGGCAGCGTTGGCGATAAGGTTCGCCGCATCCGTGCCATTTCTGACAAGCTCGCTGCGAAGCTGGGGCTGTCCGCAGATACCGCGGCTGAAGTCAGCCGTACGGCTGATATTTGCAAATTCGATCTGGTGACGCAGATGGTCTATGAGTTCCCTGAGCTTCAGGGCACAATGGGTGAAGATTATGCCCGCAAAGCGGGAGAAGCGGAAAATGTGGCAAAAGGTATTTTTGAACATTACCAGCCGCGTTTTGCCGGAGATGCAGTTCCTTCTACACAAGCTGGTCTTGTAGTCAGTCTGGCCGATAAAATCGATACGATCGTGGGCTGCTTCTCCATCGGCATTATTCCGACCGGTTCACAGGACCCTTATGCGCTGCGCCGCCAGGCGGCAGGCATCGTGCAGATGGTGCTGGAGCATCAATTGCCGATCTCTTTGCAGGAAATTTTCGCTGCGGCTTTGGAAATTCATGAAAATTTGCGCACAGAGAAACATTTTACCCCTGAGCTGCGTATAAACCTTTACGAGTTCTTCGGTCTGCGCGTAAAACGACTCTTGTCCGACGACAATATCCGATACGATGTGGTGGATGCAGTCACTGCCGCTGGTTTTGATGATATTGTCGCTGTTGTAGGCAGAAGCCGTGCGCTTACCGATGCTGTGAATGCCGTCGCTGATTTCAAGATCACTGTGGATTCGCTGACTCGTATCAGCAATCTGGCAGCGAAGGCGCAGGAAGGTATTGTGGTTGTGCCTTCATTGCTGAAAGAAGAGGCCGAGCTTAAGCTGTACGAAACATGGCAGGGTATTCACACGCCGTATCATGAAGCGCTCACTGCCCGAAATGCTGCTGAGGCGCTGCGGATTCTTTCCGGCCTGAAGGATGCCGTTACCGGATTCTTTGATTCCGTAATGGTCATGGCTGAAGACGAGGGAATACGTGCCAACCGTCTTGCGCTGCTGGCAGGCATTGATGCCGACTCCAAATCTTTTGCTGATTTCGGTAAGCTGGTTTGGTAAAACCCGGCAGTATCCAAGTAATGTTTGTGAATTTCATGGTATAGATCGATGGTTTAGGGTATAAATATACGGAACGGTGCCAATGCGTAAGTTGACATTCGTTCCGTATTTATGCTTTATCAAAGAAGGATTTTCGTTTGGCAAAGCGTATATATATTACACGGGAATTTGGTGATGTCATGTTGAGATCCCAAGCAAGAACAATTGTAGTCGACGGGGACGCATGCCCGGTCAAGAAGGAAATCGTTGCTGTAGCCCGTTCTTTCGGCATTCCGGTATTGATGGTTTCTTCTTTTGACCATGTGCTGCAGGCTGAAGAAGGTGTTACTGTGGTGCAGGTGGACCGCGGTGCTGACAGTGCAGACCTCTATATTGCCAATCATGTTTCTGCTGGAGATGTAGTCATTACCCAGGACTACGGCCTGGCGGCACTTGCGCTCGGCAAACGTTGCAAGGTACTCTCTAACCGGGGACAGGAATATGACAATTCCAACATGGATTTTATGCTGGAGAGCAGGCATGCCAGTGCAGTGGAACGCAGGCGGGGGCACTATTCCAAGGGTCCAAAAGCGATCACCGCAGAGGAAAAAATGAATTTTCAACATAAACTGACAAAACTTTTAACAATTTTGCAGGAGAATGTGGAGCTATAGCGAATTATATTTATTTGTTAAGAGATGAAGGTGGTTGAAGTGGCTAGCGGACACGGTAATATTCCAGAAGAAGTTATCGAGAGCGTGCTGGCGCGGCATGACATTGTCGATACCGTCGGTAAGGTTGTCCATTTGTCCAAGCAGGGGAAATATTTATGGGGCCTCTGCCCGTTCCATTCGGAGAAATCCCCTTCCTTCACCGTAACCCCGGACCGGGGAGTTTTTCATTGCTTTGGCTGTGGTATGGGCGGAAATGCCATCAAATTCAGGATGGAAATCGAAGGGTTATCCTTCCCCGAAGCAGTCAGAATAATGGCGGAAGAAAGCGATATTGCTATTCCCGAAGGCAAAGGAGGCACATTATCTCCTCCCGATCCTGAGCGGGACCGGCTGATACAGGCTTATGAGTTATCGGCCAAATTTTATCATTTTTTGCTGAAGAACACGGAATACGGCACTGCCGCAATGAATTATTTAAGATCCCGGAACTTCAGTGATAAAATGATCGACCAGTTTCAAATCGGCTATGCTCCAGACCGTTGGGACACCCTGCTGCAGTTTCTGGAGAAACGGAATTTTGATCTTGCTGAAATGGAAAAGGGCGGGCTGTTATCTGCCAGGGGCGAGGGCAAAGGGTATCTCGACCGCTTTCGCGGGCGCGTTATTTTTCCGATTGCGAACCGCACAGGCAAGACCATCGCTTTTGCTGGAAGAATTCTTGGGGAAGGTCAGCCGAAATATTTGAATTCCCCGGAGAGCAGACTATTTAACAAAAGCCGGATTCTGTACAATTTGCACCAGTCCAAAGCATCCATCCGCAAAACGCGGCAAATCGTCCTCTTCGAAGGATACGGCGATGTCATTTCGGCCTGGGAAGCAGGTGTGCATAACGGCGTGGCTACCATGGGAACCTCGCTGACTGAGGGACATGTAGCCCTGATGAAAAGTCTGGCTGACGAGATTGTTCTTGCCTACGATGGTGACCGGGCTGGACAAGCTGCAGCGATGAAGGCGATCCCGATGCTGGAAAGCAATGATCTGCGGGTGAAGGTTGCCGTGCTGCCGAGCGGTCTGGATCCGGATGAATTTATCTCCCGTCACGGCGGGGACAGATTCAAAGAACAGGTGATGGATTCGGTGGTTTCATCCATAAAATTTAAG
Organism: Paenibacillus sp. EB106-06-01-XG199; assembly: GCF_058791575.1. Taxonomy (NCBI): domain Bacteria; kingdom Bacillati; phylum Bacillota; class Bacilli; order Caryophanales; family Paenibacillaceae; genus Paenibacillus; species Paenibacillus sp. EB106-06-01-XG199. The sequence goes on along the minus strand of NZ_JBYTDQ010000003.1, from coordinate 850,017 downwards.
CTTATATATCTGAAAAAAAACCATATACTCCTAGAGGAAGACGGCAAAATCGCCTATGTCAAGGAGGCATTGGAGATTATTGCATCACTGCAATCTTCGACCGAGCGTGAAGTTTATCTGCGGGAAATATCCTCAGAGCTGGAGCTGTCATATGATAGCTTAAAGCAGGATTGCAACTTACTGCGGGCGTCGATGCAAAAAAACATCCCCGAAGGGGATAATAACGATAAAAGGTGGAATAATGGTAGGCATAAAAAAGGGCAGGTGCAGACACCTACTTTACTGCCCGCTTATCATGTTGCGGAACGGCGCCTGCTATCCTTTATGATTCAGGACCCGGAAGCTGCTACTTATGTAGGCGAACGCCTCGGAGAAGAGTTCAACATCGATGATCATGCGGCAATCGCCGCTTATCTATATGCCTATTATGCGCAAGGCAAACCACCCGGCATCAGCCGTTTTTTATCATCACTACAGGATGATCGTCTGGAAAAGACTGCAACAGCGATATCCATGATGGACACACCGCCGGATTGGAATACGCAGGTTTTGGACGATTGTATCCGTGAAGTAAGGAAGTACCCCCTGCAGCGCAGGATGGAGCAAAAACGGGAAGAAATGATTCAAGCGGAGAAATCCGGTGACTTTTTGCGTGCGGCACAAATTGCAAGTGAGATTATAACCCTAGAGAGACAATAAGAAATTGACAGGATGTACCTAGGGAGGAGGGAGTCGAATTATGGCGAACGATCAGCACACTGAACTGGAAGCAGAATTTACTCTGGATCAGGTTAAGGACCAGCTTATTGAGCACGGCAAGAAAAGATCATCATTGAACTACAAAGATATTATGGAGAAATTGTCGCCGTTTGATCAAGACCCCGAGCAGATGGAGGAATTCTACGAGCAGCTCAGCGACCTCGGTATCGAGGTTGTAAATGAGAATGACGAAGAAGGTTCGCCGCTCCGCCAGAGTGAGGACAACGAGAATAGCGACTCTGACGACTTCAGCTTTGACGACGATTTGTCGCTGCCGCCGGGAATCAAAATTAACGACCCCGTCCGGATGTATCTGAAGGAAATCGGACGTGTGCCGTTGCTCTCGGCTGACGATGAAGTCGAACTGGCCATGAGAATCAAAAATGGTGATGAGGAAGCGAAACGCCGGCTGGCTGAAGCCAATCTGCGGCTCGTTGTCAGTATCGCCAAGCGTTATGTTGGACGCGGCATGTTGTTCCTGGATTTGATCCAGGAGGGCAATATGGGTCTGATCAAAGCGGTTGAGAAATTTGACCACAACAAAGGGTTCAAATTCAGTACCTATGCTACTTGGTGGATTCGTCAGGCCATTACGCGGGCGATCGCTGACCAGGCGCGGACAATTCGTATTCCAGTGCATATGGTGGAGACCATCAACAAGCTGATTCGTGTCTCCCGTCAGCTGCTGCAAGAGCTTGGGCGCGAGCCTTCGCCGGAAGAAATTGCGGCTGAAATGGAATTGACGGTTGAGAAAGTCAGAGAAATCATGAAGATTGCCCAAGAGCCGGTTTCCCTGGAAACACCAATCGGTGAAGAGGATGATTCGCATCTGGGCGATTTCATTGAGGATCAGGAGGCGCTTGCTCCTGCGGATGCAGCAGCCTATGAACTGCTGAAGGAACAGCTGGAGGATGTGCTGGACACGCTCACCGAGCGTGAAGAGAATGTGCTTCGTCTTCGTTTCGGTCTGGATGACGGACGGACGAGAACGCTTGAGGAAGTGGGTAAAGTATTCGGCGTAACCCGTGAGCGGATCCGCCAGATTGAAGCAAAAGCGCTGCGTAAGCTGCGCCACCCAAGCCGCAGCAAACGGCTTAAAGATTTCCTCGAATAGGTTTCATAAACCGGACCTTCTGCTGCACGGTGGCAGGAGGTCCTTTTATCTTGAGATACACCTAAGTAAAGGTGTGAAAAGAGAGGGATTAGCCGTTGAATTTGGAAAAACGAGAAATTATATTAAGAGAAATTCATTACTGGAGAAGGAGCAAGCTGCTACCTGAGCAGTATTGCGACTTCTTGACCAACCTTTACGATGATGAAAAGGAGATCAAAGACAGCAATCCGATCTCGCTGAAAAATCTTCAGCAGGGCAGCATCAAAATATGGTTGTTTGGTTTTGGAATTATTTCCTTGATTTTCTTGATTAGTCTTTATTTTAGCGTTTTTCCTTGGCCTTTGCAACTTGCCACAGCTCTATGTGTACTAATTGTTTGTTACGGTTACTCGGCTATTTACCGGGACCGAAACCACATGATCAGTCTTGTTTTGGCAGGAGTTGGAAGTGTACTGACGATAGGATTTGGCCTCTGGCTCATTGCTCTGCATGATCTGAACGCGGACTTGTGGCGGCCGCTGCTGATCGCAGGATGCGGCCTATTGTGGGTGATACTCGGATTCACATTGCGTATAGGCTTGCTGCACTATTGCGGGTTTGCCTTCTGGGCCCTGCTCTATGCCGGGTTCTCCGGCCAAATGCGCCCTGATGCTTCAGTCCTGGAGCTTGAGCTGCTCTGGCTGCCGCTCTGTATACTGATGGTCTGGCTGAGCTGGTTGTTGTACCACAGGATCAAAGGGGTTTCAGGGGTATATCTGGGCGTCGGAGTGTCGCTGTGGCTGATGCCGGAGATTGATGCGTTGTGGCTCAGACCGGATTATCCGGAATGGGTGTCGCTGGTGTTAATATTTAAGATTGCAGTTGGCCTTGCGCTGCTGTTTATTTTCCGAAAAAAATGGATAACGTGGGTGGCCTCATGAACAACGTAAAATTATCAAACCGGCTCCAGCTTGTGCTGGAGCAGATTCCAACAGGCAGCAAACTTGCCGATATCGGCTCGGATCATGCGCTGCTTCCGGTAGCAGCCTTGAGAAGCGGGAAAGCGGTCTCTGCAATAGCAGGTGAAGTCAATCCAGGACCTTATGAAGCAGCACGTAGAGGTGTGGCGGAGGCGGGCCTGGGCAAACAGATTGAGGTGCGGCGCGGAGACGGCCTCGAAGTGCTGGAGCCGGGTGAAGCTGACAGCATCTCCATCGCCGGAATGGGCGGCGCATTGATAGCCGCTATTCTGGACCGCGGCAAAAGCCTCGGCAAGCTTGCAGGTGTGAAGCTGCTTGCGCTGCAGCCAAATGTGGGCGAGGATATTCTGCGCCGCTGGCTGCTAAACAACCACTGGGTGCTTACGGCAGAGCATATCCTGGAAGAAGACGGGAAAATATATGAAATACTGACGGCGGTCCCTGACGGTGAAGCTGCAGGGATCACAAATGAACAGCTTTATCGTGAACGGCAGCTTGCTGGCGGCAATATGGTATGCAGCAAGGAGCTGCTTCTGCAAATGGGGCCTTGGCTGCTGCAAGCGCCAAACGCTGTATTTACTGCCAAATGGCAGAGTGAGATTGCAAAATTGGAAGGGATTCTGGCTTCTCTGTCCCGCTCGGAGCTTGAATCGGCGGAAGAAAAGCGCAGCAGGATCACGGCACAGATCACAACAATCTCGGAGGTGCTGAAATGTACGCCAAAGGACAAACTGTAATCGGGTATATGGAGCAGCTTGCCCCAAAACATCTGGCTGAGGAATGGGACAACATCGGCCTTCAGCTGGGCAGCCTGCAGAAAGAAATTACCGGCGTGCTGGTTGCACTGGACGTCAACGACGACATTGTGGACGAAGCGATTGCTCAGGGCTGCAACCTGATCATCGCCCATCACGCGATTATCTTTCGTCCGCTTAAGGGGATACAGACCGAAACACCGATGGGCAAGCTCTATGAGAAGCTGATCAAAAATGATATTGCCGTATACATCAGCCATACCAACCTGGATGTCGCTGAAGGAGGGATGAACGACTGGATGGCGGAAGCGCTTGGCATCGAGAACGGTGTGCCGATTAAGGACATTCATACCGAGCAGTTGTCTAAGCTGGTTGTATTCGTGCCGAAGAATCATCACCAGAAGGTGCTGGATGCCATACTGAATGCCGGTGCAGGCTGGATCGGCAACTACAGCCATTGCAGCTTCAACATCGAAGGCTACGGCACCTTTATTCCGCGTGAAGGCTCGGAACCTTATATTGGAGAAGCGGGTAAAATGGAACGCGCTGAGGAAGTCCGCATTGAGACGATCGTGCCGCTGTCTATCCGCAATAAAGTAGTTCAGGCGATGCTTAAAGCGCATCCTTACGAAGAGGTGGCGTATGATCTTTATTCCATGGACCTTAAAGGCCGCAGCCTCGGACTCGGGCGAGTAGGCAAGCTTAAGGAGCCAACAACGCTTGGCGAATTTATCGGGACGGTCAAAACCGGCCTGAAGGTTGATCACGTTCGTGTTGTGGGCGATTTGAACCGGCCCATCCGCAAAGCGGCTGTTATGGGCGGCTCGGGGGCGAAGTATTATAACAGCGCCATCTTCAAAGGAGCCGATGTGCTGGTGACTGGCGATGTCGATTATCATACGGCTCAAGATGCTTACTTGGCTGGCATCTCATTAATTGATCCGGGACATAATGCGGAGAAGATTATGAAGGAGAAAGTGGCCGGTTGGATTCAGGGCAAGCTGGCTGAGCATAAGTACGGTACAGCGGTATATGCTTCGCAGATTGATACAGAGCCTTTCAAATTCCTGTAGATTCCCTTTATTTACACTTGTGCAGGTTGCGGCAAATCTGTATAATATACAATGTTGATCGGGAAGTTTGACAGACAATCGCCGGTGTGCGTGAAGACGCCGCGGGAGGAAAGTCCGGGCTCCACAAGGCAGGGTGCTGGATAACATCCAGTCGGCGCGAGCCGAAGGATAGTGCCACAGAAATGGACCGCCGATGGCCGCTTTCGGGCGGCACAGGCAAGGATGGAACCGAGGTGTAAGAGACCCCGAGGAACGCTGGTGACTTCGTTCCTGGTAAACCCCATCTGGAGCAAGACCTAATGAGACGCAGCGCTTCCTTAACCGGAAGAGCAGCCTTCGCCTGAGGCGTGTCTAGGTTGGTCGCTGGAGCTGTGCAGTAATGTATGGCCTAGATAGATGATTGTCGCTTATGGTGGGAGGGTAGTTCCCGTTTGAACCACGACGAGCACAGAACCCGGCTTACGGCAAACTTTCCTAACTGACAACTCTTATGAACTATTATTCTGTGAAGCTTATATACGACAGACAGCGGCCTTCCTTTGGAAGGTCGCTTTTTTGTGCGCCTTAGTTTAAAGATAAAATTAAAAAGACCGCATCGCTCCCTGTTATGAGGACGGTACGATCTTTTTTGTTGTTTTAGATGATCACTCTGGCGGACCTCAGTGACGTTATTTATGCGACAATACTGTTTTTGTCGTAGAAGCGGACTCAGGCTGCGTTATTTACTAAAATAGTGAGGTTAATAGCTGTTCTATTGTTAAATAACTGCACTGGAGTCCGCACCAGGCATTATTGAGCTGATTTTTGACAAATTAGGTCCCTCGAGTCCGTGCCAAAAGCAGCTCATATAGAGTCTTCAAGGCAAGGAGCAGCGTTTTTCCGGAATTCCACCTTCAGACTAAGCACGAACGTGCCGGAGTATTCCTGGTTGGCTGTTCTAGCAGAAGCAACAATATCTGGCAGGCAACGCAGCGGGGGCTCTGTTATTCCAGCGCCGGCATAAGCGTTGTCTCCAGGCTCTGGGAGTACTTGATGAGGGCCTTTTCCAGCCGCCCTACAGCAAGCGGAACCAGCTCCGGCGGAGTATGGGTGAAGTTCAGCCGCATTGCATTTTTCACAGGCTTGGCGGAATAGAACACTTCACCGGGCACAAAGGCTACACCTTGCTCCACAGCGAATGGAAGCAGCCCGGCAGTGTTAATAGCGGTGGATAGCTTCAGCCACAGGAACATCCCGCCCCGGGGTTCTTCGAACTTTGCGTCTTCCCAGCCGCGCGACGCCAGTTCGGCTGAGAGCTGCTTCATCCGTGAGTGGTATTCGCGGGAGATAAGACGGATATGTCCCTCAAGGTCAAAGACCCGAAGCAGTTCATAGAGGGCACGCTGGTCTATGGTGCTGGAATGCAGGTCGGCTGCCTGCTTGGCTTTGGCAACTATCCGGATCAGCTCAGCCGGACCGATAATCCAGCCGGTACGCAGGGCAGGCGCGACTATCTTGGAGAATGTTCCCGTGTAGACGACACAGGATTCCCCGCCGTAGCTTCTGTCGATCGCTGCCAGTGATGGAGGATAGGCATCAGCGGAATCGTCGAACTTAATTTCACCGTAAGGGTTGTCTTCAAGAATCAGCACGCCGTATCGTCGGCACAGGGAGACAACTTGTTCGCGGCGTTCCTTGCTCCAGGTTGCCCCGGAGGGGTTGTTGAAGGTAGGGACGGCATAGAGCAGCTTGGGGCGGTGTGTGCGAAGCTGCTCCTCCAGATGGTCAGGCAGCATGCCGGATTCATCGCTCTGAACAATGTGAATGTCCGCCCGGTAGGAGTTCAACACCTGCAAAGCTGCCATGTAAGTTGGAGCTTCCACGAGGACAGCATCTCCGGGATCAAGCAGTATTTTGCACAGCAGATCTATGGCTTGCTGGGAGCCTGTGGTAAGGAGCATTTCCGAGATATCCGTCTGGATACCCTGATGGGTCAGCCTGGCCGCAACCTGCTCACGCAGCGGAATATAGCCTTCGGTGAGACCGTATTGCAGTGCCGATGTCTCGCCGGCAAGAGCCCGGCTGTAAGCCTCACGAACAGCTTCTACCGGGAAGAAGTCTTCGGCGGGCAGTCCGCCTGCCAGTGAAATGATGTCTTTGCCTTGGGTAATCTTCAGAATTTCGCGAACTGCCGAGGATCCCAGATGTTCCGTCATCGTAGAGTATTTGATCTTCATAAAAAATGCTCCCCGCTTTACAATTTTGTTGTATCATAACGGCATAGCGGTATAACAGTAAAGCGTTGAATATAACAGTGGGGGGGGAAGTGCAGATGCATATTGATTTACTCCGCAGCGGCAGTAAATCTTTGCCGCAGCAAATCAGCGAAACGATGGCCCAGCGGATCACTTCGGGATTGCTGCAGCCGGGAGCCCGCCTGCCTTCCGTGAGAAACCTGGCATCTTCCCTGAAGGTAAGCCAGGTCACGGTAAGCAAAGCTTATGCTGAACTGGAAAGTCACGGGCATATCACCTGCAGCCAGGGAAAGGGCTGTTTTGTGGCCGAGAGAGCGCGGATGTCCCTGGATGCTGGGACGGGGTGGCAGGACGGGTATGACGACTTTTTGCCGCGGGCTCAGCTATGGCTGAATTTTGATTACTCCAAGGTGGAATATCCTTTTCATATGGCGGCGATTCATGGCGATCTGCTTCCGCTGGATTCTATCGGCGCGACTATGTCAACTCTTGTGACCGAACAGCCGGAGCTAATGGCTTCGTACGGCAATTTTCAGGGGGATCTAGAGCTGCGGGAAGTGATGTGCAGACATCTGCAAGGTCATGGAATCCATCTGCGCTCATCTGATTTAATGATCACGAGCGGAACCCAGCAGGGTATTGATCTGGTGGCCCGGACGTTTGTCGGCCCCGGGGATACCGTGTATCTGGAAGCGCCCAGCTATACGGGGGCTATAGATGTTTTTGCCGGACGTGGTGCGGAGATGATCTTTGTGCCCATGGACAACGAAGGAATGAAGGTGGATGTGCTCACTAAACTATGCGACCGGAGACCGCCGAAGCTAATCTATACCAATCCTACGTTCCAGAATCCGAGCGGCGTCACGATGAGTATCACAAGAAGACAGCGGCTGCTGGAACTAGCTAGAAGCTACCGCTGTCTCATTGTGGAGGATGATCCGTTCAGTGATCTGTATTTCCGCAAGCCGCCTCCGCCTTCGATCAAATCGATGGATGCAGAAGGGCATGTTGTGTACATGAAAAGCTTCAGCAAAGTCATTGCCCCGGGCTGCAGAATTGCCTGCGTTGCCGCCGGAGGCAACATTCTCTCCCGGCTGATTGCCGCCAAATCGGCGAGTGACCTCGGGAGCCCGCTGCTGACCCAGAAGGCGGTGCTTCCGTTCATTGCGCGCAAATATGAGACTTACGCAGAGCAACTGCGGACCGCGCTGCGGGGACGTATGGAGAAGGCGGCAAAGCTGCTGAAACAGCATGCCCCTCAGGGAGTGTCCTGGAATCTGCCTGAGGGCGGGCTGAATTTGTGGCTGCAGCTGCCCACGCCCAGCGGCATCGGCAGGCTGCATGAGCTGGCAGAGCAGGAGGGCATCTCTTTCCTTCCGGGCGATGTCTGCTACTCCGGAGAGGTCCCTTCCCGCCATATCCGGCTATGTTATTCGCAGATGAAGGAAGCGGATATGGAACGCGGGCTGCGGCTGTTCCTGAGGCTCTTGGACAAGCATCTCAGCTCTGTCCGTTAATTGCTGTTCTCCAGATTGTGCTGCATGGATTTCAATTGACGATCGACATGCTGCGGGAATAGCTGCAGCGGAACTACACTTCCCCCGGCTGCCCGGAGTGTCCTATAGATATCGACCTGACCCCAGCCATAATACTTATCATGGCCGGTATCGCCGAGGTCGACGGCGTTCGAAATCATCAGCTCCATGACCTCCTTATTGGTCAGCGCCGGGTTGAGCGAACGTACAAGTCCCGCGAGTGCAGCTACATGGGGGCTGGCCATGGAGGTGCCGGACAATGCTGCATATTGGTTGTCGGGGTAGGTGCTGGCGATGCTTTCCCCGGGTGCGGTGACATCGATGTAATCCCCGTAATTGGAGAAAGAGGCTTTTTCTCCATTAGCGTTAGTCGCGGCAACCGCCAGAACCTCCTCATAAGCAGCAGGAAATCCCGGACGTTCAGTGTTATCGTTGCCCGCTGCGGAAACGATAACGACATCGCGGTCATAGGCATACTTAATCGCATCATGCAGAAACTGCGAATCGGCATAGTTGCCGAGGCTGAGATTGATCACCTTGGCTCCTTTGTCGGCTGCCCAAATAATACCCTCAGCGACGGAATACGTGGTGCCTGCGCCGGAGTTGTCCAGCGCTTTGACTGGAAGGATTTTATTGTACCAGCTGATGCCGGCCACTCCCTCCTCGTTGTTGATCACCGCGCCGATAATGCCGGCTACATGAGTTCCATGCCCCACATCATCATTCGGTGTCGAACCTTTTGCGATCGCGTTATATCCGGCCAGGAGCTGGCCCTGCAGATCCGGATGACTTGCCTGTACGCCGGTATCGACCACAGCCACAACCACTTCCTTGCTGCCCTTGGACAAATTCCAGCCTTGCTCTGTTTCAATAGCCGGCAAATTCCATTGGTAGGTAGAGAACAGCAGATCATTGGGTGTAATTACACTGGCCCCTGTATTTTCGACTGCGGTCTCATTGGTTAAATACATATAGTGAGGTTCCGTATATTCAGGCTGCCATTTAGAGGTGAAGTAGGATTTAAGCTCGGCATAGTTCATTTTATCCGAACGGAAAATATAGGCATATCCCAATTTGCGCGGCTCCTTGCAGCGGATGTCCGCAGTTATAGTCTGGATCTGTCCAGCAGTGAGATAGCCGTTCTTAAAGCGTACGACGATTTCATTCTCGTAGAAATGGCTGGCGTTCTCGTTATCATGGCCGGTCTTGACGGTGATATCCTTCAGCGTATCAGCATGAATCGATTCCACCCGGTACTTCCCTTCCTTCGGATAAGGAATCAGCCGCAGATTTTTGAGCTGATGATCGGCGACACGGTCGAGGATCTTCTGATTAATCAGGGCAATGACGCCAATTTTTCCATCCTGATCACGCTGAGCCATGAAATAATATTTTTTCTGACCGATGATGAAGGAGGGGGATTCATAGGATTGATGGCCTCTGATCGCTGATTTTGCCGTGTTCAGGTACTTTAGCAGCTGTTTATTCTCCTGACCGCTGCCCTCCGGCAGGGAGGATTTGAAGGTGTGTGTTTGCTGGGTAACGAAATCGATCCAGATAAGCATGGTGATATGTCCGTGTCCTTGCTGCAGACGTTTGGCATATGCTGAAATATCTCGGGGCGCTGCACCATGCGTATCAGCAAGCATTGTTCTTAGGTGCTTGCCCACGTCAGTTCGGTTTAGCCGGTCTGTAGCTTTAACATCCTGAACCAGGGAAGTTTTCTTGACTGTTTTTTCCTGGGAGGGATTAGGTACGGCTGCTTGTTTCAGCTTCCCGTCTCCTTCATGCCGCAACGCAAACGTCAGTAGAACTACCGTGAACGCAGCGGTGACTAAACCGGCGACGCTTAAATTTTTACGGGACATATTTTCCGCTCCTTCATGGCATCGTAATAGCTATAGGTTTAGAAGAGAGTGCCCCTTTTATGCATCACAGAAAAGGATACCGCGTCCCAAGGTTTTATGTTAATATCAAAAAGAGTAATAGGAATAATTAAGTTACAGGGAAATAAGCAATACCTATTGAGAATGACTACCAGAAGTTGAAAATGACTACAAGAAGCAAGGACTAATAAGGGGGAGCACTCGCCATGTCAGCAGCCAATGTGCAGAAATTGTGTGAAACGACGAGAGAAAAACTTAAATCCGTGATCGGTAAAATGGAATTATTCCTCAACAACCATGCCCTGCCTCAGCTAGTAACCGAAGAAGATGAAGAAACGGTAGCTTTTTATCAAGGTTTCCTGTCCGATCTCCGCCACCTGCTGGTATTCTCGGAAATGTCTTATGAGAAGCTGGGAGTTGCCCTGCGCCGCGCCACATTTGACGAAGCATTCGCGCAAAAAGCGCTATATAATGTATATCATTATGGAGTCAACAATTTCTTTTATCCAAAGAATGAAAGTTACTCCGAGGACGGCCGTTACGCCTACACAGGCCAGGATGCCATCCGTTTCCGCAAAAAGCCTGTTCGCCCGGCCCGTGATATTATTATGGAGATTACCAAAGTCTATGAAGAGCTGCGCGATGACCTCAATTATTATGAGAATGATTATTTAACTGAAAAGCGTATGCAAAACCAGGTTTAACATCTTATGTCATATTTCGCGAAATTCAAAGGATCGTTTCTGTCATGAACACATGGCGGAACGGTCTTTTTTGTAAATATAAGCATTTATATGTTTCACACGATAAATTATCCTTCTATTTCTCGCTGAAACGGTACCGTCCTTAAAAAGGACGGCGAAGCCGTTTCCACTTGATTGATTAAGCTTTCTGCAAAGCGTGGGGACAGAGTGTTTTTGTGGGTATTGTGGTGGGGACTGGCACCTCATCTACCGCATAGAGATGAAATTCCACGGACATAATGATTCCTGAGGTGATCACATGACAACCACAAAACCGCTTGTAAGATGTAGTGTGAGCAACTGTCATTATTGGGGTGAACAGAACTTATGCCGGGCCGAGGAGATCGTTATTGAAATTGACAAGCATGTAGGCAGCCGGTTCAAGGAAGAATATGCCGAAGAGATGATAGCTAACAATCATCATGATCATGCCGCAACTTCGTCCGCGACCTGCTGTCTGACCTTCAAGCCTAACAACTAGGAGGCCTGAAAATGGACAAACACAGTGATAAATCCAAACTTGACCCGTCCGAAAGGAAAAAAATCATCCTGCGCCCGCGGAGAGTGGATTATCCCCGGCGGGACCGGGCCCACAATGAAGAGTATGCCGCGGAGATAAGCCCGCTTCCGGCACATATTCACAGCACAGGCGGCAAAACAGCCGAATCCAAGGAGCGCAGTGAGACAGAGACCGGCAGCAAGGGGCTGGGGAGGGTCGGGCTGGGCTTCGGGATTGCCTCCTTGTTCATCTGGTCGGTTATTCTGGGTCCCGTAGCTGCCATACTTGGGTACTATGCTTACGCCAAAGGGCAAAAAACTACAGGCGCATGGGCAATGGGACTGGGGATTGTATCTACGCTCAGCTATTTTGTCATGATACCATTTGCCCGCTAACCTAAGAAGAAACCGGAAGCAATGAAATCAAAACAGGCTTTTAGACCTAACTATAAGGGTCTGAAGTCTGTTTTTTCATGTCAGCATATAGCAATTATTATAAATCGACTGTAAAATAAAGTCGTATTTTAAATTTAAATTGAGTTTCTTAAGGTAAGGAATTTTATATAGAGGATCAGCAGAAGGAAAGGACAGTGCAATATGGCGATCAATCCGGCTTCAGGGAGCGGAGTTGGGCAACTAAGATGGGTGAACTTAAGAAGTTCGAGCCTCAAAAGTGAAACAGGGAAAAATCCCAGTGAAGTATCGGGTTCAACGTCAGCGGAGTTTTCCGCTTTGCTGCAGGAGCGGACGTTGCAGCCGGGGGATAGGGACAGCGCCACTGCACTGAATTCCCTTGGCGACAACTCCTCCTTAAGCGGTCTGCTGTGGCAGCAGCTTGGAGGGACAAGCGATTCATATGACGCAATTTCTGGGGAAATAACGGAAACCAGGCCCACCGATTATGAAGAGCTGATTCAGACGGCCAGTACGAAGTATGGTGTGCCGGTAGATTTGATCAAGGCAGTAATCGATACGGAATCCTCGTTCAACCCGAATGTCGTTTCTTCGGCGGGAGCGAAGGGATTGATGCAGCTGATGGATGGCACGGCGAATGGCCTCGGCGTTTCCGACCCCTTCGATCCGGCTCAGAGCATTGACGGCGGGGTACGTTATTTATCGTATCAGCTGAAGCGTTTTGACGGGCAGGAGAAGATGGCGCTTGCCGCTTATAATGCCGGGCCCGGACGGGTAAACAAGCTCGGAGTCAACAGTGACCAGGAGCTGATGGAGAAGCTTTCCCAGCTTCCGAAAGAAACCCAGGACTATATTCTCAAAATAGAACGCGCCCGCGCTGAATACGCAGTATAATAAAAAGGATCAAATGGTGTCGTCTGGACCACTCTGGTGGCGGGACCCGTTTGATCCTTTTTTCCGGATCAGTTATTCTATATTCTCGCGCATGATCAGCACAGAAGCAAAGGAGAGACCCGATATATGCTGTACTGGGATTATGCCGCTGCCGCACCCCCTTATGAAGAAGTAGTGCAGACGATGGAGCAGATTATGAAGCAGCATTATGCGAATCCCTCGTCGCTGCACCGTGCAGGTACGGAAGCGGACCGGCTTATCAAACGTTCAAGGGAAGTCTGCGCAGCCGCGCTCGGAGTGAAGCCGCAGGAGATTCTGTTCACCTCCGGCGCTACCGAAAGCAACAACCTCGCGGTTAAAGGTGCTGCTCTTCAGTATCAGAGCAGGGGACGCCATATCGTGACTACGGAAATAGAGCATCCTTCGGTCTATGAGAGCTGCCTGCAGCTGCAAAACATGGGCTGGGAGATCACCTTTGTAGCACCAGACAGCTCAGGAATAGTTGAGCCCTCCCGTATTGCCGCTGCGGTGCGCCGGGATACTGTACTTGTCAGCGTGATGCATGTCAATAATGAGGTTGGAACAGTGCAGCCGCTGCTGGAGATCGGGCGGCTGGTGAAGGCTGCCAACCACCGGACGCTGTTTCATGTGGACGGAGTGCAGGGCTACAGCGGGTTTGAGCCAAGACTTGGTGAATGGCAGGCTGACCTGTACAGCTTATCCCCCCACAAAATCCGCGGCCCGCGCGGGGTAGGGCTGCTGTTTGTAAGAGAAGGGGTTACGCTATTCCCGTTGCTGACTGGCGGCTCCCAGGAAAACGGACTCCGCGCCGGCACAGAAAATGTGCCGGCGGTTGTGGCTTCCGCCAAAGCCATCCGCATGAGCGGCGAGCGGAGGGAACAGGTTAACAACGTGATGATTCCGCTGCGCAACCGGCTGTTGAAGTTTGTGGCCGGCATCCCGGAACTGAAGGTCAACAGCAGGGAGGACGGAGCTCCGCATATTGTCCATTTCTCTTATCCCGGTATGAAGGGGGAAGTGCTGGCCCGCAAGCTGGAGGAACTGGGGATGGTCGTATCCACCCGTTCGGCCTGCTCCTCGCGGCTGGCCGAGCCGAGCCGGATTCTGCTGTCCATGGGCAGGGATGTTTCTACGGCACTTGGCGGAATCCGCATTAGCCTTGGCGACAGCCATACGGAAGCTGATATTGCCCTGCTGGAGCAGGCGCTGCTTAAGGCTGTACAGTCTTTGAAGATTGTTGAAGGAGGCATGAGATAACCGATGAAAGAGCAGGAAACTGGAACTGCCATAGGCGGCGGAAGCAGTATTGAATATGCAGATATGCTTATACTGAGGTTCGGGGAATTTACACTGAAGGGCAAGAACCGGGCCCGGTTCGAGAAGACGGTGCTGAGCCATGTGAGGGAGATGGTCAAGCCGTATCCCAAAGTGGTGCTGAGCAAGGAATTCGGACGGATTTATGTGCAGTTGAACGGTGAGCCGGCCGGCGAATTGGCGGCGTCGCTGAAGAATGTATTCGGCATCGCCTCTATTAGTCCGGTCAAGGTCTCTTTATCGGAGTTTGACGATATCCTGTCCGCCAGCCGGACATTCCTGAAGATTATCGCTCCAGCCCCGGGTACTACCTTTAAGGTCAACGCGCGCCGGGTATGGAAGGAGTTCCCGCATGGCTCCATCGAGATGAATAAGCTGATCTCAACTCCGCTGCTGCAAGGCTACCCCGGCCTGATCGTGGATGTGAAATCACCGCAGATGGAGCTCAAGATCGAAATTCGCGAGGGGTATACTTATATTTTCTGTGAGAATATCCCCGGGGTCGGAGGGTTTCCGCTGGGAACCAACGGAAAGGCTATGCTCCTCCTGTCCGGCGGTATTGATAGTCCTGTGGCAGGCTGGTCTTCGATGCGCCGCGGTTTGGAAGTGGAGTGTGTCCACTTCTACAGTTATCCTTATACAAGCGAGCTTGCCCGCCAGAAGGTCGTGGATCTTGCGCGGGTACTGTCTCGTTATGCCGGGGTGATTAAGCTGCATCTCATTCCGTTTACGGAGGTGCAGACCGCTTTTACGGGGATTGGCCAGGATAACCTGATCATTACGCTGATGAGGCGGGCGATGCTGAAGATTACCACCCGGCTGGCTGAACGGGAAGGGGCACTTGCACTTGTTACCGGGGAGAGTCTGGGGCAGGTGGCCAGCCAGACGTTGTCCAGCATGAATGTCATCGGCCGCGCTACAACACTGCCGCTGCTGCGGCCGCTGGTCATGATGGACAAAAGCGAGATTGTGGAGCTTTCGCAAATGATCGGCACGTATGATTTATCTATCCTGCCTTACGAGGATTGCTGCACGTTATTTGTGCCTAAATCACCTACGACTAACCCGAATCTGCGGATTGTGGACAAGATTGAAGCGACGTTGCCCGGATATGCCGAACGGCTGGATGCTGCTGTCGCGGGGACAGAGACGATTTCCATTACGCCTTACGGGGATGAGAAACCAAGCGATGTAGTTCCGGCGCAAGCCGGGCTGCAGGAAGAGTGGTTCTAACACAATAACAGGGGGCCGAAACCGTTGACAGATTTCGGCCCCCTTTTTTTGTTGATGAAACGGTATATCTTACCCCGAGGTCCCGCTATGCGGGATCTTTTTATGCTCCAGCCGCCGTTTCCAGTGCCCTGCAGCCAGTATGCCTGCAATCACAAGGATGATGAAGAGAACATGCAGCAGCGGGTGCTGCTCAAAAAAAGGCTGGAGCTTCTGTTCACCGGTAATCATGGTGGAGGCGGTGTACCCCAGCACTGCGGAACCGATGTAAATAATCCAGGGATACCGGTTAATCAGCTTAATAAAAAGCGTACTGCCCCAGACCACAATGGGAACACTGATAAGCAGTCCTACCACAACCAGCGTGATATTGTGATTGGCTGCTCCGGCAATGGCGATGACATTGTCCAGACCCATGGCCGCGTCGGCAACAATAATTGTCCGCACAGCCGCCCACAGTGTGCCTCCGGCCTTGATATCCGCATCGTTATTTTCCCCGCTGAGCAGCTTGTAAGCAATCAGGATCAGCAGCAGCCCACCGAACAGCAGCAGCCAAGGGACTTTCAGCAGCCAGACAACCAGTATGGTAGCGATGATCCGCAGCACAACGGCTCCGCCCGTTCCAAGCAGAATAGCCTTTTTCTGGGTGCCTGCCGGTAAATTTCGTGCAGCAAGCCCGATGACAATAGCGTTGTCCCCCGCCAGAATCAAATCAAGAAAGACGATATTCAGCAAGGGCAATATAAAATCGGTAACAGTTGTATTCAAGCCGGGTCACTCCCATAGTTTGTTGGTCAGAGCATTAGATAGGTATAGTTTTGTATACGCTAAAAAAGGGCCGGACATGCATCAGCCGGGAAAAAAGTTGGACAGGAAGCATAGCTTGTCGCCATTCCACATACATGTAATTACATGTAGTCCGGGGAGGTAAAAGCTAATGGATTCCTTGTTGCTGCTTGGGGAAATATTGATGATCAATCTTGTGCTGAGCGGAGATAACGCGATGGTCATAGCGATGGCCAGCAAAAATCTCCCGGAGAAGAACCGCAAAACTGCTGTCTGGTGGGGGGCTGCGGGCGCTGTCATTCTTCGGTGTGTGCTGACGTTTGCGGCAGTGCTGCTGCTGAAAATCCCCTATATTGAAGCGGGCGGAGGCATTCTGCTGCTATGGATTGCCTTCAAGCTGCTGCTGGAGGAAGAAGAGGAGGTTAGGGTGGAGGAAAGCTCTACCGTGTGGAGGTCCATCCGCACCATTCTGTTGGCGGACTTTATCATGAGTCTCGACAATGTGCTGGCGATTGCGGGAGTAGCCAAAGGTGATTTGGCCATAATCGTTATCGGGATCGCGTTAAGCATTCCGATCGTCGTCTGGGGAAGCGGTATTATCGTCGGCTGGCTGCACCGGTTTCCTGTGCTTGTCTTCATCGGCGCCTACATACTCGCCCATACTGCTGGAGAAATGCTGCTGCAGGATGCCAAGTTTGGTGCGGTGCTTTCCTTTATGCTGCCGTCTTTACACTCCATTTTACCGCTTGCACTTGGTGTTATCGTTGTCCTGTCCGGCATGATTAAGCGGAGGACCGTATCCGCAGGTTAAGAAGCGGCAATACTAGAGGCTGTGCCAAAAGCTGGATAAGCTGGGGCGCAGCCTCTTTAGACTGAGCAGCTTTTTCAAAATATAAGGATTTATATGCTTCACGCTATAAATTATCCTTCTATTTCTCGCTGAAACGGATAACGTCCTTTTGAGGACCGTGAAGCCGTTTCCACTTGTCATCTCCTAAAATATGATGAATGATGGTGTTTTATTTATTTTTCAGATAAAATATAAAGGGAATCCTGTCGCAGGAATGAACTTTCGAAGTGACGAGGCAAGGAATAGACCGTGAATTTGAAGGGATGGGTGATTGATGTCTTCCAAAAACGACATGAAACTGGGTATTTTTATTGCCGCCGCCGGCATTGTGATTCTATTCGGAAAGCTGGGGGTGTTCGGGTTTCTCGGGCGGGCCTTATGGCCACTCGTGATACTGGTTCCAGGCCTGTTCCTGCATGTGCTCTTCTTCAGCCGCCGCGCTTCGGCAGCCGTGTTGATTCCGGCCGGAATATTGACTGTATATGGCTTGCTGCTCGGGTTATGCAATACCTGGGGCTGGGGGCTTATGACTCATCTGTGGCCGCTGCTGCTGTTAGGCATCGCTGTCGGGCTGTATGAATATTCGCTGTATTCTTCTGCGCGGACCGGCGGTCTGATGACTACGTCTGTCATACTGGGAGCACTGAGCCTGGTACTGTTTATCTTCAGTCTGCTGGGCACAGGAGCGTTGTATTTATTAGGTGCGGTACTGATTGCTGCAGGGATTTGGCTGATGGCCGGGCGCGGAAAACCGCGAAGCCGCAAGAAGTGGAACGGGGGCTGGTGAGTGAACCGGCAGCTGTGAAATTTGTGGATCTTCTCAAGGAAAAAAGGATCTGACTCGAAATTAGAAAAATTAAACGAAGTTGGAAATCGTTTTTTCAGAAAAAGACTTGCTTTTCATAGTGCTTTCACTATAATATTAAGGAATGTTGGAGCGTCGGCTTTCTGCCAGGCGCTTCTTTTGTGAGACTGCCGTGACATGCTATAAATTTAAACATTTTTAATTTGATAAATGAGAGGATTTGGATACAAATCATGCATTCAAGAAAAGATATTCGCAACATTGCGATCATTGCCCACGTTGACCATGGTAAAACAACACTTGTCGATCAGCTTTTGCAGCAATCAGGAATTTTTAGCGCGCATGAGCACCTGCAAGAACGTGCCATGGACTCGAACGACCTGGAGCGGGAACGCGGAATCACTATCCTAGCCAAAAATACAGCAATTACCTATAAAGAGTTCTTGATCAACATTGTAGATACCCCGGGCCATGCTGACTTCGGCGGCGAAGTTGAACGGATCATGAAGATGGTTGATGGTGTACTGCTTGTTGTTGACGCCTATGAAGGCTGCATGCCGCAAACGAAATTCGTTCTGCGCAAAGCGCTGGAACAGCACCTGACACCAATCGTTGTAGTGAACAAGATTGACCGTCCGGCTGCACGTCCGAAGGAAGTTATTGATGAAGTGCTGGATCTGTTCATTGAGCTTGAAGCCAGTGACGATCAGCTGGAATTCCCGGTAGTTTATGCATCCGCACTAAACGGCACATCGAGCATGGATACTGAGAAACAGGATGACAACATGCTTGCTTTGTATGAAACGATTGTTGAGCATATCCCGGCTCCGACCGAAAAGGTTGAAGAACCTCTGCAGTTCCTTGTTACGCTGATGGATTACAATGAATACCTTGGCCGTATTGCCATCGGACGTGTAAACCGCGGTGTTATCAAGCAAGGCCAATCCGTAACTGTTATTATGCGTGACGGTAAAAGCAAGACGGCACGGATCGAGAAGCTGTTCGGCTTCCAGGGCCTCAAACGCGTAGAAACTGAAGAAGCGGGCGCAGGCGATATCGTTGCTATCGCCGGCATTAAGGATATCAACATCGGTGAGACGATTGCTGATCCGCAGCATCCTGAAGCCCTTCCGGTCCTGAAGATCGATGAGCCTACGATGCAAATGACGTTCCTCGTGAACAACAGTCCGTTTGCCGGTAAAGAAGGCAAATGGGTAACTTCCCGTAAGCTGCGCGAGCGTCTGTTCAAAGAGCTCGAAACAGATGTCAGCTTGCGTGTGGATGAAACAGATTCTCCTGACGCCTTTATCGTATCCGGACGCGGTGAGCTTCACCTCGGTATCCTGATCGAGAATATGCGCCGGGAAGGTTATGAAATGCAGGTTTCCAAGCCTGAGGTTATCGTCAAAGAAATCGACGGAGCCAAGATGGAGCCGCTTGAACGTCTGATGATTGACGTTCCTGAAGAAAGCATGGGCGCCGTAATGGAGAGCCTGGGCAGCCGCAAAGCTGAAATGGTCAACATGATTAACCACGGTACTGGTCAAGTTCGTCTGGAATTCCTGATTCCTGCACGCGGCCTGATTGGCTACAATACACACTTCCTGACGCTGACACGCGGCTATGGTGTAATGAACCATGCCTTTGACAGCTATGCTCCTCTGATCGGCGGCCAGGTTGGCGGACGTCATCAGGGCGTGCTGGTGTCCAGTGAGACCGGAAGTACAACGTTCTACGGTATGATGGGCGTAGAAGACCGCGGTATTCTATTCCTTGAGCCAGGAACAGAAATCTACGAAGGTATGATCGTCGGTGAGCATACCCGTGATAACGATATTATCGTTAACATCTGTAAGGAAAAAGCACTGACAAACGTGCGTTCCGCTACAAAGGATGAAACGGTAAAAATGAAGACCCCACGGATGTTCTCTCTGGAAGGTGCGCTTGAGTATCTGAACGATGACGAATATTGTGAAATCACCCCGAAATCCGTTCGTCTTCGTAAGAAGATCCTGAACAAGGGCGAGCGTGAACGTGTAGAAAAGCAGCGTAAGTCAGCACAAGCCAGCCAGGCCTAAGCTGATATAGAACAAGCCGCCGGATGTTGAATCCGGCGGCTTGTATTTGTTTAAATATAAAAATTTATATGCTTCACGCTATAAATTATCTTTCTATTTCTCGCTGAAACGGGTACCGTCCTTTTGAGGACGGTGAAGCCATTTCCACTTGTGAGGCGATCTTTTAAATTGCAGGGATTATTTGCGGATTAAAGCTCCCGGGGATGATATAATGTAAGCGATACATACCTTGGGAGGAGTGGTGGGCTGTGCAGAGCTGGTTTGCGGAGCATCCTATTGTGGCCTATATTGTCATTTTTATATTGCTGACTTATGTGTATAACCGTGTATTCCGCGTGAATCAGAAGCTCCCCATCGGCAAAGAAATCGTGCTCTATCTGATGATGGCACTTGGTTCAGGCATGCTGCTGATTTTTCAGCACGACAAGTTGCCTATCATTCAGTGCCTGCTGGTGGCTGTAGGACTTATGCTGCTCGTGCGGGTCCGTTATTTTGTAGAGGCCCGGCAGAAGCGCAAGGCTGCAGCAGCCAAAAGACAATAAACGCAACTTTTATCGTTTGAAATCGTCTATAGTAAGTATAAATCAACCTAATCTATGCGAAATGAAAAGGACCTTATTCTATTATGAGTACAAGCAAGGGAAATTTACCTCCAAGAAGACCCGCTGGACCCCAACAAACGGGCAGAGGGCAGCAGGTTAAGGCTGCTCCTGGGAAGCAGGGCAAGAAAAAAGTGAAGAAACGGGGATTTGCAGCCCGTTTGGGAAAAATGCTATTAATTATCCTTTTAGTTGCGATTCTGGGAGTGCTGGGCTACGTAGGGTTTCTGTACTATAAGTTCGAGCAGGGAGGATTTGGAGTGGACCAGCCCGTTCAGGACAGCCAGCTTGCTTCGTCTAAGCCGCTGACTATGCTGTTGCTGGGAACCGACAACCGCCCGAAGCATCCGTCTAATCTCACGGATGTTATTATGGTTGCTGCACTGAATCCTAAGACGCATTCGGCGACGGTTGTCTCGCTTCCGCGGGATACTTACGTCGAGCTAAGCGGTTATAAGAAGACCAAGATCAATGCGTTTTACCCCCGCTTCAAGAGCAAGGAGAAAACCTCAGGCATTCTAGCTGAGGATGAGATGAAGACGATGATGGGCAAATATCTGGACATCGATGTCGAGTATGTCACCGTACTCGATTTTCAAGGCTTCCGTGATATTGTGGACGAGTTTGACGGAGTGGATGTCAACATCAGTGCCGACATGTGCTATACGGACAGTGTGGACGGAACAGATATTAATCTGAAGAAAGGCCCGGCCAAGCTGGATGGGGATGAGGCGCTCGATTATGTGCGTTACCGCAAGTCCAACTGTAGTCCAAGGACCCAGGCTTCCGATGACTTTGACCGCAATAAACGCCAGAACGAGGTATTGAACGGACTGGTTGGACAAATGCAGTCCATTGGAGGAGTGCTCAAAATAGGCAAGGTTTTTGACGCTGTGGGCGACAATATGCATAGTGACATTGAGAACGCACAGATCAAAAGCATGATTTCTACCTATTGGAAAATATCTAAAGAGAATATTGAATTTGTGCCGGTGACCGGAACCTGGCGCAGCCCGTATGTATATATTAACGATAAAGAGCTTGAAGCGGCAAAGAAGAGCCTTCAGGACCGGATTGCCGGGGTTTCCTCTGCTGCCTCAGAGTCTACTGCTCCTTAACGAAGGTCTGGAAGCAACTCTAAATTGAATGCAAGTTTGGGCGTGTGCTATAATATAATAAAGTGAACGCACATTTGCCGCATAGGGGGCCTGTACTTATGTCCGAAGCCGTTGCTCAGCTCAATGAAACCTTGCTATCGATGCTGCAGTCGGAAACGTTTGTCCTACTTAACACTGTTGATGCGGAATCCGGAGGCCCTACGTCTACGGCGATTTCCTGGATTTATGCAGTGAGCCCTTCTATCGTGCGTCTGGCGGTAGACCACCGCTCCAGACTTGTGAACAACATGAAGGTGAATCCAATGGTAACCGTAACAGTTTTTGGCGAGGGCACCGTTCATGCCATTAATGGGCGTGCTGTTGTGAGGCAGGATCCGCTGCCGGATGTTCCCTTCAAGATGTGCTGTTTTGATGTTGAAATTGAAGCGGTTCGCAACGCGCTGTTCTATGGCGCGCAGCTGGAGTCCGCTCCAAAATATGCTAAGGTATACGATGCGCGTGCGGCTGAGAAGCTGGACGGCCAAGTATTTGCCGCCATGCAAAAAGCCCAGTGAGGATCTCACTAGGCTTTTTTTGTCCAAAGAATCAGTTTATTGATTGTTGCCTTTCGGCTTGGTATCCTCTGGCAGCTGCGGTATGATGCGGCCGATGATATCCGCCATTTCTGCAGCGAAGCCGGACACCGGATTTCCCTTAGAGATATGGCGGCCCATTTCGTTCAGTCTGTTGGAGATATCCATATCGGCAGTGACGAAGGCCTTGACGCCCCGCGGATCTTTACGGATGGCTTCAGCCACCGAATATTTGATGCTTCCGACACGCGAACGTTCCAGCTTCCCGTCAACATCAATACCAACCACGGCGACATTATTCATTACGACACAGTGGGCACCGTTGACGCCTGGAACTCTTTGGGCCAGCTGTTCAAAATGATCCTTGAGTGCAACATCGCTTTCCCCCTTGCCGTCAGAAGTTTGTCCGGCTTCAGCGTAAGGGGCCATATTACCATCATTAGATAATGAACGCACCTCGCGGTTTCCCTGGCTGCTTAAAGCCTTGGCCGATTGTTTATCCTGAGGAGAGGGTGATGTCTCTTTATTAGCGATACCGCAGCTTGTCAGCAGCAGCAGTACCAGCAACAGACACATTGATTTTCTCATATGTGCTTACTCCTTTCAGTCAGAAATCAGTTCTTTACTTTATCTTGCCCTTGCTGAAAAGAGTTATGTATGATCAATCAAACCAGGCGCTGTGGAGGGGATAGCATGAAAAAGATATTTGTACTAGACACCAACGTGCTTTTGCACGACCCCAATTCGATCTTTGCTTTCAAGGAGCATGAAGTAGTCATTCCGGCCGTGGTTCTGGAAGAGATCGACTCCAAGAAGCGTAATGCCGATGAAATCGGCCGCAACGCCCGCACTGTGTCACGATTGTTAGACGGACTCCGGGAACTGGGCCACCTGCATAGCGGTGTAGTTCTGGAACATGGAGGCATGCTGAAGGTGGAGCTTAACCACCGCAGCTTCGTAAAGGTACAGGAAATGTTCGGTGAGGTATCCAACGACAACCGGATATTGGCTGTAGCGCTCAATTATCTTCATGAGGAGAACGAGAAAGCTGAACCACGTCCTGTGGTACTCGTAAGTAAAGATGTACTTGTCCGCATCAAAGCGGATGTGCTTGGCATTACACCGGAGGATTATTTATCTGACCGTACAGGTGATCTGAACGAGCTGTATACCGGCTACCAGTCATTGATGGTCCATCCTTCGCTGATTGATGAATATTACAGCCACCGTTTCCTGTCCGTCAAACAACTGCCCCTGTCCTATGCGCTCTACCCGCATGAATTTGTAATTCTGAAGGATGAGATCGGCAGCGGCAAATCTGCTCTGCTCAAAGTAAACAGCGACGCCACACGCCTTGAACCGCTTTATCTGGGCAATGATGCGGTGTGGGGTATCAGTGCCCGCAATGCCCAGCAGCGGATGGCGCTGGAGCTGCTGTTGAACGATGACATCCCGCTGGTAACTATTACCGGCAAGGCAGGAACAGGCAAAACGCTGCTGGCGCTTGCTGCCGGATTGTTCAAGGTGGAGGATGAACACCGCTACAAGAAGCTGCTCATCGCCCGGCCGGTTGTGCCGATGGGTAAAGATATCGGATATTTGCCCGGGGAGAAGGATGAGAAGCTGCGTCCGTGGATGCAGCCGATTTATGATAATTTGGAATTTCTGTTTGATACGAAGAAGTCCGGGGATATTGATAAAATACTCATGGGCCTCGGCAGCATCCAGGTGGAGGCACTAACCTACATCCGCGGACGTTCTATTCCTTCACAGTTCATCATTATTGATGAAGCTCAGAACCTTTCCCGCCACGAGGTGAAGACCATCGTCTCCAGAGCCGGGGAAGGCAGCAAGGTTATTCTTATGGGCGACCCGGAGCAGATCGACCATCCTTATCTCGATGCAGCGAGCAACGGTCTCAGCTATATTGTCGAGAAGTTTAAGCAAGAAGGGATTAGCGGTCATATCACACTGGAAAAAGGCGAGCGTTCCCGCCTGGCCCAGCTGGCCGCCGATTTACTGTAATCGGCAGCATTTGTCAGCCGGCTGCTGTAATGACACAATAAAAGGCTGCGAAACATACCCAGCACCGCGCAGCCAAATCATGATAAGCAACGCCGTAAAGCCGGGAGATCAATGTCTCCCGGCTTTTTGCCTGCCGGCCCCCTGAACGGCGGAGGTTTCAGAGCTTATACGCGATAATGGAATGGAGAGAAAGTTTGGAACTGGAGAAGCGCTAGCGTTCGCCTTTATCCTCGAATTTCTTCCGCTGCAGGCGGAACTATATAAGTTGAACAAAAGAACTACCTAGAGGCAAAAGCAGCGGAGGGGAATTTTGGAACTGTAGGAGCGATAGCGACCGCCTTTGTCTACGGATTTCAACCGCAAATAGCGGGTTAAATCAAGAAATCTGTAGACAACAGCGGCCGAAAGTCCAAACATTCACCGCAGTTGCGTTCTATGCCGGATCGGTAAATTTAAAGTTCAACTTATATAGAATCAGGAAATCTGAGGATAACAGCGATCGGAAGTCCAGATCTTTCTTGTAATGTAACATTATATCGCAAATGTCTCGAGGCCTCCGCCGTTACACCTATATAATAGAAAGAGAACGTTTTCAGCTAACACAGACAATCAAAGAATCATCTGGTAAAATAGGGGGACAAGTGTTTAGGCCGGAGGGGAAAAAGAAATGCTGAGACGCAAAAACTATTGGCTGCTGTTTGCAATACTGCTGCTTGCGCTGACAAGCTTGTCACCCAGCATGGAGCTGGACACCAGCGAACGCACCCGTCCGCAGAAGTTGCCGCTCGATCAATCAGAGCGCCCGGATTCGGGAGAGACTGGAAATGTGCAAAGCCTGCAGATTCGTGTTTCGCTGAGCAGCGAAGAGCTGCGTGAGCTGGAACGGATCAGCAGAAACTATACGTTATCGAGCGGGATTGAAGTTGTGCTGAGCAATGTGGACAGCGAGGAATCGGCTGAAGCTCTGAAGCAGGACCTGACTACAGGAGACAGTCCGGATATTGTGATGACCGATGGCCGCAATATATCCGATCTGGCCACCCGGGGGTATTTGCTACCGGTGGATGTCTACCAGAGCGTTCCCGGCAGCGCCCCGCTGACCCTGCTCATTCCGCAGATGCAGTGGAATGGATATGACTGGGGAGTTCCGCTCGATATTGATCCTTACGTACTGGTGTATTCTCCGGCGCGCCTCGCCGAATTGGGCCTTTCGGAAGCGCCGAAAAATCTGGAGCAGTGGAGCGGGCTGCTGAAGCATTTCAGAGAAGAACAGGATCAGGAACAATATATCCTGGCTATGGATACCCGCAATCCCTATGGTTACTCTGCGGTACTGGAAAGTATGGGGGCCAGCCTGACTTCAGAGAATACGGCAATGCTGGAGTGGACCCAGAACGCCCGCAGCTCCTTATATCTGACCAGCCGGTACAATAAAGAGCTCTGGAATATGCTCCAGGAGGGAAAGGTCGCCGTAGCTGCACTTCCGCTCTCTGAATTCCAGAAGCACGGGAATTCATCGCTGGCTGTGGAAGTGCCACTGCCTGGCGGGAGCAGTAAAGGCTATGAGGCAATGTTCAGCCGTTTCTTCGCTCTTCCCGCAGAGTCGAGCAACCCGGAGGCGGCGGTGAAATGGCTCGCCTATATTACCTCCAGCTCCGCGCAGCTGGAATGGCTGGAGAACACGGGGCGTCTGCCTGCGCTGGAAGAGCTTTACCGTTCGGGACTTCCGGAGATGGCCAGGCTTCCTTTTGACTCCCGGGTGCTGCTGACAGACGAAGCCATCACTGAGGAAAGACCGGTTGGCGGCTGGAGTGAGCTCTCCACGGCGGTGGCAATGCTCCTTACCGGCAAGCTGGATGCCGCAGGATACCGGGAAGCACTGGCAGCAACCTCAAAATGAGATGGAGAGCTTTACATAAAGCACGCCTTCTTTGCTTTCTACTTCGGTCGCATGCAGAAGTGAGACGATTTTCTCGGGATAAAACCCTAGATCGAATTCTTCCTCCAGTGACTGGCGGGTGGAATCAGGCAGCTCCAGGCCGTTAAATACTACATTGTCGACATGGAACATTAGCCCGTTAACAGGTTCGTTTTCAATCGTGTAATGACCGGTCAGGGTAAGCTTCAAGCCGCCGCTGGTTCCCGAAGCAGTCACCTGACCCTTGTTGAAATGAAAAGCGAAATCCTTAAATAGCTCATTTTGTGAAATCAGAAAGGTATTAAGATCCTCTTCCTTCAGCGCAAGGGTGTAGGTCATTCCTTTGCGGGTCAGCATCCCGCTTTTGCTCTGGACAAATTGCGGCAGATGATTCATTGCCGATGACAAAGCCTTAAAATAGGTTTTCACTTCATGAATACCAATGTTCTCCCAATACCTCGTAAATTCGTTCAGCAGCGCGCTCATGCTCTCCGGATCGCTGCTGGCGCTGATTCCTCCTTCAATCTCCTCATTTAACGCGGCCACCCGCGTTTTTTGTTCGGTAAGAGCCGTTTTAAGCTCCTCAAGCTCCTTGCTGCTGCGCAGCGAAGCCGTTATCGTGGATTTCATATCTTTGTATTGCTCTTCATAATGATTCAGGATGTCGCGGTCCTGCCCAATAATAATCTCGTAATAATCGTACAGGGCAAGCATCCGGCTGATACTTTTAGCGGAGAGCAGAGCAGCCAGCAGACTATCTCTATCCCCCATATAATAAGAGCGAATGACAGCCCCGGCACGTTCTTGTTGATCTGCGATAGCTGCTTCTTTTTCTGCTGCTTGTTTGCTGAGGAGTGAAACCTTCTTCTCGAGAACCTTTTGCTCCGCGGTAACTCTAAGGATCTCACGTTCGATTTCAGCAGAGGACAACGTCTGCTCCAGCAGCCTGCGGGTCTCTTCGTTATCGGGAAAATCAGGAGGAGAAGAGACGGCGGCAGCACTAGAGCCCATGGAAAGCGAGGCCGCAGAGGTCAGCGGCAGCATCGTGCAGAGAAGCAGAATGAGCAGGAAGGCGAACCTTCGGCTTAAAATATTGCGGGAAAGCACTACACCACCACCTTTGGCAAAATAGAATAGGTATGTACTATTAATATGTTTTGTCCTGCTAAAATATCATACCCTGTTTTCCGCCTCCCGGCCTACAAAAAAAGACAAACAAAAAAGGAAGCCGTCCTTATTTCTAAGGAATGACTTCCGTTTGATTGGCCAATAGCCATTATAGCGGCAACCCCATCTGAAAGATGGTCCAGTAGCTGAAGCCGGTAAATGTAACAATCATATATCCCCAGAACAACATGATGTAGGTCTTTTCTGTAAACTTCAGATAGCCAAGTATTACAAAAAAGGCGGTTTGTAAGAAGAAAAGTAAGGCCATCTCGGTTAAATCCCCGGCAAAAGCCATCAGCCCGATTACGAGCGTGAAAAACCCCAATACGCGAAACATGCGGTCCAAGAGAGTGTCCCCCTTCTTAGAATGGTCCCCGAATATGACTTCTTTGGATTGATTATACCTCCTGGACAAAAGACTGTAAACGAATTCATTGAAAAAAACCTTTGTTTTTTAAATTAATATGATTTTTGACATTGACATATGTGTTTAGTAAGAAAAATTAGAAATTATAGCAATGTGCGTATGATGTTTAAGCAAAATGGAAATACAATTTAGTATCAAATAGATTCTATGAACTCTATCAGAGGCATAGAAATGGAGTAAGCAGCTTTTATCCTATTCACTACCCGGCGGAGCTGCCGGTTATGAAGATGGTTATTTCATGATGTTGTTAGGAGGGTTAGGCTTTATGACAGCCGTTAGACAAGATGCTTGGAGTGCTGAAGATGATTTGGTTTTGGCAGAAATAACGCTGCGTCATATCCGGGAAGGCAGTACGCAACTCGCTGCTTTTGAAGAGGTGGGAGAAAAAATCGGAAGGACCTCGGCGGCATGCGGATTTCGCTGGAACAGTTGTGTCCGCAAAAGCTATGAGGATGCAATTGGCATCGCCAAAGGTCAACGCCAGAAGCGGAGTTATTTGAAAAAACAGCCGATGAACAGGGGAGCACAGGTAGCAGGACTGATTCTCGGCGACATTGAAGAAGAATATGGACGAAGCGAAGGTTTGAACGAAAATTCGTTATCCATTGATGCGGTTATCCGTTTCCTCAGACAGTGGAAAGGAACCTTTCACGAGGCGGGACGCCAGCTGAAGATGCTGGAAAGAGATCTGCGGGAGAAGGAAGATGAATTATCCGAGCTCAGGGTGGAAAATGAGCGGTTATCGAAGGAAGTTAACCTCGCCCAAAGTGATTACCGCGTGGTAAACGATGATTACAAGGCACTGATTCAGATTATGGACCGTGCCCGCAGACTTGCTTTCCTTAACGAAGAGGAAGAGGAAATGAAGACGCGGTTCAAAATGGATGCCAACGGCAATCTCGAACGTATGGAATAAAGTTATGCAACAGTATGACCCGCAAACAGAGCTGCCTTCGGGCACAGTGTTTGCGGTTTTTTGTTTTTGCATTTGCGGAAGCCTGCGGATATAATGAGGGAAATTATTGGAAGGGTGCGGAGGCAAGGCGTGAAAATTGATATTATTGGCGCGGGATCACTTGGTTTGCTGCTGGCAGGAAAACTTATCGGCGCCGGAGCCGAGGTCAGAATCTGGTGCCGAAGTGAAGAACAGGGCAGGGCGCTGGAGGAGAACGGTATTACAATAAGCTATGAGGATGGCCAACCCCCGGTTTTCCTTCCGCCCGACAAATTTAGGTCAGCAGCTGTGAACACCTTTGCCGAAGTTTATCTGCGTGATCCGGGGGAGTTCATGGCAATTATGGTCAAGCAGAATGCACTCCACAATGAATTCCCGCAGATATTGCTTCCACTAAAGCATAGCAAGATTCAAGCGGTGTGTTTTCAGAATGGCTACGGCCATTTGGAGCTGCTGCAGGAGTTGCTGCCACAAGCAGCAGTTTGGGCAGCGGTAACCACTGAGGCAGCCAAAAGAAAAACATTAACGGAGGTTATTCATGCAGGGAGAGGAGAAATATGTATAGGGAAGGTTGGCGGCAGCAATACTACTCATGGTCCATCCGCGCTAATTAGTTTCATTGAAACGCTCACAGCAGCAGGATTCTCCGCCTCTATGTCGAAAGAAGTGGATACCATGATTTACCGGAAGCTTTTAATCAATGCTGTGATCAATCCCCTTACAGCGATCTGGCGCGTACCGAACGGTGAATTGCTCGCTTCCGAGCAGCGCATACATTTGATGAAGGAACTGTATGAGGAAGCGATTGCCGTATATGAAGCCTGCGGTATTGCTCTTGAAAGTAACGCCTGGGAAGGCATCATGGAGGTTTGCCGGGCAACAGCCGGCAATATTTCATCAATGCTTGCCGATGTGTTGTCCTCAAGAGCAACGGAAATACGCTGGATTAATGGGAGCATTGTGGATATGGCGGAGCGGAGTGGCATCGATGCTCCACAACACCGCTGGATTTGCCGGATGGTAGAAGGCATGCTTGTGAGGGAGAGGTGAGGCTGTTTGGAATTTCTGCGGAATTCGTTCATTACTATAAGCGTTATTCCGATTGTTCCTTTTTTAATCGTCTATTTTGCGGGAATAGGCCTCAAAAAAGAAAAGAAAAGCACTTTTTTGCTGGCAATGGACGTGACTACATTATTTTTATTTCTTTCCGTATCGGCCTTGTTTAATATCATCTTTGATTCGGGTTGGGGCTTCTATCTTATACTACTTATTGTATTAATATCCACCGGATTGATTGGAGGGGCTCAAAATCGCTTAAAAGGAAAAGTGGATGGAAAACGGTTACTTCGGGCAGTATGGCGGCTTTCTTTCTTTTTTATGACCGTTAGTTACATTCTGTTTTTGGTCGTAGGCCTCATTCGATACATATCACAAGCGATGTAATGTTCCACTGCTTCGGTGAAGCGTCAATGTCACAAATCTTTTAAGTTTAAAAAAAAATCGGTTTTCAGAAAATATTGCTCTAGATTTTTTTGACCACTGGTTGTATAATCATAAACCATATACCACATTCTATTTAGGGGGAACTGCTAGATGAAGAAGAGTAAAAGTCTATTGCTCATGATTGCATTAGTTTTAGTCATCGGCACAGTGCTTGCTGGCTGCGGCGGAAACAATGCTAACAATGGCAAAAATGCCAGCCCGACCAATGCGCCGGCTGACAATGCAGGTAACAAGAATACAGGAAACGCAACTGGCGATGAGAAGTTAGCTGCTGACCAGACGCTTAAGATCAACCTGAGCTCCGAGCCTCCTACATTTGACCCGCAACAAGCTCAAGACAGCACATCCAATGCTATCCTGAAATTGCTGTATGAAGGACTTACTCGTCAAAATGCAGAGACTGGGCAAGCTGAAGAAGGTATTGCTGAGTCCTGGGAAATCTCCCCTGACGGCCTGGTGTATACGTTCAAACTTCGTGATGCAAAATGGAGCAACGGCGACCCTGTAACAGCTAAAGACTTCGCCTTTGCTTGGAAGCGTGTCCTTGATCCGAATGCAGAACAAGTGGCTCCTTACGCTTACCAACTGTACTACATCAAAGGTGCTAAAGATTTCAATGAAGGCAAAATCACTGACTTCAGCCAAGTTGGCGTTAAAGTAGTTGACGATAAAACACTTGAAGTGACACTGGCCAACCCTACACCGTATTTCTTGGGTCTGTTGTCTTTCTATACGTACTACCCAGTGCATAGTTCCGTTGCAAATGATCCAAAATGGGCAACTAAGGTTGAAACCCAAATCACTAACGGACCTTTCACTTTGTCGGAGTGGACGACTGGCCAATCTCTGGCCGTAGTTAAGAACCCATCGTACTATGCTGCAGATCAAATTAAAGCAGCAGGCATCAATTTCTCCGTTGTAAACAGTGGTGCAACTGAACTCTTGAGTTACAAAAACGGCGAACTTGACCGTGCAGGCGGTCCGATTGGAGAAATTCCAACCGAGCAGCTGCCAATCGTTGAGAAAGAATTCCCTAAAGAATTTGCAAGAAAAGGTATTTCCAGCGTTTACTACTACCAGTTCAATGTAACTGAAAAACCTTTTACAAATGCTAAAATCCGTAAAGCCTTGGCTATGGCTATCCAACGTCAGCCAATCATCGATAATATCACTTTGGGCGGACAACTGCCAGCATTTGGTTTTGTTCCTCCGGGCATCCAAAGCAATGAGAAAGCATACCGTGATCAAGTAGCTGATTCCCAATACTTCAGTGAAGATGTAGAAGGCGCTAAAAAATTGCTTGCCGAAGGTCTGAAAGAAGAAGGCTTGGATAAACTGAGCTTCACTCTTTCCTACAATACAAGTGAAGGCCACCAGAAAATCGCTGTAGCTATTGCGGATATGTGGAAAAAGAGCCTCGGCGTTGAAGTTAAACTGGAAAACAAAGAGTGGGGTGTCTTTCTCAAAGATAAACAGAACCTGAACTATCAAGTAACACGCGCTGCTTGGTCCGCGGATTACAATGATCCAATGACATACCTTGATATGTGGGTAACTGGCGGCGGTAACAATGATGCTGGTTATTCCAACCCAGCGTATGACAAACTGATCGACGAAGCTAAAAAATCTTCAGACAATGCCCTTCGTCAAGAGAAGTTTGCTGCTGCAGAAAAATTACTTATGGATGATATGCTTCTGATTCCGATCTATTACTACACAAATAACTCGTTGACTAAAGAGTACCTTAAAGGTGTAACTCTGGACTTCAGCGGTGCAATCGACCTGACCCGCGCTTACTTGCTCGAACACTAAGAGAGAAGCTAGCAACAAAATACAGTAATATAATATCTGAAGGTTTTTATATTACTTCGGGATATATATGTGGAACTCCATATATATCCCTTTTTTTTGTATGGGATAGTAAATGAGATTATTTGGAAAAAATAACAATTTGATTAAATGGACAAATGAGTATTTTTTCCTTAGAATAGGTAAGTAAAAATATTGTCGAAGGAGGTGATGGCGGGCATGGTTCGTTATATTTTCAACAGATTTCTCCACATGATTATTTCTCTGTTTGTCTTGATATCTGCGACCTTTTTCTTAATGAAGGCGATTCCCGGAGATCCATTCACAGCAGAAAAGAAAATTCCTGAACAAATTTTGCAGCGTCTATACGCGCAGTATAATTTGGACAAGCCCGTCTTTGAGCAGTACGTTATTTATTTGAAGAATATTATTAGAGGTGACCTGGGCATTTCAATGAAAATGCTTAACCAGGAAGTAACAGATATTATTTCACAAACCTTCTCTTCATCGCTGAAGCTTGGGGTTGTGGCTATTATTGTAGCGATTATCATAGGTGTAGGGCTAGGGATGCTTGCGGCTCTGCATCACCGGAAATTGATCGATAATGTCGCAATGATATTGGCTGTTCTCGGTATTGCGGTACCTAGCTTTGTTGTGGCTTCATTGCTGCAATATTTGCTGGCTTATCATTGGAAAATTTTCCCTGTCATGGGCTTTAAAGGACCGATGAATTATTTCCTCCCGGTTATGGCACTGACGGCGTCGCCGATTGCAGTCATTGCACGTCTTACACGTTCCAGCATGCTTGAAGTGCTTCATGCCGATTACATCAAGACAGCAAAGGCGAAGGGCCTCAACTGGATGTCGATTTTATCCCGCCACGTGTTGCGCAACGGTATTATGCCGGTAATTACTTATGTGGGACCGATGACCGCGAACATTATTACCGGTTCTGTTGTCATTGAACAAATCTTCGGTATCGGCGGTATCGGTAAACAGTTCGTTCAAGCGATTAATACACGTGACTATCCGATTATTATGGGTATCACCATATTCTATGGTGTAATCTTGATGGTCGCACGTTTCCTTACGGATGTCGCTTATGTTGCTGTTGACCCACGTATAAAACTTGCTGGAGGAAAGGAGGATTAACGTTGGCTGCAAATAATAATACTGTTGCTCCACATGTGGACCTGAAGCCCGAAGATTTCCGTAAAATCGGCATTGATGAGAAGGAAGCGGAAGTGATTCAGCGCGAAAGCCTTTCCGCTTGGCAGGATGCATGGCAGCGTCTGCGCCAGAACAAATTAGCTATGGTTGCGCTGGTTATTATGATCTTGATTGTCATTATGGCCATCGTTGCTCCGCATTTGGTTCCTTATACTTATGATTCGAATGATTTGATGAGTACGAACAAGAAACCATCCTTGGATCACTTGTTTGGAACGGATGATTTTGGACGCGATGTATTTGTCCGCACCTGGATGGGTGCCCGGATCTCGCTGATTGTCGGCCTTGCCGCTGCGATGATCGACTTAATCTTTGGTGTTATTTACGGTGGGGTCATGGGATTCTTCGGTGGACGCATCGATACAGTAATGAACAAGTTTTCCGAAATTTTATATTCGATTCCTTATCTGCTCGTAGTAATTATGCTGCTTGTAGTATTTGAACCGAGTCTGTGGACGATTATACTTGCCTTGACCATTACGGGCTGGATCAATATGTCCTGGATTGTACGCGGCGAAATTATGCAGCTCAAAAACCGTGAATTCATCTTGGCCTCACGCTCTATGGGTGCTGACTGGAAACGGCTGCTGTTCAAGCATTTGCTTCCAAATGCAATGGGACCTATTATTGTTACCGTAACGTTGTCCGTACCAAGCGCAATCTTCTCCGAAGCGTTCCTCAGCTTCCTCGGACTTGGCGTACAGGCACCGGTAGCTTCACTTGGTTCCATGATCAATGACTCCCTTACAGGCTGGATGTACTATCCTTGGCGGATGATCTTCCCTGCGCTTGTTATCAGCTTGACCATGCTGTCCTTTAATATTTTTGGTGATGGACTCCGTGATGCACTGGATCCTAAGCTGAAGAAATAGGAGGTGAACATTGATGGAACCCATTCTGCAAGTCAAAGATCTGCATGTTTCCTTTTTTGTAAAAGGCGGAGAAGTACAGGCTGTCCGCGGTATGAATTTTGAAGTAGGCATAGGTGAAACGGTAGCCATTGTCGGTGAATCCGGCAGTGGTAAGAGCGTTACGGCGCAGTCGATTATGCGGCTCATCCCTACACCGCCCTCCAAAGTGAAACAGGGCGAGATTATTTTTCAAGGACAGAATCTGCTGAACAAAAGCATGAAACAAATGGAAAGTATTCGCGGCAAAGATATTGGCATGATATTTCAAGACCCGATGACTTCTTTAAACCCAACTATCAAAGTGGGCAAACAGATAACCGAAGTTTTGATCAAACATCAGAATATGTCAGCGGCCGAAGCGAAAAAGCATGGTATTGAGATGCTGAAATTAGTTGGCATCAAAAATGCGGAGGCTCGCTTTAACCAATATCCCCACGAATTCTCCGGCGGGATGCGCCAACGTGTAATGATTGCCATTGCACTGGCCTGCCGCCCGGCTCTGCTGATTGCAGATGAGCCGACAACGGCGCTTGACGTTACCATTCAAGCGCAAATCATGGATGTTATGAAAGAGATGCAGCAAAAGCTGGGGACCTCCATCATCCTGATCACTCATGATCTCGGCGTAGTTGCCGGCATGTGTGACCGGGTCATCGTTATGTATGCTGGTGAAGTGGTGGAAACAGGTACCAGATGGGAAATCTTTAAGAATCCGCAGCATCCGTATACCAGGGGGTTGCTGCGGTCGATGCCGCGTCTGGACCAAAAGAAGGGTGAGCCTTTGATTCCGATCATCGGGACTCCCCCGGATCTGATTAAGCCGCCGATCGGCTGTCCGTTCACAGCGCGTTGCAGTGAAGCAATGCATGTCTGCGAACAAATCGATCCCGGTGCAACAGAGTTCAGCGAAACGCATATGGCGCGTTGCTGGAATCTGCATTCGATGGCCAAGGAGGTGCAGTTCGTTTGAGTAAGAACCTGATTGAAGTTGAAGGTCTTAAGAAATATTTTAATGTAGGCAAAGGTAAAGTTCTTAAGGCTGTTGATAATATTAATTTCTCGATCCGCGAAGGTGAAACCCTGGGTATGGTTGGGGAATCCGGATGCGGAAAGACTACTGCCGGCCGTACGGTTCTTCGTTTGTATGAACCGACTGCAGGAAGCGTAAAGTACAATGGCACTGATATCTATAAATTATCCGCGGGCAAAATGAAGGCGCTGCGCCGTGACATGCAGATGATTTTTCAGGATCCGTATGCTTCACTTAACCCGCGTCTAACGGTGTCCGATATTATCGGGGAAGCACTGGACATCCATGGGATGGCCGGAAGCCGTGCAGAACGCAAGAAACGGATTGAAGAACTGCTGGATATGGTTGGACTTAACCATGACCATGCTACCCGCTATCCGCATGAATTCTCCGGCGGCCAACGCCAGCGTATCGGGATTGCCCGCTCGCTTGCGGTAAACCCTAAGTTCATCGTCTGCGATGAGCCGATTTCCGCACTTGACGTGTCCATTCAGGCGCAGGTTGTCAACCTGCTCAAAGAACTGCAGGACCGTCTTGGACTTACTTATCTCTTTATCGCGCATGATTTGTCCATGGTTAAGCACATCAGTGACCGAGTGGCAGTAATGTACCTGGGTAAAATGGTTGAGCTTGCAGAAAGTGAAGAGCTTTATGCGAACCCGCTTCACCCGTATACGAAATCGCTGCTGTCGGCGATTCCAGTTCCCGATCCGGAAATTGAAGCCAACAAGAAGCGTATTCATCTGCATGATGAGCTTGGCAGCCCGATTTACTCGGCTAACGAGAAGAGCAATGACAGCGACTTTGAATTGATTGAAGTTTCCAAGGGACATTGGGTTACCAAGCAATATGTATAACTGAATGCAGTTGAAATACGTTCAAAAAGAAGATACATTAGAGCCATTGTGGTCTCTAATGTATCTTCTTTTTTTAAAAGGAATAATATAGAAAACATTTACTTATTATAACATTTGTCATACTTTCACCCACTCTAAAGATGCTATATATATTTATATAAAAGTATTTTTATAGGAGGTTTATATGAAATCTTCAAATTATAACTTTTTTATTGATTTTCCAGAAAGTAATCAAGTATTAGCCTATAATTCAAGAACAGCATCACTAGCCTTGCTGGAACCCAAAAATTATAAGGAATATCTGGAGTTTGAAAAAAACTCGGTAATTGCTGGTCTAGACGAAGACTTTCTCAAAAAACTGAAAATTGGCGGCTTTATTCTGGAGAATGATATTAATGAGCATGATATTATCACGCATCATCTGCTGCGGAACAGATACAAGACGGATACCCTTGACCTGACTATTGCCACAACACTTAATTGTAATTTGGGTTGCGTTTATTGTTTCGAGAAAGATATTCGGAGTAATAAGAAAATGGGCGATGAGGTTAAAGACAGAATAGTAAGCATTGTAGAGGAACAGGCGGGAACGATTAAATTCCTTAGTATCTGCTGGTACGGCGGAGAGCCCCTGCTGGATATGACTGTAATTAGGGATCTTTCCAATAAGTTTATAGATATTTGCGAGAGTAACAAAATAGAATATAGCGCGAGCATTATAACCAACGGCTATAACTTAACACCAGATATCGCAGCTGAGCTGGCAAGCCTAAAAGTCACGTTTGCCCAAGTGACCATTGATGGGCCGAAGCCTATTCATGATGTGCGACGGCCTCTGGTTGGAGGACAGCCCACTTTTGACCGAATCTTAAATAATGTAGAGAAAGCCAGCGAAATTCTGCCTATTACATTAAGAATCAATACGGATGACAGCAACAAGGATGATATGGACTCTCTGCTGGATTTGATTGTTGCAAGAGGGTTGGGTTCGAAAGTCGGAGTCTATCTTGCCCAGGTGAAGAACGAGAATGAATGTTATAACACCAATGTATGTATGGCTACCTCCGCATTTACAGAGATATCTGACAACTTCGACAAAAAGGCTCATCTTATGGGGATCGGAAGCAATCTTTATCAATATCCTGCGCCTACCGGTCCTTACTGCGGAGCTGACAGTGCAAATTCTTATGTGATCGATCCTGAGGGCTATCTCTACAACTGTTGGACTGAGGTTGGTGATATGTCGAAAAGTTTTGGGAATTTGGTAGATTACAGTTTTGAAGGAAACATTGGCTTGAAGCTTCAGTACATGCTGTATGAGCCGCAGCAAAATGAAGAGTGCGCCAATTGCAAATATTTGCCTCTGTGTATGGGGGGGTGTCCCTATGAACGGCTGAATAACGCGGGGGATTATTGTGCAGCCATTAAATACAATCTGGAGAGGAAGATTAAAAATTACGCCAAATACGTAATCGAGTATCAAAAGGAAGCCAAAGAAAAGGTTGAAGTCTAGGTATGTGGGTTCATCTTATTGGATGAGCATCATATAAATTAACTTTATTGGAGGTTATATCATGGAATTTCTTGTTCAAC
Source organism: Paenibacillus sp. EB106-06-01-XG199 (assembly GCF_058791575.1). Taxonomy (NCBI): domain Bacteria; kingdom Bacillati; phylum Bacillota; class Bacilli; order Caryophanales; family Paenibacillaceae; genus Paenibacillus; species Paenibacillus sp. EB106-06-01-XG199. The sequence continues at coordinate 812,355 of NZ_JBYTDQ010000003.1, read as the reverse complement.
CTATGTATTCTGGAAGTGCCGCCAACTGTCCCAACTTGCAGCACTGTAATTGTTACCAGGGCGGAGACTGCAATTTTCATGTATGTGTAGACAAGGGCAGCTCCTGTATTGCGCACAAGCCAGGCTGTATTGCTTGGATGTAGTCATCAACATTTACTAACGGTTGTCCGTCCGGATAAAGCATTACCTTATCCGGGCGGCAATGCAGGTTGGGGCGAATATGAAAATAAAACAATTAACGAGACACGTGTTTACCCGCAACTACAAGAGCCTGGCGCCTCTCTTTATCATGTCTTTGTTTTCATCGGTCATCTTTAATTTGCTTCTTCCCAATCTTAATGGAGAATACTTTGATGAGTTGACCCGAGGCGCCGAACACCGACTATATACGGTATTATTTTATTTGTTAATTGTGAATGCGGGAGGGCTTGTTCTTTCCTTTTTCTTAAGCCTGCTTAATAGCGTTGCTGGCTCAAGGGTAGCGCTGAAGGTCAACTTTGAAGTAATTGAGCATATTCAGAAGACACCTTTGGAATACTCCAACAAAATCAATCCAGTCTTTGTAACCCAACAAGTGAACAATGACAGTCATGTGGTGACAGATTTCTTCCTGGACTTTCTGATCCAGGGCTTTGTCAGTCTTTTGATTTTAATATCAACGGTTGTTTTAATGTTCAAAATCAATATATTGATTGGTGTATTGTTCTTATTGGCTGTACCTGTTTATGCGGTTGTTTATTTTATGTTCAAGAAGCCTATTTACCAGAGTGCTTATCTCATGAAAAATGAGCAGTCACAGCTTTTCTCCCAGATGAACCGGCAGTTAAGCAATATACAGTTAATCAAACAGCAGAACTGGTTCAAGTCACTGAAACAAGAACTGCTGAGTCATTCGGCGAGCTTCATGAAAGGATTAATCCATAATTCGAGAATATTGAACTTAGCCTCCTCGGCCAACGGGCTTGTTATGCAATTGTTCAATATTGCTGTTTTGTATATTGGCGCCGTCTCTGTTGTTCAAGGGAAAATGACCATCGGAGAGATAGTTATTGTTACCTCCTATGTTGGTTCCGCAGTAAGCTCTTCCAGATATTTTATAGATAATTTCAGCAAGTATCAGACTATAAAAGCCTCCATGGACAGATTGGAGGAGCACTTATCCGTGGCTCCTGAAATGAACAACGAAGCTGTGCTATCTACCATTGATAAAGTGATATTGAAGCAAGTCTCATTTGAACTGAATAATGTCCATATTCTGGACGGGTATGACTATGTTTTTACCAAAGGAAATATTTATGCCGTAACCGGATATAACGGAAGGGGAAAATCCAGCTTTGTCAATGTAATCACCGGTTTGTATCAGATGTACGGCGGAAATATTTTTTTTAATGATACTAATATCAGAGAACTGGATATGTACAAATTAAGGGGAGAGTTGATTGGCATTGTCGAACAAAACCCCTATATCGTCAGCAATAACTTCAAAGAAAATCTTACATATGGTTTAACATCCCTACGGGACTCCGAGCTGGATCTGTTCATCCAGAGCTTTAAGCTGGAAGGAAAAATGACCGAAACGCAGTCACAGGGGGAAATGCTACTGTCTGGCGGGGAAGCCCAAAAGTCATCTATAATACGAACCTTGTTAAAAAAACCGCAGCTACTCATCTTGGACGAGCCCACATCCATGCTGGATAAGGAATCAACCGTTTGTCTGCTTGAAACTCTTGTTCGGCTAAAGAATGAGGCCATAATCATTATTGTTACGCATGACAGCAATGTAATGGATATATGCGATGAGATTATCAATCTGGATACTGAACATAACCAGAAGAAGCCTCAAGTATACCTGGCTTCGCCTTAATATATAAGCCCGTATTCAATACCGTCAACCGGATACGGACTTTATATAAATAAATATTTATTTATAGGAGGATTCACACATGACCTTTTTAGTAGAACCATCTTATTCAGTGCTTGGCTCGAGTTGTCCGAAATTATCTTCCTGTGATTGTTACCAAGGTGGTAGATGTTCATTTAGTGTATGTGTATCCAAAGGAGACAGCTGCATCGGGTATAAACCCGGTTGTTTGGCATGGATGTAAACTGGTAAAACGAGAAGTAGGAGAAAAAAATGGAATTTATGGTAACTTCATTAACGATGGATTCCCGGTCCCATGCCGTGTTTTCCTGTAATTGTTATCACCGCGGGAAATGCCATGTGTCAAAATGCATTGGTAAAGGCAGCAGTTACAATCACTATAAAAAAATATAAGGATAGTCAATCTGTAAAGCTAGACCAGCTGAGATATTCGGCCAGGTCTAGTTTTTTCATTTCTTTTTGACGCCGCCCTTCACTTTGGATACAATCAGATAGTATTATCCGTATCAATTTCTACATATATGAAGCAACAGGAGAAGAGGAGGCCACAGCTATGAACGTAATACCGGAACCGATCCCGGGCGGATCTGCGCTCGCACGCGACTATATAGAACGTTATGAACAGGTAAGCAATCTGTACGGCGGCGATTTCCGCGATGAAGAGGGTAGACGCCGGCGGGCGGAGTGGCTGGATGGCAGCGAGCAAGCCCGCGCCGATCGCGCCGATGTTGCGGCTTGTCTGCGTAGTTACAATGCCGTGCACAATCCACACGAAGCTGTGCAGGCTTCGCTGGCGCTGCTGGAGCAGCCAGGGACGCTGGTGGTGACCGGGGGGCAGCAAAGCGGCCTGTTTACAGGTCCGCTGTTTGTCGTATATAAGGCACTCACCACCATTCAGGCGGCAAAAGAAGCTGCAGTCCAGCTAGGACGGCCGGTTGTGCCGCTCTTTTGGATTGCCGGTGAAGATCATGACTGGGATGAGGTTAATCATACATTTGTCTTAAACCGTACCGGGGAGATCACCAGAATCAAGCTGGACAAAGCTGAAGGCCCCCGTTCTTCTGTCAGTGATATTAAGGTGGAAGAATCGGGATGGGAGCAGGTCATTGCCGAACTGGATGGCCTCCTTCAAGAAAGTGAATTCAAACCGCAAATCATGGAGTTTATCCGTGAATCTTCACGAATGGCGGGCAGCATGAGCGATGCTTTTGCTAAGCTGATCGGTTCGCTATTCGGCAAATTCGGCCTGATTCTGCTGGATTCTGCCGATCCGCAACTGCGCAGGCTGGAGAAACCGTTTTTTGCCAAACTGATTGAACGCAATGATGAGCTGGAAGCAGCCTACAAACAATCGGCGATGCGTATAGTTGAAGGAGGTTATGAGCTGCAGGCAGATGTGACCTCCGGGAATGCGAATCTTTTCTATATACATGAAGGTGCGCGGCTGCTGCTGCATAAGGCGGATGGGCGATATACTGACCGCAAGGGTGTCGTCTCCTTCTCACCGGAGGAATTGCTGGCAGTGCTTGAAGACCATCCTGAACGCTTCAGTAACAATGTGCTGACACGCCCGCTTATGCAGGATTATGTCCTGCCGGTTCTGGCCACAGTACTGGGACAAGGGGAACTGGCCTATTGGGCCATTCCACGCAATGCCTTCGAAGTTGTCAGCGGGCAGATGCCGCTGATCCTTCCGCGCATGTCTTTTACAGTCATAGAAGGAACACTGCACAAGCATATGAATAAATACAGCCTCTCCTTCGCGGATGTAAGACAAGGGCTTGAGCAGAAACGGAAAGAATGGATCACTGCCCAGGATGAACTGGAGCTTGGCCGCCGGTTCGAGGAAACGAAGGAAGCCTTCTCCGTCATGTATGAGCCGCTGATCGAACAGCTCGGAACGATTCAGGCCGGTCTGCTTAAATTAGGCAATAACAATAAAGAGAAGATCCTGGATCAGATTGCATTTTTACAGGGGAAAGCCCAGGATGCCATGGAGAAACAAAATGAAGCTGCGCTCCGCCAATGGGAACGGATTGAGCTGTCACTCATGCCGCTGGGAAAGCCGCAGGAAAGAGTATACAATATGATGTATTACTTGAACCGCTACGGCCCGGCTTGGCTGGATGAACTGATGACCATACCCGCCGACTTCAGCGGAACGCACCGTATTATTTATATGTAGGAAAAGAAAAGTAAGCTTACGAAGCAAGTTTTGTTCGAAGCTAGTTCAAGAAAGTCTATGTTCACAATACTTTTAGGAGGTTTCATAAATGAGTTCAATGTCGAAAGAAAATAGTATTGTCGCGGACATGTCGCTCGCGCATGAAGGGCATCTCAAAATCGACTGGGTCCGCCAGCATATGCCGGTGCTGAACCGCATCCGCGAGCAGTTCGAAGCTGAGCAGCCTTTCAAAGGGCTGAAGGTGTCGATTACGCTGCATCTGGAAGCAAAGACGGCTTATCTTGCGAAGGTAGTCAAGGCGGGCGGTGCTGAAGTTACAATAACCGGATCAAATCCGCTGTCGACCCAGGACGATGTCTGCGCGGCGCTTGTCGAAGACGGCATTACAGTGTTCGCCAAATATAATCCCTCACCGGAGGAGTTTAAGGCACTGAATATCAAGGCTTTGGAGAGTAAGCCGGATCTGATCATCGATGACGGAGGAGATTTTGCGACCCTGCTGCATTCGGAACGTCCCGACCTGATGGAGAATATCCGCGGCGGTGCTGAGGAAACCACTACAGGGATCATTCGGTTGAAGGCACTGCAGAAGCAGGGCATCCTGAAGTTCCCGATGGTTGCCGTTAATGATGCGTATTGCAAATATTTGTTTGATAACCGTTATGGTACGGGCCAGTCGGCATGGGACGGGATCGTCCGTACAACCAACCTGATTGTAGCAGGCAAAACCGTGGTTGTAGTTGGTTACGGCTGGTGCGGCAAAGGGGTAGCCATGAGGGCTAAAGGCTTGGGCGCTAACGTAATCGTCACTGAAGTGGATGCAATCAAGGCAGTGGAGGCGCATATGGACGGATTCCATGTGATGCCGATGCTGGAAGCGGCCAAACGCGGTGATTTCTTCGTTACGGTTACCGGCAACCGGTATGTCATCCGCGGCGAGCATTATGATGTTATGAAGGACGGCGCAATTATGTGCAATGCCGGACATTTTGATGTGGAAGTGAATAAACCGGAACTTGCGGAACGATCGGTATCCCAGCGTACCGTGCGTAAAAATATCGAGGAATACCAGTTGAAGGACGGACGCAAGCTCTATCTGCTGGCTGAAGGCCGGCTGGTCAATCTGGGGGCGGCCGATGGGCATCCGGCGGAAATAATGGATACGACTTTCGCTTTGCAGGCGTTGTCGCTTAAATATGTGAATGACAATTACAAGAGCATCGGTGTCAAAGTGGAGAATGTTCCTTATGATCTGGATGAGCAGGTGGCACGCTACAAGCTCGAAAGTCTGGGAATTGCTATCGACAGCCTGACTCCAGCGCAGGTGGAATATCTGGACAGCTGGAATTTGAACGACTAAGCGGTATTTTATCCTTATCGATAGGCCCGTTGCCATGTATATGGTGCGGGCTTCTTTTTTTGATCCGGATGGGTGAATGCATAGAGTCAGGTGCCTGTGGAGGGGATGACTTGACAAACAAGAAAAAATTACCTTGCTGCGGAAAAAGGTTTTTGATTTTTAATGGCGAATCTATTATGCTTAGGTGGTGTAAAGTGGGGTAAAGTGGGGAATCGGTAGCAAGGGGTGGGTAAAACTATGTTTATGGGGGAATTCCAGCATAGCATTGACGACAAGGGCCGCATCATTATTCCGGCCAAGTTCCGTGAATTGCTCGGAACCTCTTTCGTAGCGACCCGCGGCCTCGACTCCTGCCTGTTTGTTTATCCCATGGAAGAATGGGGAATCATGGAGCAAAAGCTCAAAAGCCTTTCACTGATGAAATCGGATGCCCGTGCCTTCAGCCGCTTTTTTTTCTCAGGAGCGACAGAATGTGTATGGGACAAGCAAGGCAGGGTGAATCTGCCGGGGAACCTGCGGCAATATGCCAAGCTGGACAAGGACTGTGTTATTCTGGGCGTTTCGAACCGGGTGGAGATCTGGAACAAGGAGCTATGGGAGCAGTACTTCGAACAGTCAGAGGAATCGTTCAACGAGATTGCCGAAAAATTGGTGGATTTCAATTTTGATCTATAACATACACAAACACAATTCGAATACTGCCCTGGAGGGATGCAGCTTGTTTCACCACATCACGGTGCTTAAGGAAGAAGCGACAGAAGGGCTGCACATCAAGAAGGATGGGATTTACGTTGACTGTACGCTCGGAGGAGCCGGACACAGTTCTCTTATCGCATCCAAGCTTAGCGGCGAAGGCCGGCTGATCTGTCTGGATCAGGATGAGTGGGCTTTGAACAATGCGAGGGAGAAGATGGCTGAATACGGGGAGAAGGTTGTTCTGGTTAAGACCAACTTTCGCGATCTTGAGCAGGTGCTGAAGGAGCTTCCTTTTGTGCCGCAAAAAGATGGCGTTCCCCAGGTCGACGGAATCCTGTTTGATCTTGGCGTATCCTCACCCCAGTTCGATGAAGGGGAACGGGGGTTCAGCTATAATCACGATGCTCCGCTTGATATGCGGATGGACCAGTCCGCAGAGCTGACAGCAGCCGAAATCGTCAATACATGGACCGAACAGGAAATCGCTCGCGTGCTTTTCCAATACGGAGAAGAGAAGTTCTCGCGGCGGATCGCCCGCAAAATTGTGGAGCGAAGAGAGGAACGGCCGGTAGAAAGTACAGGCGAATTGGCTGAGCTGATTAAGGAAGGCATCCCTGCAGCTGCGCGCAGGACGGGTGGACATCCCGCCAAACGCAGTTTTCAGGGTCTGAGAATCGCCGTGAACGACGAGCTTGGCGCTTTTGAGGAAGGACTTCATGGCGCGGTACGCTGCCTGGCACCCGGAGGAAGGGTATCTGTAATTACCTTCCATTCTCTGGAGGACCGGATCTGCAAGCAAATCTTCAGCAGCTATTTAAGCAGATGCACTTGCCCGCCTGACTTTCCTTTTTGCGTATGCGGTGCTGAAGGTACTCTCAAGTTAATTAACCGCAAGCCGCTCGTTCCTTCCGGGGAAGAGCTGGAGCTTAACCCGCGCGCCCGTTCAGCGAAACTGCGTATTGCAGAGAAATTGTAAAAAGACGATAAAGGAGAGTCAGAGATGGCCTATACCCGCGGCAATTTAGCAGTCAAGCCCAAGAGAAAAGAAGAGGTAAACCCGCTTTACCGCGAGAAGACAAAAGTTGTCACTAGGCGGATGGTGATTCCACTGCAGGAGAAGCTGATGTATATGCTGACACTGGGAGCATTCGTGCTGGTGGCTGTCGCCCTGATTTGGCGTTACGTCCACATTTATGATTTGAACTTGCAGGCTCAGAAGCTGGACAGCGAAATTGCAAACAACAAAAAGCAGATTGCCACATATCAGATGGAGAAGCAGAATTTAGAGCAGCTGGTAATCGAGAAGGCAAAAAAGCTGGGATACGTGCAGCCGCCTGAGGATACCACTATTTATGTGCCGGTGGGTAGTACTTCAACTGACGGAGATAACCAATAGCGATTGGCAGAAGTCGCAATAATAGAGTTTGTGAGGTTTCCTTATGGTAAAAAGAATAAAACTTCGCACGCTGTTTATAGGAGGGTGTATTACCCTCTTTTTTCTTGTTTTAGTCGCCCGGGTCTTCTGGATACAGGTTCTGCAAAGCGAGTCCTGGCAGGAAAAGGCGGCCAAGCAGTGGGCTCATACTTCGGAAATTAAAGCGGTGCGGGGAACGATCGAAGACCGCAATGGCATTGTTCTGGCTAGTGATGTCCCGGCGTATACCGTTGTGGTGGACCCTGCGGTCATTGCTGAGCTGAAGATCGGGGAAGAAGTGATTCAGGGTCTGCATGACCTGTTGAACAAGCCGGTGGATCAGTTGAAGATACTGGTTGAGGCCAAGGATGATAAAGGCAATTTTCTCAAGAATCGCGAGGTCCGCACCGAAGGCTGGAAAATCGATCAGGAAATGAAGGACAAGGTGGACGCTTTTATCAAAAAGCTCCGCAAGGAGCATGATATTCTCGAAACCGGCGTCGGCACGGTCAGGGAGCAGAGACGTTATTATCCCAAGAAAACACTTGCCGCGCATATTTTGGGTTATACCGACAGAGACGGCATTGCTATAGCGGGTCTGGAGAAATATTTCGATAAGCAGCTTAAAGGCGTCGACGGCAAGCTCTATTACCAGAGTGACGGCAAAGGATTCAAGCTGCCTGACTCACAGGATACTTTTCAGCCTGTCGTGAACGGCAGTGATTTCAAGCTGACCATCGACAGCACAATTCAGTATTACATCGAAGAAGCGATGAAAAAAGCTTATGAGCTGTATAAACCAAAATCCATAAGTGTGATTGCCGCCGACCCGAACACGATGGAGATTCTGGGCATGGCCAATTTGCCTACCTTCAATCCCAATGAATTCTGGAATTCGGAAACGAAACCGGGGGACTTCTATAACCACGCCATCATGTCGAGATTTGAGCCGGGGTCGACGTTCAAGATTGTAACGCTGGCCGGTGCGGTGGAGGAAAACCTCTTTGATCCGGATGCCTATTTTATGTCCGGCCAAATCAAACTCAAGGGTTTGCGCAAGCCTATACCTGATATCAACAGAGTAGGATGGGGTGAAATCACTTACCTTGAAGGGGTTAAACGTTCCAGCAACGTAGCGTTTGTCAAGCTAGGCTATGAAAAGCTTGGGAAGGAAAGGCTGCTGCAATATATCACTGATTTTGGTTTCAAAGATAAAACAGGCATCGACCTTCCGGGAGAAATCATCGGGCTCGTTAACCCCGACCCGAACAATGTGTCGGAAAATGCTACACTTTCTTACGGTCACGGGAAATTGCTCGTTACTCCGATCCAACAGCTTACGGCGGTGGCAGCGATTGCGAACGGCGGCAAGCTGATGGTACCTCATGTCGTCAAGGAAATTACCGATCCGAATACCGGGAAGACAACAGTCACTCAGCCTGAGGTTGTGCGTCAGGTTATCTCGAAGGAAAGCGCACGCGAGACCGGAAGCTATCTGGAGCAGGTTGTTGCGGATTTGCAGCATGGGACCGGGAGACACGCCTACATTGAGGGCTATCGTGTGGCGGGCAAGACCGGAACGGCGATCAAGCCTGACGGCAAAGGTGGTTATGACCGGGACAAGGTGCGCTCTTCCTTTCTAGGATACGCACCGGTCAATGATCCGAAGATCGCGGTCTATGTCATTATTGACGAGCCTGCCGACGCTGCCGGCGGCGGTATCGCGGCGGGCCCGGTGTTCCAGGAGATTGTATCCCAGGCTCTGCCCTATATGGGCGTGCCCAAAATGGGTGACACGAGCGATACAAGCAGCAGCAAGAAAACGGTCAAGGCGCAAGCCTCTGTACAGCGCAAGGCACCTGATCTGACGGGCAAAACCGTGAAGGCAGCCAGAGAGCTGCTTATCAATGGGGGATATGATTTTGAAGCGGTCGGTCAAGGAGCTACTGTGGTCAGCCAGTACCCAGAGAAAGGAACTGTGCTTGCAACAGGACAGCGCATTTACCTGTTAACTCAGCAGGGTGACAAACAGACCATTCCGGATTTGCGCGGGCAATCCCTGCGGGATGCACTGGAAATTCTTAATCTTCTGAAGATCGGCATTGCAGTGGATGGCGAAGGGTATGTCTCCGGGCAAACGGAAGGCATCAAAAATGGCAAGCCGCTGGTTACTCTGAAGCTCAATCCGATCAATGAATACGGTGAGGATATTCCGGTTACGGAGCCGGCGGAGGATGCAGCGGAAGAGTAGCCGGGGATCTCAGGTTATTTAAAGAAGTGAACCAAAGCCGTTCCGGCAGCGGTAAAACCGTGTTAGCCCGATTAGCTTACGAGCGGCAATCGTACAGGCTGTTCTAAGCCCTGTTTGTCCCGAATAGTCATGAGATAAGAGATCATGTCTATACGAGCGAAAGCGGGGAGAACGGAATGAAGGTTTCGAAAGTCGTAACTCGGCAGAGAATGCTGTGGACGCTGCTGGGATTGGCCGTATTATTCGGCTCTCTGGCCGTGCGTCTTGCCTATGTGCAGTTGTCCAAAGGCGAAGAACTCAGCGCCAAGGCGGAAAATTTGCTGCGCCGTGACATACCTTTTACTGCAAAACGCGGTGAAATATTGGACCGTGAAGGGACGTCACTGGCCTATAATGTTAGCTCGCCTACGATTTATGCGGTTCCTGTGCAGGTGAAGGATAAGCAAGGAACAGCACAACAGCTGGCTCCACTACTCGGCATGACTGAGGTGAAGCTAGTGACGCTGCTGTCTAAAGGGAAGTCTTCGGTGAAGTTACAGCCCGGCGGCCGCAAAATTACGATGGAGCTTGCCGCAAGCATCCGTGATTTGCAGCTGCCGGGCATCGTTGTCGCTGAGGACAACAAACGTTATTATCCTTACGGGGATTTGGCGGCCCATATTCTTGGGTTCACGGGAATTGATAATCAGGGCATCACCGGCGTTGAGAATATTTACGATAAACTGCTGCGGGGAATTGACGGGAAAATATCTTATTTGTCTGATGCAGGCGGCCGGTTAATGCCTGGCTCCTCTGAGAAGTATTTCGAACCCCAGGAGGGACTGAGTCTGCAGTTGACCATTGATAAGCAGATCCAGTCCATTATGGAGCGTGAGCTGGATCAGGCAATGGTGAAATATCAGGCTCAGGGCAGCTGGGCTATTGCCATGAATCCGAAAAATGGCGAGATTCTGGCAATGGCGAGCCGGCCGGGTTATGAGCCTGGCGCTTACAAGGAATACGATGCGGCAGTTTATAACCGTAATCTGCCGATATGGATGACGTATGAACCAGGATCGACTTTCAAGATTATTACCCTGGCTGCGGCACTGCAGGAGGGTAAGGTGGATTTGCAGCATGAGCATTTTTTTGACCCCGGTTTTATTGAGGTCGGGGGGGCGAAGCTGCGCTGCTGGAAAAAAGGCGGCCATGGCAGCCAAACCTTTCTCGAAGTGGTGGAGAATTCCTGCAATCCGGGTTTTGTCGTGATGGGCCAGCGTCTTGGCAAAGATACCTTGTTCAAATATATCCGTGATTTCGGCTTTGGCACGAAGACGGGGATCGATTTGAACGGGGAGGCAAGCGGCATCCTGTTCAAGCCTTCGCAGGTGGGGCCGGTGGAACTCGCTACAACAGCTTTTGGCCAGGGGGTATCGGTTACACCGATTCAGCAGATTGCGGCAGTGTCTGCGGCAATAAACGGCGGTAAGCTGTACACGCCTCATGTTGCCAAGGCATGGATTAATCCGGATACCGGTGAGACGGTATCAGAAGTGAAGCCGCAAGAAGTGCGGCAGGTTATTTCAGAGGAAACCTCGAAGAAGGTGCGGGCTGCCCTTGAGAGCGTAGTTGCCAAAGGCACCGGACGGCCGGCATTTATTGACGGCTACCGTGTGGGGGGCAAGACAGGGACGGCACAGAAAGTAATCAATGGCCGATATTCTCCTACGGAGCATATCGTATCTTTTGTAGGCTTTGCGCCTGCGGATGACCCGCAGATTGTTGTGTACACTGCGGTGGATAATCCACAGGGCATACAGTTTGGGGGCGTGGTAGCGGCTCCGATCGTACAGAACATTCTTGAGGATTCCCTGCGTTATTTGAAGGTGCCGGAGCGTAAAGACCAGCTTCCCAAAACCTATAAGTACGGGGAGACTCCGATTGTGACGGTTCCCGATCTGACAGGCGCCACAGTTCAGGATATTTATGAAGATCTCAACATGAATTTTACGCTCGTGCGTTCAGGCTCAGGCAATACCGTAGTCAATCAGGCCCCCAAAGCGGGAGCTAGAGTCGAACAAGGCTCGACGATCAGGATTTATATGGGGTCTTCAGGTGAATCATAAGAACGACAAAGCAGAGTGAGGGATTGCTATGAACATTAATGAATTATCTTCTTGTCTTGCAGCTTCGCGCCTATACGGCGATGGTGAAACAGAGATTTCCGATCTTCAGACGGATTCCCGCCAGGTGAAACCGGGTGATTTATTTATTTGTTTGCCGGGACATACTGTGGATGGGCATAAATTTGCCCCCCAGGCTGCCGCGAGTGGAGCCGCTGCCATCGTCTGCGAGCGGAGGCTGGATATTGATCTGCCCCAGCTCGTAGTGGACGACAGCAGGTTTGCTATGTCCGTGCTGGCAAATGTCTTCTTCGGATCTCCTAGCAGCCGCATGAGAATGATAGGGATCACTGGCACCAACGGTAAAACTACCACCACTTATCTGATTGAACGGATCATGCAGGACCATGGTGTAAAAACGGGACTGATCGGAACCATTCAAATGCGATACGACGGACAAAGTTATCCGATGTCAGGCACCACGCAGGAGTCGCTTGAACTGCAGCGTACGCTTCAAGATATGGTGCTTAAAGGTGTACATTGCTGCGTAATGGAGGTCTCCTCCCATGCGCTGCAGCAAGGACGCGTGAAGGGGACGGATTACCGTACGGCGATATTTACGAATTTAACCCAGGATCATCTCGATTATCATCATACAATGGAAGAGTATCGCGCCGTTAAAGGCCTGTTCTTCTCCCGTCTCGGCAACGCTATTTCTCCCTGGAAAGAAGAGCGCAAATATGCCGTACTTAACGCGGACGATGAGGCGAGCGCCTATTTTTCTGCCCAGACAGCAGCGGAAGTGATTACATACGGCATTGACAGCAAGGCAAATGTCCGGGCCTCACAAATTTCAATCACATCCAAAGGAACATTTTTCCATGTGGATACGTTTAAGGGAGAGGCAGACATTTCTCTGCGCATGGTCGGCAAGTTTAACGTATATAATGCACTTGCTGCTATCACTGCTGCACTTCTCGAAGATGTGCCGCTTCAAGAGATCAAAGCCAGCTTAGAGTCTGTGCCAGGTGTGGATGGACGGGTGGAATCGGTGGATGAGGGGCAGGACTTTGCGGTTATCGTTGACTATGCCCATACACCGGATGGCCTTGAAAATGTGTTGAAGGCAGTCAGCGAATTCGCCACCGGCAAAGTGCTTACCGTCTTTGGCTGCGGCGGCGACAGAGATACCACCAAACGGCCGTTGATGGGGAAGATCGCAGCCAAATACAGCGACAGTGTATTTGTGACCTCCGACAACCCCCGGACCGAAGATCCGCTGCTGATCCTGCGGGATATTGAAGCAGGACTGAAAGAGGATGGGGTAGCACAGGAACGTTATGAAATGGTTCCCGACCGGCGGGAAGCGATCAGAAAAGCTATTGAAATGGCAAGCCCCGGCGATGTAGTATTGATTGCGGGGAAAGGTCATGAGACCTACCAGTTGATCGGCGGAGTGGTTCATGATTTCGATGACCGCATTGTCGCCAAAGAAGTGATAAGGGGCCGAAGCTATTGATTACAAGTACGCTGCGAAATATCGCTGACATGTGCGGGGGAAAAGTGTTTTCCGCTGAAGATATGAATGTAAAGATTGCCGGAGTGGTTACCGATTCCCGCAAAATTACATCTGACTGTCTGTTCGTTCCGCTTGCCGGAGACAACTTTGACGGACATCATTATGGTGCTGCAGCTTTGGCTGCGGGAGCGGCCGCAACGCTATGGCAGAAGGATAAGGGGACTGCGCCTGAAGGCGGCGGGGTTATTCTGGTAGAAGACACGCTGTCTGCACTGCAGAAGCTGGCTGCTGCTTATTTGAGCGAAATTGCTCCGCAGGTTGTTGCGGTTACAGGCAGCAACGGCAAAACGACTACCAAGGATATGATTACAGCCTTGCTTGAAGGACAATTTAAGGTCCATAAAACTCAAGGCAATTTCAATAACCATATCGGACTGCCGCTTACGGTCCTTTCTATGCGCGAGGATGTGGAGATCGCTGTGTTGGAGATGGGGATGAGCTCAAGGGGTGAAATCGCCCTGCTCGCTTCGCTTGCTGCGCCTGATGTGGCCGTCATCACGAATGTAGGTGAATCCCATTTGCTGCAGCTCGGCTCCCGTAAGGAGATTGCCCGGGCCAAGCTGGAGATTGCCGAAGGGCTGAAGCCGGGAGGTCTGCTGATCTATAACGGGGATGAGCCGCTGCTAGCTGAGGTTATGGCTGAAGCCTCCTTCCATGCGCCGGAGGGAATGCATACCTTGCGTTTCGGCATCTCTACGGATAACGATGATTATCCGACCGGGATGATGACGCATAGCGGAGGTATGACCTTTACAAGTTACCTCCATAAGGAGCGCGCCTATACGCTCCCGCTGCCGGGCAGGCATAACGTAGTCAACGCATTGGCCGCGCTTGCGGTTGCACGTCATTTCGGCGTAACTGATGACCACATAGAGGATGGGCTGAAGAGGCTTAAGCTAACCGGCATGCGGATTGAAGTGATGCTGACCTCTTCGGGACTCACCTTGCTGAATGATGCTTATAACGCTAGTCCTACCTCGATGAAAGCAGCGATTGATGTGCTGCAGTCTATGAAATGCACTGGCAGCCGAATCGCCGTGCTGGGGGACATGCTGGAACTTGGGCCGGATGAAGTGCCGTTCCACCAGGAGATCGGGACTTATCTCGATCCTGAGGAAACAGATCTGGTCTTTGCCTATGGACCCCTCTCCGCCCACATTGCTGAGACGGCAAGGGACAAATTCGGAGCAGAACGCGTTTTTTCTTTTACGGACAAAGCGGAGCTGACTTCAGTCTTGATCGGGAAATGCAGTCCCGACGATGTTGTGCTGTTCAAGGCTTCCAGAGGGATGCGCTTGGAAGAAGTACTGCACAGCCTAAACAAACATTTTGAGCAAACTTAACATATTGGAGGGGGTGTACCCATGGATTATCAACTGCTGCTGCTGACGATTGCTGTGTCCTTTATCCTTGCGGTCATTGCCGCTCCGCTGATCATTCCGCTGCTGAGACGGATGAAATTCGGACAGCAGGTTCGTGATGACGGACCGCAAACTCATTTGAAAAAGGCTGGAACGCCTACCATGGGCGGCATCATAATTATGGTGGCCTTCACTTTATCTTTTCTGAAATTTTCCGTGGTGAATTCGGACTTTTATGTCCTTTTGGTAGCAACGCTCGGCTACGGGCTGATTGGTTTCCTTGATGATTATATTAAAATTGCTTTCAAGCGTTCGCTGGGACTTACAGCCCGCCAAAAGCTGGCAGGTCAACTGCTGATCGGGGTAGTGTTATGCGTTCTGCTGATTAACGCCGGCCATAATACAGGCATCAGCATACCGGGAACCTCCATCAGCTTCGATTGGGGCGCATGGTTCTACTATCCATTTATTATCCTCATGATGATGGCGGTCACGAATGCAGTAAACTTTACTGACGGAGTAGACGGCTTGCTGTCGGGTGTCAGCGCGATTGCGCTTGCCGCCTTTGCCGTAGTGGCCATGCAGGCTACCTCGATTGCTGCCGGTGTCTGCGCAGCAGCGATGATCGGGGCGGTGTTAGGTTTTCTGGTATTTAACGCCCATCCGGCAAAAGTATTTATGGGAGACTTCGGTTCCTTCGGAATTGGCGGTGCGATCGGGGCTATTGCGATTGTGACCAAAACCGAGCTGCTGTTTGTTGTGATTGGCGGAGTTTTTGTGGTTGAGATGTTGTCTGTTATTTTGCAGGTAGCCTCCTTTAAAACGCGCGGCAAGCGCATTTTCAGAATGAGCCCGATCCATCATCACTTTGAGCTCGGCGGCTGGTCGGAATGGCGGGTTGTTGTCTCCTTCTGGGCGGTTAGCCTTGTGCTGGCGGCAGTAGGACTATATATCAGCAAGGGGTTGTAAACAATGAAACATCCGGATATGTACCGTGGGGAAGAGGTGGTCGTCCTGGGGCTGGCTAAAAGCGGCGTCCAGGTGGCCAAAGTGCTGCATGAGCGCGGTGCGGTAGTTACGGTCAACGATAAAAAGGAAAGAGATCAAAGTCCCGAAGCTTCCGAACTGGAATCTTTGGGAATTTCTGTTATATGCGGCGGGCATCCGGAAGGACTGATTCATTCAGGTGTCAGCCTGGTGGTCAAAAATCCGGGCATTCCCTACACTGTTCCTCCAGTGCAGCAGGCGCTGCAGCTAGGCATCGAGGTTGTGACCGAGGTGGAGGTGGCTTACCGGCTCTGTGCCGCCCCCATGATTGGTATTACCGGCTCCAACGGCAAGACAACGACTACGACCTGGGTAGGCCGCATGCTGGAGGCCGCAGGGATGAAGCCGATTGTTGCCGGCAACATCGGTACGCCGCTCTCTCAGGCCGCTCTGGAGGCGGATGAGGACAACTGGATGGTTGTCGAACTAAGCAGCTTCCAGCTTAAAGGGACGGAGACCTTCCGTCCCAAGGTGGGTGCTCTGCTGAACGTAGCCGAAACCCATCTGGATTATCATGGCGATATGGACGATTATGTGGCATCCAAAGCGAAGCTGTTTGCTAACCAGGAGCCTTCTGACACGGCTGTGCTGAACTGGGATGATCCGGTTTGCCGGGGCCTGGTTCCTTACATCAAAGGCAGCATATTGCCCTTCTCCATGACGGAGGAGCTGGTTCAGGGCATCTTTGTCCGTCCCTCTTTTGTGCCGGATACCGAAGATGACCACAATCGGGTAATCATTTATCGTGATTATTCGGAGAGCGAGACGGAGATTGCCACGGTGGATTCCATTGGCCTGCCGGGGCGGTTCAATGTTGAGAATGCCTTGGCTGCCTGCGGAATCGCCATCGCTGCCGGAGCAGCTCCGGAGGATCTTGGGGCTGTGCTGGCTTCTTTCCGCGGGGTGGAGCACCGTCTGGAATATGTGGCGGATAAGGCTGGCGCCGCTTACTACAACAATTCCAAAGCAACAAACTCCAAAGCCACCTCCATGGCATTGGCTTCGTTCCGCGAGCCGATTGTATTGATCGCCGGGGGACTCGACCGCGGGTCCGATTATATGGAGCTTCTGCCTGTCCTCAGCGGCAATGTGAAGGGGCTGGTGGTCCTGGGGCAAACAAAGGACAAGCTGGCCAGTGTGGCGCAAATGGCAGGAGTAAAGCACATCATCTCCGTCGATAATGGGGAGAGCGCCGCCGCCGTGCTGCAGCAGGCTGTCCGGGAGGCTTCCGCTCTTGCGGAAGAAGGAGATGTTGTTCTCCTGTCTCCTGCCTGTGCAAGTTGGGATATGTTTACTTCCTATGAGGAGCGCGGGCGTATTTTTAAAGAGGCGGTGCATAACCTTTAAGTAGGGGGGTGGATAAGCCCCTACTACGGATGCAAGAGGTGTGCTCCTGATGAAGAAATCCCGTCATGCGCCCGATATCTGGCTGCTGATTCCGATTCTGGCTCTACTGGCAATCGGCATGGTGATGGTGTACAGCGCCGGGTCCGTTTTGGGCTTCCGCAATTATGGCGATTCGTTTTATTTTGTTAAAAGGCAGCTGCTGTTTGCCGGACTGGGTCTCGGGGCAATGTTTGTTACTGCCAACACGGACTATCTGGTGCTCAAAAAATTTGCGAAGCCTGCTCTGATCATCTGCTTCGTTCTGCTGGTGATGGTGCTCATTCCCGGAATCGGGGTTGTGCGCGGCGGTGCGCGGAGCTGGCTGGGCATCAGCTCCTTCGGAATTCAACCCTCCGAGTTTATGAAGATGGGGATGATTCTTTTTCTGGCAAAATGGCTGGGACAGGATGATTATGATATCTCCGTCTTCACTCGCGGGCTGCTTCCTCCCCTGGCATTGATTGGTTCTGCCTTTGGGCTGATTATGCTGCAGCCGGATCTGGGCACTGGTACAGTAATGTTCGGTGCGGCTCTGATGATGGTGTTCACAGCAGGAGCCCGGATGAAGCATCTGCTGTCACTCGGAGTGGCCGGCATCGCCGGGTTCGCCGGATTGGTTGCTGCCGCACCATACCGCTTGCAGCGCATTACAGCATTCCTGGATCCCTGGTCGGATCCGCTCGGCGCCGGTTACCAGATTATCCAGTCACTGTATGCGATTGGACCAGGCGGCCTTGGCGGTCTTGGACTGGGCATGAGCCGGCAAAAGTACAGTTACGTGCCGGAGCCGCAGACTGATTTTATTTTTTCTATATTGGCCGAAGAGCTCGGATTTATCGGGGGGCTGGCGGTATTGCTGCTGTTTCTGATTCTGATCTGGCGCGGGATGAAGGTGGCGATGAGCCTGCCTGACCGTTTCGGCAGTTATCTGGCCGTAGGCATCGTCTGTATGGTGGCTGTCCAGGTCATCATCAACATCGGTGTTGTCATCGGCATGATGCCGGTAACGGGCATTACGCTCCCGCTGATCAGCTATGGAGGCTCGTCGCTGACCCTGATGCTTACAGCACTCGGTATTTTACTGAATTTATCCCGTTATGCGAGGTGAGAGACATGCGTATCGTATTAAGTGGCGGGGGTACGGGGGGACATATTTATCCCGCCGTCGCCGTCGCCAGACAGCTGGAAGAGGAAGACAAGGGCTCTGCCTTTTTGTATATCGGCGGCAAGCGTGGTCTGGAGAGCAAAATCGTTCCCCAGGAGAAAATTCCATTCAAGGCGATTGATATTACGGGCTTCCGCCGGAAGCTTTCCATGGACAATGTAAAGACAGTCATGCGTTTCCTCAAGGGGGTTAAAGCCTCCAAAGAAATGCTCAGGGAATTTAAACCGGATGTCGTGATCGGTACTGGGGGCTATGTCTGCGGCCCGGTCGTTTATGCGGCCTCCCGTCTTGGAATTCCGACCTTGATTCATGAGCAGAATGCCATTCCCGGGCTTACGAACCGCTTCCTTAGCCGGTATGCTGACACAGTTGCCGTAAGCTTTGAAGGGACTGAATCGGCTTTTCCGGGAGGCAAAAACGTCATTTATACAGGCAATCCCCGGGCAACTACCGTAACGACTGCCAGCGCTCAGAGAGGGTTCGCATCACTGGGCATTCCTGAAGGCAGCACAGTGGTGCTGGTTGTCGGAGGCAGCGGGGGGGCTAAGGCCATCAATCAGGCGATGATTGAGATGGCCCCTTATGTGGGTAAGGGTAATGGTGTTCATTATGTGTATGTTACCGGCGAGTCCTATTTCGAAGAAACCCGGAAAGCCCTGCGTCAAAAGCTGGGAAGCGAGCCAAGCTGGCTGCATATCCTTCCCTATATTCACAATATGCCCGAGGTTCTGGCTTGTCTTTCTCTGATTGTGAACCGGGCAGGCGCATCTTTTCTTGCAGAAATTACGGCACTGGGTATTCCCTCCGTCCTTATCCCGTCACCCAACGTGACGAATAATCATCAGGAAGCAAATGCTAGACAATTGGAACGTGAAGGCGCGGCGGTTGTACTGCTGGAGAAGGATCTGAACGGCCAGACCCTGCTGGCGGCTGTACAGAATATTATTGGCGCAGAAGATGTGCAGAGAAGCATGTCGGAAGCCTCAAGACGTCTCGGCAAAAGAGATTCCGCCTCGCTGGTCGTGGCTGAGCTGCGCAGGCTCGTGGCCAACCGTAAAGCCTAGGTCTTCTGCAGGCTATTGGGTGATGTATAACTGAAGTCGATGTTGTTTCCCGCTTACATGAACAGTCAATTAGGCCGGGAAATGCGCACTTTTTCTCTAGTTAAGAGGTTGTGAGTTTCTTGGTGAACAGCAAGCAATTCTCCGTGCCGGACCAGTCCTTAGTGCGTTACTCTTCTTGTTATCCTCCACTGTCACACACCCGGGGTTATGAACATAGGATAATCCTATAATCGTGACAATCACCCAGGGCACTTCCGGTTTATGAGATGACAAAGCGGGAGGGCCATCCCGCACATTTCATTGCTCCTTGTACGGGAAGTGCTTGTGGTGGGTGAGCGGTAATCTCGGAGGTGATACATTGGACAAATTGGTGATTGAGGGTGGAAACCCCCTGTCAGGCACCATACGTATCCATGGAGCAAAAAATGCGGCGCTGCCGATCCTGGCGGCAAGCCTGCTGGCCGAAGGAGTTCACTCACTGCATAATGTGCCGAAGCTGCTGGACATCGAAACAATGCTGAATATTTTGGAACGGCTGGGCTGCAGGGGCGTGCATGAAGACGAGACGGTGACCATTGACACGTCAATGCTGGGCACTTCCCATGTTCCTGAGGATTTAATGCGGCAGATGAGATCGTCTATTTTTCTGATGGGACCGTTATTATCCAGATTTGGAGAGGTGACGATTTATCAGCCGGGAGGCTGTGCGATCGGGGAGCGCAAGATTGATCTTCATCTGCAGGGACTGAAGCAGCTGGGGGCGGAAATTGAAGAGAGTAATGGACGGATTTCCTGCCGGGCCGCAAGACTTAAGGGAAGCGATATACATCTTGATTATCCTAGTGTCGGAGCCACGGAGAACATTATGATGGCTGCTTCCATGGCAGTAGGAACGACAACGATATCGGGTGCGGCCAGAGAGCCGGAGATTCAGGATCTGCAGAATTTCCTGAATCAGATGGGTGCCCAGATTATAGGTGCCGGTACCGATACCATTACGATTCAAGGTGTAAAGAAGCTATATCCCTGTACGTACGAGGTTATTCCCGACAGGATTGTCGCCGGAACGGTCATGATTGCCGCTGCCGCCACGCGGGGCAACGTTACATTGACCCATACCAATGCCGGGCATCTAACCTCCCTGATCCATGTGCTTAGGAGGGCTGGTGTTCAAATCACCGTATGCAATGATATAATTAATATCAGTTGCATGGGACGCCCCCGTGCGGTGGAACGAATCGTTACTTCTCCCTACCCTTCCTTTCCCACAGATCTCCAATCTCAGGTAATGGTGCTGCTGTCGCTGGCCGACGGATTCAGCGTCATCAAAGAGACGGTATTCGAGGGACGCTTCAAGCATGTGGAGGAGATGGCCAGGATGGGCGCCGATATTTCCATTGATCTGAACCGTGCGTTTATCCGCGGGGTGCAGAGACTGTATGGAGCAACGGTGGAAGCAACCGACCTGCGGGCGGGAGCTGCCCTGGTGATTGCCGGACTCGCCGCTCATGGAACCACGGTTGTTGAGCAGGCGCATCATATTGACCGCGGATATGACGGCATTGAGCAGCTCTTTCAGAAGCTGGGTGCACGCATCAGCCGCAAAGTACCTGTGCCGGGTCCGTTTGATTTGGCCAATTAAAGCTCCCTGTCTCCTTCAGCTTCATGCGTGGGAAGGAGACAGGGCCTTATTACGGAGATATGAGATGCCAAAAACCCGTTTACCTCTTCTTAAAGAGGACAAGCCTACCAAAAAAATGAGCCGAAAGATTACTTTCATTCTGCTGCTGCTGTTTATTGCGCTGTTGGCCGTGATTTTCTTCCGCTCGTCAATGAGCCGGATTACAGAGATCCAATTTCAGGGAAACAAATATTCCACCCGTGAGGTGCTGCTTGAGAAAAGCGGACTTGCCCTCGGAGGACAGTATTTTGCCGTCTCTAATGATGCAGTGGCTGATCGCCTTAAGGAGCTCAAGACGGTTCAGGAGGCCAGTGTGGAAAAAAAATTTCCCGGACTAGTCACCATCAGTATTAAGGAGTACCCTGCAGTGGCCTATGAATTGGATCAAGATGGCATACTGGAGGCTATTCTATCCAGCGGCGCTGCTGTTTCCGTGAATGAAACGGGCATTGCGGTGGAGAAGCCGATCTTGACAAGCTGGGGGGAAGATGATCCCCATAAAGCCAAATTGTGCCAGGCTCTCGCCAGTATTCCGAATGAACTGACCAGTGACATTTCTGAGATTGTGCCATCACCAACATTATCCTTTCCAGACCGCATCAAGCTGTATACCCGTTCGCATTTTGAAGTCATTACGGCAATTTCTTTGCTTAAGGATAAAGTAGAGTATTTAAATCAAGTGATAGAGACAGAGGAGCCCGGACTGATCAAGATGCTTGAAGCGGATTCCTATGTTCCTTTTGCACCTGTAAAAGAGGAGAATGTGAAAGAGGACACGCAAGAGTAAATAGGCCCTACTAATAGTAAGAAAAAAATGCTACAATCGGTTTTACGGGCAATAGGCAACGTCCCTCTTTTTTCTTCGGATTTTTTGAAATGAAGTATCAAATATGGATGACATTTCTTTATTACACTTATATTTCATGTAATAAAATGCCTGTTTTCAGGTTTCTAGCAGCTGCTGTCTTCATGCGAGATGCTTGTCATATTATCCCACTCAAAAAATTTGTAGAAAAAAGAGGGAAAGGATTAGAGATGTTGAATATGTACAGAGAAGTTTTTCTTCAATGGAAACCAAAAACTAAATCAGCTTTACATTTCATTTTGATAATAACAGGAGGTGCCATAGGGCTTGAGCAACAATGACATCATTGTTAGTTTGGACATCGGTACATCCAAAGTTCGGGCAATTATTGGGGAAGTTACTAATGGAACCTTTAATATTATTGGCGTTGGATCTGCTGATTCGGAAGGAATACGAAAAGGTGCGATTGTAGATATCGACCAGACTGTGCAATCGATCAAGAGTGCTGTAGATCATGCGGAGCAAATGGTCGGTATACAAATATCCGAGGTCTATGTCGGCATTTCCGGCAATCATATCGGGCTTCAATCCAGTCATGGTGTCGTGGCCGTTCAGAATGAGGATCGTGAAATCGGCGAAGATGATATCGATCGTGTAATCAAGGCAGCAGAAGTTATTGCACTGCCTCCTGAACGCGAGGTAATTGATGTTGTCGCCAAGCAATATATCGTCGATGGCCTTGAAGGAATCCAGGATCCCCGCGGGATGATCGGAGTTCGTCTGGAAGTGGAAGCGACGATTATTACCGGGGCCAAAACGCCAATACATAATCTGCTTCGCTGCGTAGAGAAATCAGGACTTAAAGTCAAAGATCTTGTACTGATGTCTCTTGGAGCCGGCGGATTGGCGCTTTCCAAAGATGAGAAATCAATGGGCTCCGTGCTGGTTGACATCGGTGCGGGCTCAACGACGATAGCCGTATATGAAGAAGGTTCCCTTTGTGCCACCTCCACGATCCCGATCGGCGGAGAATTTGTAACCAATGATATCGCATACGGTCTCCGTACACTTACTGATCAGGCGGAGAAGGTGAAGCTGAAGTATGGCTGCGCCTGGATTGACGACGCCGCTTCTGACGTAGTGTTCAAGGTGCTCCGGATCGGCAGCAATGTGGAAAAAGAATTTAATCAGGAAGATCTTGCGGCGATCATTGAACCGAGAGTGCAGGAAATCTTCCATCTGATTCGTCAGGAAGTGAAGCGGCTTGGTTACAATGAGCTTCCCGGAGGTTATATACTAACGGGTGGTACTGTATCTATGCCGGGGGTATTAAAAGCAGCCCAGACTGAACTATCAGCCTCTGTGCGCGTTGCGGTGCCGGATTATATCGGAGTCCGCGATCCCGGATTTACCGGAGGAGTAGGCATCCTGCATAACGTTGTCCGCAGATTCCGCGGACGCGGAAACAGCAGCAGCGGGAATAAAAAGACGGTCAACCGGAACAAGCAGAATGCAGCTCCAAATCAGGAAGCTGTATCGAAGCCGGGTTTGGTGGAACGTCTAAAGAATATGTTCAGCGAGTTCATATAAGTGTAAGTCCAGATATACTTGGACTGGCCATCCAAGCACATTGAGGGGGAGATGGAACAATATGTTGGAATTTGATTTTGAAATGGAGAGCTTGGCGCAAATAAAGGTCATCGGCGTGGGCGGCGGCGGTAGCAATGCTGTCAACCGGATGATTGAAAATGGCGTTCAGGGTGTGGAATTCATCACAGTTAATACAGATGCCCAAGCGCTGCATATGGCCAAATCGGAGCATAAACTGCAAATTGGGGACAAGCTGACCCGGGGACTTGGCGCGGGTGCCAATCCTGAGGTGGGCAAGAAAGCGGCCGAGGAGTCCCGTGATCTGATTTCAAATACTCTTAAAGGCGCGGACATGGTATTTGTTACCGCTGGTATGGGGGGCGGCACCGGTACAGGCGCAGCGCCTGTGATTGCTGAGATTGCCAGAGAGTGCGGAGCATTGACGGTTGGCGTCGTGACCCGTCCGTTTACTTTTGAAGGCAGAAAACGTGCAACTCAGGCAGAGCTTGGCATCGAGGCGCTCAAGGAAAAGGTCGATACACTGATCGTGATTCCCAATGACCGACTGCTGGAAATTGTGGATAAGAAAACCCCAATGCTGGAGGCATTCCGTGAAGCGGATAATGTACTCCGCCAGGCGGTGCAAGGGATCTCCGACCTTATTCAGGTTCCCGGCCTGATCAACCTTGACTTTGCCGATGTGAAGACAATTATGACGGAGCGCGGTTCAGCGCTTATGGGTATCGGTATCGCCACTGGCGAGAACCGTGCTTCGGAGGCGGCCCGCAAAGCGATCATGAGTCCGCTCCTGGAGACCTCCATTGAAGGTGCTCGCGGCGTGATCATGAACATTACAGGGGGTTCCAACCTTTCCCTGTATGAGGTGAATGAAGCAGCCGAGATCGTTACCTCTGCTTCGGATCCTGAAGTGAATATGATCTTTGGTGCCATCATTGAGGAAAGCATGAAGGATGAAATCAAAGTTACGGTAATCGCTACCGGCTTTGAACACAAACCTTCACCTATTGCTCCGGCCCGCCGTCCATCGGCGAGCAGCGAACCTGCTGCGCCTGATAAGAATGCCAATCTGCGTCCGTTTGGCAATCAGACGGCCTCAGACCAGCTGGACATTCCAACATTCCTGCGCAACCGTACGCGCGGCAATAATGACTAATAAAATAATATAGTGTAAATAGATTTACGGAAGCACCGTATCTCCCTAGCGATCAGCTATGGGCGGATACGGTGCTTTTTGGTTTACCGGCTGTTATAATACTAGTAACGGGAGAGGATACAATGAAACTGCTTGATCCCCGGGTTGATTTTGTATTTAAACGTATTTTTGCAAGCGAGGGCAATAAGGATGTGCTGTTGGCTTTTCTTAACGGTATTTTTTCGGATGCGGGGGAACCTCCGCTGAATGAAGTGGTGCTGCTGAATCCATACACGGATAAGGATGATCTGCTGGATAAGCAATCGATATTCGACATATGGGCCAAGACCGAGGAAGGCAAGTTGATTAATATTGAAATGCAGCTGTTTAATAAATATGATATTGAGAAACGCACGCTCTATTACTGGAGCAAACGATATTCGGGGCAGCTGCAGGAGACAGGTAAATATAAAGATCTCAAAAAATGTGTGACCATCAATATATTAAATTATAAAGTTTTGCCCAATGAGCATACTCATAGTGTGTTTCATCTGCGGGAAGATAGGAATGGAACTCCGCTCGCAGACGATATTGAAATTCATTTCTTGGAGCTGCCGAAGCTGGAGCATACGCCTGTTCCCGGTGAAGGCGGTTTGGTCAATTGGCTGCTGTTTCTGAAAGGAATAGACGATTCGAATTGGGAGGTGCTTAGCATGAATGAGCCTGTCTTGAAAAAGGCAATGGATACGCTGCAATTCCTGAGCCAGGATGAGGAGGCCCGCATGAAGTATGAAGCCCGCCAGAAGTTTTTGCTGGATGAGGCTTCGCAAAGAGACGGGGCGCTTACAGAGGGCTTTGCCAAAGGATTGGCTGAGGGAAGAGCGGTAGGAAGAGCTGCGGGTATAGAGGAAGGTAAGGCGGAAGGCAAGCTGGCGGGGAGATTGGAAGGCAAGCTGGAAGGCAAGCTAGAAGGTAAGCTGGAAGGTAAGCTAGAAGGCAAGCTAGAAGGCAAGCTGGAAGGGAAATTAGAGGGGAAATTAGAGGGGAAATTAGAAGCAAGATTGGAAGTGGCCAGAAATC
The DNA here is from genome assembly GCF_058791575.1 of Paenibacillus sp. EB106-06-01-XG199. Lineage (NCBI taxonomy): Bacteria > Bacillati > Bacillota > Bacilli > Caryophanales > Paenibacillaceae > Paenibacillus > Paenibacillus sp. EB106-06-01-XG199. Next base: position 786,554 of record NZ_JBYTDQ010000003.1, on the reverse strand, counting down.
TGCTTGCGATGGGACTGGACTATCATGCGATCCGAACGGCAACGGGTCTTACAGATGAAGAATTAGAGTCTATGAAGCGAATTTAAGAATAGGGATTTTGAAGTCAGCCTTTAGATTTAGAGGCTGGCTTTTTTATGCTGTAATGATAAGCCTCGAGCCGCTCCAACCCCTCAAGTTAACTCTGTCACGCTATAACTCGACAAAAAAACCTTAAGAACGCCCCCCAAGTTTAGACAGACTTTGAATGCGAGAGTTCCTATACTAATCTTATCGTCCAAAAAGAGAGCCTGATCCCTGGCCTTGAGGATAGAGAGCAGCCCTTAGGCAGGTGAATGCATTGGTAGTTTATATTGACTTGATTTTCGCTGCCAATCTGCTGATCGATGGCATTCTTCTATGGCTGACAGGCTGGCTGGTTAAACTTAAGGTCTCCTGGTGGAGACTGGCGCTTTCCGCGCTGGTTGGCGCGCTTTATGTAGTGATGATGTTCGTACCGGAGCTGTCTTTTCTCTATACCTTCCTCATTAAATTCGGATTGTCGGTAGTCATGCTGTGGATTGCCTTTGGATTCAGGAGTCTGCAAAGCTACCTCCGCGTGTTGGGGGCCTTTTATATTATTAATTTTGCAGCAGCCGGCGGCATTGTAGGTATTCACTATTTGTTGCAGAGCTCAGGCGACATCTGGAACGGTATTCTGTTTACCTCTTCAGGAGGCCAAGCATACCGGATGAAGATCGGTTTCTGGTTTGTGCTTGCGGTCTTACCGCTGGTACTGCTCCTCTTTAAGCTCTTCCATTCTTCACGGGTCCGCAGGGAGCAGCTCGAATCGTATATTGGTGAGGTAACAGTGGAAATTGACGGTGTAACTGTGGTCTGTCCAGGGCTGCTGGATACAGGGAACCGGCTCAGTGATCCGTTGACGCGGATTCCGGTAATGGTGATGGAGGCGTCGCTCTGGGAAAACCATCTGCCTGCTTCATGGAAAGGGAGGCTGACACAGACGAGCGCAGACACCCTTCTGCTGGAAACGGACGGGCAGTCTTTTGCCTGGCAGGATAGGATGCGGCTTGTCCCTTATAGGGGCATCAACCGTGGTTCATCCTTTATGCTTGCGCTGAAGCCGGATCTTGTGAAGATACAGCTGGGTGAGGAGACCTTTTACAGCAAAAGGGTGCTCATCGGGCTGGATGGCGGGACACTGTCGGGAGACGGCGCGTACCGGGCGGTCATACACCCTGACCTCGCCCAAAGAGAACAGGCTGCTGACGCGGCGCTGCCATGCTGATAACCGCAGAAGCATTTGCATTTCAATCCTAATATCGGACAAAGGGATTGGGCAGGGCAGCAGGGAAATGGATGGGATAAGAAATATCACAGGGTTACTGTGTACTTCTTGGAGGAGGAACAAGAATGGTCAAATGGAAGTTAGCGCTGCAACTGCAATATTACCGCATGCTGTTTCTGCTGGGGCTGAAAAGCCAGGAAATTTATTATATCGGTGGAAGCGAGGCGTTGCCTCCTCCCTTGACGAGGGAAGAGGAGGAGTATTTGCTGCAGCGGCTGTCCAGCGGCGATGCGGCCGTCCGGGCTATGCTGATTGAGCGCAACCTGCGGCTCGTTGTGTACATTGCCCGGAAATTTGAGAACACCGGCATTAACATTGAAGATCTTGTTTCTATCGGGGCCATTGGACTAATCAAGGCAGTCAATACGTTTGATCCGGAGAAAAAAATCAAGCTGGCTACCTATGCCTCACGCTGCATCGAAAATGAGATACTGATGTATTTGCGGCGCAACAGCAAGACACGGAGTGAGGTGTCCTTTGATGAACCGCTAAATATTGACTGGGACGGCAACGAGCTGCTTCTCTCCGATGTGCTTGGCACCGAGAACGACACCATTTACCGTAACATCGAAGAGCAAGTGGACCGAAAGCTGCTGCAGAAGGCACTGGAAAAGCTGAGTGAGCGGGAGCGCCTGATTATGGAGCTAAGATTTGGACTGCGCGGGGGAGAAGAAAAAACGCAAAAGGATGTGGCCGATCTGCTGGGTATTTCCCAATCCTATATTTCGCGTCTGGAAAAAAGAATTATCAAGCGGCTGCGCAAGGAGTTTAACAAGATGGTGTAAGCATAAATCAGCAAGGAATAAAATGCCGGACCGGGGAGATAATGTACAGTAATGTTTCTCCTTGGGAGGTAAATCATCATGACCCGAAATAAAGTCGAGATTTGCGGTGTGGACACCAGCAAGCTGCCCGTTCTAACAAACGTGGAAATGCGGGAGCTGTTCACTTCGCTGCAGCAGCAGGGCGAGCGATCCGCCAGAGAGAAATTGGTAAATGGTAACCTTAGACTTGTTCTTAGTGTTATTCAAAGGTTCAATAATCGGGGAGAGTTCGTTGACGATCTGTTCCAGGTAGGCTGCATCGGGTTGATGAAAGCCATCGATAATTTTGATTTATCGCAAAATGTGAAGTTCTCCACCTATGCAGTGCCGATGATTATCGGTGAAATCCGCAGGTATCTACGCGATAATAACCCGATTCGGGTATCACGTTCGCTCAGGGATATTGCATACAAGGCCCTGCAGGTGCGTGACAGTCTGACGAACCAGAATTCCCGGGAGCCGACGATTTTTGAAATTTCCGAGGCGTTGGGAGTTCCGAAAGAAGATGTGGTTTTTGCTTTAGACGCCATCCAAGACCCGGTCTCCTTGTTTGAGCCAATCTACCATGACGGCGGGGACCCGATTTATGTGATGGACCAGATTAGTGACGATAAGAATAAAGATGTCTCTTGGATTGAGGAAATTGCATTGCGGGAAGCGATGCGCAAACTGGGACAACGCGAGAAGCGGATACTGTCCATGCGTTTCTTCGAGGGCAAGACCCAGATGGAGGTCGCCGATGAGATTGGGATCTCTCAAGCCCAGGTTTCCAGACTTGAGAAATCGGCCATCCAGCAAATGCAAAAGCATGTGAAGACCTGAGTAACAGCGATAGATGAAGCAGGGGTATCCAAGGGGCTATAAACCCTTATGGATACCCCTTTGTATGTAGAACTATATTGGAAAATATATATTGCATTGCATGTTGCCAAGCCCGAACAACATATATTGGACTATATGTCTGAAAGTACAGGGGTGGTGAGGTGAACGAGGATTCAATAGGCACAGGCAAAAAAATGAAAATCTCTGATTTTCAGACCAAGGATGTCATTAACATTGTCGACGGCAAGCGGCTCGGGCAAATCAGTGATCTGGAGCTCGATCTGCGCCGCGGAGTTATTGATGCAATCATTGTGCCCGGGTATACACGGTTTATGGGGCTCTTTGGAGGTGGCGCTGATTTGATCATTCCCTGGAGGAATATCGTTAAGATTGGTGCTGATGTTGTGCTCGTAAAGATAGAGGAGTCCAGAATGCCCCAAGGTCAGGAAGAGCGGGAAACGATGTATTTGGAACGGGGGGACCGCAGTGAAAGGCGCACATATTAACCGGGTGCGTCTTTTTTTGACGGAAACGGGTATAGAGCTTATGTAAGAAATGGTGCCCATAACCGGGCTCCGAAGTCTAAACATCACTTTGTGGGAGGTCTTGTGGTACACTTAGGCGGAGGTGAGAAGATGGAACCGTTCGTACAAATCGACAGAACGCCTGTGCAGCTTCATCTGGAGCGGTGGTGTTCAGCACATCCCCAAATTACTGCCGGATTCACAGGAAGACAAGGTGGTGCGGGCAAGGCACCGTATGAAAGCTTCAACTGTGCTCTTCATGTAGGCGATGACGTGGAAGATGTGATCAGCAACCGGAGGATGCTCGCCGAGAGTCTCGGTTTTACACTGGATTCATGGACATGCGGGGAACAAACTCATGGGAAAAATATTGCGGTTGTTACCAAAGAAAACCAAGGATACGGCAATCTGGACAGAGCAAGCGCCTTTCAGTCCACTGATGGGCTGCTGACCAATGTGCCGGGGGTGCTGCTGACTTCCTTTTATGCGGACTGTGTGCCGCTATATTTCTATGATCCTTTGCGGCAGGTGGCCGGTCTTGCGCATGCCGGCTGGAAAGGGACTGTAGCAGAAATTGCCGGGGCTATGGTCAGAACAATGGGTGAGGTCTACGGCAGCCGTCCAAAGGAGATCCTGACAGCCATTGGACCTTCTATCGGTGAATGCTGTTATGAGGTCGATGATTATGTAATGAATCATGTCCACCGGTTGGAGGATGAACTTAGCACACTGAATTTGGCTGAGAACGCTCCGGTCTTATACAGGAGGTCGGATGCAGATGACAGCAAAAGCATGCTGAACTTGAAAGAAATGAATCGACGCATTATGATTAAAGCAGGAATATTGCCGACTCATATCGAATGTACAACTTGGTGTACAAGCTGTAACAGTGATCTCTTCTTCTCATACCGTAAGGAAAACGGGGTTACAGGAAGAATGACGAGCTGGATCGGAATAAAGGAGAGCTGAAAGTTGGGTTTGACACTGCAAGAAAGAATAGCCGAGGTCAAGGAACGTGTAGAACGGGCTTGCGCGGCAAGCGGCAGGGATGCAAGTGACGTCAAGGTTATCGCAGTGACGAAATATGTATCGCTGGAAACGGTATCCGCTGTACTGGAAGCGGGTCTTGAGGACATTGCCGAAAGCCGCTGGCAGAACGCCGAACATAAATGGAACGCCCTGGGCAACAAAGGCACATGGCATTTCATCGGTCATTTGCAGACCAATAAGGTAAAGGACGTTATCGGCAAATTTCAATATATACACTCTTTGGACCGGTTATCGCTGGCACAGGAATTGCACAAGAAGGCTGAAGCCGCCGGTATAGACGTAAACGTCTTCCTTCAGGTGAATATCTCGGGAGAAGATACGAAATTTGGTTTATCTGCTGAAGCGGTGCCTGAATTTTTGCGTGAAATCGCTCCTCTGCATAATGTGAAAGTAATCGGCCTTATGACGATGGCGCCTTATGAAGGGGATCCCGAGCTTACCCGCCCGGTCTTTCGCGGACTCCGCGAACTGCGCGATGCGCTCAATCTGCTAGCTTTGACACCTGAGCCTATACAAGAGCTGTCGATGGGAATGTCGAATGATTTTGAAGTGGCGATACAGGAAGGAGCCACCTGGGTGCGCCTGGGAACGGTATTAGTAGGTCATGAGGAGGGAGCTTGATGGGCGTGATGAACCGGTTTATGAGCTTTTTGGGCTTGCAGGAGGAAGAGGAAATTGTGGAGCGGGAGCAGATTTCCCGTGAAGAGGATGAATACGAGCCTGCCCCTGTAGAAAACCGCAAAAACCAGCGGGCCAACGTCGTCAGTATCCATTCGCAAAAAAATGTGAAGGTAGTGCTTTATGAGCCCCGTTCTTATGACGAGGCTCAGGAAATTGCCGACCATCTCCGTTCGCACCGCACGGTCGTAATTAATTTGCAGCGCGTGCGTAATGACCAGGCGATGCGGATTATTGATTTTCTCAGCGGAACTGTTTATGCCCTGGGTGGAGGAATCTCCAAAATTGGGGGCAATATATTTATGTGCACACCGGATACGGTCGAAATTCAAGGTTCCATATCGGAAATTCTGGGTGACGATCAAGACTACAACAGAATGAGGTGAACGGGCTTTGTCCCAAATCGATTTAATTATTAACTTGCTTTTCAAGATCTACTACTACATGATTTTTTTCTATATCCTCATGTCCTGGCTTCCCAATGTCCGTGACAATTTCATCGGAGAGCTGCTCGGCAAGCTCGTGGAGCCTTATCTGAGTCCATTCCGCCGGATTATTCCGCCACTGTTCGGAACGATAGATATTTCCCCGATCATCGCGCTGATCGTGCTTCAATTTGCTCAAGGCGGTCTGCACTCCATTGTGGGCCTGCTGCTCCGTTAATGACATGAAGAATGAAATTTATGGTCATTTTCACCCTGACGAACGGCAATTTGTGGACAAGGCCTGGGAATGGGTCACTCATGCAGGAGAGTATCATGAGCTCAAGCTGACTGAGTTTCTCGATCCCCGTCAGGGCTATATTCTGCAGAGTCTTGTGAACCGTCATCCCGATGTTGCTGTAAGATGGGAGGGCGGCTCAGAAAATGCTGAGCGGAAGCGGGCAATAGTGGCACCCGATTACCGTGACCTTTCAGAAGAAGATATGGAACTCAAGGTGCTTGCCATCACCTCCGGGGAACAGAAGTTTTTAGCATTGGAGCATGGCGACTATATGGGTTCAATTCTTGGGCTGGGCATCAAAAGAGGCAAAATCGGCGATATACATGTGCTCGAGGATGGCTGTCATGTTGTAGTGGCAGCGGATATCGCTAATTTCCTGGACGTGAATTTAACAGGAGTGCACCGGATTAATGTCAGCACAGAGATTCTGCCTTTGTCCGGCTTGCGGAGCAGTGAGGTTAAACTTGAGATGATGGAGTTGACCGTGGCTTCCTTGCGGCTTGATGGGATCGCTGCGGATGTGACCCGGCTCAGCCGGAGCAAGATACTTGCCCCGATCAAAGCAGGAAGGGTCCGGGTGAACTGGAAGGTAGAGGAAGACCCCTCCTGTGGACTTAAAGACGGCGATATGGTCTCCATTCAAGGTTTTGGCCGGTTTAAGGTTCTGGAGATCGGAAGTTTGACGAAAAAAGGCCGTTACCGGGTTCAGGTTGGCAAATTTGTCTGAATCGTTTGCAGGAATCCGGATTTGCTTGTCGAAATTCATTATCTCTAGGGAAGCAAACATTTTGAAAGCTGGGCGCCGATACTTGTAGAAGAGGCGGATCCTTAAACGGCATTCGGAATGATAACCAGCCTTATTTTTCTTGCAGAAACACTTGCCGCTTTATCCAGGCAGGCATGTTCGTTTCTTCTTAAAGTACAGTCTTTCTTCTTTGTCTGCCGGGACAAATTATGTTTTATGGGCATAAGAGGTCCGAAATTTCTAGGAGGTGCACAGCATGCCATTAACGCCGCTCGATATACATAACAAGGAATTCTCCCGGAGAATCCGCGGTTATGATGAAGACGAGGTCAACGAATTTCTGGATCAGGTAATCAAGGATTACGAAAGTGTCATTCGTGAGAACAAGGAGCTGCACAATCAGCTATTGTCTATTCAAGAGCGCCTTGATCATTTTGTGAATATTGAAGAAAGCTTGTCCAAGACAATCATCGTCGCGCAGGAGGCGGCAGATGATGTCAAGAACAACTCCAAAAAGGAGTCACAGCTGATTATCAAGGAAGCGGAAAAGAACGCTGACCGGATTATCAACGAAGCGTTATCCAAATCCCGGAAAGTAGCGATTGAGACGGAAGAATTGCGTAAGCAAGCCTCCATCTACCGCACCCGTTTCCGGACTCTCGTCGAAGCACAGCTTGAACTGCTGTCCCAGGATGATTGGAACGCCCTGGAGAGCCGCGAGGTCAGCGAGAACGTGCTTTAACCTTCTGAAAGGCTGAGCATATCTTGTGAGATGAATATCTCTTGTTTCCGGCCACTGTTATACCGCGGCTATGAATATTGACATTTTGTCTTGAAACGTCTATAACTAAAACATATCTGTACCATAATCATTCGATGACGGGACAAGTACGATAAGGTTACGTTCTCCAGAGAGTCGGTGTTTGCTGCGAGCCGATTGTTCACACCTTGCCGGAAGATCTTCCCCTAGAAGCTGAGCTGAAGCGTTAATTCGTGCGTAAGTTGAGCCGTCTGCCGGACGTTATCCCGGACCCGCGCGTTTAGATTTTCTGCGCGGAACTGAGATTGTGCTGAATACACTCCCCCTGAGGATGTGCGTGAAGCGCAGAATTAGGGTGGTATCGCGAGCGTCGTCTCGCCCCTTTGGGGGTGGGATGGCGCTCGTTTTTGTTGTTGCGGGGTGCGATCCCCCTAAATCCCCCTTTCCAAGGGGGACCCCAAGGGCTGGCCGCCCTCTGGACACCCGCAACAAGGGCATTGTGCAGAGAGTGGCGTCCGCGGACGGGTAGGGATTTGTTCGACGGGGGAGCGGCCCTTCTTAGGCTCCCCTGGCGGGTACGCCTGTGGGGCCTTTCCTGCTCAAGAGCAAGAGCAAGGGCAAGAGCAAGAGCAAAGACATTTGCG
>NZ_JBYTDQ010000003.1:565892-778340 GCF_058791575.1 Paenibacillus sp. EB106-06-01-XG199 | reverse complement strand
GTCGGCTACGCCCCGCCGCGGGCAACCCGACCCAGCGCTGCCCTGACGGGATCGCGGGCCGGGGGCCCAAGACTAGAACAAAGACGAGGGCGAGATCAAAGGCAAGAGCAAGGGCAAGAGCAAGGGCAAGAGCAAGAGCAAAAACATTTGCGTCGGCTACGCCCCGCCGCGGGCAACCCGACCCAGCGCTGCCCTGACGGGATCGCGGGCCGGGGGCCCAAGACTAGAGCAAAGGCGAGGGCAAGAATCAAAGGCAAGAGCAAGAGCAAGATCAAAGGCGAGGGCAAGATCAAGGGCAAGGGCTTTAGCGGGCCCGAGCAGCTTTATAGACTAAACTAAGGAAGGATTGACCAGCAATGCAAAAAGTAGATGTCAAAGAAAAAGCGCGGGCAAGAGATGTCCGCATACTGAAGAAATGGAGCGATGAGAATACGTTCCGCAGATCCATGGAGAACCGCGAGGGCCGTCCGAACTATGTGTTCTATGAAGGACCTCCGACAGCTAACGGCGTACCGCATATCGGGCATGTGCTGGGCCGGGTCATCAAGGATTTCATCGGCCGCTACCAGACGATGAAGGGCTACCGCGTTGTGCGTAAAGCGGGCTGGGACACTCACGGCTTGCCGGTTGAACTCGGCGTGCAGAAGAAACTCGGAATCTCCGGCAAGCAGGAAATTGAAGAGTATGGCGTGGAAAAGTTCATCAAAGAGTGCAAAGAGAGCGTATTTGGCTACGAGAAGCAGTGGCGTGAGTTCACGGAAGCGATCGGTTACTGGACCGATCTGGATAATCCGTATGTGACGCTGGATAATACGTACATCGAAAGCGTGTGGAACATTCTGGCTACGGTGCATGAGAAAGGTCTGCTGTACCGCGGACACCGCGTCAGCCCGTATTGCCCGAGCTGCCAGACAACGCTAAGCTCCCATGAAGTGGCGCAGGGCTATAAGACGGTGAAGGACCTCAGTGCAACGGCCAAGTTCAAGCTGGATGGCAGCGGCGACTATGTGCTGGCCTGGACGACCACCCCTTGGACGCTTCCGGCGCATATGGCGCTGGCAATGAACCCGGAGATGGAATATGTCCGTGCGCAGCAGGAAGACGGCGTATACGTGCTGGCCAAGAACCTCGTGGAAGAGGTACTGAAAGGGAAGTATACGGTTCTTTCTACGCATAAAGGCTCTGACTTTATCGGTCAAAGCTATACCCCGCCGTTTAGCTATATCGAGGCGGAGAAACATAATGTGATTGTTAGTGCATCCTTCGTAACGGATTCCAGCGGTACAGGGATCGTGCATATGGCTCCGGCACATGGTGAGGATGACTATAAGAGCTGCCGCGACAACGGCATCAGCTTTGTTAATGTGGTGGATACTTCCGGTAAATACATTGACGTGGTAAGTGATTTTGCCGGACGGTTTGTGAAAGATTGTGATTTAGACATCATCAAGGCGTTGTCCGAAAAAGGACTGCTGTACAATAAAGAGAAATACGAGCACAGCTATCCGTTCTGCTGGCGCTGCGATACTCCGCTGCTGTATTATGCGACAGACAGCTGGTTCATCAAAACGACAGCGATCAAAGATCAGCTGATCGCCAACAACAACAACGTGGACTGGTATCCTGACCATGTGCGCGAAGGCCGCTTCGGCAAGTTCCTGGAAGAACTGGTGGACTGGAATATCAGCCGCAACCGCTACTGGGGCACACCGCTGAATGTCTGGGTTTGCCAGGACACCGGCAAAGAATTTGCGCCGCACAGCATCGCAGAACTCCGCTCGATGGCGATCGGCGAAGTCGCTGAGGATATCGAGCTGCATAAGCCATATGTAGACAATATCAAGCTGCGCAGCCCGTTCAGCGAAGGCGGCGTGATGGTGCGTACTTCTGAGGTCATCGACGTATGGTTTGACAGCGGCTCGATGCCGTTTGCCCAAAGCCACTATCCGTTCGAGAATGAAGACAGATTCGCCGACCAGTATCCGGCAGATATGATCTGTGAAGGAATTGACCAGACACGCGGCTGGTTCTACAGCCTGCTTGCGGTATCGACGTTGTTCAAGGGCAAAGCGCCTTACAAGGCAGTTATTGCCCACGGCCACATCTTCGATGAGAACGGCCAAAAAATGTCCAAATCCAAAGGCAATGTTATTGACCCTTGGGAAATCATGAACGAATACGGCACCGATGCCTTCCGCTGGGCGATTCTGTCCGACAGTGCGCCGTGGAATAACAAACGTTTCTCCCGCGGTCTGGTTGGTGAGACCAAATCCAAGGTTGTGGATACGCTCGTCAACACGCATGCGTTCCTGACGCTCTATGCCGGCATTGACGGGTACGACCCTGCAGAGCATCCATTCAAAGTATCGGGGCATAAGCTCGACCGCTGGATTCTCTCCCGCTTGAACAGTCTGATTCTAGTTGTGGAAAAAGGCCTCGCCATCAACGACTTCGTCAATTCGTCCAAAGCAATTGAGAACTTCGTGGATGAACTGAGCAACTGGTATATCCGCCGCTCACGCGACCGGTTCTGGGGCAGCGGGCTTGACGAAGAGAAGCTGGATGCCTACCGTACGCTGACACATGTGCTGCTCACAACGGCTACGCTGATGGCACCGTTCACACCGATGCTGTCGGAAGATATCTATATGAACCTTGGCGGCGGGGAAAGTGTGCATTTGGCGGATTATCCGGCTGCCGACGAGAGTCTGATCGATCTTGAGCTGGAGCGGGATATGGAGAGTGCCAGAGGCATTGTCGAGCTTGCCCGCAACGTGCGCAACGAGGCTGGCATCAAGACACGCCAGCCGCTGTCCGAGCTGATCGTTTCCCTGGACCGCAGCTTTGATGTAACGGATTATGAAGAGATCATCAAGGATGAGATCAATGTCAAAGAAATTGTGCTGGAGAACAGCGACAGCGGGTTTGTTGATTTCACGCTGAAGCTGAACCTTAAGGTAGCCGGTAAAAAATACGGCAAGAGTGTAGGCTTCCTGCAAGGCTACCTGAAAGGGATGAACAGCGACGCTACCCGCAAAGCGGTACAGGACGGTGTGATTGCCATCGTGTCGCCGGAAGGGGAAGAACTGCAGATTACTGCCGAGGAGCTGCTTGTTGAGAAGCAGGCCAAACCAGGTTTTGCATCAGCTTCCGGTTACGGTCTCACGGTAGCGCTGAACACGGAAATCACTCCTGAACTTGAGCAGGAAGGCTGGGTCCGTGAAATTATCCGTTCAGTTCAGGATTACCGCAAACGCCTGGATCTGGCGATCGAGAAACGGATCGCGCTCACGCTGCAGCTGGATGATGAACTGAAAGCGGCTGTGACTGCTTTTGAACATGTACTGCGTGAAAATGTGCTTGTGACTACCGTTGAGTTTGACGGAGTGCATCCATTTGAAACGGTGGATGCCGGCGGCAGATCCATTGGAATCCATATCGGAGCCTAAAGAGAAGCTAAATGCTGATCCCCGTATCGCTTGTCTCCAAATGACATATACTAGCGGCATAAGAAGAAACGTCCAGGCCTTTAGCATCGGGCAGGGGCTTTCGAGATTGGCGGTATATGCACTGCTGATCAGAAAGCCGTTTCTGCGGAAATATGAGGATCATTACTGAGAACCTTATATTTATGCGCAAAATGACGAGCCCCGTGTTCGGGGAGAGATTGCCTCTCCCCGAACCGGGCTCATTTATTTTGTGGACGTTAGGGAAGGAGCAGGAGTGTTTTGGAGGGTCGGGAAGAAGGAAGCAAAGCCTCCGGGCAGCAGAGAGAAATCTCCGCCGCAACAGGCAAGGGTAGCGGACCGGATCAGGCTCCGGATTTCAAACGGGAAGCTGAAGCGGGAGCAGAGGCCCTTTCCCCGGATGAGAAATTGAGCGCGGTATACCGGCTGACATTGGGGCTGGCCCGGGAGATGGAGAAATCGCGGATTGCTGAATATACACAGCTGCTGCATTCGCCCTGGCGGCTGATCTGGCTGAACATAATATCAGGAATAGCGCGCGGGGTGGGGGTTGCCCTCGGATTCACTTTTTTTGCGGCGACGATCATTTATGTACTGCAGATGCTGGGGGCACTCAACCTGCCGATTATCGGAGATTATATTGCAGATATTGTGCGGATCGTACAGCACCAGCTGGAGCTTAAGACTTTTTAGGGATTAGAGAATCATTGATCTGGCGTGTGTACCTAAAAAAGGAGCAGCATATGGCTACTCCCTTTCCTTTTTAGCGGACGGATCCAGCAGGTAGCTGCCTTCCTCGGTGTCCATGTAATGACGGTAACTGGTTCCTTTAATGATGGTTAAATGGTTCCCGGCGATATCGGTCGCCACAAAGTTCTCCCACGGCTCCACGAAGCCTTCGGTTTCGTCGGCCTCAATCTCCATATCGTTGTAAGAGCCGATATCATTGCCTTCGGCCATGGCCGGGGAGTTGGAGCTGCCCCAGCTTTCGACGATCTGCCAGGCATCTTCGCCGTCAAAACCGTTTTGCTCTTCGCGTTCGTCAAGGCTGGTGCGTCCAAAAGGCGGGAACAGCAGCTCTTCTTCGACCGGCCGGGTAAACGGGGCGTTCTGGCGTGGGGCATGCTCCTTGCTGTATCTGGTGGATGGAAGGGCTGAGAGGCGCTCATATGGAATCGGATTGCCGCTGGCAATACAAATCCCGTAGGTGCCTTCATCCATGGCCTGCAGAGCGGCTTCGATATCGTCCAATTCATGCTCGTCGCGTTCCAGCAGGGAAATATCTATCGAGCGGTTATACAGCTCAGTGGCGGCATCGCCGGGATGGTTGTCGATTTCGGACAATTCCCCGGTTGTATCGCGCATGGCTTCCTGCAGACCGTAATGCTCGTTATTTTGCAGCCTGTGGCGGATTTCCTCCTGCTGCTGCAGCAGCGCTGCCCGCAGCTGCGAGAGCTGCTGTGATGTCAGATGGCTCATAGGCGAGTGCTCCTTTCAGATGCTTTTGTCATAACGTACGCTTCCCGGCATTCCTGCCGGTTCGTTCTTTGATAGCTTGACCGGAGAAGCGTCTTTTTAGCGATGGTAAATAGTCCCCCCGGCCTTAAAAGGGTTATACGGTCCGCAATAGACGGCTTCTTGAGGCCTGTGCTACAATATACAAGTCTTTATTCAGTATTTGTACCGCTATCACGCGGGAAAAATAAGAACGGAGTGACAACTTCTGTGGTGTACTATCTGATTGCGCTAATTGTGTTTTTGATTGACCAGGGTACCAAATATGTGATTGCTACCCGGCTGGAGCTCGGCGAGCAGATTCCGGTCATAAACGACTTCTTCATTATTACCTCCCACCGCAATAGTGGAGCCGCTTTCGGAATTCTTGAAGGACAGCAATGGTTTTTCTTTATAGTTACGGTTGTTGTTGTCGTCGGAATTGTCTGGTATATGAACAAGGCCAAAGCCTCGCGGAAGCTGCTTCCTACCGCTCTGGCATTGGTGCTGGGCGGAGCTATAGGCAACTTTTTGGACCGGATGCTTAACGGTGAGGTTGTCGACTTCCTGATGTTCAACTTCGGAAGCTACACCTTCCCCATTTTTAATGTTGCCGACTCCTGCATCGTGATTGGGGTTGGACTGATTATTCTCGATACACTGCTGGATATGAAGAGCGGGGACGAAATCATCGAAGTTAAGGAATCAAAGGAAGTAAAAGAAGGGAATGAATGATTTGAACAAGGACGTCAATGAGCAGGCAGGTGCAATTGCCTTCGAAGAAGAAAGGGACGTCACGGAGTGGATTGTTTCTGGAGAGAATGCCCGGGAGCGGGTTGATAAATATATTACGGAGGCCTGGGAAGAAGAAATTTCACGCTCTCAGGTACAGCTGTGGATCAGCAGCGGACATGTTAAGGTTAACGGTTCTCCGGTTAAGGCCAACTATAAGCTGAATGAAGGCGATGTTATCGCTGTTACGGTTCCAGAGGCTGAAGTTACCGATCTGATTGCGGAGGATATCCCGCTTGAAGTGGTCTACGAGGACAGCGATGTTATTGTAATCAATAAGCCGCGCGGCATGGTCGTGCATCCGGCAGCAGGGCATCCGTCCGGTACACTGGTCAATGCGCTGATGTTTCATTGCAAAGATCTGTCCGGCATCAATGGCGAGATTCGTCCCGGGATTGTTCACCGCATTGATAAAGATACTTCCGGTCTGATTATGGCAGCTAAAAATGATGCCAGTCATGCTTCACTCGCTGCCCAGCTTAAAGAGCACAGTGTAACACGCCGCTACATCGCAGTGGTGCATGGTAACCTGGCCCATAGCCAGGGAACCGTAGACGCCCCGATTGGCCGTGACCCGCATGACCGCAAGCTGTACACGGTAACCGAGAAAAACAGCAAACGTTCCGTGACCCATTTTACCGTGCTGGAACGCTTTGGCGACTGCACACTGCTGGAACTGCAGCTGGAGACCGGACGGACGCATCAGATCCGCGTGCATATGAAGTTTATCGGGCATCCGCTGGTCGGTGATCCGGTATACGGGCGCAGCAAGGGGATTATGATGAACGGACAGGCTCTGCATGCCGCCGTACTGGGCTTTAAGCATCCTTCCACGGGTGAGTATATGGAGTTCAGCAGACCGATTCCGGCAGATATGGAAGAAGTGCTGTTTACGCTGCGCAGCAGATAAGTACAAATGAAGTGATCATAAATCCATGGTTTTGGAGACGATTTTGCTTCATATTTAATGATATATTTAATAATAGCCAGGAGATGAGAACAAAATTATGAGTATCGAACAGTATCAAGAGACTTTCATTCAGACTAATTTTGCGGACCGCATCGGCGGTGCGAACTACGGCAAAGATACAGCCATTTACAAATTCGAGAAAATCAAACGCGCCAAAGCATCGGCGAAACAGGATTTTCCTAATATTGAATTGATTGATATGGGCGTCGGCGAACCTGACGAGATGGCGGATGAAGGCATTGTTGCAAGACTTGCCATTGAAGCGGCCAAAGAAGAAAATCGCGGCTATTCCGACAACGGAATTCCTGAATTCAAAGCTGCCGCTGCAGCTTACCTGAAGGATGTATTTCGTGTAGAGGGGATCGACCCTGTAAACGAGGTTGTGCATTCCATCGGTTCGAAGCCGGCATTAGCCATGCTGCCATCCTGCTTCATCAATCCGGGCGACATCACCATTATGACGGTTCCGGGTTATCCGGTACTGGGTACCCACACCAAATATTTGGGTGGACAAGTCTATACGGTGGAACTCAAGAGAGAGAACAACTTTCTGCCTGATCTGAATTCCATTCCGGAAGATATCGCCCGCAAAGCGAAGCTGCTCTACCTGAACTATCCGAATAATCCTACGGGTGCCAGCGCAACTCCTGAATTTTTCAGCGCCGTTGTAGACTGGGCCAAAAAATATGACGTCGTAGTCATCCATGATGCTCCGTATGCAGCGCTGACTTATGACGGTGTGAAGCCGCTGAGCTTCCTGTCCGTACCCGGCGCAAAGGATGTCGGCGTAGAATTGCACTCGCTCTCCAAGTCTTACAACATGACAGGCTGGAGAATCGGCTTCGTTGCCGGCAACCCGCTGGTCGTGAAAGCATTCAGCGATGTGAAGGACAACAATGACTCCGGCCAGTTCATCGCGATTCAAAAGGCTGCCGCCTACGGTCTGGAACACCCTGAGATTACTGAAGCGATTGCTGCCAAGTATTCCCGCCGCCACAACATGCTGGTGGACGCGCTGAACAGCCTGGGCTTCAAGGCAGAGAAACCGAAAGGTTCTTTCTTCCTTTATGTAGCTGCACCAAAGGGTATCAAAGGCGGACGCCGTTTCGAATCCGGCGAAGATTTCTCGCAGTTCCTGATCCGCGAGAAGCTGATCTCCACCGTGCCTTGGGATGATGCAGGTCCATTCGTACGTTTCTCCGTGACCTTTATCGCCAAAGGTGAAGAGGAAGAGAAACGTGTAATCTCCGAAATTCAAAGACGCCTCAGCGACGTTGAATTTGAATTCTAAACTAACGGGCAACAAGAAGCCGCCGCAGAGAAATCTGCGGCGGCTTCTTAGTGCAGCACGCTCAAGACGGGCGGTAAGATTTTCTGTGAAATTTGTTAATATAACGGAATAAGGACTCCCCGTTATCTTCGGCAGCAACCCCCTGCTTCAGCGGGCGCAGCATTGCCTGATACGGCTCCGGCACCCAAATATATTGATGGATATACGGTGTCAGCTTGAAACCGTTCTGTTCCCAGAAATGAATACGCTCAAGATGCGCAGCTGTATTTCCGGCTTCCACTTCAATGATGATTCCACCGGCCTTATGCACTTGTTCAGCCCAGTGAATGATTTTTTCCAGAAACAATGAGCCGAGGCCTTCTCCGCGTGACTTCTTGGCAACTGCCAGATAGTCAATGATAAGCCGCTTGTCGGCCGTCCCTCCAACCATCCCGGTTACAGCCATTGCTACAATATGTCCATCAGCTAAGCCAGCATGCAAATACGCTATTCCTCTGTCCAGCATATTGTGTATTATTCCTGCCGGTTTAGCTCCACTTGGAAAAGCCTCCAGGTACATGGGTTCAATTAACTCCCATAAGCTATCATTCCAATGCGCAGCTGTGATAAATTCCAGTTCCATTATCAGTCGCCTCCGGTCTTCATCATATCAAAGACGAACAGTTGCAGCTATTACAGCAGCTGGCGTTCTTTTTGCTTCTTTCTTTTAAACTGAAAAATTTCACGTTTAGGTGGAAGCTGCGGAGGGAATTTTGGAACTGTAGGAGCGAATGTGTTCGCCTTTGTCACCGGATTTCCACCGCATATAGCGGGTAAAATCAAGAAATCTGGTGACAACAGCGGCCGGAAGTCCAAACATTCACCGTAGTTACGTCCTCGACCAAAATGGGTAAATCTTAAATTGAATCTATATAGCAGCGGTATCAATCAAGAAATCCAAATCTAACAGCGGCCGAAAGTCCAAACATTCCCGCAGCCTGCGTCCTCTCACCTATACAATCTAATATTTTCAGTTCCACTGCCTCCCATTTGACACAAGCCATGACTTCTGTCATAATTCTGTTAAATGAATATGCGCCTTTAATTCAGTCCCGTGAGGCTGGCAAGGTAACGTGAATCGAGGTTCGCGACTTAAGGAAGGAATCCGTATGAGTACGGAGGGTCTTTTTATGCGCGCGGACACGCCATCTTTTTGAATCTGCGGATTTCACTCCTTGCCTGCTTTGGGCAAGGAGTTTTTTGATTTCCGGGAGCTTGAACGGGCGTACAAGCAGGAGGATGACGGATTATGGTTACTGAGAAAAATGTCATTATGGATGAAACGGCAATTCGCCGCGCGCTGTCGCGCATTGCCCATGAGATTTTGGAGAAAAACAAAGGTATCGAGAATTGTCTGCTGGTAGGCATCCGGACACGCGGCATTTACCTGGCCCAGCGGATCGCAGAACGTATCAAGGAAATTGAAGGTGTTGATATTCCTTACGGCGAGCTGGACATCACACATTACCGCGATGACCGCGAAGAGATGGACCGGGCGGTAGTGAAGAGCTACCTGACCCTGCCGGAAGGAGTCAGCGGCATCCACGACAAAAAAGTGATTTTGTTCGACGATGTGCTGTACACCGGACGCACAATCCGCGCGGCGATGGATGCCCTGATGGATTGCGGACGGCCAAGGATGATCCAACTCGCTGTACTGGCTGACCGTGGACACCGGGAGCTTCCGATCCGTCCGGATTACATCGGCAAGAACGTACCTACCTCCAGGCATGAGCAGATCGAAGTGGCGCTGACCGAATTCGACGGCAAGGATGAAGTTTACATTATTTCAAACCGGGAGGAACGATAACAATGATGACGGCAACCAAGGTGAAGGAACGCAGTCTGCTGGGGATTAAAGAGCTGGACAGCTCGGAAATCCGTGAGTTATTGGAGAGAACAGCGTACTGGGACAATCAGGCCGAGAAGCTGACCCCGGTACTGAGATCACATTTTGTTGCCAACATGTTTTTTGAGAACAGCACGCGCACCCGCTTTTCCTTCGAAATGGCCGAGAAACGCCTTGGCGTTCAGGTGCTGAATTTCACGGCTGCGGCTTCCAGTGTAGAAAAAGGCGAGTCGATCTACGATACAGTACGCACACTGGAATCAATGGGGATCGATGCCGGAGTTGTGCGTTTGAAGCCTGCGGGCGTGCTGCAGCAGCTGGCCGAGAAGGTGTCCATTCCGCTGATTAATGCCGGAGACGGCAATAACGAGCATCCGACGCAAGCGCTGCTGGACCTGTATACAATGAGCAAAAATTTTGGCGGGCTGAAGGGCCTCAAAGTTTCGATTATCGGGGATATTATGCATAGCCGGGTTGCACGCTCGAACCTCTGGGGATTGACAAAAATGGGGGCCAAGGTGCAGTTCTGCGCACCGGAGAATATGCAGGCGCCGGAACTTGCTGCCTACGCTCCTTATGTGAGTATGGAAGAAGCGCTTCAGGCTGATGTGGTCATGATGCTGCGGGTTCAGCTTGAGCGCCATGCATCCGGCATACTGCTGTCTGCTGAGGAATACCGGAAACAGTATGGATTGACGGAAGAACGGGCGGCCCGGCTCGATAAGAACACGATCATTATGCATCCGGCTCCGGTGAACCGCAACGTAGAGATTGATGACGCAGTGGTCGAAAGCAGCCAGTCGCGGATTTTTCCGCAGATGTCCAACGGCGTGCCTGTACGGATGGCTGTGATGGAGAGAGCCCTTCAATAAGAACTCTTCAAGTTAAAAAAAGCTGACATAAACACACTAATAAATATACACAAAGTTGAATTTTTATTATATAATAATCAGAGAGCTTGCGGCTGCGGCCTGCAGGTAAAAGGAGAATCATAACCGTGATCATAAGAAACGCCAGCGTGCTCAACCAGGAAGGCGAGTTAGAGACTAGACATATCGTAGTTCAGGACGGCATAATTTCCGCAATTGAGAGTAATCTGGATGTGCTCGACGAATCCGCTGAAATCATAGAAGCCGAAGGCAAACTGCTGATCCCGGGACTGATTGATATGCATGTGCATCTCCGCGAGCCTGGCTTTGAGCATAAGGAAACGGTAGAAACCGGAGCACGTTCGGCTGCCAAGGGCGGATTTACTACTATCGCCTGCATGCCGAATACACGCCCGGTAACGGACAGTCCGGAAATCGTACAGTTTGTGAAGGACAAAGCGCGCGAAGCCGGACTGGTGAAGGTGCTCCCTTATGCGGCGATCACGAAAAATGAGCTGGGACGCGAGCTGACCGATTTTGCCGCACTTAAGGAAGCTGGAGCCATTGGTTTCACGGACGACGGAGTAGGCGTACAGACTGCCCAGATGATGAAGGATGCTATGAAATTGGCTGCCGGGCTGGATATGCCTGTAATCGCGCATTGCGAGGACGATTCGCTGGTTGAGGGCTGTGCGGTAAACGAAGGCAAGTTCGCAACCGCGCATGGCCTTAAAGGCATCCCGAACGAGTCGGAAGCGATCCATGTCGGACGCGATATCCTGCTGGCTGAAGCAACCGGTGTTCATTATCATGTCTGCCACGTCAGCACAGAACAATCGGTGCGGCTGATCCGCCAGGCCAAACAAATCGGCATCAAGGTGACCGCGGAGGTATGTCCGCATCATCTGCTGCTGTCAGAGGATGACATTCCGGGCATGGATGCCAATTGGAAAATGAACCCGCCGCTGCGTTCGCGCCGCGACGTGGAAGCCTGCATCGAGGGTCTGCTGGACGGGACGCTGGATATCATCGTGACCGATCATGCGCCGCATAGTGAAGAAGAGAAAGCGAAAGGCATGCAGCTTGCACCGTTTGGTATTGTCGGATTTGAGACAGCATTCCCGCTGCTCTACACCGCTTTTGTGGCAACCGGCAAATGGGATCTGTCCCTGCTGGTGCAGCGGATGACCGCTGATCCGGCCCGGGTGTTCCGGCTGAATACAGGCCATCTAACGGTTGGGGCCCCTGCCGATTTGACGCTGATCGACCTCAAGGAGGAGCAGGAAGTAGATCCGGCTTCATTTGCCAGCAAAGGACGCAACACTCCTTTTGCTGGATGGAAGCTTAAAGGCTGGCCGGTTATGACATGGGTAGACGGCACAGCGGTTTGGACTAAAGCTAATTAATGAACTGGTGGAGCGAAGATGCCGGCTGTATGGGGCAAGGTGAACATGCGGCGGCATTTTGGCGCGTTACACTCCGCTAATGATGCAAGGCATAGAATCAGACTACAGAAACAAGAAGGAGTGGATGGGAATGCAGGCGAGATTGCTGCTACAGGACGGAACGCTGTTTACAGGCACCGCATTTGGCGCTGAAGGCGAAAAGACGGGCGAGGTTGTTTTTAACACAGGAATTACGGGATATCAGGAGGTGCTGTCGGACCCTTCGTACTGCGGGCAAATCGTCACCATGACTTATCCGCTGATCGGAAATTACGGCATTACCCGTGATGATTTCGAATCTGTGCGTCCTTTTGTACACGGCTTTGTTGTACGCCGCCATGAGGAAGTGCCAAGCAACTGGCGCGCCGAATACAGCGTGGATGACCTGCTGAAGGAATATGGCATTCCCGGAATCAGCGAGATCGACACGCGGATGCTGACCCGCATTATCCGCCACCACGGTACGATGAAGGCCATTCTAACCACTTCCAACAAACGTGTGGAGGAGCTCATGGAAATGATGGGCGACACGACCATTGAGGAGCTGCGCAATCAGGTAGCCCGGACATCTACAACCAAAACGTACAGCAGCCCGGGGAACAAAGAACGGATCGTGCTGGTCGATTACGGCGCGAAGACCGGTATCCTGCGCGAACTGAACAGCCGCGGCTGTGATGTTGTAGTGGTGCCGCATGATGTGACTGCAGATGAGATCCGCCGCCTGAACCCGGATGGCATTCAGCTCTCCAACGGCCCTGGGGACCCTAAAGACGTGCCGTATGCCGTCAACACGATCTCCGAGCTGCTCGGCGAATACCCGATCTTCGGCATCTGCCTGGGTCACCAATTGTTCGCCCTGGCTTGCGGCGCCGACACAGAGAAGCTTAAATTCGGCCACCGTGGCGGGAATCACCCGGTAAAGGAACTGGAAAGCGGACGCTGCTTCATTACCTCGCAGAACCATGGCTACACAGTTAACGAGGATTCAGTTGTCAATACCGAGCTTGAGGTTACACATATCAACAACAATGATAAGACAGTCGAAGGACTCAAACATACCCGCTACCCCGCATTTTCGGTGCAGTACCATCCGGAGGCGGCGCCGGGACCGCATGACAGCAGCTATTTGTTCGACCGTTTCCTGCAAATGATTGCTGATCACAAAGCGAAAACGCCAGCAGGCTCACGCCAGGCCCAGCTTGCCGCAAATGCCAGAATCACGGCACCACAACCCAAAGCACAGCTTGAAGCCGTGAAAGGAGCTCTATAACATGCCAAAGAACGATAAACTTAAAAAGATTCTCGTCATCGGCTCCGGCCCGATTGTCATCGGCCAGGCTGCCGAGTTTGACTATGCAGGAACACAGGCCTGCCAGGCACTCAAAGAAGAAGGCGTGGAGGTAGTGCTGATCAACAGCAACCCGGCCACGATCATGACCGATACCAATATGGCCGACAAGGTATACATCGAGCCGATTACACTTGAGTTTGTTACGGCGATTATCCGCCAGGAACGCCCGGATGGCCTGCTGCCGACACTGGGCGGACAGACCGGCCTGAACATGGCCGTGGAACTGGCCCGCGCAGGTGTGCTGCAGTCGGAGAACGTGAAGCTGCTGGGCACACAGCTGGAATCCATCGAGAAGGCAGAAGACCGTGATTTGTTCCGCGATCTGATGCGCGAGCTGGATCAGCCAGTACCAGAGAGCACGATTATCACCACTGTGGAAGAAGCGATGGGTTTTGCCGCAGGAATCGGCTATCCGCTGATCGTTCGTCCAGCCTATACGCTCGGTGGAACCGGCGGCGGCATTTGCGACAACGAGGAAGAGCTGCGTGAAACCGTCAAAGCGGGTATCCGTTACAGCCCGATCGGTCAATGTCTGGTGGAGAAAAGCATCGCCGGCATGAAGGAAGTTGAATATGAGGTTATGCGGGACGCGAACGACAACTGTATCGTTGTCTGCAACATGGAGAACTTTGATCCTGTCGGTGTACATACTGGCGACAGTATCGTTGTGGCACCGAGTCAGACGTTGTCCGACCGCGAATACCAAATGCTGCGCAGCGCGTCACTCAAGATCATCCGTGCGCTGAATATCGAAGGCGGCTGCAACGTGCAGTTCGCGCTTGATCCGCAAAGCTATCAATATTATGTCATTGAAGTAAATCCCCGGGTCAGCCGTTCCTCGGCGCTGGCGTCGAAGGCGACCGGTTACCCGATTGCCAAAATGGCAGCCAAAATCGCTCTCGGCTACACGCTGGATGAAATCGTTAACCCGGTTACAGGACAGACCTACGCCTGCTTCGAGCCAACACTGGACTATATCGTCAGCAAAATTCCGCGTTGGCCGTTTGACAAGTTCACATCGGCGAACCGTAAACTGGGCACGCAGATGAAAGCGACCGGCGAAGTCATGGCGATTGGCCGTACCTTTGAAGAATCGATTCATAAAGCAGTCCGTTCCCTGGAAATCGGTGTCCACCGTTTCCGTCTGCCGGGCGCAGAGCAGCTGGAAGACAGCGTGCTGCGGGATCGTCTTGCCAAAGCGGATGACGAGCGGCTGTTCCTGATCGCGGAAGCGTTCCGCCGCGGCTACGGCCTGCAGGAGATTCAGGATATCACCAGCATTGATTGGTGGTTCCTGTCCAAGATTGAAGGCCTGGTGAACTTCGAGGATGTGCTGCGCAGTGAAGAGACGCTGAGTGCCGAAACCTTGTATCAAGCGAAACGCAAAGGTTTCACTGACCGGGCAATTGCCGAGATCCGGGCGGAAGGCCGGCCGGGCGGAGCTCAGACGAAGGAAGTGGATGTTCGTGCTATGCGCCTTGCGCAGGGACTAACTCCGGTCTTCAAAATGGTAGATACATGCGCGGCTGAGTTCGAAGCATCTACACCTTACTACTACTCCACTTATGAGACGGAGAATGAGGTTATCCATTCCGACAAGCAGAAGGTTATCGTGCTCGGGTCCGGACCTATCCGGATCGGTCAGGGGATTGAATTCGATTATAGTACCGTACATGCGGTCTGGGCGATCCAGAAAGCCGGATATGAAGCTGTAATCATCAACAACAACCCTGAAACGGTATCGACCGACTTTAACACCTCGGACCGGCTCTATTTTGAACCGTTATTCTTCGAGGATGTCATGAATGTCATCGCCCAGGAGAATCCGATTGGCGTTATCGTCCAGTTCGGAGGACAAACTGCTATTAACCTTGCTGCGCCGCTGGCTGCAGCCGGTGTAAATATTCTCGGTACCAGTCTGGAAAGCATCGACGAAGCTGAAAACCGCAAGAAATTCGAAGCGCTTCTGGCCCGTCTGAATATTGCACAACCTAAAGGCAAGACGGTAACCGATGTGAGTCAAGCCGTAGAAACAGCTCAATCGCTGGGATATCCGGTACTCGTACGTCCTTCCTATGTACTGGGTGGCCGTGCAATGGAGATTGTCTACAACGATGCGGAATTGCTGAGCTACATGGTTGAAGCGGTGAAGGTGAATCCGGAGCATCCGGTGCTGATCGACCGCTACATGCTGGGCAAAGAGGTCGAGGTTGACGCGATTTGCGACGGCGAGACCGTGGTCATCCCTGGTATTATGGAGCATGTAGAACGTGCGGGTGTCCACTCCGGTGACTCCATCGCTGTCTACCCGCCGCAATATCTGGATGAAGGCCTGAAGCAGAAAATAAGCGAAATCACGATCAAGATAGCCAAGGAACTGAAAACGATTGGCCTTGTCAACATCCAGTTCGTCATTTACCAGAATGAAGTATATGTGATCGAAGTGAATCCGCGCTCTTCGCGTACGGTTCCTTTCCTGAGCAAGGTAACCGGCATTCCTATGGCCCATCTGGCTACCAAGATCATTCTTGGCGGCAAGCTGAAAGACGATGGCTACACCGAAGGCCTCTGGCCGGAAAGCGACTATGTGTCGGTAAAAGTGCCGGTGTTCTCTTTTGCCAAGCTGCGCAGAGTAGAGCCTACCTTAGGGCCGGAAATGAAGTCGACCGGCGAAGTCATGGGCCGCGACAAGCTGTATGCCAAAGCGCTCTATAAAGGTCTGATCGGAGCAGGCATGAAAATTCCGGCAACCGGAGCAATCATCGTTACGGTAGCAGACAAAGACAAAGCTGAGGCAGTTGAGCTGATGAAGGGCTTCCACGCCATGGGCTACAAAATCATTGCCACCGGCGGCACGGCGCATGCCCTTGAGCAGGCAGGCCTGAACGTGATGAATGTCAACAAGCTGGATGAAGGAGAGCCGACAATCCTTGATCTGATCCGCGGTGGTCAGGCCAACTTTGTCTTCAATACGCTGACTAAAGGTAAAACGCCGGAGCGTGACGGCTTCCGCATCCGCCGTGAAGCGGTAGAGAACGGTGTCGTATGTATGACCTCACTGGATACGGTAACGGCGCTGCTGATCATGCTGCAGACGATCAACTTCTCGTCCCAGTCCATGCCCGCTTTTGTCGGACAATAACCTATAGATGTATGAGTAGCCCTTTCGGGCATGCCACAGGAACGGTTTGCGTTATCGCAGACCGTTCCGCTATGCCCGGGGACCCGGTAACTGTTAAAAAATGACCAAAGGAGCTGATCCGTACGTGAAACAGATGGACCCACAGCAGCTTGAACACGAGAATGTCGGAGAAATCACCAGACGGGATGAAATGGCTGAGCGGCTGATGATTGCCCTGGATTATCCTGATGCAGCGCAAGCGAGACTGCTCATTGAGAAGCTGGAAGGCATTCCTTGTTACATGAAGGTTGGAATGCAGCTGTTCTATGCAGCCGGACCAGACTTCATCAGAGAACTGAAGGCCCGCGGTTATTCTGTGTTCGTCGATGTCAAAATGCATGATATCCCCAATACGGTGCGGGGTGGGGCGGAGAGCCTTACGATGCTCGGTGTGGATATGTTCAACGTACACGCCTCCGGCGGCTCGGCTATGATGGCTGCCGCGCTGGACGGGGCTGCCCAGGCGGTCAGCCTGCACCCGTCCCTGAGAATGCCGCTGATTATCGCAGTGACACAGCTCACGAGCACCAGTCAGGCAGTGATGAACAGCGAGATTGGCATTGCCGGGAATGTAGCGGACACCGTGGTGCGTTACGCCAAGCTGGCGGCTGAGGCCGGCCTGCACGGTGTGGTAGCTTCACCTAAGGAGTCGGCGGCGATCTCTGACGCGTGCGGCCCGGAGTTCCGCACGGTTACCCCGGGCATTCGTCCGGCAGGGTCTTCCCTGGACGATCAGTCCCGGGTGATGACGCCGGGACAAGCTATCCGGCAAGGCAGCCACTACCTTGTAGTGGGCCGGCCTATTACGGCTGCGGCGGATCCGCGCGCAGCCGCACTATCTATTATTGAGGAGATGACTCAAGCATGAGCACATTATCGAATAAAAGCCAGCAAGTCGCCAGCTATCTGCTGGAGATTGGGGCAGTGGCGCTGCGTCCGCAGGAGCCTTTTACCTGGACCTCCGGCATCAAGTCGCCGATCTATTGCGACAATCGACTGACCTTATCTTTCCCGGCAGTTCGCGGCTACATTGCCAATGGCTTCGCAGAGCTGATCAGAGCCAGCTATCCGGACGCTGAAGTGATTGCGGGCACAGCCACTGCGGGGATTCCGCATGCGGCCTGGGTGGCCGACAAGCTGGATCTGCCGATGGCATATATCCGCGACAAAGCGAAAGGCCACGGCAAACAGAACCAGATCGAAGGGATTATCTCTCCCGGACAGAAGGTCATTGTGATTGAGGACCTGATTTCTACCGGCGGTAGCTCGATTAAGGCGGCGCAGGCCGTACAGGAAGCCGGAGGAGAGGTGCTGGCCGTGCTGGCCATCTTCAGCTATGAGCTGGACCGGGCCACTGAGGCATTTGCGGCAGCTGGTGTGCCGCTGCAAAGCTTGTCCAACTACAGCACATTGATTGATGTAGCACTGAGTCAAGGCACAATCGCTGACAGCGATGTAGCGCTGCTGCAGTCCTGGCGCAAAGATCCGGCCTCGTTCGGCGTGTAGCAGAATTGTATCCGGCAATGTTTCTCAGGCCCTCACCGCAAGGTTAGGGCCTGCTGTTTTTTTATTGGCGGATACCGTATTCTGCGGCTTATATTTTATAAACTGGGCATGATAACTTCAGGGAAGGAAGACATCCATTATCGTAACAAAGGAGAAGAAGGCATCATGAACTGGATATACTTCGCGAAGCTGTTCAGGACGAGATTTCAAGCAGGCTGCCTGGCCAAGAGGCTGGAGCAGGACGGTTGGATTTACGGCTATCATGATCCGCGATTTGTGGAAATTTATCGCTCCCGCAAGGGCCGCTACGGGGTACGTTTCCTGCCCTGAATAAATTAACAAAATCATCCTTGACTTTAGTGCCTGCTATATTGTATATTAACTATTGTCGCTGTTTGAATATGATTACTGACGCGGGGTGGAGCAGCCCGGTAGCTCGTCGGGCTCATAACCCGAAGGCCGCAGGTTCAAATCCTGCCCCCGCAACCAATTTATTTTCCTGCAGCCATTGTTTATCATACGGATACTTTAGATCCGGGCCCTTAGCTCAGTTGGTTAGAGCGGTCGGCTCATAACCGATTGGTCACAGGTTCGAGTCCTGTAGGGCCCACTTCACTAAACCCCTTGCCTAGCAAGGGGTTTTTGCTATGTTGTGGTTTTTTTTTGAATCCAGAAAAGACCTGATAATGGCTGTGCACCTATCCGAGTTTGTCTTAAATAAGATGATGTGAAGTTGCATAATTTTAGGGAGGCAGACAATGGATGAAGAAGAAACGGCCTACAATAAAGAAGATAAGAACAGGCTCAACCCAGGCACAGAGACACGTACATGAATTTGAAGGGAGCACTAAACTGGCTGAAGAAGGTGCAGATCGGCACAACCACCGGTTCGCAGGTGTTACAGGACAAGCGATTCGGGCAGGAGCAAGCCATATGCATTTTGTTACAGGTCAAACTACTTTAAATGATGGTCACGTACACAAGTTCAATTTCGCAACATTGATTCAAGCACCTCTCGTATAAATTGGATCAATATGGAATTATGTGTTCTATATGGATAAGGATAGGCTCTAAGAGCTTGTCCTTTTTTGGTTTACGGCTGCCGGACAAACTTCCTCCGTTGCTAGCGAGACTGGATTGTGAGATTATAGGGAAGTATAAATTTGAGATGGAATAGAGGCAGACGGAAAAATGTTTAAAACGATCTTTAAAAATTATCCTTTGTGGTTCATGATTATTTGGGGTTGTGTAATGATAGGGTTTGTTGTGTTGTTTATAACGGGCATCAATCTGTCGCTAATGATGGCAGGGCTCATGATCCTATATATTGCAAACACAATACGTGCCTGGAAAAATGAACGGATTATGGGTGTCATTTCTTTGGTGCTGGTTGTTGTATTTGCAGCAGCAACATACGTAACATTCATGGCGGATAAATAAACCAGACCGGCTGAGTACACAACAACATATTTCCATTTCACCCAAGCAGTGAAGAGCATTCTGCATATTCTATGCTGTACTCACTTTTGAAGGAGGAATGAGAAATGGGTTCATGTGGTTGCGGAGAAAATGTTGGTCCTGTAGGCGGTTTGGGCACATCGACTGCGGCAATTCTGGTATTGTTTATTCTGCTCGTAATTATTACCAAATCATTCTGGCTGTAACTTCTGCTTATCCGGTTTCCTAAAGTACAGACACAAAAAAGCAGCGGCTGCCAAGAGTATTATTCCTGCTCAGGCTTCCGCTGCTTTATTGTTTTACCGGCTTTATTCGCCGGATCTCTCATAAGGCAGGTTCAAGGTATCGAAACTGTAGGTTACCTGTTGGGACTTTACTTCCGTAGCCTTATGAAAAGTAAAGGTGCTGTCACACACCACACAGGCCAGTACTACTGCTTCCGCGGTATCTGCAACTAATTTAAGCTGGAACTTCTTTTTTTTGAACTCCTGATTGAACAGCCGGTCTACATACAGCAGGCCTTCTTCATAATGAATTGTAAAATGCCAGCCCATTGGCGGAAAGCAGTACACCCCCGCGAAGTGTCTAAATTGTTCATAGTCCGCGGCGTCCGCAAGTTCAGGTTTGACTATTATGGAGGTCGCCCCAGTGTACAGAATGCTTCTCAGGCCCTTTACAAGGCGGGCTACAGGGCTGGCATCGTTGTTGCTGAGTACAATTATGGTGAAATCCCCTAATATGTACTGCTGCAGGGTGCAGGTGTATCCATAAATATTCCCGTCCATAAACATTTCTTCTACAGGCTCGCCCTTTACACAACAGCCATATCCCACCGAAGCCTCCAGGTACCACAAATATCCGTAAGGAGAAAGCATACGGTCATAGGCTTCCTTGCTTATTATTGTGCCGCTGCCCAGCGCCTTGACCCATGTGAACAAATCGGCCGCAGTGGAATAGAGAAATCCGCTTCCAAAGGCACCAGTCATATCGTAATACTCTGCACAGACTACGCCTTCACCCGAGCAGGAATATCCGTATGCCTTATTGGTGAGAATCTCCTCATTGCAGCTTATTCCGGTATGCTTAAGTCCGAGCGGTGCAAATAAAAATTTCTCGTAATAAGCGCCGATCTCCATGCCCGACACCATCTCAACGATTCTGGCGAGGAAGACAAAATTCGAGTTGCTCTTCTGCACTTGCTGTCCAGGTTCACCTTGCAACGGTTCGTGATTTAACCACTCCCGAATGCTCTCGGCAGAAAGCCGGTCTCTTGAACTATATTGGCTCAGCTCTGTATAATCCGGTATCCCCGAGGTGGAGGACAGTAAATGATGAATGGTGATGCGGTCTCCGTGTCTATAGCCGGGATAATAATATTCCATGGGCTCGTTCAGGCGAAGCTTCTGCCGGTCATACAGCTGCATTACAGCCGCTGCCGTGAACAGCTTAGTGATGCTGCCTATATTATAAATAGTGGAGGGTGTATTCGGCAGGGCATACTCATGATTTCCGTATCCATATCCCTTCTCCAATAAAATATGATCTCCCTGGGCAACCAGCACGGTTCCGCTAAAGCGTTCCGCATCCTCCCAGGTTTGCATGTATTGTTCGAGCCTGAACTGTATGTTTGTCATGTCTAGCCTCCTAATTCCTGTATTGCTCTATTGTATAAGACATGACAATAGCTGAATTGTAAAAAACGGACAGGCTTAGTTCAAGCTTTTGATATATTCGCTGGGAAGCAGCCCGCAGATGCTTTGAAATTCATGTATGAAATGAGCCTGATCATAATATCCGGTCTGCAGTGCTGCAGCGGTCAATTTGCTGCCTTCCATCCTGTTCAGCATCCCGAGAACGCTTTGAAAGCGCATGATGCGCGTAAAGGTTTTGGTGCCTACGCCGGTGCGTTCATAGAAGATTCTCCTCAGCTGCCGTTCACTGATGCATTCATAAAAGGTATATGTTTGTCAGGGTCTGTTCGCCAGCCCCCAAAGTGTTCCAAAGACAAAAATATAGAGCACAATACCCGCTACAACAAGCGCAGATAACCATCTGAGGATAAGCGGTTTGGAGGCATTTTTCCCCAAGAAGCTGGTAAAAAAGCAACCTGTGAAGCCTGTCATTAGAAGGTACAGAAGATCCTTATTGTATTCTTCAGCAAAATCGAAGGTATAAAGGATCAGAGCAATCACCGAGATAGTGAACAATATACGGGACAGGAATTTCATAGTTCCTCCTCTAGTAATTGTATATTTTTAACTTTATATTATAGCAAATATAATCTCCACTTTAAAAAATGGGATAAAGGAGGAAGTCCGATGTTTTATGACCAGGCACCTTATAAAGTCAAATTGGAATGGGGGCAAAGAGGAGCGCGGGCCGCGTCTGAACGTGGGGACATTGTGATCATAGTTGATGTGCTCAGCTTCTCTTCTACGGTAGTGACAGCGGTTCAGCACAAGGCCAATGTCTTTCCGTATCCCCCGCCAATCAATGAGAATGCCAAAGCCTATGCCAGAGCCAACAGTGCGGAAATCGTCTGGGGAAGAGCGGAGGCGATAAGAGAAGGAGGGCATTCCCTGTCACCATTGTCGTTTAGTTCTGCGGATTTTGGCCGTGACTTTGTATTATGTTCATTAAATGGTGCTGCGTGTACATGGATTGCTTCACAGGTGCCGGCGCTGCTCATCGGATGTTTCCTTAATGCGTCTGCCGTGGCTGAGGTTGCTAACCGGTTAATGCAGCAATTGCAGGCAAATATCACTGTGGTTCCCTGCGGCGAAAGGTGGTCCGATGTTAGGGATGGTGAAAATAATTTGCGTCCAGGCATTGAAGATTATTTAGGTGCAGGTCTGATTCTTTCCCAATTAACCGGCAGCAAATCTCCTGAGGCTGAGGTCTGTATTGGAGCTTTGAAGTACTCCAGCAAAACCATCAGGGAGCTTATATGGGATTGTGCAAGTGCCCGTGAACTTCGTGAGCGCGGGTATGAAGACGATGTGACCTATTGCTGCCAGGTGAATATTAGCAGTGCTGTGCCTATTCTTCAAGACACCAGCTTTATAAATGCTAAGGATCTTAATTAATAGACCAGATTTCCCCGTTGGATGAAGTCCAGGTTCTATCGCCGATAGTAATACTCCATAAGTAGCTTGCGGATTTCTGATCCAAAGAAGCCATCCATGATAAATCGTTCCATTGCCCCTCAGTTCTATCCATGATGGCTGTCCAATGACGTCCATTGTCTTGTGTTGCATAGAAGAGAAGAGAGGTATTGGTCTGGCCTTCCTCGTTCAGCAGCACGATTCCATAATTTGTAGAGGTGAAAAATATAGGAGAGGCAGGATTAAACTGAACAGCAGCGTATTTAGGAGGCACTTCAAGCAGCTCTTTGGCCCAGTGAATTCCTCCATCGGTTGTCTTATATAGTCCAATATCGCCTTGGCGTGGAGAATGGACCGTAATCCAGCCGGTGTCCTTCGTCTTAAACTTGAGGTCTCCAATGGGGCCGCTTGGCAAAGTGCCGCTCAAGGAATCGCTCAGCTTATGCCAGGATATGCCTCTGTCATTGCTCATATAGATACGGTTATCTGCCTGATACATTCCTGAACCTGCTGAAGTTGCCTTCCAGCTGTACCCAGCTTCCAAAGAATATTGGAATGTACGGATGTTATTATCTTCATCTATGTTACCGGCTTGCGGACTGTATGCGAACATAAGCTGGATTACGGACATAAGAACCCAGAGTGTTTTCATGGAAATCCCCTCCTCCTCCCATAGTATAGGAATAAATTGGGAGATAGGTTACAGAGAGATGAAAGAAAGGTTAATTTCCTTTTATGAAACTTTATGGATCTGGAAGCGTTTTATTGAGTATATACAAAAAAGGAGATGGAGAATATGTCTGAGCAAAAGAAAATTCAGGAGCTTGAGCACCGGATAGCTACGCTGGAGAATCAAGGCGGACATCCACCCGGCAACGACCCGAAAAAAATATTGCGCAGGGTGATATGGGGGATTCTGATCGTGTTTTTCCTGCTGACGGCAATAGGCGTAATGCAGTTTGTGAGCTCAGGCTAGCCAGATTGTTCATTCGTTCTTCTCATGAACGAGCAGTGTAGTGCAGACAAGCGTTATCATTAGTAAACACATCCCCCCCCCCTTATTAATAGATATGGACCCTGCCAGACGCCGGCGGGGTCACTTTTTTGTCCATGGGTTCTCCTAATCTTCTTCCTTCGGTTCTTGCAGCAGAATGGAGAAGGTCTGGGTTTCATGATCGACCTCAATGGTCTCAATGCCAACAAAATCCGGGATATCAGGATGCACGGCATCCACGCTGTAATCCGGATGGGTCATTAATAACTGGATGACTTGAATGGCGTCCATCTCGCTCCCCCTTACGGGTAAATTCACACTATACATAAGGTCTCTGCATTTCATTATGCATAGCTATTATCCCCGCAGCGTTTACCGAATATGTCGGTGGATTAAATTTCTGTCTTCGTTCCTTTCCATCACGGCCATCAATTGCCCCTGGAACACTCGTCTCTGAATCTGGTCAATCCGCTGCATGGCCAGCTCAGCAGGAACCTGAAAGGTTGAAGCGATATATTGGACGGCATCTTCACGGAGTTCAGGCAACATTCTGGCAGAAATCATGGAGTAGGGCATCGCCGCATAAAGGATAAAACGCTCGGATTCATCCTCCTGTGCCTGTGTGAACTGTTCGGGCATCAGCGTGTGGTTACCGGCATGGCGAAGCAAATGGCAGAGCTCATGGAGGAACTCGAGACGCTGCAGCTCGGGAGGAAGGCGGCTGTCAATAAACATGCTGTACATGCCTGCAGAGGCTTCAATGCTCTTGCTTCTTACATCCAGATAATGAATCCAGATATTCAGCCGCTCCGATATGTACTCAATGGAGATTTGCGACGGCTGTTGCACGTTCAACCGCTGATATAAATCTTCAGTCCATTTCTCCAGGGCGGTCATTTGATAGTAGGATTGCATGGGAATCACCTCGATATAGGATCGTATGTTCGTATTATTGGCCAAAAGAAAAGCCCGAAAGGGCTCAAGGATAACCGGAACTCATGTTCTTATATATGTAATCATAAATCAATCAAACTACAATATCAAGTGTTTTTCCCAAATTGGGGTGTGGGCTCTGCTGGAGCATTTGGACCAGATTCTGGCTTTGGATCTCAGTCGTTTTTGTGGCAATATTCATGACTTGCAGCCCTGAAGCCTGGTATAGGGACGTCTGACTCATCGCCATTGATAATGCAGCAATGTCCATGTTCCACCTCCTGAAAGTTTTTTGAAGCTTTACTACTTAGATGCTGCGTCACAAAAAACTCGCTTCGGAAGCATGCGCTAAGTTTTGTGAGCAATGCTTCCTGAAAGTTCTTCGTACAAAACTCACATCGAAAGCATACGCTAAGTTTTTTGAAGCTTCACAGCTTTGAATTTACTTACTGTATATCGACAATGACAGGCCGATACTTTAGGTGAATGACATTTCTTTGCCGTTTGGCCTATACGGTACATCAGCCTTTGTCATATTCTGTGCTATATTCAATATTCACGAGGAGGAATTTAAATAATGGGTATAGATTATGGTTGCGGTAATAACGTTGGTGGAGTAAACCAAGGTCCACCGGTAGTTATGCCGGTAGTAAGTCCATGGACATCGACAAACTCCATTCTGGTTCTCTTCATTCTTCTGGTAATTATTACAAAAGCCTGTATATTCTAAATTAGACTCAATCGAATGTTGCCCCGTCAGGCATATGCCAGATGGGGCTATTTCTTTTTTTTACGGGCTGTGGGTCCAATCTGACGTTTGATTCTTCCCGTGGTTTCGTCGACTTCAATGATATAGAGTTCTTTTACCGTGCCTGCAAGTGCAAACCATTCCTTGAAGGCTTCTTCCTCAGACATGGGCCCGTAAAGCCTTT
Organism: Paenibacillus sp. EB106-06-01-XG199; assembly: GCF_058791575.1. Taxonomy (NCBI): domain Bacteria; kingdom Bacillati; phylum Bacillota; class Bacilli; order Caryophanales; family Paenibacillaceae; genus Paenibacillus; species Paenibacillus sp. EB106-06-01-XG199. The sequence goes on along the minus strand of NZ_JBYTDQ010000003.1, from coordinate 752,665 downwards.
TTCCCCGATAACAAATATAGAACACCTTGGCTCTCCGCGCGTGGAATATTATCCCACTTTATATTACGCCTAATTCACGGAAGATTGCATAAAGAACATTTGTTCGCATATAATACATACAAATATTCCTGGGATTTCTTAAGGAGGCGGTTTACATGAGTGCAAAAGAATTGGAGAAGCTGATCGGGCAGGTAATTGAGATCATATATGAGGACAAGTCGGGGAACATCACCCAGCGCAGAGTTGAGGTTCATGGGATTAAAGCCGGGCTGCTTCGGGCCACTTGTCTGACCACGGGCGGTCCAAGGGTATTCCGGACAGCAAACATCCTTGCCTGGCGCCAGGCAAAGGCCCGTTATGCTGGATGATACAGCGCGCAAGCTGCTGAGGATCATGTACCATTTCAGCAACCACTTCCGGAGGATGCCAACACTGCCTGAGCTTGCAAGGCTCAGCGGGCGGACACCGGCGGGAATCTATTCCGGATTTCGCGAGCTGGTGCTGGAGGGTCATATCCAATGGCAGCCGCCACAGCCTATAGAATCGGCGGTTATTTTGGTGGCCTGGGAAACTCCCGGGCCTGGAGCGCATACTTCAATCAGCGGCCACTGGAAGGATGACTGAGGCAATCTGCGTAGCGCTACGTACACAAGAAACGGATACCCTCCGGGAGGACGGTATCCGTTTTTTTGTTATTTGAACATGAATTCTACCTTAGTTCCGTCAGCAAAATCCTCCAGCTGATTGCCTACCCAGCTTCCTGCCCCGCGGTTATCGCTTGGCGTTATGTATTCAATGTCGGCTCCGGCACCGCCTTCGTCACACATGGCCATCGGCCATTCATCACGGTCGTAGCCTTTTTTGGTCGGAACCCCTTTTAAGGATTCCTTGCGGTTTGCTTCGGCTTCCCCCCGGTTGATGGTGCAGATCGCCGATTCCCCGCTGCTGATTGCCTCCTGGATATGTCCGGCTGTCTCCGGGTAACGATCCGCCGGGAATTCGAGCTGGACTACCTCGGAGTCTTCCGAAGAAGGCGTCGTGACGTTCTGGCCATTATCTTCAAACCAGTAAGCCGCCAGGACCAACAGTGCAATGATGATAAGACTGGAGATGAATTTCTTCTTTTTCACATCTGCTCCTCCTAAAAGTTTTGTGAGCATAGCTTCATGATTCAGGTTCGTACAAAACTGGCATCGGAAGCATAGCTTAATTAGTATAGCGTAAATTCAGTGTCCTTTAGTATACTAAGTTAGGAAAATAAAGGGGGGACAGGGAGATGGGAAAAGAGATTTCAATTGAAGACCAAACGCTTATCGCCTCTGCGGTGGAGATTATCAAGAAACGGTATGAGTGGGAGCGGCATCATGTCGGTGCGGCCCTGCGCACCAAGACAGGAGAGATCTTCACGGCGGTTCACCTCGAGGCCAGCCTCTCCCGGGTTACTGTGTGCGCGGAAGCGATGGTGATCGGCAAGGCAATTTCCGAGGGGTACAAGGAGTTCGATACCATCGTTGCGGTGAGGCACCCGGACCCGGACAGCGAGGACAGAGAGATCAAGGTTGTCTCACCTTGCGGCATGTGCCGGGAGCTGATCGCTGACTATGGCAAGGATTGCAAGGTCATTCTAATCGAGGATGACAATCTGACCAAGGTCGATGTAATTGATTTGTTGCCTTTGCGGTATGCAAGGTAAGAGGCAGCCGTTCCGGTATTATACATACGTCTAGAGTCAATGAGATTAGCAGGCCATGCAATGGGAGGATTAGCCCAGGCCGGAGATACAAACCAAAGAGCCTTCGGGCTCTTTTTTGCTAGCAGATGCAGCATGCGGCTATATGGTGAAATGAGAAGTAAAAGTGCATTTGAATTCGCCGCATGCGGGTTATATGGTGCAATGAGAGGTAAATATGCAATTGAATCCGCTGTACATGGTAAATTTGTTGAAATAAGAGGTAAAAGTGCATTTGACTGCACCACGTGTATGGCTACATGAAAGGCAGTACACCAATCTGACTGCTGCCGCGTCAATTGGCGGAACTCCTAATAAAGTATCATACTTTATTTCGTCCTGATCTTTCCGCATAAATGGCTCCGTCCCTGGAAAAGGAGTGCGGAGCCGTTTCTTTGTGGAACCGATAATTTTGGCCGTTTGTTGTCTATCCGCCGCCACTTTGTCCCAAACCTTGTCATAACATGGTATAAAACCAAGGGAAGGTGAACAAGGATGGAACAGCGTATACTCCGGGATATGCTCGATTCGGCTTCAAGGCTGGTGAATGATGCCCAGTGGCAGGCAGCATTCAGCAGTCTGCTTAGAACTCCGGCGGACACCAAACTGGTGCTTCCGGCCTTGAAGGTGCTGAATACGTTATATTCGCTGCAAGGCAAGGCAATCCTCAGCGGGCAGCATGATTATCTGGAGAGTCCGGATGAATTCAGCAACAAGCTGAAGAATACCTGCGGACAATATGCCGCACTCCACGGCTATGAGCTGGGTGCGATCAACAATCAGACAGAGAAAGTTATAGAGAGCCAGCGTCAGGCGGTGGTGGACAGTGCGGTGCGCTGGCATAAGGCGGGCGGAATTGTGACGATGAGCTACCATGCCCATTTACCGGGTACCGCTCCGGCCTGGTCCAATGTCTCTATGAGCCTTAGCGAAGTTGATTTTGCCAAATACCTCACTCCCGGCACCGCTCAATACAATGCGTTAATGAAGGATCTGGACAAGACGGCCCTTTCTTTAAAAAAACTGAGGGATGCCGGTGTGCCCGTGTTGTGGAGACCGTACCATGAGATGAACGGCGGATGGTTCTGGTGGGGGCAAAAACGCCGCTTTACCGAGCTTTGGAACCTTATGTTCGAGCGGTACACGGTTTACCATAAGCTGCATAATCTGCTCTGGGTGTGGAGTCCGAATGCCAAAAATCAGTGGTGTGACGAGCCTGCGGGTTATTATCCCGGTGCGGGAAAAGTGGATGTGCTGGCGCTGGATATTTATGAGGGGGATTTCAAAAAGAGTCACTACGATACGCTGTGGGATCTGGGGCGGGGCAAGCTGATAGCCATTGGGGAGAACGGACAGATGCCGTCCCCGGCCCTGCTGGCAGGTTCGCAGAATAAATGGTCGTACCAGATGACCTGGGGCAAATTGCTGTACGAGAATAACAGTGATGCGGTCATTAAGGCTTTTATGAAGGACAGCTTTGTAATCACGCGGTCAGAGTATACCGTCAAGGCTGCGGTACCAGTTTCGGTGCCTCCGGCAAATTCATTGCCAGGACTTAGGGGAGAGTATTACAATAATGCGTCACTTAGCGGTACTCCGGCGCTGGTCCACACCGATCCCAATATTAATTTCATCTGGAAGCAGGGTGCTCCCGATCCGGCGGTTCCGGCCAATTTATTCTCAGTGCGCTGGAGCGGCAGGCTAAAGGCGGATTACAGCGAGGGTTATACGATTTACACTTCCTCGGACGACGGCATCCGGGTGTGGATTGACGGCGTGCTGGTGATTGACAGCTGGATGAAGCAGAGCGGGCAGGAGCGCAAGGGCAGCATCGGCCTGATTGCCGGCAAGCTGTATGAGCTGAAGGTGGAGTATTATGAGAACCAGGGCGATGCGAAGGCGGTGTTGATGTGGGAAAGCTCCAGCCAGCCTAAAGATGTTATTCCGGCCGGAGCGTTGTATCTTCCGTAACGGGCTGCTGTGAAAACTTAGATTTGCTCGCGGTAGCTGATGTTGTTGGCAATTTTCTCGTTGCGGACAGCGCCTCGCAGTACATCCTTCACAGACTGCACCTTGCGGATTTTCCGGAACAAAAGCTGTGGTGATGAAGGGTCATCGGAGAATACAGTAAGCGTTCCGATTCCAAGCAGACGTTCCGGAATGGACTGGGCTACTGAGAAATCATTTACCCGCAGCAGTTCAACTTCTTCGAGATCCTTGCCGATAAGTCCGGTCTTGACCATAATCCGCTGACTGGTGATCGTGTAAGTAGTTGTGTTAAGGCGTATAAGGCCTTTGAAGCGGTCGGAAATGCCGGCGGGTTTGCCCTCCCACAGCTTGACTTCCGGACCTGAGCCGGACATTCCTTTAGCTGACGTTTGGTGCGGTGCCGCTGGAACCGTTCCATCGACAGGTGCTCCGCATTTTCCGCAAAATTTGGCGCCATGCTTGTTTTCCGCGCCGCAGGCTGTGCAATAAGCCATAAGGGATCTTCCTCTCTTATTCCGGATGAAATGATTATAGTATACCATTAGATTTCCGGTCACGGCCGGAGATCTTTTACCCATGAATACGCTTAATTTTAGGAAAATGATTCATTCGGGCGCATTTTACAATATTTTCATTTGCACTTTGCAAAAGTCGCTATTATTCTGTTAAGTGGAGGGATTCAAAAATGAGAAAAGCTTTACTGACAGGATTACTTATGGTGGTGGTTATCCTCAGCGCCTGCAGCAATAATAGTTCAGCCCCTGCATCAGAAGAAGAAGCGCAGGAGACCGTACAAAACTTCTACGATAAGATGTCACAATTCGATGAAAAGGGCAAGTCTTCCCTGGATAATTTCAACACTACTTTAACCTCTTATTCGACAGGAAAAGCTTCGGACAAGGAGCTGGAGAAAGCGGTCGATCAATTCCAGGATACGACATCGGAAATTGCCGATGAGGTGGGGGATGTGAAAATTTCCAAAAGCCTGCCTAAAGAGGTCCAAACGCTGCTGAATGAATCAATAATCGCTTTTAAAAGTGCGTACTCCATTAAAGAGCAAGCCTCGAAAAGCGCCGTTTCTCCCGACGTTACGGCCGATGAGTTCAATGCAATGAACCAGCAGGCGGATGTGGCGATGCTGTATGGCATTTCCAAGCTGAACGAAGCAAGGGCTGCTGTAGGGCTGATCGAGGACGAGATCGGTACAGAAGCTGCGGGGACTGCGGATGCGGAGTCTGGTACAGCAGAGGGCAGTACGGACGTAAAGCTGGCTCCGACGACAGAGGATAGCACAAATTCCGGGACATCCACCGTTACCGGCGGCAAATAAGGAATACCCACAATTAAAGTTGAGGTCCATCCTTACACAGAATGGTAAAAGGCGCTTCACAGCTGCAGGCTGTGTGCGCCTTTTTGTTCGTTATTTGGAACGGAGCAACCGGTTTTTCCATTTACCGAAGCGGGATTGACTAAACGAAATTCCCTTGTGGTTTATGTAGGCAAGCATTAACGTTACGAGCATGAGGCCAAGGGACATTCCAACCGATATTCCTTTGGTCCAATCTGACAGTGTATTGCTGTTAGCAACAGGAATCATCACTAGTAATAAAGAAGAGATGATAAGAAGCCAAGAAGCATCCTTTTTCAAATGAAGTTCTCCTTTCCATTCATAATATATAATATTATACACCTATTTTCTGGAAAACAGGCAATTCCCTCTGTCATTTATTTCTGGTTGATTAAAAAGCGGGACTCCGGATATAATACAAACATACGTTCGTGTTATACGGAACATAAGTTTAGTATTAACTATCGGGAAGGGGAATGGCAATGACACTCGGCAAGAAGCTGAAAGGCAATGGCCTATGGGAGAGCAGCCGGATGATGCTGCCGGAGCATAAGAGCCGGATTATAAGAGATGAACGGGAAACGTTGCGCACGATTAAGCCGATTCTGGATGAACAGAAGCTGGAAGAGATCGAGTGTACGCTGGCTCTGTCGCTGCGGGCGCATGTCCGTGTGACGGTTGTGCTGTTTGATCCTTTTGAGCGCAAGCTGCTGAGCGGCTTTGTGACCTCCATTCACACCCACTCGCGCGAATTCAAGCTGCAGTGGGCGGAAGAATGGAAATGGGTCAACGTGGACGATATTTTGGAGGTATACATCGTTTGATGCTCCGTTGCCGGAAAGCATGCGGATTATATTTTTTTGTACAAAAGTAATTCCCACAATGAGCGAAAGTATACCGGCGTACTGAGCGTGTACGAATAAATTGAATAAGGTCCCGGAGAAAAATAAGGCAAGCAGCAGCATGTACATGATTATTTTACTGAAATAGTATTTGTTCTTATAGGCTACAGTGGCGTAAATATAGGCCTCTTGCTTGTGAAATCCGCTGCTTGACAGAATAAACAGAGGTATTAGGGAGGCCAGCCGTAATCCTATCGCATGCAAGCTGTCTGAGGACGGGAAATACTGGGCAGCAAGCAGAGGGAGCACCAGCAGCATTAGCTTTTCAGATCCCCTGAAGGCAATCCTCAGCTCGTAAGGGATGATGCTGATGAATTGGGCCTTAAAAGGTGCTGGAGCCGGGGCCGTATAGGCTGGATTCACCGGTACTAGAGATTTCGCCAGTTTCCGGGCTGAGCTGCGTTTGGCTTTTGCCGGTTTGACCCGGGGACGGGAGGTTCCGAAGATCCTTTCATAGCTTGTTAAGGCAACGAGCAGATGCATAAATATAAACGCAACCAGCACAATAACGAGCCTGCTGATTACAAATTTGAACTCCCAAGTCATGGTGTACATCTGAAAAGTATTGTTATAATCGCCGATCGTCTCAAAAAGGAAACGGAAGGATCATTTGGACGGGTCAGCGCAAAGTACTGCCTGAACTGGCTGAATACATTCTTAACGATAAACTGCAGACCAGTAACATCGAAGTACGGGTTGATCTCTGTTTTGTTCGCACCGGTGAAGACTATAGAGAGATAGGCGTAGGACAGGATAAACAACAGCAGATTGCCGAGATTTCTGCGCAGCGGGGGGAGTAGCTCCATGCAAACCGTCACGCTGGATAATACATAGATAAAGGGTAAAATCAGCAGTACAAAAGGCATTAAATAGGAAAGAGGCTCAATCGCATAGCTTTCCCCCCTGCTGAGCTGCATGATCAGAGCCATGACTTCAACAACCAGAGCAACCAGCGCAAGGTAGAGGAAATTTGCCAAACGTTTGGATTCCGCATATTGATGCACATTTAGGGGAGAGGTAGTATAGTACATCTCCAGTTGCAGTGTAACATCTCTTCCGATGGAGTTTCGGATCAGGAAGATGCCCCCGAATAGCAGCAGACAGTTAAAAAACAACACCACCAGCAGACCCATCCATACGGAGTTATAGGTTCCTCTGTAGTGCCCGTCAAGGAGACTGTTTTTAATAACGGTGGTTAGGCTGCCGGTAGTATCACTTGCCGGAAAGTAATAATAAGTACAACACGCAAACACGACGATTGTCCACAGGAAGCTTGCTCTTCGTATGCGTTCTTTCACCAGGACCAGAGATACAGACAGGAGATTTAAGGCTGAGGCGGTTCTTGTCATGCTGGTGATTCCCCTTTGATCTCATCCTGGTGGATGAGATAGAGGTAGACATCCTCAAGGGTGGGATAGACCGGCTCGGCCCAGGCGCTTGGCGGTGTTGACGAAAGGACACGGACCTCAATTCCGTCGCTTGATCTATTGCTGCTGCTGCATATGTATTTGTCTTGAAGGGTAGCAAGCCCGCTGTAATCCACGTTCATCTTCCATATCAGGCCTTCTACAGGTTCTGTTAATTGGTTCACGGCTCCAGCCGCCAGAATTCTGCCTTGCTTCATAATAATAATGCTTCCAGCCAGTGCTTCAATATCGGACACAATATGGGTGGAGTAGATCACGGTTGCTTCTTGCGCGGCCTTGGTAATGAGATTCTTCAAATTTACCCGTTCGTCGGGATCGAGTCCCACCGAGGGTTCATCCAGCAGCAGGAACTTGGGATTGTTAAGCAAAGCCTGGGCAATGCCGATCCGCTGCCTCATCCCGCCGGAGTAGCTGGCGATATGCTGGTCACCGACCCTTTAAGTTAAGCGCACTTAACAGTTCTTGTATTCTGCCCGCTGCATGCCTCTTGGATAATCCTTTTAGAGCGGCAACATACATCAGAAACTCTCGGCCTGACAAGGCCGGGAACAGTCCAAAGGTTTGCGGTAAATAGCCGATCTTGCTTTTATACTCGTTTTGGATTGTGTTGATATCCACACCGTTGCAGTAGACAGTTCCGCTTGTCGGCTTTTTGGCCATGGTCAGAATATTCATCAAGGTGGACTTGCCCGCTCCGTTTGGTCCCAGCAAACCGTAAACCCCTTCGTGAAGCTCCAAATGAACCGGATACAGTGCATGGCTGTTATTCCGGTACACTTGTTCTACATTATGAATAGTGATGTTCACATCTGCCCCCCAAGCCCAGTTTAGGTAAGCAAAATACAAAAGGCACTCCTCTTGGAAGTGCCCTGTAAGGTCATGGCAATAATCTTCCTGTGAAGAGTTTCACAAATGAATTTTACCATTTGAATCTATTATTTTCCACATCTGATATGAACTGCTTATCCCGGTATATCATTTCAATTTACGCCGGTTGCCTCCGTCTTCTCATAAGCGATCAGGGTAACAGCTTTGTTGCCTGTGATTTGGGCAATTGCTGCTTCTGCCTGGCGGATCACCTCCACGGCATCTTCCTGATCGGCAAGTGCAGCCACCTTGTAGCTATCGCTGTGAATCTCCATTGTGTTATCCCACCCTTCATTGTTATTTTAGCCTTTTCCTGCAGAAATCATCCACCGGGGAGCTTGATCAAGACAGGTATACAAGCAATGAAGCATGAGAAGGCATTTACTATACCAGGGGGTGATTATATGCTGACATTGGATCAGGTTAAGAGTAAATCTGCCGGATCGCTGGGCAAGCTTCATCCCGTGCTGCAAGCTGCTGCGGGTGAGCTGATCCAGCAGAGCTATGCCAAGGGTGTTCCCATCATCATTACTCAGGGGATGCGCACAATTGCAGAGCAGAATGCGCTTTATGCGCAGGGCAGAACCAAGAAGGGACCAATTGTTACGAATGCCCGGGGAGGCAGCAGTTATCATAATTACGGATTGGCCATTGATTTTGCGCTGCTGCTGCCGGATGGCAACAACGTGTCCTGGGATATGAACCGGGACGGAGACAGCGATAAGGCCGCAGATTGGCAGGAAGTGGCTGCGTTAGCTAAACAGCTGGGGTTTGAATGGGGCGGCGATTGGACTTCCTTTAAAGACTATCCTCATCTGCAGATGACCTTCGGACTTACAACCGCTCAGCTACAGGCCGGAAAACGTCCGACTGAACAACAGGTGCAAGAGGCTTTGGCTAAGATCAACGGAAACGAACCGGCAGAGGAACAAGGGATCTCCATCATGCTGAACGGGCGTAAGCTCACAACCGGACTTGTAGAAAACGGGACAACGTATGCGCCTGTGCGGGCGGTTGCCGAAGCGCTTGGCGCCAAGGTAACTTATGATGCCGCAAGCAAGACCGTCAACCTCGTTAAGGAATAACTTGTATGAATAGATGCCGCACCTTGTGGGGAAATTATCAGCGACAAACCATGAAGGGGGCATAACAACTTGAAGAAGCTGATCACAAGCCTTGCATGCGGTACAGTATTATCGATGAGTTTGCTTGGAGCCGGTAACGCAGCCAATGCTGCGGGTACGGGCGGAATGGGCACGGCAGTTCCTGATACGGGAATGAATGGAATGAGGACTGAGAACAGAACAGGCAACACCATGGGCGACATGGGGACCAGAACCGGAGGCCCAATGCTTAACCAGCAAGATAATAACCTGTTAAACCGGACTACAGGAACGACAAACAACAACGATTCGATCATGAACGATAAGATCCGTACAGGAACAAATGGCACTATGACACAATATCCAGATGCCTCGCGCGGCACTAAATACCGGGCCACCGGCACCACTACAGCAGCCACAAACAATGACGACAACGGCTCGAACTGGGGTTGGTTAGGACTCGTAGGACTACTTGGGCTGGCCGGTATGCGCAGCAGAAGCGGTGAACGCGAGCGCCGCTAGTGCCCGCCCGCTTGATCTTGATCCGTCCCGGCTCCGGCCGGGATGTTTTTTTGCAAAAAAAATGTTTGGGATTTTGATTGCGTGTTTGCTGGATACGTGATATTATATTTCTTGTCGCGTTACAACGCACATTTCATGCCGGGGTGGCGGAACAGGCAGACGCACAGGACTTAAAATCCTGCGGTACGTGAGTACCGTACGGGTTCGACCCCCGTCCTCGGCACTACAACAACAAGGGTTTCAGCTCACTAGAGCTGGAACCCTTGTTTGTTTTTAAGGTGGTTTGCTAACATTTTGCTAACGGCGCCTCTTTTTCTTGTGGATTCGAGGTTTCCGATACGCTGAGAATGATGCTTGAACCGACTTTACGATGAATAGTTCTAGCTCATGCTTTGCGTTCGAGAATTCTGTCACGCTCCATTCTCAGTCGCAGGATTTCTGCTCTAATGACTTCTTTACGACAAGGTAAAGTATTCTTGTTGCTATGCTCCAATGCAAGCTTTACGTGGAGTATGGCAATACCCAGCAGCGCAGACTGGATTGCCGCATCATCTAATGCTCCCCAAGCGATATGCTTCATTGAGCGGCCCCCTTTGATTTCTTAGAAAAGATATCGTTGATCTTTTGTGCGGTATCCTTTTTCGTCTCCATGTCGATGTGCGTATAAGTATTGGCTGTAATGCTGATGGTTGAATGTCCCAGCCAGACCTGAATCTCTTTCAGACTTACGCCATTTTTAATCAAGTAGCTGGCTGTCGAGTGCCTGAGATCATGGAATCTGATATGCGGCAATCCGTTCTTTGCAAGTATGGCTTTGAATTTGTGATTCAGGTATTCCGTCTTCATAGGACTGCCGTCAGGCCAGCAGCATACAAGACCGCTATCAATGTAATCTTTGCCGTACAGCAGCTTGTTTTTCTTCCGCTGTTTCTTTAGATGTAATAAGTAATCTTCGAGTTTTTCCATCAAAGGCAGAATGCGCTGGCTGCTCTCACTTTTAGGTTTCTTTACAACGACCTCTTTGCCGTACTTCACTCGAACCTCTTTAATCGAGATTGTCTTTTCTTCGAAATTGATGCAATCCCACTTTAGCCCAAGTACCTCTGAACGCCGAAGCCCATAATGAGCCGCGAGATACACTGCCGATTCTATCGGTGTACCCAAACAAACCTCAAATAACTTTTCGAGCTGTTCGACAGTGTAGTAACTGGCATCAAACTTCTCCTGCTTTGGAAGAACGATTCGATCAGCGGGATTAAACGGAATCAAGTTCATTCGCACTCCGAATTTCAATGCACTCCTGATATTGGCATGGTGTCTTCGTAGCGTTTTAGCGGATAAGCCTTTTACGCCTGTCGTTGGATCGTCTTGATGCTTTGTCTCGTAATATTTTTGCAGATGCATGGGTTGTAATTCTTGGAGCAGAATATCATTTTTACTCTTGAAGTAAGGGATGATGTGCTTTGTTACAATCATCTCATAACCTTCCCAGGTCGTTTCCTCAACCTCACTTTTAATAACGTTATTAAGCCAGTCCATCATGAAGTCGGTGAATTTGAGTTTTCGCTGTGGAAGGACAAAACTGTTGTTGTCCATCTTCGTGAGTGTTTCTCGCAGAAATTTCTCTGCATCTGATTTCTTCTCGCACTTGGTATTAATCCATTTCTGCTTTCGCTTCCCGGATTCGTCTTTAGTTTCGACAATAATATACCAGTATTGATTGCGTTTACGTAAGCTGCCTTTCATGTGTGTTTCGACCTCCAATATTTTTTTGGATATGAAAAAGACAGGGGCGTGTTTGTCCCTGTCTGTGATACTTCTGCTATTTGATTACATGTACTTAGCATTTATTTAATTAAACTTCTGTTTGCAGAATAATTAATTCTTATTCTCTTACCATCAAGCAGAAAAAGACAAGATGCGTTTGACACCTCGTCCTTTGGTTTGAAACTCATAAACAAGAAAAATTACAGAATTACATAGTTACAGAATTACATTTGCATTCGATTCCTAGCAGAAGTAGTCTGTATTACGTTATTATATTCATAATATTAGCTGCTATAAATTATTGTTATTCGGTAAATACAAATCTATTTTATGGGTGATGAAAATTATGATTTTTCCTGAAAGTCTAGCCATTGTTAATAAACTCGAAAGCATAGAATTGTCAAAGGAAGATATTGATGATCTTAAAGAACGACGAATCCAAGTTAATGACAAACTCCGGAAAATTAAATCAGAAATAATCGTTACTGAATCGTACAAAATAGAGAACATGAACAAGTCAGCAGAGGATTCAATATGTGAGTTTTTTCTTTTTCCTATAGCTGTTTTGGTTAATAAAAAAGGTGACCAAGAGATTGATTACGGTTTACGATTAGGGGCGGTAAAACAGATCAAGAAAAGAAAATATGATTTCACGAGTTTCGATATTAGTAATAAGACTTTAAAGAGTAAAGATTGGTTGAATTTAAATTTTTTTAAAAGAGTATTTAAAAATTCTGATTTTATTTCTCACTATGATGTCTACATAGCAGTACTATTCACTTTAACAAAGTCCTTGAAAAAATCAGGATTGGTAATTATGGAAAATGAAAATCTTGGCTGGATAAGAGGGCCTGAATCTTGGCACTATACTCCGCTGGCTATTGTTAAAGATACTAACTTAGTTTTTGATACCAAAAAGTTGTATTCTTCATTTTTTACAGTTGGACCAGTAACTGATACACCTAAAGTAGCTTTTGATAAGACGTTATCTTTAATTAATCGGTTTGATAAAAGAATCTCAATTCCATTGTTTTCATTTACCTTACTTTCTTTATTTACAAGCCTAATTAATTATCATACACCTGCTTTTCCAAAGTTCATCTTATGTCTACATGGCGGTATAAGTACAAAATACCGTATTCAATTAGCTAATATTTTCTGTAATCTTTATAGCCGAAAGCGAAATATGAGTAGTTTAAATGAAAGATATCACTCCAATCTCAGTTCTTCTGATGAGGAATTAAAGAATAAAGCTTTAACTCTAAGGGACGGTACTTTCATTGTGAATACAAACCATCAGCGTAAAATTTCAGGGATTAAGAAAATTCTTCATCAGACTGAAATAGAAACAATGTACTTAATTTTAAATGAGGAGGCTGTTGAACAAGATTTTGTACTTAATATCAATCTGTCTGAAATATCAGCTACCACACCATCAAATGAAGATTATTATAGTGAAATAGAATCATTTCAAACTACAATCGAGTATTTTGTCACACATTATGCTATGGCCTTTAGTTCAAAAGGAAGTACTAAAAATAAGATCACAAAATTATTTAAAAAAATGTACGATGAAAACTATAAACTGCTAGAGAGTAAAGTTGTTGATTTTGATGTAAATATGCTCCATTATTTTTCTTTGCTTTTGGTTGGTTGGCAGCATTTTGTGGCGTTCGGCGTTAAAAAAGGCTTAATTCAGGAAGATGAGAGCAAAGAACTTATGCGTTCAGCTCTGCAAAGCTTTATTTCTTTTTCAAATGACGCCCCAAATGAAGAGATTGGAATTGAACGCAAACAAGGCTTGCCTTCGGATTTTGTACAAAATTTAATGAGTCTAGTTGTAGTGAATTCTTTAGATTTACACAGCACTAAAAAAACTATCGGCTTTAATAAGGAAATTGACATTGGATGGATTGATGATGACAACGCTAATCTTCTTTATATCTATAATGGAGTATTTCGGAAATTAGATACAAACAAAGGTATGGACAGAAAACATCCTCGCAGCTTTGAAAAGAATAAGTCGCTTATTGTGAAAGCACTTCATAAAGAGAAAATATTTGTTTCCCCTATAGATGATTTCTCAATTAAGGGGGGACAGATTACTAAAATGGAGGTATCCAAAAATATAAAGGGCGTTACAATTAAAGCGTTGATACTTGATAAAGAGAAAGCATTGCTGTTTCTAAACCAGTAACCAATAAACATTCACAATCTCTTTAACTGCTAAGTGCATGACAGCGACAATTTGCTGGAGTGTACTTTTTTATTGTTTCCATAACAGTACCTTGACTTAGATAATAATACCCCTCCGCCAACTAGATGTTGTCATGTAGGCTTTGAGGGGTATTGGAGGTGCTGTTCATTCATGGTGGATATGATGTATCTGGTGTATGTAATGACTAAGAGAGAACATGATAAGGCCTTTACGTTAATGCAGGCATACCTGAAGAAACACTTCACTAGGGGCCAACTTCGTAAAGACAAGTATGATAAAAATGCCCATATCACCAATGCATTCTCTGAGTTTGGTTTTCAAGAAATTCGATTACGCTCTGCGTCTTGGGGCTACTATTCCATAGAGGTGCGTCTACGTCCCAAGCTTACTATTGATAAAGATGGATACTATTGCATAATAAAGATTTCTGAATTTGAAGGTGTTCGAAATGTCTTTAATTATATATTACAGGACATTCTCTCCTTGAAAGTCCCTGATTTTTTTGATTGGACAGCTAAAAGAATAGAAGCTGCTGTAGATATAAAGCTACCAGAACAATTAATTCCTAAATATATATCCTTATTTAAAAAAGGGTTCATTCCAGATTACTTCTGGAATAATCAAAAAACCAAGGCTTACTTCTGTTCCATTACTAATTGTTATTTGATGTCAGAGAATAAAACGGTCAATTGGTATAATCGTTTTGAGACACTATTAAATAAAGAAAAAGAATCTGGTAAGAAATTTATAGATTTTACAATGACAAAAGGAATACTCCGATTTGAAACTCAAGTTCGAGATGGAAAAGAAACTGTGAAGGAATTATTAGACCAAGAAAAATTGAAAAATGAAGTAATGAAGTTTTACAAACTGATTGTTGGTAAGGGTGATTATCATACCTTAAAGAGAGCAGAGCAAATAATAAATCAAAGTGTGCCCAATTCTATGAAGCGTCGAACACTCATTTCTTTGCTTAAATTCATCGAACATTGCGGTGGAATCACTAAAGCAAAAGAAGTTTATATTAATGGTGCAAATGCTAAGAAATCTTCTGATAAATTTGGTAAGCTTCTTAAGAAGCTTAGGGATTTGAATATAAATCCTGTGCTCATTCCTGAAGAATGGGGAATTGATTATATTGAGAATCCTTATGCGAAAATTCAAGATGAATTTGAATGAACTGAAGCCCGCTATTAATTAAAATACGGGCTTCAAGTAGCTGATTCTTATTAATCTTTTTTATACTTATCGTATAAATCCTGTGCGGTTTCGACCACATCAAATTTGTTTTCAATCGTTTGGCTCACTGCATCTACAGCAGTCTCTACTACACGCTCCCAAAAATCACTCATCGTTTAATTCCTCCAATTACTTTATTTTGATTAATGTTTCCAAGCTTTAAGTCCGCTGAGTGTTCCATATCCAACACCGAATAAATAACCAACGGCTGTTCCTGCACCAGGGAATATTGCTGTGCCAAGTGCTGCTCCTGCTCCTCCTCCGATTAGTGCGCCCGCTGCGGTCAGCGCTGTCTTCCCGGCAGCTTCAATTACTTTATCCATGATTCTCACCTCCTCTCAGGGATTAACGCAAAATAAACGGGAAGAGCGCTGCTCTCCCCGTTGCATTGATGATTCTATTTTGTTTGCTGCTTAGTCTTTGAGGGTGGATTAAACATTCGAATTAACTTAAAGAGATATCCGATCAAGTAAAACGGTGTTACCGCCCAACCAACAAATACAGACAAGATTATTTTGTAAACGATGTAATTAGAAATCGTCGTAAATACGGTGATGTTACGTTGTAGCTTGCTTATGAATTTCCAACCAAACGGTATAGAAAGAAGAACGTAGATTTCAATCATGGGCTTATATCCTCCAATATAATTTGAATTATGCTTTTTGAAAAAGAGTACCTACTTGTTTCTTGGAGGATAGAGTTGCTGAATTAACAGCATTTTGAACAATAGGGTTGGCATTATAGGCATGTATGTATTCTTTGATACCTGAATTATGCCGATTAGTAATCATGCTCCTTTTCTTGAATCTTGAAATGACAGAATACGTCTGTTTTTTCTCATCAATCCAGATTGTATGCACAGTCTTATTTTTAAATACAAAGCGAACACGTCCCTGTCCTTTTTCAACTGTGAAATCGGGATGGGTGAAAGTACCCAACCGCTCATATAACTGTTCATTTGTAATTAGTGCCGACATAGGATGATTTGCGAAGTTTAACTTCAATAACCTTACTCCGGCTATTCCGTTTACAACCATATAGGCCAAAGCCCATCCAATAATGAAACCAATAAACAAACCAAATCCCAGACCCCCGATTATCATAAAAGAAATGCATGATACAGGAATTAAGCCGTAGTACCATTTTCTGTAGCCCTTCATAGGATTCTCTAAGACTATAGGTTCTTGGGCAAATGTAAGCTTGCCTGAAGCACTGTTCATCATTATATTTCCTCCAATATGATTGATATGCTATTTTTCAATAACTAAAAGACTAACTGCCCTTTAAGTTTCTTTCTTGTTTTCAATAATCATATTTGTGTTGTCCATCAATACTTCCAGTAGACACTGCTTAATGGTTTCAGGGGTTATAGTTAAAGCTGACGGATGGCAACCGCTTCTCACACCTCCCTTCGGATCATACAAAGTCAATAAGTCAACTAAGGTGATCTCCAGAGCAGCCGAGATTTGTTCTAGTATTTTGATCGTAGGGTTCTTTTCTCCACGTTCGATCTGCCCAATGTAAGATGTGTTTACCCCTGCACTTAGTGCAAGCTGCTCCTGACTGAAACCATGTTTCAATCGTAAAATCCTGATATTTTCCCCAATTGATTCGATGCTGTTCATTTCCCTTCACCCCTAATCAAACGATAGAATTTTTTGGTAAGAGGCTCAACAGGATATAGTACGGATATCAATGCTTATAGTAGAGAATTGATACGGAGTGTGGTTAAACCGTGGATAAAAGCACTTAAGAGATGTCTTTTCATCTGATTATTTGAAGGACATGCCAATAAAAGCTGTTTAGTGAACTTTAGAAATGCCCATGTTCTTTCAAACTATAGAAGCGATTGCCACCAATTATTACATGATCAAGGACTTCTATTCCTATGATTTCCCCAGCGGCTATAAGTCGTTTTGTAAGATTCACGTCCTCTATTGATGGCTCCGGGTCTCCGCTCGGGTGGTTGTGAGCGCAAATGAGTGAGGCACTACAGCGTCTAATAGCTGCATGGAATACTTCTCTGGGATGGACGATTGCGGCGTTCAGAGAGCCTATAGAGATGGTTTCTTTGAAGATGAGGCGGTTCTTGGTATTGAGGAAGAGGCAAATGAAGTGTTCTTTCTGTTTAAAATGGAGTTCGGGTTTGAGGAGATCATAAACGTCTTTGGGACTTCGGATAGAATTGCTAGACTGCTCCGGGTAGGTGAGTGCCTTAGCAAGCTTTAGCATAGCTGTAATTTGCCGAGCTTTTCCCTTGCCGATTCCTTTTATAGATACCAACTGTTGCTCTGATACATCCATTAGTTCTGTAGCAGTAGGAAAGCGTTCGAAAAGCTCTTGAATTGTGTAGCTGTCATTGCTTTCCCTTAATGATTCAGATACTAATTGTCTCAGATCATTATCCTTAGGCTGTCGCATGGTGTTTTCCTCCCAAGTAATTTCTGATTATTACATATATAATATAGAATTGAATTTTTCAAAATTGCGACAAATATATACAATTCCCTTATATAGAACGCGTGTTTGGAAGGAGATGGTAGATTACTGACGAATTATGTATTTTGACTTAGTTCTAAAGTCTATATTTAGTTTTAGGTAGATAGGAGAGATAATTATTTCTAGTTATGTTAATAAGCACGCTGCCCCAGGAAGCATATCTGGATATCTCTTTCAACCGGAAAGAGCAGTTTTTTGGCTTGCAAAAAGTAAAATGGGAGCTTTGGTTGGAATTGAAACAGAAGATGACGTAGTCCGAATCGCTAAAGATGGAGAAAACCATATATACGAACAAGATAAACATTCTATATCCAATAACATTCCGTTTGGTGATAATAGTAAAGATTTATGGAATACTTTATGTATATGGCTAAAAGCTGCTGCGGAACCAGGATTTGATTTAGAGAATACTGAATTTCATCTAGTTACAAACAAAATAGTTAAAGATGGTTTAGTTGTAAAAATTGGAAAGGCAACCTCCAATCAGGATTGCATTACGTGTTCGGACACAATTATAACTCATGCCGCTAATGTCCCAGATGGTATTAAGAAGTATGCAGATAAAGTATGTGAATATGACATAAGCCTTCTTCGGAAATTATTAAGAAAAATTGTTTTATGTGATGGCAGTAATAGCAGTCATGGTAATAAATTGAAAGAAGAAATAAAATCACTATTACATATATCAGAAAGTCTCCCTTTTGAAGAAATTTATAATTCTTTACTGGGATGGGTTCACAGTACCGCTATGCATTGTTGGCGTAATAATAAGCCTGCTTGGTTATCCAGAGATAAATTTACTGAACACTATCAAAAAATATTAACTAGATATAATAATAAGCGTTTTATAGAAACAGATAAATCTCTTATCACTCTTTCACTGGTAGATAAAGAATCTCAATATAATGAGTTGTTTGTTAGACAACTGTATTTAATAGCCTTGGAACAAGATGATAGTCTCCTAATTAGTTCTATTGAAGACTATTTACGATGCAATCACGAGAGAACTCGTTTCAGTATTGAAGGAGATATAACAAAGGAAGAAATGGATAGATTTGATCAGAATTTAATGGATAGATGGGAAATTATCTTCGCTCAATATGATCGAAAATATAAAAGATCTTTAAAAACTTGTACGGATGCCAGCATCTTAGGCGAAGATATGGGAATGGAAATTCTCACAAAGACATTAGAACATAGGGAACCATTAGCAAATCAACCTACAGAACAATATTATTTAACTCGTGGTAGCTACCATAGGCTTGCAAATAATAAACAATTAGCTTTGGGTTGGCACCCTGAGTTTAAATTTTTGCTGAAACAAGGAGAATAACTATTGGACCATTTAGATGAGTATGAAATAGTTCAAAATGTAGCCCTCGCTTCTTTAGTTCTTTGGTCATTTTCTGTAAAGTATTACTCCACTACTGAGGAAAATAAAGGTGTCGATATACAAGCTCTTATGTTAATCCTGCCACTAGTTTTTAATGAAAGTATTGTTAATTCTATTCACAGGAGAAATTATAAGAAGGGATTTTTTGTAGCATTAAATGACAATAGGAGTTTTTTTGTAGGGTTGCAAGAAAGAACTCAAAACATGTCAAAAATGACTTTTAGTGCTATTAATATGTGCCTCTCTAGCAAACTCCTCATGTATGAACAGGAAACTTGCAATTTTATACCAGTACGGACTTCTGTTCCAAAATACAGTGAAAACGAAAGTATTAAGCGAATGATTGCAGCGTCTGATCGTCTTGGTTATTGGTTTGCAACGATTGACTTCTCTGAACTATGTCATCTGTTAAAAGTGAGGTTTTAACTATGGATTTTAAGATAAAACATATCATATTGTGGCCAAAGGACAAAAGTAAAAAGGAAAGAATTTTAAGTTTCGATGTGACCAAAATTAACGTTATTACTGGTGATAGTCAGAAAGGGAAATCCTCTATAATCCCCATAATTGATTATTGTTTAGGAAGTTCTAAATGTACAATTCCTGTGGGTATCATTAGAGAAAAAACCGATTGGTTTGGTATTGTTGTGGCAATCAAAGGAGAACTGATATTACTAGCTCGTAAAGAGCCTGGAATACATAGCCAAAGTGGTGATGTATTCATTTTTGAAAATGTAGACCTGGAAAAACTACCCAGACCTGAAGCAGAACGCAATGTTGAATTTCTGAAAAATAAACTTAATGAAATTGCTACCCTTCCTTTCCTAACATTATCAGATGAGAATGATAGTGAATCTTCAAACAAAAGAGCCAGTTTCAGAGATTTTTCAGCTTTTCAGTTCCAACCTCAACATATAGTAGCAAACCCATATACTCTTTTTTATAAGGCTGATACATATCAAAACAGAGAGAGATTGAAGAATATATTCCCACTTGTCCTTGGTGCAATTGATAAAGAAATTCTATATTTAAGACAACAACTGAAAGAGTTGGAAAAGGAGCATAAACAGAAACAGAACGAGCTTTCTGAAATAAAAAAGATCAATTCTCATTGGTTCTATAATTTGAAAAGTTACTATGCTCAAGCAAAAGAATACGGACTACTCTTAAATCCCTCTAGTTCGGAATTAGGCTGGTCTACGCAAGTATATATAAGTCAATTATCAGAAATACCAAAAAGAATTCAATCACAGACGTTAACATTTAAGAACATAGATACACAAGCTGCTGTAACAGAGCTAAGTAATTTATTTAAAGAAGAACTTAATCTCTCTCATGAAATTGGCTCTCTGAGACAGAGATTATATAAAATGACTAGACTTTTTGAATCAGAAAAGCTATATCAGGAATCTCTTGATGCGCAACAAGAAAGGTTACAACCGTCTAATTGGTTAGTTCAGTTACTAGAGCCTAAAACAGTATGTCCATTTTGCGGTTCTGAAAACAGTAAAGCACATGATGAAATACATCGGCTTTACAATTATCAATCAAAAATCAGTTCAACTTCAAATAACATTGAAAAATCCTCTGCTATGTTAGATAGGGAAATTGTTAAACTTAGAATTCGACTAAAAGAATTAGAAAGTTCACTGAACTTCATCAGAAAGCAAAGAACTGAATTAGAAATAGAATCAGAGGAAGTAAGAAGAACCAGACAAACTGAACAAGAGATTTTTCGATTTATTGGGCGTCTAGAAAAATCACTATCTGATTATAAACTAACGCATGAAAATAATGACTTAGAAACCGAAGTAAAAGCACTGGAAGAACAAATTTTTATTTTAAAACGGAAAATAGATCCTAAGGGTATAGAGGCAAAACTTAAATTAGCTTTAAATACAATCTCAGAAAAAATAAATAGGTATGCGGATTTTTTAGGTGTTGAAGATGCAGATCAGCCAATTGAACTTGATATAACTAATTTAACCTTGAAAAAAAAATCCGGGCAAAGGGAAGATTATCTTTGGGAAATTGGTAGTGGTGCTAACTGGATGGGGTATCATGTGGCCACTCTACTCGCCTTACATGAGTTTTTTATTGATTTGAAATGGAACCCTGTACCTCAATTCCTTATCATTGACCAGCCTAGTCAAGTATATTTCCCTGAAAAAATTGTACAGAGTAGACCAGAAGATCAAGCTGAGGAAGGAAAACAAATTACTTCCCCTCCTGCTTTTAGACAAGAAGATATAATACGAGTTCAAAAAATTTTCACTGCTCTTTCAACCTGCTTAGGTTTAACAAAACACTCCGTTCAGTTGATAATTATTGAACATGCTGATGAAATTACTTGGAGTGGCACAGAACAAGACATCCATGTAGTTGAAAGATGGAGAGGAGAAAAGGAAGCGTTAATCCCTGAAGATTGGTTATAGAAATGAATTAAATCTCGAATTAAAAAATCCTTGTTACGTAATTCAGTGGCGCTGGAGATTGTGCCATTAGTATATATAATCAATGTAAATACATTCTATAATGAGCGAAACCAGATACATTTGACGTTTACTAGTTCCTGCTCGGTTATATCGTTAATGAGGCAGTATTAGGAAAACGCTACAGCTTATTTACAACATAATTCTCAGTTTTTTTTGAGGACAAAAGCCAGCAAATTCCTTTAGGCTGAGATCTGCGATATTTATACAATAATGCAAAACATTCAATGATAATTTTGAAAAAGAATAATTAGAGCCAAAACTATTATTAAATTCCTATCACCCATTTGATATCAGAAAAGGGCGTAATTAAGTGTCTATCACAAAAATAACAATTAAAAACTGCAAGTCAATCGATTTTCTTGAGCTTAATTTAAATAAAAATATAAATTGTTTTATAGGTATCAATAATGTTGGCAAATCAAACATTATGAAAATTATCAATTTTTTCCACACAAACCTAACTAGAGAGTTTTATGATGACTCAATGTTTAGTAAAAGTAATCCTTATAACGATGAAATTGAAATTTCAATAGAGTATGATTTTACAGAGTTAATCAATAAAGTACAAGGTAGTATACACACTAATAATGTGTTTTTAGATGACTTTTTTTCAAACATTGACTTTAGTCAATTTCAGAATGGTATAGACCCTTCGAATGAAATTGGAGATAAAATAAAAAGATATGTCGATAAATACACTTTAAAAGATACATGTACACTTACTTTAAGATACAATCGTCAAGATAAATCAATCAATTGGAATGTAAAAGAGTATGAATTTCGTGCATTTATTTCTGTTAGATTCCCTATTTATTTTTTAGAGTCTAGAAGTATTGATTTATATAATTGGGAATCGATTTGGAAGCTTATAGGGGAGATAGCGCCTTTTAGAAAAAAAGTTTCTATAAAAGGGAACATTAAAGGGGTTTTTGAATTAGATGATGAAGTACAAGATAATTATGATACGGTGATTCATGAGATTATTTCAGAAATTGAAAAATCAAATATTCGAATTCAACAATCAAATATTTACGAAAAGATCAGCCAGATTATACAGCTTCAATTAGGTGGGAATAAATTCGAGTACGAAGTCCATCAGTTGAACCAGGGTTCTTATGGAATGAATTCATATTCATTTATGAGTTTATATGTGAAATTAATCTTACGTCTTTTTAATAATAAACATTTATCAAGTCCAATGATAATGATAGACGAACCAGAACTTCATCTTCATTTAAAAAAAATAGAACAATTTACAAGAGAAATCAAAGAATATGATAGATTCTCAACAACTAAATGGATTTTTGCAACTCACTCACCGACTTTTGTAAAGAATATAATAGTTGAGCACAATGAGTATGAAATGTTTCACATAACTAATACGGAATTTTATAATAAGTCCTATGTATCAAGATTAAATGGTTTTAAGGAAAAAAAACATAGATTAATTTCGGATAACGAAGCTAATTTATTCTTCTCTGAGGCATGTTTATTTGTAGAAGGAGATACAGAGTTAGAGGTTTTTAATAACAAAAATCTGCGTATTTTGTACCCTGAATTGAATAAAATCGATATATATGCTTTCGAAGGCAAGGAAGATAAACTTAAACTAGTTAATCCAAATGATAGAAAAAGCAAAATAAACTATTTAGTTATGATGGATATGGACAAGATATTGAATTACTCACCTAAAAAGAAGAAGTTCTCAATTTCAGGTAGTTCTTACTTAAATGTGATGAAAAATAATAACATAATTAATCGTGAAAAGTATCATTATAAAAGGAAATTTAATGATACTTTTAGAGTAAGGGCAGAAATTACACAAAAGTTAACTTCAATTAATTATGAGGTGGACTCTACTGGACTATGTATTGAACAAAGTAATGAGCGAGCAGAACTGGTAGAACTTATCCAGCATTATTATGGCCAATATAACTTCATCCCATTAGATTCCACTATTGAAGGTGCAATTATCAATAAGAGCAACTACCATCTTTTTCACAAATGGATTCAAGAGTATGATTGGGATCGAGAGAAATTTGATAATCTGTACGCCACTTTACCGTCAGAAGAACATAAAACTACATTTCTTAGATTGATTTTTTTTGGGAAAACAGATTTCTTTAGTAGTGAAAAAGAAAAAAACAATAATAATAATAATAATCAAGACTTCCTAGGAAAGTTTCGAATAATAAAAGAGATTCGTAATCAATTAAAAGAATCAACACTCGATTTTGGAGACAAGACAAGTGGATGGGTTACCAATTATCTAAATTGGTTCTTTGATAATAAATTAAATATAGATAAATCTGATGAGATATTTTTGAATCGAAACTTATTTCAAGCGAGTTTCCCCGAATTAGGAAAAGTTGTTGAGAAGCTCAAAAAAATGGTATAAAATTATCTAAAGGTATGGGGTAAGTAGTAAAATCAGAAGTAGTTATTATTATTGACTACAGATGCCATGATGACAGTTGTTTTATCCCTTATACAAGAAACTAAAGATCTCTTGTGACGTTCCAGTAACGGGGAAAGGGAAAATCCATGGTTTAAGGCCTGCTAATTGTCGCACTTTACACGTATACGCTAATTGGCCTATATTATTATTTCGAGGTTCTCGGATGTACTTACCCCTTGCTTTTCTAGGAGAGTTTAGATGCGAATTGAGAGTTTAAGTAAATTTGAGAAAAAAGTTCTTCGTGGTAGTGTATCTCAGTACGTTGATCTTCTAACTGAAGAACTTCAATTTACTGCATATTATGAGAAAATAATAAAAAAGAAAGATAATTCTGATAGAATTATTCAATGTATAGATAGTGAACATTTGTTATATGGAATTCAAAAACAACTAAAAAACAATTTTTTTGACTTCATTCCACTCTCTAATCATGCATACGGTTACGTTAAGGGTAAATCATATTTCGATTATCTTACACCACATGTAAAGCATGTTTATTATTTGAAGCTGGATATCAAGGATTTCTTTCACTCTATCAAAGATAAAAAGCTAAGAGAGGTATTGGAATATTATATCGATGATGTCAGTGTTAATGATGAATTAACGCTTCTGGATTTTATTATTAAAGTTGCTACTATTAATAATAGTCTTCCTCAAGGAGCAGTTACGTCACCTGTTCTTTCAAATATCTATTTCAGATACTTAGATATCAGAATATCAAGATATTGTCGCAAGTTTGGGATTACTTATAGTAGATATGTCGATGATTTACTCTTTTCATCAGATAGTTTATTTCTTCATAAGAAGGTATTTATTAATGGAATTACAAAAATTCTTAAGAGTCAAGGATTTCAATTAAATCTTAAGAAGTTTAGGAAAGCGAAGGATGAAATATCTTTAAATGGGTTTGTAGTCGGTAAAGAAGTTCGTTTATCTCGTAAAAAAACAGCAATCATCTCAGCAATTATTCATTGCTATCAAAATTCTCCCAACAAAACTCTTGAGGAACTATTGTCGGAGATTGAAAAGAACTTTCAGATAAAGGTCAATATACCGAAACTTCATAATTTTTTAGCAGGTTATAGATCCTTTTTGCTTGGTTTATTACCTTTTGATAGTGTGGGAGTCATTTCTGAGGATTTAACAAGAACCAACAAAAAAATTCTATATAAAATAAATGAAATAGAGAAAATATTAGATTTAACTGCTCCCATTATTTTATAGATTCCTTATAGTCAGGTGTTTGACCGCACTTTTTCTGTTCTGAGATTCGTCGAAAATCTCCTGAAAGATTATTAAATAAGACCTTAAGGCAGAAATATAAGACTTCTGCCCACTATTTTGCTAACATATTTGCTAACATGGCTGCATATCCCAATCCCTGAATGCAGAAGTGTTTTGAACAAATAATAGCCGTTAACCCGCGTGGTTAAAGGATTTATGTGCGATCTTTCATTAGTGTAGATGTGGAGCTAAAGGGGCTACTTCAAGACTTAAAATCCTGCGGTACGTGAGTACCGTACGGGTTCGACCCCCGTCCTCGGCATCCTTGATTTATAAGGGTTTTTCCGGAAAACCTTGGTTTTTAAAACAACTTGGGAGAGAACTTTTTAACGAGTTCTCTCCTGCAGTTCTCTCCTTTTTCCGAAGGAGAGAACGAGGAGAAGATCGCATGACTCTCATGAAATATTGAGGGCTGTGCGATCTTTTTTATTAAAAGACCAAAACACCGCTCATTGTTGATACTGAAGATACTTTGGAACTGTATTCCAAGTGAGAGTAAATGACTGTAAGACAGGACTTTACATAGCTGCTGAAGGCTTTCTTGACATTAAGAGTGAACTTGTCATCGTTTTCTCATCTAGTTTCACCCTTACTCATCTTTTAAATTGATACTAATAACAATCATAAGCTGTATGTGTTCGCAGTAATAGACGTTTATCAAAGTTTCGAAGCATTTCACCTCTTTGTTCTAATGAGTGGCAGGGGGACTACCGTCTGAGTACTAGTGGTATGTTCAATCGAGCCAAAAGCTAAAATAAAAAAAGACTCAGGGATAAATATCACCTGCAGCCTTATTCATGTTATTGGGTCTGTAAGGAAACCAGATGTCTTATTTGTCAGCAAGATAGCCTAAATCGTATTTGAAGAGAGGACTGGAGGATACAGGCTTCATAAATGTAACATCAGGTAAGTTGCCGTCTGATTTTCTGGGTGCAGATAATTGGGACGTATCCAAGCTTACAAAATCTTCGGAAGTGATCTGAAGACCACCATCAATTGTCCAAGAGTTATTGGCTACATTTTCTGTTGAATTGTTATCATTTCTTATTGTTGTACCTTTGTAAGCAATGTTATTATGTAAAATTTCTCTGTAACCAGGTATGTTGTTTATATCAGTTGGACTAACCCGTTCTAGCATATCAAAGTTAGATTTAGCATTGTTATAGGCTGTGTTATTAGTCCAGTTAGCGGATTGTCCTGGCATATGATTAGCATAAAAGCCATTAGCTCCGTTATTAACAGCTAAGGAGTATTTAACGGTATGTATCGGCAAGGGATCTGGAATTCCAGTTGTTCTGTAAGCATATCCGCCAACCTTAAACCCATTTTGGTCACCTACACCATTTTGATTCCCCTGATTATTAAACGACCAGCAATGGTCATAAATCACTGCTCCGGTTGAACTGATACTGTCAAAACCATCATCACTGTTATTCCAGGCGCGGGAGTTAATGAAAGAAACAGCTCCTCCATGAGCACCAAAACCATCTGTATTTTTAGCAGATACATCAGTAGGTCCAATATTGTTATAAGCATCCGAATTCAGGACAGTTCCTGTTCCACGTCCAGTATAGTAAAAACCAATCGCTTCATTATTATGAGCAGCCACATTAGTGATATCGGCTTGCCCTTTAATTCTAAAGGCTTCAGATTGCTCCCGTTCCCCTACTTTAATCCCTATGACATCAAATCCATTGAACGTGATGCCAGTCACACCATCTTCAACATAAAAAGCAGCGACACGTAAATTAGTAGGTACATTTTGAAAATCGAAAACAGGGCGTTCTCCAGGATAAGCCACATAGGAAATCCCGCTCTTGATAAAATCATTTACATAATTGTAAGTACTATCGGTTTTTGCAATTTCAAACTCATCATAAACACCTCCACGAATATATACGGTTTCCCCGGAGGACGCTGCTGATTGTGCTTTCATCAAACTCTTAAATGGTTTACTTTCGGTTCCTGGATTGCTGTCACTGCCAGCCGGTGAAACGTAATAACTTGCTGTACTTGTTGCATAAACAGAGAATGCCATGAAAAATGCTGCAAGCATACAACCGATCACCAACAAACTACCTATTTTCTTCACAAAATCTTCTCCCTGCAAATTGAATTGGTATATCCTATATTCTATCGTTATTATTTCATGATTATTTCATAGGTCTTTTCAACTGAATTTTTCATTTTTAATTCGTTTCAGAGGTAGAAGCAATCATAGGTAGTTAGGAGTAAAAATGGATATCCAGGTACGGTTGATCGAAGGCAGCATCAACATTTGAGACATATGTGAGACGCGGCGGCATGGTAAATTCGATTGGGCGTCTTGGTACGAGCGCTGTAAACTTCTTTTGTTCCATAAAAATGCTCCCCATACAGTAACAGGTTTTTATTATTTCACCTGTCTACTATATGGGGAGCATATCTTTTCGGGACCCCCTATTTCTATGAAGAATTAGAGGTTAGCGGCCTCCTTTTACCAAATCAAAAAGTCTCGGTCCAGCAACCGAAGGATTGCTTCCAGGAAAAAGTAGTCGCCGTAAATGATTGGTACTTCCCGGTCCGACTCCCGGTGATACTTTCCGGAGCCGTGGGAGACGATCGAATCCATTTCGGGGTTCCACTCACAGAATTTCTCGTCGATCTTTCTCAAGAGACGGACCGCCGCCTTTATATACAACCCTTTCTCATACTCGCCTACAAATTCCGATAGCTCCAGCAGTCCGCAAGCGGCGCATACGGCGGCAGTCGTATCATAATAAACAGGCTCCTCCGGCGAACGGAAATCGATGACCACCTCGTAATCATTCACGGCCGCACTCGCGATGAAATAATGCGCCGTCCGTTTGGCGGCATTCAGATATTCCGGCTTCTTGGTATACCGGTAGGAAAGCGCCATGCCATAGATGGCCCAGGACTGGCCGCGGGTCCAGGAAGAGCCGCTTTCATACCCTTGGCCTCCCGGATTATCCAGATACTCGCCGGTTTCCGTATCAAATTTCACTAAGTGATTGCAGGAGCCATCCGACCGCAATACGTACAGTAGCGCCATATCTGCGTGCTTAATTGCAATCTGCTTTAAGCCGGAGTCCTTTCGCTGGTCAGCTGCCCAATACAGCAGCGGCAGATTCATCAGGCAATCCACAATGGCGATGCCCTCCAGCCCTTCATTCCAGGCGCGGATATATTCTCCGGCTGGCTGGAACCGCCCGGCCAGAATACCTGCTGCATGAAGCCCCCGGATTCGGGATTGCTTATTTCCTGTGAGCCGGTAATCGGCCACTGCCGTATGTAGCCACAAAAATCCCATGTCGTGATCCAGGCCTATATAGTCAGCGAACCCTTGATCCAGCCTTGCTTCAATTTGTTCAGCCGTTTCTTTGTACACATCGTCCTTGGTGGCGTGGTACATCTGCCACAGGATGCCGCCCCAGAAGCCGTTTGTCCACCAGACAAGATTACGTTCTCCCATGTCTTCGTAGGTTCCATTGACTGGAATATAGGGCATGATCGGGCCGGTGCGCTGACACTCTGCTTTTAATTTTATGGCAAGCTTATCCCAAACTTGGGCCGCCCACTGGCGGTCTGCTTCACTAACTGCATATCTCATAACCGTTTCCACTTCCTGTCCGTATTTTGACGTCTGCAAAGTCTGTTTCAATTCTGGTTTCGACACGAATTCTTCCCTTGGGAATCCGGTATTCGATGGCAGGGATGATCGTTGTGGGGAAAATCAGATTGGTATTGGGCGCGCTGGTGATGACCATCGCTTTGCCGGTTTCGGAGGCCGCAGTGCTTCTGCCGTTAGAATCTGTGACCACAGCTAGCGTGCCGCCCGCGTGGCTGCGGGTCTCTCCGGGCAAGTCCGGATAAGCAAAGCCGCAGTCGTAAGCGGTGCATTCCAGCTGACTTGTGATGATGTGGCGCCGGATATGCCCCTTAGCGGTGGGAATCAGCCATGTCTCCACCTCGATGCCTTCTACAGGGCTCCATTTGGAATATACCTCTGTTTCGGTGACGGAAAATTCCAGGCAACCTCTTCTTACGTAAATCATATTGTGAACGGAAAAAGCCAGCATACTATCGGTTCCTGCCTCGTGCAACTGGCAGTACGATCTGGGACAGCTGAAACCGAACCGGGTGGAATAAGCGAATTTCGCATATTTTTCCGCTGCGTGGGTAAGCTGCAGAACCGGATATTGCCCACTCGTAAGCGCCGTAACATCATACCCCCTGCGGCTGATGAGCATATTACACTCTGGGATGACCATCTGTTTTTCCAGCTTGGGCAAGGGTTCGCTCTTCACTTTCCAGAACTCGTGTTCCGCGGGAAGGGCGAGGAGGGCGAAGGTTTTGAAGGCCCAATAGGGGGAACCGGAGGCATTATATC
Organism: Paenibacillus sp. EB106-06-01-XG199; assembly: GCF_058791575.1. NCBI lineage: Bacteria > Bacillati > Bacillota > Bacilli > Caryophanales > Paenibacillaceae > Paenibacillus > Paenibacillus sp. EB106-06-01-XG199. The sequence continues at coordinate 723,035 of NZ_JBYTDQ010000003.1, read as the reverse complement.
CCTCTGACATATTGAGATTCGGATACGCATAACCGATGGATAACACGCCGCCATTGTCATAAATGGGCTGCCGGAGCCACTGCTCCATATGCCGCCCGATTAGCCCTTTGAGTACCCCCGGCGGTAGGACATCCAGCTCCAGCATGGCGCTCATGCTCCAGAAGGCCGCCTGTGCAAAGCGGTAGGTCATGGACCTTCCGAAGGGCAGCGCTTTGCCTTCATCATCAAACCAGTAGATAAATGTTCCGGCAAATTCTTTGGCTCTTGCTTTAAACAGTGCTGATCTTACCGGATCTTCCTCTTCCATAAACTTGGCGTACAGGAGGCAATAAAAATGAATGGCAAAGGATATATAGTAATCCTTTTGCGGCCGCAATCCATCGGAATACCAGCCATTCCCAAATAGAAGGACTCATATTTAGCCATCGCCTCCTCCATCCGCTCATTGCTATAGGGACTTCCCACATGCTTCAGGGCCAGGTTGGTAATGACATTGAAATACTGCCAATTGTTTTCGGCCAAGGAATACAGGTTAATCTGACCCAGCCATGCTGCCAGATGGGTGCGGCTATGCTCCGCCAGAGGTTCCCATAATTTCTCCGGAATCATCAGCAGACCAAAGGCGATGGCGGCCATTTCCACCATCCGCTGGTCTTTATCATGCAGGTCTCCCCAATATTCGGGAGCATCCGGATTTGTCCCGCTGGCAAGCCCCTCCAGATAAACCGGAAGCAGGCTTACATCTTCACCGCCGCCGGCCCAATAAGGGACCAGCCCCCATAGCAGCCGTGAAAAGCCTTCCATGCCGGCAATCCTGTTCCCGTATCCGGCCGTTTCAGCACCAAGCTGAAGTCTTGCCTTTCCCGGGCTGAAACGACCCTTTAAGGGCTCTATCATGGAAAGGAGCAGGCCTTCATAAAATTCTCTGCTGCCATAATCCGTTACTGCTTCCATAGCTGTCATCCACCTTTCTGCGCATAGTCAAGCCACTGTGCGACATAAGTCCAATCCATCAGATAGGGAGTGGCAGCAACAGCCGCCACTCCAGGATCAAGCGCTCTGGTTATACATTCATAACAAATAGTCTATACTTCCCGGTGGTTCAAAAGAGATGCGAGGAATACAAGAGTCAATCCTTGCCCCCAGCCTTGTATCCGCTGGCGCGGTACTCCCATGTAGCCTGCTGCATTCTGCATTACTGCCGTACCGGCAGACACGTTCTGTACCGATCCATCCGGGGATATGCTGGACAGAATGCCGGCAGTCGCCCGGTTGATAGCCTTGTTGTAGAGCTTGCCCTTGGAGAGCAGAGCAGCGGCAATACCAGCCGAAGCGGAGACTTCAGAATAAGACTCAGGATTGGTAAGTACCGTCTTCCATAATCCATCCTCTCCTTGCAGGCGTACCAAGGCGCTGAGCTGGTCTCTGAGGGAACCATCAATGACCATGAATGAAGGATGGGTAACATGAATCATCCGCAGGGCGCGGGCCATCGTGATAGCAGCCCAGGCATTGCCTCTCCCCCAGAATATTCCGGACATATTAGTCTGTGACACATGGTCCCAGCCATGGCAGTACAGGTTGGTTACAGGATTCTGAAGGAAACGCTCATGCCCATGATATTGCAGTATTCCATCCTCCAGATAATCCTCACGCCCCAGCAGATGCCCGATTCTTACCAGGAAATAGCCGGCCATAAATAGCGTATCCACCCAAGCCTGCTGGGGAAAGTTGTAAGCTTCTGAATTCACGGTGTGCTGGAAGACCCCATCTGCAAATCTCACGGCATCGTGCTTCAGGAATTCAGCCATCTGCACAGCATGATCCTTGTATACGTTATCCCCGGTAGCCTGGTACAAAGAAAGCAGGGTATGTCCAATGGACACCGCATTAACGGTAAGACGGGGTAATCCGTCTTCCAGCTGCTCATCTACCCATTCCTTCAGTTGATTCATATATTCTTCTTGGCCAGTTGCTTCATATGCCTCTGCGACTCCATAGAAGGCCACGCCTCCCGGCCAGTCCCAGTCGAAATCCATTTGAAAGGTCCGCTGTACCACACGGTCGAGGGCATCGCGGATCGCTTGTTCGTCGAATTGTAAAACAGTCATTACTGTCTTCCACCTTTCTGCTATATATGGGCTGATCGGTCAACCTTTCACCGCACCGATCATAACGCCTTTCTCAAAGTACTTTTGCACAAAGGGATACACACACAGGATTGGGACCGTCGCTACTATTATCGTGGCATATTTAATGGTTTCTCCAATCATGAATTGATCAGCCGAGCTGGCTCCTGTGGCCATGTTGTCCGTCGAGTTGGAAATCAGGATTTCACGGAGGATCAGCTGAAGCGGGAACAGGTTGCGGTCCTTCAGAAAGATAGAGGCGTAGAACCAGGCATTCCATTTCTCCACGGCATAATAGAGGACCATCACGGCTACGACGGGCTTAGATAAAGGCAGAATGATCCGGAACAGGATCGTCAAATGATTGGCTCCGTCAATCTTTGCCGATTCCTCAAGGCTCTCGGGAATGGCGGAGAATGCGGTACGCATAATAATCAGGTTAAAGGTGCTTACGGCGAACGGTATGATGGTTGCCCATATGGAATCAATCAGACCGACTCCCTTTACGATCAAATACATCGGGATCAGGCCGCCGTGGAAGAACATCGTGAACACGATCAGCAGGGTAAAGGCACTGTTCCACATTACATTTTTTCTGGATAACACATAGGCCGCTATGGAAGTCAGAAGCATGTTGAGCGTGACACCGAAGATCAGAATGAACAGTGTATTGCCATAACCTTTGATAATGCCGGGATTACTAAAAACGCTTCGATAGGCTTCTAAGCTGAAGCCTAACGGTTTATATAAAAAACCTTTGTTCGCAACCAGCTGTGAGGAATCACTGAAAGAAGCGAATAGCACATATAAAAGCGGGTAGAGCGTAACTATAACAAGAAGAATCAGAGCGGTATTAATAATGAAATCAAATGCCTTATTTTTGAAGCCTTTTTCGGCATGCATAACGGTTTCCTCCTACCAAAGACTGGTTTTATTGACTCTGCGGCTGATATAATTGGCCGAGATCAATAGAATGAGATTAACGAGCGAGTTGAACAGACCTACAGCTGAGCTGTAGCTCCAGCCGAATTCCAGCAGGCCTTTACGGTACACAAAGGAGGAAATCACGTCAGCCGTTTCATAGGTTACGGGATTGTAGAGCAGAATGATTTTCTCAAAGCCGACATTTAGCATATTGCCCATCCGGAGGATAAACATAATGGTAATTGTGGGTATGATTCCGGGAAGCGTAATGTGCAGCATTTGCTTCAGGCGGTTGGCACCGTCAATCCGGGCTGCTTCATACTGTTCCTGATCGATGCCCGCCAGGGCGGCAATATAAATAATTGATTCCCAGCCGACTTTCTGCCAGATTTCGGAAAGAATATAAATCGGGCGGAACAGACCAGGCTTCTGCAGCATAGCGGTTCCGTCATAACCGATCCAAGAGAATAATGTATTAATAACCCCGTTGCTGTTGGTGAAGTCCGTGATCATTCCACAAATCACGACGAGTGAAATAAAGTAGGGCATATATGAAAAGGTCTGCACCACACGTTTGAAGGACTGATTCCTGACTTCATTGATAAGCAGAGCCAGTATGATCGGAGCCGGAAACATAAATACAATAGAATACAAACTGATGACTACCGTGTTTTTTAGAATCCGCCAGAAATAGTAGCTGGAGAAGAAGTCCTGAAAGTGCTGGAGTCCTACCCAGTCACTGTCTACAATCCCTTTCATCGGTGAAAAATCTTTAAAGGCTATAATCGCCCCATACATCGGTGCATAATGAAAAACAACGTAATAGAGCATCACTGGGATCATCATGAAATACAACAGTTTGTTCAGTTTGAAATCCCGGATGAAACGATGCTTGAAGCTATTATTTAGGGTAGTTTGTACTCCCGTCATTGGAGCTAGTTTGGCCATGGTTTCTCTTTTCCTCCTTACGGGAGCAGAGCAGGGACTGTTTGTTCTGTCTGCTCCCGGTGTGGCTTGTGGTTTAGCGCTTCAAATACCGCTCCAGCGCTGCCTGTTTAATTTCAATGGCACGCGAGAGCTTGACGGAATTAAGTTTTTCCAGATATTTATCATAGGCATCCAGCGGCTCTGTACCCAGGATAATCTTTAATGTCATTTCGTCCACCAGCGTGTTCACATCGGCCATGATGTTGGCGAATTCTGCACTTTCTTCAGGAGTTGGCGTAACGAGCGGAAGCTGGTAGTTAGCCATATCTGTATTTTTCCATAAGGCTACCGCGTCTTGCTGTTCCGGCAAGTTCAGGTATTGCTCGGAAACCCGCTTATCGGAAATAAATGGGCCTCCGGTATTGCCCCGGATATACAGAGACATGGCTTGAGCAGGGGCCAGCTTGTCGGGGTTGTTCATGATAAGATCAGTGAATTTCGGACTGCCGTTTTCCATGGTGTAGCTGACGCCTTCGATTCCGAAATTAAAGAGCAGCTGTCCTTCCTCGCTGTAGCCATAATCGAGCAATTTGACCGCCAGCTCCGCATTCTTGGATGTTGCCGAGATGGCTACCATCCCGCCGGTGGAGTAGGCATAATCCCGTTGACCGAACTTTGGCGTGGTGCCTTTTTCGAGAACCGGATAAGGCGCAGCGACAATGGAGGCCTTGGCATCTATTCCTTTGAGGATAGGCGTCCACTTGCCGATACCCCCGCCTGAGTTAGCCCAGGTAGCTCCTGTCGCACCCGACGTAATGTTGGCATCCATCACCTTGGAATCCACTGTAGCCACATCTTTATCCAGCAGCCCGTCAGCATACCACTGATGGAACAGGCTCAGGAATTCCTTATAGCCCGGCTCAGCCGGACCGAACTTAACCTTTCCATCCTCCAGATAGAAATCGCGGGTAACGCCAAATGCGCCAATAAAAGCACCGTTCCCGAGCTCATTGAAGACACGCGGCTTGCCGACAAAGGAGATCGGTGCAGCAGCTCCTTTTTTCTCCTTAAACGCTTTCAAAGTAGTGGTCCATTCGTCGATCGTTTCAGGTACGGGCAGACCCAGCTCATCCAGCCAATCCTTCCGGATCACCGGACCCTGGAACGTAAGCTGGGTTTCATCTACACGGATGAAAGGGAAGGAATAGTAGCTTCCATTGTCGGTTTTAACCATTTTCTCAATCTCGGGATGCTCTTGCAGATACTTCTTATAATTCGGCGCATATTTGTCAATCAGGTCATTGAGTTCCAGGATGTAACCGTCTTTGATTGCCTTTTCCGGGCCGCCCGGGAAGTTGAAGAAGTTATACTCCAGCAAATCGGGCAATTCTCCTGAGGCCAGCATCACGTTGAAGGATTCGTCGACCTGGTTAGCCGGAGGGGTTGTGAAATCCACTGTAATCCCTGTGCGTTTCTGCCATTCCTGATAAAAAGGAACCTCCGCATGCGCGGACTTCACCCCCGTCAGATTGTTAGGCAGTGCTCCCCAATAAGTGAGCTTGGTGTCCGTTTTCAAGGGGTATACCACTGCTGATTCTGATGACATGTCCGGGCTGGAAGCTGGTTCGTTCTCAGCGTTGTTCTCCGAGCATCCCGCAAGCGCGCTGCCCGCTAATAGGAATGTCATAAGAGAAAACATTAGCTTTCTGCTTGCTTTTCTCATTCTTGTTAACCCTCCCTGAGTGTACTTCATTAACATGTGCTAAGAACCTGCTGCTTCGCGGCGGTTCATGCCATAACTATAAGGTCAGCCCGGTGTTACTGTACATGCGCAGAATATCCAATCGGATTGAAAAGGGCGCCGTGGGATCGGCAATTTAGACAAACGAATAGGCAATGGGAATATAACCGGACTTTTCCAGTAGGATTGACATAAAAAATCCCCGCCTGTCATGGATGGTGACAAGCAGGGGGAGGGTGGGTTAGTCCTCGGCGATCTCTTTATACTTGCCTGGGGTAATCCCTTCAATTTTCTTAAACGTGCGGATATAAGTGCCGACATCATTGAAGCCTGATTTCTCCGCCGCCTCATTCACCGTCAACCGCTGCTCCGTAATTAACTGCTTGGACCAGGCAATCCGCTTCTTATTGATCATATCCATCAGCCCTTCCCCGGATTGTTCCTTGAACAGCCTGGACAGATATGTAGGCTTCATATCAAATTGCTGTCCGAGCAGAGAAACATTCAAGCCCGGATCGGTATATCGCTCATCAATAAAGGCCGATACCTTGTTGATCAGCTCACTCAAGGCCTCTTGGCGGTTCTCCTGAACATGCTGCAGCCGCTTAGCACGGGCATAGTCGCACACTTCACTAAGCATACCCTCAAGCTGCTCCTGCATTTCTGTAAGCGTCTCTGACGAATAAAGTCTGTCGATGCGTTTAGGATTCTGGATCAGGATGTTGTTCTGACTGGCAGTCAGTTCTCCGATGCTCTTGATCAAGGTGCCGGCCAGATCGAGTATAAGACAACGCGCTAGCGGCAGCTTTACAGGGTGATTTGAGAAATTCATCTGCAGGATTTCATCTAGGGCGCCTTGAGCCGCCGGGAAATCACCTACTTTAACATAGTTAATCAGCTGTTGCTCGCTCTGAAGAGGGTAATAATAACCTGAATCGGTCTCTGCCCGGATGTTATATCTCTGGATGTCTTCATAGGACAACACTTCCTGTTTGCCCATAACCAGCTTATACTCCATAGCCTCCAGAGCTTCCTGATAAGCTTGAGGAATCTGATGAAGTCCGCGGTGAACCTGGCTGATAGAAACGGTAATATAGATACTGTACTTATGCGCAAGAAACTCTTGGGCACTGCGGGCCGCCTGAAGCAGATCATCCGCCTGCTCCTCTGCAGGGATCTCAGACAGGCTGATCAGACAGGGCATCGTCTCATCTGTCTCAACCAGATAGCCCCGGTGTCTGACATTGACAAGCTCCTCCACCACATTCCTCACAATAAAATGCAGCAGCCGCAGCTTCTCATCCGCTGTTTTTCCTTGAACACGTTCGAGGAAGATGTCCACATCTTCCAGATAAAATAAAAGGATGCCGAAATCTTCAGAGAGCAGCTGAATATCAAAGGCACTCAAAGCTTCAGCCAAAGGAAGCTCGTGTTCTTGCTTGCCTTTGAGTAATCTCATGATGTAATTAGAACGGAGGCTGTAGTGCTGTTTCTTCATTTCCAGCATCATATTGTCCATTTCATTCAAAGTGCTGTCCACCGCCTGCTGGATAAAAAGAAATTCGTTCGCTCCTTTCTCCCGGAGAGATACTTTATTATTGAAAGCGCGTACAATTCGCTGGATCGGATTATAGTTTTTACGCAGAAAAATATATGTCAGACCTCCGCCGCCGAGCAGGCTGGCCAGAATGCTCATCACCGTCAGTTTGCGGACCAGCTCCGCTTTTTTCCAATAGACTTCACTGGGAATCATGGAAATATATCTGAGGCTGGAAACTGCTGACTGAATAGAGAATACTTCGTACTGCTGACCTTCGGACTCCCAGATGAACATGCCGCCTGCACCGGGCTGTTTGCCGAAGGGCAACCGGGCAGGAAGGTCAGTATTCGAATTGGATACGAGCACATTGTTGTCGGAATCTGCGATCACGACATGTCCTTTACTGAAGGCTTCGATGTTAAGCAGGGAGGAGAGTATTTTGGACTTGTCGAGCAGAATCACATTAGCGCCTAAGGGCTGATCATCTTCATAATCATAGGTGCTTACATATGCGAGCGCTTCCATAGAAACGCCATTCTCGTTCGTACGTTTCACGGGCACGAAGCCTTTGAATTTCTTCCTTTGCAGAATATCAATCCACTCTTCATAGCTTAAGCTATCGGACTGGTGATTCTCAGCGTAGGCAAATCTTGTGTTCCGGTAAACTCCGGGAAGCAGGATGGTATCGCGGGAAGCCAAGTAGATATAGAACAGGTCTGTCTCCGAATAAGCAGATTGATAGAGGGACATGTCCTTGGTGGCATCATGGAGATCATACATGTATTCTTCAGGAAAGATGACATACTTGTGCTGATCGACCAGTTCACGGAACTTCGTATTCCAATTCAGCTCGAAGTCCAAGCGGTTGACCGCGTCAATCTGCTTATCCATCAGTTCTCTTAATTGTTTGAGCAAGGAATTGTTGGCCAGATGAATTTCGTCAGTGAGCATCTTGCTGGACTGGTAGTATACAATCGAGCTCAATGCAACCGGAAGCAGCAGCACGGCCATATAAGATAAAGACCAGGTCAGCAGCACACTCCTGCTATTGAACCATTTGTTCTTTATTTTCTCCATCAACATTCTCCTGTCAGAACTGCTATTTTTCAACATCGTTTATTGTACATGGCCAGCCTGTTGAATACAATTGACATTCCTGAAACACTTTACTTTACAGCATAGGTTAATAGCATGATGATGTGGCTACTCATAATAAATAGCATCATATGGGAACTCAAGCTTCTTCATCCGGTAGTCTTTCGGGGTCATTTCCATGTGTTCACGGAACACTTTGCCGAAGTAGCTGGGACTGTCAAAGCCGCATTGCCGGCCTATCTCCTGAATGGAGAGATCGGTAGTACGCAGCAGAGAGACAGCGGCTTCTACCCGCCGTTCCCGCAGATAAGCCAGGGGAGAGATCTGATCGGATTTCTGGAACAGCCGGCATAAGTGATGCTTGTTGATTCCGCAGTGTTCAGAAAGCATGTCAAGAGTCAGCGGAGCTGCGTAGTTCTCCTTCAGATACTTTTTGGCCTTCAGGATGATTGAGCTGGTAGCTGCGCTAATATCTTTGGTGACCTCCCGGCTTGTTCTGACCAAGGTCAGCATCCAACTGTAGATCTCAGTAGACAATACATACTTATCGGTAATCTTCTCTTCGGAAATCTTCCGCAGCAGTTCCTGCAATCCCGTGATGACGGGAGAAGTTGCCTCTCGTTGAATTACATGTCCCTCCTGTTCTATGATCATCTTCCAGATCCGATTGGCTTCTTCGCCTCTTAGATTAAGCCATAGAATTTCCCAGGGCTGCGTCTGATCATTGTAGTAGTATCGGTGTTTACTGGGAATTTGGACCAGAAATCCGGAACCTTTAGGCACAGGCACGATCTGCTGATCCACATCAATCCAGCCCTGGCCGCTGAGTGTATATTGGAAAATGACATGTCCTGAATCCGGCCGTTCGTCACCAGAGAAACTGTATTCAGTACTTCTGACCCTCTGCCAACCAATAGAATCCAGAGTCAAGATTGATTTATCTTCATTTCGAAAAGCATAAGAAGATGGCTCTAACATTGACTGACCTCCTGAATATAAAAAATCAATTTTGTTATATTATAAAGCAAAACTTTTAGATTGTCTCCGCTTCACTCCAAAGGTAAGATCGATTTAGATAAAGGAGTGAAGTCAAATGCCAAAATCTGAACAGCTTATAAAACTGCTCCCCGGTGAATATTGGTGGGGCGGCCGCACTGCAGATGGCAGAAGCATGCCTTATGGTCTTACTTTGTTCAAGGCTGATCTGGATGAGAACCATCACGGAAATCAGGCCTGTCCGCTGCTGATATCCAGTAAAGGAAGATATCTGTGGAGTGAAGAGCCGTTTGAGTTTCAGTTTGAACCGGATTACCTGACGGTGGCCGGAAAGGGAGATCTAATTACTGGAGAAGGATATGACAGCTTAAGAGGTGCGTTCGGGCATGTATCCCGAACCTTCTTTCCGCCTGCTCCAGGCATACCCGAAGAACTGCTGTTTACCGCTCCGCAGTACAATCTGTGGATCGAATTGCTCTACGAGCCGACTCAAGAAAAAGTATTGCAGTATGCCCGAAAGGTACTGGATCTCGGGATGCCTCCGGGGGTCATCATGATTGATGACAACTGGCATGAGCCTTATGGCACTTGGGTCTTCCATTCCGGCAGATTCCCCGATCCAGCGCGGATGGTGCAGGAGCTTCACGCCATGGGCTTCCAGGTGATGCTATGGGTATGTCCGTTCATCAGCCCGGATTCGCTGACGTTCCGCAAGCTTGAACTGGCTGAACTGCTTTTGAAGGACAGGGATGGAAAGACCGCGATCCGCAAATGGTGGAACGGTTATAGTGCAGTACTGGATTGTACTAATCCCGAAGCTGTGAAATGGATTCACGACCGGCTTGATACGTTGCAGCACGAATATGGGGTTGACGGCTTCAAGCTGGATGCCGGTGATGCGGATTTCTATGAGCCTGATGATCAGGCGTTCATTCCTTCAACCCGCAGCGGGCATAGTGAAGCATGGGCTAGAGTCGGCCTGAAGTATAGGCTGAATGAATACCGTGCCTGTTGGAAGCTGGCTGGACAGCCGCTCGTGCAGAGGTTAAAGGATAAGAGCCATGAGTGGCAAGGCAACGGACTTGATGCTTTGATCCCTGACGGACTGGCGCAGGGTCTGCTGGGTTATGCATACACCTGCCCGGATATGATTGGCGGAGGCGAATACATGAGCTTTACTTCGGCCCAGTTTGATCCGGAGCTGTTTGTCCGTTATGCTCAGTGCTCAGCGCTATTCCCGATGATGCAGTTTTCTGCGGCCCCTTGGCGGCTGCTGGATGAGACCCATTTAGGCTACTGCGTAGAAGCAGCTAAGCTTCATGCTCAGTATGGTGATGAGATTCTTGAGCTTGCCCGGCATGCATCCCGCACAGGTGAGCCGATTATGCGCCATATGGCATATGAGTTTCCCGGACAAGTCATGGAGCCTGTTCAAGACCAGTTTATGCTGGGAAGCTCTATCCTCGTTGCTCCGGTCATAGACAAAAATGTACGTAAGCGCAGCATTGTTTTTCCCGAAGGAAGCTGGACCGGGGATGACGGGAGCGTGGTGGAAGGGCCGATAATCCATGAAGTTGAAGTGCCTCTGAGCCGGCTTCCGTATTACCGGAAGGGGTAAGACTCAGCTGCAATGATAATATGCATATAAAGAGAAAGCCGGCCTTGGTTGTCAAAACCAAGGCCTTTTTTTCAAATACTGCTATTCTTGTAATCGCTTGGACTAAGACCGGTGTGCTGCTTAAAGACCTTGCTGAAATAATAAGGGTCCAGATAACCGACATGCTCAGCAATGTCCTTTATTAGTACGAAAGGGTGTTCCCGGATAAAACGGCAGGCCGCTTCCATCCGCAGCTGAACCAGATAATCTGAAATAGACAGCTGAAAAGCTCTTTTAAACACCCTGTTCAAATAGGCGGGATGCAGTTCAAAGATATCAGCGATACCTGGCAGAGAGATGTTCTCACGAAAATGATCATTAATGTACTGTTTAGCATCCTTCGCCCAATCACGCTGCAGATTCCGCTCTTGTTCGGAACGGAAAAAGTAACTGCTCCATATCTCCCGTACCTGCATTTGAAGCTCGGCCATTGTACGCAGCTTCCATACTTCTTCGGTCAGCTCCTGCTCCATCGCTTGCTTAAGGTCAAAGTGAAAATCAGACGAATTTGTAAGCTGGCTGTGCAGGGAATGGGAGATGTGAAGCAGGAGTTTCTCCCAGCCTCTTCGTGTCACAGGAAGCTGTTCACGGTATTCTCCGGCAAACAGAGTATCGATCTCTTTAACAAATAATTGCTTCTGCTGCTTGATTATAAAGTGCGCGAGTCTCATCCATGCAGGTTGCAGAGACTCCAGAAGCAAAGGGAATTCTTCAAGTGTGGAATCGGCCAGCTCAAAACAATGTCCTTCAAAGCGGCTCTTGAGCGGAACGAGCTTACGGCAACGGCCCAGCAGCTCCGGAATAGGCACAAAACCTGCCGGGGAGAAAGCCAGGACAGAGGTAGCACCTGTATTATGTAGAGAACGGGTAATCAGATGAATCCACTCCAGATGACGATCCTTAGACCAGGAGTGGACGCCGATCAGCATTATTGCTTCCGCAGCTGGAGAAGGAAGACGTGTACACTTTTCACCTGTGTTTAGGAGACTGCTGCAGAATGTCTGGAAATCATCAGGTATGTCTCCAACCGGCGACCAGGCATAAATCAGTACGTAGTTCCCATAATAGAAAAGCTCGCGCGCGACTTCCATCCAGGCGGATTCCTGGCTGAAGAGCATGTCTGGCGAATCCACAATAAGTCTGGTCACTTCACGTTCCAGCAGCGTCTGATTGAGCATTAACCGGTCTTTCATTTTGAATAGCAGGTCACTGATTTCCTCGTCGGCAGCAGGCTTAAGAAGATAATCCGTAATGCCGAGTTTGATAGCCTCCCTGAGATAGGAAAAATCATCATGGCCGCTTAGAATTGCGCACTGGATATCAGGCAGCTTTTGCCTGACCTTCCCGATCAGCTCGATCCCGTCCATGACCGGCATCCGTATATCGGTGATCACAGCATGCGGCTGTGTCCAATGTAATTCCACAAGCGCATCTTCTCCGTTATTGTACATCCCGACCACTTTGAAATCGGAGCTTAAATGATTAATTTTCTCCTTCAAATAACGCAGGATACGGGGTTCATCTTCTACCAGTATAAGCCGGAACATAAGGTTACCTCCTGACTGTGATTGTAAATTCCATACCATCGTTCCGATTGCTGAGGGCAAAGCTGACGTTTGAATTCCAGAAGAGGCGGCAGCGGGTCAAGGTATTGATAATTCCCATATGGCCCAGACCCTTCGTTGACAGCTTGTCAAGCTGCCGGATTTTTCCTTGATTGAGCTCATCGATAAGAGTAACAGTATCCTCATATGCAGAAGCAGTGAACCCTGAACCGTTATCGCGGATTCTAATTTCCCAGGCTGAAGCCTCAGTACTTGAGGTGGTGACTGTAATGTTAATCATCCATGGAGGACGCGCATGCTTGAAGCCATGTACAAATGAATTCTCAACCAAAGGCTGCAGTAAAAATTTCGGCACTTGTTCCCCTTCCATACACGGATCAACGTCCACAGTGAATGAAAATTGTCCATCATACCGAAATTCCATTAGCTCCATATATTGTACGGTATAATGAATCTCCTGCTTGAGCGTAACGTAGTCGGCCATTGAATTCGTAGAATAGCGAAGCATGCTGCTGAGCTTCTGGGTGAGCAGTGTGAATTCCCGGAATCCGGTTTCTTCGGCGTAAGATGCTAAGGCAGTGAGGGTGTTGAATAGAAAATGAGGATTCATTTGAGCGTACATCGCCTGTAAATGGGCTACATTTTCTCTTTTTTGAGCCTGCAGCACATCACTCAGAGAATGATTTAGCCTGACTTTCATCTCTTCAAAGGTTTCGTACAGCAGACTCATTTCTGTAATATTTTTTAGTTTTTCAACACTTGACGTATTGACGTTATCAACGTTCAGTTTTTCCAGCCGCTTTTGCAAATACCGGATCGGAGAGGCAATCCGCTCAGAGAGAGCATAGGCGATTATCAGCGAGACGATTTCTCCAAATACAGCCAGAATAAGTGTTATGCGCTGCAGATGGGTGATCGGTGCCATGACCTCAGATTTTGGCTGTTCGATTAGGACGGTTAGTCCGCTGAAGTCAGACCTCATTTGGCTCCATAGCATTTTAGTATTACCGTCTGAGATCATGGTTTCTGTATCGCTGCCTGACCACCTCGGAATAGCCGGATGGCTGGCAGCGGTTTCAGAATAAGGGTAGAATAGGTCTCCGTTATCGTTGATAACGTATACATACGTATTCGAGCCGGGTTCATTGCTGCCAAGCTCCAATGTATCTGATAGTAATTCGAGCGGCTGCTGAATTTCGACCACCGCTTCCGGCTGATTGTTAGGAAAATTAAAGCTCCGGACCAGAGAAAAGTACACGGAATGGTTTTCCTGCCACTCGCTAATATGAGGAGGGAGCAGCAATTTTTCACCGTTCAGATGAAGGGCCTCGCCAAGCCACTCTGCTTTTTGGATCTGATTCTTGATATCATGGGCGGTATCCATGTTCTGGCCGTAAGTGAGAAAGAAACCGTCACGGGCGATAATATTAATCTGTGAGGCGATAAACCATGGACCATTGAAGGACCGCAGCAGTTCCTCATATTTTTGGCGTTTGGAGAAGCTTTGAAACGATGAATCATCGTTCATTCCTTCATAGAGATAATTCTTAACGTCGGAGCTGTAGATCACCTGGGCTGAAATCCGGTCCATATCTTCGATTACGTTATCAAGTGCCTCTTGGTACCGGTACAGCTGCTGTCTGTTGGTTTCTTCAACCCGGCTTATTAAATCCTTCGAGGATTGATAGTAAAAGAGAGAAGCACTGCTGACAACTAAAATGGAACTGAGCAATGTAAAGTTAAGAAAGAGCCGTGTTTTTATGCTAAGCTGCAATTCTAATCCCTCCCATAATGTAGTTTATCATATGAAATCGGGATATCACCGGCAGGTTCGGATTTTACAGGAGTCAGGTTCACTTTTTCCATTCCGCATTTCACAGTAAGAGCGTTACTATATAAAAGCGCCAATGATTAATAAATGGAGGGGTTCAAATGAGAAAGTTTCACTTATCTGCAGCCGTGCTTTTGGTAAGCACCATGCTCTTGTCTGCCTGTGGCAGCGGGAATAATAATTCATCCGTTAATCAAACAGGAACATCCGGTACAGAGGAGCAGGCAAGCAAGCCGGTTACCTTGAAGGTACTGGTAGCCAGCGACTGGCTGAAAGAGAAGAAGTGGCAGCAGGTGTTTGATGATTATGAAGCCAAAACAGGCAACAAGCTGGATATTCAGAGCGCACCGGTTAACAGTTACCAGGATCTTGTAAATACCCGTCTGGCCACAGCTGATGCGCCGGATTTGCTATTTTACTGGAGTCAGGCAGGACGCATTAAGCAGCTGACACCTGAGAAGAATCTGCTGGACCTCAGCAATGAAGATTATGTATCCCGGATTAACCCGGCTGTTTCGAAATATTTCCTGAAAAGTGAAGGGAAGCTGTATGGCATACCGGTGACCGGGCTCAGTGTTTCCGGAGTTATCTATAACAAAAAGGTATTCAATGATCTCGGCATCCAAATTCCGCAAACGTACGAAGAATTCCTTGCAGCCTGCGACAAGATTAAAGCAGCGGGCATAACCCCGGTATACGAAGCAGGTAAAGAAGGCTGGCCGCTTCAGATCTATACGTTCAGTGCTATGGCTAATGTAATTAATTCACAGCCGGATTTAATGGACAAAATCAATGCTAACCAGACAAGCTTTGGTGAAGTGCCTGAATACGTAGATGCGCTCCAGAAGCAGGCCGACCTTAAAGAAAAGGGATACCTGAATAAGGATCTGTTCTCCGGCACCTATGATATGTCACTGGAACAGGTGGCTACCGGCAAATCGGCGATGATCTTTGAAGCGGACTGGGCGATTGAACCGATTATCACTAAATTTCCGGATGCGGAAATTGGAATGTTCCCGCTGCCTTGGGGCGGCAACAACATTGCAGGGATAGCTGATCCGAATGGGCTTTATGTATTGAAGAAATCCAAAAATCTGGAGGCCGCGAAAGGGTTCCTCGATTTCTTTGCCAGCGAAGAGGAGTTGTCGACGTATTTCAGCTCGGTCAAATCCATTCCAACCTGGACTGGGGTCAATGTTGAACTGAATCCGGGTACATCAGATATGAATTCTTATGTGGAAGAAGGCAAGGCGGCCCCATTCTTCAATTCACTTGCAGCAGTAGATATCGGCGACTATCAATCCCTGTTACAGCAAATGTACGGCGGACAAATGTCGGCTAAGGATGTTGCAGAAGCGCTGCAGTCAAACTTTAATAAAGGGGCAAAGGCAGCCGGTCTGGCCGGCTTCTAAATATATGCCCTAATGGAAGGATGGTGAGGAACGATGCTGCACCGAAAGATGTATCCTGTATGGCTGATCGCTCCGGCCCTGATTATATACGCGGTACTGTACATTTATCCAACGTTGTCCGGATTCTATTATTCTTTCACGGACTGGTCCCCCTATAAAGAAACAATTAATTTCATAGGTCTGGATCAGTTCAAGGAGCTGTTCGGCTCCAAAGCTCTGTATACCATTATGAAGCACACGGTGATTTACGCGGCAATCGTAACGATTCTGCAAAATGGAGTAGGGGTTGTGCTGGCCCTGTTTCTGAATGCGCCGCTGGCCGGCCGGAATTTCTTCCGCAGTATGTATTTTCTGCCTTGTATCCTCAGTGCACTGGTTGTCGGTTACATGTTCACAACAGTGCTTCACCCGGACGGGATCTTTAATCATCTGTTAGGAGCGATCGGTCTTTCTTCCTGGGAAAGAGACTGGCTTGGTGATCCCAAAATTGCCCTATATTCAGTTGCATTTATTAACGTATGGCAATGGGCCGGTTCGTCTATGGCGCTGTACCTGGCAGGCTTACAGGGAATCTCAAAGGATATGCTCGAAGCTGCCGTTATTGATGGGACGACCTATTTTCAACGTCTCCGGTATGTAATTATCCCAACGCTGTCTCCGGTGGTGTCTACCAGTGTGATGCTGAGCATGATTGGCTCGATGAAGGCGTTTGAATTGATCTATGTCACCACAGGCGGCGGACCAGGCGGAGCAACCGAAGTAATGAACATTCATATCTACAAGCAATTCGGCTCAGGTCTTTACGCATACGGCACCGCAGCCAACGTAGTGCTCTTCGTCTCCGTAGGTATCGTATCCATCGCGTTAATGAAGCTGCTGCAAAGAGGGGAGAACGCTGCATGAAAAGGCAATTAGGCCCTTGGCTGTTACGGACCGTTATCGCGATACTCGGCAGCCTTATCATTGTTCTGCCTTTGCTGCTGGTATTCCTGGGCTCACTGAAAACGCCGGCGGAAGCAGCAAAGCTTAGTCTCAGTCTGCCCACCGAATGGATGTGGTCCAACTATAAAACGGTCTTCATAGAAGGCCGGCTGCTGAACGGCTTCAAGAACAGCGTAATCGTAACTGTAGGCACTGTAATTCTGGCTGTTGGCGCCGGCTCGATGACCGCTTACTTTATATCCCGGCGTCATGGCAGCTGGGTACAGTATTTGTTTTTCGTGTTCTTTGCCGGTATGATTGCACCCCCGTCGATGATCCCGACCATAAAACTGATGCAGGCGCTGCATATTTCCGGTGAATTCATCGGTCTTATCCTTTTCCTAACCGCATTATATCTGCCGCTGACCATCGTCATTATGAGCGGTTTCGTGAAAGGGCTACCAAGGGAGATTGATGAAGCGGCAACGATTGACGGAGCCGGCAGCTTCTACACCTTCACCCGGATCATTTTCCCGCTGCTCAAGCCGTCCATTGCGACGGTGACCGTATTTGTAGCGATATACGCATGGAATGACTTTTTGAACACGCTTTACATTATCAGTGACAGTAATAAATGGACGCTGCCATTCTCTGTTTATAATTTCGTGTCACAGTATGGGACCGAGTGGCAGTTTGTATTCGCAGATTTGTTGTCCGTCATGGTGCCCATCCTGATCATATACCTCTTCCTTCAGCGTTATATCATTGAAGGCATGACGGCAGGATCGGTAAAAGGATAGCTAAATCCAAAAGAGAGCCGGAAGGCTCTCTTTTTGGTGCAGATTATTTCTCTTTATTTATGCGATAATCCCGGGGATTACTTCCCATGACTCTACGAAACACTTCCCGGAAATGTGCTGCATCCCGGTAGCCGATGATTCTGCTTATAGAGCTGATGGTGTGATCCGAATTCCTTAACAACTGACAGGCCAGTTCTACCCGTCTGTGCTGTAAATATTCAGAAAAGCTCATACCTGTTATTGTACGGAACAAACGAATGAAGTTACGCTTGCTCATTCCGGCCTCTGCAGCTAAGCTCTCTACCGTCAGAGGCTCGGTAAAGCGGATATCGATCTCCTTTAGGATGCGAAGAAGCTCGGTTCTGCCACTTGAATGTGAATGAAATGAAGCTTCAGTATGCTGTGCTTTTGTAAGCATCCGGTGGATTTGTACCGACATTTGTAGAACACCCGAGAAAAGACCAGCTTCAAAGCCGGAAAGCTTTGCCGTGTATTCCCTGTGCAGCAGCTCAAACAAATGTGCTAACTCCATTTTCTGATCCATAAGAGAAAGGTGGGTATTTAACCTGCCTTTAAATATGGATACGGCTTCAGCGTCACCATAGTATCCGATCCAGGAAGCAAGCTCATCAATGAATTCGGGACGTATGCAGAGATTGTAAACAAGAAGTTTATTCGGATTCGCGGGGCTGCTGGGCCGGAACAGGTGGGAAGTGCCTACCGGCAATATATAAAGGCTGCCTTTACTGGTTTTCTCTACACCGGTGCCTATATAGTGAAAGCCATCACCTGATAAGACATAGACAATTTCAATATAGGCATGATTATGCTCCCTTAGTTCAAACCCTTCCTCATAGAGATTTACAAATAGAGGGAAATTTCCCTGGAAATGCTCAAGGAAATCCGAATGGTATGCGGGTGCTTTGTCCGCCTTTTTTAAACGTTCATATGGCTTGAAAGGTTTGTCACTATAGTCCATGTTGATTGTCACTTCTCCCTGTCTCTGTATAAAGTGACTTTAGTATACAATCGATAAGAAAATAACGAAAGGGGATATAATACGTGGGAAAATCAGCTCAAGAGCAGCAGGCAACCTGGATATGGTATCCGGGAGATTTCGAGATTAGATTAAACGAAAAAATGGCTGTCAAGCGCACAGCGCGTAAAGGTGCTTATCCCTCCTATTGGAGACTGGACCGCCACTATTCTAATATTGAGTTCCGGTTTACTTATGATCTGCCCCATGAGGAGCAAATCAAAATCGCAGCGGAAGGAATATTTGCGTTATATCTTGACGGGAAGGATAACTACCGGAACAATCAATCCCTAATTACGCTACCAGCCGGACAGCATAAAATCTCCGTAAGCGTATTTAATGATGTGGAGATTCCGGCTTTATTCATTGAGTCTGATAATCTCTGTACGGATTCATCCTGGGAAGTCAGATCCTATCAGAATGACTGGGTTAAGGCTGGCTCCTGGACATTTAACTCACCGGACCAGCCGCCGTCGCAATTCCGGCTGGCGTTGACACCACAGGAGCCCATTTCCTCTGAGACAAGAGACGGATTTCCTTTACTGGATTTCGGCAAGGAGACCTTCGGATACTTGCGCTTTCATGGTTTGAGCGGACAAGGGAAATTGAGCATTTCTTATGGCGAATCCATAGCTGAGGCATTGTCCCCGGATGAATGTGTCCTTATTGATGAATTCAATGTTACTGAGATGATTGCCGGCGCAGAAGACGGCAGTTATACGCTTAAGAATGCTAAAGCTTTCCGGTATGTCTGGGTCCAAGCGGATGCAGAGGTTCACTGGCAAACTGTATCAATGCTCTATGAATATGTTCCCGTTACCTACCGGAGTTCGTTCCAGTGCTCAGACCCGAAAATTAATGAAATATATGACATGTCACTTTATACGCTGCATTTAAACACACGCGAATTTTTCCTGGATGGCATCAAACGTGACCGCTGGGTATGGTCGGGTGATGCATACCAGGCTTTCCTCATGAACTATTACAGCTTCTTTGATCTTGACGTAACCCGCAGAACACTTGTGGCGCTAAGAGGTAAAGATCCTCTGACCATGCATATTAACACAATTCTGGACTATTCTTTGTACTGGTTCATTTCTTTGTATGATTATTATATGTACACCGGTGATCTGGATTTCATTAGAGTGAACTACAACCGTGCGGTGTCACTTATGGATTTCTGCCTCCAGCAGAGGAATGAAGAGGGGCTGATCGTAGGCCGGCCGCAGGACTGGGTATTCGTGGATTGGGCAGATTTCTCTAACGAGGGTGCAGTGAGTACGGAACAGATTCTGTTATCACGCGGGCTTGAGGCCATGAGTAAGTTTGCCAGCTTGCTTGGGGATAACGGGGCTTCAGCCTCTTACGGAAAGCTCGCAGAAGAGATTATAGCAGCAACGCTTGATCTGTTCTGGGATAAGGACAAAGGAGGCCTGCTTCATCATCGTGTGGATGGAGAGACCCTGCCGGAATTAACCAAGCATGCCAACATGTTCGCCATGTCCTATGATTATTTATCTGCTGAACAACGCTACAGCGTCATTCGTAATGTTATGCTGAATCCGGAGGTTCCGCAGATCCGGACCCCGTACATGCGCTTTCATGAATTAGCTGTGCTGTGTGAGAGCGGACAGCATGAGTATGTCCGCAATGAGATGTTGTCCTATTGGGGCGGAATGATTGATCTTGGTGCAACTACATTCTGGGAAGAGTACGATCCAACCCAAACGGGTGATACTCACTATGGAATGTACGGCATGCCGTATGGAAAGAGCCTGTGCCATGCATGGGGGGCAAGCCCTATTTATCTGCTGGGCAAATATTTCCTTGGAGTCAAACCATGTGAGCCGGGATATGCTGCATTCATCGTAGAGCCGCATCTTGGCGGCTTGGAGTGGTTAAAGGGAACTGTTCCGACCGCTGACGGCGAAGTTGAAGTTGATATGAATGAGCAGCGGATCCGCGTCCGGTCTACGGGCGGACACGGCGTGCTTAGATACCGGACAAAGGGACAATCGCAAGAAGCGGTTATCCCTGCCGATGGGGAATGGCTGGAAATCCAGCTCTAAGATTGATGATAGGTGGAGAGGACTTAAAAGGGCGCCTTTCAGCGGCAAAACACTGCTGAAAAGGCTGCCCTTTTTCCTATTTATACATGTTCACATTTGACATGCGACAGGTTCGTATTTTTCATTCCTTACAGAAGGACTGTCAAGTAAGATGTAGGGGTCTTGGGACACCCCACCTTGACATTTCAGACATGTGATTGAGAACTATGCACCTGAAATTTTATTTTTATGGTAAAAATAAAAAAATAAACAAGTCATGGGAACTACAGCGATAGCAAAGAGTGTTGCCGGAAGATTATTCGCAATGGTTAAGATACTTAGTCTGATTGGGGAATTTACATCTTTTACGGGCATTGCAAGAGCAGAGGCGTCTCCTGTTATACCGGCTGCCCAATCGTTGACGCACCTATGATGGGCTGGAACTCATTTGATCCATTTTATGACAGCACAGATTTGAATGAAATAATTTTTAAAGTGGTTGCAGTTTATATGGCGATTTAAAATATTCCTGTTTCGTAATTGATTTTACCTTTGGAATAAATCGGAGACAATCTAAAAAAATGTGCGTGCTAATGTAACAGAATTGATTTTACCCAGATTTTATTGACCCCACAGTGCCCTGCAAGCATATCTAGGGTTAGCGGGACTTCAACGCGCTCCTTCATACTATACCTTGGCTTTTAAAACGAGCGAACTTGTTGTTGCGCTGATCTCCTTGGTAACCCCTCAACTCGACTTGACCAAGCTGAGCATCCAGCTATAGACCTTGGCAGACAATTCATATTTATCCGTAATCTTCTCCTCGGCAATTGTCCACAGCAGTTCCCGTAAACCTACTATTAAATAAGAGTTCGCTTCTCTCTGAATGACATGTCTTTCATGGCCTGCTGATCCACCTCAATCCAGCCCTGGCCGCTGAGTGTATATTGAAAAATGACAGATCCATAATCCGGCCGTTCATTCCCGGAGAAGCTGTACTCAGAACTATTAATTCTCTGTCAACCAATTGATTCAAAGTCAATATTGATTCATTTTAATTTATAAATTGCAATAGTAATGCTATAAAAATGAACAACATTTTTTATATGATAATCAATTATGTTATATTATAAAACAAAAAATTCGGTTTATTCCAAAGGTAAGATCAACTTAACAAAAGGAGTGAATTCAAATGTCGAATTGTGAACAGCTTATCAAAATGCTTCCTGGTGAATATTGGTGGGGCGGCCGTACTGCAGATGGAAGAAGCATGCCCTATGGTCTTTCTCTTTTCAAGGCTGATCTGGATGAGAACCATCATGGAAATCAGGCCTGTCCGCTGTTGATATCCAGTAAAGGAAGATATCTCTGGAGTGAAGAGCCATTTGTGTTCCAGTATGAAGCGGATTACCTGACGGTGGCCGGAAAGGGAGAACTAATCGTTGGAGAAGGATATGGCAGTTTAAAAGGTGTATTCGAGCATGTATCCCGCACCTTCTTTCCGCCTGCTCCGGAGATACCAGAAGAATTGCTATTTACCGCACCGCAGTATAATTTGTGGATTGAACTGCTCTACGAACCGACACAGGAAAAAGTATTGCAATATGCCCGGGAGGTATTGGATCACGGGATGCCTCCGGGAGTCATCATGATTGATGATAACTGGCATGAGCCATACGGTACCTGGACCTTTCATACCGGCAAGTTTCCGGATCCTAGACGTATGGTCGAAGAGCTTCACGTTATGGGTTTCCAAGTCATGTTATGGGTATGCCCGTTCATCAGTCCGGATTCGATTACATTCCGCGAGGTTGAGCCATCTGGAATTCTGCTTAAGGACTGTGAAGGAAAGACAGCTATCCGGAAATGGTGGAATGGCTACAGCGCGGTATTGGATTGCACCAATCCTGACGCGATTAAATAGATTCACGACAAGTTCGATACGCTGCAGAGTGAATACGGGATAGACGGCTTCAAGCTGGATGCTGGTGATGCAGAGTTCTATGAGGCTGATGATATAGCGTTCATTCCGTCAACCCGCAGCGGGCATAGTGAAGCTTGGGGCAGAGTTGGCCTGAAATATAGGCTGAATGAATACCGGGCCTGCTGGAAGCTGGCGGGACAACCGCTTGTGCAGCGGCTTAAGGATAAGAGCCATGAGTGGCAGGGCAACGGTCTTGATGCTTTGATCCCTGACGGACTAGCGCAAGGTCTGCTGGGTTATGCTTACACCTGTCCAGATATGATTGGCGGCGGCGAATTCTTAAGCTTTACTTCTGCTAAATTTGATGCTGAGCTGTTTGTCCGCTATGCTCAGTGTTCCGCGCTGTTCCCGATGATGCAGTTCTCTGCAGCTCCCTGGCGGCTGCTGGATGAAACACAATTAGGCTATTGCGTAGAGGCAGCTCAGCTGCACGCTCAGTTCGGTAGTGAAATTCTTGACCTTGCAAGGCATGCATCGGTTACGGGTGAGCCAATTATGCGTCATATGGCTTATGAGTTTCCTGATCAAGGATTGGATACCATTCAAGACCAGTTTATGCTGGGAAGCTCACTCCTCGTTGCTCCGGTCATAGAAAAAGATGTGCGGAAGCGCAGCATTATTTTCCCAGAAGGAAGTTGGAGCGGGGATGACGGAAGCGTGGTTAACGGGCCAGTCGAGCTTGAAGTTGAAGTGCCATTAAGCAGACTTCCTTATTACCGGAAGGGATAAGACTCAGGATTGACTATTTAATACTAAGGAGATAAACGATGCAGCCACAACAGAATAATGACCAACAGTAAGGCAGCAATCCAGCTGGCGATCGATGCGGCAGCAACTGCTAGCGGGGGGACGGTAACATTCACTGAGGGAATTTATCTGACAGGTGCAATTTTCATTAAATGAGCTGGATATTCCACTCAACCCGAGTGTGGAGATGGTAAGCGGCTATTAAATTATTCGGAAGCAGGCGGGGCTAATCGAACTGAAAATAAGGGAAGGGTGTTTATTCGTCGGCAAGCAATATGTAGAAGGAAAAGTGGCCGCTGGTGAGGATGGTATTGCCTTTGCGGATCTTGATGACCTTCGCTGGCGTAGTATTCGCAGCTTCCGAGCTTTTGGGAACAAAGGCTGTGATTGTACAGAATCAAGGGTTTGGGAGATAAGATGATGCTGTGAAATAAGTCTATTGATTGAATTTCTATATACATCGTATAGTGTGTTTACTGAACCCCGCACCGATATCGATATCAAGTTTGGGATAGGTAATACTATAAAGTTACAGGTCAAAAAGTGAAAGGGTTTGGATTTATATGAATAACGTTAGCTCGACGCAAGTTAAAGTCACTGCTGAAAAAATTCCGAAAAAACAATGGATGATGAAGGGAGTAAAAAAAGACTACCAGCTATATTTACTGTTGCTGCTTCCAATTGTGTATTTCATTCTGTTTAAATATGTTCCAATGTACGGGTCAGCCATTGCTTTTCAGGATTACAGTCTCTTCAAGGGAGTTCTTGGCAGTGAATGGATCGGATTTGAGAATTTCATACAGCTGTTTCAGATGCAGCAGTTTTATGTTGTTGTACGCAATACTTTGCTGCTAAACCTGCTGGATTTAATCGTTTCGTTTCCTGCGCCCATTCTGCTTGCTCTTATGTTACATGAGCTTAAATCGCTCTGGTTCAAGAAGATATCGCAAACGATCCTTTATTTACCGCACTTTATATCATGGATCATTATCGGTGGACTCGTGTATCAAATTTTTTCAAACAGTGGTGGTCTAATCAACAATATGATTACAGGTCTAGGTTTTGAACCAGTGCCGTTCCTGACAGAAAAAAATCATTGGCTGCTGGTTTATTTAGGAACCGGTGTCTGGCAGAGCGCAGGCTGGGGAACTATTATTTACTTGGCAGCACTGACTGGTATCAACAAAGAACTGTATGAAGCCGCCGAAGTTGATGGAGCTGGAAGATGGAGAAAAATGTGGAACATTACACTACCGGGGATCCGGCCAACCATTGTAGTTATGCTTATAATGTCACTGGGTAAGATTATGACGATCGGCTTTGAACGGCCATTTGTAATGGGAAATACGTTAGTTATGGATTACGCGGAAGTTATCAGTACCTTCGTATACAAAGTAGGTTTGCAATCAGGTAATTTCTCATTAGCTACAGCAATGGGCTTGTTCCAAGCCTTGGTTGGCCTTGTCTTTGTGGTGGGCTCCAATGCAATTGCTAAACGCCTGGGAGAACAAGGGTTATGGTAGGAGGCAAAACAATGACAAACCATATCAAACGAACTACACGGCTTTCAGATATTCTTATTATGCTGTTTATTGGGGTAATTGTAATCTTATGCATTCTTCCGTTTCTGCATATTATTGCTGTTTCTTTCAGTTCAAAAGCCGCAATTGTTTCTGACAAAGTCACAATAATACCACAGGGATTCAATATCGAATCTTATAAAATCGTATTTCAGGATGCCAGAATGCTAAAATCTATGGGGCTTACTATCGTACTTACGGTCGTATTCACGGTCCTCAGTATGATTATGAGTATTTGCGCAGCCTATCCGCTCACAAAGGAACAATTAAAAGGAAGATCCTTTTTCTCAATGCTCATTATATTTACGATGTTTTTTAGTGGCGGCTTGATTCCTGATTATTTGCTGGTGAAACAACTCGGTATGCTGGATAGCCTGTCGTCACTAATTTTTCCCGGTATGATCAGTGCATTTAATTTGATTATTCTGAGGTCATTCTTCATGTCTATTCCACCCAGCCTTGAAGAATCCGCTCATTTAGATGGCAGCTCCCATGTTAGTACATTGATCCGAATAGTGTTACCGCTGTCAATGCCTGTGCTTGCGACACTCAGTCTTTTTTACGCTGTTACCAGATGGAATAGTTACATGGATGCTCTTTTTTACATTACAAATCCGAACTTATTTCCAATTCAATTGAAATTGTATCAGGTAGTTATGAATAGCATGGTGACAGAAATGACAGCGCAAGAAGGAGCATTACAGATGGATGTCATCGCAGAAGGGATTAAGTCGGCAAGTATCATGTTTGCAACCTTACCTATACTGATCGTATATCCATGGTTACAGCGGTATTTTGTATCCGGTGTGATGATCGGAGCGGTCAAAGAATAATAAGTGAGCGTTATGCAGCGCATGTTGTTTAGGGAATTAAGTACAAGTTAACATGTTCTTTCTGGTTAATCACTTTGCATTTGCAAAGTTGAAAGACATATATGAATCAATGAAAATGGTAAAGGGGAGTTTATGTATGCAGACAAATCAGAAAAAATGGATGGTTGCTTCAACAATGTCATTGCTGCTGATAACCAGTTTGTTGTCAGGTTGCTCCGGGAATTCGAATGAGAATTCTTCCAGCTCATCTACAAATGCATCAGCTACTGATGGGAAAGCAAATGTGAGTAAAGAGGCGGTTACACTTAAAGTAGAGATGTTTGATCGCGGTAACGCACCTACGGGTGCTGGTCCAGTTACCGACAATTTCTGGACAAAATGGATTCAAACAGAGTTTGGCGACCCCAATAATATAAAACTGGAATTCGTACCCGTTCCACGGAACCAGGAAGTTGATAAACTCAATATACTTATGGCTACCGGTGATGCTCCGGACATTGTGTTTACTTACGATATGAACATGATTTACAATTATGTTGAGGATGGGGGATTAACTGAACTGGATCAGCTGATAGAAGAAAATGGACCGAATATGAAGAAATTCCTGGGCGATGAGGTCCTCTCCTATGGCGTATTTAATGAAAAACAATACACAATTCCAGCAAAGAGACCGCTGCAGTTTACTCAGTCTTCTTATATCCGAAAGGATTGGCTGGATAAATTGGGACTGCCTGTTCCATCCACGACAGAAGAATTTTATAACACTATGAAAGCGTTTAAAGATAAGGATCCAGGTCAAGTTGGCGGGAAATTAATACCCTACGACTTCAGTTCCTTTGAAGGATCAAATATTACAACACCTTTAGTTTTAGTCAGTTCATTCGTAAATGATCTTTCCGAAGAAGATTTCTATGCTTTATCTGGTACTCCTGAAATTACGCAGCCGGGTTATAAAGAAGGCGTGCAATTCGTTAATAAGATGAATGCAGAAGGCTTAATCAACTCTGACTTTGCTCTGGATAAAGACGGGAAGAAATTCGAGAGCGATGTCGCCAACGGCTACGTTGGTGCCTTCACTGCTCTGGCTGCCCATCCCAACTTGCTTGGGCCAGGTAAAGTGTTTGACACATTAAAACAAAACGTTCCAGGTGCCGAATATATTGCTATTGATCCATTTACTAATAAAGAAGGCAAGACTCCCAAAGTCATTTATGATCCGATCGGTATTCATATCTTTATTCCTAAAACAAGTAAGCATGCAAAAGAAGCCATTCAATATTTGGATTGGATGTCCCAGCAGGATGTACTGTTTACATTGCAAAACGGCATCGAAGGCCAACATTATACGCTGGAAGATGGTTACCCAGTAGCCATTACGACTGATGAAGCAAAACAAACGTTCTATAACAATAATGATATTGCGATTATAGCAAATGGTAAAGACTTCGGGTCTCTGGAGAAAAATATTGAAGCTGCTGCCCTCCAGACTCCGGAATATAAAGAATTATCCAAACAAACCATTATTAATGCACTAAAAGATGGTTTCACCCCTCCACGGTTTGAAAAACCTGTTGATTCAGAAGTCAAGTATGGCCAGATACTTAAAGAAAAGAAAGTAGAAGCTGTAGTGCAAAGTATCGTAGCTAGTCCAGACAAGTTTAATGAGATATATGATTCTTATGTTAAAGAATATTTGAAAATTGGCGGTCAAGAAATTCAGGATGAGCGACGCGCTGCTTATCTGGAAATGAAGAAATAAGTCAGAAAGCGGGCAAATCCTATTTTTGAAATGGGATTTGCCAAGTATTTTACTATAAAAGGTGAACTGAATGAAATTTAAAAATTACTATATTATGCGTGTACTGCGTTCGTACCTCCCCATATTATTTGTCACGATCAGTATACTGATTTTTATTTTCATTTCTATTATAAATCAGCTTAATGTACGCAATGCAGCCCAGGCTAATCGAATGACGGCCAAATATGTCGTCAATATGGTAGATACTTCACTTAAAAACATTTCATACGATGCACAGAAAATGACCGAAGAGTCCATTTTAAAGGAATTTCTTAACGATCCTTCTAATCGTAGTTTGAATTTTGAAGTTTCTAATAAATTAAATAATTTAATTTCCCGTTATTGGCTAATCGATTCTATTTACTTCTACCGCGCTAAAGACAATACTGTTCTTGACCAGAGTGCTATCCGTCCATTAGAAGAATTTCCTGATAAGGATTATACAAAGAGTTCATTAGAGATGCCATATTCAAGAGTCTGGACTACGCCGCGCATAAAAACGACTGAAGATATACAAACAGACGTTGAACAGCGTGTGATCTCTTTAGGAATTAAAGTGCCGCGTGATTCAGGTAGTCTTGGATATTTAATTATTAATGTAAAAACGGCTACTCTAGATTTCTACATCGGACAAATGATCGACAATACCATTACTGAAGCTGAGGTATATGATTCAAAGGGAGCTTCAATACTCGAAGAAAATCAGGTTGTTTCAGCAAACAACAGGCTAAGTGTAGCTATTGTATCGGATTATACAGATTGGACATACCACATCGGGCTGAAGGGAGGAAAACTACTAGACTTTCTGTCACACGGAAGCACAGTTTGGATTTTTTTAGGCCTTGGTGCAATTGCATTTGCAATAGGCTCGACTTTTTATGTGACTAGGAAAAACTATAAACCGATTGAGAAAATTATGCATCGCATTGAGCGTTTCTCTACATCAATGAGGGTTGCTGATAATAAGGATAATACAAATGAGTTCGCTTTTATAGATCAAGCAATAGAGCGCTTGATTACAAATAATATGGCTTTTCAAGAGCAACGCCAGGAAGATATGGTTATCCGGAGGCAGAAGTTTTTACTTACTTTACTAAAAGGTGAATTTGATAATACTGGTACG
Source organism: Paenibacillus sp. EB106-06-01-XG199 (assembly GCF_058791575.1). Lineage (NCBI taxonomy): Bacteria > Bacillati > Bacillota > Bacilli > Caryophanales > Paenibacillaceae > Paenibacillus > Paenibacillus sp. EB106-06-01-XG199. The sequence goes on along the minus strand of NZ_JBYTDQ010000003.1, from coordinate 694,348 downwards.
ATCTGGGAACAAGAACGAAATCATTTTGGTCTAAGTTCGGGTTATTCTATCACAGCAATACTTGAACTGGATAATTATGTCCAATTCGGTCTGGTCTACAGTCAAAATGACCAGTCTCTGTTTAAGTTTATTATCAGCAGTGTTGCATTAGAAATTGCAGAACAGCATAGTCAGCGGATTGTTGTTGAATGGATCAGCAGGAATCAACTCGTTATACTTTTGAAATCAGAGGAAGATGATTCTTTAGAACAGCTGATGCTGCAGCTCTCAGAGCAAATTAGGTTGTGGGTTGAGTCTCATTTGAACTTCACAGTAACGATTGGAATCGGGTTAGTTGCGAATGATGAATATGCGATCGCCCATTCATTTTCACAGGCGTCCATTGCCGTCACCAGAAAGGTATCCTTAGGGATTAACCGGGTAATAGCAGCGCTCAATGTTCAAGAACGGACAGATGGAGAGTGGTTCGCCTATCTGGAAATGTTCCGTACCATAGTCCGGGAGCTTCGTATGTGTGAACCAGGGTGGCGTACAACGCTCAAACAAGTGTTTTACGAGATGGCTACTCATTGTCTTCACAAGGCTGATGTTGACCGTCTACTTGATTATTTCATTTTTCATTTGGAGTATGAATTGGAAAGGACGTTGCCAGAAGCTTTTTATACTTATAATCATGATACAAAATCTTATTTGCTTAATACCATCGGCCAGTCCGATACACTTCAGCAGCTAGAGGATGCATTTGAAGAAGTTTTAGGCAGACTGGCTAAGCATATAGAGGAGCTATCACAAAGCTGGCGCCATAAAGAACTAATGAAAAATATTCGGGATTATGTCGCAGAGAATTATCTAGATCCGGATTTAACACTAAGTAGTGTTAGTGTTAAATTTATGCTTACCCCTAAATATTTTAGTCATCTCTTTAAAGAATCCATTGGTCAGAATTTCAGCGATTTTTTGATTGGCCTTCGTATTAACTATGCAAAAAAATTACTGCAGGAATCGAATGAAACCATACAAGATATTTCACAGTTACTCGGATACTCTAATCCGACATCTTTTATTAGAACATTTAAGAAATTAGTTGGTGTTTCTCCGGGACAGTATAGAGAAGCATGGCTAGAGAACAAAGAATGAATTAAGTCAAATTGAATAAAAGTATATACAAAATATTTGAACAAAGGATGTTTTAAATTGGAAGGGGAGAGATATACACATGAAGAGTGATAAGAATGAATTTTTAGTGATAATGTTTAGATTATGAATTCTTACCTGCAAGCATGTGTAAGCGATTACACGAGGGAATCAGCATGTTTGAATTCTGAGTTTAATGGGAAAGGGTGATGGATTATGAAGAAGCAAAACAAGCGAGAGGTAAATAAAACGAATGTAATTGGGTTAAAAAAATGGATATGTAGCTTAACTATAATGGTATTAATTATTAATATGACAGAGATCTTTACACCTTTTACTTTCACTGTAAGAGTTAAAGCTTCAACTGCAACTCAAGGTGGGCCAATCATGGACACACCATTCATGGGGTGGAACTCATTTGATTCATTTTATGATAGTACCGACTTGAATGAAACTAATGTGAAGGCGATTGCAGACTATATGGCTACTAATATGAAGGAAAGTGGATACCTTTATGTTAATCTGGACGGAGGCTGGTGGCAAAATCCAGGAGGTTCAATAATTATCGATGAAAACGGACGGCCGATACCAGGAAATGTAAGATTCCCATCTGCTGAACTGGATACTGATGGTGATGGTAAAAAAGATGGCTTGAAGCACCTGGCAGATTATGTCCACAGCAAGGGATTAAAGCTTGGAATATATGCAATGAGGGGGATTCCAAGAGCGGCAAATAATGCAACGGTTTCAATAGAGCCAGGAGCAGTCGGAGCAGTCGCCTCAGCTACAGGTCAGCAGGTCGCCCAACTTACAGGGGCACAGATCACAAATACAACGGATATAAGTTCCTGGACAACAGCTAATTATGGTATGAATTGGAATGAACATCCAAACGAATCGTTGGCTTACTATGTATCTTTATTTCAACAATGGGAAGAATGGGGGGTTGATTTAATTAAGATTGATGATTTAAATGACAGTACAAATGCCAAGTATACAGCATACCCGGACGGCACTCCTCCTTATCGCCAGGCGGATATTGAGGGGTATGCCGCAGCAAGAGAGATTGCAGGCAGTGACATCGTCATCAATGGTTCGCCGGGAAGAGGACTGACGGGTGAACGTGTGGATAACATCCTGAGCCAGCTGGACACCATGCGTGTCAGTGCGGATGTATGGGACAGCTGGGCTGATGTAAACAAATTGTTTGCTCCCGCGAAGGAATACACACAGTATACGTCCGGAAAACCGGGCAAATATATTGATCTGGACATGCTGCCGTTCGGGACATTGAAAGACAAAACGAATAATCCTTACAGATCGAGCAGGCTTACCAAAGACGAGGCCACGACTTCGATGACCCTGCATTTGATTGCACGATCACCAATTATTATGGGCGGAGTATTGTACAAGCTGGACATGAGCAATGAAATGGATAAGTTTACACTTGATCTGCTCACCAATAAGGAAGCGATCGCTGTAAATCAGGAGGGAACGAATCAGAAACTGTTTTATGATTCCGGAAATATCACCAAATGGGTATCGGATGCAGCGGATGGCTCAAAGTATGTTGCCCTATTCAATCGGAACACCAGCGCAGCTACTATTTCATTCGATTTTTCTGACCCGAGCTTAGGTCTGGCTCCTGCAGATGCTTACACCGTTAGGGATTTGTGGGCGAAGGAGTATGCCGGTTCCTTTACAGGCAGTTATTCCGTCAGTGTTCCAGCTCATGGGGCTGCTCTATACAAGGTAATTCCGGTTACGAATGCCGAGACAATCCCTGCTGTGAACATTTCTACACCAAGTGCGCCAGTAAACGCGGGGGAGAGTACTACCCTTACAACGACGCTGACAAACAGCGGCTTAAAGAATATAAGCAATGTAACGGTAAATCTCGACGTTCCCGGCGGATGGTCAGCGGCGCCTGTTGCAGGAAATACCAACACCATTGCATCTTTGGCAGCAGCTCAATCGCAGACCCTGCAATGGCAGATTCATGTGCCGGAAACTGCGTCCGTTACAGACAATATTATAACAACCAGGGTTCAATTTGAGGATAGTGATACGAAATACAATAAGCAGATCAGCACACAGTTAAGTGTAATTCCGGCGGTGATTCCGGAGGGATTCGCTGATGATTTCTCCAATGGCAAAGCAAGCTGGACGGATGCCGGGGCAGGCGCATGGACTGTAGCTGATGAAAGCGGCAATAAGGTATTGAAGCAAACGGCATCCACCGCAGGAACTTCGACGACAAGGAATGAGTATCGGACTACTGTAACAGGAAGAACCTGGACCGATGCAATCTATGAGTTTGATGTGAGATATGACGGCGTTTCCCGCAGTAACGATCTTTCTAACTGGTCTACACTAATGTTCAGAAAAGGTGCGCAGGATAACAGCTTCCGTCAGGACACTTATTATTTGTATTGGCGAATAAACGGGCAGCTTACCCTTGCAAAAGGTGCTTCAGGTACGACACTCGGAACCTACCAGGCTCCTGCCTTGAGCACTGCAACAGCTGCAAGCGGCTGGCATCATCTGAAGGTGGCCAATATAGGAAACCGCATACAGGTATACGTTGACAACAATAGCACCCCGGCTATTGATGTTGTGGATTCTTCTTCTCCCTTCAAAATGGGTTACGCCGGCTTGGGTGCCAGTGCCAGTGCATGGAGCTTTGATCATTTCAGCGTCAGGGTCGAAGGTGATTTGGTGCAACCGTCCGGCACATATGACCTGAATTCGGAAAAGGCAGATGATCCTGGCAATGTCATCGAGATTCCCGTTGTCCTGTTTAACAAGACGGTATGGAATACTTATCTCATTGACAGTGAAGGGAAGCAAACCGAGTTAGGACTAAATGATGGTGATGATTATGAAGTTGAGGATGCTAACCATGTAAGGACTTATACATTAACCCATAGTCTCTTGAGCAGCCTGGATACCGGCACGTATACCTTCCGGCTTGCCTTATCAGATGCGGGTACGGTGGATTATACACTTACCGTAGTTGATACGACATCCAGAACTCCGGTAATCAATACCGCAGGGAGTGCGGCAATGACATACGACGGAAATTTAATTAATCTCGCCGAAGTCAGTGGTCTGTTTGACGTTGACAGTAACGCAGGAGAGCGGACATTCAGTATAGAGGCCGGCGGAGCTGCAACCGGAGAGGGGGCAATTGCTGCAGACCATAAGACATTAACGGTTACGAAGCCGGGCACCTTTATAATCGGACTTGTGACTGCTAAGACAGCTACTCATGAAGAAGGAGAAAAAGTAAACGGCATATTAACTGTGAACAAGGGGAACGCCTTTGCACAGACATATAATATTGATATTTCAGCTGCAGACACCAGCGAGGGCACCTTGGATATCAGTACCATTACCGGCGAACCGTCAGGCGTTACCAATGTAATCTATGAGCTTGGAGCATTAACCGATCCAGAAGGCATACTAAACGGAAATCCCGCACTTTCCGGTACTACACTGTCCTATCAAGGAAATGCAAAGGCCTCTGGCACTGCTACACAGGTGATAACGGTTAAGAGTGACAACTATGCCGATTCGGCTATTACGATTACATTTACGGCTAAAGCTGCTGACAACACAAATCCTGATCCGGCGACCGGTGCTCCAGGAACTCCGGTATTATCCGATAATAACGGCTATGATACTGGGCTCAAAGACGGGGATTACACGGTTACCATGAATCTGTGGTGGGGCAACAATGGAACCCGGTTCAAGCTGTATGAGGACGGAATTCTGATTAAGGAAATCCCGCTGGCGGACCAGTCTCCATCGGCACAATCTGCACGAATCGACATTACAGGCAAGAAGAACGGCACTTATGTCTATACCGGGGAACTGAGCAATTCGCTGGGCACGACGAAGAGTTCTCCGCTGACTGTAGCTGTCATGGACGCGTCACCGGGGCAGGCAGTGCTCTCAAGCGATAATTGGGACGGAGACGGTAATTATAACGTCAGCATGAATCTGTGGTGGGGCACGAACGCTACAGAGTACGTGCTTTACGAGAATGGAACATTGGTAGAAACGCAAACGCTGGAAGCCCGCTCGCCAGGAGCCCAATCTGCAGTAACTGTGGTATCCGGTAAAGCTCCGGGAATCTATGAATACGAAGCCGTGTTGCGTAATCCGGCGGGTGAAACCAAAACCTTGAAGATGACCGTAAAGGTCCAAAAGTAAAATTGTGAATTAATGAAAGAATATACTTTACAGGGGGCAGCTGATTATGTATTGTGATTGGCTGCCCTATGCATATGCAATCATGTTGTTAACCCTGTAATGTTTTTATATATGATTATATGATTCCCGTTACAATCTCGAAACCGCAATTTAGCTATATTATAGCACAACCTTTCATAAACATAGCGGGCTTATAATAATCTGTATATTCATCGGAGGGATTCCATAATGCTCTCCATACCAGATCAGTTTAAAGACCGTATTCAGCCGGGCGATTATGTATTTTTTGAGTTTGGCCATAATCATAAAACGGATGGTCCAACAGGATATTATAATGGTATTTCCTATTATTATGACTATGTGCATAGTAAGGGAGCCGAGTTCATTGTTGTAGGTCCAATCGACCGCCACCGGGCTTATCAATACACTGCAGCTACAAATAAATGGACTTCTACTTTAGACGGCTTCTCTGCGATCGGTAAGCAATATGTAGAAGAAAAAGTGGCTATTGGTTCGACTGATATTGCCTTTGTAGATCTTAATGGCCCTTCGCTGGCATGGTATTCTCAGCTATGCGAGCTTTTGGGGAAAGAGGCTACAAGTACGGATTACTATTTCAGGGGAGTACAGGGTGGAAGCGTAGACGGCACACATCCGAATGATGCAGGTGTGGATCATTTTGCCAAAATGTTCTTTGAGGGTGCAGAAGCTATAGTTCATGCAGATCCTCAAACACCACAGGCAAAAGTATTAGCAGGTTTACTGAGAGGGGTAAGAGATGAAACTCCATATACGGTTCCTGCATCCATTACAAGTTTGGGGCATGCACCGAATAGCGCTTACCCCCAGCCGTATGTAACTCCAGTTTCTTATCCGTTAGTGATTAACAACGTGTATATGGATGACAGTGGTAAAGTATTATCCATGTCAGTGACAAAGCAAGGTGACCTTACTACCTATGGCCGGGGAATAGTAGAAGTATATAAGGCTAATGGCGAACTGAAAGGTACTGCTTATGCAAATGAGCAAATCGATAATACAATTGAAGGCACACAAATTGTAACCTTCACAACGGACTTGACGCTTGAACCTGATGAGACGTTGAAAGCATATGTCATGGAATTTGAAGATCAGCCAGGGTATCCACTGACAGATAAACAGCTTGCAGATTTTTATATTCCATAAATATAATCGGAGGCGAAATTATGGTGAAATCAATGACATCTGCGTCTATTTCTGCAAGTCAAATCTCTAAAGTCTGTGTAGCTATTACATTTCTCCAACCGGCAGTGACAGCAATTCAGGGACCAAAAATGCACCTTTTAAATGCATTATGAAAGCGCCATCAGTAGCGTCCGCCGGGGATACCGTATATATTTGTGGAGGAGTTTATAATGATTTTGATATTGCCACAACCGACAGCAATTATAATTATGTTCATGATATTACCAAGAGTAGAATAGCTTATAAGGCTTATGCAAGGGAGAACTAGGGGTTAAAGTAGGGACTCAATAGAGGGAATTTGCTGACCAATAATTTGAGTTTTATCATGTGAAAAAAACCCTGGGCTGCCAGCTGGCAACGGTACTCTACCGGTGTCAGCTTGTTTAATTTTGCTGCGGCCGTTGCGGTTATTATATTGGTTTGTAAACTGTAACTTAATTCTTACTGTATATCTCCTTGACTGCCTTTCGATAAGAATTAGGTGTTAAGCCCTTATGCTTTTTGAACAGCTGAGAAAAATACGGCGCACTGAAGCCGCCGACGATGCGGCCGATTTCCCTAATTGAGGTATCTGTATTTTCCAGCAATGCACATGCTTCACGAATACGGCGGCCAGCCAGATATTCAGACAAAGTCATACCGGTATGCTGCCGGAATAAGTGGGAAATATGAAACGGAGATAAATGAAGCTCCTGGGACAGTGACTCCAGTGATAAGGGGCATCTGAAATACAGTTCCATCCAGTCCACTATTCTCTCAACGTGGCCTAAGCTCTTGTCTAAGGGGGAATTCCCTTCGTGAATTCCAAAAACGTGTTGTTGAAGGTGCTTCAGCAGGGAGATGAGGAACAGCACCCGGTCTTCTACACTCGGCTCGCCGCCGGAGAGAGTCAGGGTGTTGTTATAATTCGTGAATAAATTTTCTAAAGTTTGGTCTTCGCAAACTGTAAACACTTGTTGCTGGAGTGAACCTTTCATGAGGCTCTGCAAAAAAGCCTGCAATTGGGGGTACGGCTGTAGATAAGGATCCAGGATGTGGGGATCAAAGGTGAGATTTGTTCTGATGTAAGTGGAACCCTCCATTGCGGGGACATCAACTTTATGCAGTTGATAAGGTTGGAAACAAAAGAGTGTATTCTGACGCAGCACATACTGCTGGCTCTCTAGGGTTACAGTACCCGTCCCCTCATGTATATAAAGGAGCTCTAAACCCTGATGAGCATGTGACATCAGCCAATGCTCATTTCGTGTTTCTTTTTTATATTTTAAGAAAAATGCGTTCGCTCCCAGGTTAAGGGGCTGGATGATCTTCGGCATAATGCCCTCCTTGCAATCTTGAAACCGCAATTTAGCTACATTATAGCACAACCTCGCTTAAACCAGGCGGGAGTATAATCATACTGTAAATTGATTACGGAGGGGAATGGAGTGTCGCTCAATATGAATGAATCAGTGAACCAACAAACAGTAGATTTAGTTATGTTCATGGGACAGTCGAATATGGCAGGAAGAGGGACAGCGGAGCAAGCCCCCGTTGTTCCTTCCGGAACAGGGTATGAATTCAGGTCGATGTCTGACCCCACAAGGTTATATGAGATTATGGAGCCGTTTGGGGTGAATGAGAATAATGCTGCGGGCGGCGTTTCGGAAACGATTAAAACAGGGTCGATGATTTCGGCTTTTGCTATAGAATACTACAAACTAACCAGCCGGCCTGTTGTAGGCGTATCTTGTTCCAAAGGCGGTACTTCCATTAATCAATGGCAGCCGGAGGGGGCATTCTTGAATGATGCCATCGATCGTTTTCACTTAGCCGACCGTTATCTTGAGCGCAGCGGATATTGCGTGAAGCATAAGTTTATGGTCTGGTGTCAGGGAGAGACCGACGGTGATCTCGGGATGAGTGCAGCGGAGTATAAATTCAAGCTTAGCCTGATGATAGAGGCTATGCTTGCTGCCGGACTTGAACATTGTTATCTCATCAGAACCGGCAACAACAGAGACCAGCCGGCGCTATATAACCCAATTAAAGCGGCTCAAACAGAGCTGTGCAAGGAATATGCGAACACCACTCTAGTGTCTGCCAAATTCGAAGAGATGGCAGCGAAGGGTCAGATGTCAGATGCCTTCCACTACACGCAGAAAGCTTATAATATCACTGGCGCTGATGCGGGGAGGAATACTGCCCTTCATATCTTGAATTTGGAGGAGTGACATGAATTTTCGCTCTGTCTTGACATGCTTCGGTCCAGGATGCCGGTGCCAATAGAGTTCATAAAAGTCGCAGATGAAATAATCGAACAAATTTAAAATTATAAAGTATATTATGGGGAGTTCGTTAAAGGGAAAGAGGAAGAGATTATTTATTAAGCTCTTCATCATCAATTCAATTGCCTCATCCTTAGCTACAAATTATGCCATGAAAAAATTCCTGGAAGTCAAATCGGTTGTATGATTACTAAGTTAACGACTTATCCAAATACATGCAAACCCAATGATGTAGAAATAACGTTGGGATGGCAAATCGACCCGTTCTATTGGTATAAAGATGTTATTTCTACTCACCATGAGATCAGTAATCTGTCTGGTGTCATTGCTGAGGGGGAGAACCAATCTCTGGAGTCGTCTGGCATGAATATCCATCCCCATAGATGATATGCTAAATAGTACTCCCCCTTACCTTGCTCCGTTACGTTTGAGTGAAAGGGGGAGTATTTAGTCAATCCTTATGAAAGGAATGGGTCAACAAACGATAGATCGTCTCCTGGTCAGGTTACCTGACTTTTTTAAATATCCTTTGTTTTATGTAAGAATGATAACGTTTTTTATCAAACCATCCTTTAATTCCATTATACCAATACAAATTGACATATCTACGGATGAGTCGTTCTTTGAGTTAATAAGATCAATCTTGACAAAGTACGTAGCGGTTTTCATACTTAGTAATCAATTCGAGGCGGACAGCTGTAATTTTATGAAAGCGCTATTTCAAAAGATGACTGCAAAGGAGATATTCCCATGCTTGGCATAATCAAACGAATGAAAATCTTTCACCGGCTGGTGTTTTTTATGCTGCTGCTTATCTCGCTCGTGTGCACCGGATTTCTGGTGGTCACAACAATCTCTTTTAAAACCTATGATGAGATGCTGTACGAGCAGGCTTCCCGCGCCATGAATCTGTCGGTCTCCGGCATTGAAAATGAGATCGGTAATATCGAGAAGCTGTCAATGAATATGGCGCTTGACTCCAGAATTCAGGAGCAGCTGATCAGCATACAAGGAGGGATTTCCTCGTACGAGCGTTCGGTCAGAACGACAGATTTCAAGAATAAGATCATGCAGTATATGTTTTCGGAAGAGAGTATTGCCTCCATCCGGTTCCTGAATACGAGCGGATACGAATTTTTTGTCGGGCAGAACAGAGTGACCAATCAGGAGGAACAAATTGCCGGGATTGTCCGTACTGCACACGAACGTGAAGGCTCAGGAGTCTGGATCGAACCGGAGAATAAAGATGAAGGACTGACTCTGGCAAGAGAAGTCCGTTCTATTTACGAACCGATTCTGGAGCCGCTGGGAACACTGATTTTTCAGATTGATTTCCAAAAGCTGGTGGAGCGCCATTTCCGGCCTGCATCAAGTACAGCGACAGAGTTATTCGTTATTTCCGACTCGGTTGTGTTGTACCGGCCTGCGGCAGAAAGCATCCAAAGCTTTGATGCGGGAGCCATTGCACTGACAGGCAATTACGGTTCTTTTGTTCAGCAAATCGCCGGAAAATCTTATTTTCTCGCGTACAAGCAGTCTCAGGCGACGGGGTGGAAATATATCAGCCTTATTCCCTACGATGATGTGTTTCAGGAGAAAAAAGCACTGCGCAACACGATTTGGCTCATTGCCGCATTGTTAGTTGTAATCGCCTGCTCCATCAGCTATTTATTCGCCAAGAGGTTCACCCGGCCGATTAATCAGCTGGCCAGGCAGATGCGCAGCGCGGAAAAAGGCAATTTCAGCGCTTCCCTGCTGGATATCCGCGCGGCCTCCCAAATGGACGAGATAGGCTATCTGCACAAAAGATTTAACAGCATGATCCGAAATATCGAGCAGCTGATTGATGAGAATTACAAGAAGCAAATCGTGATTAAAGATACGGAATACAGGGCGCTGCAGGCTCAGATTAACCCACATTTTCTCTACAATACGCTCAATTCGATCAATTGGATGGCCCGCATGCGCAGCGATGAGGTCATCTCAACGATGGTGGAATCCTTGAGCCAGCTGCTCCGCGGGGCCATGGATAACAAACGGACCATGGTGACCGTACGCGAGGAAATTGAGCTGATTAACAGCTATATGTATATCCAGAAGGTGCGCTATGGCAAGCGGATCGATTTCAGAGTGGATATACCAAGCGATGCGCTCGACAGCCAAATCCCTAAGTTTGCGCTGCAGCCGATCGTGGAGAATGCGGTGTATCATGCCGTAGACCAGATGGCTGGGGTATGCCATATTACGATTCACTCCGAAACCACTGGAAACGGGGAAGAGCTTGTGTTTGTGGTTAGTGATGATGGTCCCGGCGTGGACAAAATTTATCTGGAGAGCCTTAGAAGTCTGGATTATGAAGCGAAAGGAACAGGGATCGGGCTGCGGAACATCCACGAGAGACTGCAGCTTGCTTTTGGAGAGGGTTATGGCATCGGGATTGAAAGTGAGATTAGCAAAGGAACCAGTGTCCGGATCACGATACCAAGAGGAGGAAACACATATGTATAAAGTACTGCTTGTCGATGATGAGGAACTGGTGGTGCAGGGAATCTCCAGCCTGATCCCATGGGAGAAGAACGGGTTTCAGCTGCTTGAGCCCGCATACAACGGGGTGGAGGCCTTGGAGCGGTTCCGCAGTGAGCCTGCCGACATTGTGATTACGGATATTCGCATGCCTATGATGGACGGACTGTCATTAATCAGGCAGCTTAAGGAGGAGTCGCCGCATACTGAGTATATAGTCTTGTCCGGTTACGGCGAATATGACTATACGAGTGAGGCAATGGCTCAGGGAGTGAAGCATTATCTGCTGAAGCCGTCCAATGAGACGAAGATTCTGGAAGTGCTTCATAAAGTAGCCGCTGAACTGAAAGGGCGGGCGGAGCATGCGCATTTTGTGGAACGGCTGCAGAATGATTTCAAGAAAGTGCTGCCTCACGTAAAAGAGCAGCTGTTACGGGATATTGTGCTCACCGGAATGTACAATAAGCAGGATTGTGACTATTTTATGGACCTGTTCATGATTGAGCAGCAAATGTTCAAGCTGGTGTTATTTACGCTCCATGAAGAAACGGAGTATATTCACAAATTTGCGCTTAGAAACATTGCCGAAGAAGTGTTCAAAGATGAGGGAGCCTATTTAACGACAGTGGTGCGGGACCAGGTTCTGCTGCTTGTAAAGGCGGTTGATTTCGAACGGCTGTCAGAGAAGGTCAAGCAGGTTCAGCGGATTTACAAAGCGTACTATAAGTTTGAAATATTTGTTGCCATCAGCAATGAAGGGGGATTCACCACCATCCGGTCGATGTACGAAACGGTGAGGCGCTGTCTGAGCTTCGGCATATCCTTTCAAGAAGGATATATCGTTACTCCGCAGGATGTGCTGGATGCCGAACGGGAGCTTCCCGTGGACACGGCAAATGTATCGGATCGGCTGGCGCTGGCAGTTCGTACAGGCAATCCCGCAGAGGTGAGGGAAACCATTACTGAAGCGGGCAGATGGCTGGAGAACGGTTTGTTCGATGCGGCTGCAGCCAGAAAATTATGCCTGGATCTGTTCCTGACCGTGATCCGCCAAAGTGATGGGGGACTGGACGAATATGTGGCCGATATTCCGAAGCTGTACAATATGGCCTCCCTTCGCGGAGCTTTTCAGCTGCTGGAGAAAACGGCATTGGAGCTGGCTGCACGGAATTCAGGCTGGGCGGCCAAACGGCAGAATGATCTAATCGACTCGGTGCTTCGGATTGTAGAAAATAATCTGGGCAATCCTGATTTATCGTTAAAGTGGATCGGAAACGAGCTGTTGTATGTGAATGTAGATTATCTGGGGAAAATGTTCACCAAAAAAATGGGCAGCAAATTCTCCAATTATTTGGTTCAGCTGCGGATGGAGTCAGCCAAAAGGATGATGGAGCAGGACAAGGATCTGAGAATTTACGATATTGCCGTGATGATGGGGTATCCTGAGGATGCTCAATATTTCTCCAAATTGTTCAAGAGATACGCCGGCATGACGCCAACAGAGTATATGCGCAGCAGGGAGGCACAGGAACGGTGAGTTGCAAAAGCTCGATTTATTTCAAGAAAAACCTCTGTTTTTTCCATGTTGGAGATTAGCAAAGAGATGTATTTTAAATATAGAGACGGTTTGTACCTATCCGGGCCCGGACAACACAAATACGTTCACCAAAACAACAATTAGAGGGGCGCTAACTAATGAAGAGACGCTTTTCCATGACGATGATCCTGGCAATGACCTGTATCCTTGCTCTTGCCGGATGTTCAGGGGGCAACTCGGCTGAGCCAAGCGGAACGACACAACCTGCACAAGAAACCGGCAGCAGCAGTACGCAGGAAGCAGGAGGCAATCTCCGTGTGATCTGGTGGGGAAATCAGGATCGGCATAATTTAACGTCCGAGGTTCTCGACCTCTACTCCAAAGCCAATCCTGGAGTAACCTTCACGCCGGAATATCAGGGATTCGACGGGTATTACCAAAAGCTCACCTTGCTCGCTGCTTCCAACAATATGCCTGATGTTTTTCAGTTTTATGTAGGCGCCAGCGATGCGAATCAGTTTGTTGATAAAGGGTTGGTTGAGCCATTGGACGGTTATATCGAGAAAGGTCTGATTGATGTTTCGGAGATTGGGGAGAGCACGCTGTCCGGCGGTAAAGGCTCGGACGGCAAAATGTACGGGATTCCTCTTGGTGTCAACGCCAGAGTCATGATCGTTGACCCTGCCGCTTATGAAAAAGCAGGCCTTACCGTTCCTGAAAACGGTTACGCAAACTGGGAAGCACTGTATGAAGATTTGAAAAAGCTGAAGGAGACCACCGGTGCATATGGGGCAGACGACCTGTTCAATATCGCCTTCACTTTGCCTTATTATGCCCGCCAGTTCGATCAGACCGTAAATGCTGAGGATACAGGAATCGGTTTTGATGAGAAATTATACACTGATTTCTTTACTTACCGTCAGGAATGGGCCAAGGAAGGCCTTATTCCGAAGATGGACGCCTCCATGTCAGTAAAAAATCCGGAGGAATCGTTCCTCGTGAAGGGCCAATCTGCTGTGATGGTTGGCTATACAAACCAGTATCCCGGAATTGCAAAAGCGGCAGCACGGCCGCTTAAGATGATTCTTATGCCTGGACCGAATTCTGAGAAGGCGATGGATGTGCGGCCAGGTCTGCATTTCTCCATCGCTGCAAATTCCGCCAACAAAGAAACAGCGGCAAAGTTTATCAGTTACTTCATTAATGATGTTGAAGCGAACAAAGTGCTGAATGCGAACCGAGGGATGCCGATTTCAAGTACCGTACGCGCTGCCCTGATGGAACAGTTCGAACCTGAAATGAAGAATGTAGCCGATTATATGGAAATCGTAGCTGAGCATAGCGGCCCGCTCGACCCGCCAGCTCCGGCCGGGGCTACGGAAATTGATACGCTCATGATTGATCTGGAACAGCAGATTATGTACGATCAGATTTCGATCCAGGATGCATATGAGAAGCTGCAGAAGGATGCAGCAGCTATAGTGGCCAAGCATAAGCAGTGACAAACAAAGCGGCCGGCTCTTGATTACGATTAAGCAAGCCGGCCGTAGATAGGTGTGGTGAAAATAATGGCACAAAAAGTCGCAAAAGCAGGCGGTTATGAGAACGGAGCCGGCTATCTGTTTATTTTACCTTGGATTATTGGCTTTATCGCGTTTACGGCCATTCCGTTCGTGGCATTATTCTACTTTTCCTTTACGAATTACGACCTCATATCAACACCCAAATGGATCGGGCTGGATAATTTTATCCGCATGTTCACCGTGGACGAGAAATTCGTAACCAGTCTTAAAGTCACGTTCTTCTATGTCCTGACAGCGATCCCGCTGCGCCTTGTTTTCGCCTTGTTCATTGCAATGCTGCTGAACATGAAGATTAAGTTCGTGGGACTGTATCGGACAGCATTCTATGTACCTTCCATTATTGGAGGCAGTGTAGCGGTAGCGGTAATGTGGGGACAACTGTTTGGACTTAATGGGGCTGTCAACGGAATCATTGGAGCTTTAACCGGCACCAGCCCGAACACATCATGGATTGCCAATCCCGATACTGCACTGTGGACGCTCATACTGATGGCCATTTGGCAGTTCGGTTCCCCGATGATTATTTTTCTTGCCGGGCTGAAGAACATTCCGGATTCCTATTATGAAGCGGCGGTTGTTGACGGTGCGAATGCGTTCCACAGGTTTGTGAAAATTACGCTTCCTTTGCTGACTCCGGTCATCCTGTTCAATCTTGTAATGCAAATCATTGGCGGATTTATGACGTTTACCCAGGGACTTATCATTACGTCAGGCGGACCGCTGGACCGGACCTTGTTCTACCAGCTCTATGTGTACCGGCAGGGCTTTGAATTCCTGGATATGGGGTATGCTGCGGCGCTGTCCTGCTTCTTGCTGGTAATTGTTGCGGTTCTGACCGCGCTTGTCTTTAAATCGTCGTCCTCATGGGTACATTACGAGTCGAAAGGATAGTCATTATGATACAAAATTCAAAGTTTAGTGTGGGTAAGCTGACGATCCAGCTAGTGTGTCTTATCATCGGGATCGTCTCGCTGTACCCGCTGGTCTGGATGGTCGCCAGCTCGTTTAAGGAGAGCTCCCAAGTTTTTGTGAGTGCGCAATCGCTGATCCCTAGAAGCTGGGACTTCAGTAATTATACAAACGGATGGCAGGGATTTGCGGGAATCACGTTCGGGACATTTTTCAAAAATACTATCATTATAGTATGTTCAGTGGTAGTGGGAACCCTTGTCTCCTGCTCGTTGATTGCTTACGGATTTGCCAGAATACCGTTTAAACTGAAGGGCTTCTGGTTCGGAACCGTGATGCTGACTCTGCTGCTGCCGGGACAGATTGTGCAGATTCCACAGTATATTATTTTTCATAAGATGGGCTGGGTCAATACGTTCCTGCCCTTGATTGTCCCGGCATTTTTCGGGTCTGCCTTCTTTATCTTCCTGCTCTTGCAGTTCATCCGCACCATTCCTTATGAGCTGGATGAAGCGGCCAAAATCGACGGCTGCAGCCGGTTCGGCATCTTCTCACGGGTCATTCTGCCGCTGATTAAGCCGGCTTTGGTGACAACCGCCATTTTCGAATTTTATTGGTCCTGGGACAATTTCTTCGGCGCGCTGATTTATTTAGGCAGACCACAGCTGTATACGATCAGCGTTGCACTCCGTCTGTTCGCAGATCCGAGCTCCGGTACGGATTGGTCAGCCATGTTTGCGATGGCTACACTATCGCTCATTCCGCCTATCCTTATCTTCTTTGTATTCCAGCGTTATATCGTAGAAGGGATCAGCACGACGGGATTGAAAGGATGAGTGGATGATGAATAGCAGGCAAATAATGGGTTTGAACGGCAGCTGGAGCGCCACGCTTGAAGACTGGAATGAACCGGGAAAGACGATATCCAGGGAAATCACATTACCAGGAACGCTTGACGAACATGGGCTGGGGCTTGTACCGAGCGCTTCCTCCGAGCATCTGACCCGTAAGCATGCGTATGAAGGGCGTGCCCGTTACGAACGCCGGGTGATGATTCCAGAGGAATGGCGGGACAAAGTGCTCTTCTTCGGAATGGAGCGGACACGGGGAACGGAGCTTTGGATCGACGGGATACAGGCAGGCAGCTGCAACACACTGTCAACACCACAGCTGTATAATGTAACCGGCTATCTCGATCCGGGGCAGCATGTCCTCTCTGTTGTTGTGGATAATGCCTCAGGAATTATGAGCTGGAAAAGCATCCTTAATTCGCATATGGCAACGGATCATACACAGACGAACTGGAACGGTATCCTCGGCGATATCGAGCTTACCGCCGTAGAACCGCTGCGGATCGGGCAGATCCGCTTGTATCCTCAAAGGGGAGGGGAGGTTCGAGGCAAAGCCGTCATCAGCAAGCCCGCAGATGGCACTGCTGAAGGGCGGTTATCCCTTAGCATCCTGGATTCCGCAGGCAGCAAGCTTTATGTCGGCGGAGAAATTCCTTTCCGGCTGGAAGCGGGTTCTTGCGATAGGGAAATTCCGTTTATCATTCCTGCAAGTGATGCATTGGAATACTGGGACGAATTCAATCCGGTGCAGTATACAGTACATGCTGTTCTGGAGGGGACATACCGGGAGCGGGCTACAGCAGATGAGTTAACGGTGCCTCTTGGCATTCGCACGTTTGGCGTTGCGGGAACCCAATTTGAAGTGAACGGCAGAACTACGTTTCTCAGAGGCAAGCATGACGCCTGTGTGTTCCCGTTAACGGGATACGCCCCTATGGAGAAGGAATCCTGGTTGGAAGTATTCCGGACAGCGAAGGCTTACGGTATTAACCATTACCGGTTTCATTCCTGGTGCCCGCCGCGGGCGGCCTTTGAAGCAGCTGATCAGAGCGGCATGTATCTGCAGCCGGAGCTCCCGTTCTGGGACCCCGGAACAGCATTTCAAAATGATGAAGAATGGCAGTACTTCTCGGAAGAGACGTTCCGGATTATAGAAGCGTACGGCAACCACCCGTCATTTGTCATGTTTGCCTGGGGCAATGAGCTGGCAGGGTCGATGGAACGGATGGAGGCGCTAGTAGAAAAGGCCCGCAGCTGGGACCCGGGCAAGCTGTATGCGATCGGCTCCAATAATTTCTTCCTCCATGCGGGGTTGCCCGGCAACTCGGATTACTGGACCACCTTCTGGACTGAAGGGAGCTGGAATGTGAAGAAGGCCGGATATGGAGGGAAACATGTCCGCGGGGCAACGCCCCATCCGACACGCGGCTTCATCAACAACAGCCCGCCCTCCGGCCGTAAGGATTACCGCGAGGAAATCCGCGGGGTTTCGCTCCCGGTAATCGGACATGAGGTCGGGCAATACCAGGTGTATCCTGACTTCCGGGAGATTGACAAATACCAGGGAGTGCTAAAGCCGGAACATCTGATACGATTCCGGAGCCTGAGTGCTTCTTCAGGGTTGCTTGAACAGGCAGACAATCTGCATGCCGCCTCCGGCCGCCTCGCCGCTTTATGCTACCGTGAGGAGATTGAGGCAGCCCTACGTACACCAGGGATGGCTGGGTTTCAGCTGCTCGATTTGCAGGATTTCCCTGGTCAGGGGGGAGCGTTTGTAGGTATGCTGGACGCCTTCATGGAACCCAAGGGAATTATTACTCCTGAAGAGTGGCGGCGGTTTTGCAGTGAAGTGGTGCCTTTAGCCCGGCTGCACCGGTATGTGTGGACGGAAGGCGAGAGCATTCTCTGGCAGGGGGAAATCGCTAATTACGGACCGGAGCCGCTTACGGATGCTGCAGTAATCTGGTCTATCACAGGCGCTGATGGCGGACAGATCGGAGAAGGGCGGCTTACAGCAGACGCTATTCCCCAAGGCGGGCTGTGGTCTGCCGGGGAGTGTGAATTCCGCATTCCTGCCATTTCCAAGGCAGAGAAATGGACGCTTCAGCTCAGTATTGAAGGAACAGCGTATAACAATGAATATTCGTTATGGATCTATCCTGATTTATTGGATATTTCAATTCCAGCACCGGTTGTAGTTGCGGATGCTTTCGATGAGAACACGCGGCGCGAGCTGCGTAGCGGCAGGACTGTGCTGCTTATTCCTCCGGCTCAGGGCTCATTCGGGAGCGGTCCCGAAGGGACATTCATCCCCGACTTCTGGTGCTATCCGATGTTCAAAAAGTACGGTCCTCCCGGAACGTTAGGCCTGTATTGTGATAGGGACCATCCTGCGCTGGAGGCATTTCCGACAGCTGCGCATGCGCAGTGGCAGTGGTGGCATCTGATGAGGCATTCCCGGGCTATAGTGCTGGACGATTCGGCGGCGGATTACCGGCCTATCGTTCAGGTCATCGACAACGTGGCCAGACAGCATAAGCTGGGGATTGTGTTTGAAGCGAAGGTGTCTGGCGGAAAGCTGCTGGTCTGTTCCATTGACCTGTGGAGCCAGATGGACCGGCCGGAAGCCAGACAGCTGCTGCACTCATTGCTGAACTATTGCTCTTCAGACCGGTTCACTCCCGGGGCAGAATGGACGGAGGACTTCACAGAAAGTTTGTTTGCCGCCAAGGAAATGTCCGTGGTTGCGGGCAATCCGAACGCGGATAATTACGGATAACGGTTATTCCGATCTAAACTAGACTGAAGGAGATCAGGGTTATGAAGACGAACGGAGATGTTCCGTATCACCGGCTCCAAGACCATACGATGAATGCTTCTGCAAATGTATTGCGTTTCAAGGGACAACTGCAGATTCACCTGGAAATGGAGCCAACCCGGCCGGTCCAGCATGCGCTGCGGATGCTGGACCGCGATCTGGAGACGGTTCTGGGCGAGAAGCCTCTATTGAATGGTGGAACTAATGAGCAGGCAGATCTTTATATTCGGTATGCTACAGCTCTGGATGAGGAAATTCAGCTTCCGGAAGCCTATGCGTTTCTCTTCGAATCAGATGGAAGTAGAGGACGGATGGACATTATAGGCTATGATGATCTGGCGATCGTCTATGGCATCCTGGAATTCAGCCGCAAATTTCTCGGCATCACGCCCTTCTGGTTCTGGGCAGACCAGCCGGTTGAACGGCGGAAAGTGATTGAGATCCCTTGCGAGACTTATCATTCAATGCCTTCCAAGGTGCGCTTCCGGGGCTGGTTTGTTAACGATGAGGTCTGCCTGATCGGCTGGAAGGAGCCTTATCCTCCTGCGCGGGAGGTGTGGGAGCCGGTATTTGAAGCGCTTCTGCGCTGCGGAGGCAATATGGTTATTCCGGGTACGGATCTGCCCCGGCATGGTGTTCACTATGAGATTGCTGCTGAAATGGGCCTCTGGTTGACGCATCATCATGCCGAGCCACTCGGGGCCGAAATGTTCCTGCGGGCGTATCCGGGCAAACAAGCCAGCTATCGGAAGCATCCGGAGCTGTTTGAAGCATTATGGGCGGAAGCGATTGAGCAGCAGAAGGATAAGAATGTCGTCTGGGTACTGTCCTTCAGGGGACAAGGCGATCAGCCATTCTGGGAGCAGGATCCAGCCTTCGATACCCCTGTGAAACGCGGCGCGATGATTGCGCAGGTGGTCCGGAAGCAGTATGACATGATACGAAGCGCGGTCCGGAATCCGGTATGCAGCGTCGCCTTGTATGGGGAAATTGCTGAGCTGTATAAAAGTGGCCATATCGAACTGCCGGATGATGTCATCAAGGTATGGGCCGACAATGGGTATGGAAAAATGGTGTCGCGCAGACACGGCAATCTCAATCAGCGAGTACCTTCTCTGCCAGCGGCCAGCGACCAAGGGAAGCACGGAATTTATTACCATGTCACGTTTCATGATTTGCAGGCTTCCAATCATTTGACGATGTTCCCCGGGCCTGCCGCCCTTCTGAAACAGGAAGTGGAAGAAGCGTTCAAGACCGGAGCGCACGAATATGTGCTGCTTAACTGTGGCAATATCCGGCCGCATGTCTATATGCTCGATGTGATCCGGGAGCTGTGGAACACCGGCAGCATTGATGTCAGCGGGCATTTACGGGATTTCATCGGCAGTTACTATTCGAACTTCCACGCTGATCTGGCGGCGCTGGTTCAGAGCTATGCCGATGCAGCCATTGCGTACGGACCGCACGACGACGACCAGGCAGGCGACGAATATTATCATCACCCGGCACGCAAAATCATCGGGCACTGGCTGACCGGGAAAGGCGGGCAGCCGCTTGCGCAGCTGCAGTGGGCGGTGGGAGATGCACCGTTTCCGGAGCAGGTACGCAGTTTCGAGGAGAAACTGGCATCCGGCATAGAGACCTGGAGCGCATGGCTTGACCGATGTGATGAAATTATTTCAAGGCTTGGTACAGAAGACAGACAAAGAGCTCAGGATCATTTACGCTTTCATGGAGCGATCCATCTGTCAGGGTGTGAAGGCTTTTACTGGCTGTGCCGTTCTTATGATGCATACCGTAAGGAACAGTACCCGCAGGCATTTGTCCATGCTTCGCAATCAGTCTGGAGTTACCGGCGCGGGCTTGATGTTCTGCGCGCGTCCGAGCACGGCAAATGGGAGCGGTTCTACAGGGCGGACTGGCTGACCAATATAGAGGGTACGATCAACAATGTGGAGACATTAAGACGTTATCTGCGGATGCACGGTGACAGCCCGGATTTCTTCCTGTGGTATAAAGCTTATCTGATGCCGGAAACGGAGAAGTATATCTATCTGGAGAATACACACCGTAAGCCGCTGTCAGACGATGATCTGTCCTTGCGTTTGAGAGATCATTTTTTTGGAGAAGGAAATGAATGAAGCGGCGGGGGCTAAATGTTCAATTTGAATGTCAGGAGCGACGCAGCATGAATAAAGAAATCAATTGGCTCCGGCCCTGCCTTAACCCTCTGCCCCAGCGGATAAGTAACACGGAAAATTCCCTGGTAAGCCTTTGCGGAGGAGACTGGAAATTAAATATGTCCCCTCCGGAAGACTTTTTTGATCCAGCCGCAGACCTTTCCGGTTGGTCAGATACTACTGTTCCCCTGCAGATTGATGCGGGGGAGAGTGAATACGCATACGCACGTGAGCTGCACATTCCTGCAGAATGGGAGCAGAACAGAGTTTTTCTGCGTTTTGACGGAGCTAACTGTTATGCGCGCGTGTTCATTGATGGGTTTTTTATCTGCGATCATTATGGAGGTTTTGTCAGCTGGGATTGTGACATTACCGACTATATCGTCCCCGGCCAGGCGCACCGGCTGGTGGTAGGGATTACCGATAAGCCGTCGGAGGTGAATCCGTTTCATCGGGGAGGGCTGATCCGTGAGGTGGCTCTCTACACCGTGCCTCAGACTTATCTTGCCCGCCTGCATGCCGATACTGTGTTTGACGGAAGCTATACAGATGCAACCCTTACCGTCTCCGCTATGATTGCTGGAGGAGGCGGGACCGTGGCGATGAAACTGACCTCACCCTCCGGGGAGGTGATGCAGCTTGCACCGCTTGCAGGGAATGCCAAATGTGACTTGATAGGTGCATACACCATCCTTGCTCCGCTGAAATGGGACAGTGAGCATCCGCATCTCTACACCCTTACAGCTTCACTGATTGTAGACGGCAGCTGTGTAGAAACTGCCGTCAAAACAATCGGATTCAGGCAGATCGAACAGAGAGGCGATGAAGTATTTGTCAACGGCCAGCTGCTCAAGCTCCGCGGAATCAACCGTCACGACATTCACCCTATTACGGGCAGGTCTCTAACCCGCGAGCTGATGGAAGAGGATGTGCGTCTGTTCAAGGAAGCCAATATTAACTTTATCCGAACGAGCCATTATCCGCCCAGCCCATATTTTTTGGACCTATGCGATCAATACGGGATGTACGTGGAGGATGAGATTGCAGTCTCTTTCCTGGGATACGGCACTTGGCATACCCAGAGTGATCCCGAATTTACAGCATGTTTTATGGGGCAGTTCACGGAAATGATAGAGCGGGATCGTTCTCATCCGAGTGTAATTATCTGGTCTTTGGCCAATGAGAGTTATTGGGGGGAGAATCTGGCATTGATGAACGATTATGCCCATAAGGAGGACCCCGGACGACTGACCATCTTTAGTTATCCGCTTACACAAATGGAGAATGACATCCCGGCAGATATCTGGAGTGTGCATTACGAGAGAGGGGACAGTGACCTCGCTGATTTGACGGATTGCTTCCACCGGAGCCGCCATGAGCCGGCAGCACGGCCTGTGCTTCATGATGAATCGACCCACATTCCATGTTATAACCGCAGTGAGCTTCAGCACGATCCAGGAGTCCGGGATTTCTGGGGGGAGACCCTCTGCAGATTCTGGGACAAGGTATGGATGACCAAAGGGGCCTTAGGATGCGCGATTTGGGCTGGCATCGACGATATTAGATTGCAGGATCAGGCTTCGTATACTTATCCATGGGGGATCATTGATGGCTGGCGGCGCTTGAAGCCAGAATATTGGCATACCCGCAAAGGATATTCGCCGGTACGTCTGTCAGGCGAACCCAGGGATCAGGACGGAAGCATAGCTCTGACTATCCACAACCGCTTCAATCATACCTGCTTGAGTGAGCTGTGCATTACCTGGAGCCTTGACGGTATGTCGGGAGAAATACAGGGTCCTGACGTTCCTCCGCGGGGTGAAGGCTTGCTGAGTCTTCCTGCCCGTTACCGGTCAGGGGCGACGCTGGAGCTGACCTTTACCGATCCTTTCGGATATCAGGTAGAGGAAGCGGTGTATACATTAAATGCCACACCCCTGCAGTTGCCCTGTCTCACCGGAGGTGAGCCTGTCATTACCAGAGAAGAAGGCAGTGTAATCATCAGCGGCAAGGAATTTTCTCTGATCTTCTCGGCCGAATCCGGATTGATCAGCGAAGGATATTACCGGAACCGCCTTATACTCACCGGAGGTCCGTTTCTGAATTTGACCGGATTGGACTTGGCTTCATGGAAGCTGGATACCCTGGAGGCCGGAATGGCTGACGGCAATGCCCGGATTACATTGGACGGCTGTTATGGTGAAGTGAAGGTGCGCTTTGTAATGTCAGTGGACGCGGACGGACTTATGGAAACGTCGTATACGATTACGGATATGCCTTATCCAAGTCCCAGAGAAATTGCGATTGGTGCAAGTATTACTTCCCATTCGGGCGGCTATCACGAAGTTGGTATTGCCTTTACGGTATCCGGCGATTTGCATAACTTGTCATGGAAAAGAACGGGCCTGTGGAATGTATATCCGGACTGGCATTTGGCCCGTCTTACAGGGAGAACTCCGAGGTTCAACCCTCAGGGCGTGAACAAGGCGGATTCCCCGCCTGATTGGGGCTGGCAGATGGATGAGAAGGATGCCTCCCTGTTCGGCAAATATGATATCGGCCGCCGGGGAACCCGTGATTTTGCGGGTATGAAGCCGTCTATTGCCTATGCCGCTATGGAGAAGGACGGCGCGGCCTTCACCGCTCTGTCTGACGGAAGTGATTCCATACGGATGGAGGTGGGCTTTAAGCCGGATCATCTCATATCTGACCGGAATCCTGATATTGACTACAAGGGCAGCTGGTTAACACAGGACACCAAATACCGCAGTCTCGGAGGCACAGAGATGTGGTCCAAAACGGCAGGAGATAGCTGTGAATATACCTTTACCGGAACAGGAATAGCCTGGTACTCCAGTCTGGACCGGATTTGTGGAACAGCCAGGGTATATATTGACGGCGAATTGAAGGATGTCTGTGTTGATCTGGGTGTGAGCCGGGCCGGCAAGCATGCTCGGGGCTACAAGAAGTATTTCCGTCAGCTGGTGTACTCCATTCAGGATTTGCCCCACGGCAAGCATATCCTGCGGATTGAAGTGACAGGCGAAAGGGCGGAAGGTTCTAACAACAGCTACGTAAACATTGATCATTTTTTGGTGATGGACGGGAGTGAAATCGGTGATACGAGGTTCTTAATCAACAGTGAAATCAATTATCCGGAGCTGTCGTGGGGGAATTATACCAAGCCTCCTATTGCTGTCTCATCAGGTTATACCCGCCGTATTTATACTATGCTTGGGAAGATACAGTGCTTGTGACATGTAAAGTCTTCTTTCGCAGCAATCGAGAAAGCATAATAAACGTGCGATGCGCCGACAGCTGCGTATCGCACGATATGTTCCGTGAGGGATAGGTTTAGAGCTCGATTGCTTTCATTCGAATTTACTCACAAGAAAGTTAGAACTCGTAAGTCTTCAGTTTTCCGTTTCTTGAAGAGAGTTTCAGCACATTTCCATCCTCAGGCAAGGTTTTCTGAAGGTCATTACTTTAATACAAATAGACACATTAATCTTTCAAGTATTTTTCTAAGGCTGGGTAATTTCTCTGTGCTACGTTAAAGCCATGTTGATAGAATTCTGTCAATACGTCTGGATCATTTTCCGTTCTTTTGACGACTTTCACTTCTGGCCGTAATACAAATACTTTTCCCTCTGCTTCTAATTGTTCTATATAAGTTAAAATCCGATTATATTCATATGCTCTACTAACTAAAGCTTGATAGAATTTAGGGTATTGTCTGTAAAAAAATTTTGCCACTAGATTAAATGGTTTATCTGACTTTTTTAAGTATCCTTTATTCTGTGTAAGAATGATAACGTTTTTTTTACATCCATCCTTTATTGCTCGTTGAATCGGAATTGAGTCAGAAACACTACCATCTAATAGAGGGATTCCATCAATATGTACAATTTTGCTCACTAGAGGCATACTACTAGATGCTCTACAGAACCTCATAAATCGTTCTTTATCTTCTTTTTCTTCTAAGTAAACCGCTTGTCCATTTTCACAATTCGTTGCAACAGTAATACATTTTTGCTTGGAAGAAAAAAACGTATTAAAATCAAAAGGATATAGTTCCCTCGGAAAATAATCATAGATCATATCCATATCAAATAAATCTCCGGTCTTAAAATAATTTTTTAGACTGACATACTTCGTTTCTCTTAAGGAGTCAATCATAGAGTTTTTAATCCGTTTTGGCTGTCTAGATACATAACTCGCACCTACTCCTGACCCAGCAGAAACCCCAATTACATATGGGAAGTATAAATTTATTTCCATAAAATAATCCAATACTCCCGCACTAAATACTCCCCTAGTGCCCCCTCCTTCTAAAACTAGACCTATTTTCATTATCAAAATCCTCCTTTTGTCACTTAACTAATAAATTGTTCCTTTATCAATTATTTGTTGGGTCAGCTCTTAAGTGTATTTTTCCATGTTCACAATTAACTTTGCCTTTTTCCTTTTTCAATTTCTTTTCCTAAAAAGTAAATCGCATACATCCCTACTAAGACACCTACGACAGCAGTCAAAACAAGAATAGTCCAACTAATCTTATCTGCACCTAACACAAAAAATGAATCATTCCATGGTCCCCAAACAGGAATCCAAGAACCTAATAGATGAATTTTTAAAAAGGAGATTGCGATAAGTGGTCCACTAATTGCTGTAGTAATTAGTCCAAAAAATTTGCCTTTGGATACTAATAATAAAGATAACCAGTTTGGAACATACACGATAAAATTCACTAATAACAGCGGTAAGGTGAATTTATACCCCCAATTCATTGCTTGACGCATATGATCGTAATCGTGTATTGCAATCATGATTAACATTAATAAGTTTATAAAAAGTAAAGGATAAATACTTTCTTTAGATAACTTTTTATTCATCGGTAGTCCACCCTCTCTTCAGCAAGTGCTTTTTTTGCATTTCGAATAGTTCTCATTCCAAGGAATAAGAAAATGACAGCTAGAATAGCATGGATTGAGCCACCTAAATAGTCTTCTCCCATCCACATCATAAGTACTGAGCAAAATTCCAGAATTATCAAAATGCCTAAAAGTACAAAGCTTAAAATATTCCCTTTCTTTTGGTCCATATTAACTATCTCTCCTTATAATAAATATAATATTCGCAGCTCATATCTCCAACCAAACCCTTGATAAAGGTGGGTAAACTAAAAAAGCGTCAGATCATCACTTGACTGACGCCGTTCGTAATCCATTGCCAAATAACGGCTTGGAAAAGTATCGATTCCGCGGATTATTCCGATTTCTTTGAGACTCAGATTACGAAAAATTTTGACGGATGGACTCGGCTTTTTCTTTGGTAAAGACACCTGAATCCAACAGATCCAGTATGGATAATACTCCACCACGGGAACCCCAGCTTCCTTCATCAATCACTTGGAAGGATACCCACCAGCCTGGAGACGGCTCCTTC
Source organism: Paenibacillus sp. EB106-06-01-XG199 (assembly GCF_058791575.1). NCBI lineage: Bacteria > Bacillati > Bacillota > Bacilli > Caryophanales > Paenibacillaceae > Paenibacillus > Paenibacillus sp. EB106-06-01-XG199. Next base: position 667,656 of record NZ_JBYTDQ010000003.1, on the reverse strand, counting down.
ACATCAAGTGCTTGGGCCAAACTGGATAGTATATTCTGAATAACTTCTTTCCGGACCTCATTTCTCCAATCTCCATCCATGACCAGAATGTTTATAAGGATGATATCCTTTTCTGGTGTATCCACTATTAATTTTCCTCCAATACCCATATGCCCGGTGGAGAACTCGGAGAATCGAACCTGGAAACCTTCACGTGCTGGCGGGCAAAACTGTCCAACCTCTGGAACCAGCACTGCATCTGTCAGTGTTTCGGCAAGAATGTGGCGTTGCTCTAAGGAAATACGGCCTTCAGGATAGTTAACTGCAATCATAGTCATAATAATTCGCTCCTTTTTTATAGGTGATACCCAAGAAAGTAGTGTGGTTCTAAATGAGAGTTCTACTCATACCTATAATCTAAACGGTGAAGAATCCCTTGTCAATACTAATTATTATAAAAATATATATTATAATAATATATAAAATAATCAGTGTGCATTATGTTGAAATGCTTTATAATTAACTTGCCAGTTCCGTTCAGGGTTAATCGTTTGATTCTGGCAGCATTTCCATAGGAGGTAATACAACAATGGCTTCACTATCCGCAAAAGAGAATACGATGCTTGCGATACTGGGCATTCTTTCAATAGGTCCACACACCGGCTACGATATTAAACAACATATGGAACAAAGTACCCAGTATTTTTGGAAAGAAAATTACGGCCAGATTTATCCGGGCCTGGCCGAGCTTTTGAAAAATAAGGATGTGTCAGTCCGTGTACAGCGCCAGAATGGGAAGCCTGATAAAAAAATATACAGCATTACGGAACAGGGAAAGCAGCTCTTGAAAAATTGGCTCTCCCAGCCAATGGAGCACATGGTGATGCTAAAGAAGAACGAATTACTGCTAAAGGTATTTTTCGGTAGTAATACTTCAACTGACATTATTATCGGGCATATTTTGGATCATAAAAAAAAGCTGGAGGAAGCATTACAGATCTTTTTGGGGCTTGAGGAATGGCTTCTGAAGCAAGAGCCGGATGACCCGAATATTAAGTACTGGATAATTACCAATAATTATGGTAAAAGACAATTCAGTAGCCTTATACGTTGGTGTGATGAGAGTATTAATGAGTTGAAGACTCAAAGTGACCGGAGCATGGATAAGGGGTAGTCGTTCTTGGCCAGTTACAGGTACTTCCAACAAAAAAGAGAACTTGCAACACTCCAGGTTTTGATTACAAAACGACCGGTTTTCACTCTGATAAGGGTGTAGCCGGCCTTTTTGTTATCTCTGGTGCAAAAGCCGCAATGATCTGAGAAAGTTGAGAGTCTAACTATTGGGAAAAATATTATGCAAAATAGAGGCGGATCGCACAGAAAGTATTAACACGATTCACGCGGCACTGGATGCAGGAGTTACGCTTCTAGATACAGGTGGCTTTTATAGTTCGGGAGACAATGAACTTTTGGTTGCTGAAGCTTTGAAAGGAAGAAAGCACGAAGATGCCATCCTCAGTGTGAAATTTGGCATGATGATCTCACCGGATGGCTCCTATTCGGGAATTGACTGCCGTCCTCAGGCTGTGAAAAACTCACTCTCGTGTGCATCAAAAAGATTATAAATTTTTGTGTAGCTGTTGACTGGGGCACCCCCTACTTGATTCTCTAATAATAAGTAGGGGATGGGCAGCATCAGACTTGACAGTTGCTGTTGCTCAGGGGGTTAGCGTAGAAGGGGGGGAGGCGTACAGTTTTCAGAAATATCGGCTTTATCGGCCATCATCTGGCCTCGGCATGCGTTCAACTGATCGATGGCGGTCTGCTATATTTGTATTGCATTAACCCTGAAATCGCTTAGTTGTCTCACGTATGACCAAGCTTGTAGGCAACATGACTTTCTTATTGCCGTAAGATGAGCCTTCGGTAATTTCGAACAGCAGCTTGGCACTCTCATAGCCAAGGACGTCGAAATATTGCTTCACTGTGCTCAAGGCGACCTTAGCGAACTTGGAGCTTTCGAAATCGTCAAAGCCGATTAGGGATACTTGTTCAGGGATACGGATATCAATTGCGGTCAGCCGTTCTATGACCTCAAGGGCCCGCTTATCGTTCGCGCAGAAAAGTGCAGTCAGCTCCCCGCTTTGTATCAGGTGTGCAAGCACAGAGTGGTCCATTTCCTTATCCAGGAACAAGAGAGACTCGGAGATTGGAATGGACGCATTCAACATGGCATTGCGGTAACCGTTATATCTGTCAATCTCCGGACTCAGATGATAGTCGTAAGCCGCAAATCCGATTCGTCGATGACCTTGCTGTATCAAGTATTCTACTGCTTCATAAGCACCGTCGTGGTTATTACATGTGACGACGTTGACAGGATAGCCGGAAGGCGAACGGTCAAGCATAACGAATGGGATCGCTTTTTTTCGAATTTCCCCGAGATAGCCCTTTGCAGCTTCGGGATCAGAGGAATAGATGAGTAATCCTCTTAGTTCCGTTTGAATCAGCCCCAGAACGAGCTCGCACTCCTGTTCGAAGTCATTTTCCACGAATTCAATGATCAGCTTGCAGCCATGTTTGCCCAGAAAGGACTGGATGCCCCTCATGATCTGCATATACGAACTATCGTACAGTTCGACGCCAGAAATGACGAAAGCCACCAGATTCGAGGTCTTTTCCGGGACGGCCGCTTGACTGGCGACGAAGCTCCCCTTACCTCTGATACGGTAGATCACGCCCTCGTTCACCAGCTCTGACAGAGCTTTGCGCACAGTGATAGTGCTGACATCCAGCAGCTTGGAAAATTCCGACTCGCTAGGAATCCGGTCTTCCTCTGTAAATTCCTGATTCTCAATCTGGGATAAGACATAGTCTTTCACCATCTGGTACTTTGTCAGAGTCAAATCCTTCTTGCTCAAGTAAGTTCACCTCATATCGACATTTCCTCAATTATAGCGTATATCGTTTTAAAAAGTATACGTACTTAGAGTGTGTTTTAGATGGATTATTATCAAATAAGCAGGAGATTCTCGAAAATTAAGTAATAATGGGGCTTAATAACATAAAATATTTGAAATTTGTGCAGGTCTGTATTACTATGGGGTCAAATAAAGTATGCTCTTTCATTAACTTAACATAATAGCTTTACTGCAGTCCGCTACGCCGTCAACGGACAACAAAAAGAGCTGCTGGCAAATCCAGCAGCCCGACGCTTGAGTATTTCATTTAGATAGTAACAAGAGTGCCTTCCTTCCCGAACGGGTAGTCGATGACAATACGACCAACTTCGCAATCGCCGATGCCACTGTACAGATTGACCTTGCCATCGGGACGCATTTCGATGCCGGCGGTGAATGTGCAGTCCGTTAGATGCGGTTTCTTGGCGGGACCCTCGGGATAACAAGGACGCGTGCCGATGATTTTCAACTCTGAGAACTGATTCGTCTGCGGGTCCAATACGAAGGCCATGTTCATATAGGTCGATGTATCTCCTTGAGCATAACAGATATGGCCAATGACGCCGATCTTCCCGCTCTCAAGCAAGTAGGCCTGGTTGCAGCCCCCCCACTCATCCTCATGGAACAGGCCTCTGATATTGGGGGCGTTCTCAATAACCTCCGGAGACAGGTCGTCGAGGCTGTTGATGATTGTGAATCCAACTAAAGATTCACTTCCGAATTCCTTGCGTACTTCTTCTCCGCGTGGTCGTGAGAAGACACCGATCCTGCCATCCTGAAGCTCTACAAGCCGAATGTCTTTCATATAATCCGGACCGGTCGTGAAGTAGAAGAGATCATGAATATCATGGCCTTTGTAGAAGTAACCGTAGAAAGTATCAAGCTGTCCCTGCTTGTAACGGACATGAGTACCGCCTAATATGAGCTGTTTGTGGATTATGCTAATGTAAGGGTCTTCAAGCTGATAAATCATTGTGTCCGGAACGGCAGTCCACTCATCCGGACCACTCTGCTCGAACAGGCGGACCCAAGACCTTGCCCACTCATGGCGTTTTTCCAGGCGACCATAAATGTAGCGCTTGCCGTTCCATTCAAACGGGATCGTAGGGTTGTAGACATCGAAGTCTTCGACTCCGTGGAAAACAAGCTTGGCGCTTTCATAAATGCGTTTGTTTGCTTCAAATTGCTGACGCAGTTGCAATAAGTTCATTTGTGGCAATCTCCTTTCAGGCTTCAATAACAATTCTATCCTAATGGATAGCTATGTCCCAATTCTTGCTCCAATTTTAAATGCATTATGGTGGTTTGACATTGTAAGACTTGTCTTTATCAATGTACATATACGAACAAGGAGGAAGATGGCCAATGTTGAAGCTTCTCGCGGCGGACGGCATTGATTCTGAGATTCAGGCCCATTACCGGCTGATCGCTTCGGTGCGCGATACGATCGGCATGCATAGTCATGACTTTTTTGAATTGTTTCTTATTCTGAAGGGAAGCGTTGTACATGTCATTAACAGCAACCGGCAGTTGTTGCAGGAAAATACTCTCGTGTTTATACGGGACCGGGATGTGCATTGCTATGAGCAGACGACAGATAGCGATTGCCAGTTCATCAATTTGTCGTTCAACCGGGAGGTCCTGGATGACCTGATTGCTTTCTTGGGAGAGGGATTCCCGAGTGGAAGGCTTCTTGAGCCGGCCATGCCGCCGTCGACTTTGTTGTCCAAAACGGAGAAGGAATATGTGCGGTATCGGCTGGAGCAGCTCAGTCTGATCCCGCAGGAGAAGAAGCTGGCTATCAAAGCAGAGGTAAGAGCCATCTTGACCGATCTGTTCTCCCGCTACATCAAGGCTGAAGCGGAGCCGTTCGAACCGGCAGGACAGCCGGAATGGTTAAAGGCTCTATGCAGAGAGGTGAAACAGAAAGAACAATTTACGCGGGGAGCAGCCGCGCTTGTCCAACTGTCGGGCAAATCGCATGCTTACGTGTGCAGAATGTTCAGAGAGTATCTCGGGATGTCTCCGACCCAGTATATCAATGAATTAAGAATTTCCTACGCCGAGAATTTGCTGCTGAACACGGGTATGGAAATCGTGGATATCAGTTTGGAAATCGGACTTGAGAATGTTAGCTACTTCTATGACTTGTTTAAGCGGAGACACAACCTGACGCCCCATCGATACCGCCAATTCGGAAATATTCATAAATAGTATACGAAATAAATCTAATTTGTATTTGGATTTTATATATTGACGCAGTAAATAGTATGTGCTATTTTTTACCTAGCATAATAACTTTCGGCATCATGATGGTCTACTCTGTATAAAACGGAAAGCAGAAGCAACCCGGCTTCGGCGAACGTTAGGGTCCAATCTGGAGGTGAATTGAATGCGCTTGCATGCCGGCTGAGTCGCGGAGTTCACGCATCTGTGAGCCCTAGTACCAGCCTATCAGACTACAACATGTTGACAGTCAGGAGGTGTTTCTGTGAAGACAAGTAATAACAGGTTCATAGCCAGAATGATCAGGCACCGCTATCTCTACCTTATGGTGCTTCCCGGCTTCCTGACACTGCTGGTTTTTCACTATTTTCCGATGTACGGAATTTTAATCGCTTTCAAGGATTTTAACGCTTCCAAGGGGATATGGGGAAGCGAGTGGGTGGGATTCAAGTATTTTATTTCTTTTTTTAATGATCCCATGGCGTTTAGGGTTTTGAAGAACACATTGCTTCTCGGTTTGTATACTTTATTCTGGTCATTTCCGGCGCCGATTATATTGGCACTGCTGTTCAATGAACTGCGGAACAAAAGATTTAAGAAGATCGTTCAGACGGTATCTTATTTCCCGCACTTCATTTCGGTCGTCATTGTTGCGGGGATGCTTAAGGAATTTACGGCGAGGGACGGCTTGTTTAACAATATTGTCGCCTTTTTCGGCGGAGAACCGGTTATGTTTCTTCTGGAGTCGGATTTTTTCCGGTCCATCTTCATCTCTTCCGGTATATGGCAAGGCGTCGGGTTCGGCACGATCATCTACCTTGCCGCATTAAGCGGAATAGATCCAACGCTTTATGATGTGGCTGAAGTAGACGGCGCAGGGCGATGGAAGAAGGTTTTGCACATTACATGGCCTTCGCTCAAGCCGACCACAATCATATTGCTGATTTTCGCTGTAGGGGGAGTTCTTGGAAGTGATTTTCAGAAGATCATTCTGCTCTATTCACCTGAGACTTACGAAGTAGCGGATGTCATCGGGTCCTATGTCTATCGTCAAGGTATACTGGGTGCGCAATACGAGTACACGACAGCAATCGGAATGTTCATGTCGCTTATTTCCTTTATTATTCTTTACTTGACCAATTGGATTAGCCGGAAAGTATCAGAGACAAGTTTGTTCTAGGTGGTGAGAGGTTGAAAAGGGTTAGCTTAGGTTCCAGAGCTTTCGATGCAATAAACGTTATGATCATGCTGTTAATCCTGGTTGTTGTGCTGTATCCGATTCTGCACATTGTCGCGACATCGCTAAGCGGTGCAAGTTACATCTCTTCCGGGAGCGTAACGGTTTGGCCTAAGGGATTTAATCTGGAAGCGTACACGACGGTATTTCATGATCCATACATTTTTAAAGGGTATCTGAACTCGATTATTTATGCGACAGGCTCAACGGGCATCATGCTGCTTTTTACGGCAATGATGGCGTATCCGCTCACGATCCCTGGATTTGCGGGTAAGAAATTTTTAACCTTCTTCCTTATGATAACGATGTTTTTCGGTGGCGGTTTAATTCCGACCTATCTGCTTATGCGCAGTTTGAACCTGTTAGACACGGTATGGGTCATGATTCTCCCGGGCGCAATCAGCGCTTATAACGTATTTTTATTTCGTACCTTCTTTCTTAATATTCCGTCTGAGCTGAAGGACTCCGCTTATATCGACGGGGCGAATGATTTAGTGGTCCTATTCAAAATCATACTGCCGTTGTCGAAAGCGCTTTTTGCAACCTTTGCTCTGTTCGGTCTGGTCGGAAGCTGGAACAGCTGGTTCGAAGCTTTGATTTACTTGCGGGATCAGGATAAGTACCCTTTGCAGATGGTGTTAAGAAACTATCTGTTCACTTTGGATACGACTGCGATTCAAGGCCGGGTAGGAGGCGGTGCTGTTGCTGTCAATGCCCCGGGAGAAACACTTGATCCAAAGGCGGTACGAATGAGTGTCATTATTATTACCATGTTTCCGATTATGTGCATTTATCCCTTCTTTCAGAAGCATTTCACCAAGGGATTATTCGTAGGCTCCGTCAAAGGCTGAGCTGCGGATGTGCCGGTGTAAAGAGGTGGGTGCCCGGACGGCTCATTGTTAATGATGAGAGTTGAAAAAGCAGGTTTATCGTACAAATTAGGGGGAAATGAAATGAACAAGCTGGCGAAAATACTTGTCCTCGGGTTGGCCGCGCTGATGATTTTTTCAGGATGTTCGAATGACTCTAAGAATTCTGCCGTCAATGGAGAGAATCAGGAAGTGATGCGCTTTTCGGTGACTCTGCCTACGTATGGCGTGGATAATCCGAATAGTCTCGTAGGCAAGGAATGGCACAAACGCATGGAAGCATACATGGGTAAAAAGGTGGAAATTGAATATAACTATATTCCGTCTTCCGAGTATGACGAGAAGGTCAAACTCATGATTGCAAGCGACGATCTGACGGACTTCTTCGTGACGCCGTTATTTTATGATACGAGCGAAATGGCCGGTCAGGGCCAGCTTCTCGAATTAGCCCAATATAAAGATTTAATGCCGAATTATATGAACTACATTAGCAAGGTGAAAAATGGAATGAAGCGGGTGACGAATGCTGACGGCGAGATGTATACCTTTATGGAAACTTCCACTCCAAGGTTCCCTGAGGATCGCGGTATGCTCATTCAGAATACGTCCTCTTACCGCTATGACGTGTTCAAAGCGAATAATATCGAAATTCCGGAAACACTTGATGAATTTTATGAGGCTGCCAAAAGCCTTAAAAAACTCTATCCCGACAAATATCCTGTCGCAACCAAATGGAACAGCCTGAGATCGCTGTTCTCTGCGAACCATATCAAGGACGAAATCTTCTGGAACGGCGAGAAATATGTATATGGGGTTCTGGAAGAAGGGTTTAAAGATGCGCTCCAATTTGCAAATAAGCTGTATGCCGATAAGCTGTTAGATCCGGAGTATACGATTGATACAGATGATACGCTGAAAAGAAAAGCGCTGAATGGCGACAACCTCATGTGGCTGACGCAGTGGTTTACCACTCCGGCCGAGTACACAAGAACGGCCAATGATGGCAAGATTTTTGCAGTTTCCCTGTATCCTGACAATCCGAAATACGGGAAAGCCTGGCAGGAAGTGGTGAATGGCAATACTCCTGATTTGGGCTGGGCAGCTTACGGCCTAAGTTCAAAAGTGAAAAACCCCGAAGAATTGATCAAATTCATCGATTATCAATATTCGGATGAAATGATCAGACTCATCACCTGGGGGATTGAGGGTACGACCTATACGATTGGGGAGAATGGTATTCCGACCTTTGTGGACTCGTTGAAAAATGCCAAGGATCCGTGGCTGGAAGGCGATAAATACGGCATGCGGGCAAGCCGGAATCATAACCCTGGCCTGCAGATGGTTAGTGACGCAAGAGCTTTTGTAGATTTTGCCGCGATAGACTATACCGTATTTAACGGGAAATATGAAGAGGTGCCGATTGAGAAGTCACAATTCCTGACGAGCTTACCCATGCCTGAGAACGAATATGTTCCTTCCTGGCTGAGCGAACCTTCGATTCAACTCACAGGCGATGAAAACCAGCGGATCTCGGAGATTATGAACCCGGTTAAAACGTTTGTTACGGAAGAACAGGCCAAATTCGTGGCAGGCAAGAGCAGCTTCGATGATTGGCAGGTATTCATTGATAAGGTCCAAAAAATGGGCGCCATTGATGAAGCGCTGAAAATTTATAACGATGCTGCGCAAAGAGTAACAGCAAACTAATAGAGATTGTCCCTCTGTTGCTGATTGCTTCGGGGCGGCAATATATCGCAAAGCGATAGGATGTAAGATAACGAAACCATAGGATGTGAGAAGAGTTTTGAACGAGAAAAAAGAGATTTTATTCCATGTGGAAAAGCTTCTGAATAAAAGAAATCAATTTATGATTACAAAGGTTTCTCCAATGGAGTTTTCAGGTTTTACGACAAAGGAACAGCTGTTCATTCATGAAATGGATGAGCAACCGTTCCAGAGCATAACCAGGGGACAACAGTGGGGGGAGAATTGGGGGTACGGCTGGTTCCGGTCCACAATCATTGCCCCTAAGGAGGCCGAAGGCAAACGGCTGGTGGCTATGCTTGATTTTGGAGCCGAAGCGACCGTGTATGTTGACGGCATCGTGAGTGGTGCAAAGGATCTTAACCATCATTACGTAACCTTAACCCGTTCGGCGAAAAGCGGCCAGCAATTCGAAATTGTCGCAGAGGCGTACGCCGGCCATTCCGATTCTCAGCCATTGTTCGGAGAGTCGCAACTCTGTATTTTTGAAGAAGAAGTGTACCAGTTTTTTATCGATTTGGAATGCCTGTACGATCTTCGCAATCATCTCGATGTCAAATCTCTCCGCGTTGCGGAGATTGATCGTTGTCTGACTCAGGTATTTGCGACGGTCGACCTGACCCTGCGTCAGGAATTGTTGGGAGAGAACGTAAAAGAGTGCAGGGAGATTATGAAACCGCTTTTATCTTGTGTGAACGGTTCAACGGCGCCTACCCTGTACCTTATGGGACAGTCCCACCTGGATGTGGCCTGGCTGTGGCCGATTGAGGAGACGAAGCGTAAAATTGCACGGACCATGTCCAATCAGCTTGCGCTCATGGACGAATATCCGGAATATACTTACACGCAGAGCCAGCCTTATTTATTCCAGTTGGTCAAGACGCTGTATCCTGAGCTGTATACGCGCATCAAACAAGCGGTGAAGGAAGGCAGAATCATTCCCGAAGGCTCCATGTGGATAGAGCCCGATACGAACCTCCCCAGCGGCGAAAGCCTGATCCGCCAGGCGATGTACGGCAAGCGCTTCTTCAAGGTAGAATTCGGTGTAGACAACGAAATGCTGTGGCTGCCTGACGTGTTCGGCTATTCCGGGAACCTGCCGCAAATTATGAAGGGTTGCGGGATTAAATATTTCGGTTCCGTTAAATTGTTCGGTACTTATGATAATGTAGCAGATCCGTTCCCGCATAATACGTTTCTGTGGGAAGGGATCGACGGTTCGCAAATCTTGTCGCATCTGCTCAACTATGGAGACTACTACCCGATTCGGATCCGCCCGTCGTTCTTAATCCATCAGTGGAAAGATCGCGTCCAGCTTGAAGGGATTTCTACGCGGCTCACGCAGTTCGGACATGGCGACGGAGGCGGAGGCTCCAACCGGGACGATCTTGAGTTTATGCGCAGGCTCGGCAATTTGGAGGGCGTCCCCAAGACGAAGCACGGCTCGCCAATCGAATTTTTCCGGGATCAGACCGAAAAGGGCATTCCTGATGTCAAGTACGTAGGAGAGCTCTATTATCCCGCTCACCGCGGGACTTATACAACACAAGCGGTCATCAAAAAGCTGAACCGGAAGGCGGAAATTGGCTTCCGTGAGGCGGAGTTATGGGGGGCTGCAGCGGAGCATTTAAATAACCGGACCTATCCTTACGGGGAGCTGGACCGTCTGTGGAAGGTTCTGCTGCTGCACCAATTCCACGATATTCTGCCGGGCTCATCTATCCACCGCGTCCATGAAGAGGCGCAGCTTAAACTGATGGAATTGAATAAGGACGTGTACGACGTGGCTTCAGAAGCAAGAGGTGCAATCACAGACGGCGAGTCCTCCAGTGTTACCGTATTTAACTCGCTGTCCTGGATAAGACGGGAACTGGTAGCATTACCTAATGGCGTTCACGGGATTGCGGATAGGAATGGAGCCGTTCTACCGGTGCAATTGCACGAAGGTGTTAGCTATGCTCAGCTGGAGGCTCCTTCCATGGGCTGGTCGACGTACAAGACTGAAACGGAAGTGCCGGTCGTTCCTGTTCTGTCGACAGTCTCTGCAAGTGAATCGCATATGGAGAATGAATGGATTGCGCTTGGAATTAACGAAAAGGGTGAGATTACACGGATTTTCGATAAGGAGACCGGCACGGAATGGGCAGCAGACTGCTGCAATGTTATGCGGATGTACCGGGATCAAAATTCGGATTTTGATGCCTGGGAGATTGACCGGCGCTACCGCTTGGCACCCATTGAGCTGAACGCAAACGCCAAGGTATCCGTTACTGCGAATGGACCGCTCTTCGCAAATCTTCGGGTTGAGCGGGAATTGAATCACTCGACCATGATTCAGGATATCCGCTTGCGTGCGGGCAGCCGCCGGGTGGAATTCCATACAACGATTCAATGGCGCGAGAAGAATAAGCTGCTGAAAGTCGATTTTCCGGTTCGCATTCATACGAACGAGTCTCTGCAGGAAATTCAGTTCGGTCACGTCAAGAGGCCGAATCATGCTTCGCGTCCGCATGATGCGGATCGTTACGAAGTGGTTCAGCATAAGTGGTCTGCCCTTACAGAGGCAAACCGCGGCTTCGCACTGCTGAACGACTGCAAATACGGCATTTCCGTCAACGATAACACGATGAGCTTAACACTGCTTCGGGCTCCGACTTGGCCGGATGAAACGTCCGATCAAGGGTTGCATCATTTTACTTATGGATTTACATTCTGGAACGGTGCATTTCTCGACAGTCCTGTTGTGCGCGAAGCTTATGAGCTGAACTATCCTGTCAGCCTTGTGCCTGGAGGAGGGTGTGGGGCACAATCCTTACTCTGCATCGATCAAGCCAATGTGATTGCGGAGACGGTCAAGCTTGCCGAAGACGGATCGGGCGATTGGGTTGTGCGTCTGTATGAGAGTAAAGGGGCCACGGTAGTCTGCAAGCTTCACGCCGGGCTGTCCGTTGCGGCGGTTAGTGAGGCGAATATGCTGGAGGAGAAGATTGCAGAAGTGCCGCACGAAGGCGGAGATGTAAGGCTCCAATTCCGTCCGTTCGAGGTGAAGACCATTCGATTGGCGCTTCGCAAGGAGCGATATGAATAAGCAGGGGGTGGCTTGTGGGAGAGAGTACATCATCAGTGGTTTGAACAGATGGTGTTTTGCAGCGCAACGATTTCATTCTATCAAATCTACTAAGGCCGGGAGGTCAACGAAATGAAAATGAAACAGTGGAAAAGTGCGGGAATATGGACTTGCCTTGTGCTGATGATTATGACGGCGCCGGGCGGCGCGTTTGCAGCGCAGGCGGCGGAAAGTGGCGACGGGCAGAATCTGAGCATTGTAAAGAAAGGGGTCCAGGAGCCGTTCAAGATCAAGGTCGTGGATGCCGAGACGGGCCGGGGCATTCCGCTTGTTGAGCTGAAGACGACGAACAACGTTCTGTATTACACGGATAGTGCTGGTGTAGTGGCGTTCAGTGAACCCGGATTGATGGATCAGCCGGTCTTCTTCCATCTGTCGAGCCACGGTTATGATATCCCCGCCGATATGTTTGGCAATCGTGGGCAGGCTGTACAGATTATGCCCGGGGGTATGATTACAATCGAGATGAACCGGGTCAACATCGCTGAACGGCTGTACCGGATTACGGGCCAAGGTATTTATCGCGACAGTATGCTCCTTGGTTTGGGGGCGCCGATTCAGGAGCCGCTGATAAACGGTCTGGTCATGGGACAGGATTCTGTGCAGACGATCACGTACAAAGATAAGCTGTATTGGTTCTGGGGTGATACCGACAGACCAGCGTATCCGCTGGGGAACTTCCGTGTGACGGGAGCAACTTCTCAGATGCCGCAAAACGGCGGATTGGATCCGGACGCCGGTGTGAATCTGGACTATTTCACTAAAGAGGACGGTTTCGTCAAAAGCTTGGTGCCGCAGCTGCCTGACGGCGCCGGCATAGCTTGGGTGTTCGGTTTGATGACTGCCAAGGACAGTGCCGGACATGAACGCCTGCTCGCCGGATATAGTACCCATAATCCCGGACTCAGCGCCTTCGGCATTCTTGCCTTTAATGACAATATCAAGGAATTCGAGCAAGTCGTCCAGTTCCCTTCCAAAGACGATTGGCGCCATCCGGGCGGCCAGGCGACCTATTATGAGGAGAACGGGGTGGGCTATTGGCTCTTTACCGAACACCGGATGCCAAATTTGCGCGTATCCGCAAGCTATGACGCCATCATCGACTATACTCAATATGAATCGTTTACAGCTTTAACACCGGGAACGACGTACAACGGAGCTCAAACGTCGTTGGAACGCGACGCAAACGGCCAGCTTGTATGGGGTTGGAAAAAGAATACTCCGCCGCTTAAGCAGGATCAAGAGAAGGAGCTGATCCGTTTAGGGGTGATCCAAGCGGCCGACCTGCATTATTATCAATTGAAAGATGCCGATACCGGCGAAGAGGTTCAAATCTCCTCAAGCGCCGTCGAATGGAACAATTACCGGCAGCGTTACGTGATGATCGGGCAGCAGCTGCAGGGAAAGACATCGGTGCTCGGAGAAATCTGGTACGCGGAAGCTCCGGCGCCTCAAGGTCCGTGGACTAATGCCAAAAAGATCGTAACGCACAATAATTATACTTTTTACAACGTTGCCCAGCACAAAAATTTCAATAAGGATGGCGGCCGGGTAATCTACTTCGAGGGGACTTATACGAATACGTTCACGAATCATGTAGCGACACCGCGGTATAACTACAATCAAGTCATGTATAAACTCGATCTGGCGAATCCGAAGCTAGGGCTTACTTCTATGAACTAACTGAATGAACCCCTTCCGGAAGCACGGTAGGCATTCCGGAAGGGTCCTTTATGCAGGGGGTGATAGCAGCCTGTGCCGATGGGGAATGGATAGTCAATGCGGTAATTGACGGGAGGAGTTACTTTGGATTTTGATTTTACCAGGTACACCAGGCTGATGGGGAGATTTGATCTGACTGACAAAGGGAATCCGAAATGCGGATGGGTTAATAGTGCTGTTCATCTTGCCTTCCGGGGTACGGCCATCTCTATGACAGCAGGGGATTCCGGCGGCCAGGATTACGTTGAAATCGTATTGGACGGGATCGCCCGTAATTGGATTAATCTGAAGAAGGGGGTTCATGTATACATAATCGAACAGGGGCTCCCGGATGGAGAACACACTTTGGAAATCCACAAGCGGACGGGAATTTTGACCGGGAATATCGCATTTCATCATTTTTCTCTTCCTGGCGGCGGAAGCTTCCTTGCCCCGCCTGCGGCCAAACCTATCCGGCTTGAATACTTTGGGGATTCCATCACAGATGGAGCAGGGATCGGCCATCCGCATGTGCTCGCTGAAGCCCCGCATCTTGACGACGGCTATATGTCCTATGTCGGGATCAGCGCTAGAATGTTGAACGCGGAATATCATACGATGGCCATTTGCGGCATTGGCGTTTGGCAGGATGCCGTAGGGAACAGGCATGGATTGCCGGAGCATTTTTTGGGGACCCTCGGCAAAGACACGGCGCCATGGGACTTTTCCCGGTATATTCCTGATGGAATTGTCATTAATTTGGGTCAAAACGATTATTCTACACCAATTGATGATGAGGAGTATATTGCCGCTTATATAAAATTCATTCAGGTTATCCTGGATCAATACAACGATCCCTATGTCTTTTGCTGTGTTGGAACCATGAACAACAACTATCTCGCCAGTGTGAATAAGGTCGTGGCCCATTTTAATCAAAATGGAAACGGAAAGATATTATTGGTTGATTTAGGGCTGATTCATCCAGAGGTGGAAGGATGGGGCGGCCGTTATCATCCCGGCTATCAGACGCATTACCGGATGGGATGGGAGCTGGCCTCTTTTATATCCGCCAAGACCGGATGGGAATTGCTTAAGCGTCCGTTGACCGCTACGGAATGCGTGTTCTGAAATTCTTCACTTACCGGGTAGGACTTATCGCCTCCAATGAAATAGAGTAGTGTAAGCCGCCTTGGATTACGGAGCGGAAGTGATTGAATTCGATGTTAAGCTCACCAAGGCTAACATCCTTGCTGTATTCCATGATTCAACTTGCTGGAGGAACTGCGTCTTAAAGATAAGAAACTACAACATCAGGCGGGTCGCTAATGAAAATATGTTTAAATGTTCAACTGTTTTAGCATATGCCGTCATTCAGATGAATAGTATATGGAACCGAATTTCTTAAAAAAGCATATGGAAATCTAATGGAAGGTAATGGTTGGAGATCATTTATTTTCATCTTTTAAAAAACTCCTAAAGTAGAAGGTGTTGACCTTGTTTGTTCCCTAAAACAAACAAGACTTCTACAAAGGAGTTTTTACTTTGATTAATAAAAGTATGGGCCGAGAAATGATGATTTGTCTACTGAGTCATTACTGGAAAATTTATATAGCCGAACAGAGTCAGCCGAGGAAGCTTAGTAAGTTTACACAGGCGCGTAAACTTTTCCAGTAATATTGACTGGACCAGTTAAGGTAATATCCCCCTGGAGGTCTTCAGGGTTTGAGGCAAACACCTGAAATACATGAAATCCTACTGATACATTCGTAAGAATTGTCTGGAACGTTGTAGTCATTTCAAGTGGTTCATCTTCATCGTTTGAAATGGACTCTTGCTCAGCGCTACCAACAACGATTCCATCCGTAAGGACTTGAAGGAAGAGTTTGGGTTGATCTGGTGGTGTAGCAAAAACGTTCGTTACCTGCCAACCTACTGTAGTAGTGAGTTCTACAAAGTTGGTTGCAGTTGGAACATTAATACCAAATTCTAATATCAACTTAGCTGTGGAATTAATTGGAACAATAACTCCATTGTCCAGGTTTGTCTGGACGCTTCTACCGAATTCAACTAAGGTTTGTGCCATATTTTCACCTCCACTTATTTTATAAAACCATCATATGACTTATTTTATTTTATGTTTGTGTCAATATCCTATTAACTAAAAAAACCTCGAATTTACAAGGGAGGAAGAAAAATGAAAATTATTATTATTACTTCAGGTTTTAGAGCAGTTTATTACTTTTTTGAACAAAGTATAGTAGAAGCATTTCAGAATGCAGGTCACTATTGTGAATCTTTTACATTAAATAATGGTTTAAATGCTTTAAAACTTAAGAAAGAATCTTTGCAGCCAGATCTTATTTTAGCAATAGCCGGTTTGAAAATCTCCAAACCAATACTAGAATTTTTAAAACAAACAAAAGTAAAGTCGGTCATTTGGATGACGGAAGATCCTTATTATATGGATTGGACCCTTCCGCTTATCCCTTATTTTGACTATATTTTTACCATCGATCAAGCTGCATTGGAACAATATAAAGGACTTGGGCATCCAAATGTTTATCATCTTCCGTTAGGAACAGATCCGGAAGTGTTTCATTCCACACTAGTCTCTGAAGAGTTTACAAGTGATATTTGTTTAGTAGGAGTTCCCTATAGTAATCGAATTGAGCTTATAGAATTCTTGTTAAAGAGAACAGACTATCAAATTCAAATCGTTGGGAGAGGATGGGGCAAGCATAATAATGAATGGAACAAAAATTTAAATCTAGATTTAGGTTTAGTGAATGCCTGGGTAAAGCCCGAAACCGTTGTGAATTATTATAATGGTTCAAAAATTGTTTTAAATATCCACCGTCCTTCTGATGAGAAATACAATAGAAATCGTATGGGTATTATTGCCAAAAGTATCAACAACCGTACCTTTGATGCTGCCAGTTGCGAAGCATTTCAACTTATTGATTCTAAAGAGGAGCTGGTAAATCATTTTGAGGAAGGGAAGGAAATTGTTTCTTTCGAAGATAAGAATGATTTACTTGAGAAGATTCATTATTATATTGCACACGACGAAGAACGCAAACAAATTGCTATAAAAGCAAGAAAACGCGTGTTGACTTCACACACCTTTCAACATCGAATCGATCATTTGTTAATGAAGGTTCAATCTTAAATTGCCGTAACTACGGCGAATGTTATGGACATCCAGCCGCTGCTGTCTCCGGATTTCCTGATTTATACCGCTTCTAGCGGATAAAATCCGGAGACAGCATATGCTTCCGATGCGAGCTTTCCTTCGGAAAGCTTTCGGGCGGACGCTTTCGCTCTTCCAGTTCCAAAAATCCCCACCTCCCCCCGTGAATTTGACTTCCATCAGTCCTTCTTCATCTTCGTTTTGTGTATTATTTTCCAACTGTCATCAACTCCTGACTATGTGTAGAAGCAAGCTGAATCAGCTGCCGCACATGTTCATCTACCAGGGAGTAAAACGCCAGCTTTCCTTCTTTGCGGTATTTAACCAGGTTTAATTTTTTTAGCGTCCTAAGATGATGCGATGCCGTTGCAAGCGGGGATCCGATGATATTGGCCACATTAAAAACAACATGCGAATTAGATGAGACTAATTCACACGCTAAATTTAGTCTTATATCCTATTACGTTTTGATTATCAATACATAGTATGAAAGTAGACAGCACTAGGGGGGGCGATATTGATTGACAAGGGTATCCATAATCATGACTAGTTACAATAAGCCTGTTATATCACGAAGTCCATTCAATCCATTTTAACTGAAAATAATGTAATTATAAGTAAAAAATGTAGAAAGAAGGAAGGTAATAGAATTGGAGAAGAACTCACCATATTCTAATTTAAAAGAAAAATTAATTTCTCTAAAGGCTAAAGTTGGCGTAATTGGACTTGGCTATGTAGGGATGCCTTTAGCAATTGAATTATCAAAAAAAGGTTACCAAGTTTATGGAATTGATATTAATGTAGAAAAAATCAGTAGATTAAAGAACATGGATTTCTATATTTCAGGAGTAAATAAAGAAGATTTACACGAAGTGATAAACAGTAAAAAATTTATTCCTACAAATGATTTTTCAGTAATTTCATCTTTAGATTCTATTAACATTTGTGTTCCTACTCCTTTAACAAAGGATAACATCCCGGATATGTCGTATATAAAATCAGTAGTTGAAGAAATAAAACAATATATGCATAAAGAATTACTCATTATTTTAGAAAGTACTACTTATCCGGGTACAACAGAGGAATTGATCGAATATGAATTGACAAAAAAAGGATATAAAGCTGGTGAGGATTATTTTCTTTGTTTTTCCCCAGAAAGAGTAGATCCTGGTAATGGCAAATATAATACAAAAAACATACCAAAAGTAATTGGAGGAAAAACACAATTATGTACTGAAATAGCAACCTTGTTATATAAGGATGCCATTCAATCACTTGTGACTGTTTCTTCCCCTAAGATAGCCGAAATGAGTAAGCTTTTAGAAAATACATTTCGCAGTGTGAATATTGCATTTATTAATGAAATGGCGATGTTATGCGAAAAATTAGAAATAAATATATGGGAAGTAATTAAAGCAGCGAGTACAAAACCCTTTGGTTTTATGCCATTTTCTCCTGGCCCTGGTATTGGAGGACACTGCATTCCTCTTGACCCTATGTACTTATCGTGGAAAGCAAGAGAATTAAACTTTTATAGCCGTTTCATTGAATTAGCACATGAAATAAATCATTATATGCCGGAGTATGTGTTAAATAAGGTTGAAATAGCACTTAATAATGTTAATAAATCTGTCAGAAACTCTAAAATATTATTACTAGGCATGGCGTATAAGCCGAATATTGATGATTTACGGGAATCTCCTAGTCTTTCTATCTATCATACATTAAAAGAAATGGGCGCTTTAGTTGAATACAATGATCCTTATGCAGCCCAGTTTACAGATAATGAAGGAAATATTGTACATTCAATTGAATTGGATCATCAAAATCTTCGTAATTTTGACTGTATTATCTTATTAACAAACCATAATGTTTATAACTACCAAGAGATTTCGGAAAATTCTAACTTAATTATAGATACAAGAAATGCCTTTAAAAATATAGATACACCTAACATTGTAAGGATCGGAGATTCTCCCCCAGGTTGCTGAGCTTCATTCAGCATAACAGGTACCTGGCTCAGAACTTTTGCGTTAGCAGACGCTGTGTAAGTGGTACACTTTTAGATTAGCAAACACACTGGAGGTATTTACTAATGGAGCAAAACAAAATAATATATCAATCTGATGTAGGTACTTCAGTCGGTCAAATTAATAAAAATAAAGTTGTCGTTTATACTGCTATCACAGCTAATTATGACAATCTTTATGAACCCCGGTATAAATCCGATAAATTTGATTATGTATGCTTTACTGACAATCCGGATATAAAGTCAAATTTTTGGAAAATAATACCACTACCACATCATAATCTTGATTCGACAAGAAAGGCAAGATATGTAAAAATACTACCTCACTTGTTTTTTCAAGACTATAACTACAGTGTATGGGTAGATGCAAATATTACTATCGTTGGAGATCTATACGAGTTGCTGCAAAGTTATTTGAAGGAATCTTCTCTTGTCTTTTTTAGGCACTCTGATGGAAGAAACTGTATATATCAAGAAGCAGAAGCTTGCATACGGAGAAATAAAGATGACAAAAATGTAATTCTTGCCCAAGCTGAAAGATATGAAAAAGAGAGATATCCAGAAAATAATGGCCTTATTTCTACTGGAGTAATTTTAAGGAGACACAAGGATCCAAAAATTATAGAAACAATGGACGCTTGGTGGAATGAAGTTGAAAACTTCAGTAAAAGAGATCAGATGAGCTTTAATTATATCGCTTGGAAGTATAATACCCCTTTTTCTATTCTCGATGATTATATTAGGGATAATAAATACTTCAAATGGAGAATTCACGATCATCAGACAAATCAAAAAAAATCTTTGATCTAATGTCAATACGAAGTATTAAAGTCACGAAGAATGAATATTTCGGTGGAATAGAGCCATTGAGTTAATAAGTGAGAGCGACGTGATGTTTATAAAGAGAGCCACCCGGGGAGGGGCTCTCTAAGCGAAAGTGACTGTTACTTGCTGAATCCTTTCCGTTGGTATTTTCCTTTTGATGGGACAGTTAACACCTCCGATATGGTATTCCGTGAACATTGACAGCTCGATGCAATGCTAATGTTCAAAGAAAAAGGGTGATATTAAAATGAGGTTCGGTGGTAGCGATAAATTAACAATTCAATCCATATTTAAGGAAGTAAAGAATAACTTCACATATGAATTCTGGGTTAAGCCTGAAGCAGCTCATAAAATTAGAAAAGAGTCAGTTATAGGTGTTTCAGGTATTTCAGATCAAAGGTATGTTATTGCGGCTGGTTATGGGGGCGATAATGAGTATGCTGGAACAGGAGTGTCAGTAGGGACGAATGGTGTTTCAGTTTTTGAACATACAGCAAATCATCTGCCAGCTACTTTAGTATATGAAACAAGTATTACTGACTGGACTCACATTGCAATTGTTTATCGTGATAAAACCCCATATCTTTTTATTAATGGTGAGATTAGAAAAATGGGTTTGAAAAGCCTGAAAACAAATGTTTTTGCCTCAGGGATAATCGGGGGTCTGAGTAATTACGGTTTTTTTATTGGTGAAATTACTAATGTTAGAATTTGGGATTATGCTAGAACAAGGAGACAAATTTACGAGAATATGAATAATGGAATGACTGAAAAAAAACCGGGCTTAATAAGTTTAATTTTAGAAGAAGACAGACTGAATAAGCAAAAACTAATAAGTAATGATGAACGTAATGAAACTAATACTGAAGAAATTGATGTAATCATTTGTGTGCATAATGCTTTAGAGGAAGTAAAGGTATGTCTCGAGTCATTAATTGCTAAGAGAACATTAACCTTTAATATTATTATAGTTGATGATGGCAGTAACAAGGAAACAAGTAGATTTTTAAGGGCTTATGCTGAAGTCTATAATTGTAAGCTTATTAGAAATGATTATGCACAAGGATATACAATTGCCGCTAATATAGGGTTGCTGGCATCATCTTCTAAATATTGTGTGTTACTTAATAGTGATACAATCGTTACACTTCGCTGGTTAGAAAAGCTAATTGCATGTATGGAATCTGAGAAAGCTGTAGGTTTAGCAGGTCCTCTTTCCAATGCAGCTTCTTGGCAATCCGTACCAAAATTGTTTGAACAAAAGGATTGGGCAAAAAATTCACTCCCAGAAAAAATGAACTTGGAACAAATGTCAAATTTAGTGGAAAACCGGTCAGATAAATGTTATCCAGAAGTTCCACTTTTAAATGGATTTTGTTTAATGGTTAAAAGAGAGGTTATAGATAAAATTGGTTATTTTGATCAGGAGACTTTTTCGGAAGGATATGGCGAAGAAAATGATTATTGTATCCGAGCAAAAAATGCTGGCTTCAAACTAAAAGTAGCCGATGATTGTTACGTGTATCATTATAAATCTAGTAGTTACACGAGTGACCAAAAAAAATTGTTAAAAAAACAAGCAGATAAGCTAATTTGCAGAAAGTATTCCAGTAAAAAAATAAGAGATTGTATGACAGTTTTAAAAGAAAATAAGGAACTAAACACTTTGAGGAAAAAAGTTGAAAATGCGATAGAAAACGGTGAAAAGTTAAAAAGAAGTAATATCTCAATTTTATTTATTTTGCCAACAAAAGGAGGAGATGGGGGATCACACTCAGTTGTACAGGAAACAATGGGACTTCGTACATTGAATGTAAATGCAAAAATAGCCAACAATCTTACCTATAAGATTCCATTTTCTGAAAAATACTTAAATTTTGATGAATTTTGTGTTTATTATAAAAATCAAGATGAATTAATTCGCCTTTCTCAACACTTCGACATCGTAGTAGCTACCGTATTTACAACGGTGAAAATGTTAAAAAACATCATCGAATGTCACCCCTATATAAAACCCTCCTACTATATACAAGATTATGAACCATTGATGTTTGATAAAGATCATCATTGGTATAAAGAAGCGATAGAATCTTATACATTAATTCTAAATAATAATGCTTTTGCCAAAACGAATTGGATCCGTAATATAATAAAAGAAAATCATGGAATTGAGGTTTATAAAATTGCTCCGAGTTTAGACAACATGCTTTTTAAACCTGCAGTGACAATAAATAATAGTAAAAAAGATGTTGTTCATATTGTGGCAATGGTCAGGCCAAAAACTCCTCGAAGATCGCCTAAAGAAACAATGAAAGTGTTGAAAGCGATAAAAGAAAAATATAATTCAAAAATAGAAATTTCTATATTTGGTTGCTTTGATAATGAATTGAACTCTTTAAATGTTCCTTTGAATTTTGATTTTAAAAATCAGGGGATACTCCATAGGGAACAAGTTGCAGAGCTTTTACAAGACTCCAATATTTTTATTGATTTATCAACTTATCAAGCTTTTGGACGTTCAGGATTAGAGGCAATGGCAATTGGTTGCTCTACTATCCTTCCAAAGATAGGAGGAATATATGAATATGCGGTACATGGATACAACAGTTTTTTAGTTGATACTGCTAATAATGAAGAGGTTATTCATTTTATAAGTTATTTAGTAGAAAATAAAAGTATAAGAAATAAATTTTTCTTAAATGGAATAGAAACTGCTAAAAATTATTCGATAGAAAAAGCAAGTCTTTCGCAGTATCAATTTTTCGACAATATGTTAAATAATAAAGAAAAAGGGAATTGACAGAATACACATAAGTCAATTCCCTAATTCATGTCCATTTGATTGTAATATTGATTATACCAGGTTATAAATTTGTTGATACCGTCGTCAATTGATGTATTTGGTTTAAAGCCTACATCTTCAAATAAATTTTTTATGTCAGCATAGGTTTGGTACACATCCCCAGCTTGCATTGGATAATATTTTTTAATCGCTTTTTTACCAGTTGAATGTTCAATCGCTTGAATTAAATCTATTAATCTTTCAGGTTTATTATTCCCAATATTATAAACCTTGTAGGGTAAGGTTTTATTAAATATTGCAGGAGAGTTTTCTATAAGTCTAGTGACACCTTCAATAATATCATCAATATAAGTAAAATCCCGGTACATATCTCCATTATTAAATACTTTTATCATTTTATCTTCAATAATAGCCTTTGTAAAAGAGTAATATGCCATATCAGGTCTTCCATACGGACCATAAACTGTGAAGAAACGCATTCCGGTTGCAGGTATTTTATAAAGGTGACTATAAGTATGTGCCATTAGTTCATTAGACTTTTTTGTAGCTGCATATAAACTAACTGGTTGATCAACCATGTCTTCTGTTGAAAATGGTATCTTTTGATTAGAACCATACACAGAACTTGAGGAAGCATAAAGCAGGTGGCTTACTTTGTGGTATCTACACATCTCGAGAATATTGAAGAAACCCACAATATTGGATTGTATATAAACATGTGGTTTCTCAATGCTATATCTTACACCTGCTTGTGCCGCCAGGTTGATTACTATATCAATGTTGTTTTTTGAAAACAAGTTTTCAAGATAGTCCCTGTCAATTAAATCTGCTTTATGGAAAGTGAAATGATCAAATTTCTTCAATATGTTTAAACGGCTAAGTTTAAGGTTCACGTCATAATAATCGTTCATGTTGTCATATCCTATTACTTTGCAACCCATGCTCAATAACTTTTTGGAAAGGTGCATACCAATAAAGCCGGCTGCACCTGTAACAAGATATGTTTTTGTGCTATCTACAGGTTTTAAATTCATTTTACACACCTACACCATAGTATTTAAATCCTTTTCCAGTTAATTCTTGTTTATCGTAAATATTTCTAAAATCAAAGAAATACTTTCCACTATTTAGTTCATCATATTTATCAAAATCCAGGTTTCTGAATTCATTCCATTCAGTGAGAATCAAAGTAGCATCCGTATTTGTAATAGCCTCGTAAGTTTCTTCACACCAAATCAGGTTATCTTTTATATCATGAAGACGCCATGTACCTTCTTCACGTCCTTTTGGATCATATACCTTTAGCTTTATACCATACTTCACTAATTCTGGTAAGATGACTAATGAAGGTGCTTCCCTCATATCATCTGTATTAGGTTTAAAAGTAATCCCTAGAACCGCTATAGTTTTCCCCTCAACTTCACCCAGAGCATCCACGATCTTATCTACCATTTTAAGCTTTTGTCTTTCATTAGCTTTTATAGTAGCTTCTATTAAAGAGAGAGGTTCACCGCTATCTTGGGCAATTTTAACGAGAGATCTGGTATCCTTTGGAAAACAGCTTCCTCCATAACCAGGACCTGCATGTAAAAATTTGGGGGAGATGCGTCCGTCCTTTCCCATTGCTTTAGCTACTTTTTGAACGTCAGCCCCCACCTTTTCACAAAGATTAGCTACTTCATTAATAAAGGTAATTTTCATGGCAAGAAAGGCATTTGATGCGTACTTAATGATTTCTGCCGTTTCAATGTTCGTTATGACAAAAGGAGTTTCATTGATATATAGGACTCGATATACTTCTTTCATTAGATTGATAGCTTTTTCATTTTCAGCACCGATAACTACTCTATCGGGATGAGTAAAGTCTCTAACTGCAGATCCCTCTCTTAAAAATTCAGGGTTTGAAACTACGTCGAAAGTATAGTTTACCCCTCTTTTGTTTAGAGCATCTTGCACCAGTGACTTGACTTTTTGTCCTGTTCCTACGGGTACAGTCGACTTATTGACAATCACCTTATATCCATTCATGTAAGTAGCTATACTCTCGGCAACAGTAAGAACATATTGAAGATCAGCACTTCCGTCATCTGCTGGCGGTGTTCCAACCGCAATGATGATAATGTCATTTTTTTCTACAGCATCCTGGATATTAGTTGTAAAATATAGTCGTTTATAATAATAATTTTTTTCGACCATTGTTTCTAATTCTGGCTCATATATGGGAATAATACCTTGTTTTAAACGAGCAATTTTGTTTTGATCAATATCAACACATGTAACTTTATGGCCAAAGTCTGACAGGATTGCTCCCGACACTAAACCAACATAACCTGTACCTACTATGGCAATTCTGGACATTAATTACACCTCTTATATACCTTTTAAGTAGTAGAGATTTAATATCTGATCAAACTTTTTTGCTACAGCATTATAATTGTAGTTCTCTAAAATATAAGGCTGTATCTCACTTAAATACTTTTGTCTTTGTTCCTCATCACTAAGGATGGAAAGAGCCTTTTGTAATTCATTTTCATTTTCGACAATGGCATAATCTAACTTGAACTTACGAAGTAACTCAGAATAAGCAGCAGAATTTGATACAATTGTGGGAATACCATTTGCAATCGTCACTAGCAATCTGTTATTGCTCTTTTGTTTTTCCAAACTATCGTGAGACAAAAAGCATAGACTATAACGTTTTAGATTATTAATAAATCCTTCATATTTCCATTCTATTAACTCAACATTGTCTAATTTAATTTCTTTATTGCCTATAACACCTATTGAATATTTAGGTTGCGCGGATATATAATCAATTGCCCACATTGCTGATTCTAAATTACCTAGTTGGTGATTACCAAACCAAACTACTTTTCCGTTAAATGGTGAAAGGGAAGGGTTCAATTGTTCAACATAATCGATACCATCATTCAAAATGCAACATGGTTTACCTAGCTTCAATTCCTCTATCCGCGCTTTTTGAGTTTCATTTGCAACAGTAATTAAATCAGCTTGCTGCGCAACTTGGTTAAATGATTCTCTGGCATCATCGTACTGCCGTCCTACCACATCATAGATGAGAAAAACCTTTCGTTTCTTTTTTTGATCTAGAATTTTTATTAAATTTTCTTGTGAAGCGGATTGATTCACAACAATAATGTCAGCATTCTCCGGATCATCAAGATTAGCTATATACTTGTTGGGAAATAACTTTTGAAGATGATCTATTAGATATAAAGCCCGAAGTCTTGATGTGGCATTTTTTATAAAAGGCCTTCTTTTGGGGATAAATGTTATCTTAATCGGATTTTTTCCCACTTTTACTCCCCTTCCAAAATAGTCTCATATAATAATATGCGTTTAATTTTGTTATGCTTAATTAAAATGCCTAAACGGTCTGCAAAATATATTCAAGAAAAGGCAGGAAGGATGTGTGCATACGCCGATTCTTATGGGGATGGCTGGTTCGATCAGCATCTGGACGCCGGGAACTGGAGGACATGGAACGGTTTGACCCCAATGAAGGAAGCAAGGCGTTTTTATCTTGTAGGGGGGGACGAGTGGACGCGTTCAGCTAATGGTAATGCATCGTCCGATCGCAAGAAAATCGTGCTCGCAGGGGCTCCGTGTCAAATCATGGGGCTAATTCTTTGAAACAAAAGGTTTTTATGAATTATTTTTATGTCTATACCCAATGATATAGGGATTTATACGAATTTGTTGGCCAATTTTGATTTCATTTGCAGTGATTCCCAATTTCCACAGACAAAACACTAGAGAACACTGATCTCGTTCGCTTCCAGTAGCGATTTCGTTCCACCAAAGTTCATTCAATTGGTTTATTTTTTCCGTGTTTTTTCTAATAATAAATCCACTCTCAAATAATCCATAATCACGAGGAAATCCTTCATTTAGATACTTTATTTTTACACGGTCCGCAATTTCGGTGCTTACTTTGTTGACTTTTAAACAGTGTTCTAATTCTTGATAGGTGCAGTTTCGTCTTGGATGCTTGTATAAGGCAATATCTTGGCCCTCTAGACATTCCACTATCATCTCATAAATATCTTTTGCTTTTAATTTAAAATTTGCATCCAAATAAATGCTTAGGTCATGTTCTGGTAGAAATTTATGAGATAACAATTTGGTTAAACGAGCCATTTTTCTTGGGCTTTCAAATTGTTTTTCCAATACTTTAATCGTCCAATTTTCAGACTTTATGCTCGGGTCATCTGTAAACAGAATATAATCCACACTTTTATCTATACATAAGGGTTCTTTAACGGAATCATGATTACCAAATAATGAAGTATAAACAACTACCTTCATAGTATGCCCTCCTCGAGTCTATTAGCGAATGATCGCTTAAGATAACTACGTACCACATAATGTCCAAAAGAGGATGGGACGGGTTGTCCGAAAATAGCTGGAGTAGTTGTCCAGGACCGTAAACCCGTCAAGGCCACGAAGCGTTCATTTAGCCTTGACGGGTGTTTTCAAATAGAAGAAATCGGCAGCCACCCCATTGGACTGCTTAATCCTCGAGAGTCCTCACATATTTTTCTATTATGTTGCTAATATATTTGTGATCCACGTTATCATAACAAGGAAGAGTTACGGTGTTTTTTTCAAGATATTTCGCAATTGGCTGAACACTATTATATTTGTTCTTATAATAAGTTGTATTGCTCAGGCAATACGTTCCTATTGTGGATTCAATTCCATTTTCTGTTAAATAAGCGATTAAATGATCTCTATTCATCCCTTCGGGAACCATAAAAACGAGGGATTGAATATTATGAATCACATTGTCCAGCGAATTTTGCCTTTTAAAACCTAAAAGATGGAGTCTCTTTTTATACTCGTCAGCTATACTGTTCCTACTTTTCACAATTGATTCTAATTTATTTAATTGTTTTATTCCCATTGCTGCTTGAAGCTCCGATAGTCTGTAATTATATCCATAATTAATGAAATCAGCCATTCCATCTCGGACAATCGCTCCATGGTTTAATTTAACACTCATAATTTCCGCGATTTCTTTCTTATTGGTTGTAATCACTCCTCCTTCGCCAGTCGTAAGCAATTTCCGGGGATGAAAACTAAAACAGGTAAGATCTGCGATTTTACCTACGTTGACTCCATTTTCACTGCTCCCGATGGCACAAGCAGCATCTTCAATCAACGGTATTTGATGTTTTTCACATATCCCTTTTATTTTAGATATTCCGCTTGGGTTTCCGAACGCATCCACGAATATGACTGCTTTTGTTTTTTTGGTTATTTTCCTTTCTAGTTCTTCCGATTTCATATTGAAAGTATCCTGATCCA
Source organism: Paenibacillus sp. EB106-06-01-XG199 (assembly GCF_058791575.1). Classification (NCBI taxonomy): domain Bacteria; kingdom Bacillati; phylum Bacillota; class Bacilli; order Caryophanales; family Paenibacillaceae; genus Paenibacillus; species Paenibacillus sp. EB106-06-01-XG199. The sequence continues at coordinate 639,615 of NZ_JBYTDQ010000003.1, read as the reverse complement.
CATCCGCAAAAATTGGCATCGCTCCGATATCCTCTACAACATTTACGGTTGCCGGAAAAGAAAAGTCGGATACGATCACCTCGTCTCCCAATCCTATTCCGAGTGATTTTAAGCACATTGTCAATGCTGTAGTCGCAGAGGTGGTCAGGAAGGCATGATCGACTCCTAAATAAGTTTTTATTTCCTGTAAGAATTTGTTTACATATTCTCCTTTGGTAAAAATTCCTGATTCAAATATTCTTTTGAAATCTTCTTCAACTTCTTGAAAGGTAATATAAGGTTTTATTAATTTTATCATTTAAGAACATTCCTCTTGTTATATATTTCTTTATACCATCGAACCGTTTTTAATAACCCTTCATCAAAATCCACTAAATTAAAATCAATCATCGACTTGATCTTTTGATTGCCTGCATGATGACAGGCTACATCTGCCGGTCGACAATCTTTATATAAAATCGGACCTTTATAATTGAGGATTTTTGATATTTTTAAGATAATTTCTTTAATTGCAATGTGATTACCGGCTGCAATATTTACACAATCTCCACGTTTAATCACATCATAAACCTTGATTATAGAATCGATTGTATCTACTACATAAATATAGTCTCTACTTTGTAGACCGGTTCCATGGATTTCCGGAGCATCACCATTTAACAATTTCATAATCGTTGCAGGAATCACTCCTGATAGAGGGCCTTCATAATTTTGCCTAGGACCATAATTATTAAAGGGTCTGACGATAAACGCATCCAGACCGAACATGTTAACATAACTGTGTAACATGGTGTCAGCAGCGGCCTTGCCTGCAGCATAGGCCGTAGTTGGAAGTATCGGATGCTGTTCATCCATCGGCTCATATTGTGCGCTGCCATAAACCTCAGATGATGAAAAGTGACAAAGTGTTTTAAATGCTCCTTTTCTCTGTAACTCAAGCAGATTATTTAAAACGATCACATTTGTCATATAGGCATTCGATGGATTGATAAAGGAATAATTCAATGCCTTGGTGGCACAGTTGAAAACAATATCAATCTTATGTTTTTCAATTATATATTCCAGAGAGTCTTTTAATTCGGCATCATCTACATATAAGACCATTCCCTTGGACAATGCGTCTGATAAGTTTTCTCTGTTTCCTAAAAACATATTGTCAACAACTATGACTTGTTTCGCTTCATTCATCATTAATTGTTCTACCAAGTGACTCCCTATAAATCCCGCACCGCCGGTAATTAATATCGTGCTATTTTTTATTTTAGGCCTCATAGTCCACCTCCACTTGTTACTTGTTCCCCTCGATGTATGCTCTAATCATCTGTGCGACTTCCAAGGCTTTGGATGCTTCTTCAGGCCCTACAATGGAACATTGCTTCATTCGAATGGATTGCACAAAATGATCGATTTCAGCAAAAAGGGGTTCAGTGTTGGGAACGATGATCTTTTCAACTATACTTTCTTGTCGGTAGGATAGATTTTTTTCTATAACAGAATCCACTTTTTGATAGATAAATAACTCTTTGGTCATATAGTCAGATTTGATCAACCGATCTCTTTCGGTGATCGTCAACGTCCTTACTTTTTCCTGAGATAGGCGGTTGGCTACCAGATTTGCTATGACCCCATTTTTGAATGTAAGCACAGCATTAGCCACATCCATCTGCCCAGATTCAGTCAGGCTATAACCTACCGCAGAAAGGCTTTGAATCGGACTTCCGACCAAACTTAAGACAATATCAATGTCATGGATCATAAGGTCAAAAATAACATCAATGTCAATCACTCGGTTGAGGGCCCCTAATCGCCTCGTTTCAATGGAAATCATTTTGGGGCGATTAATAATTTTGTTTAGCTGTTGAATTACCGGATTGAATCTTTCCACATGCCCTACCTGAACAATGACATTCTTAGCCTTGATTAATGGTTTAATTTGTTCTGCCTCTTTCATCGAACTGACGAATGGTTTCTCAACCAAAACATGTTTTCCTTCCTGCAATGCCTGTTGGATGAAAGTGAAATGTAAACTGGTTGGAACAGAAATGATTACTGCATCCACTTTTTTTAATAATTCACTAAATGACGAAAAAGGACAAACATCGTACTCCTTAGCTATTTTCAGGCACCGTTTCATATCGTTATCATAAACACCAACAAAATGGACATTTTTCATCTTATCCAGGGTTCGGCAATGATTCATGCCCATAATTCCGACTCCGGCTACCCCAATATTAATTAATTCCATTACTATCACCCTTAAATTCTTTAATTGAGGATATTACATAATCTTGTTCGTATTCTTTTAACGTTGGATAAAGCGGCAGGGCCAGGATTTTTTCCGAAACCTTTTCTGCTATTGGAAAGTCTCCTTTTTGATAATGGAGTCCATGGAAGGCAGGTTGAAGATGAAGGGGTAGGGGATAATAGATGCCTGTAGCAATTTTTCTATGGTTTAGGTATGAGGCTAATTCGTCGCGATTGTCTGTTTCAATGCTGTATTGGTGAAAGACGTGTTCCCGATTCTTCACCGTAATAGGGGTTTTAACCAAACCTATCAACTTTTCTGAGTAGCGGTTCGCAATTTCTCTCCTTTTTTGATTCCAATCATCTAGTCTCTTCAATTTCACTTCTAATATGGCTGCTTGGATTTCATCTAACCGACTGTTTAAACCGATATCAGAATGTACATATTTTTTTTCGCTTCCATGATTTCTCAATACTTTAATTTTTTCATATAAATCCTTATCACTCGTTACTACCATACCTCCATCTCCATATGTTCCAAGATTTTTGGAAGGGAAAAACGAAAAACAACCTGTATCACCAAATGATCCTACTTTTTTTCCATTAAAAGTGGCTCCGATGGATTGGCATGCATCCTCAATAACCTTTAAACGATATTTTTTCGCTATTTCCATAATCTTTTCCATATCTGCCGATTGTCCAAAAAGGTGTACAACCATAATTGCTTTCGTTTTTTTTGTTATCGCTAGTTCAATCAAAGCGGGGTTCATATTATACGTTATGGGATCAATATCGACGAAAACAGGCTTTGCCCCGACACGAGCAATAACCTCTGCTGTGGCAAAGAAGGTAAAGGGGGGAGTAATGACTTCATCTCCATCCCCAATAGACATGGCTTCCAATGAAAGAAGGAGTGCATCTGTCCCATTCGCAACCCCAATGCCATAAGAGGTCCCTACGTATTCGGATAACAATTTTTCAATTTGCTTTCCTTTATTCCCTAGAACATAGGATCCACTTTCCAGAACTTCATGAACTGACTTCTGTATCTCATCCTTTACACTCTCGTATTCCGCCTTCAAATCCAATTGAGGTATCATTTGTTTTCAATCCTTTACAAGGTATTTTCATCCGGTACTTTTCTTGCTGGGTTTCCTACAACTGTCTCAAAATCCGGCACATTTTTTGTCACAACGGCCCCTGCACCAACCACAGTATTCTTACCTATAATGATGGCAGGTAACAATGATGCATTATTCCCTATTTTTGCTCCTTCCTTAATATAAGGACCTCTCAATGTAAATTCTCTTGCTCCCATATATTTATCATTGGACATGGAAACACATGGACCAATGAAGACGTGATCTTCAATCGTAGTATCTGCCGTAACATAAGCTAAGGTTTGGATGGTGCAATGCGAACCAATTGATGTATTTAATTCAACCATGGCACCTCGACCTATGACAGTATTCGCTCCAATCCGTACTTTTTCACGGATACTTGCTTGATCCCCAATGAATGCTTCTTCAGAGATTATAGTTCCCGTGTAAATCGAAACATGATTTCCTATTTTGACATTAGATTTGATCTCAAGTGGAGGTAAAGTAGTCTCCGTTTTTCGCATATTTGCATTTCCACCGGGATAAACCCCGATAATACAGTGAGATCCTATCGTTACGTTATCCCCAATTCGGGTATTTCCCAAAATAGCCGTATGATGCCCGATAGAAACGTTTTTTCCTAATACGACACCCTCCTGAATTACGACCAGTTCACCTATATTTGCATTCTCTCTAAATCTATCAATCATTTGCATCCCCTCTTTTTGGTATCAAATTAGAAAAAATTGTAACTCCACTTTCTTATATCAATTGTGAGTACCTAAGATACTCTTAATCATATTTACTAACTCTAAGGCACGTACCGTCGCTGAATGTTTTGTATGAACCATTCTATAACCTTCATTTGCCATCTTTGCCCGTTCTTGATCATGGGTTAAATAGAACTCAATCTTTTCCAAAAAATTCTTTTCATTAATAGAGGCAAAGTGTACATCCGGTATAAATCCTATATCCTCTAGCTCTTTTAAGGGTGGCGCAAGCAAAAGAGTGTTGCAAGCCTGAACTTCAAAATACTTTGCTAATGGATAATGGAAGGTTGAATCACATGTTAAAAATAATTTTGCTCGATTAACTTCCTTAGCATATTTTTCTCCTATAATAATATTTTTCCTGGTTTCATCCTGGTTTTCGTAACCAGGGTGTGGATGATAAACAAAAAAAGGCTTATCTATTAAAGCATCATACATGATTTTTCTTAACGGATAATACCTCCTTGCTACCCCCATCATTAAACAATCGATGTCTTTAGGTAACCCATAATCTTTAAAGACCTCTTCATTGGCAAAGTGAGGCAGCCACCTCATTCTTTGGAGATATTTGGGATACCTATTTATAAAGTAATCTCGACAAAGTGTAAAAATATATGGAACATGATTCTGCTCAATAAAAAGGATACGTTCTTGCACGAGTCGATGAAGATCATACATGAAAACACCGAATGGGATATTAAGAGAGGAGAGTCCGGTGATGACGGGAGAACGATTGTCAACCGGATCATTGATCAATATAAAATCCGGCCTAAACCTGATATGATTCAGGATATTTTGAATATCCCCTGGCTCACTCCATAGCACTAAATCGATTACCTTAGACAATGCCTGAGAGAGATAATATGGATGTCTTTCCGTCTTTTTGGAAAAATCACGGCTAATATATAATATCTTGAGTTTTTCCATAAGTTACTCCTTTCAAATTAGTCAATCAATCAACTCATGAAAAATCCATCTACAAGTTTCAAAATTATATTATGCATTGGATGTTTAACATTCCATAGACATGAATGGAACTTCCGATTAAACACATTTTTAATGTCTCATACATTAATATAACTAATCGACTTTCAAGGAGTGTGTAATAATGACAATCAGACCAATTGTTATCTTAGGTACAGGTGGAAACTGTATTGATATTTTGGATACAATAAATGACATTAATGCTATTCAATTAAAATATGAATGTGTCGGATTCCTTGATGATAACCCAGATCATTGGGGACAAAGGATTGCAGGGTTACCCATTCTTGGCCCGCTTCCCACTGCCAAAGACCTTCCTCCATCGCATTTTATTGTGAACGGTATAGGAAGTCCTCGAAATTTTTGGGAAAAAGAATCTATTATAGCAAAGACGAAAGTCGGTATCGAAAAATTCGAAACTATTATTCATCCTACTGCCCATATATCAAAAATGTCTGATATTGGTCGGGGGACGGTTATTTTCCAGAATGTCACGATTACATCAAATGTTAAAATTGGTGATCATGTAATCATCCTTCCAAATACAGTGATAAGTCACGATGATATTATCGGCGATTACTCCTGTATTGCTGGTGGAGTTTGTATTTCCGGTGTTGTTGCAATTGGTAAATCATGCTATATAGGAACAAATAGCTCAATAAAACAAAATGTATCAATAGGTGATTTTTCACTTGTCGGGATGAATAGTGCCGTTTTGCGTGATGTTCCGAAAAACAATGTAGTTGTTGGTAACCCAGCAAAATTTTTAAGATATACCCGCTGATGTGGCCGGGGGAGGGGAATACAATCAGTAGCCTTTTCTTTCAAATTAAGTGACAATGATTAAATTTGAGACATAAGTTAATTGAGGATGTGAGTGGAAAAGCATTTATTATTTTATAGTGGGAGGAAAGGATGGGATATAATTTTGTTAAAAATAGTTAGCGTAATTGACCAGATCGGTTCAGATATAGATTATTTAGCTAATGGTTTATTGCCCTATATGGATCGCTATGATTACCAAGTTTTGGATGTACATCCTACAACCCCAAGTACTTCTCAACTTATGCGATTCGAAAAATACGGTAAGGATGCAGACATTATTGATTTTCAACATCCTCATATTGCGCTTTTGCTATTAAACAGGTATCCCTGGCTTTCAGAGAAGAAAAAAATATTAACCAACTATATTCCTGATTATCTAAATAACAGTCAATATAGCATGTTTGATAAAGTAGTCTCTTCAAATAAAACGATGCAAAGAAGAATACCGGGCAGCGTGTTTATTTCTTTAACAGTGGATACTAATTTCTGGACTTTTAATGACAAGTGGACGAATAATAAAAATTTGATTATGGTTACCGATGAAATAAAGCAAGAAAAGGGAGTTTTTGAAGTAGCAGTTGCATGCCGTAACCTTGGGCTAAACCTTTTATTGGTTGGTCGAAAATCGGATGAAAGCTATTTAACTAAAGTGTTAGAAACTGGACGTGTTACTTACCGACAAGAGATGAGTAAGGAAGAACTTCAACAATTGTATTATCAGTCTACCTTATTCGTTTGTAACTCGGATGAAAGTGAGATTGGACCTGTTTCAATATTAGAGGCCATGATCTCTGGGGTGCCAATTCTTTCCCGTTTAGTCGGACATGTGCCAGAACTTAACAAAAAGAATAGTATGCGATTATTAGAGTCTCCATTAAATGATGTCGCTTCATTGACAAATGCTATTGAGAATCTTCTGAGCAACGAGCAAGAGCTCTTAGTTATGCGCGAGAGAGCTTGGCAAATTGGCTCAAAACAAGCAGACGAACGCAGAGCATACAATTATCAAAAGCTTTACAGTTCCCTTTTTCCTGGAACCCCAGTCTCTGTAATTGTAACAATTTATGAATATCATCATACAATACTTAATTGTTTACAATCTATTGCTGCCCAAGATTATGTTAATAAAGAGTTAATTATCTGTGATGACAATCCGAATAGTGAAAATCAGTCAGTAATAGAGGAATTTGCACGTTCAGTCTCTTTTCCAGTTGTATATCGAAACACATCCCGAAAGGAAAATGATTATGGGCTAGCTAGAGCTCGTAATGTAGGGATAATAGAGGCAAGTGGTGATATTTTAGTATTTTGCGATCAGCGTATAAGTATGCATTCCAATGCTATTAGTGAATTTGTCAAAAATCTAATGCCTAAAAAATGGTTATTTGGTACAAAAGGAATAATAAAAGGATTTGTTGAGAACTTCTCCTGTGTTTACCGAAATGATCTAATAAGAGCTGGCATGTTCTGTGAGCGTGTTGATGAATATGGTGGGGCAACACAAGAAATATTTAAACGCACTCATTCACAGGGGTTTAAGCATGAACTAATTCCAACTGCTAATTCAACTTTTATTGTTGAATCATTAAGTCTTTCAAAAAGACGTCCAGAAATTATTAAAATGCGAAATCGCTTATATAGAATGAACTTTTAGCCTTTAAAAGGGAGAAAAAATAGAGGTAGAGGTGAGATTATTGGAAAGTGGTAATTTAAACAGATCACATACTATAGATGTAATAGTCTGTGTATATAACGCGTTGGAGTATGTCAAATTGTGCTTAGAATCCTTGATAGCAAAAAAAACCATTCCATTCAATTTAATCATTGTGGATAGTGGGAGTGAAAAAGAAACAAAAGACTATTTAGCTTCTTTCGCAAGGAAATATGATTGTAAATTAAAAACTAATAACTCAAAGACTGATTACACAATTGCATCAAATCAAGGACTGAAATTGTTTACATCAAAATATTGTGTGTTATTAAATAGTGACACAATTGTATCTATTCATTGGTTAGAAAAACTGATGGATTGTATGGAATCTGAAAGCAGTACAGGGATTGTTGGACCTTTATCAAATTCGGCCAGCTATCAGTCAGTACCTAAGGATGTTAATGGAAATGGAGGCACGGTAAACGAATTGGAAAAATTAGGCGGTAAAGAGCTAACCATTGAACAAATGGCATATTTTATAGAACAACAATCAAAAAGAATATTTCCAGTTGTTAATCATGTGAATGGGTTTTGTTTTATGATTAACCGTTCCGTCATTGAAAAAATAGGTGATCAGGATGAAATAAACTTTCCTTGCTATGGGGGAGAGGATGATTATTGTATTCGGGCAGTCAATGCAGGGTTTAAACTAAAGGTTGCCGATGATTGCTATATTTATCATTATAAATCCAAAAGTTATAATACTGAAGAAAAAAACGAGAAAAGGAAAAATGCAGGGAGACTTCTACGGGAAAAACATACACCAGCAATTGTTAAACATCATTACACTGAAATAAAAAATAACATTGAACTTGCAAGAATAAGGGAAGAAATTGATCTAGCGCTAATTAATAGCAGTTGTATGTATGATTACAATAGGGCTATTTTGCTTTTCTGCTCTGACCTGGAAAAAAATAGCAACCTCGAAACGATGATAAAAGAAACAAAAAAAATGTATAGAGATAATATACTTCTAAAACTGGCTGTGCCTTTTCATTTTAAAGAATATCTTACAAAAATATATCCACATCAAGCGGTTCATTTTATATTTTACGAAAATAAAAGTGAATTGATTCGAATTAGTCAGCATTTTGATACCGTAATTGCCGCTGATTTAAAAGCTAATGATACTTTACGGCAAATTGCAGCAAATTATGACCATATTAAAGATGTTTATTATACCGTAGAAAAACATTGAATTTTTAGAAACCCTTGATGTTGCTTGCTACAAAATTGCCTCCTTCGAAAATAATGATATCCCTTTATTAAGAAAGGTCGCATCAAAAGGAAAGCCGATGATTGTTTCAACAGGGATGGCTTCACTTGGTGAAATTGAAAATTTAGTAAAAACAATTAAGGATGCAGGCTGCGTTGATTTCATTTTATTAAAATGCACGAGCAGTTATCCAGCTTCACCCGAAAACTCGAATCTTAATACGATTCCCTTTTTATATTTCAAAGGATATAAAGGCTGGCGAAGTATTGACAATGGAAAATATAAAAGTGATTCGTCCAGGATTTGGTTTGGATCCAAAATACTATGATCTACTTTTGGGAAAGCAAATTAAAAAGATCTAAAAATTGGAACTCCATTAAGCTGGGAGCAGTTATTGTAATAATGTTTGAAATAATATGTAATCATTAGCCCCGAGAGCCCTGCAAAACGCATACAGTTTCTGTAAAAAACAAACCCAGTACCCGGTCCAGTACCCAGTACTAGGTTTGTTGTATAAATGGAAAAAAGAAAAAGCGAGTTCACATAGTCTTCTTAATAGACATCCCGCGCATACCGCTTGGATAACGACATTTCTTGTACATAATTAATCGCTTCATCCGCAGGCATACCGCCGTGCTGCCGGATTACCATTTTCAGTGCGGCATCTACTTCTTTGGCCATTTGCCGGGCATCTCCACATACATAGAAGTGCGCGCCTTCCTGAAGCCAGGCCCATAGCTCGGCTCCATGCTCAAGGATGCGGTGTTGTACATAGATTTTGTCAGCCTGATCGCGCGAAAAGGCTGTGTCCAGCCGATGCAGGAAGCCTTCCTTCTGAAGAGCTTCAAGCTCGTCGTAGAAATAAAAATCACTGTCTTTCCGCTGTTCTCCGAAGATCAGCCAATTTCTTCCTTTGGCTCCGGACGCTTTACGCTCTTGCAGGAAACCCCGGAACGGAGCAATGCCTGTACCCGGACCAACCATAATCATCGGGGCATCGGGATTTGCCGGTGGACGGAATTGGGCATTCTTTTGAATGAAAATGGGAATGATCGTATCCTCTGTAGCGAGGTCGGCGAGAAATGTAGAGCATACTCCCTTGCGGGCGCTGCCGTTGTTCTCGTAGCGAACGGTGGAAACTGTAATATGAACCTCGTTGGGATTTGCTTTCGGACTGGAAGAAATCGAATAGAGGCGGGGCTGCAAAGGCTTGAGCTGTTCCACAAGCTCCTGTGCGCTGAGGGAAACCGGGTATTCCTGCAGCACATCAATCAGTTGACGGCCCCACAGCCATTGCTTGAGGTCCGCCAGGTTCTCATTGTCTAGCAGCTTGCTTAACCGGGCATCCTGAGCGCGGTCCCGGATGAACCGGAGCATATCGGTTGTCACCCGGGCAATCTCGAAATGACGCAGCAGTGCTTCGGTCACCGGCAGTTCTCCCTGGCCTTTGACCATTACTGGTGTAGCAGGTTCAATGCCCAGCGTATGCAGCAGATTGCGGGCCAAGTCAGGGCAATTGGCAGGCCACACCCCCAGAGCATCGCCTGCTTCGAACTGCACTCCTTCAGGTGTAAGGTCGAAGGCGTAATGGCGGGTCTCCTTTTCAGATCCGGCCTTGTTCAGATTCTGCTTGAACAGCAGCCGTGAAGGTACCGGGTGGTTCCGGTGATATCCGCGTGGTTCCGGGTTTGTGGTAACCGGGATGGATACGGCAACCGGAGTGGATGAGATGCCGCTTACTGCGGCGGGTATAGCGGGCTTCGGGCTGCCTGTAAATCCGCCCAACAGTGCAGAGACATCATTCGTCCATGCCTCCGCCTGCTCCTGAAAGTCCGTATCGCAATGGGCACAGTCAAGCAGCCGCTGTGCACCAAGCTCCTCCAGACGGGTATCCAGATTCCGCCCGAAGCCGCAAAAGAGATCGTAATTGGAATCCCCGAAAGCGAGCACGGCATAACGCAGATCCTGGAGCTGTGGGGCATTCTCTGCCCTGAGGGATTGAAAGAAGCTTTCTCCATTGTCCGGAGGATCGCCGGCTCCGAAGGTGCTGGCGATAAACAGGACAGACTGGTTCTTGGCCAGATCGCTCACGGAATATTGATTCATATTTACGAGCTGCACATCATAACCGGCTTGCTGTAACTTCTTGGCACAGTCAATGGCTGCACCCTCCGCATTTCCGGTCTGCGAAGCCCATAGGATGGTTACCGGAAGGTTGGTTGTCGTGGGGCTCTCCGGGAACGGGGCAGCCTCCGAAGGGGACGACTCCGATAACGGTTCGGGTCTAAAGTTAGCTTCAGCCCCGGGAAGGGGAGTGCGGGAGAACATGCCCGCCAGCAGGCCATCAACAAAGAAGCGGGTTGGTGGCTCAAAAGGGGCGGCGGGCGGCAGCACCGGAATGCCGGAAGCGGACCGGCCGGCCTCGGTGCGCAGGCTAGTGATGAAGCCGGACAGATAAGCCTGTTCGTGGTTATGCAGAATCATGGCTGCGGGGGCTTCAATCCCAAGCATGCCCGCGAGCGTGTCGAGCTGCTTCATAGTTACGGCCTCCTTCGGACGGGCGGTCTCAGCGCTGGCTGGAGTTGAAGCCGGATTGCTGTCGATAACAGGCGCATGCGGTTCCCCGGAAGGCTGGCCTGCAGCCTTGACCAGTGACACAGAACAAAATTTCAACTCGGGCTGTAAGGACAGGGGGTCGACGGTATCATTGGTAACTTCATTGACAGCCAGCTGTGATCCAAAGACATCATTCCAGTGAAAGGGGGCAAAGCAGTTGCCGGGGCGTACACGGTCTGAAAGGAGCGCCGGGAGAATTGCCAGCCCCCGCCGCGAACGGAGTTCTACCGGATCTCGGTCTTTAATTCCCAGCACTTCAGCATCTTCCGGGTGAATTTCCACAAAGGGACCCGGGTTCAATTTATTGAGCCTCTGAACTTTGCCTGTTTTGGTCAATGTATGCCATTGGTGCTGCAAGCGGCCGGAATTCAGCACAAAGGGATAATCGCTGTCCGGCATCTCTGCAGGCGGCATATACGGACGTGCCCAGAATACAGCTTTCCCGCTTTCTGTAGGGAACACGATACCCAGAGAACTGTCATCTGGAAGCTCACTTGGTGCAGTGCCGCCTTGACGGTTCAAATAACGGATCGGATTGCGGTCGTTCGGCTGATCCGGCGCACTAGGCCACTGCACAGGCGTTTCACGCAGCCGTGCATAGGTGGCCCCGCGCAGGTCGTACCCTGTTTTCGGGTTCCAGGCTTGCTGGATTTCCGCATAGACCTCTGCCGAAGAAGAATAGGAAAAAGCTTCAGCATAACCCATTTCAGCGGCTACCCGGGTGATAAGCTGCCAGTCCGGCATGGCCTCTCCAGGCGGCTCGACGGCTTGCTGCATTAAGGTCAGGTTGCGCTCCGAATTAATCATCACCCCTTCACCTTCAGCCCATAAGGCTCCGGGCAGCAGGATATCCGCATACCGGTTGGTCTCCGTATCCAGGAAGCTGTCCTGGGTAATGACCAGTTCAGCCGCTTCCAGGGCAGCGATTACTTTCTTGCGGTTGGGGACGGTAGCCACCGGATTGGTGCAGATGATCCAGCAGGCCTTGATTTTGCCTGAGATCATGCTTTCGAACATGGAAATGGTGCCGCCGCTGGCATCGGTTCGAAGCGTTCCCCGGGGGATCTCCCACAGCTTTTCTATGAAGCTTCGATCGGTTTCCGACAACAGAGAACGTTGACCGGGCAAGCCTGGACCCATGTAACCCATCTCCCGGCCGCCCATGGCATTGGGCTGTCCGGTGAGTGAGAAGGGGCCGCTCCCCGGACGGCAGATGGCTCCTGTAGCAAGGTGCAGGTTGCAAATGGCATTCGTGTGCCAGGTGCCGTGGATGCTCTGGTTGAGACCCATGGTCCAGCAGGACAGCCACTCCGGCGCCTCGCCTATCCACTCGGCCGCCTGCCGGATATCCGCTTCCGGGATGCCGGTTATTTCGGAGACTTTATCCGGAGGATAATCCTCCAGAAATTCCTCCATACTCTCAAAACCCGAGGTGAACCGGGCGATAAAGGCCGGGTCCGTATGGCCGCTTTTTACAAGCAGATGCAGCAGTCCGTTGAGCAGGGCGAGATCTGTTCCGGGTCTGATCTGCATGAATAAATCAGCTTTCTCCGCAGTTGCCGTCCGCCGGGGGTCAACGACAATCAGCTTGGCTCCGCTCTTCACCCGGTCCATCAGCCGGAGGAACAGAATCGGATGACAGTCGGCCATATTGGCGCCAATAACGAAGAATAAATCCGTTTGATCCATATCCTGATAAGAACCCGGAGGGCCATCTGCTCCCAGAGAGAGCTTGTAGCCATTGCCGGCACCTGCCATACACAGACGTGAATTGGACTCCATATTTGGCGTCCGGATGAAGCCCTTGGCCAGCTTATTAATCAGGTACTGGGCCTCCAGAGACATCTGGCCCGATACATAGATGGAGAGGGCTTCCGGGCCGTGTTCCTCCAGAATACTGCGCAGCCGCTGCGCGGTATCGCGGATGGCTGCATTTATTTCCATTTGGACAGGTTCAATCCCCCTGGACGGGCGGCTGTATGCATACTCCATCCGGCCGGATTCTGTGATCGCGGCTGCAGCAGTGCTGCCTTTGGTGCAGAGCCTGCCGAAATTGGCCGGATGCTCCTTATCTCCGGTGATTTTGACCACGCGGTTATCCGATACTTCGAGTACGATCCCGCAGCCAACCCCGCAGTAAGGACAGACGCTTTTGATTTTGCCAGTTGTCATGTGAGTTCACCGCCTCAAAGTTTTCTGCACAAGCTGGTTAGAAATTAACCCCGGATTCTGCCTTCGCCCAGGATTTTCTCCAGGATCTTGTTACCGCGTAAAAGATAAGGGTGGTAAGGAGCACAATGGAACCGACCAACAGAAAACCGGTAACCTGTGAGCCTGTGGACTGCTTCAGCGGGCCCAGGATATAGGTCGGCAGCAAATATCCGCCAAGACCTCCGGCAGCACCGACAATTCCGGTAATGACTCCGATCTCACTGGAGAAACGCTGGGGGATGATCTGAAAGACTGAGCCGTTACCCATCCCGAGGCAGGCCATCATTACACTGGTATAGAGCAGCATCACCAGGAATGAACCCGGCATTGACGCAATGGCAAACGCACATACCGAAATTACACTGTACAAAACAAGCAGGAGGCGCATGCCGCCAATCCGGTCCGCAATCCAGCCGCCTAAAGGCCGGAAGAAGCTGCCCGCGATGACTGTGATGGTAACCAGGTATCCCACCTGAACTTTGGTTAGACCCCCGGAGTGTACGCCGTCGCCATACACATCATAGAAGAAAATGCTCGCATAGTTGGCGAACCCGACAAACCCGCCGAAGGTAATAGCATAGAACATCGAGAACCACCAGGTATCCGCATGCCTGAAGACGCTGAGGTAGTCTTTGAGCGGCTTGGGAGCAGGGGCATTCGGAGCGTCTTTAGCCAATATAGCAAAAACAATCATAACGATCGCCAGCGGAATCAGCGCAAGCCCAAACACACTGTGCCATCCGTAAGCCTGGGCGATCTGCGGTCCGAAAAAAGTGGCCAGCGCGGTTCCGCTGTTCCCTGCGCCGGCAATGCCCATCGCCAGCCCCTGATATTGCGGAGGGTACCAGCGGCTTGCAAGGGAAAGCGATACGGCAAAGCTTGCACCTGCAAAACCGAGCAGGAATCCGATCATGTGGATCTGCAGCAGGCTGGTTCCGCCAAGCCAGCCCCACAGAAGAGGGATAATGGTAAGGAACATCCCGATTAGGCCCGCTTTTTTACTGCCAATGCGGTCAGCCAGTATGCCCATAGGAATCCGGAATATCGAGCCGCCGAGGATAGGGATGGCGACCATAGCTGCTTTTTGAGTATCCGATAATCCGAAGTCCTTGGTAATGTAGAGCGATAGAGCTCCGCACAGCACCCAAATCATAAAGCTTACGTCAAAATACAAAAAAGCTGAGAACAAACTCGGGGCATGACCCGCCTTGCGAAAACCTTTGGCTTCCATTGCTGACATCCTCCTTTTTATGAACCCCAAGTAAGGGAATCGGCAAAAAAGGGCCGACTGACAGAACCCGCACTGCGGATTTTGTTAATCGGCCCCGTTGCCAATTGCAGCCACATCATCGTGGCTGACTTTATAAGTAAATGTAAGAATACCGGTGCAACAAGCCATCCAGCCACAGCATTGTGGGGAGAAACCGTTGCATCCTTCGTTGACACAATGTTGTGTCGTTGAAATCTTATATTGTCAATATAAATAGTCACAACACAAATGTCAATAATAATAACATAAAATTTAAAATTTTTAATATCCAGGCACTTTTAATGCGTATTTTAAATTTTTTATGTTATGTATTATGACGTTTATATGTTGATTCTGGTAAGCGGACTTCAGGTTCGGTCGTTTCGAGCTGAAAGCAGGAAGGATTGTTAACGAGGTCTTTATGGGACAGGGAGCGCCAGATTGTATGCATTGGCAGTCTTACCTGGGACACCTTTCTGATTAGCAATGGTGATTAATTGAACTACAGCTCTGTCTTTTTCAAGAGATTCAGGTGTTGCAAAAATGCAATTTACGCAGCATGGGAAAAATATTTTATTTTTTTCTTGATATTTGTAAAATATCTTAAAATGCATTCTGCACGAATTTGTATAATTCGCCGAATATGAAAAAGTCACCTCCAGGTTGTTTTAATATCTTTTAAACAAGATGAATGAAATAGTGTGGTTATTTTGCGACTGTTACATCCAATCCGAATAAGAAAAAATTAGAGTTGAATTTCACTTGTCTATTCCACAGGCTTATTAATCATTAAAGAAAAAATGCGCTTAAAAAGAGTGTGTTCAAAAGAGTGAGTCGCAAAAAATCTACAGAAAAAAACCTTGATGTAGAGCTATTTCGGGCCTGTTGACCCGTTCTTTTTTCTGTAATACGATGATATTGCGAAATATTTCACAATAGATTTAAGGCATGCGAAGCAATAGTTTTATTTTTTTAATCAGAAAAGTGAAAATATTCACATATGAGGGAGCAGATTAAATGACAAAAGTAATTTCAGCCGCAAAAGCAGCGGAGCTCATTAAAGATGGAGATACAGTTGCAGCCAGCGGGTTTGGATTATCATGCTGGGCAGAAGAGATGGGAATAGCCATTGAAGATCGCTTCGTGCAAACAGGATTACCGAAGAATTTGACTGTAATGCATGCGAGTGCAGTCGGCAACCGCCGCGACAAAGGAATGAGCCACTTAGGCCATGAGGGATTAATTAAACGATGGATTGGCGGAATTGCAATTGCTTCTCCTGGGATGGCTAAGCTCATCGAAGAAGACAAGTGTGAAGCGTACAATTTGCCCCAAGGTGTAATTACTCAGCTATACCGGGAAATTGCAGCTAAGCGTCCTGGTGTGATTACCAAAGTAGGCATGGAGACGTTCGTAGATCCTCGGGTCGAAGGCGGAAAAATGTCCCCGTCTACGAAGGAAGACATAGTGAAGGTTATTGAATTAGAGGGCGAAGAGTGGTTGTTCTATAAATCCTTCCCTATTAATATCGGCTTGATCCGCGGAACTGTGGCTGATGAGAATGGCAATTTGACTCTTGAAAAAGAAGGCCTGCATATGGAGGTTCTGCCTATCGCTCAGGCTGTCCGCAACTCGGGAGGCATAGTTATCGCCCAGGTAGAGACGGTCGCAAAGTGTGGCACTCTTAATCCTAAAGATGTTAAAGTGCCAGGGATTTTAGTAGATTATATTGTTGTTTCTAAACCGGAAAATCATTACCAGACAGAAAACACTCATTATAATCCGGCATTCTCCGGTCATGTAAAAGTACCTACAGAGTCTATTGAATCCCTACTGCTGGATGAGCGCAAAATCATCTCCCGCCGAACTGCAGTAGAGCTTCAACCGAATACGATCTTGAATCTTGGGGTTGGAATTCCGGTTAATGTTGCAAACATAGCAGCAGAAGAGGGAGTAAGCGACCAACTGATTTTGACAACAGAGGCGGGTTCGATTGGTGGTGTTCCCGCAGGTCTGAAAGACTTCGGTCATGCTTATAACTCTGAAGCTATTGTAGATCATGACTCGCAGTTCGATTTCTATGATGGTGGCGGAATCGATTTATCTGTCCTTGGCTTGGCTCAAACAGACGAGTTCGGGAACGTAAATGTCAGCAAATTTGGAACTCGTGTAACTGGATGCGGCGGGTTTATTAATATCTCTCAAGCTGCCAAAAAGCTTGTGTTCGCAGGTACATTTACAGCTGGCGGGCTAGAGATCAAGGCTGAAGATGGAGAATTGCAAATACTCCAAGAGGGAAAAGTAAAAAAGTTCATTAAGAAGGTGCAACAAATCACGTTCAGCGGTTCATATGCCGCCAAAGTTGGGCAACCTGTTGTATATGTTACTGAGCGCGCAGTATTCGAACTGCAGAATGGAAAAGTTACATTAACTGAAATAGCACCAGGTGTTGACTTGCAAACTCATATTCTGGATCAAATGGAATTTGAACCGGCGATCTCACCAAATCTTAAAGAGATGGATCAAGCCATGTTCCAGGAAAACTGGGGAAAATTGAAGTCTATTATTGCCGCAAAAAATCAGATTTTATTGGAAGTATAGTGATTATTTACTGATTTAATAAACCATGAAAAGGGATGATGTCATGAATGTAAAATTGAATCGTTGGAGGATATTGATTGCATCAACGATCATTAATATCTGTGTAGGTGCAATATACGCATTCAGTATTTTTGCACTGCCATTAACCAAAGTATTTAATGTTACGATGCCGGATATTATGATGGCTTTTACTATTAACGCGGCTATATCTCCAATTCCAATGATCCTGGGAGGGAAATTGGTGGATAAAGGGGGAGCCAAGAAGGCTATATTCATTGGCGGAGCAATGTTTGGGCTTGGATTTATTCTTTCCGGATTGGCAACCGCTCCTTGGATGCTGTATATCACATACGGTGTAATTACCGGAATAGGTCAGGGAATTGTGTATTCAGCTACAATTGGGAACAGCGTTAAGCTGTTCCCGGATAAAAGAGGATTAGCTGCCGGAATTGTTACAGCGGGATATGGCGGTGGATCCATCGTTATAGCACCTATAGCTAACGCGTTAATTAGCGGCAATGGTGTCCAGCCAGCACTGATCATGCTCGGGGCCGCCTTCTTAGTAGTCATTCTAAGCCTTGCTCTACTCGTTAAAGCATCCCCGGCCGGGTATATCCCTGAAGGCTGGACGCCTCCGGCTGCTGCAGCTTCTAAGGGTGGAGTTAATATAGAGTGGCACGAAATGATAAAGAAGCCATTATTCTATGTGATAGCCTGCCTGTTCTTAATCGGTGCCTTGTCAGGAATGATGGTAACAGCTAATGCTTCTGTAATCGGTCAGAAGATGTTTGGACTTTCGGCCGCAGCCGCAGCACTATATGTAAGTTTATATTCTCTCAGTAACTGCATTGGTCGTGTATTCTGGGGCGCTGTGTCCGATAAAATTGGGCGGGTAAAATGTCTGCTCATTATCTATCTGGTCATTGCGGGCATGATGTTGACTATAGCATTATCTACAACAATAGCCGGATTTGCAGTAGCCATCGTAGGAATTGGCTTATGCTTTGGCGGAACCATGGGAATATTCCCTTCTATTGTCGGTGAGAAATTTGGTATGAAATATTACGGTGTGAACTATGGTGTAACTTTTATCGGTTATTCAGGAGCAGCATTCTTCGGACCGCGAATTGCCGGTAAGGTTGCAGCAGCTAATGACGGAATGTTCACGAATGCTTTTTACATCGCTCTGGTTATCTCCTTGGTTGGTTTTGCCTTAACCTTTGTTTTCAAAGCAATGGAAAAACAACAGCCAAAACCAGAAGCCGCTAAAGCTGCTTAAGAAAATTAGTTACATTAACGATCAAAAAAAATGGAGGTTTATAAGAATGTCGATTACAAAATTATTAGGTATTAAATATCCAATTTTTCAAGGTGGTATGGCTCAAATCGCCGTTTCTCCTCTAGTAGGTGCTGTTTCTAATGCGGGAGGGCTAGGCATTATCGGTTCAGGCGGATTTACTGCTGATCGTCTTCGTGACGAGATTCGTAAGGCAAAAGAAAGCACCAATAAACCCTTCGCTGTAAATTTGATGTTGATGATGAACAATATCCCTGAACTTATTCAAGTCATTATAGAAGAAGATGTGAAGATTGTTACCACGGGTGCAGGCACGCCCGCTCCATACATGAAGACTCTCAAAGAAAATGGCATTATCGTAATTCCGGTAGTCCCTTCTGTAAAAATCGCTAAGAAAATGGAAGCATTAGGTGTTGATGCGATTGTTGCTGAGGGAACAGAAGCAGGCGGACATGTTGGTGAAACAACGACGATGGCTCTTCTGCCTCAAGTAGTTAGTGCGGTTTCCATTCCGGTTATTGGAGCCGGCGGGATTGCGGATGGCCGTGGGGTCGCAGCCGCATTTGCGCTCGGAGCACAGGGCGTTCAGGTTGGAACCCGGTTCCTGGCTACAGTGGAATGCCCTACTCACGAGAACTTCAAACAAGCAGTAATTACAGCAGATGATACGAGCACAACGGTTACTGGCCGCAGCCTGGGTGGTCCTGTAAGAAGTATTAAGAATAGTATGATCGCTGAATTCCTTAGACTTGAAAATGAAAAGGCTTCTCGTGAAGAGTTAGAGAAATTAAGTTTAGGATCTTTGCGCAGAGCCGTATTCGAAGGAGATACGGATACTGGCTCTGTAATGGCAGGACAAATTTGTGGGATGGTCAATGAGATTACCACGGTTGAAGAGATGATTACCACTATGTTTGAAGAGGCGCAAGAAATCCTTGAGAAGCTGGGGAAATTATCAGTTGTTGGTGCATAATTAAAGTGTAATATATATTAGCCAAGTGGTATCATTTACGTAATGATATCATTTGGCTTTTTTTCTAAATATGAAGTAAGCGTTAATACAACTGTATAGGACTGATAAATTTGACTAAAAGAAATAAAAAAACAGCTAAACGTACGATAGACGAAATTATTGGAGAATTGCCGTCTACTTTATTTGTCACCGATCCAAACGGAAATATATTAATTTCCAATGAATTTACCGCTTTAACCATTGGAGTTCAATTAGAAGAGCTGCTAAAGGCCAACGTCCAGGATTTGGTGAAGGCAGGCTATTATGGTCATTCCATTACGATGGAAGCCATTCAAAGTAAACAAAAAGTATCTAAGAATATCATTACGTCAAGAGGGTTTCATATATTCTCGACAGCTATTCCTATTTTGGATAAGGACGGGGAGGTGCAGCTGGTAGTCACCACTTCAAATGAATTCAAACAGGAACACACCTATTATGAGGCTAATGTACCTGTAACCCAGCAAATCAGCAAGCAATTAGGAGAAGCTGCAGCGGGAAAAGGGAAAGGTATTGTTGCCGAAAGTTTGGCAATGAAACAAATTATTAAAGTCTGCAACCAAATAGCATCCTACGACAGTAAAGTGTTAATATATGGTGAATCCGGAACGGGCAAAGAGGTTATAGCGAAATATATTCATCTAAAGAGTGAAAAGTGGAAGGGTCCCTTCATTGCGATTAACTGCGCAGCTATTGCTCCGGCTGGATTTGAATATGAATTGTTTGGATACGAAAAAGGAGTCTTTGAAGGGCAGGCGGAAGTGAAGACAGGCATGATTGAAATTGCCAATGAAGGGGTTCTATTTCTGGATGAAATTGCGGATTTGCCTCTCGAGATGCAAGCCAAATTATTGCGGGTTCTTGAGAATCAGGAAGTGAGAAGAGTCGGCGGCATCACTAATATACCGATCAATTGTCGTGTTATATCAGCTACTAGCCGGGATCTGTGGAGTATGGTAAAGAAAGGGCTGTTCCGGGAAGATTTATATTATCGGATTAATGTGATCCCGATTCATATTCCTCCGCTTCGCAACCGCAAACTAGACCTTGTAGGATTAATCTCCAGTTTTATAGCCAGCTTCAATCAAATGTATGGTAAGAAATATGTCTTAAGTGCTGAAGAGTTTGATAAGATGCTTAGTCAGCCTTGGCATGGGAATGCGAGAGAGTTAAGGAACTATATCGAAAGACTTGTGGTTACGGAATACATGGGAATTAGCCAACAGGAAGAGGATAATGTTGCGGATTGGTATTCAATAGACCACTTCATAGAAAAGAATAAACATCAGCTGTCTACTCTGAAAGACTTCACTGCAGTAGCAGAGGGGCGTTATATAAAAAAAGTACTGAAAGATTGTTATGGTAACGGAACAGAAGCGGCCAAGAAATTAAGTGTGGACAGATCGGTTATTTACAGAAAGCTAAAGAAAATGGAAGAAGTGCTGGCCCCCAAAACCTTATAATAGGGCAACCTGTCCCGAATGGAACGTTATTAAAGTTTGATTCTGGTAATCATAAAATCAAAGGTTTCAGCTCATTTGGGCTGGAGCTTTTTTTTGTTCCAGGGACAGATTGTTCCCGCATGAGCTGCTGCGGTGAAACAAATATGATTTTATATTCGCCTTATTGGAGCTAGAATTTAATGAATCCAAATCCATAAAATTCCGTAATAACAGCTATACCTATTATTTTAATGGAAATGGAGTGAAGTGAATGAATTTGTCAATGTTGCGTAGCGGTCCCGCTTTTTGGACGAGGACAGTGCTTGCCGCTACTCTGATTCTGACTCTGACGGCCCCGATGGTGCATGCGTCTGCCGTTTCCCCTGCGTCTCCTCCTCCGGCATCTGCTAAAGGGCAAGCTAAGCCGCTGACGACAGAGAATGCCGCGGCGTTCCTCAAGCAATTCTTCAGTATGAAAGAGGTAAAAGCGCAGCTTGCCGGTGCGGTTGTCATTGTGGTCAAGGATGGCAAGACGGTGATTGAAGAAGGCTTCGGCTATGCGGACAAGGCCGGTAAAACGGAGGTAGACCCTGATGAAACGGTCTTCCGCATGGCCTCGGTATCCAAAACCTTCACCGCCACTGCCGCTATGCAGCTGGTAGAGCAAGGGAAAATTGATCTGAAAGCGGATTTCCAGACCTATACAGGACCGATTGAATTCGAGAATCCCTTCGGGGTTCCGGTAACGGTGGAGGATTTGCTGACCCATACCACTGGGTTCCGGATTCAGGACCCTCAGCCGGAAGATATCAATGATGATTTCGGGACAAAGGTATCTATTGAGGATTATGTGCTGCAGCACATGCCGCCGGTTGTCCGAGAGCCGGGCACTTCTTACATGTATGACAACTTCGCTTCACTGTTGCTTGGTCTGGTAGTGGAGAAGGCCAGCCGCGAGTCCTATGAGGATTATATGGAGAAGCATGTATTTGCACCGCTGAATATGGATAAAAGCGGCTTCCTGCTGGAAGGCAAGCTGAAGGAAGATCTCGCTACGGCCTATGATGCCGCAGGCAAGGCGCTTGACTTGTATACAGTAACTCCAACCGTCATGCCGCATGGAGGCATGCTGTCCACCGCCGATGATATCGGCAAGTTCATGACTGCTTTTCTGAATGGGGGTGTGGCGGGAAATAACCGCATTCTGGCTGAAAGTACAGTAGACTCCATGAAGGAATATCGCTCCTCCATCCACCCGTTGTTGCCGAATACCACCTACGGCTTCGAAGCACCCATGCAGCTTCCCGGTGCCGGCAGCAGCTCCAAGATTATCACCAAGGCAGGCGATTTAATCGGCTTCAGCTCTTATATGTTCCTGATTCCGGAGCAGAATACCGGAGTTTTTATTGCCTATAATCAGCAAAGCGTGCTGCGGGAGCTGTTTTACCCGGCGTTTATCCAGGAATTTTTCCCGCAATATGCCGCACCGGCGAAGCTGGGAACCTTCCAGCCGCTGAGCGCCGAAGCCCTGGATGCGTTCACGGGTTACTATGCGGATCTCCGTCTAAAGAGCCTGGTCTCCACGGTTGCTGTAAAAAATGGTGCGCTTAGCATTAGTGATGCATTGCTGGGCACCCGCCAGCTGCGTCAGGTGGACGATAATTTGTTCATTGATGCGCTTACCAAGAAATTTACTGGCTTTGAAATGACTTCGGGCGGACAAGGCGTCTATCTGAAAGAACCGTACCTCAATCCTTACAGCTATGAGCAAAAAGGGCCGGATGGTGTCGGTTATGCCGATGTCACCGCGAGCCATCCGTATGCGACCCCGGTTATGATGCTGCAGTCGCTGGGCTATCTGCCGAATGATGCGGCGCTCAGCTTTCAGCCTGAGGCGGGAACTACACGTGCCGAGTATGTGCGGTTGATGCTGGAGAGCAGCAATATAAAAGAGAGCAAGACAGAGAAGCTGGCATTCCCTGATCTGCAGGGTCATCCTGATGCCGCATATGTACAGATGGCCGTTGAACTCGGAATGGTTCAAGGAACGCCAGGCGGAGAGTTCCAGCCTGACCGGGTCATTTCCCGCCAGGAGGCGGCGGTAATGGTGTGGAAACTGCTCAGCGCACAGTACCCGGATGAGCTGTTCAAAGATGTGAAGCTGGCCGGCAAAACGGATAAATGGGCGGTTCCGGCAGTGAGGATGGCCGTGGCTTTGGGACTGTACGGACCTGACATCAAGGCTAATGCCAAGGGGGCTGTTGATTTCAAGTCCAGAGATGCGCTGAGCAAAAAGGAGAATGCTGCAATTCTGTATGCTCTGTTCACGAATCCGATCAATCAGATCGTTGCCGGACTGACGGAGAAGTCCGGGAAAGCGGGTAACTGAGAGGGCGGACAGCGACAGGAGTTCATATATCTAGTTCAACTTAATAAGCCCCCTTATGAAATGGAAAAAAGGGAGATTGCGCCCATGAATATATTGGGCTGTACTACAAAAAGCAGAGCCTGCAGACATTGTCCGCAGGCTCTGCTTTTTAAGAATTTTGGGGGACGGTCTAACGGCCGCCTTTTTTTATTTCTTTTCTCCGCCCTCGGCATGGAGCTTGGCGATTAGCTTATCGCCCTCGACATCAAGGTTGGGAAGCAGACGATCCAGCCATTTCGGAAGCCACCAGGCTTTGTCTCCGAAGACCGCCATTACGGCCGGAACGAGCGTCATACGGATGATGAAGGCATCGATCAGGATACCGAAGGCCAGCGCGAAGCCGATCTGCTTAATCATCGCGTCAGGTGCGAAGATAAAGCCGGCGAAGACGGAAACCATGATTATGCCTGCTGCAAGTACGACGCGGCTGGCGAGATCATAGCCATGAACGACGCTGTCGTTGCCACGGCGTCCGTGGACGTAAGCCTCGCGCATGGAGCTGACCAGGAACACTTGATAGTCCATCGCCAGCCCGTACAGAATGCCGGTGACCAGAATCGGCATGAAGCTGAGCAGCGGACCCCCGGTGTCAAAACCGAACAGGGAGTGCAGCCATCCCCACTGGTACACGGCTGTGGTAAGGCCGAAGGTGGCGAGCACGCTGAGAATAAAGCCAACTGTCGCTTTGATCGGAACGATGACCGACCTGAAAACGAGCAGCAGGATGATTAACGACAGAATTACGATGATGCCAATATAAATTGGGAAAGCATCGGAAAGCTTGGAGGACATATCAATATTAATGGCGGTGAAGCCGGTCACGCCAAGCTTAACATCATTCCCGGATGCGAGGCCGGAAGCGGGATCGCGCAGATCCTGTACCAGATCTCTTGTCGCTGTATCTGTCGGGCCGGTTTTTGGAATTAGACTGATAATGGCGATATCTCCGGTCGCATTGACACCCATTGGGGACACCAGCGTGACGTTATCATGCATTTGCAGCTCCTGAACCAGCTTGCCCAGGGTCTGCATAGAAATCTTGTCGGACGGGTTGTTCGGCTGGGCCACCAGCAGCAGTGGTCCGTTGAAGCCTTCGCCGAAGCCCTTGGAGATAATGTCATAGCTCTGGCGTGCCGGGGTGTCCAGGTTCGCC
Organism: Paenibacillus sp. EB106-06-01-XG199; assembly: GCF_058791575.1. Taxonomy (NCBI): domain Bacteria; kingdom Bacillati; phylum Bacillota; class Bacilli; order Caryophanales; family Paenibacillaceae; genus Paenibacillus; species Paenibacillus sp. EB106-06-01-XG199. The sequence goes on along the minus strand of NZ_JBYTDQ010000003.1, from coordinate 614,756 downwards.
GAGGCACCGGACGGAATACCCAGCTCCATTTTTGTTACCGGGATCGCCGCTGTTCCAAGACCCAGAACCACCAGAATAATGATGATCCAGCGGTATTTCACGGTAGCGTTCGCCCAGCGGTGTGAGAACCCGTGGCGGGCTTTGTTAACGGAAGCAACGTTTTTGGAGCGGGCCTTAGCGGTGCAGATCCGTTCACCCACCAGACCCAGCAGCGCAGGCAGCAGGGTCAGCGCCAGCAGGACGTTGATCAGAACGCTGACAGCGGCCACTAGAGCCATGGTTGACAGGAAGCCAATGCCGATGACCAGCATGCCGCATAGGGCGATGATAACGGTTAGTCCGGCGAAAAATACTGCGCTGCCGGCGGTACCTAATGCCCGGCTTGCTGCTTCGCCGGCGCTTAATTTCTCATCGAGAATCAACCGTCGCTGCCGGTTGACGATGAACAGCGAGTAGTCGATGCCGACAGCCAGACCGATCATAACGGCGAGAATCGGCGTGATGTCATTCATCTGGATGATGCTTGAGAGGGCAAACGCTCCGCCGACGCTGATCCCGACGCCAAGGAGTGCGGTGATCAGCGGCAGCCCTGCGGCAACGACCGAGCCAAGCGTAATAAACAGTACAATGGCTGCGACGACGACGCCTACCGCTTCTGTCGATCCGATCGACGGAATACTCTTCAGCGAATCGCTCGGAATGGCTGTGATGCCAGAGCCTGCCTGCTCGACTTCGGTCACAGTGTTGATGATGTTATCCGGTACGGAAGATGGCAGCGACGTCTGCTGAACAGTGAATTGAAACTGGAACAGGGCGATGCTGCCGTCGGCGGATAACATGACGCCGGGAACCGGAACACCGTCAGCCAACAGCGGTCCGTAAGGAGCTGCCTGAGCTGTAGCAGCCGCTTGACCCGTTGCGGCCGAAGGGTCTGCAGTGGCAGATTGACCACTGGCAACAGCTTGTCCCGCAGCATCAGTCTGACCCGTAGCTGCCGAAGGATCAGCAGTGGCAGATTGACCACCGGCAGCGGCTTGACCCGCAGCGTCAGTCTGTCCCGTAGCGGCTGACGGGTTTGCTCCTGTAGCTTGTCCCGCAGCAGCGGCGGCTTGAGCAGCCAGCTCGGCCGGGTTGATAATATACTCCATATTATAGACATCATTGATAGCCTTCAGAATCAGCGCTGTCCGCTCCGGCGTGTCCAGCCGTTCTCCGGCAGGCGCGGTGAAGGCGACGCTCGCCTGGCCGCCGGCAGCAGCAGGAAGCTCTTCAGCCAGCATATCCAGAACTTTTTGCGATTCCGTGCCTTCAATTTTCATTTCGGAGCTGGATTGGATGCCATTGACGCCTAGCAGGGCACCTACAACACCGAGAATAAGAATCCAGGCCGTAAGGAAATACCATGGTTTGGAATAAGCCGATTTTCCCAATCGGTATAGAAATGTTGACATGTAATGGTTTCTCCTTTTTATCTCTGGTTTAGAAGCCGTTGCGTAAATAAGCAAACATGGAATTCAAATATTGATCGAACGACAATGCACCGGTGTGTTCATCCTGTGACTCGCCCGGCAGCAGCACGTTTAGCCGTCCGTCCAGAATTGGCACGAACGCTCCATAGACAGCACCCGCAAGAAGATGGGTATATCCGTCCGCATAACGTCCATGAGAGAACTGCTCGAGCGTCTGCTGTGCTGCGATCTGTAAACGGCGGAATACGCTGAGGATATAAGGCTCCAGCGAAGGGTACTGATTCGCAAGTGATACGAACTGGCGTAATTGATACAGAAACTCGGAAGTAAACTGCAGCTTCAGCAATTTGTACAAGGCATCCAGTGGTGTTGCATCCGGAGCCAAGCCTGTTAGCAGTATGTTCTTGTCCTCTTTTGAAATGTTGCCCATAAAATACTCTGCTACCGCCTCCTCTTTGCACGAGAAGTAATTGGCAAAGGTCCGCCGGGAGTAGCCGGCCTTCTGGACAACATCATCGACAATGAAGCCGTCCATACCCAACTCAAGTGCAAGCTCGAAGGCGGATTGGGATAAGGCATAAGCTGTGGCTTCCTTCTTTTTATCGCGCAATGTCGGCTTGGGGTTCAAGTTCCAAGCGACCTCCTTTCTTGAGTACAGAGGATGCTCTGCTCTCTATTTGCTATTTCTATATTATTGCCCAAAGAGCAAAATTGCACAATGGGCAATTATTTGCGGAATATGAGCTTCTTGAAACCATAATGAACAAAACATGTCGAAAGATAACTTTCGCATGTTTTGTTGTCTAAAGGGCTGCCCAAAAGGGCAGATTCTCCGTGCCCCTTTGGACGATGGCAGAAGGTCTCCCGGTCTATAAGATAAAGGCATAGAGAAAAACATTTAGCATAGAGGAGACGATACTGAAATGGCAAAATTATTATACCGGCTGGGGTTTTGGTCGGCGAAGAACCGGATTAAAGTCCTACTGGGAAGCATTACACTTTTGGTGGCAGCAGCTATTGTGGCACTGTCGATGGGTATCCATTTTGGTGAGGAAACCTCCATTCCCGGACTTGCCTCGCAAAAAACACTGGAGGTTATGGAAAAGGAATTTCCAAACCCGCAGGGTGACCTCGGGAAAACCCAATTGGTGCTAAAGGCTCCCGGCAATGAAACGTTATCCTCTGAAGCAGCACAGCAGCTAATTGCGGAGAAGCTTAAGGAAGTGGCAGCGGATCAGGAGGTAGCTTCGGTTGTAAGTCCGTATGATAACCATTCATTGAATGCGGACAGCAGCATTGGCTATGCCACAATTACGTATAAAGTGCCAGGTGACGAAGTTACAGAGGCATCGAAGGATTCAGTTACCGAGATTGCAGAAGGCCTGCGGGATGCCGGCTGGCAGGCCGAATTGATCGGCGACGGCTACGTAAAAATGGCAACCAGCAGTCCGGCCGAAGCACTTGGGGTATTGGTGGCCTTGGTAATCCTTGCAGTTGCTCTTGGTTCTATCCTTACCGGCGCTTTACCGATTTTAACAGCGGCTTTAGGCCTTGGCTTTGGTATTATGCTGATTATTATCGGAACGAGTATATTGGACATTCCGTCGTTTGCTTTATCGCTGGCCGGTATGCTTGGACTGGCTGTCGGCATCGATTATGCATTATTCATTATCGCCAGATACCGCCAGCAGCTTGCCGAAGGCTATGAAAGACGGGAAGCAATCGCCATTGCGAATGGAACAGCCGGGAGTGCAGTGGTGTTTGCTGGAATAACAGTTATTATTGCTCTGCTCGGCTTTTCCTTTGTGGGCGTACCGTTCCTTAGTGCTATGGGCATGGCAGGCGCGCTATGTGTATTCACTGCTATATTGATGACGATATTTGTGGTGCCGGCAATACTAGAATTAATGGGAGGTAAAATCAAAGCACCGGTCAAGCGTTCCAAGGGCTCAGAAAGCAAGCAGAAGCCGGCAGGCCGCGGGAATTTGTGGGGAAGATTTGTTACCGGGCAGCCTTTAGTGGCTGTAGTGCTGGGTGTTGCGCTGTTGGCAACCATTGCTCTGCCATTCTTCCACATGGAGACGGGCCTTGGGAATGACGGTCATAAATCGCCGGATAAAACCGAGCGCCGGGCCTACGACCTCCTAAGTGAAGCCTACGGTGAAGGGTATCATGGACCGTTAGTAATATTGGCAGAAACAGATGGCGGGGAAGCGGCTGCCGCCAATCTTAATAAAGTGATTGAAGAAGTGAAGACCTACCCCAACGTCGTTATGGTAAACCCGCCGGTGACTGGACCATCCGGAAAAGTGTCGCTGATTACCGTCGTGCCGGCAACGGGACCCAATGATTCAGAAACCTTAGACCTTGTGCATCTGATTCGTGATAAGGCTTCGGAAATAGAGCAGCAGGATCATGTCAAAATTGGGGTAACCGGCAGTACTGCTGTCAATATTGATATCACTCAGAAGTTGAATCAGGCCTTGCCTAAATTTTGCCTGATCATTGTTGGTTTGGCCTTTGTACTGCTGATGCTGGTGTTCCGTTCGATTCTGGTTCCGATCAAGGCAGTGCTCGGCTTCATTCTGTCGCTCGGTGCGACCTTGGGATTTGTCACCTATGTTGTTCAGGATGGTCATTTCCAAAAGCTGTTCGGATTCTATGCGGAAGCGCCGGTGTTCAATTTCCTGCCGATCATTGTAGTTGGTGTTCTGTTCGGCCTGGCGATGGACTATGAAGTGTTTCTGGTCAGCCGGATGCGTGAGGAGTTCAAGAAGAGTGGAGATGCCAAGAAGTCTGTTCTTGCCGGTATGCACCACAGTGGCGGAGTCGTAACCGCAGCAGGACTTATCATGGTTGCCGTCTTTACCGGATTCATTCTGGCAGAGGAGCCTATGGTCAAGGTCATGGGACTGGCGCTCGCCTTTGGGGTTCTGTTTGATGCCTTTGTAGTCCGGATGTTGATTGTTCCTGGTCTTATGACCCTGCTTGGGAAGTCGGCCTGGTATTTTCCAAAGTGGCTGGACCGGCTGCTTCCCAACCTGGATGTGGAGGGTGAGGAAGTTATGAAGGAAGTAGAACAGAAACAGCTGAAATTTGTGAAGGAAGCTAATATCAGATTCTTGGCTGAACCCTTAGAATAAGCTGGTTTAAGAAGCGGCAGCCGTTGATTAGTACAATATTCAATGACTGCCGCATTATTATCCATAAATCGTTAAGAAACTGGGGGAGGTTGCAGTGAGGATAGGCGTTATTGGGGTGGGGTATGCGGGATTGGTGTACGGTGCAGTAATTCATTGGCAAAGAGGTGTTGCTCCATGACCCGCCTTTCAGTGGTCGCACCTGTCTATAACGAAGAGGGTAATATTTACGATCTTTACTTAAGCATCACGAACGCGTTGAAAGAGAAAGTGGAAAGTTATGAAATAGTGCTGGTGAATGATGGCAGCAGAGATCGAAGTGCTGTCCTGCTGAATGAAATCGCCCAGATGGATGAGGCGGTAAAGGTCATTCATTTTGAGAAAAACTATGGGCAAACGGCTGCGGTCTGGGCCGGAATTAAGCGCTCTACAGGCGAATTAATCGCCCTTATGGATGCAGACCTCCAGACAGATCCCCGGGATATCTTCAGACTGATGCCATTTATTGAGAGGATCGATTTTGTAAATGGAAAACGGGTGGATCGCAAAGAACCCATGCTGAAGAAAATATCTTTGCGGCTCGGAAATAGAATTCGCAATTGGATCACCGGAGATTCGATTTATGATACAGACTGCCCTATGAAACTCTTCACCCGGGAGGTGGCAGACAGCTTTCATTTATACAATGGAATGCACCGTTTTCTGCCGACACTCGCAAAGATGAATGGATTCTCAGTCCTTGAAGTCACGGTAACCCATCAGAGAAGGAAATACAGCGTATCTAAATATGGGATTTTGAAGGAGGGGTGCACAGGTTTTATGGATGCCATGGTCATCGGCTGGCTCAAAAAGAGAGGGATTCTGTACCATGTTAAAGGAGGAAATTAAGATAAAATTACACAATAAAGTAGCGGTTGTTACAGGTGCACCGTCAGGGGTAGGCCGGGCGATAGCGGAATTGTATGCCAAGGAAGGTGCCATGGTTGTGGTGGCCGATCCGGGGATGTGGTCTCTGAGGTCGTGGACGGAATCAATCTGGCCGGAGGGGCAGCCGTGGGCATCGTTGCTAGGAACTCAGCGCAGTGAGGCGGTTGAGCCTATAGAAATTGCGACCGTTGCCCTTTTCCTTGCCTCCGAGGATTCCAAGTTTGTCAACGGAACTGTGATTGCGGCAGATGGTGGCTGGCGGCGTATTAACCCATAGCACGCTCAATGAATACTCGTAAGCAAAGGTTAAGAGGCATTGATGGAGATTTCCATGCAATGTCTCTTTGTGTATTATGAGGAGTTCAGCCACACTGCCCAAAAGGGCAAATATCATTTGCCCTTTTGGACGGTGTGGAAAGTCTTACAACATTATAGAATTAAAAGAAGTGGAAAATTATAAAGTTAGGGATGCTTTTACATGTATTTAATAGAGGATTACAGCAGAATGCAGTTAGGTTAAAATAAAACTTACGGATCAGAGAGACGATCAGGGGGAGGACCATTGAACAATAAAAAAAACGGAATGCAGGATATTAGTGAATTATTCGCTTCAAGGCTGCCGACTTTGATTTGGGTGTCAATCGTTTATGCAGGAACAATAATACTGCAATTTCTTAAGGAGCCTTTGATTTTAGAAGGTGCTGTATTTACAGGCTTGTTTACAGTTCATGGATTATTACACTGGAATTCCTACAGAGTCACTCACAATAAATTTTGGCTGTATTTCTCAATTCAAGCGGCTTTAATTTATTTGTGTGCGATTTTAATGCGAGATGGTTATCAGGCGGTTTTAATCGGACTGCTGCCTATACTGATAGCTCAGAGCCTCAGTCTTTCCTTCCGGGTGAAGAGAGCAGTATTCGTTTCACTTATCAGTATTGTGGTATTTTTTAATTCCGCTTTGACTGTTGGAGATTCCGGTGAACTTATCTTATTTCTTCCTATATTTATTCTGATGCTGATTATTGTGCTGGCTTATGCAATATTGTTCTTCAAGCAGGTCCAAGAGCGGCTCAGAATTCAGAGCTTTCTGGAGGATCTGAGAGAAGCCCATGAGAAGGTGGAGGAGTTAACCCTTGCGAATGAACGCCAGCGTATGGCCCGGGATTTGCATGATACACTGGCACAAGGGGTTGCCGGACTCATTATGCAGCTCGAAGCCGCAGATGCTCATATGTCACAGAATCATGCGGAGCGGGCGCAGGGAATTATCAGGCAGTCGATGCAGCATGCACGCCGGACATTGGCCGAAGCCCGGAGAGCGATTGACAATCTGCGCTTGAAATCAGCACCCGAGATTGATTTCAAGGAGGCCATTGGCGATGAAATTGAACATTTTAATGACGCCACCGGGATCCTTGTATCCACGGAATATCATTTGAACAAGCGGTTGTCCAGATTGCTGATGGAACATAGCCTGCATATCATTAAAGAATGTCTGACCAATATTGCCCGCCATGCAAAGGCTGATAAAGTATGGGTTGTGGTTTCCACGCAATACGACAGGCTGATTATTGAGATTAGGGATAATGGCATTGGATTTAAAACAGATGATATTGGCAAGGATGCCGGACACTATGGGTTGCTGGGAATTAAAGAGCGGGTAAGACTAATTGGAGGAGAGATTAACGTGGACAGTAACTCAGAAGGAACCCGCATTAAGCTGGAGACACCTTTCATTGAAGGAGAACTTACATGAATGTATACAAAATTCTGATTGTAGACGATCACTTTGTAGTCCGGGAAGGATTAAAGCTGATTCTGGAGACAAGTGAGCAGTTTCAAATGGTTGGTGAAGCCGGGAACGGTTCAGAGGCACTGCAATTGATCAAGGAGCTGCAGCCAGACGTGATTCTGATGGATTTGAATATGCCAGTTTTGGGCGGCCTGGATACGATGAAGGAGTTAAGGAACCAAGGATGCACGATTCCGGTAATAATTCTCACAACCTATAACGAAGACGATCTAATGATCAGTGGCCTGGCCATGGGGGCGAAAGGATATTTGTTGAAAGATACCAGCCGTGAGAATCTGTTCAGAAACATTGAGTCGGCAGTACGTGGAGAAACCTTGCTCTCCGCCGATATTATGGAACGGGTAATTGCAGTCAAGTCGCAGCAGAAAGCTCCAATTCCTCTGAAACATGAAGCCAATCGCTTGACTGACAAAGAAATATTCATCCTGCAGTCTGTCGCCAAGGGGTTCAAAAGCAAAGTAATTGCCATTGATATGGGAATCTCCGAGCGTACCGTAAAAGCACATTTAACGACCATTTACAATAAGCTTGGAGTAGATTCACGTTCGCAGGCGGTTGCCGTTGCACTGGAGCGGGGGATTTTGGAAATGTAAGATCGGGTTGTCCTGCAACTATGGTGATGATCAGAAAGTGATTGAAGTCAAATTCAGAATTAATTACCCTTCAGAGAGGGAGTACTCTTCACCTTCCACCAAATCCTTGTAATCAGCGCTCCATTCTCCGCCGTGTTCACTGTTCGGATTCACCCATTGCTTGTTTCCGTACCAGGCCCCTGCTTCCAGTACCAGCACTTTCAGCCCCGCTTCTCCAAGCTCATTAGCCGCAACGGCACCTCCGCCGCCGGTCCCGATAACAATTACATCAGCATCGAACATGGGCTCAGCTGCACACAATAGATGATCCCCCTCCCTGCCGCTCAATAGTCAACACATTGCCAAGCAGGGCCCGATAACCAGAGACAATTCCCGGGTATTCTGCTTGTATCCAACCCACCGGAACCCTTCCAGTCTCCGCTTCGTCGGAACACTGAGCCGGGTCTTTCCGTATGCCGGCCATTCCGAGTAGTTGCCAAACATGGTCTGTCTGTTGAGGAAATCTATGTTATACCGTATAAGACCTGCATCATTCCGGAAGGGAGGCGGTACAGTTCCAAGATCGAGGTCCGCATGCTCCAGCATGGCAAGTACCCGAATCCGGTCTGCAGGGTGAAGGGCGGCGAACGGACTTCCCTCCCAAACGGAATAATCAATAACAGCCTGCATTTGTCCGGAGGCGACGAATTGAACGGCACCGCAATTGAGCAACCCGGCGACAGGAGAGGCTAGCGGTACAACTGTCAAATAAAAGCCCTGCACAAGCGAAAGAGAGTGGTCCAGCTCCCAGATCATATACTCGTGAACACATAAATTAACAGCACCTGCAGTTTGCACGTCCCCGCATACGGAGCCTGTCGCAGTATTTGGGATTATTGCTTCAACAAGAGCGCGAAATGTGGTACAGGTATGGGGAGAGACGGTTGCGGCGTAGGTTGCAGCCGGATGCATAACAAATCCCCCTTTGCTATAACGGATTTTGCTGGTCTCCAGTTTCCCGTATATAGATATCTATTCCTCAGAATTCACTTTAGACGCTGTTCAGCAGCAAGAATCTGAAATCTTAAAGAGTTGAATAGATGGAGCAGGCTGTATTAACGAAGTAGCTGGCGATTCCCGATAAAAATACCTATACAAGTTAAACTAAAGAACTACCTTGAGGCTAAAGCAGCGGAGGGGAATTTTGGAACTGTAGGAGCGATAGCGACCGCCTGAAAGCTTTCCGTAGGAAAGCTCGCTTCGAAAGCATAAGCAGTCTCCGGATTTCAACCGCAAATAGCGGGTTAAATCAAGATATCGGGAGAAGGGCAGCGGCCGGAAGTCCAAACATTCACCGCAGTTGCGTTCTATGCCGGTTGGGTAAGTCTAAAGTTCAACTTATATAAGTGACAAGATGATTTACATTCAGTTTAAACATTTATCTTACATTAAAATGAATTCTCAGATATGGAGGTAAGATCTTTTGGAATTGTTTGAATATATTTTGCTGATGCTGGCGGCAGTCTCTTTATCCAATTTAGTGAACCGGTTTATCCCTTCGGTCTCCGTGCCTATTATTCAAATCGTGCTGGGGATAGTGATTACTTGGCTGCCCCTGCACTATGAACTGAAACTAAATCCGGAGCTGTTCTTGTTGCTGTTCATTGCCCCGTTGCTGTTCAATGACGGCAGGCATGCCGACAAAGAGGCACTTTGGAAGCTGAAGAAGCCCATTCTTTTGCTGGCGCTGGGTCTGGTCTTTGTAACGGTAGGAGTCATGGGATATTTCCTTAATTGGCTGCTTCCGGTCATCCCGCTGGCGGCGTCCTTTGCACTGGCGGCTGCATTAGCGCCTACTGATGCCGTGGCGGTGGGCGCACTGGAGCAGAAAGTCAGAATCCCCCACCGGACGATGCAAATCCTTGAGGGAGAATCTTTAATAAATGACGCATCGGGTCTAGTTTCCTTTCAGTTTGCCGTGGCCGCTATGGTCACTGGGGTGTTCTCCTTCAAATCCGCCGGGCTCAGCTTCATTTCCATTTCACTAGGCGGTGTAGTGCTGGGTCTTCTGCTCACGCTAGTGAAATATGGAGTGGTGAAATGGCTGCGGAGACTGGGAATGGAGAATGTCACACTTCACATGTTGATTGAGATCCTGACTCCCTTTTTGATCTTTATGGCGGCCGAGGAACTGGGGGTTAACGGCATCCTTGCCGTCGTCGCCGCAGGAATTGCCCATTCTTTCGGATACAAGAAAATGAATCCCGAAGTAGCCAAGCTGAGCATTGTCTCTAAAAGCACCTGGTCGGTCATAATTTTTGTATTGAACGGGCTGGTCTTCCTGCTGCTTGGCACCCAGCTTCCGGAGATTATTCAGACGATTTGGAACAGCCCGGAAATAGGGAATTTTAAAGTGATTATGTACACGCTGCTATTGACTGCGGCTGTACTCGGGCTGCGCCTTATCTGGGCCCTTCTGATGAATATTCCCGAAGGGACCGAACCGCGCGCCCCTTGGCAGCTCAGATTCAAGAAGGCAATTATCCTTAGTTTGTCAGGAGTCCGTGGAACGATCACACTGGCGAGTACATTGTCGCTGCCGTTTTTTCTTAATGATGGCACAGTATTTCCGGCCAGAGATCTGATCATTTTCCTGGCGGCTGGAGTTATATTGTGGACTCTGCTGGCCTCCAACTATCTGCTGCCGCTTTTATTGGGGAAAGAAACGCAAACAGAGCAGGAAGAGGAGGAGATTCAGACGAAAATTGAGATTCTGAGGAATGTTGTTAGCGGATTAAACGACCTGACCACGGACCAGAACCGGCTGGCTACTGCCCAGATCATCAATACGTATACCTCCAGAATCCGAACGCTCAGGAAAGATGAGAAGAAGGATAAGGTACAGCAGGCCTTGGGCCTGGCTGTCCTGCAATGGGAAAGAGAGAATACGCTGCTTGCGCTGGACAACAAAAAAGTGAATCCATATACAGCGTACCGTTATCTGAACAGAATTAACCGGCTGCTGTTTATGCACACACGGAATCCCCAGTATAAAAGAGAGCTGTTCCCCGTTAAGCATTGGGACGAGGTGGCCGGGGTGCTGCAGCAAGCCCGGTTAAGCATCCGCGAAAGACGTGCCGAATTGACCAGCCTCAGTATTCAAAATACTGCTTATGTCATTAAGCAGCTAAAGACTCTGCTTACAGAAGGAGGGCCGGATATGGAGACGGTCAACTCGGTAGTTCTGCAATATGAACGGATGCTGCTGCGCCTGACAAGAAGCGAATCCGACACCGGCACCCGAAAAGAGTTCGACATGTCATTGCAGGAGCTGGCCCGGGTCGGAATTCAGCTGGAGAGAGATCATATCCAATCCATGTTCGAGACAGGGCGTCTCTCCAGACAGGGCATGAAAGAAATGAAACGCGATATCCTCTTCATGGAGCATGATCTGCGGGAAGAGACGAGTTAAGGAGGGCGGTCTTGCCACAGAAGGTGCTCATATCCAAAAAAATCAATAGTTTATATTAATAAGTCCCCAAATAAGGGTGCTTGAATGTTAATCATAGAAGCTAAATTAGTACATAGGTTGCTCTCAAAGGCCCATGAACGCCGACAACGAGCTGCATTTCAATATCGGCTGAATTCGAAGGACCGGAGATGAAGTTGATGGAGGAGCCCATAGGCTCACATGCTTGAACTCGCCGGTTTAGATCGGCCGCGGCCTGAGTGGAGCGAAGTACCAGCCTCTTTTTTTCAATAATCGCAATATAATGGGCAGGCAGAAAGTGGAGGGAGCGGCCTTGATCCGGGCGGCTTTCTACGACAATCGTTCCTGACTCGGCTAGTGCGTAGTCGGCGAAGACAATCGCGGTATTGGCGCATTCGGAGCGGAGAATATTCTTCTCTCTTCCTGCCGCTTCCTCCCAGACGTACGAATCCGGGAAGTTTAACCTATAATCGGAAAACCGGGTATCTCCGGAAGTGATTACAGCGCCTCCGCCATTCGCTTGGATCAGATCATCCAATGTTCTCTGCAAAATCTCGGGATTCGACTCAATCAACTGAGTGTGGATAAAAAAGCACTGCTCTTTAAGAATCTCTATCAGCTCACCGGTTGTTAAATCGCCATAGCTGTTTGGAATCCACTCTTTCAGGTCGGGCCGCTGCACATCATGTACACGTTCTCGCCCCAGCTTGGAGGCGATTGTGTTTAGAAAAGACTCCTTGCCTGATACCGTCATTGGCCAGCCCCTCCTTTACGTTTGTCAAACCACGCCCGGAAGCTGTCTTGCTGCTTGACCGGTTGACTAAGATCACGAGCGTTGATCCAGCCGCGGACTAGGCCCGGTCCTCTAACAATTCGTCCCTGCCTGCTGATCAGCTGGCTGGCCGGGTTCGCAAACCGCAGTGCTTTGCCGAACAAAGCTTGGGAAGACAGCAGACGGCTGGCCGCCTTCATCTGAAGTCTATCTCCTGCACCGGTTCTGTTTTGTTCCACAATTTTCTGACGGTGCAGGATAAGCTGCTCGTGAAGCGGGATTTTAACCGGACAGACATCCGTACAGGCTGCACACAGGCTGGAGGCAAAAGGAAGCTCTTTGTAGTCATCGTATCCGCCCAGCAGCGGGGTGATTACTGCCCCGATCGGACCCGGATAAATGGAACCGTAAGCATGCCCGCCAATATGACGGTAGATCGGGCAGACGTTAAGACAGGCACCGCAGCGGATACACTGCAGGGCTTCGTTGAATTCACTTCCCAGAATCTCGGAGCGCCCGTTGTCTACTACGACTAAATGGAACTCTTCCGGACCATCCGTCTCCCCGGCTGCCGAGGGGCCCATTACAGTAATATAGCTGGTCAATTTCTGCCCCACAGCACTTCGGCAGAGCAGATTATCCAAAACCTCCATCTCCTCAAGTGTCGGGACGATTCGTTCCATCCCCATCACTGCAATATGTGTTTTTGGTATGGCGGCTGTAAGATCCCCGTTGCCTTCATTGGTCACCAGATTAATGGCTCCAAGGTTAGCGATGGCAAAGTTGCAGCCCGTAATCCCGACATCCGCCTCCAGAAACTTTTGCCGCAGCACCGAACGGGCAAAACGGGCGAGGTTCTCGGGACTTTCATCACCTGTATATCCAAGCTTCTCAGTGAACACTTTATGGATTTGCGTCCGGTCTTTATGCAGTGCAGGGGCCACAATATGTGAAGGCGGGTCCCAATCATCCATTTGAAGGATATATTCCCCAAGATCGGTCTCGATCAGGTCGCAGCCTGCTTCCATCAAGACATGATTCAGCTCAATTTCCTCGGTGACCATTGATTTGGATTTGACGATTTTTTAGCCTTTTTTTGTACGATGATGTCCCGGATATAGCTGCTTGCTTCCTCTTTGGTTTTTGCAAAATAGATGTGTCCGCTCTTTTTCTCAATGTTATCTGCCAGCTGCGCTAAGTAATAATCCAGATGTTTCAGCGTATGCTGGCGGATTTGCTGGCCGAGGGTACGCCACTGCTCCCAATCCCCGAGAGAGGCTGCGGCGGAAAGGCGCCTGGTCTTCAGGCTGTCCTGGGCTAAGCTTACGGCGCTTCTCATGAAGGGATTACCAAGTCCATCTGTAGTCCGTTCGCTGAAATCCCGTTTATCCGTTTGCAGGCTCATGTCTGGCTTCCTCCTTGGCAGCAGCAGCATTGTGATGGTTCAGCACTTCTGCAATATGCATTATTTTCACAGGTTCGCCCTTGCGGGACAGGCGGCCGCCGATATTAAGCAGGCATCCCATATCTGCGCTGATCAGAATGTCCGCTCCGGTTTCAACGACACAACCGCATTTTTCATCTACCATTTGCTCGGAGATCTCAGGCATTTTCACGGAAAAGGTTCCACCAAAGCCGCAGCAATTATCACTGTTTTTGAGCGTCTCCAATTGGAGTCCCTGTACCTGTTCGAGCAATTGGAAGGGGGTTTCCTTTTCTCCCAGCAGTCTTGTCATATGGCAGGAACGGTGGTAGGTAGCGGTGCCTTCAAGCCTTGCGCCAACATCGGTAATACCAAGCACCCTTACGATGAATTGTGTGAACTCATATGATTTCTCTTTTAAAGCAATCGCTTTCAATTCCCAATGTGGATCTCCTTTGAAAATTTTCGGGTATTCATGAAACATAGCGATACAGGAGCCGGACGGACCCACGACATAATCGGAGCTTTCGAAGGCAAGCATCATGTTTTTCATCGCAAGCTTGGAATCCTCAAGATAACCGCTGTTATAAGTAGGTTGACCGCAGCACACCTGGGAAGCCGGAAAGTCGATTTCACAGCCGAGCCTTTCGAGAACTTGGACCATAGCAATTCCGACATTCGGGGTCATTAGGTCTACTAAACAAGTCGATAAAATACTGACTTTCAATTCGATCCCTCCCAATGCAACCTTGATAAGAATAGCTTAACTCAAGAAGTCAATGAAAAACAACACAAAAACAAATAAAAAATGTGAATGTTGTTGACATAAAATAATGATAACGTTTACACTATGGGAGGATTGAATGGAATAATCTACCTTGAGGGGGAGAGACAGTGGAAAAGCATTTGATGTATATCAACGGCCAGTTTACGGAATCAGAAGGCAACGAGTGGATGAATGTAACCAATCCATCAACAGATGAAGTCATTTCACAGGTTCCCAAAGCTACAAGGAATGATGTGGTGCGTGCCATTAACGCAGCGGAAGAAGCCCAGTCAGCCTGGGAGGAAACACCTGCGGTTGAAAGAGGAAAGTACCTTCATGCCATTGCCGATGGGATTCGGGCAGAGGTTGATATCCTTGCCAGACTGATCTCCGAAGAAGTAGGTAAGACCTTGGAATTGTCCACGGTAGAGGTTAACTTTACAGCAGACTATATGGATTATATGGCAGAATGGGCACGACGTTATGAAGGGGAAATTGTTCAGAGTGATCGTGATAATGAGAATATTTTTGTGTTTAAACGGGCGATTGGGGTCACCACAGGCATTCTGCCATGGAATTTCCCGTTCTTTCTGATCGCCAGAAAAATGGCACCGGCCCTGATCACCGGAAATACGATTGTAGTCAAGCCTAGTGCCGAATCTCCGAACAATGCGGTGGCTTTCAGCAAAATTGTTGACAAAGCTGGCCTTCCTAAGGGCGTGTTCAACCTGGTTACCGGTAAAGGCGGAGAGGTCGGCAACGAATTGGCTAGTAACCCAAAAGTCGGTATGGTCAGTCTAACAGGCAGTGTGCCGGCAGGACAACAGGTGATGAAGGCGGCTGCTGAAAATATCATCAAGGTCAGTCTGGAGCTTGGCGGCAAGGCGCCTGCCATTGTTATGGATGATGCCGATCTGGATTTGGCTATCAAGGCAATCGTGGATTCCCGGGTGATCAATACAGGGCAGGTCTGCAACTGTGCGGAGCGGGTCTATGTGCATGAGAAGATCAAGGACGAATTCACCACCCGTCTGGTCGAGGCGATGAAGGCGGTGAAGTACGGCGATCCGCTGAAAGACAAGGATATTCATATGGGCCCGCTGATTAACAAGGCAGCGCAGGAATCCGTGCAGCAGAAGGTAGACCGTGCAGTACAAGAGGGCGCCAAGATCGCCTGCGGCGGTAAAAAGGTAGAGGGAGCAGGCAGCTTTTTTGAGCCGACGGTCATTACCGGTGCCACCAATGATATGGAAATTGTACAAGAGGAGATCTTCGGACCGGTTATCCCGATCATTTCTTTTGCAAACCTGGATGAAGCGATTGCGCTTGCCAATGACAGTGACTTTGGACTGACCTCTTCCCTGTATACCCGGAATCTGAACGTTGCGATGAAAGTCATCAAGCGTCTCAAATACGGGGAAACCTATATTAACCGCGAGAACTTTGAAGCAATGCAAGGCTTCCATGCAGGCTGGAGAAAATCCGGCATCGGCGGCGCGGACGGCAAACATGGTTTGAACGAATATCTCCAGACCCATGTGGTTTATTTACAATATGATAAATCGGTCAACTAAATTAGTGGAAAATGAATCCTGCACTTATTCGATACGGTCCGAAAGGGCCGTATTTTGTGTGGTTGGATGTAACTCTTTTAATTGTAAACAGCAAATTTTTGGAGCAGGATAGAGCTGTACATAATCATAGGGAGAAAGGATGCAGGACATGGAGAAAAATAATGAATGTATGTATTGTATGGGGGATGAAAGAAGGGACAACCTTATGATTGAGGTGGCTCAGCTAGAGGTTTCGACCGTGTTTCTGTTTAAAGAGCAGACGTATAAAGGCAGATGTAATGTTGTATATAAAGATCACGTAAAAGAGTTATTTCAGCTTACAGCAGAAGAATTATCGGCATTCATGAAGGATGTGCAAAAAGTGGCCGCAGCTATGGATCAGGCTTTTGCGCCAGATAAATTGAATTACGGGGCTTACGGAGACAAGCTGCATCACCTGCACATGCACATTGTTCCTAAATATGCAGATCAAAAGGATTGGGGCTCCACCTTCCAAATGAACCCGGGCGATACTTATTTAACTGACGAAGAATATGTTGAAATGATTGTTCATATTAAAAAGCACTTATAAGCTGGTTAGGTAATATTATCTCATTAGATCGTTTTTCATTAAGCGAACGGTCAGCAAATATTGAAAATTTGGAGGAGCTTAATGGGGACAGATATTCACTGTTTTGTAGAGGAAAAAATGTATCGCACCGGCATAAATGAAACTGACCGGACGGGAAAATGGATATCGATTGACAAATGGACTAAAAGCAGTTGGGCAATTCTTTATCCTGAACGAGATGAAGGACCTATTTGGAAGGTCGAACGAAAGGATATGGTTTTCACAGAGAGGAATTATGACCTTTTTGCAATTTTGGCTAATCAGCGGAATTGCGAGAATCTGCCTTATATCAGTGATCCGCGCGGGTTACCTGAAAACGTTAGTCCAGAGATTCCGCTTCAAATTATAGTTTTAGAGGGCCATAGTACGACGTGGTTTACTGCAAAAGAGCTGTTCGAATTTAATTGGAATCAAGTGTTTGAGTATGAAGATGAGACCATGGACGGTGAGAAAATAAATGGATCCGTCAATTATATGGAATGTGGGCGTACATTTTTAGAAGCCGTTAACCGTCTAGTTGGGAGGAAAAATTCATCGGATATTAGACTAATCATTACGTTTGACAATTAATGAATTGTTGTGGAAGTGACCTAACAATACGATCAACCGAAATAGTCCAATGCAAAACAACACGTAGTGATCTGCACTCGTGTTGTTTTGCATGTTTGGATATCCATACTTTTATATATCATATATGTTGTTGCTAGATCGGCTTGCCAGGCTTTTAAAGATGCGAACCGCCGCTTGCGTCAATCAACTGACCAGTTACCCAGCGGCTGTCCTGAGAAGCGAGGAAGGCGGCGATATCCGCAATGTCTCCGGGTTCTCCCCAACGGTTGAAAACGGATAGGCCTGCCGCATATTTTTGTCCGTCAGGATCGCTTAAAGTTCCTTCATTCATCTCGGTGTTGATGATGCCGGGTTGGATGGAGTTGACCGTAATATTCCGGCTCCCCAACTGCTTAGCCAGCAGCAGCGTAAAGGTATTGATCGCTCCTTTTGTCATGCTGTAGGTGAAGACACCCGGTGAAGCTACCCGCGTCACGAAGGAAGAAATGTTAATGATGCGCCCGCCGTCCTTCAACCGCGGCAAAGCTTGCTGCGTTACAAAAAACGGCGCTTTGACGTTAATCGTCATCACTTCGTCAAAAGTAGCTTCCGTCGCTTCTTGGAAAGTAAGAATTTGCCCGATTCCCGCGTTGTTGACCAAAATATCGAATCCGCCGCCGTCCCCGTGCTCTTGAATCGCTTCGTCCAGCGCCGCGATCAACTCGCGAATGCCGTCAGGCGTGCTCAAATTTGCTCCAATCGCACAGGCGTTTCCTCCGTTTTGGGTGATTTGTTGCACGACCGCTTCCGCTTCATGGCGGCGTTGACCGTAATGAACGGCGACAAAAGCGCCCTCTTGCGCCAGACGTAACGCGACGTTGCGCCCGATCCCCCGGCTGGCCCCCGTTACTAATGCTATTTTTCCTGTCAATTTGCTCATCAGTACTCAGCTCCTTATTTTCTGTTCCTCTATAGTTTTAACATAGAAGCTGTTATGAAATGTTGCTCTCTTATTGCTTCGGGTGGCTGCACTGCCGTAGGTCTAATATTTTTCAGTCCATGGTTAGTCTCATTTATTGATAAGTTTGGCGTTAGTTGGTGTTTCATAGTATAAGTGTAGCTAAAAATTTGATTAAGCTAACGGACAGGATAATGCTGGTACATGCCGAATTTACTTATGTTAACAATGATTGATGGGGGGCAGTTCATGGAAGGAAGCGAATTGTATGTTTATCACATTGTCACCAGAAGTAAGATGGACATTGGGCAGATAATTAGCTTTGACAAAAACCAAAAAAACACCTTATATCACTTCTTTTTTGAGAAGGAGCAGTTGAATTCCAAAGGTGAAGACTTTATTCAAATATTACACCGTCATTATACAAATGACGTGTTAAGATGGATAAAGAGAATGCAGATGTAGCTATTAGATATGTGGAACAAACAATCAGAGCTACTAGAGAAGTAATAGTTGAAATGGTCAGATTGCAAGAATATCCTTCACGATTGTCTTGCTTATACGCTGCTAAGAGCTATGAAGACGCTCTGAAATGGAAAGAGCTTTTCGATTCTTATCATCGAAAAGTTTTGCAGATCGTTAAACTTCGGGTTACTGGGAATATCTTTGAAGGTGACGGTAATCTTTTACCAAAGGAAGATGGAATTCCTTTCTCCCGAAAAATCGAACAGGCCAGAGAATACTGGAAAGGCAATATAAATAACGAACTTCCTGAACTGCTGATTAATGGGGAAATCGAAGTAGTAGAAATTATTGATGAATTCTCTACTTAATTTCAACAAAAGCGCTGAAAAACCACTTCGCTTACGGGATACGGTAGTTGAATCAGTAGTCTATAACCTCCTATTTGAAGCAAGCTATAATTGCTCTAGTAGGAGGTTTTATATGTATCGGATGGTTTAATTGCAGAGAATACCAAGGATTCCGTAAAACGTAGGTTTTAATCCACCTTGGGGTAGAGGGCGACGAAATCCTACGAATGAGTGAGTATATGTGAGATAAACCCTTAAAACCGGGGGACGGGCAGGATAGTTTAATCGTTTCTCAAATATTTTATCAGTTGGATAATTTAATGAACTTTGTGAATATAACGTTATCTGAAAGATGCGCAATGATTATTTTTTGAAGGGATGATTAAATTGAAGCAAGGGA
The DNA here is from genome assembly GCF_058791575.1 of Paenibacillus sp. EB106-06-01-XG199. Classification (NCBI taxonomy): domain Bacteria; kingdom Bacillati; phylum Bacillota; class Bacilli; order Caryophanales; family Paenibacillaceae; genus Paenibacillus; species Paenibacillus sp. EB106-06-01-XG199. The sequence goes on along the minus strand of NZ_JBYTDQ010000003.1, from coordinate 595,478 downwards.
TATTAGTTTTTTTAAATGGAACTTCAAGTTCCGGAAAGACCTCCATATCGACTGAACTGATCAATCAGAAAGAGATTCTTTTTTATCATTTATCAATTGATGATTTTTTTAATAATTACAATGATTTTATTAACAATAAATTTCCAGATGAACCTCCAAAGGCAATAGATCATCAAGTTGTCTCTCGAATAGTTGATGATTCCATATTCACTGTGTACCATTCGACAATTAAATTGTTATTAGAATTGGGTTTTAATGTAATAGCGGATACCGTAATCAACACTGACAAGAGGTTTAATGAGTTTCTTGATCAATTTTTCGATCAGCCTACGTTATTTACAGGTGTAATATGCTCGAAAGAAGAACTCATAAGAAGAGAGCAAACAAGAGGAGATAGAACGATAGGACTAGTAGATTCACAGTTTACTCAAGTATATTGCTTTGATGAATATGACCTCGAAGTAAATACGGAAAAGATGAATCCAACAGAATGTGCCGAAAAAATATTACGTTTTATTAAGTCCAATAAGGAATACACGGTATTTAAGAAATTAAGTAAAAGAGAGATTAGTGTGGAATAAAAAGGTTTTTCATCAACTTAAATAGAAGTAACAAGTAGCATAGATAATATGCTCAAAATTAAATCAATGGGAGTTGTTTATATTGAATAATAACATTAGGAAGATGATTGCGGTGATATCTAATTAAAAAAAACGGGAGATGAATTGAACTTGAAAAACAGGTTTCCGCGTACGGCAACTTATGATCCTAACTGGATTAACGAAAACAATATGGGCCCTAACCCATTATGGCTTCTTGAAGACCTAGCTAAGGACATGAACCTTGAGAAAGGCATGAAAATCCTAGATATGGGCTGTGGCAAAGCTATCACCTCTGTATTTTTAGCGAGAGAATATGATGTGCAAGTTTGGGCTAATGATTTATGGGTCGATCCTACGGACAACCTAAAACGTATTAAACAATCAGGTGTGGAGGATCGAGTATTCCCCATAAAGGCTGAAGCTCATTCATTACCATATGCAATGGAATTTTTTGATGCCATCATAAGTATAGATGCTTATCACTATTTTGGAACCGAAGAACTCTACTTTTCTTGGTATTTTCAAAAGTTAGTGAAAAGCGGAGGACAAATGGGTATAGTCGTACCTGGAGTAACCAAAGATATTAACAACCAAGGCGACCTGCCTGAGAAATTGAAAAGTCTTTGGAGCAATGATCTATATACCTTCCGAACGTATCAATGGTGGGAAAATCACTGGGATAAAACAAAGCATGTGACTATTGATTTCGCTAATAATATTGTGGATAGTAAGGAGCTTTGGCTTAATTCAAATTGTGATCAGGAATTGCTTGCCGCGGACGAGGAAAATCTTCTTACTTTCGTTAAAGTAATTGCAACAAAATATTAAATAACGAAGGAAGCTGGTCAATCGACCGGCTTCCTTCTGCTTACGGGATGGATTTGTCTAAATAGGATTCAACTAATGGGAAACGTTAGTTCAGAAAACACATCATTAGGCCGCCGCGGACCAATAGGCGACCTCATTAAGCTAACGAGGCAGGATAATGAAAATGTATGTATGGGATATAAAAGTGAAAAATAAACGTTTTTGGATATGTCCATATTCCAATGATGTTTATAATTGGAGGTTAGAATTTATGCAAAGTAGATTAGAACAAGACATTATTTCAACGGCAGAAAGCTTCACAAATAATTTTTCTGATAAAGGGAATTTTGATTTTAGTGTACAAAGCCTACGTAAAGTAGACGATATTCTTGAAGAATTATGTGAGTATGAAATAGATAATGATTCTTTGGATTCTGTTTCTTCTATGGTTGGAAGTTACATTTTCGAAGTAGCAAGAAGGAATTATGGTGGGAATTATTATTGGATACAAGATAGAAAACAACCTGTTTTAGTCACTGGTGAGCCAGATTTTTCAATTTCAATTTTTGCTTTCGATAAAGTTAGAGGTAGAATTCAGAATGGGAAAGAAGATGACATACCATATTACTTTGATGGTTATATCAATGCAGTTGAAAAAGGTAAGGAAACAGGGTACAGTGCAACAATTGTTTAAGGTCTATGAGATTAAGCTAATGGGAAACGATACTTGAAATGTTGCCTACGTAATGAACGAAACCAATGTAGGAGGCGAAAAATGGAATACAGTATAAGAGCGGTGAATGAAGAAGATATTAATGGCTTATGTAATATTAGAAATAATAAGGACTTGTTTATTAAGTATTTGAAACAACATGAAAATAAAGAAGTATATTTGGCAGTAGCCGCTGAATCGTTAGTGTTGACCCAATAGAAAATCCAAAGATGATAAAGCTCATTACAAAACAAGGGTACGAAGCTATTTCCGAACCATATATAAAAACTGCTATTTTTTACAATGATGATGGGACTACTTATGAGAAAACTTATTCTAGAATTGACTTGAAGAGGTCATTGAGCTAACGGGCAGGTTAGTGATGGTGGCTACAGCCAAAAGTCTTAATTCCGTGGAACAATTCAAAAAAACGGCCGCTGTTCGCATCGTTTGCGACAGGGCCGTTTTTTTTGTTTTTCGTAAGCTGGCTTCAAATTGCTATTCTTGCCAAACACTCATAGGGTCCCATGGCTTGATTTGATTACCATATTTTCCGGCCAAAAAAACTTTCATGTCTTCCAGCTTAGCAGGCACCTCGTTCCAAATTGGAAGGGGGGGTAACCCTCGTTTGCTTTTCAATAGGATGTCCACTGTAACATACAAGCGTTCTGGCTGAATCCAATGAAGGAAGCGGGAAATATCAATTTGCTTGGTCAGGGACAAGGCATCAATTTCGTCATTGTAATGCTTGTTGAACTCGCTGATCAGGTTCAGGAGGTAGTCTCTCTGCTCCTTCACGAAGTCCAGGCCGCAGATGGTGCCATGTCCTGGAATAACGATTTCGGGTTTAATTTCATCAATAATGCGGTCAAGCACTTTAACCCAATTGAGGGTTCCCTCTTCGCTGTATGCCGTACACCCGTTAAACACGACATCGCCGGCGAACAGCACTTTTTCTTTTGGCATCCACAGCAGCAAGTCACTGTCAGAGTGGGCCGGAGCAACGTTGTAAATCATTACTTCCGTATCGCCTAGACGGATGTTGATATCGTCCTTTATCTCAATATTCGGGAGCAACCATTCTACGCCTTCCAGGTCGAATCCTTCAAATTCTGCTGCAAAAAACCGCTCGCCCGAAGTAGATTCCGGAGAATCCTTTCCTCTTCTGATGACGCAGTCCATCCAGGCGATATTTTCGGTAAGACGCTCTCTGGACGCTTCCTTGTGCATAATAATGCAAGCATCTTCAAACACTTTGTTTCCCCAGGTATGGTCGCTATTATAGTGCGAGTTCACCACATATGCGGGATAGCCGCCGTTGCTTACTTCCTTAAAAGCCTCCCGCATTTCCCGCGCATGGAACAAATCGAAGAACGTGTCATACACCAGCCCTTCACCCTTGTTGATGAACCTGGCATTGGCCCAACTGATGCCGCGATACGGCGAAATACCGGCAAAGACGCCATCTGCGACTTCAAAAAATTTAACGCGAGGTTTTTGAATAATACGTCCATACTTCATGAAAATTCTCCTTTGCGTATATGTTTTGGGGTAAGGCATACTGACTATGTCTTATTATAGAGAATGGAAAACAGGAATGCAAGCAAGCGCTTGCATGCATTCCTTCTATGCTTTATGATAGTAACAGAACAACATCACACTACATGGATGGAGGCGCTTAACCATGAAACTAGTAACCTTTCAAACCAATACATCTCAGGAACCTTTGTTTGGGCTTGTAATTAACGAGAAATTTGTCGTGTCTTTTGCCGCAATCATGAAAAAGCAGGGAATATTCGTTGACAGTCTTGAAAGTATGGACAGCTATCTTCATTATTTGCCGGCAAGTTATGATGCCGCTAAGGAAATGATGCAATATGCTGTCGAACAGTTGCATCAATTCAATGAAAATGAAATCAGCCCGATTGCAGCGGTAAACCTGCTACCGCCAGTTCCGAATCCGGCTGCGCTTATCGATTTCGGGCTGACGCCAAGACATCTGAGAAATGCTGGCGTAAATCTGCTGCAAAGAGAATATACAGGGCCGGAAAGAGAAGAACTTACACGTAAAATTGCTGAAAAATTCCAGGAAGATCTGAATAAAGTAACTTTCAGTTATTATAAGTGTAACCATAATGCATTAATTGGCGATGGGGATACGATTCATTGGCCTTCGTACTCTTCCTACCTGGATATCGAGCCGGAGCTGGCCTTTGTTACAGGGAAGGGGAACTGCATTGCAGGTTATCTTGTTTTTAACGACAGTACTGTCCGCGATGTGCAGTGGCTGGATTTCCAGGCGATGACCGGACCGACGCGCTGCAAAGATTTCGATCGCAGCAAAGGAATAGGACCATTTCTGGTAACGCCGGATGAAATCGACAACCCGCTGGCATTGGATGTGGATGTACGCATCGGGGAGAGACTGCACTGGAAGGGAAGCACATCCGAGTATTCTGCACACCCTGCAAAAGTGATGGAGGAGGTTCTCAAAGTTTTCACGCCACTCCCGGGCACGATTATAGGAATGGGGACGATACCGGATTGCTGCGCAATTGAGACCGGAGAATGGCTGTTGCCCTCTGACCGAATCCAGATTACATTTGATAAATTAGGCACGCTCACGCAATTGGTGCCTGATCATGTCAAGATTACGGAACCAAGCCGCTGGGAAAAAAGAAGCGATTTACCTTAAATAAACGTTTATGAAAATGATGAACCCCTACCCTGCTGCATATACAAAACTTGTAGTAGAATAGGTTTAACATATGCAAAAGGAGAAATACAATGCAAACTTCAGACAGAATCATTGAAGCCGCGACACGGCTCATCAAAAAGAAGGGCTATCGGGGAGTAAGCACCAAAGCCATTGCAACGGAAGCTAAAGTCAATGAATCTACGATTTTCCGGCAATTTGGAAGCAAGCAAGGCATATTGGAAGCCATCATTGAAAGACATTCGGATATTCCGCAATTTGAGAAGCTGTTAAAAGAGGACGCGACCGATAATCCGGAAGTCGATCTGCTGAATGTAAGTCAGCAGTACCGATTGTTTTTCCATAAAAATGCGGACATCATTTTGATTGGCATCCGCGACATTGGAATGTTTCCCGAATTGGACAGAGTGCTGGCCGATCCGCCAGTGAAGCTGCACTCCTTGCTGGTTGAGTATTTTGAACGCCTGCAGAAGAAAAAGGTTATAGCCAGACAGGATGAGCGCCTTGCCGCCATGTCTTTTCTCTCGATGTGCTACGGATTTCAGATGAGCGAGCTGATTCACCGGCAATATCAGTCCCAACTCGTCACCGAGGAAGAGTTCTACAAGCACAGTGTCTCATTGTTTGTAAAAGGAATTCTGTCTCAGTCATAAGCTTTGTTGATTTATTTAAATATGCCAAAGACTGCTTTTGCTCGACTAGCTTTACCATTCTTTTCACATTCACAACAAATGCTGTGAGATATGTCTGTATTCGCATACAAAATAGACCTCGGTACTTGGCTGTTGCCATACCGTGGAACCTCTTCATCTCAGCATTTTTATGATGGAAACAAGGTTATTTTCAAGCACTTATCAGAAGATGGGATACGATAAAATTTCATGACGATCTAAGTGAATCGTTGAAATTACAGTTCTGGAATATTAACGAAATCCCACTGGATCAAATAAACAAAGTTCAACGACCAGTCGTTGAAGATTTGCTTAATGGGAATACAAATATTCTTAGAACTTAAACCATCCATTCGTTGAGCTAACGGGGAACGCTAGTTTAATACAGTGGGCAGATTAAAACCTCTCCTTAGAAGCAAACTAGATTTAATAGCTTCTAAAGTGGAGGTTTTGTTATGAACTTTAATGAGTTGTGGAGTTTGTATGAGGCTGACAAAAGCATTCAAGGGTTCAGTCCAAAAACATTAAAAGCATACGCCTTACAGCACAAGATGTTAGTGATGGAGCTAGGCAATCTCGATGTCACAGAGGTAACGTTAACCATACTGAAGGAGTACTTGGCAAAGCAAGCAGTTCGTTTGAAGCCAAACAGCCTTGGTCATCGAATTCGTTTTGTTCGTTCTCTTTTCCGGTATGCTTATGAAGAGACGTATCTGACTTCTAATCCTTCTCTAAAATTAAGAGAACCCAAATTAGATAAGCGCATTCCTAAGTTTTTGATTGAGGAAGACGTCATACACTTGAAAATCTCATGTCAGTCACTCAGGGAAAGAGCACTGCTTGAGTTTCTCTACAGCACCGGCTGCCGGGTTGGGGAGGTAGAAAAAATCAACATCGAAGACCTAAACTGGGAGAACTGCTCAGCAATCATAAATGGCAAGGGATCGAAGCAAAGAGAAGTTTACTTTACGACAGAGTGCAAAGTATGGTTAAAGAAGTACCTGGCCAGCCGTGAGGATTCCTGCAAAGCCTTATTTGTTACCGATACGCATCCAACAAAACGAATGGCTATACCTACGATTAGGTGGGCAATAAAACGGCTTGCAGATCGGGGAGAACTTGAAGTGAATGTGTACCCGCATCGCTTTCGACATACTTATGCATGCCAACTCCTTGATAATGGTGCTCCATTAGATTTCATTCAAGGAATGCTCGGTCATGAGAAGGCATCGACCACTCAAGTCTACGCACAACTCCGCGGCGAACGTCGGAGAGAACTTTATCGACGATACTTTTAGTTTGTAATGGCGACGGATCAGCTTTAGAATTCGTCGCTATTCAACTAAATGCCAGGTTAGTTGCAACGACGATGTTATACTTGGATTAGTAATTAAGTTCACCATAGCTGCAGCCGTGCTTCCAGTATCTTAGTCATCTGTTCGACCATCTCTTCTGGCGTATACGGCATGGATTCGACGATCCACCATTCAATCAACCCCGTAACGGAAATAGATAAGAATTGCGCCATCACATCTCGATGGATACCCGTTTCCAGATTCATGTAGTTCACCACCACGGTGATATTTCCCTTAATGAACTGTGTCATACGATGTCTGAAAGTTGGACTGCCTTTGTTGGTCATCAACACGCGGTAGATCGATGCATGCTCTTTCAGATACGTGAACGCACGAATCAGCAGCTCCCGGGATAGTTCAGTGGCTACTCTTTCCTCCTGTAAACAGCTGTCAACAAGCATCATCAGATACGTCTCCACGCTCTGTTCCAGCAGGTCATATTTGTCTGTGAAATGCAAATAGACTGTTCCGCGGTTGACATTGGCCCGATCCGCAATCCCTTGAATGGTGATCTTCTCAAAATCCTGCTCCTCCAACAACCCGATGAACGCTTGCATAATCATTTGTCTTGATCGCTCGATGCGTCGATCCATGTTTTCCCCCTCTTTCTTGAACATATCCAGCTTTCGTTGTTCATTTCTCAACAAAAGCAGTTACGATTAGCCATTGCGCTTGCTTTAGTTCCAATGATACTTTGATTGTAGTACACAGGTGTTATATATTCAACATCTGTTAATTGCATGGGGAGGGGACTATATTGAACATACTTGTGTACGGAGCAGGTGTGCAGGGAAGCTATTTAGCGCACGTCCTAGTTCGGGGCGGTCATGATGTGACCGTGTTGGCAAGAGGAAAGCGAGCGGAGGAACTGGAAGAGAAGGGAGTGGTCATCCGGCATTACTTTCAGCGCAAGACAACCTTCGATCCGGTTCGTGTGATTCGTACACTTGAGCCGGGTGACTTGTATGACTTGATCTTCGTCATGATGAAATATTCGGACTTTGGGGCTGTGCTGCCGATCCTCGCGAACAACGATAGCCGCAATATTATACTGGTTGGCAACAATATGGATACTTATGCTATGCAGGACTATTTGAAGGCTGGGCGGTCACCCAAGCAGGTCGCATTTGGATTCCAGACTACCGCTGGTATTCGTGCCGATGGGCAAGTCATTTGCATCCGTGGCGGCCATGGGCAGATGATCATCGGGGGATTGAACAGCCCCATTCCGTTCCGCTCCCTGCTGGAGCAGGCATTCAAGCGAACCAAGTACAAGCTCAACTATCATGATCAGATCGATGACTGGCTAAAAAATCACATGGTGTTAGTCGTGCCAATGAACATGGTCATTCTGTTCCATGGCTTCCAAATGAAACAGGTTGTTCGTGACGACAAGAGATTGCGTCAGTTGGTGGCGGCGATGGGGGAGGGCTTTCACGTACTGGATTCATTGGGTTACCCGCTGACCCCGGTGGGTCAAGCATCTTGGATTATCCGGTATCCACGCTTAGTTCGCTGGGCCCTAAAGCTTTTCTTCTTGCTCCCGATTAGTCGGTTGATTGATGGGACGGATGTGGAGCTTAATGCGTTGAATTACACATTCGCCGAGTTGAGGACCAGGTCGGATGTGCCTACGCCGAACTGGGATGCTTTGGAGGCGGAGCGGATTATCCAATCGTAGTTGCTGCGATTTGCTGCCCCCGCTATTGGAGTAGGAATCGAATAGATACAAGAAGTAAATTAGAAAAAATTCGTGATGCTCAAAGAAAATAACTAAGTATGCCGATTCGAAGTCAGCCCCTAAAAACACGATTGAACTAACGGGAAACTTTAGTTCAATAACACACAATGATGAGTAGGTGCTTCGTAGCCTGCTCTTTTTTATTAAGCTAACGGGCAGGATAGTTATAAGACTTTCAAATTTGAGCGCACATCCGGAAACTTCACCGTTTGTTCATGAAGGGATAAAATGTCACCACCATCGGGTTGGCTTCGCCGTAACCCACCGATGTTTACATCAGATTGCGCCCACCATCCAGAAACAGAGGGATCGGGCGCTTTTATTATTGCGAAAATCGTCGGCTATAAATAAACGCTGCAAACAATGCAAAGTATACTTGACATAAAGTGCAAAGTAAACTATGCTATAAGTGCAAAGTAAACATTGCAAGGGAGTGGTCACTTGAAGACAAGAATTGCGGAACTGCGTAAGCAGCACAAGCTGTCCCAGGAAGAGCTGGGGCTGATCGTAGGCGTTACCCGGCAAACCATCACCTCCCTTGAAACGGGAAAATATGCGGCTTCCCTTGTTCTTGCCTACAAGATTGCTAAGCATTTTGGACTCGCCATTGAAGATGTTTTTGATTTCAGCGAAGTGGAGGAATTGTAATGGACAATTACAAGGTTCAAGTCAAAACTCGCAAGAACGTACTGTCACTGGTAGCTGCTGCCACGCTATTGATCTATGTGGGACTTGTGTTTTACCGCGGTGGTCTGCCCGAATTGCCCAGTTTTATAAAGGGATTTCACACAGGTGCTTTTATCGGCGCTGAATTGTGCTTCGTTTTTTTTCTCGCCAAGTACATTAAAGCCAGCAAAAATGACGCAGAGCTGAAGAAGCTGTACATCGAGGAGAACGACGAGCGGAGTGTAGTGATTATCCAGAATGCCAGCTTGCTCAGCATAGTCATGATTCTCGTAGGTCTGGCCATCGCTTCCGTGATTGCGGGTTTCTTCAATTCCTTGATATTCTACACCTTACTGGCTACCCTACTATTTGTTTTGATCGTATTTTTTTCGGTGTGGAAGTATTACACAAAAAAACATTAAAGGTTAAATCGAAGCGGAAATCGCAAGAAAAACCACCGTCGTGCCGTAAAGCTAGATTCGGTGGTTTTACACACTAATCTAGCTGTATAGTTTTTTATCCCCCTTGATTGTATTTAAAGCATATTCTGAATAACTGTTAATGAGGGCTAGTTTTAGGACAGATCTCTTTTATTATATTGGAGCTTTGGGAGTTATATCTTCGAAAGTTTAGCTGAGTGAAATTGCCAATAAGAAAAATCGTTCATTGGAGTATCAACATTTGCAGTCAGCGATAGGAAAAACACGATTGAACTAACTGGAAACGTTAGTTGAATAACCAGGGAGTAGATTGTGCGGTAACTGCTCCCTGGTTTTCATTGAAGTAACGGGCAGATGTAATTAATGATCTTGTGTTAATCTTTATTGGTTTATCCTATAAAGATTATATCTATTATATATTAGACCAATAAAAGCCTGTAGCGATATTATAAATTTATAATAATACCGTGGAGGAATGGTCTGATGTCAATTTATGATTTTCAAGCGAAGTCAATTAACGGTAAGCCCGTTGAATTGTCAATTTATCGTGGAAAAGTTCTACTTATTCTTAACACTGCCAGTAGATGCAGCTATTCTCGCCAATTACCTGATCTTCAAAAACTTTACGAAACTCACCATGAACAAGGGTTTGAAATACTCGGTTTTCCTTCTAACCAATTCAACGAGAAAGAGCCAGCGAGCAATTCGGAAGTACATGAATATTGTGAAAGCAACTTTGGAGTTAAGTTTCCGTTATTTGAGAAAGTTGAGGTTAGGGGACCGTCTGCTCATCCTATATTTCAATATCTAACACAGCAGGCACCCTTTCAAGGTTTCGATATTCAGACTTCAGGCGGTCAATGGATGCAGGATTTTCTGCGGGAAAAGTATCCGGACATATATGTCGGAGACGGAATCAAGTGGAATTTCTCAAAGTTTTTAATCGATCGAAACGGCCATGTATACGGTAGATACGAAACTACGACTGAACCATTTGACATAGAGTCAGTTATTGAATCACTTCTTTTAAAGTAAATGAATCCAATGGGTGATTAAGCTAACGGGCAGTTTAGCGCAACAATGATTTATTTTTAACGTCCTAATTAATGGTATAATTGTCATGTCTTAAAAGGCTCTAGAGTAATGGTTATTAACCATACTAAAAGGGGGTATTCATGACGTATTCAATTTCAAATATACAATCCACGAGTTTATCAATGTCATTATTAGTGATACTTTTAGCCTTAATAGATCTAACTATAAAGAAGTATTTCATTGTAGAAGAATTAAATAAGATCTCGGATACTATTGGAAAGAATATCAATAGGTGGGTAAAAGGACTACTTGCTGTCATTAGTTTTTGTATTTTCTTCTTCGTTTTGGATACAACGAATATCGACTCACTTAAGTGGTTCTGGTTAATATTATTTATAGTTGCCATGGGACAACATGCGTTTATCGAATGGAGGTATTTGAAAGGCTCAAAAGAATACGTTATTTCACTTATTAAATTAGCAGTCGGATTAATATACATTTTAATTTTTATTTTCTAAAATTATTGGTTTTTATCGTTTATTAAGATGGCTTACTTGAGTAAAAATTGAATGAACTACTATGAAATCGCCTGGTAGCCTTTTATTGCAGCTTTATATAGATCAAGAGCGTTCTGGTTTAGTGATGGTAGTGGAGTAGCCTAGTCCTTCAAGTCTGCGTAAAGCATGTCGCACAATGGACTGTTCCCTTTGCTTATCGAAGTAGTCTTCCCCTAGATCAACATACATTTCATTTACGAGTTAGAAGGTAATAGGAGATTCTCAACATGGCATGGGTGACTACTATTCCTGCCCGTTTCCTTCCTTTCCGTGCAGCTGTACGCCTATAAAGTGCACCGAGGTAGTTCTTTGAACCTTTTACGGAATGAGCAGCTTCGGTTAAGCCTGATCTTAAATATTTGTTGCCCTTTTTTGTTTTAGAGGATTTCCTTTTGCCCGCACTTTCGTTATGTCCAGGAACTAGCCCTGCCCAAGAGCACATATGAGCTGCGCTTGGAAACTGGTTTCTAATATCAGTACCGATTTCAGCCAGGATTTGTTCGGCCCTTCGTGTTGATATGCCTGGAATTGAGTCTAATCGGTCGATAGCTTTTTTTCGTTTTAGTGTTCGAAGGGCTATGTTGGCCAGTTGCTCAGGATCATCTATACCTTCAGCAATCGCATAAAGCATGCTTTTAGAGGAAACTCCCATAATATCTGAGACAACGGAACCAAGCTTAATATTAGCTCCCTCTAATACTTTTTGGATCCGATTATGCTGTCTGGCTCGTTCTTCGATGATACTCCGACGATAACGAACAAGCTCTCTTAACTCACGTTGATTACGGTCTGGAATGAAACTGGCTTTAATCAGTCCGTGGCGAAGGAGTTGGCAAATCCATTCTGCGTCTTTGACATCGGTTTTGCGACCAGGCACAGCTTTCATATGCTGGGCATTAACAACCAGAAATTCGATCTCTTCAGCCTCAATTAAATTTACAATAGGTTTCCAATAAACACCTGTGCTTTCCATGGCGACATGAGTACAGCTGTGCTCCTTAATCCAGTCCACTAACTTAAGAAGAAATACAGTTTTAGTTTACATCCACGCCATTCAACCTTTCTACGGCATCATGATTGGAGACTGGTGCAACAACCAGAATAGGATTAATCTACTATGAGTTCTTCCCAGCGGGAGCAACATTCAGTAGTGCACCGTGGTCGTTGGAGTCAGACTAACGGATGGGCTCTAATCGCACCATAGTTCATCGACCTTCCTCTCCCAGCCGTACTTCCAGTATAAAATACCGAGCTAAAATTTTCATTCTCTGTGGTGCAGCGCTGATTTTGCGCTGCATGGTTGGCTAACGGGCAGCTGAAGATTAATTACGGGGGAATCGTACCATAAATGGACAAAAACCCAAGCGTCACAACAGGATGCATACTTAATCTAAATAACCTTAAATAATCTTATGGCGTAGAGCCCAGCGTAAGCGTGTATCTTCATGGTACTTTGTTTTTTTTGGGTTTCCTTCCGCTCGGAAAATAGTCAGATCACTCAGTTTGATGACAAAAGACCAGAGGGTATCAAATTGAAGCTCCTTGCCGTACTGACAAACAAATCCGCATTTGCCGGATAGGATATCCTGCGCAAGTTGCAATGGATCTTGAGCTTGAGCCAATTGTTCTGTCAGTGAATGTTGAACGGTATGATATCGCGTTTGGGTCGAATACCAGTTTGGTTCAGGGCGTTCATCCAGAGCTATCATGCGAGTATCTATAAATTGATTTGTAGCAATGATAAAACACTGGCCAGGTTTGGGCCTACGAGTAACAATGCTTTGCGCGCAACATTCTACTACAGCCATATCCCCGCTTCGATCGGCAAGGATGATGTTCTGTGCCGTGCTCAACGGTAGCTCCTGTAGAAGGTGAATAGCTTCTTGAACATTTCGTGCTTTCTCTAATAGATAACGTACAATCATAAGGAAATTTAACCCCGGCTTGGTCTTTCCGGAAGCGACGAAGGTCATTCCTACAGCAAGCCCATGTTCGTTCACCCCGTCTTCTTTTCCGATGAGGGCGTCGCCTTGACCAATGAACGTGTACCCGGACGTTGGTCGGTACAAGCAACTCTCCGTGGTACTTTTAAACTGCGTAAACATGTCATGATTACGGGCAAAGATTATCTCCTCTCCCACTTGGAAACAGAAGCAGGTACATCCGTAGGACTCACCAAAGACCCCGAGATTAAGTAAAAAAGCGGCAAATGTGTCATATGAAATTCGCAAGCCGTCAGCCATACCGCGAATTTCTTCAGTAATTTCAGGGTATACGGCTTTACAGATCGCCTCCGACTCAAGTCCATATCGAAGCTGCTCCTCTTCAAGCTTGAAGAACCCATCGAATTGGACTCCTTTCTTATATAATAGGTTTCCATAATGATTTCCCAACTCATAATGATTTCCTTGCAGACGCGGGTGATACATTTTATAACACTCCTCTTTGTTTTTATGTCTTGATCATATAAGGAGAGAAACCTATTTTCTTGATAAATAATGCTATGATATAGGAAATAGGCAAGTCACATGGAGGAATCGTTATGGAGTACATCGATGCGATTATGTCAGCTGTGCGGTATATTGAAAACCATCTTACCCAAAAAGTAAGAGTCGCAGATATCGCGAAGCATGTTGGATACTCCAACTACCATTTCCAAAGACTATTCCATCAGGTAACCTCACAGACGATCGGGCAATATATGATGGGCCGCAAGTTGACAGAGGCTGGGAAACTCCTCCGCGAGGGACAGTTTCGAGTAGTGGATGTTTCTTACCAGTTCGGGTTCGAATCTCATGAGGCCTTCAGTAGGGCGTTTAAAGCACGGTTTTCCGTTAATCCGCACCAGTGGAAGCAGAAATCTCTGTTTATACCGCCCAATCTATTTAAAGAGGAAATAAGGGAAGACTATTTGAAACATCTTCAACAACTGGAACCCGAGAATGTAGAACAAGTACGACTGAATGGGCTTGAAATTCGTGGTTATCAGTCAGCTGATAGCTCGGTGGGAAGCATATATGAATGCTGGAATCGGTTGTATCAGGTATGTCTTGATTTGAGCACCCCTAAATATGGATTGATTCAATACCCTTTTTCTATGGAGGGGAAGGCTGCCTTTACGTACACCGCAGCGGTAAAACACGATTTAACTAAGGCAGCAGAAGATCAAGTAACGCTTCAAATTCGGCCAGGAAAATACCAGGTTTTCTGGCACAAAGGGGAACTAGAAGCATTGCCCTTTACGTATCGTTATATTTACGGAACATGGTTGGTAAAGCACAATGTTACGTTGTCGGGCGGTTTTGATTTTGAGTATTATGGTGGGCGGTATATAGGGGAGGATGCAAAAAAGGTAGAAGTAAAAATTTATATTCCGGTTGAAGAGGGATAAAGATCATGATCAAACCGCTCAGACTAGGGAGAAGTGAAAAGACTGGCAAGGCATTGGATTGTGTTTTTGGCATTAGCCCCGGAAACTGGGTATGGGAAAGCAGTACTTTAGTAACATAATCAGCCACCTTGGTTCAACTAACGGGCAGGATAATGCAACTATTTTGTGTTTATTTGGTCTATAAGAATACACGTTGGAGAAAGGGAGGGAATAGCAATGAAAAATAAAAAGTGGGCAATATTTGTTATAGTTACACTTATCATTGTATCTTTGACTGGTTGTTTTGGCTCGAATAAGAACAATGACTTTTCGGAAATAAGTAAAAGCTTAGCCCAGCATTCTAACCAATTGAATGATGAACAAGGCGTAACGTTAGTGGGTTATGCAGCTGACCAAAAAGAGAATGTGTTCAAAATTGGAATAGGCTATGACTCCACATTAACTGAAGAAAGATTAACAAAAGTCATTAATGATTATCTGTCTAATTCCCTCTCGGCAATACAGGAAAGCGACTGGCATCAGAGACTCACGCCTTATAACCTGATAATAGAACGCATAGGAGAGGTTAAATCTAACTTCCCCATCATTGCACATAAAAATGAGGGGGAGTCCGATTTGACCTGGGTGAAAACTGAAGATAATTAAAGATTCTGTTTTAAAGGCCGCTTCCGCCAAAGGAGTGGGCTTATGTTTATATTGAGATGCAAACCTTGTGGTCAAAATAATATTGCGCTTAGATACATTACGGTGAACGGAATCATAAAGAGTGTGAAGTCGTGGAACTAACGAGAAACGATTGCTGAATAAAGAGCGATGGCAGCCGGCCAAGACGATCGGCTGCTTTTTGTCATTAAGATATCGGGCAGGATAGCGAGAATACCTTGGCGAAACAAAGACTGATTCGTGTACCAAAGGAGCGATTGAAATGAATACGACTGAATTAAGAAAATTCGTAGATGAGAAGAAACCGTTTGAGGAAGCAAGGGAAGGTTTAAGATGATGTACTAAGTTTGATAAATATTCCATCCTTAAAGTAGAAGATTAAACAAACGAGAAACACTAGCTCAAGCATGCTGGCAGATTAAACCTCCCTTTAGAAGCAAACCTAGATGGTTAAAGCTAACGGGAGGATAGTTTAATTATGCTTGTTTTATCCTGGTCATATTGTCTATCCATCGTGGTATTATTGAATGCAATAAACAAACAAGGTGAATTTACTTCAAAAGAATTAGTGTTTTGCTACTTATCACGTATCGCAAAATATGATCAGGATGGCCCTCACATAAATTCCATCATGGAAATTAACCCCGATGCCATTTTCATCGCAGAAGCACTTGATATAGAACGTCAGCGGAATGGGAGTAGAGGACCTTTTCATGGCATACCGGTTCTCGTTAAGGATAATATCGAAACCGGAGACAAGATGCGGACCAGTGCGGGAGCTTTAGCACTGGCACAGCATGTAAGTACGAGCGACGCTTTCCTGATTCGCCGATTAAGAGAATCGGGAGCCATCATTTTGGGCAAGACGAATATGACAGAATGGGCCAACGGTATTTCCTCGACAATGTGGGCAGGTTATAGTTCAAAGGGGGGGCAGGTCGCGCACCCTATGGTGACTTTTTCGTAGGCGGATCCAGTACGGGATCTGCAGCTGCGGTGGCCATGAGTTTTGCAGCAGCGGCGATAGGCACAGAAACCTCCGCTTCAATTCTGAGTCCATCCATACAGATGTCTATTGTCGGCATCAAACCGACCGTAGGCTTAATTAGCCGCTCAGGACTTATTCCTTTTTCTTATTCACAAGACACAGCAGGGCCGATGGCAAGGACGGTTTCAGATGCGGTAGTTCTACTTAACGCATTAGCTGGGAGGGATGAGCACGACCCAGCAACCTGGCGTAATGACCATGTTATACCGGATTACACACCATTCTTGGACAAGAATGGACTACAGGGAGCGAGAATTGGGGTCTTTTGTGAAGTACCAGATTACCTGCGTGAATCTGGTGAACATAATCAGGAGCTATTTCACCAAGCAGTCTCCGAAATGATAAAAGCAGGAGCCGAAGTAGTAGAAAATATCGACATTCCTTCGTTTCATGGTCCATGGCATTGGAACAAGATGAACTTAGAATTTAATCATGGAGTGGAGAATTATTTGCAGCGTCTCCCGGCACATATGCCGGTTCATTCATTGTCCGAATTCATCAATTGGAATGAAAAGTATGCAGATGCAGCCCTGAAATACGGTCAAGATATATTAGAATTCCGGGAGGGGTTAACCAATCCCTTGAAAAATAAGGATTATATCATGGAATCTATTATGGATTTATATCTAGCCCAGAACGAAGGAATTGATTATGCGATAAATAGTTATCAGTTAGATGCGATAATGTTTCCAGCTTATATTGGAGCGGATATATGTGCCGAAGCTGGTTATCCATCTATTGCTATCCCCGCGGGGTATGGAGCAAACGGCAGACCATTTGGCATTACTTTTGCCGGAAAAGCATTTACTGAACCGGCCTTAATTCGCATAGCTTATTCTTTTGAACAAATAACAAAACATCGCAAAAAACCTATATTCAACTAAAGGGAAACTATATAGGCAACTTCCCATTAGATGAGAGCGATTTAACTAGAGAGCAGTTTAGCAGGGTGAACGGTATGATCTTCTATTAAAAAATAGAGGATTACCATATCACTCCGCCGAAATTTGAAATGTACTAATGACAGATTTCGCTACATTTGTTCTGCGAATCGGGCATATAATTCCAGGAAAATGTGGTGAAAGCTAGAAGATGCGGGGTAAGCGTTCAGCACCATAATAGAAGTGAAATCTATCTAGGAGGACTTCAAATGAGCTATGATTTGATGGTTTTCGAGCCGTCCAGGGCACCGAGGGAAAGGAAGGAGTTTATGGATTGGTTTGAGCAGCAAGTGCAATGGTCGGAAGATCATGAATATAATGATCCTTTTGTCTGCTCAGAGTCGTTGCAGCACTTGTATAGTAAGCTATCGGAGGATTTCCCCAATATGAATGTAGATGATGAAATTTTTGAAGCTATGGAGGAAGCCGGAACTGAAAACCGGTTAACCGAGTACTCGCTGGGCTCCGCCGTCATCTATGCGGCTTTCGCTTATTCCGTAGCTAAGGAAGCATATACTACGATGCGGAATTTGGCTATAAAACACAAGGTAGGGTTTTTTGATGTTAGCAGCAACGACGGCGAAATTTTTTTCCCTGATTGATAATGCCACTTCGATAGTTTTCCATACTTCCCCTAAGTTTGTTGAACGTAACCATAGTCATTATTTATCTAACAGGCAGGATACTTCGGAATTATTGAAGAAATATATTTGGAACAAACCTAATAGGAGTTTTCGTATGATACTTGCAATTAAGGTAATTAGAGTTTTGCTCTTCGTAATTGTAGTTTTGTTATTTGCTTCATCAATGCCAATCTTTGCAGGAATAACTTTGCTTTTTATTTTTGGACTTTCGAAACTTCTTAAAAAGATAGATTAGTAAATACAGGAGACGTTAGCTGTAAGCTAATTGGAGGAGATGGGCATGGACTATTCGAAGCGTCATGTATGGATTGAAGCTGAAATATGGAAAGAAGGTTCATGGGATTGTAACGATTGTAATACAGGGTGAATGCATGAACGGTTCGTATTTTTGGTCCAGTGACATGGTGTTAATTGACGTTATTAGCAGGGGAAAAATTGAACAACTTATAGACCATTTGCACCGTGGTCGTTGGAGTCAGACTAACGGATGGGGCGTTATGACCTACCGCCTGGGGGACCAGACGCCTCTGCCCGGTTTCGACCAGCGCAATTGGCCGAAGACTACCGGGCCGTACGGCAATCGACAATCACGCTGCTGCGCGGGTTGCCGGCGGAGGCGTGGTCCCGCAAGGGCACAGCCAAAAACGTAAGCATTACGGCTCGCGCCCTCGCGTACGCCAGCGCGGGACACGAACTTCATCACATGGGGGTCATTCGAAATCGGTACTTGAGTTAGTCGTCCCGAAGACGGGACGGAAGCTGAACAGACAACGCGGCTTTTATGGCATGCTCTGCCCACCCCGTTCGTTCATAGGCTGAAAGGAAGAGAGGACAAGACGGGAGGCTCGTATCTAAGGATGTGAAGTAAACAAAAGAGCAATCTCCATTGAGGTTGCTCTTTTTGTCACGGCTTATCTTGCCTAACGGTGTATATGCAGTTTCTTCCTCCCGCTAAAATGTACTCCCCCCGTTCAATATGAACATTATTTCCTAGAACCGTTTTAAATAAATGTAACTCATTCTTGCACAACCCGGTACATACAGCAGCAGCTTCACAGATCGGACAATGCTTCTCAATGAATAGGAGACTGCCATCATCCTGCGCCTTAACCTCCGCCATATAACCTTCATTTGTTCGTATCTCGGCCAGTTTCTCCAGTTTCTCTCGAACGTCTGATGCATCGCCAAGATGCTGAAGATATTGTTCTTGCATATTTTTATTTCGAACTTCCAGCAGCTTGTCCAGCCCTTCATTACCAAAAGCTTCTTTCATCGAATTGATGAGGCTGACGGATAAATCCGAATATCCGCTTGGGAAAAAACGATTAGCCGCGGGAGTTAATATCCATAGCTTGGTGGGTCGACCCATGGGACGGGCCTCTTCCACATTCGTAACCAACCCTTCTTCTTTCAGCGCATTCAAATGTTGACGAATAGCCATTCCAGACAACGAAAATTGAGAGGAGAGTGCCACAACATCCATTCCCCCTCGCTCCTTTAACAGATCAATGATCGCTCTTCGAGTACTGGTGGAGACATCCTTTTTGATTTGATTTCGGCTCATGGTGCACCTCCTTTTGAAGCAACTTAATCTACATCACTCACTACATTTTAAACAAAAATGTTGACAAAGTCAAAGCCGAACTGTAGCTTAGACATTATAAACATAAATGTTTACTAAGTATCCGCATACGATGTATACATACCAATTTTCTTGGAGGTCACATGTCGTCTAATCATCAAAGTATTTTCAGCCCACGTTATTTTGCACTATCCATAGGGATTATTTTGTCAGTGATGGCCGTTGGATTCGAAGGACTATCCGTAACCACCATTGCTCCTTCGATTGCTGGAGACTTGAACGGTCTTAGCCTGTTCGGGTGGATATTCAGTACCTATCTGCTTGCGCAGATTATCGGAACGCTGGTCGTCGGTCGGATCATAGATAAAAGAGGACCTGCAGCACCGTTCACTTTTGCACTTCTGTTGTTTATCGTAGGGCTGATCGCTGCCGCAACAGCAGGCGATATGTATAACATGATAGGATCACGTGCCCTGCAGGGTTTGGGTGCCGGAGCTATGATGACTTGTGTGTATACGGCAATATCCTTAAGTTACCCGGATGAGTTACGTGCCAAAATACTTGGAGCATTTGGTACAGCCTATGTTCTTCCGTCCATGCTCGGTCCATATGTAGCAGGTCTTATAGCAGATCAGTGGTCCTGGCGGTTTGTTTTCTGGGGGATCTTACCTGTGCTGGTTGTTTCAGCATTGCTTAGTTTACCTGCTTTTAGGAAATTGAAAGTGCAGAATACGGGAGGGGATAGCGGACCTTCATCCACTTGGATGGCGTTACTCTTAACGATGGGTACAGGCATTTTCTTGGTTGGTCTAAGTATGCTTCCGAGCATTATGGGATTTGTATTCGTCATGATTGGCCTCGCATTTATGATATTTCCGCTCCGTAAATTGCTACCGAAGGGAACGCTTACGTTGCGAAGAGGTATGCCAGCGATTCTGGCAACACGTGGGTTGTTCTTCGCTGCCTATACCAGCACACAGAATTTCTTGGTATTGGCTTTAATCGATGTGAAAGGAATTACACCTTCTCAGGCCGGATTAATCGTAGCGAGTGCTGCATTAAGTTGGTGTATAATTGCGTATCTGCAAGGACGGTGGGATGCGGCAGATCAGGGCCGTGGACGTCATATGAGAATTATTCTTGGGGTATTGCTGCTTGCCATAGGGATTGCCATCGTATTTTGGGTACCTGTTGTGACCGTTACCGTTGCAGTTATTGGTCAGATCATCGCAGGAGTCGGTATTGGATTGGCACATCCGATTAGCGGTGTTGTAGCATTTTCCCAAACGGGGGAAGGAGGCGTGGGCCAAACCTCGGCAAATCTGCAATTTGCGGATTCTTTTACACCCGGTGTAGTTATCGGGATTGGTGGTTCCATCCTTGTAGTTTGTCAGGCTGGCGGAATGTCACTGCAATCCGGCTTAATTGTAGCCATGGGTTTCCATCTCTTGTTGATCGTCATGAGTATAATTGCGAGCACTCGGATCTCACAACAATCCATCTAGAATGCTGATCCTAAGAAAGAGGGTGTACCGGTCATTGTCCACTGAAGATACGGAGAAACTTTTTATAGCTTATCGCATCATCGGGACTAAATGGACTATCCATATATTATTCACTCTTTCTTACGGTCCGAAGAAATTTGGCGAAATTTACCAGAGTATTCCTTCCATTTCGGAAATGATCCTCTCCAAACGTTTAAAGGATCTTCAACATCATAATTTGGTTAAAAGAACAAGTCTGAAACGCCCTACACAATCCATCTATGAACTTACACCAAAAGGAGCTGCTCTCGCTACATTCATACCCTGTTTAATGGACTGGGCTACCAAAAACTAAATGAATGAAGTGTGCATATACCAGTCCTGAAGAAATTATTAAGCTTTTATAGGAGGAATGAAGATGAACATTGAGGTCAGTGATAAAGCATCCGAGAAAATCGCCAAAATCTTATTAAGCGCAAATACCCGACATTCTTTTCTTAGAGTAGGCGTTGAAGAAGGGGGATGCAGTGGATTATCTTATACCCTTGTCTTGGACGAGCAGCAAACAGAGGAGGATATAGTATTCAATAAAGATAAATTCAGTATATTAGTTCACACGAAGAGTATTCCATATATTGATGGTCTTGAAATTGACTATGAAGAAAGCGGAATGTTAGGCGGGTTCACCATGAATAACCCTAATGCAAAAGTTTCATGTGGATGTGGGGCCAGTTTTAGAATGGCCAACTATCGGGGCGAAGTTAAAAAATGTGATTAAACTGCAGGAAGGAGAGAAGAGGAATGATACCATTTGAAGTATCTGAAAAAGCTATTGATTCTTTTAAGGATGAATGGGGTTTGGAAGAGGCCCAATATGTAAGGATTTATGCAAAATATGCGGGTGGAGGCTCAGATGCTTGGATTTTACAGGATGAACTTCTTCAAATTGATTGTAATGAAAATGGCATATTTTCAAACACAATCTCCTATTGAGCATAAAATAAAGAAAGAGCATCTCATTTCAGCGATGACGCAATCATTTCTTTACGAACTCATTTTATCATTAATGCAGATCGTGCAACCGCCGAGGATTATTTGGAGTTAATCCATTTAATCAAACAAAGAGTATATGAGACATTTAATATTGATTTGGAGACAGAAGTCATTATTTTGGGAGAATAACTTCTGTGGACTACTTTCAAGCCGCCTTTGGCGGTTTTTCTTGTTAGTTGAAAAACCATTTTCGTCACTTCTACTTATTAAACATTTTTATTTACAAAGTAGGGTGATTATTGTATATTTAGATCATAAAAAGGTGAATTTTACCATAAAAATCATCTATTATGGAGGTGTAGGAGACAAACAACAATCAGATTGGAATTTTTGATAGGCAGCACAGGGCGTTGACGATTGGTATTATGCTGGTTCTGACAACCGTAGCTTTCGAGGGGCTGGCTATTACGACAATTGCCGCGAAAATGACACAAAGCTTGCAGGGTATTCATTTATACGGTTGGATTTTCAGCGCATTTTTGTTATCTCAGCTTATTGGAACCCTGGTTATGGGTCAGCAGGTTGACAAGCGCGGCGTTTTTACATCCATGCTCGTGTCGTTTAGTATTTTTGTGCTAGGAACCGTGGTTGCGGCTGTTTCTTTAGATATGCACATGCTTATTGCAGGAAGAGCCCTTCAAGGTTTTGGGGCGGGAGCCCTGATCACATGTGTTTATACCTGTGTAACGTTGCATTATTCGGATGCTCTTCGTACTCAAATTTTAGCGGCATTCTCCATGGCATTTGTCCTGCCTTCCTTAATCGGGCCTTACCTGGCAGGCCTTATTGCCTCCTATATGTCATGGCGATTTGTTTTCTGGATTGTTTTACCCCTGATTGGATTGGCATTGAGTCTCACATTCCGCTCTTTCCGTGATCTGCAGCTTCGGCAAGTACTGACAGGCCCAGCCCAAACAGCTGACTCGAAGACTCTTCATGCGATTCTACTTGCCATTGGAACGGGGCTGTTACTCACAGGACTCGGTATGATAACCGATTGGAAAGGAATAGTACTCACTTTGGGTGGCTTATTCGTCATGATCCCACAAATGCGAAAACTTCTTCCTAAGGGCACTTTTGTGGTGAAAAAAGGATTGCCTGCTACATTGGTTTCCAGAGGGTTGTATGTGGCTTGTTATTTTACAACGGAGAGTTTTGTGATCTTGGCACTAACCGAAGTAAAGAGGTTATCGGCAGACCTTGCAGGCCTCATTGTAGCAGCAGGTTCTTTGAGCTGGTCCGCCGCAGCGTGGTTGCAAGCCAAGCTTGATGTACGAGATCAAGGTCGTGGCCGAAAGCGCAGAGTTATGGTAGGTATCGGGATTATGATCGCTGGGACTGTACTTGTGATCCTAGCCCTTATGTTGTCGGACGGTGGAATTATACTCATTCTGCTCTCGCAAATGATTACCGGCTTCGGTGTTGGATTGGCTAATCCTACAACTGCGGCCATTGCTTTACAACATGCGGCGCCTAGGAAAGAGGGAGAAATGTCTGCGAATCTTCAATTCGTGGATTCCTTCTATATGGGAGTAAGCATCGGAGTTGGCGGCGCTCTAATCGCCTTGTCAGAAACTTTACAGTGGGGCATATCGACAGGAGTTATGATGGTGTTAACACTCCAATTACTATGGGTCTTATTAAGTTTCTTGGCATCTTTACGAATCACCGAACTCGTTCATCAAGAACATCATCCGATCAGCCAGTCGAAAGATAACATTCCCATGTAACGGATGACGGTCGCGTCGTTAAAAACATCAAGAAGAACGGGGGGAAATTGCATTGGGAGGTGGATAAAATGGCACGTGTATTAGTTGTCATTACTCCGGCTGAAGGCCATGTGAATCCGTCGTTAGGATTAGTTACTCAGTTGATTGACAGTGGAGAGGAAGTTGTCTATGTGTGCACGGAGGAGTATCGTTCCCGAATTGAACAAACCGGAGCCCTGTTGATTACCTATCCATTTCCGCAAGATGCCTTTTCTCATGATCCAGTGTTGAAACCGCAGGAGTACAAGCATCCTTATCAGTTCATTTATATGATGGTAGGCGGTATCATTCGGAGGATTATACCCGAGGTGCTTCGAGTGATCGAAAATCAAAAGTTCGATTATTTGATCTTTGATTCACTGATGGGCTGGGGAGGGACTATTCTTGCAGAAAAACTAGGAATTCCCGCGGTGTGTTCGATTGCCTCCTTTGCTTTCGTAGATCCGTTGGGGGCTGGCGAAGGCATGAATGAGAAGGAGATGGATACGAATACGAAGGAACTGTATGAGGCTACGATGAAGATAACGCGTGCGTTAGCGCAAGAGTTTCAAGTGAGTATTCCCGTCATGGAAGAGATTCCGGCACATGCAGGTCGGTTAAATCTTGTGTATACAAGTCGTTATTTTCAGCCACAGGCAGAAAAACTGGATGATCGTTTTATTTTCACGGGTCCTTCGATCATACCGCGTCAAGATGCTCAGACCTTCTCGTTCGAGCTGCTTCGTGAACGTTACCCGCAAACTGTGTACATTGCTATGGGTACTATTTTAAATAAAAACTTGGATTTCTATCAGCTTTGCTTTGAAGCATTTGGGGATATGCCGGTGAATGTGGTTCTATCTTCAGGAAGATACACGGATATGGAGCCGCTGGCTGATCGAATTCCTCCTAATTTTATCGTCATGCCATACATTGCACAGTTGGATATGCTACAACATACGGATGTTTTTATTACACATGCCGGAATGAACAGTACGAGTGAGGCGCTTTATTACAACGTTCCGTTGGTAATGATTCCACTAACGTCGGATCAGCCTCTTGTAGCCAATCGGGTACAGGAGTTAGGGGCGGGTATCACTTTAAATAAACATAAGCTCAGTGCAACGGATATGAGAGAGGCATTATCAGAAGTCCTAAGCAATCCATTTTATAAACAGCAGGCTTGCCTCATCGGTGAATCTTTACGGCAGGCCGGCGGTTATAAGCGGGCCGCCGAAATGATCATGAGTCATATGGCTTCAGTCCATGGTAATATCTCCAATACCAAGTTGATTACTAAATAAGTTTCCAATCAATAAGGAACTTTAAATTAGAGTAAAGTTCTCTCATGTCAAAAACGAAAGAACCCTGTATGTACATTAAAAGGCACAGGGTTCTTATACTCTGATGAAACCGACACGATGGGCAATGCTCGTTATGAGTAACCTTGATGAAGAGAACTTAAAGCTACAAAAGTCAGTTGATAAATATGTGAAAAGATTAATTTTTTTTCATCATTTGAAAACTACTATGAAAATTCATTGCACCAAAGTGTGGAAAAAGGCTCTCTTCCTTTAATTTTAGATTCACCGGCATCCCCTACGGTTCTTCTTGTCGCTCCATAGCATCGCTTGTTATACGGGATCTTACGTCCAACCAGCTTCATCATTGGTAAGCCCTAATTTATGGTAATATAAAGCGCGAGGTGATTCAGTTGAATGCTGAACGTAGAGAGTACGCTGAAAAAGTTTTAACTCATATTTTTATTGGGAGTCAAGTAGATGGTGCTAAATTCGGTTTAGGCCCTATCCGTTAAGACTGATCAGGCGATTATAAGTCGAACTTTTCCCATCCTGATGCCAATAAGAACCTTTGAGGCTTCTTCTAAGGCTTCCGGTTCTATTACCATTAATAGCGGCTCTCCAATATCAATCATTGCACCTATACGCTTACTGTAGCCTTCGAAGGTTCCGATGGATATAATTTCACCGCAGCGTACGCCAAACCCACTATTATGACCTTCTACGATCTGCACGGTTAGCCCCGGATTTAACTCATTCCATTTCATAATGTTGGTGCCCTTCCTTTTGTATTCGAAGTTCATTCAGCCTCGCCGCCGGTCCATGGCTTATAGCGCACATCAGGTTATGTCGTCTACTTTATTTAGTGCTGCCAGTACAATCTTGATATCTCGCACCTTGGCAAATGGTGAACGGTCACTTTCAACGATGGTTCTATCCGGCTAAGAGCTGCAGCCCGGCGGAACCTCACATCATTTTTTTTGGGGTACTGTTCAATCAAATGCTTGGCTAATTCAACTATGACTTTTTCTCGATCCATTTTATCCTCCTTTAGAGGGGCTAGAGGGCCAGATTATCAAAATACTCTCTTATTAAACCCCAAACCTCTGATCATTTTCTGAACATTCATTCAGCGATATGTATCTAATAAATGAGTGCGTAGGACAGTGTGCAGAAGGTAAAACGAAGTTAGCTGGTGTTTATTTTGTTCAGAGACGGTAGCGTTCCGCATGAAATTCCTACAACGTAGTTCTGTCAGGAAAGTTACTGAGCTAGCGTGCAAGCTCATCAAACTCCTCTTCAGAATGGGATTTATTTTTTATTTGTGGTAACAAATGGAGGGTGTGATATGCTAAATTTGATATAATTTGAAAGTGGATTATTTGCAGGAGGACTGGGGGATATAGATTGGACTTGAAACCTTTACTCTAAACTTTTCAGTTCAATCTATATAGGTAAAGTAATTAAACAACATTGGAGATGAACAAGACATGGCGAAAGCAATTTTTCTTGATTTTTACGGTACGCTGGTATATGAAAACAGTGAAATTACGATGGAGGTAATCGACCAGGTCTATAATACTGGAAATGCAAAGGACAAAATGGAAGCTGCCAGGTTTTGGTGGAGATCTTTTGCAGAGCTGCGTGCAGCTTCATTTGGAGAGACGTTTCTGCCACAGTATGAACTGGCTGTCCAGGCGTTTGAGACAACCATTCAGCATTATTCTTCCACAGCGGATGCCAAAAAGCTTGCTGACAGGCTTGCAGAACATTGGAGTAATCCTCCTGTGTACAAAGATGTCGAGGCTTTTCTCTCAGCCAACCGGTTGCCGATATACATTGTGACGAATTGCGATACTATTTTTGTGGAAACAGCATTGTTCAACATGGGGTTACAACCAAATGGACTGATTACAAGCGAGCTGGCAAAAGCTTATAAGCCCCGCAAGGAAATTTTCGAACTGGCCTTGGAGGTTTCGGGGGTGAGTGCAGACGAAGTGATACATATTGGCGATTCATTAAGCGGTGATGTCACGGGTGCTGCTAATGCTGGAATTCAACCGTTGTTTTTAAATCGGGAAAACAAAGAGACACCTCCTGGAGTAACGTCGATTCATTCGTTGCCTGATATTATTAAAATTCTGCATATTTAACCGTAAGAAGGATGGGAGTACTTTGACGATGTGTAGAAAGTATTTATTGTTTGTTTTAACCATGGTTATCTTTGTAATTTCATTAAGCGGGTGTGGAAGTGTAGAAGAAGCGGACCTGAAAAAACCGGTTAAAAATTATTTAGATGAGCGATATGGCTTCAAGGAGCCGTTTGAATTTCTGACATGGGATGATAATTGGTTTGAAGGTATTGATCATCAGACAGCTATTGAAATCGGCAAACCCTATCATGCGACTGCTTATATTATGCTCGAACGGGATACTTACAAAATTGCAGAGGAAAGAAGTGATAATGTATTTTTTGAATTATATAAAGGTGCCTATATCGAACAGCATCCAGAGGTAATGAAAGTAACCGAACAACTGATTGATAAATATGATTTAATGAAGAAATCGGCAAGTGAGTACGATAAAATGAAAGGGAACTACTATTACTATCTTAATGTTAATCTGAATACAAAACAGGCGGATGAACTTATAGATACTTTCAGAGGGACTCAAAAAATAGATACTCTAAATTCTCTGCCTGACATGTCTGATCCATTAAGTAAAGAGGGTAACCGTTATCGGGGTGTAATTAATTTTAATTTTGATTTTAACACCTATAAACAAGACAAAGACGTTCCTCAAGCAGAGGATATTGCAAACGATTATGAAAAAAGTCATGTTCTTACTGAAGGGCTCTATTGTATCTCTGTGCATACTATAGAGGTTCATGATAAGGGAGTTTCTCAAGGAATGGATCAGAGGAATAATAACGTTCGTTTTGAGGTCGACAAAAAGGGTGAGTTCAAAAATATAAGTGTGTTGGAAGGATAACCGATAATCTTAAGGAAGGATCGCATGGCTCTCATAAAGTAATGAGGGGCCTGCGATCTTTTTTTTGTTCAGACACTACTCATGGAATAAACATCATTCATAGCAAGCGCAAAATTGCTCGAAATAATATTTAAAATTGTGTTATTGAAACCATTGACGGTTAGGCTAACAAAGTAATATTCTGTAATGGTTAGAGGGTTGTTGGAAACAACGGGCCTTATAACCATTGATTTAGTGGTATGCCAAATATGTTGTGGGAACCATTAGATCATTGCATCTAGAGCTCTTTTTAGATAAGAGAGCGCTTTCAATTTGCGTATAACGAGGAAGGAGGAAGGAACTTTTTTGTATTTTCATGCAAATTTAAGTAAGAGATGTAACGTAATTTAAAATTTATTAATTAATGGGAGGGATGTTGCTTGAAGAAAATTTTAGCTTTTGTTATGATGTTTGGTTTGCTTATGGGGATGGTAGCGCCAATTCAGGCAAGTGCAGCAACAAACATCGAATTCAATAAAACTGCAACTGCAAGTTCAAGTGAAGATTCAACAAAAACACCGGATATGGCTATTGATGGAAACGCTTCAACAAGGTGGTCCTCCAGTTATTCTGATCCTCAATGGATTAGTATTGATTTTGGAAGCGCCATCAATGTGAATGGTGTAATGCTGAACTGGGAGGCTGCCTACGCAAAGTCTTACCAGATTCAGCTATCCACAGATAACAGCAACTGGACTACAGTGTTTTCCACTACAACAGGAGACGGTGGAGTTGATACGATTTCATTTGCAACCCAAAGTGCAAGATATGTAAGAATGTATGGAACACAAAGGGCAACCGAATACGGGTATTCCCTGTGGAATTTTGAAGTGTATTCGGATAGCGGACCGGTGGATAATGGAATTATTTCTGGTGCGGTGTATAAGCTTACAGCGCAACATAGCGGCAAAAACCTGGATGTGGCAGGAGGCGCTACTTCAGACGGAGCTAATGTGCAGCAGTGGACGGATAATGGAAACTCCCAACAAAAGTGGAAAGTGATTGACGTTGGCAGCGGAGCCTATAAATTGATTGCTGAGTCCAGCGGTAAGGCATTGGATGCCGCAGGCCCTGCGGCCGATGGAGCCAATGTGCAGCAATGGACGGACAACGGTGCAGTCACTCAGAAGTGGGCAATTATTGATGCAGGTAGCGGGTACTACAAATTAATCTCCAAAAGCAGCGGTAAAGCCTTGGATGTAGCAGGAGGCTCATCTGCAGACGGAGCTAAAGTGCAGCAGTGGACAGATAACGGAAATGCACAACAGAAATGGAAATTTACGCAGATCACAACGACCCCAGATACCACAGCACCAACCACACCAACAAATCTTATAAGTTCCTCAAAAACGGCAACAAGCGTAAGCCTTGCTTGGGCAGCATCCACAGACAACGTAGG
>NZ_JBYTDQ010000003.1:0-565793 GCF_058791575.1 Paenibacillus sp. EB106-06-01-XG199 | reverse complement strand
ACCGTAACCGGCTTGACTGCAAATACAGCATACAGCTTCACGGTAAAGGCAAAGGACGCAGCAAATAATATATCGGCAGCAAGCACGGCTCTGAGTGTAACAACCAGTGCATCTGCAGATACCACAGCACCAACCATACCAACAAATCTTATAAGTTCCTCAAAAACGGCAACAAGCGTAAGCCTTGCTTGGGCAGCATCCACAGACAACGTAGGCGTAACAGGGTACGACATCTATAATGGAACGACTCTGGCCGGATCCAGCACAGCAACAAGCTATACCGTAACCGGCTTGACTGCAAATACAGCATACAGCTTCACGGTAAAGGCAAAGGACGCAGCAAATAATATATCGGCGGCAAGTACGGCTCTGAGTGTAACAACCAGTGCATCTGCCACCAACCAGGGATTCTATATTAACGGGACAACTTTATATGATGCTAACGGAATTCCCTTTGTTATGAGAGGGGTTAACCATGCTTACACTTGGTACAAAGGTCAGGAGTCTGTTGCCATTCCTGCAATTGCCAAGACAGGCGCAAATACCATTAGAGTTGTCCTTTCAGACGGGCAGCAATGGTCGAAAGACAGTCTGGCAGCCCTACAAAATCTCATCACCTTGTGCGAACAGAATAAATTGGTGGTAGTCGTCGAAGTCCATGATGGAACTGGCTCGGATAGTGAAGCAGTACTTAATAATATAGCGAATTACTGGATTGAAATGAAAAGTGCACTCATCGGAAAAGAAAAAACCGTCATCCTCAACATTGCTAATGAGTGGTACGGCACATGGGATGGGGCAAACTGGGCAAAAGGGTATGCTTCTGTAATCCCGAAGCTTAGAAATGCCGGAATCAAAAATACCATCATGGTTGACGGAGCGGGATGGGGACAATATCCGCAATCCATAGTTGATTATGGAACACAGGTGTTTAATGCGGACCCGCTGAAAAATACGCTGTTCTCAATCCATATGTACGAATATGCCGGAGGAAATGCTGCAACGGTTAAGAGTAACATAGACAATGTATTGAATAAAAATTTGGCTCTTGTAATCGGCGAATTCGGAATAAAACATACAAACGGAGATGTTGATGAAGCGACGATTATGAGTTATTCTCAGCAAAAGGGTGTCGGCTATCTTGGATGGTCGTGGAAAGGAAATGGTACCGGGCTGGAGTATCTGGATATGTCAAACGATTGGGCCGGAACCAGCTATACCGAGCAAGGGAATGCCATTATCAACGGTCCAAACGGAATTAAAGCAACCTCGAAGCTAAGTACGGTATTTGAAGGAACCTCCGATAATCAGGTGCCGACAACACCTTCGAATTTGTCCGGTACATCACCAACATATTCTACAGTTGTGCTGACTTGGACAGGATCAACTGACAATGTAGGGGTGGCAGGATACAATATTTATCGGGACGGAACTCTGGTTAATATCAGCCCAGCGACTAACTACACGGTTACTGGCCTCAAAGCAAATACCACTTATGCATTTACTGTAAAAGCGATCGATGCCGCAGGTAACTTGTCTGCTGCAAGTAATGCCGTAAGTATAAAAACAGCTGACAGCAATGATAAAACAGCGCCTACTGCTCCAGCCAGTCTTGTTGTGGTCCCTGCTATCACATCGGCAAGTCTGACTTGGACCGCGTCAACTGACAACGTTGGCGTTGCTGGCTATAACATCTATGCGGATGGAGAATTACAAGGCACCAGTGCAAAGACAAGCTACACAGCATCCGGTTTGACAGGTGCAACCTCATATACCTTTTCTGTTAAGGCTTTTGACGATGCCGGAAATGAATCAGCCGCCAGCAACTCTATCGGGATCATTACGGGGGATCCTGGCAACATTCAAGTTATTGATCCGGGGATTATAGATAAATACACAACTTGGTATGTTGGAATCAATGGTGCCGACAAGCCGGCTTCCCCGACGGTTGCCAAGCTGTCTCCGCTTGAGAATGGCGGACTTGGTATGACCTTTAATCTGCAGACGGAGAACTATCCAAGCTTCCAGGTAGATCCGGGCCCTGCTGAAGATTGGAGTAGCTACAGTAATATGAACCTCATCATTTCCAATCCCAATGCAGTTGAGGTTCAGATCCAACCGATTGTAAAAGACGGCGAATGGGCATGGGTTGAATTAGGACAGTACATTAAAATTCCTGCGAAAACTACCATTATCTCCACAGTACCTTTGACAAGTCTCACGAACAAAGATGTAAATCGTATAATTTTACGTGTACAAGGTGGAGGCAGTGGTTTAGCGGGCAGTCTTCAATTGCATACTATCAGTTTTGATTTGGAGCAGACAGCGTATGCTGCGACGATCGCAGAAATGAACCGCCCCAAAACAGCAAGCTTCTATCCTTGGAATCTCATTGAACCTTCATACACCGGGAATGTTTCCAGCGGGTTGGAAGGGGAGACTCTTTTTGTGAAATATAATTCAACGATCAGCGATACAGTTTCAGCAGGTGTAGCAACTGAAACCAAGCCTGGTCTTGGTATAGGCGATGATTGGTCTAAATATGCCAGCGTTTCCTGTAATTTAACCAATACCGGAACGAGTGCCGTTCATGTTTCTTTGGTAGTCAGAACGAACGGTGGATGGGTATGGCAGGAAACAGGAGGCCAGATATCAACCGATCCTTCAGTGGAGAGGATTATCGGACCTGGTGAATCTGTCGATGTCGTATATTCATTTCATTCTCCCATTTGGAAATCAGCAAAAACAAATTGGGCTAATCAAGCCAAGCTGGAAAATGCAATTGATGTTAGGGGAGTTCAATTTAAGGTATATGCCGGATCAGGTGAAACCGCATCAGCGGGAACACTCCTCATTAAAGACTTTGAGTTGAATTTCTAAACAGCTTTGGTAAGCTGATTCCGGAAGCGGTGCAAAAATGCGAAGGTGAATTTAACTAACTAGCGCAATGCAGAAAACCAGCGTGCCTCCCGTATAATAGGGGGCACGCTGGTTTTGCTTTGCAAGACATCACTATTTTCCAGCGCTAGCTAGGCTAGGCTATTTACTGCTGCTTAGCGTACCATTCCGAGAACTGCTTTTGATATTCGGCGATATATTTGTCAATTCCCGCTGCCTTCAGTCTTTCCAGCGCTTTGGGGTAGGCGGACTCATAATCGCTGAAGCCGCTGCCGATTGGCGCGAGGTATTCAGTAAATACTCCATTCAGCTTCGTTTCTTCATTCTTGACCGGCGTATTGTCGAAGTTGAAGCCTGCGCCTTTGGAGATGATTGCCCCGTCATCCCAGGCTTTATATCCGGCGATAAAATCATCCGGCACCGTGTTGTCGAAGCGGATGAAATTTTTGTTCATCAGCAGCCAGTCGGGAATCAGCGGATCGGTGGTTATTTTCGTGAGCCGCCCTTTGTCATCCAGGGAGAAGTCCGTTCCCTCAATGCCGTAGGCGAACAGGTCATACAGCTCCTGATTTTTTTGCAGCAGGTTGAAGAACATCACGTAGCGTTCCGGGTCCTTAGCTGCGGCGGAGACGAAAAAGGCGCTGCTGTAGGTGCCCCGGCTGATCTTCGGACGGCCGCTGCCAAGGAAATAGTTAACCAGCTTGGCTTCAGGCACCGCCTGCGAGATTGTAGCCGCACCCTCGAAAGGACGCGCTGCCGTACCCGCCCAGAACATTGCTTTGCCGGAGTTCCAGTCGGACTGCAGCTGCGGAACATTGGTGGCGGCATATTTCGGGATGATTCCTTTCTCATACCAGCCGTGCATCAGCTTGGCATAACTCTTGAATTCTTCGCTTTCAAACCAGCTGATGATTTGATCGTCCTTAGCAGACTCATCAAGCGCAATGAAATCATTTTGCCAGTACAGATTCTTGTCCGTGTAATCATATTGCAGCATTCTGCGGGCATCTGTGGAGGCATAACCAATCAGCTCCGGATGAATGGCATGGACCTTGTCATAGAACTGCTCCAGCTCTGACAGCGAGGTGACTTTGGTCATGTTGGCCTCCTCCAGCAGATCCTGTCTGACCAGCACGCTGTAGAATTCTGCGGAATTCGGCTTGTTGCCGACAGGAATTGCATATTGCTTGCCGTCCAGCTGGAAGGCGCTGAAGGAAGCCGCGTCAACATTTTTACTTAGGTCAGGTGCGGCATCCACATAAGGAGTAAGATCGGTATACAGCCCTTTGGCGACTGATTTCACCATATAATTGCTGTCAGTGTAAGTGGCAAAATCCTCTCCCGTAGACAACATCAGGTCAGTTTTGCCTCCGCCGTATTCGGTCCAGGGCAGAAACTGGAATTCCACCTCGGCATTGATTTCTTTCTTGATCACATCATGGAATTCCGACTTGCCCAATGCTTTCATCCGGTTCGACTCATCCCCGTACAGCACAATTTTTAGCTTGGCGGGAGCCAGGCCGCTGCCTGCTTGGTTATCACTGCCTGCAGAGGGGCTTGTACCTTCACTTCCGGCTCCCGCAGTAGAGTTAGCGCTTTCATTGTTGCCCTGGGAGCAGGCGCTTAACAAGAACACAGCGGACAGGAGCAAACTTAACCAACCTTTTTTCTTTTTCATGATGAACCCTCCTGAAATAGAATCGATATGCTTGAAGCTATATTGCAATGGCAGTGCTCCCTTACGTCCCATTGTACAACAAGTTGAAGCAGGGGAGCATTAGCCTGGTGCAATCCAATTTAGGGCAAAACCTGGCGGGGAATCAGCCTTTGACCGAACCCACGACAATACCTTTAACGAAAAAGCGCTGGAGAAAAGGATACAATATGGCAATCGGCAGGACGGTCAGGCAGGTCATTGCCATTTTGGCCGTCTCCAGCGGAGGAGCAATAATTGCGCCACCGACCTGTGCGGCGTTGCCGGAAGCCAGGAACTGGATGTTCGCCATCATGTTGTACATCAAATATTGGATCGTATAGAGATCCTGGTTGGACACCAGCATCAGCGGCAGATAGAAATCGTTCCAGAACTGCAGCGCGTAGAACAGGGAGATGGTAACCAGTCCGACCCGGCCCAGCGGGACCATAATACTAAAGAAGATCCGCAGGTGGCCGGCACCGTCAATTTCCGCCGATTCAACAATTTCATGCGGAATGCTGCGGAAATAGTTGGCCATCAGGAACATCAGAAAGACGCTCAGCAGATAAGGCACGAACAAGCCTAGCAGGGTGTCGCCGAGATGATAATATTTGGTGCTCAGTAAATACCACGGCAGGGTGCCTCCGCTGAAGAGCATGGTGAAGTAAGCGAAGAAGGCGAAGACATTTTTGAGCCGGAAGCTTTTGACAGAAATAACGTAGGCATAGGCAGTGGTAACCAGCACTGCGGAAAGAGTACCCAGCACCGTAACGATCACCGACATGGAATACGCCTTCAGGATCTGCTGCGCTTTGGAGCCGAACAGAAATTCATAGGTTTCAAAAGTGAAGCCCCGGGGCCAGAAGGAGTAGCCTTCCGCAGCGATTCGCGCTTCGGTGGATAATGAGCCGGATACGGCCAGAACAAACGGCACGAGACAAATGACCGAGAATATGGCAATACAGAAATAAAAGAAAATGAGCAGCCCTTTGCTGTCGGTAGTTGGCATCTTGCGGCCTCCTAAAATAGTTTGCTGTCTTTGTCATACCAGCCGGCCAGCTTGTTGGCCACTAGCACCAGAAGGAAGCCAAAGACGGATTGATAGAGAGTTATGGCTGAAGCGAAGCCGAATTCGCCGGAACGAATGGCTGTACGGTATACATACACATCAATAATATCGGTGGTGGGCAGTAGCAGCGGATTCAAGAAGGTTACCCCCATAATCATGCTAAGATCGCCTTTCAGCATGCCGCCAATACCGAGCAGTGTCATCAAAATAATGGACGGAATCAGCATCGGCAGCGTGATTTTGGTAATGATCTGCCATCTTGAGGCACCGTCGATCCGCGCGGCTTCATAATAGGAGGGATCGATTCCCTGCAGCACCGCATAATAGATAATCGCTCCGTAGCCTGCGCTTTTCCAGATATTCGCCAGTACCAGGATGATAACGAACAGCCAGGGGCTGGAATACCAGTCGACTTGGGCAAGTCCAAGCGAATGGAACATCTGGTTGAGAATACCCTTGTCATAATCCAGCAGGGAGAAGAGAATCGCTCCGATAATAATCCACGAAATAAAATAGGGGAAAAACATCACACTCTGCGTTACCTTGATAAACCATTTACTGCGCAGCTCGTTCAAGATGATGGCGATCGCCACCGAAAAAAACGTGCCCGTCAGCATATAAAGCGCATTCAACATTACCGTGTTGCGTGTCGCCCTGAGGGCATCCTCCATACTGGAGAAGAAAAACTCAAAGTTGGAGAAGCCTGCCCAGGGGCTGCCGAAGATCCCGTCGTTAAAGTTGTAGTTTTTGAAGACAAGAATCAGTCCGCTCATCGGCAGGTACGCAAAAAGTATCAACACGGCGATGCCCGGCAGTGCGAGCAGATACAGCGAGCTGTCCTTCCTCAGAGATTTGCGGAAACTACGGCTTCTGGCCGTCCGGGTCTTCAGACTGTGCCGCCCCGTGGTCTCCGGTATAGCCTCTTGGCTCATTAATCGTCCACTCCTTTAAAGTAGCATTATCATTTCTGTCCCGTGTTCCAGGAGCATGTTCTACAAGGCAAAGCATAAAGCTGAAATCAATGTAAACGCTATCATAATAAACGAAAAAAAATTAAAAAAACGGAATGTATAGGCTTAAAAAAAGCAAAAAAGCAGCACTATTTTGCTTTTTAGGCTATGAATAGCCCCATTTGAGGGTAGAATCCGTACTGTGGAGGCCCGAGTGATGCAGGCGGTCATACACCAAAAGGGGATGCCCCCGGCTGCTCTATGGCAGCCGGAGGCATCCCCTTCGGATTACTTGGATTGCAGAATATGATTCATTCTCCATTTGGAGGGTGTAACTCCATATCGTTTTTTGAATTGGGTTGTAAAATAGGTGCTGCTGTTATACCCTACCTTTTCCGCAATTTGCCGGATATCCATCTCCAGGTCCGTAACCAGCAGCAATTGCGCCCGTTCAAGACGCAGCTGGTTAACGAAATCCGGGAAGCTGCTGTCTACCTCTTCGGCAATCAGCCTGCTGAGATAAGCAGGACTGAGCGACAGCTTCTCGGCAAGGACATTCAGGGACAGCCCGGGATCCGTATAATGCCCCCTGATATAGCTAATGGCTTCAGTGGCAATATTCCGGGTCTGTACAGCACTCATGCTGGCAATCCGCTCAAGGGCGGTGTAACAGCACTCCTCAATCCAGCTCCGCAGCTTGTCATAGCTCTGGATGTGCCGGATCCGCTGGTAATCGTCCAGAAAGCCGGAGTGCCGGGTGTCAGTACTCAATTCGGCTGTGCGGCTCAGCTCAAAGGCAAGCCTCGATAAAGCGATATTGGCAGATTCCGCACGGTAGCTGCAGGCCACGGCCAGCAGCCGTTCCACTGCCTGCGGGATGTGGTCCGCCTGATCACTCTGCCTGACGGCCAGCAGCACCGGTTCAAGGGTACTGTCAGGCAGCGGACTGCTGTTCAGATGGATAGTATCATCGGCAAATATAATGTTCTGCCGCTCATGAAATTTGATATATTGCAGACCCTCTGTTGCTTCATTATATTTGCTTCTCAGCAGGCCCATATCATTTGAGAACCCGCTGATCCCGATGGAGCAGCGGACACCGGTTTCAGGAAGAGAGGCCGCAATCTCTTCCCATTTGCCGCGGTACAAGGCATAATCTCCGAAGCTGCCGCTGTGAAGTTCACTGAGAACGAGTACGGCGGTTCCCACATGCGGCCGGAAGGTTTGCACCGCCGCCAGCCCGCTGAATGCAGTGCGAATCACCTCAATGCCCTCTCCGCCGGACTCTAAGGTGTCTGCTGCCGGGCCTTGTTCCTCTATGGCCAGCACGCATACACAGTAGGCTCCTCCGGGATCACCGATGCTCATCACTGGCGTATCGCCATTGTCAGAGGCTTCACGGGGGGAGAGCAGCCAGCGCATCAAGGCGCTGTCGTCGCTTTCTTTTTTGAGCTGCACCAGCTTGACACCGATTTGCTCCAGCTCCAGGCTTACGGTGTCGAAATCACCGCCTGTCTTCAGCGCTTCTTCATTGCCGGAGAGGTGAACAATATTGCCGAACAGCCGCCCGATGGGCTTGTACATCCGCCGGGAGATCAGGTTAGCGCTTGCCGCCGCAGCCAACATGAGAGCCAGGCACAGGCTGATCATCAGATTGCGGGCATTTGAAATGTCGCGGATGCTGTCCTTATAGGACGTCTCCGAAATAAACCATAGCTTGTCCTTAGCGGAATAAATATAGGTAATCAGCTGCGCTTCTCCGGTACCCCTGTAGACAAAGGAGCCTCTCTCAGAGGTGGAGGCAATGACCTGCTTCAGCATGTCCGCCTTTAAGGGGCTGCCGGAGAGTGCGCTGTGCATCAGCACATTGGCATTTCCGTCAAGTACAGCGTAACGTGTGACTTCGCCTTCTTTTTGCGTGAAGAGATTGTTCTGCAGCTTGCCCGGATTAACGGTCAGTGCTACTGCGCCGTAATACTCACTGCTGGCAAATGCACGGTCATTATAGAAGACGGTCAGCAGGGTTACGGGGGTTCCATTGTTCAAAGTGGCCTTCCACAGAAACGGAGATTCGACGATCCGGCTGGTCCGTATCCGCTGAAACAGCTCCAGCTTGGATTCGGGGCTCAGCGGCAAGTTCTCGAACATCGCGACAGGTTCATTCGTGCCGAAGATGTAAGCATTCTCCAAATACTGGTTGACCACCAGTGCGCCACGGATCTGGCTAAGGGCACTGTAGAGCTGGTCGCTCCAGCTCGTATCCCCGTTCATCATCAGCGCGTTGATGTTGGGATTCGCATAGAAATCCATGGTGTAGTTCTGGACAATCTCTTTATAGTTCATATAAACAGTTTCAGTATTCAACAGCACATTTTGGTTCGCCTTATTGACATTATCTATAGATATATTCCGGTACAGGTAGAAGATCACGACGGCCAGAACAAGAATACAGCCTACCGAAATCAGAGTCAGGCTCATAAAAAAGCGGGTATACAGCTTCTTTTTCTTTCCCAAGATGATCGCCCCTTTACGTAAATCCTAGTATACCCATTCTAGAGGGACAACCGTTTCATTGACAAGCGGTAAAAGATTACGAATTGAGCATGAAAGTATAAAAATGAAGAAATAGAACATAGAAAATGCAAGAAAGTTGAACTTGTACGAACTATAATTGGTGGTGCTTACAATTCGATTGTTTGAAGGAGGACTTCTGTGTTGAGAACATTCCGTAATCCGGTGCTGCCGGGATTTTACCCTGACCCCTCGGCTATCCGTGTGGGAGAAGATTATTACCTTGTGACGTCCAGCTTTGAGTTTTTCCCTGGTGTTCCGATCTTCCACAGCAAGGATATGGTCAATTGGCGCCAGCTGGGTCATGTGCTGGACCGCCCGTCCCAGCTTAATCTGGATCAAACCCTTCCGTCCATGGGAATCTGGGCACCGACAATCCGTTTTCATGAGGGCATCTTCTATATGATCACGACGTATGTCGACAATGATAAGAATCAGCATAATTTCTATGTGACGGCAACGGATCCGGCCGGAGACTGGTCAGACCCCGTCTGGCTGGAGGATGCCCCCGGCATCGACTCGTCCCTGTTCTTCGATGAAGACGGCAAAGTGTACTATACCGGCAACCGTGTTCCGCCCGAAGGGCAGGATTATCCGAAGCATATGGATATTTGGCTGCAGGAGATTGACCTGGGCCAAGGCAAGCTGGTCGGACCGAAGCATAGCATTTGGCAAGGTGCACTCAAGGTGGCCCACGCGCAGGAGGGACCCCATATCTACAAAATCGGCGGCTGGTATTATGTCCTGATTGCCGAAGGCGGGACCGGACATACCCATGCGATTACGATTGCCAGAAGCCGGAGCGTGACCGGCCCCTATGAAGGCCACAAAGCCAACCCGATTCTGACGCACCGCCATCTCGGCAGAGCCTATCCGATCGTCAATGTCGGCCATGGGGAACTGATCGAGACGCAGCATGGAGACTGGTGGATGTTCTGCCTGGCTTCCCGGACCAGCGGCGGCTATTACCGCAATCTCGGACGTGAAACGTTCCTGACACCGGTGGCCTGGGAGAATGAATGGCCTGTGGTGAACCCCGGTAAAGGGGTGCTGGAGTTTGAATCGCCAGCTCCGGACCTGCCGGAAACGACATGGCCGCAGCTGCCTGCGTGCGATGATTTTGAAGGAGCAGAGCTGGCACCGGTCTGGAACTTCCTGCGCACGCCGCGCGGTGAATTCTGGAGCCTGAGTGATCATCCGGGCTTCCTGCGGCTGCGCCTGAAACCGGAGCGTCTCTCGGAAATAGGCAATCCCTCTTATGTCGGAAGACGCCAGCAGCATCTCAGCTTCAGGGCAGCGGTGGATATGACGTTCCAACCCGCCGCCGAAAGTGAAGTTGCCGGACTTGTGCTGCTCCAGAATGCGGACTACCACTTCCGGTGTGAATTGGGGCTGGAGGCCGGGGAGCCGGCACTGCAATTGATCGAACGCCGCGGCGGCAGTGAACAGCTGCTTGCTTCGGTGTCTTATCCGGGAGACAAGGTGCAGTTGAAGGTGGAAGCCAAGGGGCAGGACTACAGCTTCTATTATAGAAGCTCCGAAAGCGACAAGTGGACAGGACTATGCGGGAAAGCGGACGGAACAGTGCTCAGCACAGATCTGGCGGGCGGTTTTACAGGAGCCTATCTCGGCATGTATGCCAGTTCCCAAGGCGCGGAAAGCGCCAATTACGCCGATTTTGGCTGGTTCAGCTATGAAGGACTCGAATAGATTGGGAGGTACAGTTCAATGAGCGGCAATCGCAACAATGTCGATTATGCCCTGCCCGAGCTTCCGCAGATTCCGGCACGGACCTTCACGATTACAGATTATGGGGCAGAAGACGGCGGACTTTCGCTGTGTACCTCCGCTATTCAGGCCGCGCTGGACGCTTGCGCGTCTGCCGGAGGCGGCAAGGTGGTGATTCCTCCCGGCCTTTGGCGTACAGGGCCGCTTATGCTGCGCAGCCGGATTAATCTCTGTGCCGAGCGGGGCGCGCTAGTGCTGTTTGATCCCGATCCTGCCCTATACCCGCTGCTCTCTTCCCATTTCGAGGGAACATCCGGCTGGCGCTGCCAGGCCCCGCTGGACGGGGAGGGCCTGAGTGATGTGGCTGTTACAGGGGAAGGAATCTTCGACGGCAGCGGTGAAGGCTGGCGTCCGGTGAAGCGGTTCAAGATGACGGAGCTGCAGTGGAACAGTCTGACCGCCTCCGGGGGAGCGCTTGATTACAAGAGTGAAATCTGGTGGCCTTCCCGTGAAGCCATGGAGGGAGAGGCAGTCTGCCAAATGCTGCGGAAGAGCGGGGAGACGGGTATGGAGGCGTATCTGCCTGCCCGCGCGTATCTCCGTCCGGCGCTGCTCAGCCTGCGGAATTCCCGGCGGGTGCTGCTGGAAGGGCCGACCTTCCAGAATTCTCCGGCATGGTGTCTTCATCCCTTGGGCTGCGAGCACATTACCGTGAGGAATATCCGGGTGCGCAATCCGTGGTATTCGCAGAACGGGGACGGCCTCGAT
Source organism: Paenibacillus sp. EB106-06-01-XG199 (assembly GCF_058791575.1). NCBI lineage: Bacteria > Bacillati > Bacillota > Bacilli > Caryophanales > Paenibacillaceae > Paenibacillus > Paenibacillus sp. EB106-06-01-XG199. The sequence continues at coordinate 554,113 of NZ_JBYTDQ010000003.1, read as the reverse complement.
CTGGAATCATGCACGCACGCTCTTGTCGAGCACTGCAGCTTCGATGTGGGCGATGACGCGATTTGCCTGAAGTCGGGAAAAGACGAAGAAGGCCGCAGGTTGGGGATGCCCTGCCGGTATATTACGATCCGTCACTGTACGGTCTATCACGGGCATGGCGGAGTGGTAATTGGCAGCGAGATGTCCGGCGGTGTGCATGCAGTCAGAGTCAGCGACTGTGTGTTCATCGGCACGGACATCGGCCTGCGGTTCAAAAGTACCCGGGGAAGAGGCGGCATAGTGGAGGATATTGTCATGGAGAACATCCGCATGAGCGGCATACTCCATGAGGCCGTGTCTTTCCACATGTTCTATGAGGGTGTTGAAGGGTCGGAAGGATACAATGAGCAGCAATTCCCGGTTACCGAGGCGACCCCGCAGTTCCGGAATATTGCCTTGAAGAACATCGTCTGCCATGGAGCGGCAACCGCACTGCTCGTGAATGGACTGCCGGAGATGCCGCTTGCCGGACTGAGCGTCGAGAATTTCCATGCGGTGAGTGAGCGGGGAATTGTTCTTAGGCATGCTGACAGTCTTTCGCTGGACCGTATCCAGCTACAGACGGCTAAGCTGCCTAAGCTGCAAATGCATCAATGCAGCAATGTATCGCTTCTCCGATCAGAAGATCTGGAAATGGTGGAATGATAGTTATCCCTTGAATGGGGACGAAGGCTGCGATTTGACTTCTTTCCGATACTGCAGCGGGGTCAGCCCGGTCGATTTTTTGAACGTCTTATTGAAGTGGGAGAGATGCTCGAATCCGACGGCAGAAGCGATTTCCTGAATTTTACCTGCAGATCCCGCAAGGAGGCGTTCGGCTTCCCGGATGCGTATATGGACGATGTATTCACGAAAGTGAAACCCCGTCAGCCGATGGAACACCCGGCTCAAGTAAGAAGGGCTAATGAAAAAATGCCCCGCCGTCTCTTCTAGAGTCAGCGCTTCACGGTAGTGCTCGCGGATGTAAGTGGCGACATCCGTCACCAGATGATGAAGCGGATGTTTCGTCCCGCCGGTCTGCGAGGTACTCTCTGAACGCTGCAGCAGAATCATCAGCTCGGCGAATAGTGTGACTACCGAGATTTCGTAATACACCCTCTGGAGCCGGCATTCATCCAGCATCCGGTTCAGCAGGCTCTGCACCTCATCCTGCTCGCGCAGGGTCAGCCGGAACAGGCGGTATCTGCGGTTATGGAACCATTTGGATTCCTCCCGCAGCAGCTCCGGCAGCAGCTCCGGGTCGTAATTAATCAGCACCCGCTCAAACTCGGCGATTTCGGAGCTTGCGGTGGCATGAAGCTCCCGGCCTTGAATGAGAATAAGCTCACCCTTGTGCACCGTAACTACCCGTTCGTCCACAAAGTACACCCGTTCCCCCTCCGTCAGGTAGTACAGCTCGGTCAGCTCATGGCTGTGGGGGCGCGGCATAGCAGTGATGCCCTTGCGTTTCATGTGCTGAATACTGAACCGGCCTTCTTCAATATGATATTTGGGATTGGGGCTGCTCACGCTGTTCATGAATTTCCTCATCTCTCTCGAACCGTTACGGTTATTATAGAATAAACACAGGCTGATAGGAAAGGAGCCGCAAATGTTAATTACAGTATCGAAGAATGGCAATGAAGGGTACAGCAGTCTGCAGGAAGCGCTGGATTCCATTCCGAAGGGACATCCTTCGGAGGTAACAATCCGGATCAAACCGGGCATTTACGAGGGGAAAATAACAGTGGGTAAGGAATCGCCGCCGATTCTGCTGCTGGGGGAAGATCCCCATTCCACCGTCATCACCTGGTCTGACAATGCCCATACGCTGGGCCCGGACGGAGAGCCGCTGGGCACCTTCCGGTCCGGCACCCTGAATGTGTTCGCCGAAGGCTTCACGGCTGAGAATCTGACTATCCGGAATGCTTCTGGCCCGGGTACCGGTCAAGCGGTGGCGGCTTTCGTCGATGCCGGGCAGGCGGTGTTCCGGCGGGTGCGTCTGCTGGGCGATCAGGATACGCTCTATACCGGACAGGGCAGACAATATTATAACGAATGTTATATCGAAGGCGATGTGGATTATATTTTTGGTGCCGCTACGGCTTTATTTGATCACTGCCATCTGCACAATAAGCGCTCCAGAGGTTATATTACTGCTGCTTCCACACCGGAGGGCGCCCCGTATGGTTATGTGTTCCTGGACTGTAAAATTACCGGCGGCGAAGGGGTAAGCGAAGTGTATCTTGGACGCCCTTGGCGGCCTTTTGCGCATGTTGCCTTCATCCGCACGGTCATGGATGGTTCGGTCATCGGGGAAGGCTGGCATAATTGGGGGCAGCCGGACCGGGAGATGAGCAGCCGGTATGAAGAATTCGGCAGCAGCGGAACAGGGGCGAATCCGGCAGCAAGAGCGCCGTGGTCCCGGCAGCTGACTGCAGAGGAAGCTGCGGAGTATAGGGTGTTGTCCGTACTGGACGGCTGGCATCCCGAAGGTTATTAAGCTATCCGCACACTGCGGATTGGATGAGGAGGATAACTTCGGATGGAACCACTGGAACAATACATGAAACAGCTGACCGATTCCGCACCGCGCAGCTCCGCTTTCCGTACGGACATTCCCTACGGGCAATGGCGGGCCGGGCTTGCCGCAGGCCTCGCCAGAAGGCTGGGCGGGTTCCCGGAGAGACCAGCCCAGCTTCAGCCCATTCTTATGGAGCGAACGGTCTGTAACGGCTATACAAGGGAACGGATTGAGATCACTACCTATGAAGGGCTGCGCATGCCGCTCTATCTTCTGATCCCGGAGCAGCCGCTGTCTTCTCCTGCGCCCGCCGTTCTTGCCATTCATGGTCATGGCTACGGCAGCCGGGAGATCACCGCCCTGCAGCCGGATGGCTCGGATCGTGAAGGGGATCCGGGGCTGCATAAGGATTTTGCCGTTTCATTGGTGAAACGGGGGTTCGTAGTCGCCGCACCCGAGCTGCTGGGATTTGGCGACAGGCGCCTTGTGGAGGACCTCACCAGCGGTGAGCCCGGGCGCAATTCCTGCTTCCGCCTGTCCTCGGCACTGCTGATGGCGGGTCAGACAATGGCTGGCTACCGTATCTACGAAACGATGAGGGCACTGGATTATTTGCAGACAAGGGAAGAGGTTAGGAGCAATAGAATCGGAATTATGGGCATTTCCGGCGGCGGATTGGTAGCAGGTTTCACCGCTGCGCTTGACGAACGGATTGCCTGTGCGGTTGTAAGCGGGTATGCCAATACGTTCGCGGACAGCATTCTGACGCGGAATCACTGCCTGGATAATTATATTCCCGCTATTCTGCTGGAGGCGGAAATGCCGGATCTGCTGGGCCTGATTGCGCCGCGCGGCTTATTCCTGGAATCGGGAGACGCTGATCATCTGTTTGGCCCGGACGGAGCAAAGCTGGCTTTGGCCAGACTGCAGCAGATTTACACTGCCTCGGGCAGGGGCGGTCAGGTCGAGGCGGACTTTTTTGCAGGAGGGCATGAGATTCACGGTGAACCGGCATTTGCCTGGCTGCTGAAGCAGCTTGCCGGAGCTGAAAGTCAAACTTAACTATATAGATTGAACTTAAAAACTTGAGATAAAGGAAAGGAGCAACGGAGGGGGATTTTGGAACTGGAGGAGTGGTAGCGTCCGCCTGAAAGCTTTCCGAAGGAAAGCTAGCATCGAAAGCATAAGCAGTCTTCGGATTTCTACCGCTACTAGCGGTTAAAATCAAGAAATTCTTACGACAAGAGCGGCCGGAAGTCCAAATATTCACCGTAGTTGCGACTGCTCCTGTACTCTAAAACCACAAGTTCAATCTATATAGATACACAAGCGACAGGAGGAATAGCGATGAGTATAACTGAAGCAACAACCGGACGTTGGTCCCGTAAAATCGCGGATACAATTCTCGGAGCCTGCAACGGGCAGGGGGAGAACGAATACGTGCTGGAACGCTGGGCCTATGTCCCAGGCATGCTGCTGATGGCTATGGCACGTGCCGGAGTCCAGCTCGCAGAGCCTGAATATCTCTCGTTTATGACGCGGCATATGGACAGCTTCATCCGGGAGGACGGCTCGATCCGTTCCTATACGCTGGAGGAATACAACTTGGACCAGATCAACCAGGGGAAAAACCTGTTCCGGCTGTATCAGCAAACCGGAGAGACGCGTTATGCCGAAGCAGCACACCTGCTGGCTGCGCAGCTTATCGGGCATCCCCGTACCTCCGAAGGCGGATTCTGGCATAAGAAGGTATATCCATTCCAGATGTGGCTGGACGGGCTTTATATGGCATCGCCCTTTCTTGCGGAATACGGCAAAGTTTTTCAGCGCCCTGAATTGATTGATGAGGCGGCCCATCAGCTGCTGCTGGTGGAGCGCAGAACCCGCGATCCCCGTACCGGTCTGCTCTATCACGGCTGGGATGAATCCCGGGAGCAGGAATGGGCCGACTCGTCCACCGGCTTGTCCTCCCATTTCTGGAGCCGGGCGATGGGCTGGTATGCGATGGCTGTGGTAGACTGCCTGGAGCATTTCCCGGTTACCCATCCGCAGCGGGGAACGATCATCGGGATCTTCCAGCGGATGTGCGGCGCACTAGCAGAGGTTCAAGACTCAAAGACCGGCCTCTGGTACCAGGTACTGGATCAGGCTGGACGGAAGGGTAATTATCTCGAAGCCTCCGGCTCCTGCATGTTTGTGTATGCGATGGCCAAAGGGCTGAGGCTGCGCTATCTGGAGCCCTCTTTTAAAGATGTCATGCTCCAAGGTTATGAAGGCATCCTGGCCCATCTGACCTCAGAGGATGAACAGGGTGTTCATTTGCACAAGATCTGCCATGGAGCGGGTTTGAGTAAGGACCGCAACGGCTCCTATGATTACTACGTTTCCGAGGCTATGGTGTCTGATGCCGCTATGGGAGTGGCGCCGTTTTTACTGGCTTCCCTGGAAGTGGAGGGGTATCGCGACAGCCATTAAAGTCCATCTGGAGGGAAGCTGCCGGTTACGCGCGGACAGCCGTCAAATCCCTGCATTATATGTGGGTATTGTTTTAGATATACCGGTACCATAATTATAGCTGCGGTCCAATCATTCGTGATGAATATGAATGGTTGGGCTGTTTTTTTATGATTTGGATATTACAAGGTGTCCCCAAGAGATTATTTTCCTTTAATTTGTCTAGTACATCTTTAATTTATCTCCTATGGGATTCAACATTATATTCGTTATATTAGATGTGCATCAAATCTAAAAAAGAGGTGATAAGGTTCAGGTTATTGTGAATGCGCTTGCAATTCCACCATTGCTGAATTAGGTGATCCAAGGATTAAACCAAAAGGAGGAGAGTGGACAATGGTATCTTATGCCCGGACAAAAAAGCTTAAAAAACTGACCTCGGCGGTTGTAGGGGCAGCGCTTCTGGTTACATTGCTGCCGCAAACTGCCTTGGCGGGAGATACATGGCCGTTCAAGAATGAAAGCGCTCATGGCAAGAATCAACCGAGTGTTCACGGCTATACCAGCAATCAAATCGCGGACTGGAGTCCTGAAACAGATCCTTATGCAGCGCTTCTCAGATCCCGGGTACCCCTGCAGCAGCGTATTGCTCCATTTGCTGCTACACAGGCTAATCCCAAACTTAATCCCAAGGTGCAAATGATTACAGTCGCCGGGGATTATGGCAACGCCTTTATCGAGAATGCCCCTTACACCAACAAGTTTGCCCAGTATCACTTCAACTACTGGCAGTATATTGACTATTATTCCTACTGGCATGGCACGGCGACTGCCTATACACCGCCAGAATATTACGACGAACTGGCGCAGAAAGACTGGCAGCAGAAATGGTTTGAGTTCGGAATATTGAATATTCCCAACCCGACCTATACCGATGCGGCGCACAAAAACGGGGTGATGTCCCTGGCCGGGATATTTTTCTCCGACAATGACCGGGGACAGCAGACTTACAAGCAAATGCTTGTAAAGGATCCTACCGGAAAATTCCCGGTGGCTGAGAAATTGATCGAAATGGCACATTACTTCGGCTATGACGGTTATTTCATCAATCAGGAGGAAATCAGCCCTAACAATGTAGCGCCAGCAGACATTTCGGATTACATCGCTTTTGTGAAGACGCTCCAAAAAAACGGGCTGTATATCCAATGGTACGATTCCCTCAATTCATCCACAGGTAAAAATGAATTTGCCCGAACGATCAATGACAACAACATCTCCTTTCTGTACGACAAAGCAGCCGGTGAGAACGTTGCAGATTCCTATTTCTTTGATTATGGCGTGGGAAATACACAGATTAACAGTGCGGCTGCGTACTTAAATAAACTGAATAGTTCGGCCGGAACTAACTTCAACTTGTTCGATGTCGGTTTTGCCGGTCTGGAAGCAGGCAGAGACCGGTTTAAAAGTGTTCAAGGGACGGCGCTCAATAATAAGCTGAACAACGGAATTCCCCGCCTAAGCCTTGCCACACTGGGGGCAGATTTCGTCCATGCCGGTCTGGATGAGGATATGGGGCTATCCTGGCCGGTTTCACACCGGTCGGAGAACAATTATCAATGGATGACCAACCTCCGGGAGCAGCTCTGGTGGTCCGGTCCGAATGTGGACCCAAAAAATACGGCGAAATCGGCAACAAACACCGTTGCAGATGTTTACGCGGATAACAGATACTGGCCGGGGATTGCTTCGGTCATCTCGGAACGTTCTGTGCTTAAGAATTCCAATTTCTACACCAATTTCAACACCGGGCACGGGCTGTCCTATTATGTGGACGGAAAGATCTCGAGTCCTGATGAGTGGTCCAACATGAGTCTGCAGGATGTGCCGGTAACCTGGCAGTGGTGGCAGGACACCAAAGGCAACCGGTTAACGGTTGATTACGACTACGGTACCAAATATGATATTTCGGGAACAAACCGCCTGAACTATCAACAGCTGGGAGGCTATAACGGGGGGAGTTCCTTGGCTGTGAACGGTAATCTCTCCAAAGAAAACTTCTTGCGTTTATACAAAAGCGACCTGAGCGTGAACTCCGGCTCCAAAATGTCGGTCACGTACAATAAACCTTCTGCCGATGATCAGTCTGTAACACAAGCAGGCATCATCTTCGAAGATCAGCCGGCGGTTGTGGTGAAGGTTCCCCTTCCGGACAGCGGAAAGAAAACTGCGGGCTGGGTGACCAAAGAGCTGGATTTAAGCGCATATGCCGGCAAAAAAATCGCCGCTTTCGGACTGGTCTTCACACCGGGTCAGAAAGCCATAACCAACTATCAGGTGAACCTTGGCCAGATCCGGATTTATGACGGTTCGGCAGTCAAGCCTGCCCCTCCGGCCGGTCTGGAGATTACCCAACTGCTTCCCAACACGAATGAGATGTACGTGAAATGGAGTCTCAATTCTGATTATTCGAAGGTTAAGCAGTACAATGTGTATGTGAATGATGTCTATGTGGGCGGAAAGTACGACGAGACCTTTTATATTAAAAAGCTGCCTGCCAAATCCGGAGTGATTAAGGTGGTAGCGGTTGGAGCGGACGGACTGGAAGGTGAAGCCGCAACGGTATCCTTTGACCTGAATTCAGCAGTCTCGGGCATCGGAACAGAGGTCGGTGCTGACGGTAAATTCGTTGTCAAATGGACGAACCCGCAGCCGTCTTCCGGCAGTATTACAGTGACTGTGAATTCCATTAACCAGATTACGACTCCGCAGCCTGTAACCGCGCAAAAGGTATTGCCGGAGGGCAGCACGTCCGCATCTTTCGGGCAAATGCCGGTTAACGGTGATGAGTTTACAGTTACTCTGAAGACGGGTCAAACGAATACGGTTACTTATAACGGCAGGTTTACCGATACAATTTCTGAACCCTATGCCGCGAACTGGTCATGGACAGGAAATACACTGAACCTGCCGATGCCAAACAGCAGGGATTGGCGCTACCTTTATATTTATGAGGACGGTGTAGCCAAATCCTTCCCCACCACCTACAGTTCAGGAGATAAGCCGATGATTATCCGGGGAAGAACGACCAAAGCAAGCCTTTCCTTTACCTCGACCGCGCGTGTGGTAACGGCGGTTATGGAAGATTACAACGGCAACCGTTCAGAGCCGCTATATCTCCGGGGCAAATAGAACCTTGCCTTTGACGGGAATGGATTTTCTGAAATGAAGCAATCATCAAGGCGCTTGCCCCCTGGCTTCAACAAGGGGAGGCGGGCGCCTCTTCAGTATCGAAGAAAGGGATATTTCTCCTGTGTTACAGAAAAAACGACATGATATACTAGACTTCGACAATATATACAGGAGGGTTGCTTATGCGGAGAGAAACCCTGTATCGCAGATATTTTAAAGATAATTTGTTTTTGCGTTTTACTCTGATTGTGTCCTGCATATTCGTTGCCAGCATTATAGTTTTTTCCTATCTCATGTTGATGCTGATATCACAATCTGCGGTGCAGAGGCAGATGGATATTCAACGAAAGACGATGGAGAGCGTCAGCAACTATGTGGAGCACAAGTACCAATCCGTCCAGGACATCATACGGGATGTATACCGGGATGGGGATCTGGCCAGCAACACCACCTTTCTGCTGGAAAATCCTTTCGGCGAATATGTCGAGCACCGCCTGGACCGTTTTTTTATCTCGAACCAGTCGAATTCCGACGTTGTGCAATATTTTCAGAATAAAATCGACGATGACCCGGATATCAGAAGCTTGATGCTGTATAGCGCCAACCAGCAGGTAATGTATTTTTACAGTAACCGCAGGCAGTTTGATATGGTGTCAACCAATGCCGCCCATTCGTTTATCCCGGATACGATGTATCTGGATGAGGCCAGCAATGTTTCCATTCCGAATATTTGGGTGCTTAAGAGCCTCGGTATGCAGCGGTCGCCGATGTTCTCGGTGCGCATTCCCATCAGCAATAAGGCATCGCTGCGTAATATTGGCCAGATGCTAGTCTATTTTGATTCCGCTTCCATTTGGCAGAGCATGAAGAATTATCAGCAGGATTTCAAGGGCACCATTCTTGTGCTTTCCGCTCAGAACGATGTGCTATTTGATACCTCCGGCAAAAAATACGGTAAAAAATATCTGGAACTGCAAGAAATGACATCCGATGAGGATATTTCCCTTGACGGTATGGTGGCTACCCGCCTGACCCAGAGCCAAGCCGGTTATTCGGTAGTCAGCCTTATCTCCAAGCAAGAGCTAGAGGAAACGTACAGCAGTGCCCGCAATACGATCATTACCATAGCTGCCGTATGCATTTTGTTCGCGGTATTATTGCCGGCTATGTTCATTTCCAGTTTCGCCAAAAGGACACATCGCATTATCCGCTTTACCCGCAAGGTGAAGAACGGGGATCTCAATGCGCGAATCTCGGATAGCCGGGAAGATGAACTGGGGCAGATCGCCAAAAGCTTTAACGACATGCTGGACGAATTGAACCAGTATATTGATAAGGTGTTTAAAGCTGAAATCAAACAAAAGCGTACCGAAATCGCTACGCTTGAAGCGCGGGTGAATCCGCATTTTCTCTATAACACCTTGGAAGTCATCCGCATGCGTGCCGTTTCCAGCGGCGCCAAAGACGTGGGCGATATGATCTACAGCCTGTCCGTATTGTTCAAATCCTATGTCCGGCCCAAAGCCAGGTATACGTTCAAGGATGAACTGGAGGCATGCAAGATGTACCTGGAGTTGTTCCGGATCCGCTACACAGACCGCTTCGCGTATACCATCGAATGCGAGAAGGAGCTGGAGAATTTGCCGGTGCTGAAGATGACGCTTCAGCCGGTCATCGAAAATTATATTTTGCACGGAATGCGGACCGGGCAGAAGGATAACTGGATTAACATCAGCGTCTATCCACAGGAAGGAGTAATCCGTGCCGTCGTTAGTGACAATGGCCGGGGCATCGCGGAGGAGAAGCTGAGCCGGCTTCGGCTGGATCTGGAGCAAGACGACGGGCTATCCGAATCGGAGTCGTTTGGTCTGCGGAGCATTCATGACCGCCTCAAGCTAATGTACGGAAAGCCTTATGGCATTGAGCTTATGAGTGAAGAAGGAGCGGGAGCGGGTACCACAGTCATCATTACTTATCCCTATCCCGGCGAGGAGGAAATGAACCATGTATAAGGTGTTTATTGTGGATGACGAGCCGTTCATACTTACAGGCTTGCGCGACATATTGGATTGGGAGCTGCTCGGGCTGGAGATTGTCGGCCAAGCTGAGAACGGGCAGGAAGCGTTGGATATGCTTAGGGAAGTGCCTGCTGATATTCTGATTACCGATATCTCCATGCCTGTCATGTCAGGACTGGAGTGTATTCGTGCCGTAACGAAGTTCCGCCCGGAAATAAAAGTGATTGTGCTCAGCGGATATGATGAATTCATGTACGTCAAGGAGGGCTTGTCGCTGGGAATTGAGAACTATCTGCTCAAGCCGATCAACCTGGCAGAATTCCAGAGTACCCTGGAAACTGTCGTCGAGAAGCTGAATGTCTCCAGAGTAGATATGGAGTGGTCACAGTATACGGCATCCGTGCTCAAGGACAACATGCTGCTGCGCTGGATGCGGAATCAGATTGACCGGAACGAGCTGTCGGAGCGGCTGCAGCTGCTTGGCTTGCCGATCAATAAGCGGTTTATTCAAGTAGCCTTAATTCAGACAGAGATGGAAACGGAATCATTTCAGGTGAATACCGCTGCGCTGGCTGAGAGCAACCCTTGGTTCTTCACCTTCTGGGACGCCGATAATGATTTTGTGCTGGTACATAATTTTGAGGATAAAGACACCGGGCCTGCGGAAATGGATGCCCTTCTAAAGAGAATGATCGGCACCTGTCCTTCTGATCTGCGGATACGCGCTGCTGTTGGAGCGATAGAGGAAACGGAGACTGCTGCCCACCTAAGCTATGAATCAGCAAAACAGGCGCTGGAATTTTTGACCATCCATCCGGAGCGCAAGCTGATCTATTATGAACAATTGAAGGAGCGCAAGAAAGATTTAAAAGACAGCCTGCCGGAGGACTGGAACGAATATACGAAGTTAATCATCTCCAAGGATATGCCAGCGTTAATGGAGAGGATCGACTCGTATTTGTCAGAGGAGCGGATGGAAGGGATCACGCCTGACCTGCTTCAGGAGGTCGCACTGGACTGGATTCTGTATTTCCGCATGCTGATCAAGGATATCCGAAGCGAGATGGAGCGGGAACTTATTGCGGATGTATTGACCTCCATCAGAACGGCGAATTCCCTTCCGGCGCTGTCTGTGGCTTTGAAGAATACAGCCAAAAAAGTCATTGAGCTGCTGGAGCGCGAGGTGAAAAGCCCGGTGGTCAATCAGGTGCTGAACTACATCGAGAAATCCTATGGCGAGGATCTGTCCCTGAAAAAGCTGGGTTATACATTCAATATTCATCCGGTGTATTTAGGGCAGCTATTTAATAAAGCGGTCGGTGAATCTTTTGCGGAATATCTGAATCGTTACCGGATTGAGAAAGCCAAGGAACAGCTGCGCTCGACGAACTGCAAGGTTCATGAAATCGCGAAAAATGTAGGTTATTGGGAGATGGGCTATTTTTACAAGCAATTTAAAAAGTATGTAGGCATTTCTCCGACTGAATTCAAAGGGCTGCTCTAACAGTTGCCCTTTATTTTCTTTATTTTATACATCAGTTTATATAGTTTATCTTCTATTTGAAAATGCTTTCATTCAATAAAATGAAGACAGAGCTTAAGGAAACAGGTTGCCGCTGATAACAGGCAAGACTGGATTCCCAAGCTAATAAAAAGGGAGGTACAGCAGATGAGCAAGAAAAAGAAAAGCTTCTCCTTATTGCTGACATCGTTGTTAGCGCTTTCTCTAACGTTAAGCGCTTGCGGAGGCAATAACAACAAAACAACTGACACCAATGGGGAGAGCAAGGCGGGCAACAACACCGCGGCAGAAACGGGAAGTTCTGAGAAACCCGTAGAGTTGACCTGGTATACCATTGGAGCACCGCAGAAGGATTTGGACAAAGTGCTTGAGGAAGTTAACAAATACACGCTCGAAAAAATCAATGCAACCATTGATATGAAAATGATTGATTTCGGGGACTACACGCAAAAAATGCAAGTCATGGTCGCATCAGGCGAGCCTATGGATATTCTGTTTACTTGTTCCTGGGCTTTTGATTACGTGCAGAATGCACGTAAAGGTGCGTTTATGCAGCTGGATGAGCTGCTGGATAAACAAGGAAAGGGCATTAAAGATACGATTGATCCCGCCTTCCTTGAGGGCTCCAAAGTCGACGGCCATAATTATGCTGTTCCCGCGAATAAAGAGCTTCCCGCACAGGAAGTATACCGCTTCAATAAAGAATTGCTGGACAAATACAAACTGGATATCACAAACGTGAAATCGATGGAAGATCTGGAACCGCTGCTGAAAACGATCAAAGAAAATGAACCGGAAGTGACTCCATACGCAATGGTCAAGGACTTTATGCCGGTCATGCCTTTCGATTACATTATTGAGAAAATGCCTATGGCTGTATATATGGACACTAAGGACTACAAGGTTGTAAATATCCTGGAATCTCCTGAGATTAAAGAAGCCCTTAAAACGGTTCGCAAATTCTATAAGGCTGGTTATATCTCTCCAGAAGTAGCAACCACCTCATCGGTTGATGACTTGTACAAATCAGGCAAATGGTTCACGGACCGGGCGGCTACCCAGCCGTTGGCCGACAATCTGTGGTCCGCAAGCTACGGTTATCCGGTGGTCTCCACTCCAGCCGGTCAGCCTTACATCTATAACTGGTCCGTCATGGGCTCGATGCAGGCCATCTCCGCCAACTCCGAGCATCCTGAGAAAGCGATGGAATTCCTTAATCTGTTGAACACAGACCCTGTACTGCGCAATATGATTGATTCCGGTATTGAAGGCGTGCATTACGAGAAGGTCGGCGACAACATGGTCAAGAATCTGCCGGATGCGAAGAACTACGATATGCCTACTTTTTCACTCGGCAACATCATGATCAACTATTTGAATGAAGGCGACCCTGAGAATAAATGGGAAGAGTTCAAGAAATTTAATGATGCCGGCATTAATGCGCCGCTGCTCGGGTTCAACTTCGATACGTCGAAAATAACCAATGAAATCGCGGCGGTACAAAATGTTAAAGAGGAATTCTGGGCCCCGCTTATGACGGGAGCGGTAGATCCGGAAGAATATCTGGCCAAAGCCAATGAAAAGTTCAAGGCTGCCGGACTGGATAAAATTATCACTGAAGCTCAATCACAGCTCGATGCCTGGAAAGCAGCGAACAATAAGTAGAAACTTATTCAAGATCGGGCGGGTGATTAGACTTAGCCCGGTCTTTTGATTATGAAGACATTGATCTTTGCGGGATAGGAGGAATTAGTAATATGGGTAAAATTCGAAATACAACCCGAGATGTTGTGAGAAATAAAGTACTGCTGTTCATGGTTCTTCCGGGCACGTTATGGTTTTTATTTTTCTCCTATCTGCCAATGATCGGGACGGTCATTGCCTTTAAAGAATACCGGTTCAGCAAGGACGGGTTTTTGGCCAGCATCGTAAACAGCAAGTGGGTTGGCTGGGATAATTTCAAGTTCTTATTCACCACGAACGATGCGTATCTGATTACACGCAATACACTGTTGTATAACATGGCTTTTATCGTGGTGGGACTGATCTTATCGGTGCTGCTGGCGGTAGTGCTGTCTGAGATTGCCAATAAAAAGCTGGCCAAGCTGTATCAGACGGGAATGTTCCTGCCGTATTTTCTGTCCTGGGTGGTCGTGGGCTATTTTGCTTTCAGCTTCCTCAGCTCGGAGCGGGGATTGCTGAACGAAATATTCGGAAGCCACATTTCATGGTATTCAGAATCGAAATACTGGCCTTTCATTCTTATCTTCGTGTACTTGTGGAAGGCAGTAGGATATAACAGCGTAGTCTATCTGGCTGCGATCATGGGCATTGACAAGTCGCTGTACGAAGCGGCGATGATCGACGGAGCAAGCAAATTCCAGCAGATCCGCAACATTACGCTCCCCTTGCTCAGCCCGATTATCACCATTATGACCTTGCTTGCGATCGGGAAGATTTTTTATGCGGATTTCGGACTGTTCTATCAAGTGCCAAGAGATTCGGGGACGCTCTATAGCGTGACCAATGTTATCGATACGTATGTGTACCGCGGACTCAAGACGACCGGTGAGATCGGCATGAGCACAGCTGCGGGCTTGTATCAATCAGTGGTTGGTTTTGTTCTGGTCATTACCTCCAATTACATCGTGCGGAGATTCGATAAGGACAGTGCCTTATTCTAGGTCAATGAAAGGTCAATGAAGGAAAGTGAGGGAATCCTATGTCTGCAAATCCTGCTAAAGCGCGCAACTTCCATCAGCTGTCTAAAGGATGGAACATCATTTTTAATTGTATTGCCGGCGCTTTTGCTTTTCTTTGTATTTTTCCGTTTCTGTTTGTGGTGATCATCTCGTTCACCGATGAAGGAGCGCTCGCCCGGGAGGGCTACAAGCTAATCCCCTCTAAATGGAGCGTTGGGGCCTATCAATATATCTTTGATTCAGGTGACACTTTACTCCGCTCATACGGGGTGACTATCTTTGTAACGGTGATCGGCACCATTGTCAGCCTGCTGTTTATTGCGCTGTACGCCTATGCCATATCACGTAAAAGCTTTAAATACCGCAATTTCTTCGCCTTCTTCGCCTTCTTCACAATGCTGTTTAACGGGGGGCTGGTGCCGACCTATATTGTCGTGACCCAGTTTCTTGGATTGAAGGACAGCATTTGGGCTTTGATTCTGCCGTTGGCTGTCAATGCCTTTTATATTATGATTCTGCGTACCTTCTACAGCACCAGCGTGCCGGATGCCATTATTGAGTCCGGGAAAATCGACGGGGCCGGCGAATTCCGGGTGTTTCTTACCCTTGTTCTGCCGCTGTCTCTGCCCGGCCTGGCTACGATTGCACTGTTCAGCACGCTCGGGTACTGGAACGACTGGTTCAACGCCTTGCTTTATATTGATAATCCCGATCTGGTGCCGCTGCAGTCGATGCTGATGCGGATTGAGACCAGCATGCAATTTATCCTGCAAAACTCGCAAAACAGTTCGCTTAGTCTGGAGGCGCTGCGGTCGATGCCTCAGGATACATCGCGTATGGCCATGGTGGTGCTTGCCACAGGTCCGATCATTTTTGCATATCCATTCTTCCAGCGTTATTTCATCCAAGGACTTACCGTAGGTGCAGTTAAAGAATAAGACAGAACAGGAGAGCGGGTGTGGGGACAAAATGATTTACAAAGACCGTACGAAGCCGGTTAAGGAGCGGACAGCGCACCTGCTGGGGCTGATGACGCTGGAGGAGAAGGTGGGCCAGCTGATTCAGCTTTTCGGCTGGCAAACCTATGAATATACAGAAGGCAGAGTGGAGCTGGACGAAAGCTTTAAACGTCAAGTCCGGGAAGGCGGCATTGGCTCCCTGTACGGAACCCTGCGGGCCGACCCCTGGACCGGCGTTACGCTGGAGACAGGACTGAGCCCGCGTGCCGGGGCCGAGGCGGTTAATGCCATTCAGAGCTATGTGCTGGAGCATTCCCGGCTCGGAATTCCCATGCTGATCGGGGAAGAGTGTTCCCATGGACACATGGCCATTGGCGCAACCGTCTTTCCCGTTCCGCTGCTTCTCGGCAGCACTTGGAATGTGGATATTTACAGGGAGATGTGCCGGGCAACCGCGCTGGAGACCCGTGCCCAAGGCGGAACGATTACGTATTCGCCGGTGCTGGATGTGGTGCGTGATCCCCGCTGGGGCCGTACCGAGGAATGTTTTGGAGAGGACCCTTATCTTATCGGCGAGTTCGCCGCCGCTTCCGTTGAAGGGCTTCAGGGCAATGCACTGGATAGCGAATCCAGTGTTGGCGCTACGCTGAAGCATTTTGTTGCCTATGGCAGCTCGGAGGGCGGCAGGAATGCAGGTCCCGTGCATATGGGGAAGAGAGAGCTTCTGGAAGTGGATATGTATCCCTTCCGCAAGGCAGTCGTAGCCGGTGCCGTGTCAATCATGCCTGCCTACAACGAAATTGATGGAGTGCCTTGCACCAGCAATACTGAGCTGCTGCGGGACGTGCTGCGTGGAGAATGGGAATTCGACGGCATGATCATCACCGATTGCGGTGCCATTGACATGCTGGCTTCCGGCCATGATACGGCAGCGGACGGTGAAGAGGCTGCTGTTCAGGCCATTCGGGCCGGTATTGATATGGAGATGTCTGGCGAGATGTTTGGCCGTCATCTGCTGCAGGCCGTCACTTCCGGCCGTCTGGAAGAGTCGCTGCTGGATGAAGCCGCAGCCCGTGTGCTGGACCTGAAATTCCGGCTGGGCCTGTTTGAACAGCCGTTCGCCGATCCTGATCGGGCGGAGCGGGTCATTGGCAGTCCAGAGAATGCCGGTCTGGCGCGTACTATCGCCGCAGAAGGTATTGTACTGCTGAAAAATAACGGTGTCCTTCCGCTGTCCAGACGCGGAGGCACGGTCACTGTCATCGGGCCCAACGCCGATGCCGGCTATAATCAGCTCGGCGATTACACCTCGCCGCAGCCTCCATCCAAAGTGGCTACTGTTCTGGATGGCATCCGGCATAAGCTCTCCGCAGAGCCGGAGCGGGTAAGATACGCGCCGGGCTGCCGCATCAAAGACCCTTCCCCCGAAGGCTTTGACTTTGCAGTGGAGGCGGCGGCCGGGGCAGATACGATCATCCTCGCACTGGGCGGGTCCAGCGCACGGGACTTTGGCGAAGGAAGTATTGATTTAAGAACCGGAGCCTCTAAGGTTACGCAGAATGTTCTCAGCGACATGGACTGCGGGGAAGGCATTGACCGGATGTCGCTTCAACTGTCCGGTGTTCAACGGGAACTTGTGAAGCGGCTGAAATCTCTCGGCAAACCTATAGTGGTCGTCTATATCAATGGCCGGCCCATCGCCGAGCCGTGGATAGATGAGCAGGCGGATGCGATTCTTGAAGCCTGGTATCCGGGACAGGAAGGCGGCCATGCCATCGCGGATATTCTATTCGGCGATGTGAACCCTTCGGGGCGGCTGACTGTATCCGTCCCCAAGGATGCAGGGCAGCTTCCCGTTCACTATCTGGGCAAACGGTCCCGCGGCAAACGTTATCTGGAGACAGATTCGCAGCCGCAATATCCCTTCGGCTTCGGGCTAAGCTACACCGAATTCAGTTATACGAATTTGCGGGCAGAGCCCGCTGTTATTCATGCGGACGGGACTGCCGAAGTGACGGTGGAAGTGGAAAATACCGGCCGGTGCAGCGGAGCGGAAGTGGTTCAGCTGTATATTTCCGATCTTGTCAGCAAGGTAACCCGGCCGGCCAAGCAATTGAAAGGCTTCCGCAAAATCCGGCTGGAGCCGGGTGAAAAGCAAGTGGTTGCTTTTACGGTCAACGCCGAGCACTTGAGCTATATCGGACCGGAGTACACACCAGTGGTTGAATCGGGAATATTCAGAATTGGAGTTGGCAGAAATGTCAACGATACGCTCAATATTGAACTTGCGGTGGTGGAGGAATAGACATGGAACGAATCAATCGGTTTATCCGCGAATTGGCCGAGCGGCAATGGCTTGAATACAAGGCTATTGAGGATTGGCAGGTGTATTCCACGGAATATCGGCAGCCGGGAGATTATGACACGCTGCAGGTGTTCCCGGGGAGTGAATCCTTTGGATTGTTTCCCAGTGTGCAGGGGACGACTTATATTCTCCGCACCACCTTGGAAATTCCCGCGGAATGGCCCGGGATGGGCATCGGACTCATCTTCAAATCCGGTGGAGAAGGCCTGCTGCGCCTTAACGGAAGGTCCTGGCAGGGACTGGACCGCAACCATACCTTCGCAACATTGAACCCGGAGGTGGCTGGAAGAAGTCCAAAGCTGGAGATCGAATTGTATGATCCCATTCCGGAGCCGGACGATCCGCTGAACAAGCAGGCGGTGATTCAGCCGCCGATCCGTTCCCTCACCACCGCGCTGGTGAGGATTAACCGGCCTGTGCAGTCCTTAATGTATACTGCGACCGTAATCCGTGATTCGGCGCTGCTGCTGCCGGAGCAGGATTTCCGGCGTGCCCGCTTAATGGAGGCGCTGAACCGGGCCATGGATTCATTTGTCCTGTTGCACCTTGAAGAGGTAAAGGACGGCAGCCTGATCTGCGGCATCGAACAAGCGCTGATCGAAAGTGTCCGGAAAGTCGGCGGCAACAGTGAAGGCTTGATTCATATGGTAGGGCAGTCGCACATTGATATCGCCTGGCTGTGGCCAAAGCGGGAAACCGTCCGCAAGGCCAGCCGGACCTTCTCGACCGTACATTCGCTGATGGAGGAATATCCGCATTACCGCTATGCCCAGAGCCAGCCCCAGCTTTTTGCTTATCTGAAAGAGAATGATCCTGAACTGTACAGCAAAGTGAAGGAGCGGATTCGGGAAGGACGCTGGGAACTGGTAGGGGGCATGTGGGTGGAGCCGGATTTGAACATTCCCAGCGGCGAATCCCTGATGCGTCAAATGCTCTACGGCCAGAGTTTCTATCAGGAGGAGTTCGGACAACACTCCGAGATTGAATGGCTGCCGGACACCTTCGGTTATTGCGCTTCGCTGCCGCAAATATTGAAACACGGCAGAGTGCGTTATTTCATGACGACCAAGCTCGGCTGGAATGATACGAACCTGTTCCCTTACGATTTGTTCCATTGGGTCGGTATTGACGGCACCTCAATGCTCTCTTATATGAACCATGGTGTGAATGAGAATACCCTGCCTAAGGATATCCATGACCACTGGCAGTCTTACCGTGAAAAGTCAGCCCACAGCGAGCAAATGCTGCTGTACGGGCATGGCGACGGAGGCGGCGGGGTTACTAGAGAGATGCTGGAATATATTGACCGTTCTGAGCTGATGGTAGGTCAGCCAGCTTCAGCTTACAGCACCGCAGCCGGATTCTTCGCGGGAATTGAGCAAGCCCGGCCGGAGCTGCCGTCTTGGCAGGGAGACCTGTATCTGGAGCTGCACCGTGGAACGTACACGACACACTCCCGGAATAAGCGCAATAACCGCAAAGCTGAAATTCTGTACCGGGAAGCGGAATTATGGCAGACCCTTGCAGGCAGCCTCCTTGAGCCGGACCGGTCCGGAGAAGTGGGACGTGCGCTGCATAAGGGCTGGAAGCTGATATTGCTGAACCAGTTTCACGATATTATCCCGGGCTCATCCATTCCAGAGGTCTATCAGACCTCGGTGAAGGAGTACCGCAGTATTTTCAGCCTAGGCGAAGGCAGCCTGGAGTTGGCTATGGAAGCGGTGATTGGCGGAATCGATACACGCGGGGAGGGCGCCCCGTATGTGGTGCTGAACAGTCTGTGCTGGCAGCGGGACATGATTGTTGACATACAGACTGGGATCAAGGAAGACAGCTTCCTGTCGGCCTATCAGGAGGATGGAACCAGGCTGGAATCGGAGACCCTTGTCATTGATGCTAAAAACATCCTTCGCATCCGTGTGCCTGAAGTTCCCCCGTTTGGGTACAAGACAGTCTGGTTGAGAGAAGTAGAACAGTCAGCGGAAATCGACCGGAACTGTGCGGCTTCCTTTGAAGATAGCTGGGAAACCGCATTTTACCGCCTGAAGTTCAATGAACGGGGGGAGATCGCCAGTCTATACGATAAACAAGGCGGGCGTGAGATTGTCAAACCGGGAGAGCAGGCCAACCGCTTTCACTTCTTCCATGACCGTCCTATTCTATGGGACGCCTGGGACATTGACAGCCGCTACGAACAGCAGCCGGCCGGAGAGGCCGTTCTGCTGGAGAAGAAGCTGATCTCCTCAGGGGAGATCTGTGATGTGCTGGGCTTCCGCTGGAGTATCGGCCAATCCGAAATCGAGCAGGAACTGGTTCTCTACCATCAAGACCCGCGGATTGATTTCAAGACCAAAGTGGTCTGGAACGAAGCCCATAAGTTGCTGAAGGTAGGTTTCCCGATAGATGTAATGGCCACCAAGGCGACCTATGAAATCCCATTCGGTGCGCTGGAACGGGTAACACACCGCAATACAAGCTGGGAACAGGCACAATATGAGGTGTGCGGGCATCGTTTTGTGGATGTGGCGGAGCATGGCTACGGCGTCAGTCTGCTGAACGACTGCAAATACGGGTATGACGTACAGGGCAGCACGATTCGGCTGTCGCTGCTGCGCGCGCCGAAATGGCCGGACAACACGGCGGATCTCGGCACCCACGAGTTCACCTATTCACTCTATCCGCATGCGGGAGATTGGCGTGAAGCCCATACCCTGCGCAAGGCTGCCGAGCTAAATCTTCCGGCACATGCGGCTGCATGTGCACCAGAAGAAGGCAAGCTGCCGGCTTTGGGCTCTTTGATCGGCTATAGCGGGAATCATGTAGTGCTGGACACGGTCAAATTGTCGGAAGACGGGAGCGGCAGCATTCTGCGGCTGTATGAATCAGCGGGTGGCCGTGAAACGGTTGAGATCAGCTGGCCGCTGCCGCATGCGAAGGTATGCCTGTCCAATGCACTGGAGGAAGAAACAGAGGTACTTCATGAACAAGCAGGGGGTCTCCAACTGGAATTTGCTCCTTTCGAAATCAAGACGATTAAAATCATTCATTCCTAGACTAGGCAGAAGGAGAGATTCATATTGGAACAATTCAGACTTCCTCATATTTTGATGCCGGAGCTGCCGCTGCCTCCGTCGATTGCGGCGGTACTGGCGGAAGCCGATCAGAAGCTGGCACACCGGCCGAAGCTGCGGCAGCTGTTCCGCAACTGTTTTCCTAACACTCTGGAAACGACAACCAAGCTGCTGGAGGACGGGACCACCTTCGTCATTACGGGTGATATTCCGGCAAGCTGGCTGCGTGACTCGGTCGAGCAGGTCATTCATTATGTGCCATTTGCGGGCAATGATCCCGAGCTCCAGCGTATCATCGGCGGGCTGATCAAGCGCCATATTCAATACGTTCTGATCGACCCTTACGCCAATGCGTTTAATGAAACGGCGAATGACTGGCATTGGAATGCCGGAGATGTGACGGAGATGTCGCCATGGGTCTGGGAGCGCAAATTCGAAATCGACTCGCTGTGCTTCGTGATCCGGCTGGCCCATGCGTATTGGGAAGAGACGAAACAGACCGGCTTCTTCACGGCGGATTTCAAAAAAGCGCTGCGGGTCATTACCGATCTGTTCAAGCGGGAACAGCATCACTTCGAGCAATCCCCGTACCGCTTCACCCGCAATAACGGGATTCCCGAGGATTCGATCCGCAACGGCGGACTGGGCATGCCGGTCAATTATACCGGGATGATCTGGTCCGGCTTCCGCTCCAGCGACGATGCCTGTGATTTCCATTACAACATTCCGGGCAATATGTTCGCGGTTGTGGCCTTGCGGCAGATGCAGGATTTCGCCGAATGGGTCTTCCGCGATCTGGATTTCCTGGCGGAGCTTAAGGCGCTGGAGCAGGAGGTCGACCATGGTATTAAGCTGTACGGCATCTACCGCCATCCGGAATTTGGACCGATTTATGCATACGAAACAGACGGATACGGCAACTACAGCCTGATGGACGATGCCGGAACGCCGGGCCTGATCTCCATTCCTTACCTTGGCTACGTGAAGAACGACGACCCGGTATACCAGAATACGAGACGTTTTGCGCTCAGCAAGGAGAACCCTTTCTATTTCGAAGGCAAGGTTGCCAAAGGCATCGGCAGTCCGCATACACCGCCGGGCTATATCTGGCACATGGCGCTGTCGATGCAGGGATTAACGGCAGACAACAAGGAAGAGAAGCTGGCGATGATCGAGATGCTGGAAGCAACCGACGCCGATACCGGATACATGCATGAAGGATTCCTGGCAGATGACCCGCATATCTTTACCCGCAAGTGGTTCGCCTGGTCAAACAGCCTGTTCTCGCAGCTGGTCTGGCAGGCGTTAAGAGAAGAAATCTTGTAACTGAAAAGGAGACATGATCATGACTACAATTATTGGAGACAAATTGTCAAATATCCCTTGGCAGGATAAGCCGGACGGCATAAATGCACCCGTATGGCGGTATAACGCCAATCCGATCATTGAGCGCAATGCCATACCGAGTTCCAACAGTGTATTTAATTCGGCCGTCATTCCCTTTAAGGACGGGTTTGCCGGCGTATTCCGCTGCGATTCCAAATCCGTCAGCATGGATATTTTCGCCGGCTTCAGCGAAGATGGCGTGAACTGGAAGATCAATCATGAACCCATCGTGTTCCAAGGAGACCCCGAAATAATTACGCGGGAGTACCGTTACGATCCCCGGGTTTGCAAGATTGATGACCGTTATTACATCTCCTGGTGCAACGGCTATCACGGGCCAACCATCGGGCTTGCCTATACCTTTGATTTTCAAACCTTTCACCAGCTGGAAAATGCCTTCTTGCCCTATAACCGCAATGGTGTATTGTTTCCGCGAAAGATCGGCAGCCATTATGCCATGCTCAGCCGTCCGAGCGATACGGGGCACACGCCTTTCGGAGATATTTTCTACAGTGAAAGCCCTGATCTTACCTTCTGGGGCAAGCACCGCTATGTAATGGGCACTGTTAATGGGGATGCATCCGCCTGGCAGTCCAAAAAAATCGGCCCGGGCCCCATTCCGATTGAGACCGACAAGGGCTGGCTGCTGATCTACCACGGCGTAATCAATACCTGCAACGGGTTTGTCTACCGAATGGGCTGCGCGCTTCTCGATCTGGACGAACCTTGGAAGGTAAAGGCACGTTCGCGCAACTATATTCTCGGCCCGGAAACCTTGTATGAATGTGTGGGCGATGTGCCGAATGTAACCTTTCCATGCGCGGCGTTGACGGATTCGGCCACGGGCCGGATCGCCATCTATTACGGCTGCGCCGACACCGTGACCGGACTCGCCTTTACCACCGTGGATGAGCTGCTTGAGTATATGGAGGAATTCCCATTGAAGGCTGAGGTGTAGCACACTTGAACAAACAACAAACGGCGCATATCATTTCACATACCCACTGGGACCGGGAATGGTATTTGCCCTATGAGCGGCATCATATCCGTCTCGTCCAGCTTGTGGACAGCCTGCTGGACAAACTGGAGCAGGACCCGGACTTCAAAAGTTTTTTCTTTGACGGTCAGACGATCATTATCGAGGATTATCTTCAGGTCCGCCCGGGCAACCGGGAGCGGCTGGAACGGCATATCCGCGAGGGGAGAATCTTTATCGGGCCCTGGTATATTCTCCAGGATGCCTTTCTGACCAGCCCGGAAGCCAATGTGCGCAATCTGCAGATCGGCCATAAGGACGCCCGCGTGTATGGGGAGGTTTCGCGGATTGGTTATTTTCCCGACACCTTTGGCCTGACGGGACAAATTCCCCAGCTCATGGCGCAGGCCGGAATTACTAACGCATTCTTCGGGCGCGGGGTCAAGCCGACGGGATTCAATAACACCGTTTCCGACGACGGTTATGAATCCTCCTTCTCCGAGTTGCTCTGGGAAGGTCCGGACGGCTCGAAGGTGCTGGGAATCCTGTTCGCCAACTGGTATTCGAACGGGAATGAGATTCCGGTCGATCCGGCGGAGGCGAAGGTATTCTGGGACCGGAAGCTGTCCGACGCCGAACGATTCGCGGCTACGGATCAGCTGCTGTTCATGAACGGCTGCGATCATCAGCCGCTGCAAACCGATTTGCCGGAGGCAATCCGTACAGCGCAGAGGCTGTATCCGCAGACGGCTTTTGTCCATTCCAACTTTGCGGACTATGTAGGAGCTGTGGCAGCCGCTGCCCTGGACCGCGGCCTCTCCACGGTCAAGGGCGAGCTGCGGAGCCAGCGCACCGATGGCTGGGGGACGCTGGTCAATACCGCTTCGGCCCGGGTGTACCTGAAGCAGATGAACCAGCGCGGCCAGGCGCTGCTTGAGAAGGTGGCGGAGCCGCTAGCTTCCATCGCCAGGCTGCACGGCGGGGAGTATCCGCATCATCTGTTTACTTACGCCTGGAAGACACTGCTGCAGAACCATCCGCATGATTCGATCTGCGGCTGCAGCGTGGATGAAGTGCACCGCGAGATGGTGACCCGCTTTGATAAAAGCCGCCACATCGCCGAAGGCATTGTGGAAGGCAGCATGCAAACCATCACCCAAGCGGTTGATACTTCCCTGTTCTCCGGATTTGGCGAAGACGCCCTGCCGCTTGTAGCGGTCAATACAAGCGGCTGGAGCCGCACGGGCACGGTGAGCGTGGAGCTGGACGTAACCCGCCTGTATTTGCGCGAAGGTCTGCCGCTGGAAGTAACGGCCAGCCGGATGAAAGCGGTAGACCTGGACGGCCGGGTGCTGATCAACGAACGGGGGACAGAAGTTCCCTGCACCGTCGAGGATCTGGGCCTGTCGTTTGGCTACGATCTGCCGGACGACAGGTTCCGGCAGCCGTATATGTGCCGCAAGGTAAAGCTGACCTTTGAGGCTGCGGACGTTCCGGCGCTGGGTTGGCGCAGCTACGCATGGGTACGTCTTCAAGAGGGCAAAGGTTCCCCGCTTACCGGAAAGGTCTCCCTGCTCCAAGGAGAGCAGGTGCTGGAAAACGCAAACCTGCGTGTAGAAATCATGGCGGACGGTTCCTTTGCGCTGACGCATAAGCCGAGCGGCAAGGTGTACCGTGATCTTGGCATTTATGAGAATACCGGCGATATCGGCAACGAATATATGTTCAGACAGCCGGCAGGTGAAACGCCGCTCACTACCCAGGGCTTAGCGGCCGGCATCCGCGTGATTGAAGACACGCCGTACCGGGCTTCCGTAGAAATTACCCATGAGTGGGCAATTCCGGCTGCAGCCGACTCCCTTCTGGAAGACGAACAGCGTTCGCTGGTCTACTATCCCGAGCGGCAGGCGCAGCGCTCCACGGCAACCGTGCTGCTTAAGCTGCACACGGTGCTGAGGCTGGAGCAGGGCGGCAAAGGTCTGAAGATCGAAAGCTTTATCAGCAATACGGCGAAGGACCATCGGTTGCGGATGCTGTTCCCGACCGATCTGGCCGCGTCCACCCACCGTGCCGATTCCATGTTCGAGCTGGCCGAACGCCCGAACGAGCCGGCGCCAGAGTGGCTGAATCCCAGCAATACACAACATCAGCAGTCTTTCGTGGATGTGGCGGAAGCAGGCGCAGGACTTGCGGTAGCCAATCTTGGGCTGAATGAATATGAAATTCTGCGCGACGGCCGTAATACGATAGCCGTAACCCTGCTCCGCTGTGTCGGTGAGATGGGAGACTGGGGCTGGTTTCCTACGCCGGAAGCCCAGTGCCAGGGCGAACAGACAGCGGAAATGCTGCTCATTCCGCATGACGGAGACGTTGTGTCCTCCGGCGCTGCCGCCGGGGCTTATCAGTTCCAGATTCCTTGGATCACCGCCCAGGCGGAGCTTCATCCGGGTACCCTTCCTGCCGTTTATTCACCACTTCGCTGGAGCGGTAAGACTGCTGCCTTGTCCTCTCTTAAAGTGAATGAGGACAGCGGGGACTTGCTGGTCCGCTGGTTCAATATGGAGGGCAAGCCGTGTGAATTGCACTTGGAGACGGATATACCGAATACCGGATTTTACAAATCCAATATTCTAGAGGACAAATCGGCACTCCTGGACTGCGGCAGCGCCGTTGTGCTGGAGCTGCCGGTTGGCGGACATGAAATTGTGACCGTGGGAATCGGCCTCGGCTGAACCCAATGATCCTTCTCACTATAGAAACCCAAAAAAGTTAAAAAAGCAGCGATCCTCTTGTTACTGGAGGATCGCTGCTTTTGTTTTGTCATTGGCCGCTCCGCATGAAGGTTGCGTCCGGGTCTTACTTGCCCTGGCTCTGAGCACGAACGGACCGAGTTGCACTTATTTGGGGCTTTTAGCCTGTTACAGGAGGACAACGGACTCCAGCGCAGTTATTTCTCCCTGCTGGCCGTTTTTAGAGAGAATGCAGAGCAGATAAGGTCGCCTGGGTCCGCAAAAGAGAATAAACAGGGATTTTACTCTCCATAGCGCCCCCTGGGTCCGGTACGAGTAAACGAACCCGCTGCGGGCTTTTAGGGCCTACTTTCAATCCACCTTTCCCGGTTTCACCAGCGTCCACAATCAACACTTTTATATCTGGACTTGTATCTGTAGAATCAAGTGGGGGGTTGTTCTGTCTAAGGACACATGAAGGACATATCACTCGATTAAGCTGAAAAATATAAAAATGGTTTGAGGGCGGGGACTATATTGAAAAAGAAAGTTCTTCTCGTTGAGGATGAAAGCCGCATTCGTGAGCTTGTTTCCGATTATTTCATAAAGAACGACTGGGAAGTACAAGAGGCGGATAATGGAAAAGATGCATTGAGCTGGTTTGATTCGCTGCAACCGGATCTGCTGATTCTGGATATTATGATCCCCAAGATGGACGGCTTTGAAGTGTGCCGGGAAATCCGCAAAAAGGCAGCGATACCCATCATATTGTTGACGGCCAAATCCGGAGATGAAGATAAAATTCACGGTTTTGAACTGGGTGCGGATGATTATGTGACGAAGCCGTTTAGCCCAAAAGTACTGATAGCCCGGGCGAATGCGCTAATGAAACGGGTCGAAGGAGGCCATTTGCCGGAATCCAGCATCGTAAAGTTTGGTTCCGCAATGTTTAATACGCTGGCTCATCGGCTTGAGGTTGCTGGTGCAGAAATAGAGCTTACCCCTAAGGAATATGATTTGTTATGGCTGTTGATCCGAAATAAGGGCATTGTAATCTCAAGGGACACGATCCTTACCCGGATATGGGGGATTGAATTCGAAGGCGATTCCCGTGTAGTGGACAGCCACATCAAAAAACTGCGAAGTAAGCTGGGGTATGAGTCACGCTATATTCGCACGGTGATTGGCACCGGGTACATATTTGAGGACGAGGCATGAAAAGATGGGGAATTACCTTTAAGCTGTTCGTAATGACAGTAGTGTTTTTTGTCTGCTTTTACGGGATGGTGATTTTGAGCCAGCTGTTTTTCTTTGACGGCTTCTATCAGCAGCAGAAAGAAAACCGCGTGGAGAAGCATCTCAAGAGCTTTGGTTCAAGCTACACAAGTGAGTCGTGGGATACGAGCAGGACTTCTCAGGAGCTTGCCCGCTTCATGCTGCGCAATAAAACGCAGCTGGTTATTATGAAGCTGGACGGCAAAATGAAATCGGAAGACCCGTTTCATATGAAGGTTATGAATGAAGACGGCCAGATCATAGCTGTTTCTTTATCCCTGTTCATGAATCAGTATGGAGATGAGTTTAGCGCAGCAAATATTAAGCTGGATGATCCGTTGACCATTCAGGGAGACCAGCTGATTGAAGGAGATGTCTACTCACCGGAGCTCATATTCCCCACTAGCATAAAAAAGCAAGGGTCCGCAGCCATTGGGGATGAATCAGAGGGAGGAGACACTCAATTTTCCGGTATTGTCACGGAGATCGTTTTACCGAATCTGAAAATATGGAACCCGCGTCAGGGCATCCTGTTTGAGGCCTTGGACGAGTGGTTTCCGTTGTCTGAGGCCCGGGTGGAACAATTCAAAGGGCTACAAATGCAGAAAGCGGATTGGACAGCTCCTTGGGGTGGGATCCGCAACTCTGTGATGATTCTGCCTGTGCAGCAACGCAACGGAGATATTGATCTGTTATTCACTGTCACCTCCTTACAGGAGGTTAAGGATTCGAATGATGCGCTGCGCTGGTTCTTTTTATATCTCGGAATCGGAGGCTTTGTATTTATTCTAATACTGTCCTACTTCTATTCTAAAATGGTAGCCCGTCCACTGATCAAGCTGAACAAAATTGCCAAACGTATGGTTTCCCTGGACTTTACAGGACATCCCTCCATCCGGCAGAAGGATGAACTGGGGAGCTTGTCCAATAGCATGTTCACCTTATCACAAAGTTTGGATTCTGCCTTGAGTGAGTTGAGGGAGGCCAATCAGCAGCTGGTCGAAGATATGGAGCGCAAACAAAAAATGGAGACCATGCAGCAGGACTTTTTTGCCAATGCCTCTCATGAACTGAAGACGCCTCTAAGTATTATTAAAGGATTTGCCGAAGGATTAGAAGACGGAGTAAGTGCGGCTAAACAGGATTACTACATTAAGGTCATTATTGAGGAATCTGAAAAAATGGGATTTCTTGTGAATGATATGCTAGATTTGTTCAGATTGGAGTCGGGGACAACTAAACTCCGGAAGACCTCCTTCATGCTGACGGAACTGACGGAAAAGGTAGCGGACAGGCTGATTCACTTTCTGCAGGAAAAGCAGCTGCAAGTGATGATAATTCCTGCTAATGAATTGCCGGTATACGCGGATGCGGGCTGGATCGAACAGGTTATTCTTAATTTTCTAACCAATGCAATCAGGCATGCTGAAGATGGAAGTACCATAACCGTGAATGTTCAGAGCGATGAGAAGTCTACTGTATTCTCTATTCATAATAAAGGTGAGTCGATACCCGAAGATCAGCTGGGGCAAATCTGGGAGCGGTTCTACAGGGTTGAGCCTTCCCGGAGCCGACTGACAGGTGGAACGGGACTGGGGCTTTCCATTGCAAAGCGGATACTGGATATGCATGGCTGTAGTTATGCAGTGGAAAATATCGAGGAAGGCGTCAAATCTATGATTAGATTTGAAGGCTAATCCCACCAATACATGTACTGTAGCGAAAGGAGTAAGACAGCATGAAATGGAATTGGCTGCCTTCAATGTTTACTTTGGCAAATTTGGGAATTGGAGCATTCTCTTTGCTCTTCACAATTCAAGAACGATATAGTTTGGCATTAACCATGATATTGTTAGCGGCTTTGTGTGATGTAATGGATGGTTTGCTGGCCCGGTGGCTGCATTGTACCAGCGATTTCGGCAAGCAATTGGACTCACTGGCAGATATCATATCCTTTGGATTGGCTCCTGCGTTTCTGATTTTGTTGTACAAGCTGGAAAATGTTCAGTGGCTGGGGACCCTGGCTGCAGTTGCTTTCCTGATTTGCGGCGCACTGCGGTTGGCCAGATTTAATATATCAGCTTCTTCGAAGGGTTTCGTTGGGATGCCGATTACTGCTGCAGGGGTGATCCTTTCGATGATCTCTTTGCTGGATGGACGGATGAAACCGGAATACATAGTCGTATTAATGTTGATGCTGTCTATAATGATGATCAGCCGGCTTCCCTTCCCTTCTTTCAAAAAAAACTTCAACAGGAAGTGAAATATTGATGCCTTGGATGATGGAGTTAATTTCACATTACGGTTATTTAGCAATTTTTGCTCTTTTGGCGCTTGGAATTCTTGGACTTCCCGTACCTGACGAAGTGTTGATGTTGTTTGTAGGGTATTTGTCGTCCATTATGGTTCTGAATTTCACACTTTCGGTACTGATCGGCTGCATAGGGTCCATAACAGGAATGATGATCAGCTACACCATTGGTCTGCGGCTGGGACAACCGGTTGTGAATAAATACGGTAAGTGGATTGGGCTTACCCCGAAGCGGTTTATCAGAGTCAAGGGATGGTATATACGCTTTGGAATTTGGACGGTTGCTTTTGCCTATTTTATTCCGGGGGTCAGGCATGTTGCCAGTTATATTTCCGGCATCAGTGCCATGCCCTTCAAAAAATATGTATGGATATCCGTTGCATGTGCGCTGACCTGGTCACTCCTTTTTGTTTCAATTGGCTACTTTATAGGTGCCAAGGCTTCTTTCTCCTAAACCATAATACTCCTTTTCAGGGCTTGCCTAATCACAAGTTCTGGAGAGGAGTTTTTTTGGAATTCAGCCGAAGGGGGGCTTGACAGCTGTTTTGAAAGCGGTTATATTTATCTCGTAAACAATACGTTATATAACGTTATACAAAGGAGAGAATCAAATGAATGTACATCAGGTTGTTGAAGCTATTCATGGAAAAGTGGCCAAGGGGATTTCAGAGGTTTATTTTGTAGCCTGCGGAGGTTCGCTGGTTGATATGTATCCCTCAAAGTATTTTCTGGAAAGCGAAGCGAAAAAGCTGGTAACGGGTCTATATACGGCTAACGAGTTTGTTCATGCTTTGCCTAAACGTCTGGGCAAACAATCGGTAGTCATTGTTTGTTCTCATGGCGGAAATACGCCGGAATCGGTGGCTGCTGCACAAGCTGCCAAAGAGAAGGGCGCACACACCATTGGCTTAACCCATAATCAGGAGGCCGCGT
This sequence comes from Paenibacillus sp. EB106-06-01-XG199, assembly GCF_058791575.1. Taxonomy (NCBI): domain Bacteria; kingdom Bacillati; phylum Bacillota; class Bacilli; order Caryophanales; family Paenibacillaceae; genus Paenibacillus; species Paenibacillus sp. EB106-06-01-XG199. The sequence goes on along the minus strand of NZ_JBYTDQ010000003.1, from coordinate 523,681 downwards.
TGCTTAAATTTTCTGATTATTCTTTCCTGTATGAATGGGGAGATGACAGTGACGTCAAAAATAATCCGATGGCTATCATTCTGGAGCTCGCTGCAGAACTGTTGCATGTGGCTGAAGGTTATGCACATATTGACGCTTTTCAAAAAGGCTTGCAAACCATTAACGGTATTATTAATCAGGGCAAAAAGCAGGTCGCTCCACGAGCCCGTGTATTTGCCGAAAAGTACCGCAACGAGGAGTTATATTATATCCTGACAAGCGGAGCTTCTTATGGTCATGCTTATGGATTTGCGATCTGCTCTCTGATGGAAATGCAGTGGCTTCATGCAGCGGCTATCCACTCCGGCGAATTTTTCCATGGTCCGTTCGAAGTAACCGATAAAGAAACTCCATTCATCTTAATGATTAATGAAGGCCGCACCCGTGAGCTGGATGAACGCGCACGCACCTTCCTGAATCAATATGCTGAAAAAGTCGAAGTGATTGATGCTAAGGAGCTTGGCTTAGGTGTTATTGCCGACGAAGTCGTGGAATTCTTTAATCCGGTATTGTTCTACAGTATTATCTGCGTCTACCGCGAGGCATTGGCCGAAGTAAGAAGTCATCCGCTGGAAACCCGCCGTTATATGGGGAAAGTAGCCTACTGAACGGGAGTGTAAACCATGAGAGTATTAGGGATTGGCGATAATGTGGTCGACAAGTATGTTCATCTGCGTATGATGTACCCCGGTGGCAACGCACTCAATTTCAGTGTTTTCGCCAAAGGAGAGGGTGCGGATGCGGCCTTCCTCGGCGTGTTCGGTGATGATGATGAGGCAAGGCTGGTAGAGAATACATTGCAACAGCTGGGGATAGATACCTCGCACTGCAGACATCACAGCGGTGAAAATGGATGTGCACGCGTAACGCTGGAGAACGGGGAAAGAGTCTTTCTCGGCAGCAACGAAGGCGGGGTTACCCGACTTCATCCCATAGAACTTAGTGAAGACGATAAGGAATACATCCGCGGATTCGATATTGTCCATACGGGTCTTTACAGCCACACCGGGCACCTGCTTACTGAGCTGAATGATCTGAAGATTCCACTTTCATTTGATTTTTCCGATGACTTTGAGGAAGAGCAAGTAGAACGTTATATAGGAAATGCCGATTTTGCCTTCTTTTCCTGCAGCCATATGACGGATGAAGCGACGCAAAGTTATATTCGTTCCAAACGCAAGAGAGAGGGTCAGGTATTAGTTGCAACACGAGGCGGAGACCGGTCTATCGCCTATGATGGAACAGCCTTTTATTATCAATCGCCGGAGTTCATCCATGCTGTGGATACGATGGGAGCAGGGGATTCCTATATTACAGCCTTTTTACTAAGCATGATTAAGGACGGGGATATTCAAGCCGCAATGAAGGAAGGTTCGAGATTAGCTGCCAAGAGCTGTCTGGTAGAGGGTTCATTTGGATTCGGAGCCCAATATTAATGGGAACACTTATCTTTGCTTGTGAAAAAGAGAATCGTTTGTTACTCTAAAGAAAGAGTAATATAACGTTATATAACAAGTGAGGGTAAACCATGTTAAATGCAGAAAACGCTGAGCCATTATACATTCAATTGAAAAATGCGGTTCAATCCGCAATCGCCAACGGCAGCTTTAATCAAGGGGATAAAATACCAACTGAAATTGAGCTGGCCGAGACCTATAATGTGAGCCGGATTACTGTTCGCAAAGCGATAGAGGAATTGGTGAGAGAAGGGTATTTGACGAAGCGGCAGGGCAAGGGCACGTTTGTGAATAGGCCCAAGATCGGCCGGAAGATTGAGCATATCATCAGTTTTACGGCTGCCTGCAAAGCGAATGGAGTTTCATCGCATAGCGTAGTCACGGAAAGAAAAAAGGTGAAAGCCGATTCAGATACCGCAGAGCGGCTGCAAATCCAGCCAGGTGAGTCTGTGCTGTATATTCAGCGCCAGAGATATGCCGGCGAACAACCGCTGATGCTGGAAAATAACTATTACCCGTTTGACCGTTTCGCTTTCTTAATGGAGGCCAATCTTGAAGGCTCGATATATGAGCTGCTGCGCAGCGAATACAATATTGATCCGAACCAGCCGGGAGAGACGATATTACAAATTGTCTTGGCTGACGAACCTCAGTCGAAATTACTTGAAGTTCCGATCGGCCAGCCTTTGTTTTACATGAACACCATTATTTACGACCAGTATAGTAAGCCGGTTCATGTAGGGAAGCAGTTCATTATTGGTGACCGTTACCAATTTACTTTGTAATTCATTAGAGTCAGCTGGAATTTTAAATACGTAAAAGCTACTGTTTCTTCCGATGATGGAGAAGCAGTAGCTATAGTATAACGTTATAAGTCGTATTATAAATTTGAACTAAGGCGGAGAGATCATGGGAGCAGTTAAACATGGTTTTGCAGAAAGAGTACTAATGTCTAGTGCCGTGTTTACAGGAAAAGAGGAGGATGCCTCGCCTGGATTCATCGCCCTGCAAGGGGAACGGATTGCCGCGGTCGGCGATCCGGCAGAGGCAGAAGCCTGGATCGGACCGAAGACGATTGTCCATCATCTGAGGGATGCGTTGATTATGCCTGGTGTGCATGATAATCATGTGTTTTTTACCGGATATATGTCCTTGCACCGTGGCGTGGATCTGACAAATGCAGCCTCTATAGAAGATGCCTTGCAATTGCTTATAGAAGAAGCGGAACAACAACCTGAAGATCAAAATGTATACGCTTACGGCTGGAGCCGGGAGTTATGGGGAAAGCTCCCAGAGCAAAGTATATTAGATATAGCTTTTCCTCAAAGGGCCGTCATTGCCATGAATCGGACGAAAAATTATTGCTGGATGAACCAAATCGCCCAGGATAAATATCGGTTCACCCCTGATCATTGCAGTGCCGAGGCGCGTGCCAGCTTACTGTATGAAATGATGCAGGATCGGGAATTAGTCAAAAAAGAGTTTTTGGATTTCACCCGGATGCTTGCCAAGCGGGGTGTAACCTCCATCAAAGATATAGGCTTTGACCAGCACAGCGGTTTATTGCCGGTTCTTGAAGAACTGGAAGCTGCCGGGGAACTGCCGCTGCGGTTTCATTTTGCGCTGGAACCTGTGCTGCAGCCGATTGATATTCCCGCCGGAATTCAATATAAAGAACGCTATCAAGGGGAGGTTCTCCGCTTTCAGGGATTCAAGCTGATGATAGACGGTGTTGTGGCTGATCATACAGGGGATATGCTGGAGCCTTACGCAGATCTGCCGGGAGTAACTACTTTGCAGCCGGTTGACTATGACGTAATTGAAGCTGCAGTATTTGAAGCAGACAGGCATGGAATCAAGTGCTGTCTTACGGCTGAAGGGGATGCAGCAATTCGCAGAGCTGTAGATATGCTCGAAACCTGCCGTCAACAGCAGGGGGATCATCCAATTAAACATTCTATCAGTGATTTGGAATACCCTCACCCCGATGATTTAAAACGGATGGGGGAAAACGGGATTTTCGCCGAGGTATATGCCCAGATCCTGCTGTTAAATCCCTCCTATGAAGATGCGTATATGGCGGCTGTGGCTGGAAAAGCGAATGAAAGCCGGTTCTATGATTACCGGTCCATGCTGGATGCGAACATCCCCATTACCATTGGCACTGATTTACCGTTGTTCCTCACTAGTGTTCCTGATTCGATCTACGCGGCCACTTTCCGGTTGTTTCCTGACGGGTCACCACCTGAAGGCTGGAATGTTGAGCAGGGAATGCCAGCATCTGAAGTCTTAAAGGCATGGACCCTTAACGGGGCCAGGCACTGTGGTATGGAAGAGAGCACGGGAACCTTAGAAGCGGGGAAATATGCCGACATTGCTGTATTTGACCGCAATCTTCTGGATACAACAGCTGCCGATATCAGAGACGCACAAGTCGTATTAACTATTGCTGCCGGGAAAATCACCTACGACGCTACTAGGAATGAGGGATAAAATGGAAACCTCTAAACGTAAAATAAAATAGTCTCTGCCTCATAGTTATACATTGATTTTCTTGATTATAATAGCGATTGCCGGTTTGACTTGGGTTGTCCCGAGCGGTCAATTTGACCGGCAGGAAATCATTGTAGATGGTTCAGCCAAGACAACGATTATCCCGGGAACCTATCATTCCGTACCGAAAGTCAGTGAAGAGGGCGATTTGCGGCAGGGACTTGCGCAAATCGCCAGTGCACCAATGGAAGGCATTATCAATGCTGTTGATGTGGTTGCCTTCGTACTTATTGTAGGCGGAGCCTTTGGGATTATTTTGCAGACCGGTGCGATTGACCGGGCGCTGATGGCCTTGGCCGGACGGCTCAAACAAAAAGGGATATTGCTGATTCCGATAGCGATGGTTATTTTCAGCCTTGGAGGTTCCACGTTCGGAATGAGTGAAGAAATAATACCTCTTTACGCCATTTTTATTCCTTTGATGTTTGCACTCGGTTTTGACTCCATTACGGCCATCCTCATCCTTTATCTTGGAACACAGATCGGTTATATCGGCTCCACCGTTAATCCGTTTTCAGTATTGATTGCGCAAGGCGTAGCGGGAGTGCAGGGCAATCCACAGCTATGGCTGAGATTTATTGAATGGATTGTTTTCACTGCGATATCAATCGGTTTTACCATGTGGTATGCGCAGCGGGTGAAGAAAAATCCGGAGAAATCTCCTGTATTCCAGAATGACATTTTAAATCGTCAGCACTTTATTAAAGAGAACTCAGACATAAAGATGAGCTTCACCCATCGGGATAAACTCATCATTGGCGGCTTTATCGCTACCTTGGGGTTGATTGTGTGGGGAATTATGACCAAGGGCTGGTATATGACCGAGATCGGCGCCCTTTTCTTCGCACTTGGTATTTTCTCGGGTGTGGTCACCAAGATGAATCAGAAGGAAATCGCTGAGAATTTCGTAAAGGGCTGTGGCGAATTCATCTATGCGGCGGTCATTATCGGGCTGGCCCGGGGAATTCTCGTCGTTGCTGAGAACGGCATGATTATCGATACGATCCTGAATGCACTGGCAAACCTGCTTGAAGGTCTGCCAAACTATTTGTTCACTACCATCATGCTGGTCGTGCATAATATTATCACGTTCCTGGTGCCCTCTTCCTCCGGTGAGGCCGCTTTAACGATGCCCGTGCTTGCCCCATTGGGCGATCTGGTCGGTGTCAACCGCGAAGCGGTAGTAACCGCTTATCAATTTGGAAACGGGTTGACCAACCTCATTTCCCCAACAGGTGGAGTATTATTAGCAGGACTGGCAATCGCCCGGATCAATTTTGGGCAGTGGCTCAAAGTCATCCTTAAGCTGTTTCCAATCTTGTGGCTGGTGGCTGCAGTCTTTGCCGCGATATCTTCAGCTGTGGGAATGTAAGTACTGTATAGATTGAACTTATAATTCTTCTGTTTCGGGATTGGTCGTGACTACAGAGAATGTTTGGACTTCCGGCCGCTGTTAGGTTTGGATTTCCTGAATTTAACCGCGAATCGCGGTAGAAATCCAAACCTAAAGGCGGACGCTGTCGCTCCTACAGTTCCAAAATTCCCCTCCGCCACTTTTCCCTTTTGTGTAGTTATTAAGTTCATTCTATATGGGGGTGTCCCAAAAGTCGATTTTCTATGACCAGGTCTAATCTTCTTCTTTCTAAAAAACAGAGCAGCGATTCTCCCGTTATTGGGGAATCGCTGCTCTTCGGTTTTGCTCCATTGAAGCTTGCTTCAGCAAAAATATACATAATCTATGTGTTCACCAACAAAATCTGCAATATTTTGATTTTCCCTTTTTTGATATATTGTGAACCCAACACTCTCATACATTCGTTGAGCAGGGATTAGGTCATTATTTGTGGTTACAATGATTTTTCTTACATTATCTTGGGTAATTCTATTGACCGCTTCTTGAAGCTGTATTTTACCATAACCATTGCTTTTGTGTTTTGAAGCAATGCAATTATGGCCAATTTCCGCATACTCAGGCATATTTCTCGGGTCCCATGAAACAAATCCGATGGCTTCATCGTTTAGTGTTGTGATAAACCCGTATTTATCTGCAATTTGCAAATTGTCAAAGAAAAAGTTGTCAAAAACTTGCCAATCAGAATTACTACTTTGCTGATATCTGCAATCAAATGAATATGTATCTTTCAATAATTCAAAGAGTATTCCTCGATTAAAGTCGCTCACTTTTTTAAATTCAATACTCATGTACTAATAACCCCCATTTTTTTGAAACGTCCTTACTCCATGTAAAGATCTTAAGTTCAATTTATATTAGGCAAATCATTAAAATCTGGATTGGGCAGCGATTGAAACAACGGTCCGTTCGCGGAGCGTCCATCCAAGTGCTCAAGTTGATCCTGCTTTTTCCCGATAACCTTTACGATAAAGAGCAGGTGTGATCTCTTCGAATTTTTTGAAGATTTTAATGAAATAACCGGGTTCATTGAAGCCCAGCTCATCACTGATTTGAGAAACGGGCATATCGGTCACTTCGAGCAGCTGCTTCGCCCATTTCACCTTTAGCCTTGCCAAATAAGTGGTGAAGTTTTCCCCTGTTTCCTTCGCAAAAAGTCTGCTGAAATAGCTGGGACTGATGTGACATAGCTCAGCCATATGACTTAATGTTATATTTTCACTTTTGTTATTGTAAATATAATCCCAGGCGGGTTTAAAGATCGGGTTTGTACAAATACTCATATCACTGGATGTGTTTTTAAGGTAGGCATCCGCGATAGCATTGGTCATTTCTTTTTTGATCGACTCAATATTTTTAATGGTGTAGCCGGGCAGAATAGTGGAGAGGTTTAGGGCTTCATCGTTTCCGGCAGCCTTCTCGAACATTTCGACCAGCAGATTTTTGTTGAGTGCCTCTTCGATAATATAGTTGCATAGGAGAAACAGCATGTTGGATATTTTCACGACTTCTTCATAGGTCATCGTTGGTATATCATCGTAGTATGCCTTCAATTGATTTCCTTTTAGCAGATGTGATGATTTGTTTGGCGAAGATACAATTTGCTCCAGATCTGTACCGTTCTCAGGATCGGAAAGCTTGACCTGCCCCGCCATCACAGCACCCAGGTATTTATCATCCACAGTGATCGGAATCGCAATATCTATAATATTAAAGTGGCATAGATAAACGTAAGGTGCATTTAATCGAACTGCTTCAAGCCCGCCGCGGGAATCACACTTCTGGCAAAACGGCAGCAGCTCCGGATCCTTCCGCACATTCTGACAGAAAGCCTGGCAGCTGCTGTGGCTGGTCACAGGGATTCCCTTGTAATCAACCGTCAAAATAGCCAGCTTGGTAACGGTAGCCAAGGAATCCTGAAGCCGCTTCCATTTTTTGAGATCCAAAAATTTGCTTATATTTAAGGACTCTTGCATCAAAAAAATCACCCCTCGATTTAAAATCGTATAATAAGGACCTTCTTTATGGCAAGAGGATACCATTGTTACTGCACAGTGCAAATAATTACGATTAAGAATTATAATTATTGGTTATGATATTCCACTATCAAGATCAATATCCTGCTTTATACTCTAATTAAATAATAAAATTTGTTATAAAAAACAGGAGGCGTTAGATTCATGAGAAAAGCATTCATTAGTCCAACTAAATATGTTCAAGGTGAAGACGAGTTATTAAATCTTGGCTACTTTGTAACTTCATTTGGTTCCTCCGCTTTGTTGATTGCCCATCCGGATGATGTGAAACGGGTAAAGGATAAGCTCGATGCTACGTCTAAGAAGTTTAACATCACCTTTGTTGAAAGCGGTTTTAAGGGAGAGTGCTCACGTCAGGAAGTCACCAGATTACAGGCTATTGCGACAGAGAAGGGCTGTACCTGCACAATCGGCCTGGGCGGAGGCAAAGCGATTGATGCGGCCAAATGCGTCGCTCAGGGAGAAGCTCTGATCATTTGCCCGACGATTGCTGCTACCGATGCACCTACCAGCCATTCAGCCGTGCTGTATACACCGGAGGGGGCTTTTGATGATTATGCCTATTTCAAGCAAAGTCCAAGTGTTGTTTTGGTAGATACGACGGTGATAGCCAATGCGCCTACACGCTTTCTTGTGGCAGGGATGGGGGACGCTTTGTCCACCTATTTTGAAGCAAGAGCGACCTCCAAGTCTTATTCGAGAGTGAACGCCAGTCTGCCCATGGGCTCAAGAGAAGGCTACTGTGCCCCTGCTGTAGGAACGAACGCAGCGCTCGCCCTCGCAACCCTATGTTATGAAATGCTGCTTAAAGACGGGGCGAAAGCGAAGATAGCCAGTGATAGTAATGTGGTTACACAGGCGCTGGAGAATATCGTGGAGACTAATATTTTATTGTCGGGTCTTGGTTTTGAAAGCGCAGGCTTGGGCGGCGCACACGCGATCCATGATGGTTTAACGATTCTGGAAGGAACACATTCTTACTATCACGGAGAAAAGGTTGCCTTCGGCACACTTGCCCAACTGGTGCTGGAGAATGCCCCGACGGAGGAATTGCATCAGGTTCTGGATTTTTGTCTGGAGGTAGGGTTGCCTGTGTGCCTGGCGGATATCGGCGTAGATCATATTACAGCTGAGGAACTGCTTCAAGTCGCTGAAAAAGCCTGCATTCCTGAAGAATCCATTCATGCGATGCCGTTCCCTATCACTGTAAAGGAAGTTGCAGCTGCGATTGCCGCGGCAGACAGAATTGGCCAAAACTACAAAACAGCCCGGGAGGCCTAATCCATGAAGAAGATCATCAATCAGCCGGAGAACACGGTCATTGAAATGTGCAATGGCATTGCCATGGCTCATCCGGAGCTTGAATTTGTGAGGAAGTATAAAATCATTAAGAAAAAAGAAATCAATGAAAATAAGGTCAGCCTGATTAGTGGCGGTGGCAGCGGACATGAGCCTGCACATGCAGGATATGTGGGGAAAGGCATGCTGGATGCGGCGGTATGCGGAGATATTTTCGCCTCCCCGTCCCAGATCCAGGTATATCAGGCCATTCAGGCAACCGCCAGCAAAAAGGGTACCTTGATGATTATAAAGAATTACAGCGGTGATATGATGAATTTCAAGAACGCAGCTTTTTTGGCTGAAGAAGACGGGATTGAAGTCGATTATGTCCGGGTAGAAGATGATATTTCGGTACAGGACAGTTTATATACGGTAGGGCGCCGGGGAGTAGCCGGAACTGTACTGGTGCATAAAATTGCCGGGGCGGCGGCAGAAGAGGGCTGGAGTCTGGCGCAGGTGAAAGCCGCTGCGGAGAAAGCGGCTGCAAATGTCCGCAGCATCGGTTTCGGATTAACCTCATGTACGGTTCCTGCCAAGGGAACCCCCACCTTCGAAATTGCTGAGGATGAGCTGGAATATGGCGTCGGCATTCATGGGGAGCCGGGAATCCGCCGCGAAAAAATAGCAACTGCCGATAGTCTGGCAAAACGTATGGTGGAGGCACTTTTAGCGGATTTAAAGATCGGGGGCGAAGCTTCTTCCGAGATTGCACTACTCGTTAACGGATTTGGGGGAACTCCGCTGCTGGAGCTGTATCTGTTAAATAACGCCGTGACCCGGGAATTAGCAGAGAAGAAAAATATTAAGATTTGTAAAACCTTCGTCGGAAACTATATGACAAGCATTGATATGGCCGGAGCCTCCATCACCCTTATGAAATTGGACGAAGAACTGAAAATGCTCTTATTCAAGGAAAGCGATACCCCTGCCTTCAAAGTTTCAGGGCCTACGGAAAGCGTTCCGTATGTTGATATTGCCCGGGACAATCTCACAGAATCATCTGTATCCTTTGAGACAGAAACACCTGAAGCATATGCCAAGATCAATGGCGATACCTTTACACTCGATAATTTCGTCTATCTGTTAGACAAGATGAGCGAAATCATTATTAGAAATGAAGTTCCGTTCTGTGAACTGGATTCACATGCCGGTGATGGCGATTTCGGGATGAGTATTGCCAAAGGATTCCGGCAGTTGAAGCGGGAGTGGAAAGATATTCTGGCACATAGCCAAGCGGACATAGGAAGCTTTATGAATGCTTGTTCACTGGTTATTATGGAATATTGCGGAGGGGCTTCCGGACCGATCTGGGGTTCTGCATTCCGTTCAGCGGGTAAGGCTGTTGGTGCGAAAACAGAAATAAGTGTTTCTGAATTTGCTGACATGATGCAGGCCGCTGTACAAGGCATACAAACAGTCGGTGAACGTTCATTCGGGCGTGGAGCCGTGGTGGGGGACAAAACCTTGATCGACGCTCTTGTGCCTTGTGCAGATTCCTGGTCGAAGAGCAGTCAGGCCGGAGATGATTTCAAAACCGCTTTTGTGAAGGGTGCCGATGCAGCCATTGAAGGAGCCAAAAAGACAGAAGCTATTGTGGCACGTATGGGACGCGCAGGCACTGTTGGCGAAAGAAGCATTGGATATCCCGATGCGGGTGCCTATGCGCTTGGGGTTATTTTTAAGGAGCTTTCGGATCAATTGAAGTAAAAAGATCACATTCTCAAAAGGTATCAGCGTTAGATCTCTTAGCGCTGCTATACCTGTTGCGAATATTGATAACGCTTACATTTAAGGGGCCGTGATGATGTAACCCCATAAGTTCAAGACAAAGGAGCTATCTATAATGAGTAAAATGGTTTCGCAATTCAAAAAACCACAGGGCTTGCTGGCCTTAGCCTTGAGTCTGATCATTCTTGGAAGTCTGATCGCCAATATGTTTAACACTTCATTTTACTCGGTGAACGTGAAAGAAATTAAATTCAAGGGTGATCATGGTACACTTTCCGGGCTGCTCTATACACCCGATGGGGCTGGTGCAGAGGATCCCAGGCCGGTAATCATAACGACACATGGCTATCTGAATACTAAAGAAATGCAGGATGCTCCGGCGATCGAAATGTCCAGACGGGGTTATATTGTCCTGGCGCTTGATATGTATGATCACGGTGATTCGCGCTGGGAAAGTGACATCCCCGTGAAGGACTTATTCGGCACCTTCTGGGTTTATTCCCAATTTGACGCGTCCAAGTACATTTTTGAACAGGATTACACCAAAAAAGATGATAAGGGTAACGCTTATGTCGCGGTCAGCGGCCATTCGATGGGCGGATTCTCCTCATTGGTAGCTATGTACATGGATGAACTGACCTCGCTACAGACCGGACAGCGCATGATTTATGCCGGGATTTCTGCGGGTGCCGATTTCTCTTACGCCTCCGCGGTTGCTCCTCAGGATCAGATTCAAGCTGCTTTTGGCAGCCGGACGGTAGGCATGATTGCGGGGAAATATGATGAGTTCTTCTTCAATAAGTCGGATGCTGAAAAGAGTGCCACCGAGAAGAAAGTACAGGGGACCGTTACGGAAAAGGATTTTGCGGCAACGATCTCGGGCAAAGGATTCCTTGGACTTGCCGCGGACAATCCGGCTGCAGAGACGGGAAAGTTCTACACTGTAGAATCTGGAGAATTGAAGCTTGAAGATAAGGTCGTTCGTCCAGCGCAGAGCGGTGAGCATATCTTATTTACACCTAGCCAGACTCACCCGTGGAACCATTTTTCCAAAACTGCAACCGCCAGCTTTATTGATTTTTATGCCCATGCCTTTAAAGGTGTGACCTCACCCAACCAGACAAACGCTGATCTTGGTTCAGGCAATCAAATCTGGTGGATGAAAGAAACGGGCAATGCTATAGCATTGGTGGGCTTCTTTCTGCTACTGGTTCCCTTGATCAGCTTGCTGCTGAAAGCTCCATTCCTGAAGCGTTCGGTCACGGCTTCCACAACCACGGTAAGCGCGCCTTCAACCGGGATGCAGAGAATCGCCTATTGGGCAGCCATTGTGTTCTCGACGTTGTTTCCGGCCATATTGTTCCCTACGTTAATGGATAAGCAAGCGGATGGACTGAATGTTCTGAGTGTAATTTCCATTATCCTGCTAATCATTTGTTTGGCCGCAGCGGCCGCAGGCTTTATTCTGGCCAACAGCCAGAAGGCGAACCCGGATGTCCGCGCCAAAATGAAAAACATAGGCATAGGAAGTGCGTTGCTGGCGGTAATTTCGCTGGGTTTGTGGATCGTCTTTGAAAAATCAAGTCGTATTCTCTCGACCAGTTCTTACTTTAACGAACCTACAACAAATCAGATTGGATATTGGGCGCTTGTCTCCGGTCTCATTATTGCCTTTATAACCTGTGCGTTCTACTATTTCTCGAAAAAGCAGGCGGGTACGAAATTCAGCAGCTATGGGATCCATCTGAACTCTATTACCATCATCGCCAGCTTGTGCACTGCCATTGCAGCTGTGTTCGTTGGTTATCTGCTGCTGTTCGCCGTGCAGGCAGTAGCTGGCACAGATTTCCGTCTTTGGACCTTTGCTGTACGTACCTTTGAAATCGAGCATTTGATCACCGGGCTTCGGTATATGCCGTTTTTCTTTATTTACTACTTTGTCAGTGTTGTTGCACTAAATGCCAATACAAGAGGGCAAAGAAGGGGATATCTGCTATCCATTATTCTGAATGTGGGCGGACTTATTCTTTGGATGGCAGCTCAATATGGCAAAGATTTCATTACGGGTGTTGCACTTTATCCAGGGCAATCCTTAAACGGTATTCTGCTGTTCGCCATGGTGCCGCTTCTCCTAATAGCTGCTGTATATGCCCGGAAGATTTTTGAGAAGACCAACAATGTGTGGCTGGCCTCCTTCTTGAACACCATTCTGTTCACCATGATTACCGCAGCGAATACGGCAATGTTCTGGAATCTGGTTTAGATCAACGCGAGACAAAATTAAAGGTGGTCCCGGGCTATTAGCGTAGCTGCGGGACTTTTTTTAAAATATAAAAATTTATATGCTTCACGCTATAAATCATCCTTCTATTTCCCGCTGAAACGGATACCGTCCTTTTGAGGACGGCGACCGTTTCTACTTGGTGTTTTAAAGAAAATGGAATGAATTTAAAGATTTTACACTGGTGTTTGGAGGATGATTTTGATAGGTTAAGCCGTAAGAACAGTTCATTACCAGCAGATTATTGTTAACGCTATCATTTTTGTCCGGAGCAGTGCCTGACACTTTGTGTAAAAGGAGACCTGAATCGCATTTATAATGGAAAGTGTAAAGCGATGAGTGAGACAAAGAGGGGGGATGATGTATATGCCCGAATATAAAAAAACCATTTTTATACGGTTTATCATGTCTTATACGATCCTGTCTGTTGTACTGATCGGCATCATGGGAGGGTATTGGTATACCCAAACCAACGGAATCATGGAGGATGAGATTGTTAAAGACAATCAGAACCGGCTGAATTCCGCTAAGGATTATATCGAACAGACAGTACTTAAGAAATACGAAGATAATCTGCAAAACAAAGCGCTCTCCATCCGGTTTATCCAGGAAAATTTCAATTTGAATCTGCTGCTCAACAAGAGCTGGGAGGGGAATTTAAGCCGTATCGCTTCCTTTCGGCAGGATCTGGATTTTTACAGGATCGAAAATGAAGGGCTCAGCAATGTCACCGTTTATTTCCCGGCCAATAATTATGTGGTGGATTCCAGTCAATTTTATATGAAGACTGAGAATTCGGAGGAAGCGGCGTTTATCTTAAAGCTGAACAGGGTGAAGCCTAAAGAATGGCTGTTCCGGACATTGGCGGATGGAAGTCAGGTCATGACCTACGTGATTAAACTGCCTTATGAGACACCGGGTGTGCCGACCATGGGGTACTTTTTTATCGATGTAGGCATGGAGTATCTTCAGACGGCGGCAGCCCAAATGCTCAGTTCTGCGGCTGACCGGCTGTATATCTTTAGCCCTTCCGGGCAGGCCGTTCTTCATACGGGGGAGTATGATGAAGCTTTAGGCGGATTGCTGAAGGAAACGATTCAAAACCGGCGGAACGGCAAACAGATCACCGAGGAGTCAGAAGGCAAAGCCGTCCTTTCGTATCTAGAGCCGGCCCATTCGGCGCATGACTGGACATATGCGATGTACCGCCCGATGAATTCTTTTGTACTTTCTTCCGAACAGTTGAAGGAAAGCCTTTTCATCAGCTGCGGGGCGGTCGTGCTATTTGGTCTTTTAATGTCATTTTTTTTCTCCAAGCAATTGTATATTCCGGTGAAAAAACTGGTAATGCAGATTAAAGGGTTGCAGTCGCCGGGTTCTGTCACGTTATGGGGCAATGAATATGCGTTTATTGGCAGCACCTTTAATTTATTGGAAGAGAAAATAGTGAATCTGGAAACACAGGCCAGAAAAAATGATTTGAAAAATCTGCTGCTCGGGGTAAACCTGGAAATGGAGGTAGAGTCCTTCATCAGGCCGGATTACAGCTATTGCACAGTTTATCTGAATAACCTTGAAGAGGGAACTGAAGGTTTTAAAAGCCAATATGAGCGGATGGACCACTGCTTGCCTAGCGTAGTTGTCGCCTTGAATGAGCAGGAAGCGGCTATTATTTATTATATTCCGCGGGCTGAGCCGGAACAGGAAAGGGTTATATTTGCCGATCTGCAGCAAACTCAGTCTTCAGAGCAAGCGTCAAGCTTCGGGGCAGCCATCGGTACGATAGTGAACAACCCGGAGGAAATCGCCGACTCCTACCAGATGGCCAAACAGGCGGACCGATATCATTTTTTATACGGGAAGGATTCCATTGTTGCCTATTCCAGTATCGTTGAGCTGAATACGGCGCCTCATCTGTTTCCTTACGATCATTTCAAAAATGCGCTGCAGGCGGGAGACGAGGATAGCGTGAACAGCTTCCTTGATCATTTTCTGCAGACTCTCCAGGAAAGCAAGCTGCAGATTGAGGCGGTGGAACTGGCCTTGCTTCAGCTGATTATGCAGTTGTATCAATCCGTAATTGAGCTTAAGCTGCAGCACTTTCTGCCGCACTCGAATATCTTTGATGAATTAAAGAAAGACACGCTCACCGGTACGGTTGAAGGGATACGGGTGCTGTCCATGCAGATTACCGAGCATCTGAAATATTCGGGCAACCATGCGCATACGGATCTGATCCGTACCCTGAAGAATTACATTGAAGACCATTTACATGAGGATTTATCCCTGCAGATCCTTTCAAAGGAAGTATCACTTGCTCCAGCTTATATTTCCACACTGTTCAGTGAGGGGACAAAGGAGTCTTTTACGGAGTATGTAACCCGGCTGCGTCTGGAAAAAGCTGCGGATCTGCTGCGTTGCCAGCCCCGCCTTTCGGTGTCGGTGATCGCCTCGCAGGTCGGGTATCGTAATCCCCAGTATTTTCACAGCAAATTTAAGACGCGTTTTGGTGTCACGCCCGTCCAATACCGGAACTCGCAGCTGGCGGCCCTCGATACCTTGTTTTTAGAGAACGAATAGTAAGAGAATGATAAGTTAAAATAAGATGATGATAGGGCTGTTGGCTGGAGCATCTGGTTATGCTTTCCAGTCAACGGCCTTTTTTTTGCCTTTAAGGGCAGAAGTGAAAGATTTTATAAAGATTCGAATGAAGTTGCAATGGAAAAAGCGCTTTCAGGACCCTAAGATGGGAATGTGGTTTGAGGGATTTTGGATTTTGGAAAGGAGCAGTCAACATGAACCCGGTGAATCGTCCGGAAATTGACGGAGGGAAGAGATTGTACCCTGCCCGGCCGTCGAGAATTGCAGCAACCTGGAGAGAGTACAAAAAATGCAGATACTTGTTTCTGCTGCTCGCTCCGGTGATGATTTGGTACGCAGTGTTTGCCTACGCCCCGATGTACGGTATTCAACTGGCTTTTAAGGATTTTAGGATTATGGATGGCATCTGGGGCAGCCCGTGGGTCGGCCTCAAACATTTCGAGTTCCTGTTCTTTCAGTCCCCTGATTTTCTGCGGATTTTGAAGAATACGGTTACGATCAGTTTTCTGCATATTGCCTTCGGCTTTCCCGCACCGATTATACTCGCGCTGCTGATCAACGAGATCCGCTCAAGCAGCTTCAAAAGGGTTGCGCAGTCGCTGACGTATCTGCCGCATTTTTTTTCCTGGGTCATTCTCTCGGGAATTCTGATCACCTTGCTGTCCCCGTCGAGCGGTGTAGTGAATTACCTGCTGCAGCTTGTAGGACTAGAGCCGATTTATTTCCTGGGCAATCCTAATTATTTCCGCTTCACGCTGGTAACCTCGGGGATATGGAAAGAAGTGGGCTGGGGGACGATCATTTATTTGGCCGCGCTCGCCGGAATACAGCCCGAAATGTACGAAGCTGCCGTCATGGACGGAGCCAGCCGCTGGAGGCAGACCCTCAGTATTACACTTCCGACGATTTTACCGGTCATTATCCTAATGTTTATTCTGCGGATTGGCAGTGTGCTGGATGCCGGATTTGATCAGATTCTTAACCTCTATTCACCTGCGACCTATAGTGTGGCAGATATTCTGGACACCTATGTTTACAGGGTTGGCTTGCAGAACTTCCAGTTCAGCCTGACGACGGCGGTCGGCTTGTTCAAGAATGTGATCGCTTTTGCTCTGGTGTTGACTACGAACTTTGTTTCTAAAAAGCTGGGACAGCAAGGCATCTTTTAAACGGAAAAACCGGATAGGAGGATAAGACAGTGAAACATAGTTTGGGTAGTACCCTTTTTCAGGCCTGTTTAATTACTTTTATGATCATCTTATGTATCGTCATGTTGTATCCATTCGTCCATATGCTCTCCATATCGTTCAGCACACCGGCGGAAGCTTTGAGACTGGGAATCCATTTGTACCCGCAGAAGGTCTCATTATTCGCCTGGGAGAAAGTGCTGGGCAATCCTGATATCTGGACGGGGTTTGGAAACACACTTTTTCGTACCGTAGTTGGCACCATTTGTTCCATCTTGTTCATGTCATTTGGTGCTTACCCGCTCTCCCGTAAATACTTGCCGCACCGCAATGTGTACACAATGATTATTGTGTTCACGATGTTTTTCAGCGGAGGGATGATTCCTTCGTATTTCCTGATCAAGTCCCTGGGACTGCTGGATTCGCGCCTGGTCTATATTATTCCTGGTCTCATCAGTACCTTCTCGATGCTCATTCTGCGCAATTTCTTTCAGGAGATTCCCGACGAGCTTGAGGATTCGGCTAAAATTGATGGTGCCAATGATCTGCGCATTCTGTTTCAGCTTGTGCTGCCGTTATCGCTGCCCGTCATTGCGACATTGTCGCTATGGTCGGCGGTGGGACATTGGAACGCCTGGTTTGACGCGGTTCTCTACATACAGGACCCCTCCAAGCAGGTGCTGCAGACCTTCCTGAGACGGGTGGTTATCACGGGAGAGAATCTCTCCCTGTTTGCGAACGATGTTAAGGGCTCTGAACTGGGTTATGGAGAGCCGATTAAAGCGGCCACCCTGATGTTCACGGCGCTGCCGATCATTATTGTCTATCCGTTCCTGCAAAAGTATTTTGTCAAAGGAACCATGGTGGGATCGCTTAAAGGTTAACCGGTGTTTGCTCAAGCTGTCTTTCACGGCGGTTTGATGAAATTATAAAATTGCTAACGATCAAAAGGGAGGCTATTAGAAATGAATAAAAAGAAGCTTGTCACCGGTATGCTGGGGCTGGCCATGTCAGTATCGCTGATTGTGAGCGGTTGCAGCAGCAATGGGAACAACAAGGCGGCTAAAGAAAACAATGCAGGAGAAGCCGCAAATGCCGGCAAAGAAGCACCGATTGAAATTACACTCGCCAACAACTGGAACAAACCGAAAGCGGACAACAATTATGTCCAGAAGTTTCTGGAGCAGAAATTTAATGTCAAGTTTAAGAATGTTACCTTTGAGACGGCAACCTGGAAAGAACAATTTAACGTAATGCTGGCCTCCGGTGAAATCCCCGACATTATATCCGTGGACGGCACTGTAGGCGATATGGTGCAATGGGCGGATCAGGGCATCCTTGCCAGCATTTCCAAAGAGGAGATTAAGCAATACATGCCTAAATATACGGCGGATGTGGAGAGCGTTGATCCCAACGCCTGGGACCCTGGCAGTTACAACGGGAAAAACTGGGGTGTGCCAAAGGTATGGGGCGAAGGTGCAACGGGCTTTGTTCCCGCCTTCAACGGACAATGGCTGAAGGCCGTAGGATACAACGAGCCGCCCAAAGATCTTACGGAGCTTGAAGATGTTCTGACCAAATTCACGAATAATGATCCTGACGGAAACGGCAAAAAAGACACGTATGGCCTAACAGGACGCGGCAAGGATGCCCAGGCACAGCTGTTCAATACAGTGTTCGCGGCTTACGGTGTTGCTCCTTACCAGTTTAAATTGGACGCCGATGGCAAAGTGACCTATGGTGCGGTTACGGAGGAAGCACGCAATGCGCTGAAGCTGCTGAATAAATGGTATAAAGCAGGGATTATCGACCCCGAGTTTATTACGGACGGCAACGGCGAAATTCAAACCAAATTCATCAGCCTGCGCACCGGACTTATCGAGACCGGAATGTGGCATCATTTATATGATGACGGTTACTTTGGCCTGGTCTCTAAGGATAAGGGCATTGAACTGGTTCCAGGGGTCCCGTTCACCGGTCCGGATGGCAAGAAATATGCCATGGCAAACGGAGCATTGCAGCCGCCGCTGTTATTCGGCGCACAGCTTGAGAAGGATGAAGCCAAACGGATCAGAATTTTGCAGATTCTTGAATATGTCACTAGCGATGATGAAGGTTATCTGACCACAGCCTTTGGAGAAAAAGGAAACTCTTATAATCTGGAAGGTGATCTGGCAGTAATTACAGAAGCGGCAACGGGAACGGAATTAATGGGTGAGTTAGGTACCGGCTTCTACAATCCTTTTGGCGGCAAGGTCAATTCGATGATGAAGCACCACTATTCCCCGGAAAAGCTTACTTACAAGGAAAAACTGACAAATGTGGAGGGACTGACGGTCCTAACCGATCTGATGCAGTCAACGGTGATGACAACAAAAGCGCAGTATGAGGCCATCCTGAATACACTTCAGGCGCAGTATTATATCAAGGCCATCTCCGGCGAATCCAATACGGATAAAGACTTTGATGATTTCCGGTCCCAGTGGCTCAATTCCGGCGGCCAGACGGAACTTGATGAAGCACAAAAGATTTATGAGGAACGCAGTAAATAAAATGAACTTATATAGATTGAACTTAAAACTTGAGGAAAGGGAGCGGAGCGACGGAGGGGAAGTTTGGAACTGGAGGAGCGATAGCGACCGCCTTTGTCTGCGGATTTCAACCGCGAACAGCAGTCTAAATCAAGAAACCCGAAGACAACAGCGGCCGGAAGTCCAAACATTCCCCGCAGTTGCGACTGACCCTTTACTCTAAACCTCTCAGTTCAATCTATATAGTGTGAGCAACGGAAGACCGGCTTAAGCGGTACACGGAGAACGTGCCCGCTTCTATGCCGGTCTCCTCATTATGCCGGAGGGAGTCTAACATCATGCAGGAAGCAAATACAGAGCTGGTAGTATATCCGGTGCCGGAAGGTGCCGCTGGAAACCCGGATTTCTCGGTGAAGGTCCGCAGGCCGCAGGGGGAATGGCAGCCCTTGTTCTGCCACAATGTGAAGGTCGATATGCATGAAGTGCGCAATGCCTCCATGGTCTCGTTTGATTGTTCCGGGCCGGTGGAACTGGAGATTGTGAAGAATGACGGGATCGTTAAGGAAGCTGTTGTACGTCCTCTATCAGCGGATATAAACTGTGAATGCGAAAGGAATGTGATACTGCTCCGGCTGGATGGCCCGCGGCAGCTATCCTTGGAAGCGGACGGGGAACGGTTCCACAACCTGCATATTTTCGCCAATCCATTGGATGAGAATATCCCGGCTATCGCCGGTTCGGAAGTGCTTACTCTGGAACCGGGAACCCATGTCACGGCAGAAATCCAGGAGACCCTGGCCAGTTTGCCTGCAGATGAGAAACCCAAGGTGGTTTATTTTGCACCCGGCATTCACCGCCTGGATTCAGCCCGGCTTGAATTACCTTCCAATACAGTGATTTATATCGCGGGCGGGGCCGTGGTTTATGGCGGTTTTATTTGCAGTCATGTCCATGATGTGCAGATTTGCGGCAGGGGGGTTCTGTATATGTCGGATTTCGAGAAGACGACCTATTACCGCGGTGTGGAAATCAGCTATTCCCGGAACATCTCCATTGAAGGCATTACGGTTATTGATCCGCCCCATTATACGGTTCTGCTGGGACAATCAGAGCGAATCGACATCCGGAATATCAAAACCTTCAGTACCCGCGGCTGGTCTGACGGCATAGATATGATGGCTTGCACGGATGTGAAGATCGACAGTGTATTTCTCCGCACCTCAGATGATTGTATCGCCATCTATGCTTCGCGCGGCGATTACCAGGGCGATACCCGCAGAGTTGCCGTTACCCGTTCGATTCTTTGGGCGGATGTTGCCCATCCGGCCAATATTGGGACGCACGGCAACCATGAAGGCAATGGGGATGTGATTGAAGATATTCTATTCCACGATATTGATATCCTTGAACATCACGAGCCTCAGCCGGACTATTGGGGATGTCTGGCGATCAATGCGGGTGACAATAACACGGTACAGAATGTTACTTACGAGGATATACGCATTGAACCTTTTGAACTCGGAGAGTTGTTTAACGTGAGAGTGCTTCAGAACCTCAAATACAATCCAGCTCCCGGTAAGATCATCCGGAATATTCTATTCCGAAATATATGCTATTCCGGCAGCAGCACTAATCCATCCCATATAGCAGGCTATGATGAAATCCGCAGGGTAGAGAACGTGAGGTTTGAGAATGTAACGATAAATGGCAGGCTATTGGATCTTTCGCAAGATGTTGTTATCGGAGCATATGTGAGTCAAATAAAATCCTGATCTAACTACAAAAACAAGTCCATGTTTCATAGTATATACTCGTTTGATGTTATAAGCGGAAGCTTTTGGTTAACTCATCTATATTCCCATTCCGGGAAACTTCCCAAAAAGGGAAAATCTCAAACACTCTTTTCCCTTTTTGGGAAAGGGTGTTTTTTTGCTGCCGCCGTTCATTCGACCGGATAACCCATCTGACAGCTATAATTCAAGGAAACCGGCCTGGAAAAATAAAAATAGAGAATCCTGCAAAGTTGGCACGAAATTTGCTCTGTATATAGGTGAAGGCCAAATCAAGAGGAGGGATTCACTTGCATATTTCAAAAGAATTGCTTGGCGGGATGTACCGGAAGATGTTGAGTATCCGGAAATTTGAAAAGACTGCATCCACCTTTTTTGCTGAAGGAAAAATACCGGGCTTTGTTCATCTGTACATCGGGGAAGAAGCAATAGCCGTCGGGGCATGCGCCAATCTGCGG
Organism: Paenibacillus sp. EB106-06-01-XG199; assembly: GCF_058791575.1. NCBI lineage: Bacteria > Bacillati > Bacillota > Bacilli > Caryophanales > Paenibacillaceae > Paenibacillus > Paenibacillus sp. EB106-06-01-XG199. The sequence goes on along the minus strand of NZ_JBYTDQ010000003.1, from coordinate 502,268 downwards.
GATGACGATTATATTACGAGTACCCACCGGGGGCATGGACATATCGTGGCCAAGGGCGGGAATCTGAAATATATGATGGCAGAGCTGTTCGGCAAAGAAACCGGATACTGTAAAGGCAAAGGCGGTTCGATGCATATTGCAGATGCGGAGCTGGGCATTTTGGGTGCCAATGGAATTGTTGGTGCAGGCCATCTGATTGCAACCGGGGCGGCTTGGAGCGCTCATTATAGAGGAAGCGATCAGGTCAGCGTGTGCTTTTTCGGAGATGCTTCCACGAATCAGAGCACATTTCATGAAGCGATGAATTTAGCGAGTTTATGGAAGCTGCCAGTAATTTTTATATGTGAGAACAATCTGTATGGGATATCGGTCAGCCAGGCCAGACATCAGACGATCAAGGATATTGCCAAACGTGCCGAGGGCTATTGCATGCCTTCCCTTACGGCCGACGGCAACGATGTGGTTACGGTGTATGAACATGTGCAAGAGGCGGTACAGCGGGCGAGAAATGGTGAAGGTCCTACCTTGCTGGAATTCAAAACATACAGACAGCATGGACACTTCGAAGGTGATCCGGGAGCATACCGACCGAAGGAAGAAGTAGAGGCCTGGCTGCTAAAGGACCCAATTCCCAGATTTGAGGAGTACCTTATGGAGCACAAGCTAATGACGGCAGACGAGTTGAAGCAGATCGAGGATGAGGTTGACGGGGAGATTCAGGAGGCGCTTGATTTCGCTTTTGCCAGCGATTATCCGGCTCTGGAATCTTCGGTTCAAGGTATTTATTCCGATATCGTTGAGGAGGCGCGCAGCAGATGAGAAAAATGACCTATGGTGAAGGAATCCGTGAAGGTATGCGCAGCAAAATGCTGGAGGACCCGAATGTGGTATTGCTTGGGGAGGATGTCGGGCCGTACGGAGGAACCTTCGGGGTAACGAAGGGGCTCTGGGAGCAATTCGGTGAAGAGCGGGTACGGGATACTCCGATTTCCGAAGGAATTATTGTTGGGGCTTCCGTAGGGGCAGCAGCAACAGGGCTGAGACCTGTTGCCGAGCTGATGTTCATTGACTTTCTGACCTTCGGCATGGACGGACTGGTGAATCAGGCTGCGAAGATGCGATACATGTTCGGCGGCAAAATCTCCGTGCCGCTCGTACTGCGGCTGCCGGCAGGCGGTGGAATCAGTGCGGGGGCACAGCACTCCGGATCACTGGAGGCCTGGGTGACGCATGTTCCGGGACTTAAGGTGGTCTATCCTTCCAACGCTCAGGATGCCTGGGGGATGATGCTGACTGCGATTGAAGATGACAATCCGGTGGTGTATATCGAGAGCAAGGTTCTGTATTCCAAGAAATATGAGGTGGACGACAAGGTTGCCGCGATTCCTTTTGGCGTAGCCAGCATCAAGCGGGAAGGAAGCGACGTTTCCATTATTACGTATGGCAAGCAAGTGGATGATGCGCTTAGTGCCGCAAAAGCTCTGGCGAAAGAGGGAATCGAAGCAGAGGTAATTGATCTGCGCTCGCTTTATCCGCTTGACCAGGAAGCGATCTTCGCCTCAGTCGCCAAAACTCACCGGGCGCTTGTTGTAACCGAAGAAGTGAAGCGGGGCGGGTTCGGGGGTGAACTGTCCGCCATGATCTCCGAGCTGTGTTTTGACGAGCTGGATGCTCCTGTTGTGCGAATCGGTGCACTTAATACTCCCGTCCCTTATTCTCCGGCGCTGGAAGCCTATGTGCTGCCAAATACGGATGATATTATTCAGGGCATCAAGAGCATGTTCTGATCAGGCTCAGGAAATGTCAGTAAGCAAACTTGCGGAGGTGCACAATGGCTGAACTTATCGTTATGCCCAAATTAGGGCTCACTATGACCGAGGGGACAATCTCCAATTGGCGAAAAGCTGAAGGGGACACCGTGGCCCAAGGGGAAATCCTGTTTGATGTGGAGACCGACAAAATCTCCAATGAAGTTGAAGCAAAGGTTGGCGGTGTACTGCGGAAAATCATTGTAGAGGAAGGCACTGTTGAGATCTTCCAGCCGGTTGCTGTCATAGGCAATGCCAGTGAGGATATTTCCGCTCTGCTCGGTGGGGGCGGGATGCCGGCAGTTCCCGCTCCTGAACAGGGCAGAGCTCTGGCTGATACCGGAGTAGCTACGTCAGATTCCAGTGAAACGTCGCTTCATGCTGCCGGGGGCAGAATCAAGGCTTCGCCGTATGCGAAGAAGACAGCCGGGTTGTTGTCCGTTGATCTGCAGCAGGTGAAAGGGAGCGGGCCGCAGGGCAGAATTACCGAAGGGGATGTACGTAAGTATGCCGCAGAAGGCGGCAGCAGATCCGTAGATAAATTGAAAATATCTCCAGCGGCGGCTAAGGAAGCGGCGGCGCTTGGAATTGATCTTTCCGGGCTCCATAAAGAAGGGAGAATTATGAAGGAAGACATCCGCTCCTTCGCAGCAGCCTCCAATCAGACAGCGGTACAGACCGCAGTACAGGCCGCCGTGCAGGAAGTCAAACGTGTGCCGATGAACAGCATGCGCAAAATCATCGCCAAACGAATGCTGGAAAGCCAGGCGGTTTCTCCGACTGTGACCTACAATATGAAGCTGGATACAACGGCTCTGGGTGCGCTGAGACAGCAGCTGAAGGAGACGCTCAAGGTTACTTATACAGATTTGCTGGTCAGTATTGTAGCCAGGTCCCTGCTGGAGTTTCCACTTCTGAACTGCTCCATTGAGGGAACCGAGCTTGTCATGAGAAATTATGCCAACATCGGCGTAGCCGTGGGACTGGATGAAGGACTAGTTGTTCCTGTGGTCAAGAATCCCGCGCAAAAAGGGCTGGCAGAAATATCGCAGGAAGTGAAACGGCTGGCGGCAGGAGCCAGAAATAACAGCTTGACCTCCGAGCAGATGACGGGAGGCACCTTTACCATTACCAATCTGGGAATGTATGGAATGGAGTCCTTCACACCGATTATCAATCAACCTGAGGTTGCTATTCTGGGCGTCAATGCCATAGTGAATACTCCGGTCGCAGTCAATGGAGAAGTTGTCATCCGACCCTTGATGAACATCAGCCTGACCGCTGACCATAGAGCAGTGGATGGAACGGTTGCAGCGCAATTTATGCAAAAAATCAAAGCCTATGTAGAGAAACCGGCACTGCTGCTGCTGTGAGAAGCGTATGCTTCCGAAGTCAGTTTTGCGAAGTGAAATAAGAAAGCCTAAGCTATCAAAACTTAGGTGTATGCTTCCGAAGTGAGTTTTGCGAAGTGAAATAAGAAAGCCTATGCTATCAAAACTTTTAGGAGGACAACAATGAGGATCGTTGTGCTTGGAGGCGGCCCAGGCGGATACGTGGCCGCAATTAGGGCTGCGCAGTTGGGGGCGGAAGTTACACTTGTGGAGAAGAAGGCGCTGGGAGGGACCTGCCTTAATGTCGGCTGTATACCCACCAAGGTGCTGCTTCATACCTCGGAGCTGTATACACACCTGAAGCGGGATGCCAAGGAGCTTGGTATTGAAGCGGGCGAGGTCTCAGTGAACTGGGGCCAGTTGCAGAAACACAAAGATAAGATCATCAGAATAAACACTGGAGGCATCGAGACACTGCTCAAAAAAAACAAGATTGCCAAGCTGAGCGGCTCAGGCAAATTTACAAGTAGCAGCGAACTGGAAGTGACTGCAGCCGATGGCAGTGTCCGGGCGCTGGGCTTTGACCGGGCGATTATCGCTACCGGCTCAGAGCCCTCGATCGTGCCTATTCCCGGTGCAGAACTGGAAGGGGTTATAACAAGCGATGAAGCACTATCGCTCCCTGCGGTACCGGAGCGCCTCTGCATTATTGGCGGCGGGGTAATCGGCTGTGAGTTCGCTAGTGTCTATAGCAGCTTGGGCTGCAAGGTTACGATTATCGAGATGCTGCCCGAACTGATCGCGGTCATGGACCGTGATATTGTGCAGTGCCTGCGAAAGGAATTCGCAAGCACCGGCATAGAGATGCATACAGAGACGAAAGTGGAGAGAATCGAGCAGACGGCGGCAGGATTGCGGGTAGTCACTTCCACCGGTAACGGCCATCATGTCATAGAGGCGGACAAAGTGCTGCTGTCCATTGGCCGGCGGCCGGTGACTACGGGCCTGGGACTGGAGGACATCGGGGTGGAGATTAAACGCGGTGCAATTCAGGTCAACCGGAATATGGAGACCAGCATACCGGGCATCTATGCTATCGGGGATTGCAACGGAGGAATCATGCTGGCACATGTAGCCTCCGCAGAAGGGGTTATTGCTGCGGAAGCGATTATGGGTGAGCCATCGCTGATAGATTTCAGAACGGTCCCTTCCTGTGTCTACACACGGCCCGAACTGGCATCCGTGGGAATGACGGAGGCAGAGGCCATACAGCAGGGATTTCAGGTGAAGACCGGGGTATTTCCGCTTCAGGCCAATGCCAAATCCATGATCATGGGTGAGAGCAACGGGCTGGTGAAGTATGTTGTTGACGCCGGCAATGATGAAATTCTGGGGCTGCATATTGCGGGACCGCGGGCAACGGACATCATTGTGGAAGGGGCGCTGGCTATTCGCCTTGAAGCAACGCTGGATGAGGTCGTTACCACCATTCATGCCCATCCGACAGTTGCGGAATCGTTGCACGAAGCTGCGCACGCCGTTCATAACCGTGCCATTCATCTTCACGTTTAACGTATAGCCTTCAATTCACCAGAGAGATGTCAAATACGATGAACAGACTATGCCGATCCCTTATATCCCTGCGGATTGTCATACTAAGTTCATCGTATTTGTCTTTTTTGGACGTTATGGCGATTTATAATAGAGAGAGATAATGTAAGCGTATACACGACGAGGGGTGAGCAAATGAGGCTTGCTTTGGATACTAAGCAACGAATGGGTTTGTCGCCGGGGCTGCGGCAATCCCTTGAGGTACTACAAATGGACTTGCAAGAGCTGGGGCAATATGTGGACCGGTTGTCAGAGGGAAATCCGCTGATTGAGGTTCAATATTCATTAGGCGGCAGCAGGGTCAGAAGCGGAAAGAGTACCCAGCATTTGCTGCAATATGTGGCCGGTCCCCGGCAGAATCTGCAGGATCATCTGTTGTCGCAATTAAATCTGCTCTCGCTGCCTGAGACGGAACGGTCTCTTGCGGCCTATCTGATCGGCTGCCTGGATGATAAGGGATATTTTGTTGAACGGGTAGAGGAGACGGCCGCCGGACTGGGAGTCGGCTGTCAGGATATCGAAACCGGACTGAGATTCGTTCAGTCCTTGGAGCCTTACGGAGTCGGCGCCAGGAATTTGCAGGAATGTCTGGTGCTGCAACTGGAACACACCGGCAGAATAACACCCTTATTACGGAAGCTGATTGAACGCCATCTTGAGCAGTTGGGCAGTAATCAGTTAGTCCGTGTGGCCAAAGAATTGAAGACTTCACTAAAGAGTATTAAGGAATCATGCAATGTGATTAAATCCTTGAATCCCCGCCCCGGCAATACCTTTGATCATGGGGAATCAACGGTGTACATTGTGCCGGATGTATCCGTTGTGTTGAAGAACGGCTTGTACGAAGCCGCCCCGCATCCTTTGTCGTGCCCGCAGATTACCTTTGCCGAAAGCTATCAACGTTTGTTCAGCCTGAGCGGAGACGAAGAAACACGCAACTATCTGCGGGAGAAGAACGAACAGGCCAACTGGATCATGAAATGCATCGAAGAACGAAAGGTGACTTTATGCAGCGTGGTTGGCGCCATTTTGAAGCTGCAGCGGCCTTTTTTCGAAAGAGGGCAGGATTATCTGATGCCCTTAACCCTTGGCAGAATAGCTGAAGAACTGGATCTTCATGAGTCTACGGTGAGCCGGGCGATCCGGGGCAAATATGTGCAGTGTACATGGGGAACCTTTGAGTTAAAGTATTTTTTTCCTTCCGGAATTACGGGAGAAGATACCGATTGGACACCGGATGCCTTGAAGAGAATCATCCGTGACATTATAGAGGGCGAAGATAAGCGGGCAGCCTATAGCGACCGCAAAATCACCGAGCTTCTGCTTGAGCAAGGTGCGGTCCTCTCCCGCCGGACGGTCGCCAAGTATAGGGAATCCATGCGGATTGCCTCCGCCCCGGGCAGACGTGATTATCCGATTTAAATGCTGCACGCAACGGAAAGGAGCAGTAGACATGCGAATCAGCTACGCACAATCGCTTGGGAACTGGGAACATTTCATATCCAGCGGGGAGATTGCCGCCGGGACCAAGCCGGAAATAGCCGCTTCATGGAGAAGATGCCGCCAATCCGGAGTCGATCCGATGCGCGGCAAGGGAATGCAGGTGTCAGAAGAGGAACTGGCTTCCCGCTTACTGGAGAAGAAGCAGCTTCTTTCCATTGCAGGGCCGGTCATGAACAGTATCTTTCAGATCATTAAGGATACTGTATACGCAATTGTCTTGACCGATCAGGATGGGGTGCTTCTGCACACGATGCTCAATAAGGAGCTTGAACCAGAATGTGTCAAGGTGAATTTCGTGGAAGGGGCTAAGTGGGATGAGCTCAGTGTGGGCACCAATGCGGTCGGCACTGCATTGGCTATCAATGATGAAGTTCAGGTGCTAGGCGGCGAGCATTATTGCACAACGCACCATGCTTGGACCTGCTCGGCCGCACCGATTCATGATAGCCGGGGCAACGTGATTGGCTGTCTGGATCTGTCGGGCAAGGCCGAAGATGTGCATGCCCATACGTTCGGCGTTGTGGTGTCGGCGGTCAGCAGTATCGAGAAGCAGCTGCATATGCTGGAGACGAGCCAGATGATGCATGCCGTATTTCAGTCGATGCAGGACGGGCTGCTTGTCATTGACACCGAATACCACGTACGGCATTTTAATGAAAGACTGGCCTCAATCTTTATGCTCAGCCTGCAACAGATGGAAGCTTTATGCATCAAAGAACTGCTGGAAGAGGTCGATTTGGACAGTGTATTTGCCGGTGAGAGGCATTTAAGCTACGCGGACTGTACACTTACCGTCGGCAGCAACAAGATCGATTGCATGGTGAACATTTATCCCTTCACCTTCGATGACAAGATTCTTGGCGCTTCGCTCACGATCAGGGAAGCCGGGCAGGTGCGCAAAGAGGTCAATCAATTGGCCGGCTTCAAGGCGAACTACCGGTTCGAGGAAATCATCACGGACAATTCCTATATGCAGGGACAAATTGCTTTTGCCAAGAGAATTGCGAAGACAAATTGTACTGTGCTGATCGAAGGGGAGAGCGGAACAGGAAAGGAGCTGTTTGCCCAATCCATTCATAATGCCAGCCTGCGGGCCGGAGGCCCCTTTATTGCGATTAACTGCGCGGCGCTGCCTAAAGATCTTGTGGAGAGCGAACTGTTCGGCTACGAGAAGGGCTCCTTCACGGGAGCGCTGCGGGAAGGCAATCCGGGGAAGTTCGAGCTGGCGCACGGGGGAACTATTTTTCTGGATGAAATCGGGGAACTGCCGCTGGAAATTCAGGCGAAGCTGCTCCGTGTTCTGGATAACCATAAGGTCCGCAGAATCGGCGGCAAGCATGAGCGGACGCTGGATGTAAGAGTCATAGCGGCCACCAACCGCGATTTGGTGGAGGAAGTAAGCCTGAAATCTTATCGCAGCGACCTTTATTACCGTTTGAATGTGATCAATATCAAGCTGTCACCGCTAAGGGAACGCACGGAGGATATTGCACCGCTGGCGAGACTCTTCCTGACGAAGTGCAACCGTGATCATCCCGGCCCGGCAAAGCAGTTCAGCCCCTCCTTTCTGGAAGCCTTGCAGAGCTATGAGTGGCAGGGAAATGCACGTGAGCTTCAGAATGCCGTGCAGCGGGCTTATTATGTGTGTAGCTTCGCTTGCATTACCCATCTGGATTTGCCCCCCGTAAGGATTACACCTGTGCAGCACAGCAACAGCGGTAGTGTGGCAGTGTCACAGCAGCCTGTAAGGGAGGCGTCCGGCAAAAAAATGGAGCAGATAGAGATCGAGAGTATTTGTAGTGCGCTTCAAACCTGCAGCGGCAATGTTGTGACCGCAGCCAAAATGCTGGGCATAGGGAAATCGACCATGTACCGGAAGATTACGGAGTATGGGATAAGCAAATAGGATAAATTTAAAGGATATTTTTGATACGTTCTCCTATGATGAGAATCAATTAGTCTAAGCATTTTTGTTCAGCCGACTTCATTGGATGAACTGGTTCTTCCAAGCCCGGATTTATAGTAAATCAGTATGTATTTATACAGCAGGTTGAAGCAAAGGGAGCGCCAAAGAAGGCGCTGCTCCCTTTGCTTTTTTTCGTGAAAGGTATTTAGAAAAGGCTTGATAGTCGTATAGGAAACACCTAACGTTCTAGTAAGCTTTTTTATTTTACATTGCCTTCTGAAGCTTCGATGTGTTAAAAAACAAAGTGAAGAAAAACAGCACCAGAGTGGAGGGCGAAATGAACATAAGGAAATTTCCATGGAAGAAAAATGTGTTTCGAAGACTGATGGAAAGCATCCTGAGATTGCAGCAGCGGCTCAATGCGATACGGAACAGCAGCACTTACATCATTGATGTGTACGCTTACATTCAGTCGGTTCAGAAAAAGATCTCGGCTTTTGACCGTGTCCTCCTTTAATCAGGAGGAAATGGACGGGCTGAAGCTTGCGATGGATTCAACGGGATCGCAGCTCCGGGATATGAACGGCAGGCTCTTCATAAGTGCAGCCTATCCCACAACTTCACCGGGGGGCAGCAGGACACCTCAATTCATCCTGTCTGTTGAATTTTCCAAAACAAGCTGAATGAGAACTCAAGAAGCTTGTGAACTCATCCGACGAGCTGCTCATGCTGATCAATCCGGAATATACGATCTCCACAAGCGGCGGAGTCAGACCCGATCCCATGATTGCGGATATCTTGTCCAAACATTCAGAACAAAATCTGGTCAGAACGATGAACTTCGCGAATGCCCGCTATTTGGCGGTATATGCCTATTCCCCGTTTTTTGACGCAGTGCTTAGCAAATATGTTCCGGTAAACGCGGTCTTTGCGCCGCTGGACAAGTTCAAGAACTGGTTCCTGCTGCTCGCGGCGTTATCCGTGATGATTATTGTAATGTATTCTCTCTACGCTTATAAGTACATCCACAAGCCGCTGCTTTATCTGGTTAAAGCGACCTGTAGCGGTGCCTACCTGCGAGAAGCCTGCCGAGTAGAACAGCTGCTGCCAATTGGCGGCAGGCAGCGGCTCGACGTTCACATGGATGGTCTGCCGCAGCTCTGCAAGCTCATCGGCCATATTTTCCTTCGTATAGCTGATATCATGGGTCAGCAGAATGCCTCCGGGCTTCAGTACCCGGTAATATTCGGGCGCGCTGGATTGAGGTGGTGCACATGTTGCAGGCTACCTCCAGCACCTTGCTCTCACTGCCCAGCTCCGCCTGACCCAGCAGCCAGTTGGTGGCAACCACACCGCCTGGGCGCAGACGCTTTTTTTCCAGCTTGGCAAGGAAATTATGGCCTACCACCTTCTTCATCCTCCAATCCTCACCTTCTGCTCCGGCTTGACTACAATCAGCAGCATCTGGAAGGCTTCAACGGCTTGCAGGGCATTGGGAATATTGGCCGGCATGAGGATGCTCTCATTGTGCTGCAGCAGGAACTGCTCACTGCCAATCGTGATTTGGGCTTGTCCGGACAGGATTTGAACGAGTGCATCACCGGGTGAAGAGTGCCCTCCAATCGAGGATCCTTTATCGAGAGACAACAGCGTCATTGCCAGATTAGGCCGCTGCACCAGCGTCAGGCTGCAGACCTGCTGCTCCTCAATGCCGATGATTTCTCTTAAATCCAGAACTTGCGACTGCGGAAGCTCAGGGTTTTGCACTGCGGGATCGGCTAGCTCGTCCCGGAGGGGCTTGCTTTCAATGAACTGGCACAGGGTGTCTGATTTCTACATCAGACACCCTGCGGTGTTCACGTAGGATTACGCCGCGATTATCTAGTATTCACTATGTCTTCTTTCGTAAGTTCTTGGTATAAGGTAAGTTTCTCTTCGGCGAGAGAAATCATGTAATCAATTTCTTGCCGCCTGGATTCCAGTCCCATCAGATGCTTCTCAAGGATTTCAATCCGCTTTTTTAAGGTAGGATTATAATTAGAAGGATTCTCCCCTTGTTGAATTTTATCCATTACACAGCCCTCACGAGTAAATTCCGTAATCTCCTCAAGCGATAAGCCCAATTTTTTTAGTTTATTTAGACATTGAATGTAGGAAACCTCGCTTTCTTTGTAGACACGTGCCCCTCCATTACTACGCTTGGGTTCATGTAGTACCCCGATTTTTTCATAATAACGAATCGTATAAGGAGTTAATCCCGTTTTTTCTGACACTTGACTTATTGTAAGCATCTGATTTCTGCCCCTCCTTTTTAATGCTGATATTGAAAAATATTATACAGCTTTCAGTCAACTCAAAGCCAATGTTTACAATTGACCCTAACTTCACCCTGAAAATTCTCTTGACTTCCAGTTGACTCTAACTTGTAAGTTAACTTTACTAATTGTTAAAGGGGTGTAACAATGAACAACGAATATTTCACGATTCAACAAGCATCGGAAGGTATCTGGGGTGCTATTTCGGTTCCAGGCAGCGGTTCTCTGGGAAATGCAGCAATTATTGATCTTGGGGATTTAACCGTTGTAGTGGATACAACCAACCTGCCGCATTCTGGTGCTTTGTTACGTCATACTGCTGAACAATTAACAAACAAACCGGTTAAATATGTAGTGAATACACATTTTCATGGAGATCATGTCAACGGCAATCAGGAATTTATGAAAAGCGAATTTATATCTACCGTTTGGACAAGAGATTTGCTTTCTGATATGGGTGAAGTGAATATTGATCTCATGCAGCAAAACATTCAAAAGATAATAACTAGCCTAAATCATGTACGTTCAACGCAAAGAGATGCCCACATGCTAACTGAAATCGACTATGATCTTTCCGTACAGCGAGCCCTTTATGATGCCATCCCTTCCCTTTGCAGGGTGATACCCACGATAACTTTTGACGATAAACTCGTTATTCAAGGAACAAAGCGAACAATCGAAGTTTTATCTTACGGAGGCGGTCATTCTTTAAGTGATGCTGTTGTGTACGTTCCAGAAGAGCAAACTTTGATTGCTGGTGATTTAATATCGACTAAGACCATTCCGGTCATACCATACGGTAATCCATACGCTTGGATACGCATCCTTAAACGAATTCAAAAAGACCTCAAGGTCGATACTGTCATTCCTGGACACGGAGCTGTATCTAATTCAGATCGAATCACGGATGTCATACGTTTTTTGGAGAAAACGATCACTTATGTTTCTGGAGCTGTAAAAAGCGGGAAATCAGAGTGTTATTGGCTGGAACAAGGGGTATTAAAAGGCTATGAGGATTGGCATCTGCCCCAGTATTTCAGATGGAACTTTCGCTGGCTCTTTAATAGTATGCTTGTTCAAAATAACAGATGAGACAACAAGCAACACTGTTTGCAAAATAAATATAGAAACGAGGATAAGTATGAAGTATACCTTATAATTCACACGAAGGAGGCACCCACCGGGCGGTAAAGCAGAAATAGTTAAGAACTATTTTATAATTTGAAGCTTAATAAATTGGATGAGATATATGGACGAAAAACGGATACACAAACCACTCGATGACCTCGCATCTGGGGTAAGTTGTAAAAAAAAGTATGTTTTTATCGGAGAGTAGGGCAAGTCATGAAACTTAGAGGGACAATGACAGAACAAGCATTTAGAGAAGAATTAAGCACCTCAAGAACTATTCTTTTCAATGATATATCCATGCGAAGATTTCTAAATATTATTAGAGAGGCCTTCCCTGCAATGAAAACAGCATACATCTTATATTGGACACCAGAGCAGGGGGAAGACATTATTACTTTTCTTGTGGACATACACTCAGTTATTAAGATTGAATTGGATCGCTACGATTAAAAACAGCACCTATAGTTGATGTTTGTTCAAGGGACGTAGTAAGATAAATCAGCTTAAAATTGCCGTAGCTTTGGATTTAGCTAAGAACGATCTGGAATTTTGAAAAGAAGATTGTGATGTGATGTAAACGAAGAATATTTTATTAAAGGGGATCCGAATAAACGTCATGAGTATATTAGAAATTAATAGTATATTGATATATTTCTGAATAAATAGGGGAACAGGCCGATACTAAGAATTCACAAAAGGGGGGATTAGGATGTTCAAAATTGGGGCGTTCGCGAAACTGAGCGGCGTGACGGTGAAGACATTGCGCCACTATGATGAACTCGGCTTGTTAAAGCCCGCGCATGTGGACGAAGAATCGGGATATCGTTTTTATACTGCGGAGCAACTGCTAACGATCCGCCGTATCGCAGGTTTCAAAGAGCACGGCTTAACCCTTGAGAAGATGCGACCGATGCTCACCGGAACCACCTCTCTAACGAAAGCGGAGCGCACGTTGCTTGAGAAACGAAAGGAGCTGGAGCGCCAGATACAAGAGGCTCAGCAGCAAATTACGGTGATTGATGAGCGACTCGTGCGGATTAAACGGAATGAGGCGGTTGGGGAGGAAGGGAAGTTCTTGCTTCGAAGCGTGGATCCGGTTCTCGTCGCTTACGTCCGCGAGACTTTGCCAAAAAACCAACTGTGTCTGTTGCTCGACGAACTGAAGCAGTATGTCTGCTCACATGGGGAAGAGCCGGACCGTGAGATGACAATCGTCTGGCATCGGAGGAGCGATTGCGATGAAGAGCCTTCGGACATCGAGGTCGCTATTCCTGTCTCAAAACCGATTCCTAATAGCGGCAGGGTGAAGATTCACCAATTGCCCGGCATAAAGGAAGCTGCCTCTTTTACTCATCGATGTGACCCGTATAAGGATAATTGCAAGGCGAGCGAGACGCTACGGGCTTGGATTGCTGGCACGGGCTACCGGCCACTCGAGGCGATACCGGTTCGGGAGATTTATCTGACGTCGGATAAAGATATTTATGGTCAGCTACGTTTGGCAGAGGCGATCGTGCCGGTTGAACGAGTCTGAAAAAAGATTGGAGTACATTCCTTGACTCTCCCCTTATGAGGAGGGTTTATCATGGTATCAACCCATTATAAGGAGTGGATCTACATGAATTTGAAGCGTTTGGAAGGCCGAATCGCAGTCGTTACAGGAGCCAGCCGAGGGATAGGGAGAGCGATCGCGCTGCGTCTCGCCGCTGAAGGTGCGCTAGTCGCAGTACATTATCGCACACGGAGGGATTCGGCGGCAGAGACGGTTTCTGCGATCGAAGCAGCGGGAGGTACAGCTTTTGCCATCGGTGCCAAGTTGGATTCTCTGGAGGGAGTCGATCGACTTCTTCAGGTCTTGGATGAGGAACTTATCCGCAGAACGGGCATCAACCATTTTGATATCTTGGTTAACAATGCCGGCATCGGCACATCCCCATCATTTGAAGAGACGAGCGAAGAGGACTTTGATCGGCTGTTCGCGGTCAACGTCAAGGCGCCGTTCTTCCTCGTCCAGCAATCGATCGGACGTCTTCGAGACGGAGGTCGCATTATCAATATCTCATCTGGAGTGACACGAATTGCCTATCCGCATATCATGACCTACAGCCTAACCAAAGGCGCACTAAATACATTCACCCTACACCTGGCTCAGCTTCTGGGTCCGCGGGGTATTACAGTGAACGCTGTCATGCCCGGCATAATCGATACCGACGTAAACGCGTCGTGGCTACACACGCCCAATGGCCGTAAGTCTGCGGTAGAGATGTCGGCACTTGGACGCGTCGGCGAGCCTTCGGATATCGCAGACATCGTCGCCTTCACGGCGTCACCTGACGGCCGATGGATAACGGGACAAATGATCGATGCGACCGGCGGATCGCATTTGTAGACTATGTCAGAACAGAAGCTAAGGTGGACGAAAATACCTTCTATTTAACGTTGTTGGAGTTCGTTGTTGATTTATGAGGTCAGCCTTCGCGCATAGTTCTCTAAGATGAGACGCACAATATTAGGGTGATTTGCCATATCTGCATTGAGCTTATATGCTTGTGGCGTTGCCAGGCAGAATCATTCGAGAATAAGATGAGGAGGCGCTAAGTTCTAATGTCCAATAAAAAAAGTTACTATGCATTTGAGGATCCGCTTGGCACCAAAGTTGAATTTCAAGCCACTAGCTTACAACAAGCCATGGTGATTAAAAAGAAGAAGGCTCATGAACTGGGGATTCCTAAAGAGGCTTTTGAACTCACAAGCATACGTAAGAAACCAAGCCAGAGCGCATAAAGCTTGTAATGGAACCTTAGTGAGAAAGAGGAGCCAGCGGATAAATGACCGCTGGCTAGAGACAATACCCTCTCTCCTTTGAAATAATGCAATAATACAAATATCGGAAAATATCATTTTATTGAACTACAATTGCTTTGAAACCGGCATAAGAAGTATAGGGTGTAATATAATTTTGAGCACTTGCAGTTAGTGTGCCAGTGCTAACATTATTGAGGTTAAAGGAGAGATAGCGATTCTCTCACCGTCAAGTTATCGCCCATGCCGGGCGAACACTCCAAGAAACCCAAGGTCCTGTAAAGACCTTGGGTTTTTTGACAAGCTGTTGATCAAGTTTTCTCGCTTATGAAATGTTAATATGAATAGTGAGATATAAGCTTTTTGGACGTCAAAAAGGAGGAAACGTAAAATGAGCCAAAAGCATGGAATAGACATGTTCGAGGAATTGCGTTCTGAACTAATCGGATATTGTTATCGGATGACGGGGTCCATTTTTGAAGCGGAAGATGCGGTGCAGGATACGCTGCTCCGCGCCTGGCAGAACTGGGACCAGATTAGGCAGGATTCCTCCCGTAAAGCTTGGATGTATCGGATTGCCACTAATGTTTGTTTGGACAGGTTAAGGAATGCAAAGCGTCGGGCACTTCCGATGGATCTCTCAGAACCAGCGGCTATTATTATGGAACCAAGGGACAGCTTGCCCCGGAGCTCTTGGATCTGGCCGGCCCCCGATAACGTTGGTGACCCGGCCAATATCGTGGTTAGCAGAGAAACCATTCGATTATCTTTTATTGCGATGCTGCAAATATTGCCGCCACGGCAACGTGCCGTACTGATCTTGCTTGATGTCTTCCGATGGACGGCTAATGAGGCAGCGAATGCGATGGGGATGACCACGGCAGCCGTCAACAGTGCTTTGCAGCGGGCTCGCTCGACACTCGCTCGCTCGAATCTTCGGTCCGAAGAATTACAAGGGGGAGATGTCCCGGCAGATCAACAAGTGCTTGCAAATTATATGGAAGCTTTCGAACAGTACGACATCAATGCATTGTTAGCATTATTCCACGAGAACGGCAGCTTGTCGATGCCGCCATTTAAGATGTGGGTTCGTGGCAGCTCTAATCTGTCGTCATTCTACAATATTACACGCAGCCATTGTTTGGGTTCCAGATTGCTGCCAATTCGTGCTAACGGGGATAGTCCCGCTTTTGCTCAGTATGTACCCGCCGGACCGGATGGGCTGCTGGCTCCGTGGAGCATTCATATTCCAGAGATGGAACAGGGTAAGATCGCTCATATCCATTATTTTATTGACTCCGATTTATTTGTTCGATTTGGATTGCCGACAGGTTTGGACGCGAAGCAGGATTTTTCAATAGACCGATGAGTTTATGGTGCCCGGATCGTCTATACTAATGAACCACATTGAATCCAATCAAAATTTAAGGAGGAACAATCTTATGACGGTAAAACTTACCCCTTATATTACTTTGGAGGGCCGGGTACAGGAAGCAATTCAATTTTATGAACAAGCCATCGGTGCAGAAATTCTCTCCATGGTGACTTACGGTGAAATGCCGGACATGCCTGGTACGTTCATTGACGATCTGAGTAATCTTGTAGCGCACGCCAAGTTAAAGGTCGGAGTAACGGAGCTCATGTTATCGGATGCTCCAGGGGGTTCGCCTAGTGAAAACGGAAAACGGGTCACCATCTGCATTACAACGAATGAAGTAGAAGAATCAAAACGGATGTATGAAGCCTTGCGGCAAGAGGGTCAGGTCAATATGCCGTTTAAAGAGGAACCATTCAGTCCAGGGTTTGGGGATGTAACGGATAAATTCGGCGTGACTTTTCAAATTTATACTGAGCTTGAAGACTGAACTACGGATAAAGAGTTGCACCAGATGATGGTGCAACTCTCTTTTTTTGTAAAACTTGGATCTGCGTCGAAACCATCCGTGTTGTTCATAGTCGGTCTATGTTAAATCTTATTGTTGGGCATCCGCCCAAGCGTCCTTTCCGCGAATGCATATGATGATTATGCCTAATCATTGAAAGGAGCGATCATATATGGGATTTTTTCCAACGCCGGGAACCGGCGGAGGATTTCCTGGGGTCCCGGGAGGACCGGGGTTTCCAGGTGGAAGTCCCGGAGGATTTCCGGGGACTCCGGGACTTCCGGGGGGTGCACCGGGAGGCGTTCAAGCACCGACGGCTCCTCCACCGCAATTCGTACCGCAAATGCCGGCTACCGCTTTTGCCATCGACCCCGGGGGAATCAGACGATGCCTGTTCCGCAACACATACATTTGGCTGAACAACGGCGAGCAATTCTGGTTCTTCCCGGTATTCGTCGGGCGTAATTCTATTGCAGGGTTCAGATGGACTGGTTTCTTCTGGGCGTACTTCGGCATTGATTTGAATCGGATTAGCTCGTTCACCTGCTTCTAAGGCAGATAACAAAGAGAACAGCCGCAGGCTGTTCTCTTTGTTATGGTACTTTAGTTGTCATCGTATTTTCCCGACCCATGGTATGCTGTTATATATTCTAATAGAAACTGACAAAAAAGCAGCCCAACTTTATAATTGTTTTATATATCCTATAGCAGCACTAACCGGGAGGACGGCATGCAATTTCAACCAATGTATTATGATGGGGAATTACTTCTACCGAAGATCGAATTAGATATGACAACGTACCAATCGATTGGCATTATAACCGACTTGAAGCGAAAGCAGCTTTTAATGGATCAATTAGTTGATCATTCCCGATATTATTTATTTCGGGCTGGGCAGAACGAGTATATGCGTTTAACGGTGGAAGAGCTAATCACTTTTCTAATCAGAGTAACGGAGAGGAATGAGCGTGCCGCTTCGTTGATCGATTATTTTGCTTTAAAAGAGGAAAGGAAGGTAAAAATCAAGGACCTAAGCTCATCAAGAAGGATGTATGTGACCTTGCTGCGTGTTTTTTTTGCGCATCAGCCTTCACTTGTACTGGAAGAACCCTATTTTTACTTAGAAGAGCAAGATCGCCGTCAATTTAGACGGATTCTAGATGACCTTTTGAAAGAGAAGCAAGTATTAATTTTAACTTCGAATTTAGAGGATGCACTTATTTCCTGTGATGCCATTTACCGGTTGAACGAGTCCGGATTTCATCCACTTGATATTCGGGATTCCGAAGAGGATAAGCAGGAAGTACAGAAACAAGACGAGGCCAATATAACCTTGCAGAAGATCTCTACAAAAAGAAATGACAAGGTAATTTTATTTAATCCGCCTGAAATCGATTTTATAGAAAGTGTAGAGGGTTCGATCCTTGTTCATGTGGGCGGGGAAAATTATGACTGTACTTTGACGCTAAACGAGCTGGAGCAGAGATTGTTGAATTTCGGGTTTTTTAGGTGTCATCGATCCTACATCGTTAATCTGCAAAAAGTAAGAGAGATTATTACATGGACGAAGAATAGCTACAGCTTGCGGTTAAATACAGGCCAAGCTGCGGTGGTTCCGTTATCCCGTTCAAAATTGCATGAATTAAAAGCACTTCTTAACATTTAATTTCCGGGGAAATGTCGAACCAATCAAGCATTGGGTGGTACCATTCAGACGATAATAGCTACATTTCGGCGGGTTTTGATGGCTGGAAGCATGCAATCTGTATATGTTTAAGCCATCAACGCTAAGGAAGTGGTGTGAATGGATGTTATCCAAGTAGAACGTATCCGCAAGAGATTTGGAAATAAGGATGCGTTAGCAGATGTGTCTTTTTCAATTCCTAAGGGAGAAATTTTCGGGTTCCTCGGTCCGAGTGGTTCAGGAAAAACAACATTAATCAAGATTTTAACGGCGCAGTTAAATCCGACAAGTGGACAGGCAAGTGTATTTAACCAGCCGGCGGAGATGATGCAGCAGTCTTCACAGAAGATGCGCTTTGGCATTTTGACGGATAACAGTGGTCTATATGAACGATTATCGGTTGAGGAAAATCTGGAGCTGTATCGTAAGTTGTATGATCTTCCCCGATCTGCGGTCGATAAGGTGCTGCAGTTTGTGAACTTAAGCGGAGAGCGCAAAAAGAAAGCCAATCTCTTATCGAAGGGAATGCGTCAGCGTGTTTTGCTGGCCTGCGCGATTATCCATGAGCCCGAATTGTTATTCTTAGATGAGCCTACTTCGGCTTTGGACCCGGTTAACACCGCACATATTTATAAAGGCTTGCGCTACTTAAATGAGAAGGGGACAACGATTTTTCTGACTACGCATGATATGGCTGAAGCAGAATTGATATGCAATCGTGTAGCGATTCTGTATCAGGGACAAATTCAAGCCATCGGCTCACCGAAGGAACTTAAACGGCAACACCGGGAAAACGTAATTTGTGTTGAATTAATTAATGGGGAAACTTACGAGCTCCCGATCGGTGAGGGAACGGCTGATCAAATCGCGGATTGGATGAGACAGGGGCTAATTGACCGGTTAGAAACGAAAGAGCCCAGTCTGGGTGATATTTTTATTAAAATGACAGGAAGTGAGCTACTATGAGTATCTCATTGAAACGTGTGCGGGCGATATTTGTAAAGGACTACAAGGAGTTTTCACGTAACTATGCGCTGTCCATTATGCTGATTTTCCCAATTATTCTTGCACTTCTTTTTCGGAAGGCTGGCGCGTCTTTGCCTGGAGCCAGCGGTTTTCTTTTTAATACTTCGTTTGTATTACTAACATGCTTCGCACAAGCTTGCTTGATTGCGGAAGAAAAGGAGCGTAACACTTTACGGTCATTAATGATGACTCCGGCCACGAGCCTGGATGTTCTAACCGGTAAAAGCTCTTTAGTCTTTGTGATGTCTGTTGTTGTTCTCGCTATTTCTACATTATTATTTGGCTATGAGCCAGCTAATATATGGGCGTTTGTGGCAGTGATCATTCTTTCGATTATCCTGTACACAGCAGCCGGGACCATCTGCGGTTTATTCTCCAAGACGCTGCTTGAAGCCTCATTATCCATACTCCCTGTGGCGTTCATATTTATGGGTGCACCGTGGGGAGCAGTACTAGAGAAGGATTACCCGGTCTTCCAAGTGCTGGATTACATGCCAAGCAGTCAACTGGTGCATTTTCTAGGGATAAGCAATACAGGCTTTACGACGGGAGATATATTAAAACCCCTCCTCATTATTTTGGTATGGACCGTTGTATTAACGATTGTGTCTGTTGTTTTGTATCAACGACGGTTGAAGGATGAGTAGAACTTGATGAAAACTTGCCGTTACAGGGGCGAGGGCTATTTAATGCTCAGCTAAGTGGTGGAGATTCAATACACATGACCATTATGACCATTTAGATTATCAATCTCAGGTTCATTTAGATGTAAACGGGAACAATATGATGTTAATTCTACTCCTAAAATCGGCGAAACTACTCCATTAATTGGAGAGTTTTCCGTTCCTTTTTCATCAGGCTTATTGGGTTTGTTTCATCTTCTTGGGTTAAACAGTAAAATGGCAGACATCGGTTCAGGTACAGAAATCTTTGCTCGCGGTCGAGCCGAATCAGGCAAGTTTTGTACTAATAGAGAACGTTAGTTCAATGAAACAGAGACACTCTAGGACATATTTTCTCGTCCTTGGATGTCTCTGTTTCTATTTCAAAGGCCAGTCTAAATCAAAACGCGTTGAATAAAGACATCCAGTCTAATACTCTATTTTTTTGTTGACTCACGTAACCCGATCTGCGACCATCCTGACATAAGCTGGCAGGTCTCCGTGCTTGAAGCTCGGGCGAGCTACTGTCGAAGGTGAATGGGCTGGCCGCGTAACCGGGCTGGGTTCACAGTGTGTAGAGATTGCTATGATGGTTACCCCAGATGGCCACAGCCGACTTGAACTTTCGCGATTTCTCACCCCACCTACTATATCAGATCACCGAACTACTCCTGTAAATGCCCTCGGTTATCTACACGTCATGTTCACCGGTGTGAAAAGGGAAGCAAAAGAAGAGGCGTGTGTCGACATGGAGGTCGGTTCTGTTTCCTTTATTTATGAATATCAACCAACTAAAAACAATTATATTTATGGTGATATCTACATTTGAATGTGAATTAAAATCGGGGTCATATCTCAAATTTCCACAAAAGCCAGATCTAAACAATCAGATGTTAAATGGACAGCGGTATTAATTATCGCAATTATATTGAAGAGCAAGACATACAACAAAATATGTACGCTAGCGGGCAGTATGTGAGATAGCCTATCTTTGGTATACTTGGTTTATATTGTAGAAGAAAAAGAAATGGGAATATACTATATCGAAGGAGGCGGGGTATGAAGCAACTTTATATAAAGCAGAAAGTATTCAGTCTAAGTGGAAAATTTACGGTAAAGAATCAGCAGGAGGAGGATGTTTATTATGTAGAGGGCAGTTTTATGCAAATTCCAAAGACTTTCTCCATTATGAATACAACAAGAGATGAAGTCGCACTTATTACGAAAAAGGTGTTCAGTTTTTTACCGAAGTTTTTTGTTGAGGTAAATGGTCGAGAGGTGTTAACGATTAAGAAAGAGTTTTCTTTCTTAAAAGCACGCTATACGATTGATTCGGCTGACATAGAGGTACATGGTAATTGGTGGGACATGGATTTTCAGGTCTTACAGCATGGTGTAGTCATAGGTGAAGTTAACAAGGAGTGGTTCACTTGGGGCGATAGCTACAAGATTCAAATATTGAATGAGGAGATGGAGGCAATCATGATTGCGTTCGTTGTCGCAATTGATTGTGTGAAGGCTGACCAAGCTGCTGCTTCTCATCAGTGATTACAACAAAAAATAGAGGAGGCAACAAATATTTCATGGGCAACGACTTATACAGAAAACTAGGTGCAGCCTTTCTAATTTCCGCTGGAGTAATCTATGCTATTGAACGTGTGGGCTCTTTGATAGCTCGCATCCAAGAAATTGCAGTGTTATACGAAGCGAAAATGTTCGATGCCCTACCTAAAACTCATATTACAGGCTTCTTCGATAATATCTTTGTGCCAATCCTTACGTTCCTCGGTATGATACTTTTCGTATATGGGTTCCCGAAAAAAATAAAATGAGGTAACTCACTCAACGCGATGGGAACACATTATGTATAGTGCAGCGAAGCACTAACAGGAAACGTTAATGAAAAAGTGGTTGCTTCATTCACCGCTTGGGCAAAAAACTCAATCTTTATGATACTTAATAAAGTGACAGAGGAGGTGCTTAAATGGCGGAAAGAAGATGTGGTATTGTCAAATGGTTCAAAGAAGATAAAGGTTACGGACGGATAATGCTAGACGGGCAGGACGATAACCATGTGTTTGTTCACTTTAGCGAAATACGACCAGACCCTATTAGGCTACCGAACGGCTTTCGGTTTCTTAAAGAGGGTCAAAAAGTTGCGTTCGACCTATTCGAGTTCCCGAGTATGGTTGATTCTCAGCGTTGGACAGCTAAGAATGTGCAAATCTTAGAGGACTAAAGAATCGAGACGTATTTCCTAAATATATGGACTTTCGGGACCCATAATTAAGCTAACAGCCAGGATAATGCTGGTAAATTCCGAATTTACTTATGCTAACAATGATTAATGGGGGGCAGTCCATGGAAAGAAGCGAATTGTATGTTTACCACATTGTCACGAGAAGAAAAATGGACATTGGGCAGATAATTAGCTTTGACAAAAACAAAAAAAACACTTTATATCACTTCTTTTTTGAGAAGGAACAGATGAATTCCAAAGGTGAAGACTTTATTCAAATATTACACCGTCATTATACAAATGACGGCTTTAAGTTGGATAAAGAGAATGCAGATGTAGTTATTAGATATGCGGAACAAACAATCAGAGCTACTAGAGAAGTAATAGTTGAAATGGTCAGATTGCAAGAATATCCTGAATATCCTTCACGGTTGTCTTGCTTATACGCTGCTAAGAGCTATGAAGACGCTCTGAAATGGAAAGAACTTTTCGATTCTTATCATCGAAAAGTTTTGCAGATCGTTAAACTTCGGGTTACTGGGAATATCTTTGAAGGTGACGGTAATCTTTTACCAAAGGAAGATGGAATTCCTTTCTCCCGAAAAATCGAACAAGCCAGAGAATATTGGAAAGGCAATATAAATAACGAACTTCCTGAGCTGCTGATTAATGGGGAAATCGAAGTAGTAGAAATTATTGATGAATTCTCCACTTAATTTCAACAAAAGCGCTGAAAAAGCAAGCTAGAATTAATTGCTCTAAGATCCCCCGCTTATTCAACTATAGGGCAGGATTGTATAGCAAGTTGTTTCTGGAGAAAAACACAATAAACTGGTAGTGTAAGAGGAAATAAAGTAGGGTGGTTATCATATGAAGAAGATTGGTTGTTTGCATGCCCACTATTCAAATATTGAGTATATTCAAAAAGCTATTGCTTCAAATGATTTAGAATTAGTACACTTTGTAGACCCTGGATTAATGAGCAGAATTGCGTCAGATGAAAATTTCGATTTAACAAAAGCCCAAAACAAAGTGAATGAGCAGATTGAATGGATAGCAAATACGAATATCGATGCAATTTTAATTACATGTACTAATTACATTGCTATTCTCAACGAAGAACAACTTAAGACATCAGTCCCAATAATAAAAATTGATGAGCCATTTATCCACCACGTTTGCAATATAACAGAGCCACAGATTCTACTATTTACTAATCCAGCAACAGTCGAAGGAACAATGAAACGGCTTAATGAATTTGCAACCACACACGCAAAACCAATTAATATTGATGTTCAAGTCATTGAGAATACCTTCGAGCTAATAATGCAAGGAAAGAAGGAGCAATATGTGAATGAAGTATCAAACTATATAAAGGGTTTGCTTGTCTCTGACCCCAACAAGACCATTTCTGTAGCTCAATTATCCATGGTTGAAACTGCTGAAAAAGTTGAGCGTGAAATGGATGTGCAAATTGGAAATCCATTAAAAACATTGGTAACATATCTTGGATAGAGGTTAAAGTTTAATTCCGCTAACGGGCAGGATACGTTGTAATTAACAGCACTATTATAAGTGGCAGTCAGCCTGAGGTGAACTAATGAATTTTAGATGTGAGTGTGGACAAAGAATACACGACACGACTGATTATTTATCCTATAAGGGATATTTAATTTCTGACCAAGATCAGTTTGATCTCCTAGACGAGATTGACGATGCTATTGAAAAATCGGGGCCGTCGTCTACAGATAAAGAAGAAGCTGCAATGAGAATTCGATCATTAATATCCACACTTTTTAAGACGGTTTATCAGTGTTCAAATTGTGGGAATTTCTTCATTGATAATGATCATCCTGGGCTAGAAATGTTCAGGGGAGCTAATCAAGTTAATAAGAACTTATTAGAGTCAGCTTTAGGGGACAAGTGGAGAGGTTTTATATATGCGGATTGGAAAGATAAAATTCCCGATTGGCAAACTTCCAATGGAACCCTACTTAACGAAACGAATGTAAGCTCTCTAACTGGACAATTGGATGAAAACGGAAAATATAGTGATTGGGAAACCTTGGAGCTGGATTATTATCAGTTATTTAATGACCTAAAGAATAAGAATGTTATAAGGTTCAGCCAATTGAAAAAGAACAATACAGTAATACATTCATGGAGCTTACAAAAATAGCTAGAGACAAAGCAATTAATTATTGATGATTTCGGAGGATTTTACTTGAAGGATGATTCCCGTGAATAGGACGATTCTTTGTTTTTAAGGGAATCTAGGCAACGATTTTGATTTGAATTACATTGAACTCTAACGGAGAACGATAACCTAATAATGACATGGAGACAGCTGGTCACGACGATCGGCTGCCTCTTTTAACCGAACGGGGAGTTTAATGCAATGAATTACGCTAGCGGGCAGTAAAGTTGAATAACCTAGCTTTGATATACTTGGTTTATATTGTGGAGGAGATGGAGGCAATCATGATTGCGTTCGTTGTCGCAATTGATTGTGTGAAGGCTGACTAAGCGGCTGCTTCTCATCAGTGACTATTTTGTCTAGGTCTTACAATATGAAAGGGGGAATGGCGTTGATTGAACATAGCAATCTTGAAGAATATCAAGATCCGGTAAATTACGATCTTGAATTTGACGGTGAAATTGACAAATATCAGTTCTATCTTGAGCTTGCTAGATCGAGTCCTGGGGAAGTGTTAGAGCTTGCTTGTGGTACAGGCTTAACAACGATACCCCTGTCGAAAGCCGGCATAACGATGACCGGTGTAGATATCTCTTCAGAGATGCTCGCATATGCGCGGTTGAAGGCGGAAGGGTTGACTGTTACTTTTATGGAAGGTGACGCCCGTACCTTCGAATCGGACAAGCGATTTTCAATGATTTATTTGACTGGTAATGCATTTCAGGCATTCATAAGTGATCAAGATCAAATTGATTTGCTCACGACCGTTCACAAACATTTACAACCCCAGGGAATCTTTGCATTCGAGACCCGTAATCCGGAGGGAACGGATTTATCCGATCAAGAGGAGACAGAATGGGGATCATTCATAGATAAGGATGGGAATAACGTCAAGGTATCAGGCACACAATGTTACGATGCTAGACAGCATATCATGCATTGGGTCACGATGCGTGATTGGGGGGACAAGCGGACGACTTCCCGAATTGCTTGTCGGTTCACGGATCAGGATACGCTGCATTCTTTATTAACCCGTCACAACTTTCGCGTCGAACATCAATATGCTGATTGGGATAAGACGCCGTTCTCTCCGTCATCTTCATCTATCATTAGCGTTTGTAGGAAATGTTAGGAGAGACGTAATGCATTGCAATAGAAAAAATCCCCTCAGGTCGAGGGGATTTTTGGTGATCCTAAGTTTAGCATACTTTTCGCATTAATAATTCAATGACAAAAAAATCGTTGAGATGAGTGTATGGATATAAACGTAAGGTAGGCAAGAATTGAAGATGCTAATGACTTGTCTGAATTAATTTTATTGGAACTGATTCCAACATTGAAAAGATGCAAAATCAGGTTTTAGTTCACAATTTTCAAATTCCGTTCCTCAAAAATTTCTTTGGCAACAAAAACGGCATTAAGAACTCTTGGAAAACCAGTATAGGGAATGCAATGCATAATCGCTTCAATTACTTCATTGGGTGTAAGTCCTACATTGAGAGCTGCGTTGATATGCACGTTTAGCTGTGGCTCACATCCGCCTTGTGTTGTAAGCGATGCGACCGTTATTAGCTGCCGCTGTTTGAGATCAAGAACTTCCCTTGAGTATATCTCTCCAAATGCAAATTCAACAACGTACTTTCCCAGGTCGGGAGCAATGTCCCTCATTGACTCAATGACACGTTTTCCTCCTTCACCATCTATTTGCATTAGTTTTTCCCAACCACGTGTATAACGTTCATTTGACATATATTATTCCTCCTCTGTGTAACTTGAATTAAATGTTACACTTTAGAGTGCACTCTAAAGCAATGGTTTTTTTTGATGTGCTATAATAATATTTATGGAACCTAACTTTTTTACAATTCAACAAATCTCTGAAATGACAGGGCTTACTGTTCACACATTGCGCTATTACGAGAAAATCGGATTGCTTTACGGGATCCATCGAGATACAAGTGGGTATCGCCAGTATTCAGAGACTGATATCTCGTGGATCCATTTTTTACTCCGATTGCGGGTAACTGGAATGAAAGTCAGTGATATGAAGCAATTTTCTGATCTGCGAAGTCAAGGAGAGGCTACAATAAGTGCAAGACGAGAGCTGTTGGAAACCCATCAAAAAAACGTTCTTGCTCAAATTAATGAACTGAAGAACAACCTGAAGATGATTGATGAAAAGATAGAATCTTATAAATGGATGGAGGGGCAAGACAGTAAAGAACAATGTCTATTCGTTCCTGATAATTGATAGACCGCCCCTAGCTCATAGCTTTCGCTTCCCCTTCAAGTAGCGGTTTATTTATTAAACCTGTCTAACTGAAGGGGAGCATATCAAAATCGATAGCCTGTTCCGTGATTATAATAGCGAGGATACGAACTTCACCTCCGGAAAGCGGCTATCCGGTCCTTTCATTAAGATTCCGCCTTGATTTTTCAGATGCATATCGAAGAAATCCAGCATATAGGCATTGATAACGGAGTTCGCTCTTTCGGGCGCAATCTTTCCTGTAATGCCCAGCCTTTTGAAAATCGGAGAAATGAACTGTAAGTCGGTAAAATTCAAATGCTCCGTATTTTCGATATAGAGGACTTGCCCCCCTTCGTCGACCGTTTCGCGCATCCGTTCAAGCTCCAACTTTTTGTCTTCCGTTACTTGATCCTCCCACTCTCTGGTTGAACCCATACGGTTAAGCTCTGCATCCGTGTAGACCCGGTTATCCATCACCATTTTTAACTTTTCGAAATAGCTTTCCGAGGTGATGAATAAAAACGGCTTTCGCAGACCCTCTCTGTCACGCAGACGATAAAGCCCTCCATCAAGGTCTATTCCAACCGCGATTCGCGGATCGTAAGAAGCGTCATAAGCCGTCGCTCCGCCGATGGAATGACCGAACACCCCGACATGACCGAGATCAATCCTCCCTTTTAGATGACTTGGAAGATGCCCCGATTGGATGAGCTCGAATTGGTCTAGCGCAAACGTTACATCATCGGTTAAAACTTTTCCCAATTTGTCGCGAATTTTTCTTCCTGTCCGGTAATCATGGTCGGGCGAGAATAAGTCGTTGGTTGTGCTGGTCGTGATTCGCCCGTCCGGAAACTCGGTTGCAAATGTATTGTAGGTGTGGTCGATCACTGCCACGATATATCCGTGACTCGCGAGATGTTCGGCTTGTGACGTGTGGAGGAACCTGGAAGAGCCGTTGCCTGGATTCGCAAGGATCAGCGGGTATGAAGTTTGTGCCGAAGAGATTTCGGTCCCCGAATAAGCATGACTGGATACGTACTTCAGGTGTTGAAACGTAAACCCGGGAAGGCCATAGTCCGCCGCCATATAACGTAAAATCTGGGTATCGGGAATAAAGGGAGTGTACTTGCCGGTGCCAGCTTGAGCCGGATACCATACCTGAACCATCAATTCTCTCTTACCCTCTCTGGCTTCGTCGAATATCTCTTCCCTATTTGTATCCACGAAATGAAAAGTTTGCGTTCCCACCTTAAATTCGCCTGTCGGTTCAGGTAGTTTAGATACAGGAAAAGCATACATGAGACCCGCTGTTACCACCAGCATTATCGCTATAGCGGTATAAGCTGAACCCAACATGAATCGTGGGATTTTTTTTTGGCCGTTTTTTTTAAAATAGCTATACCCTGAAATGGCTAAAAAAATAATCGTTATGCAATATAGGGGAAATAGCTGAACTCTGTATCCTTCCACCGTCCAATGAATGACCAGTAAAAGTGTGGCGATCCCGCTTGCAACGAATACTGGAATTCTACGCCGTCCTTTTTTTAATAGGACTGTTAATGCAAACAAGCCGATGTTCGACAATAAAAGCAACAGTTCAAACAGCCTCATCTCGATTCTCCTTTTCAAAAAAATCTATTTTCGTTTGTTCCAATCTTATCCTGCCAGGCTGGCCTGAGCTATCGATTTGCCTTACATCTACCTTACAAGTTTGAAATTCGATCTTGCGGTATTCCCATGCCAAAACAGATTTTATAAACTCGGGTTATGGAAAAGTTAGGGTTAAACTAACAAGACACGATAGTTCAAACACGACATGTAGACAGCCAGTCAGTGCGATCGGCTGTCTTTGTTGAATTGCCTACAGAAACCCCTTTTCTCTCAATAATTTTTCTGTGCATTCCCACAACCTGCGCTGCATGGCATCATCTCCTCCGGGAGAGTCTGGCTCAATGGATTGTCCTGTTCCGACATTAAAGTATCCACCCGTCTTATTTAGATATTCCGGATCAGCAATTAATCGGGTAATAATATCGGTTCCTCTTCGCGGATCTCCAAGGTGCAGGGCTTTCAATAATCGTTCGAGGACGGGGGCGAACCAAAGTTCTCGTCCGAGTCCGGTAACATTAAATCCAGGATTCAGTGCATTTACGCTAATACCCGTTCCTGACCACCGCCGCGCAAGTTCAGCCGAGAACATAATATTTAATAATTTGGTTTTTCCATAGACAGGGGATGAGCCGCGTGCGGTAAAGGGAGTTGTATCTGTTAAATCCTCTGGCAGCTTCAATATACCGTGACGGCGTGAAGCTTCAGAGGCAACATTGACAACTCTGGCATGGCTCGAGTTTTGCAGGGAAGGTTTTAGAATCTGTGTTAAAATCCATGGAGCGAAATAATTGACGGTAATCATCTCAGGAAGACCCTCGGGGGTGATGCGAGGCTTAAAAGCATGTATCCCCACATTGTTCAACAGCACATCAATTTTAGGATATTCGGCAGCTATTTCACTCCCAACCCGTAAAATATCCTTAATTGACGAAAAGTCTCCATAAAAGAAATCAACATTCGCTGAAGGTGCCTGCTCCTTTATTTGTTCTCTCGTGATTTCGGCGCGTTCTTTACTCCGGGCAGTCAAAATAAGATCAAATCCGCGTTTTCCTAATTCGAGCGCGACAAGCTGCCCAAGTCCACTGGTAGCACCAGTAATGACAACATTTTCTTTATTAACCATCGTCTTTTCTCCCTCCTATGATACACTTAAAAAGTGGATAATCACTATAACCCGCCTATGAATTTAGTTGACATATATCCACTATATTGATTTAGTTGATATATGTCAATTACTTAAAGGTTTTATTTAAACCTAAAGAAAGGTGATTAAGAATGCAAGAGATAAACGTACCTAGGGATAGACTTGAGATTGAATTGGGCGAACAGCTTAATGCTCTCATTAGTTCTGCACATGCCTTAAATGTAAAAGCCGCTGCTAAATTCGATTCCTCCATACAGCCTGCTGCCTTCCATCTTGTTCGCTGGTTGTATTCCTATGGCGCCACTAATGCCGCCGCTTTAGCTGAATCAACAGCAATGGATCGAAGTTCGGTCAGTCGCCTCGTCAAACAACTTCAAGCTTTGGGATATGTAAAACGAGAAACGTCGGCTAATGATGGACGGGGAATTGTATTATCTCTTACCGATTACGGGCAACAAAAAGTTTTAGATGCGCTGAAGGAAAAAGAGTCTGTGTACTATGAACGGCTTTCGGACTGGAAAGATGTTGAGCTTCATGATTTCATCCAAAGGCTAAGGCACTTTAATGGATTTCGTAGTTAAAGTGGAACCCTTAACGCATTGCCAGAACGATTTGTAAAATCGAGTAGCACAAGGAGTTTCTTGTTCCGCTAACAGGAAACGTTAGCTCAATAAAACAGCGGCAGTCCAGGACTTTACTTCGTCCACGGCTGCCGCTGTTTTGTATTTGGGCTAGTCTAATGCTTTATTTACTTTATTCTTGCTGATAAATGCGGTAATTTCCGCTTAAGGCCAGCAGACTGAAGAAATACAGGCAGTTGTCGTAATACCGGCGGACCCCGCTGCGCAGAGGTGTATTCCAGAAGAGCCTTGCGAACGGTTCCGCATCTGGTCCATCGGCAGCGAGTGAGGCCATGGCCAGCGTAGCCAGGAGTCCGACCGGATGCAGTGCCATTTCCTCGAACGGATGGCCGTCAATGGTGTATCGGCGGTAATCCGCAGGTTCAATGTCCCGAAAGAATTGCTGAATGCGGTTCGACTGCTCGATCTGCCAGGGATCGCTGCGGAACCATTCATAGTCCAGCGCGATATTGGCCGCTACGCGGTAGGCATCGCTGAAGAAATGACGGAAATCGCCATGGGGCTGAAGAGCTGCGGGTGTGCCGTCGAAATTTGCGTATTCCGGGGAGAGGCCGGTTACCGGATGGCAGGCTTGATGCAGGTAGACTCTGCTTGCTTCCGCAGCCTCCTTCCAGAATGTGCGGTCCTGCTCGTCTGCCTCCCGGGCAAACAATTCGTAGAAATGAGGCAGATGGTAGGAAGGATCACTGAAAGGAGACTCGGGAACGAACTTGATCAGCTTGTTCGCCGGGTCCCACATCGGGTCTCCCTCTCCATGCTCTCCTTGATGTACGCAAGCGCGGAGAATTATCTTCGCCTGTTCAGAATAGTTGTACGGCTCCGGCCCGTCACCCCAGCGGCTGGAAGCGAAGAACAACGCCATCGCGAAGAATTCTTCACCGTCCGGTGCGGGTCCTTGGGACAGGAGGCTGCCGTCCGGCTTGCAGTGCCAGGCAAAATAATCCTTGTAGCGTCCTTCCGTATGCTGCATGAACACCTTGGAGAAAAGCCACAGCCGGTCGAATTCATCTTTCTTGTCCATTTGCACAGCCATCATCATCCCGTAGGACATGCCTTCGGAGCGTACATCGGAATTGCCGGTATCCAGCATATAGGCTTTATCGTTGTCCGCCGGATAATAGATCCGCACATCGGGAGCCCCGTAGAACAAATCGTTCCATACCTGTTCAAGCCTTGCTTGAATCTCTTCTTCCGTATAGCCAGTCTCTCTGAACAGATTTCTATATTCATGCGTGTAATAAGAACCCTCATTGTTAATATTCATAGCACCCTCCAGTGGAACTGATTTTGCCCAAAGTATAGCATGGCGGAAGGTGAACAAATTAAAGCGTTTTCCCTGAAAAATATAGTTCAAACCTATTTGGATAAAAAAATAAATTCTGATTAAATTACATTATATGGTAAAAACTCTTGACATGCATATGATAGAATTTATTTAAGAGTGTTTTTTTTGTTCGAATTAGGAGGCCTTATGCATAAATATATAAGTGTTCACGGAGCCAGGGAAAATAATCTGAAGAATGTCAGTCTTAACATCCCACGCAACCAATTCGTAGTTTTTACCGGGGTAAGCGGATCGGGCAAATCGAGTCTGGCTTTTGATACTCTGTATGCCGAAGGACAAATGCGTTATGTGGAATCGCTCTCGTCCTACGCCCGGCAATTTCTGGGGCTTAGGGGCAAGCCGGATGTCGATTCAATTGACGGACTTTCACCCGCGGTAGCCATCGAGCAAAAGACGACTTCAAACAATCCGCGTTCAACAGTGGGGACAGTTACGGAAATTTATGATTATCTGCGCTTGCTTTGGTCCAAGATCGGAATTCCCCATTGCCCCTCCTGCGGGAGAAGGGTTGAACGCCAATCTGTGGATCAGATTGTGGAACAGATCAGCAGTCTACCTACCGGAACCAAATACGAAATACTGGCTCCCGTCGTCCGTGACCAAAAAGGAGAGCATCAGCATGTATTTGAACAGGCCAAACAAAATGGATATGTCCGGGTCCGGGTGAATGGGGAGGTTCATGACTTATCCGGTGAAATACGCTTGGACAAAAATAAAAAACATCAAATCGCAATTGTGATTGATCGTCTGATAGTGAAGGACATAGATGTTCAAAGGTTGTCAGACTCTCTGGAAACGGCATTGTCGCTCTCGTGCGATCTGGTCATTATTCGTCAAACCGCCAGCGGTGAAGAGACCTTATTCTCACAAACCTATGCCTGCCCTTACTGTTCGATCTCACTGCCGGAGTTATCCCCGCGTATGTTCTCGTTCAACAATCATGAGGGTGCTTGTCCGGCCTGCTCAGGTTTGGGTTCGCATTTGAAGGTCGATCCGGGTAAGGTTATTCCTGATAAAAGCCGCTCGATCAACTCAGGCGGGATTGTGGCCAACGGCTGGAACAATGTCAAAAGTAATTCTTTTTGCAAAATGTACTATGAAGCGCTAAGTGCAAGGTATGGCTTCAATTTCGACACTCCGCTAGGAGAGCTTACGGAAGAAGCACTGGATGGGCTGCTGTATGGAACCCGTGGAGAGAAGCTTGAAGTGTACCATCCCAGTGAAGTGCTAAGAAAGTATGTGAAAGAATCCTTTGAAGGCATTATGAACAATCTGGAGCGGCGTTACCGCGAGACACAGTCTGAGGCGATGCAGAAAGAAATTGAAGAGTACATGTCCGTATTGCCCTGTCCGGATTGTCACGGTGACCGCCTGTCTCCAGTTATTCTTGCAGTCACTATTAATGGATTGAATATATCGGAATTCTGCAGGTTATCCATTGACGCGGAACTGCAATTGATTAGAAATCTGAGCTTGTCGAAGGAACATTCCAAGATTGCCGGTTCTATTCTTCAGGAGATTGATTCCAGATATCAGTTCCTGAACAACGTAGGGTTGAACTATTTAACGCTTTCCAGAGCTGCCGGAACTTTATCAGGCGGTGAAAGCCAGCGCATTCGTCTGGCGACGCAGCTCGGTTCCGGGCTGATGGGTGTACTGTATATTTTGGACGAGCCTTCGATTGGGCTGCATCAACGGGATAATGACCGCCTGCTGCTGGCTTTGAAAAAAATGCGTGATCTCGGCAACACCTTAATCGTCGTGGAACACGATGAGGATACCATACGGCAGGCGGACTGGATCGTGGACATTGGACCTTATGCCGGTACGAATGGCGGTGAAGTGGTTGTGCAGGGGGGACTTGAAGACATCCTGGCGGAGTCCCGCTCCATTACGGGCCAGTATCTTTCCCGGCAAAAGCTGATCCCCGTACCTGAAACGCGCCGTGCCGGAACTGGGCAACAGCTAACTATTACAGGGGCAGCCGCCAACAATTTGCAGGGGATTCATGTTTCGATTCCACTCGGTACATTCACTTGTGTCACAGGGGTTTCAGGCTCAGGTAAGTCTAGTCTGGTCAACGAAATCCTGTACAAAAAGCTGGCAGCATCACTCAACAGGGCTCATACCGTTCCCGGAGCCCACCTGAGCATAGAAGGAATGGAGCATCTGGACAAGATCATCAATATCGACCAACAACCGATCGGACGCACCCCGCGATCCAATCCGGCCACCTATACAGGATTGTTTGATAATATCCGCACGCTGTTCTCGCTCACCAATGAAGCGAAGATTCGAGCTTATGGCCCGGGACGGTTTTCCTTCAATATAAAAGGGGGCCGCTGTGAGGCTTGTGCGGGCGAAGGACTGATTAGGGTGGAAATGCACTTTCTCCCGGATGTCTATGTGCCCTGCAGCATTTGCAAAGGGCGAAGATACAGCCGTGAAACGCTTGAGGTCCACTATAAAGGCAAGAGTATTGCAGATGTACTGGAAATGACGGCTCAGGAAGCAGTTCAGTTTTTTGAGAATATTCCAAAAATCCGCAAAAAGATCGAAGCGCTCTGCAGCGTGGGACTCGGTTATATTAAGCTCGGGCAATCGTCCACCACATTATCCGGAGGGGAAGCGCAGCGGGTAAAGCTGGCAGCAGAGCTGCTGAAGCCGGCTACCGGGTCTACTATTTATGTCATGGATGAGCCGACGACCGGGCTGCATTTTTCAGATGTGCATCAATTGATTGATGTGCTGCATTCGTTAACCGATGCGGGCAATACCGTAGTCGTTATTGAACATAATCTGGATTTGATCAAAAATGCAGATTACATTATTGATCTGGGACCTGAAGGTGGAGCGGAGGGCGGAACGATTGTATGCACAGGCACACCGGAGCAGGTAGCTTCTGTTGAAACGAGCTATACAGGCCAATATTTGAAAAAAGAGCTGGATAAAAGTTGTGTGTAGAGTGGATGAAAGGAGCATTGCCGCAATGAACTGGGTAAATGAACAAATCTATCATACCGGGTATGGCCCTGGAATTGTCGTCAGCCATATCGACGGACGGATAAGCGTGTTATTCTCGGAAGCCATTGGTGAAAAAAGCTTTCTGTATCCGGAAGCCTTTGAGCGCTATTTGAAAACAGCCAATCCTTCTTTTCAGGAACAAGCTGCGGCAGATTTACAGCTGAAAAGGGAGCAGGTGGCGGCAGAAAAGATCCGCCAAGAGCAGCTTCGTATAGAAGAAATCCATAAGCTGGCTGAGGAAAAGCTTGCAGCAAAGAGTAAAGCCCGCAAGAAAGCAGCGCCGCGGAAGAAGAAAATTTAAGGAAGAAAAGGTAGACTGAATTTCCCGAGCTCATCCTATATTGAATATACAAAGAAATCGATCCTTTTTGAGATGGTTGGTGGAACTTCCATTTTACCAAAAAGGGCGATTTCTTTTTTTGCGTTTTTTAAAGATTGCATAAAGTACCTTTGCTTCATGAGTGGACGAAGATAAATGAGCATCAATGGAAAAGGCCTCCCACAGCTGGGCGAACAGATCGAAGACTGCGGACTGCAGCCGCATTCGCTGGGACATCGTAATATCTCCGGCAATTGACTTTGAAATCTCCACCAGCTTAGAGAGAACCGGACCTAATTTATGGGCAATGGTGCTGTCGGATTCAAAGAGAACATAATTCAGGCGGCTCAGCAGGGAAATCAGGATCTTATCATCGATATCAAAATGGATGCAGTTTGTCTATATCAGTATATCTGAGTTCTGCTTGATTTGGGTAAATAAATGCTCGATTTGACAATGTTCCCGGCTGCCGGACCCATGATAGGATGAACTAGAACAAGCAGAACAAGGGAGCTTAAGCAGAGCTTCGGAAAGGAGTCTTTATGACAAAAGCCTATGTATTCTATAATGTTCAGCACTCGCGAGTCCGGGAGATGGAGAATGTTATGAGGTGTTGCCCTTTTTCGAGCATGTGGAAGATCGCTCCGATTAAAGATGACATTGTGCCAGCCGTATTTACTGAATTGACCCTCGATAATACGAAAGGCACCTTTACAAGAAAAGGATTCGTCGTCCGGGAAGCAGTACACTAAGACAAATTACTTCAGGCCAGAACAAGGAGGAATCTGCATATGAAAACATCCAACGATAATAAACATACTCTTGCTGACAGTGGATACAATGCCTGGTTAAGTTATCCGGTGCTGCCGCAAGGGAGCGCATATAATCAATACGTGAAATGGTGCAGGGCCGTGAAGGTTGCCGAAATGAACAATACGGTTCAGGCTGCGCTTCAGGAATGGCAAAGAGGTATTGAATCAATGCTGGGCATAAAGGTATCATCCGAACCGGATGGGCTGTGTATTGCCATCGGCACCTTCCAGGGAGGAAATGAATTGATTTCCAGTGTGTTTGCTGAAGATACCCTTGCAAAGGTGGGCCCCGAAGGCTTTGCGATCCGGTCCAGTGAAGAACATGACTGCATTGCAGTAGGCGCTTCATCACCGGCTGGTGTTCTCTATGGTGTATTTCACCTGCTGCGCCTGATCGGCAGCCTGCAGAGCATTGAAGGGTTGGACGAGGTAGTCAATCCAATAAACGGGCTGCGGATGATTAACCATTGGGATAATTTTGACGGCAGTGTGGAGCGGGGATATTCGGGAAGATCGTTTTTGTATGAAAACAACCGTTTTACGGACGACCTGGAGCGTATCCGCGATTATGCGCGGTTGATGTCCTCGGCAGGTATCAACGCCATTGCGATCAATAATGTGAATGTCCATGCACTTGAAACGCTGTTTATTTCGAAGTACCTGTCCGATGTTTCAAGAATTGCGGATGTGTTCAGGCTGTATGGGATCAAGCTATTCCTGAGCGTTAATTTTGCCGGTCCGATGCATGAAGGAGAAGTAGGGACAGCCGATCCCTTGGACCCTGAAGTACGCAAGTGGTGGCAGAGTAAAACAGCCGAAATCTATACAGCCATTCCCGATTTTGGCGGATTTGTGGTCAAGGCAGATTCGGAGAACCGCCCGGGTCCGTTCACCTATGGCCGGGACCATGCCGACGGGGCCAACATGCTGGCCGAAGCGCTTGAACCGTTTGGCGGAATCGTGATCTGGCGCTGCTTTGTCTATAACTGCAAGCAGGATTGGCGGGACCGCAAGACCGACCGGGCCAGAGCAGCCTATGACCATTTCAAACCGCTCGACGGCAAATTTAACGATAACGTAATCCTGCAGATCAAGAACGGCCCGATGGATTTCCAGGTCAGAGAGCCTGTATCGCCACTGTTCGGGGCTCTGGAGCGGACCAATCAGGTGATTGAATTCCAGATTGCCCAGGAATATACCGGCCAGCAGCGCCATGTTTGTTATCTGGTCCCCCAATGGAAAGAGATCATGGAATTCAACACCTATGCCAAAGGAGAGGCTTCCCCTGTAAAGCATATCGTGGATGGATCACTATGGGGCAACCGTTACAGTGGAATTGCAGCAGTTTCCAATGTGGGCAATGACAAGAATTGGACCGGCCATCTGCTGGCACAGGCGAATCTGTACGGAT
This sequence comes from Paenibacillus sp. EB106-06-01-XG199, assembly GCF_058791575.1. Classification (NCBI taxonomy): domain Bacteria; kingdom Bacillati; phylum Bacillota; class Bacilli; order Caryophanales; family Paenibacillaceae; genus Paenibacillus; species Paenibacillus sp. EB106-06-01-XG199. The sequence goes on along the minus strand of NZ_JBYTDQ010000003.1, from coordinate 465,612 downwards.
ACGGACGTCTGGCCTGGAATCCGGAGCTGACGGCAGAGCAAATCGCCAGTGAATGGATCTTGCTGACCTTTGGCACAGACCCGGTAGTATCAGGCGTCATTAGCCGGATTTTGCTGGAATCGTGGGAGATTTATGAATCCTACACGGCACCGCTGGGCGTAGGCTGGATGATCAATCCGGAGCATCATTATGGACCGAATGTCGACGGCTATGAGTATTCGCAGTGGGGCACCTATCATTATGCTGACCATCGGGGAATCGGCGTAGACCGGACAGTTAAGACGGGCACTGGTTACAGTGCCCAATATCTAGGCAGCAATGCTGAGCGCTATGATTCTCTGGAGGAATGTCCCGATGAATTGCTGCTGTTCTTCCACCATGTTCCGTATACCCATATACTTCATTCCGGGAAAACCGTGATCCAGCATATTTATGATGCCCACTTCGAAGGTGCGGAGCGTGCAGCAGAGCTGTTGTCGATGTGGACCAGTCTGAAGGACAAGGTTGCAGAAGGTCTTTACCTGCAGGTGGAGGACCGCCTGAAGGAGCAGGCCGGTCATGCCAAGGAATGGTGCGACCAGATCAATACGTACTTTTACCGGAAGAGCGGCATCGAAGATAACAGCAAACGGGTCATTTACTGAGGGGGAACGGACATGAGCAAGCATTCACAAGTCACAAGACAAGATAAGCTGCCCTTGACCATGAAAGCAGCATAAATTAACCCTTCTCGGTAGGCATCCACGCGGCCAAACGAAGCCGGCTGCAGGCAGGTGAGACGGTGGCGATCATGGGGATGGGGCTTGTCGGGCTGATGGCAGTTGCGGCAGCCAAATCGCATGGGGCCTCCCGGATCATTGTGACCGATCTGGAGGAGGTCAGACTGGAGGCGGCGCTGCGCCTTGGAGCGACGCATGCAATCAATATCAGGAAAGAGGACGCGGTAGAGACCATCAAGCAATTAACGGATGGAGTCGGCGTAGATGTGGCCTGGGAGACTGCCGGTAATCCGAAGGCGCTGCAGTTGGCACTATATTCCATACGGCGCGGGGGAAGGCTGGCTATCGTAGGTCTGCCTGCACAGGATGAGATACCGCTTAATGTGCCCTTTATTGCGGATAACGAAATAGACATTTACGGCATCTTCCGATTTGCCAATACGTACCCCAAAGGAATCGAATTTTTGGCTTCGGGAGACGTGGACGCAGGTGTGTTAATTACAGACTGTTACCCGCTGGCAGAAACCCGCGAAGCGCTCGAACGGGCCATTCATAACAAAAGCGGCAGCCTGAAGGTTATTGTACATCCCAATGAATAGACCTGAGTCTTGATAGAGCTTATGCTCACAAAACATTAGGAGGACATAATGATACCTACTTTCGGATGCATTATAGATAAATTAACGGCAGGAATTGCTACGCCGGACGAAACTGTAGACAAGCTGGAGCCAGGGTGCCTGGAGACGAAGGTGCAGGGAATCGTTACAGCCTTCTCCGCTTCACAGTATGTCATAGAACAGGCTATTGCCTTGGGCGCCAATTTGATCATTACGCACGAAGGCGTCTTTTTCAGCCATCAGAATCACCGGGATTGGCTCATGCATGACCCTGTATATAAGCAAAAAGCTGATCTGATCGCAGGCTCGGGACTGGGAATTTACCGGTTTCATGATTACCTGCACCGCTATACACCGGATGGGATCATGGAAGGCCTTCTCCTGGCGCTTGATTGGCAGAAATATGTTTCGTCACTTCAGCCCTCTGCATCCATTCTGACTATTCCTGCTATGAAGGTTGCGGAGGTTGCAGAATATCTGAAACGGCAGCTTCAAATTCCTTACTTGCGTGTAGCAGGCAGCCTCTCTACTTCATGCCGCAAAGTGGGAATACTGGTCGGTTACAGAGGCAACGGTGCCACGGTGATCCCTTTATTTGAACAAGAGTCCCTCGATTTAATCATAGCCGGAGAAGGTCCGGAGTGGGAGACTCCAGAGTATATAAGAGATGCAGCCCATCAAGGGCGGGGTAAAGCCTTAATTATGCTGGGCCATGCAGAGAGTGAAGCGCCCGGCATGAGTTATCTGGCAGAGCGGCTGTCATCGCAGTTTCCACAGCTTCCGGTCCACTTTGTTAAAGACCAGCCGGTGTTTCAAATCGTATAGAGATCGAATCCACAAACGGGGGGAATCTTATCCATATGAGTATCAAAAGAAAACTGAATGCTGGCTGGCATTTCAGTAAACAGCCGCTTCATTCGGAGCTGGCGAAGGTAGCCGCCGATGCGGACTGGATGCCGGTTTCGCTGCCTCATGATTGGCTGATCTACAACACTCAAGGGCTCTATGAAAACGGAGAGGGCTGGTACCGCAAAATCCTCACCCTGGACGAAGTGCCAGCCCACAGCCGCCTGTCCCTGCGTTTTGAGGGAGTGTATATGAATTCTACGCTTTATGTGAACGGACATGTGGCGGGCGAATGGAAATACGGATACTCGACCTTTGAATTCGATATTACCCCTTATCTGATTGAGGGAGACAATACGATTAATATGCGTGTCATTCATGAATCACCCAATTCCCGCTGGTACTCAGGTGCCGGGATCTACCGCTCTGTGTGGCTGAAGACTTATCCGAAGACTCATATAGCACCCGATGGCATTTATATTGCCGCCCGGCATGCGGGCGGCGAAGCCTGGACAGTCGATGTGGACTGTGAGCTGCAGGTGGAAGAAGGAGCAGAAACATCGGGCCTGAAGCTCAGCCACACCATTTTGGACGACGCCGGAACGGCAATCGCACATGGGGAATCTGCGCTTCCGGCGCAGGGCAGCCGTCTTATCGTTCATGCCCACAGCCGTCTGACCGTAGACCGGCCGGTGCTCTGGGATATCGGCAATCCCTGTCTGTATACACTCCAGACGGAGCTGCTGGATCAGGATGAAGTTGCTGAAGAAGAACGGCAAAACTTCGGATTCCGCCGGGTGGAATTGGACAGTGAGAGAGGTTTCTTCCTGAACGGAAACCACGTCAAAATTTACGGTGTGTGCCAGCACCATGACCTTGGCTGTCTGGGCGCTGCCGTCAACAAGGCTGCACTGCGGCGGCAGTTCGTCCTGCTGCAGGAAATGGGTGTGAACGCCATACGCACCGCGCATAATATGCCTGCGGTTGAATTGATGGAACTGGCGGACGAAATGGGCATGCTTATCGTCTCGGAAGCCTTCGACATGTGGGAGCGCAGCAAAACTCCCTATGATTACGCCCGTTTCTTCCCGGAGTGGTGGAAGAAGGATGTGGCCAGCTGGGTGCGGCGGGACCGCAACCATCCCAGCCTCATCATGTGGAGCATCGGCAATGAGATCTACGACACCCATGCTGATGCCCGCGGCCAGGAGGTCACAAGGCAGCTGCAGGATGAGGTGCTCGCCCACGATCCCAGGGGTAATGCCTTCGTAACGATTGGCTCCAACTACATGCCTTGGGAGAACGCGCAGAAATGCGCCGATATTGTCAAGGTGGCGGGATACAACTACGGGGAGAAATATTATGACCGCCAGCATCAGGAGCATCCCGACTGGATCATCTATGGCAGTGAGACCTGTTCAACGGTGCAAAGCCGGGGCGTTTATCATTTCCCGCTGGCCCAGCCAGTGCTGGCCGACGATGATCAGCAGTGCTCCTCCCTCGGCAACAGCTCAACCAGCTGGGGAGCCAAAAGCACGGAGGCCTGCATCACGGCCGACCGCGATGCCACCTATTCACTCGGACAGTTTCTGTGGACCGGCTTCGATTATATCGGAGAGCCGACTCCGTACTTCACCAAAAACTCCTACTTCGGACAATTGGACACGGCAGGGTTTCCGAAGGATGCTTATTACATTTACCAGGCGGAATGGACGGATTACAGAACCCATCCGATGATCCACATTTTCCCGTACTGGGACTTCTCGGAGGGGCAGCTCATTGATGTCCGGGTTTGCTCGAATGCTCCGCGGATTGAGCTGTTCTTCAATGATGTATCCCAAGGCACCTATGACATCGATCATGTCAATGGACACAAACTGCTTGGAGAATGGCAGCTGCCTTATTCTCCTGGTGTTCTTCGTGCAGTTGCCTATGATGATCTGGGCAATGTGATTGCTACGGAGCAGCAATCCTCCTTTGGCGATGCCGCCTCGCTGGTCCTGACTCCCGATAAGCAGCAAATTACGGCTGATGGTGAGGACCTGATCTTTGTTACGATTACCGCAGCTGACAAGGAAGGTCTTCCGGTGGCAAACGCCAATAACCGGGTTAGCCTTAGTATAGAAGGCCCCGGGCGTTTGGTTGGTCTGGATAATGGCGACAGCACGGACTACGATCCATACAAAGGTGTAAGCCGCAAGATGTTCAGCGGCAAGCTGCTCGCTGTGATTGCCGGCACCAGGGAGACGGGCACAATCATCCTGCGTGCTTCTTCGCCGGAAATGCCTTCCGCCGGGCTTGTGCTGCAGTCCGCAGCACCGGAGCCCGGAACTGCTGCGGAAGACGGGTTATACCTCTATGCGGACTGTCCTTTGGAGGCAAGGGAAGAACCGGGAGAAATTCAGAGCAGGGCGGCTGCGGAAATTCCTGTGCGCAAGCTGGAACTGATCTGTCCTGAGGGCAATGTCCTTACTGCGGAGCATCCCGCGCTTCCGGTTCGTGTGAAGCTCCATCCGGAGAATGCTACCTTTCAGGATGTAGAGTGGCGCATTACCAATGCCGGAGGGATAGATGCCAATATAGCGGCTATTAAGGCGGATGGTCATGCAGCGGTCATTACCGGTCTTGGAGATGGGGATGTGTACATTCGCTGCGGCACTGCCAACGGTGCTGATGGGATTCGGCTCTATTCGCATATGGAATTCAAGCTCACCGGGCTAGGCCAAGCTTATCTGGACCCCTATGAATTTATTTCCGCCGGCTATCACAGCGGGGCCAGCCTTAACCTGACCAACGGCAATGATCGCGGCGTTGCAACGGCGCGGGAAGGGGAGAGCCGGATCTGTTTCGAACGGATTGATTTCGGCGACTATGGGGCGGATGAAATCATTCTTCCTATTTTCTCCCTGGACGGCGAAGAGTTCCCGATTGAAATTTGGGAAGGCATTCCCGGAGAGCCGGGGGCCGGGCTGCTGTCTATCGTAACCTACCAGAAGCCGTCACAATGGAATGTATATCAGGAGGAAACCTACAAGCTGCCCAAACGTTTGACGGGCATCACTTCCCTCTCCTTTGTCCTGCGGCGGAAGATACATCTGAAGGGGTTCCGGTTTGTCCACAAGCACAAAGCCTATGAACGGCTCGCCGCTCTTGATAACAGCCGGATTTACGGAGATACCTTCAACGTCACGGAGACAGCTATCGAAGGCATCGGGAACAATGTTTCTCTCGTGTTTGACGGGATGGACTTTGGAGAGCAGGCATGTACACGGATTGCAATCTGCGGGCGATCTGCACTTGAGAACAATACGCTTCATCTGCTGTTCAGCGGTCCCGGGGTTGAATCCAAGCAGCTTGTGGAGTTTGCCGGTTCAGACGGCTACACAGAGCGGGAATTTATCCTTGAGCCTGTAAGCGGCAGCCGGACTGTAACCTTCTTGTTCCTGCCAGGCAGCCGGTTTGACTTCCAGTGGTTTCAGTTCCGGCCGTCTGCTGATTAGGAGGGTAATGCTAGCTCTAAAACGCAAGATACCCGCAAAGGCGGTGGTCTTGCGTTTTTTTATTTGCGCATGTGGAAAGGGGGGACTGCTGACCCAACAATTGTTGACAGTGTAGCTTAATAATCGACAATCAGGACGAATATATCGGAAAATTCTGTAGCTATAGCTACAGCTTAATAGGCAAAGAGATTCATTGACCTGGAAATGTATGGAGACTATAATCATAACAGGAAAATTCATTGGAGATATGAAACTCTGTGTAACAGCGTAGCGGATACTTCTTGAAGACTCTAATTGTAAGCGTATACACATGATGGATCTTTCCAAAAGTACACGCGGAGGAGGAGATCAATGGACCAATGTTGTCAAATTAAAAGCTATTCTTTTTTTTCTCTTTGATGCAAACGTTTGCGCGCCCTATCCCATTAAAATTAATCAGGAGGTTGTTTATTTGGCACGGAAAACAGCTCGGAAATTAGTTTCATGGTTGGTTATTTTTTCGCTTTGCTTCAGCTTATTCGGCTTATCAGGAGGGGCTTCGGCCAGCGATACCGATTATACGGTCACCTATACAAGCTCTACAGCGACAGCTGTGACATTGCACTGGACTACCAATAACTGGACGAATACTGTGGACACGGCTATGGCCAGGAATGGGACCACATTTACGGCGAACATCAATGTGCCGGAGGGTGCCACACTAATTTATTGTTATCATATTACGGCCCCGACAGATTACTGGGATAGCAATGGCGGGAAAAACTGGACGGTCACCATTCCGGTTACCGGGAAATACGAAGCAGAGAACGCAGGCATATCAGGAGGTGCAAAAGTAAATACAAACCACGCCGGATATTCCGGGACCGGGTTTGTGGATGGATACACCGCCCCCGGAGCAGTTGCAACTTTCAGCGTCCAGACTTCCAGTCAGGCCGCCTATAATACCACTCTCCGCTATGCGAATGCAACGGGCAGCGCCAAAAACCTCTCCATTTATGTCAATGGAATAAAAGTAAAACAGACAACGTTACCAAGCTTGGCCAATTGGGATACATGGGGCGACCAGACAGAAACGCTCTCCTTGCAGGCCGGAAATAATACCGTTGCTTACAAATACGACTCCACTGACACTGGAAACATTAATATCGACTATGTGACTGTCTCGCCTGGAGCTACTCCTTCGGCTACCGTAACACCGACAGCAACAGCAACACCGACAGCAACACCGACAGCTACCGTAACACCGACAGCAACTGCGACACCGACAGCAACAGCAACACCTACAGCAACTGCGACACCGACAGCAACTGCGACACCGACAGCAACACCGACGGCAACCGTAACACCGACACCCACAGCTACCGCAGCCGGGGTAACGGTTCACATTAAGAAACCTTCAAGCTGGAATTCAGCGATGCGAATCCATTATTGGAATCTGAGCCCGGCAACCGTTCCAACAAGCGGGGCATGGCCGGGAATTCTGATGAAGCCGGATGGGAACGACTGGTACAGCTATACGATTGCTGATGCTGCGGGCGCGAGTCTGATTTTTAATGACGGCAGCGGCAAACAGACGGGCGATTTGTCCCGCAGTGTGAAGGAGTCCTGGTATTACACGGATAACGTGTGGTATGAAGCCAACCCGGAAATCCCCAAAATTCCAGTGGTTTCAGTCTCTCCTGCGCCGAAAACATATGATTCTGCCCAGACAGTGAAACTTTCCAGTACCAATAGCGGCGATAAAATTTACTATACAACAGACGGCTCAACACCTACGACAGCATCGGCCTTGTATACCTCGCCAATTCAGGTGGCTTCCTCTTTGACCATCAAGGCTTTTGCTGTGAACTCATTGGGTCAAGCAGGAAATGTAGTCTCTTTCGCTTATGTGATTGACTTAAATGCCGACTTTCAAGCCCCGGCAATCACAGCGAATTTGCCTGTTGGGCATTCTGAGTCCCAGGTCACTGTATCCTTCATGATAAAAGATAACAAGGCAGCAACGTCGAGGGCATACTACACAGACGATGGTACGGAACCATCCGCAAGTTCTAAAGCCTATATTTCAGGAAATGCACTGACCGGCTTGACTGGCCCTTCCATACTTATCTCCAAAACCACTACTTTGAAGTTTCTTGTGATAGACGGCGCCGGCAATCAAACCACACAAAGCTTTGTCTACAACATCGGAAAGTCGGGGGATTTCCGGGAAGACAGCATCTATTTCGTGATCACTTCGCGGTTCTATGATGGCGATCCGAGCAACAACGTGCACGCATGGGATGATGCCAAGGCGAATAATCCGGATTCGGACCCGGCTTGGAGAGGCGATTTCAAGGGGCTGATTCAAAAGCTCGATTACATCAAAGCTCTCGGATTCAGTGCCATCTGGATTACACCTGTTGTAGAGAATGCGAGCGGTTATGATTATCATGGTTATCACCCGATCAATTTTGCCAAAGTAGACCCAAGGTATGAATCGGCAGGCGCTTCCTATCAGGAGCTGATCCATGCGGCCCATGCCAAGGGGTTGAAGGTTATTCAGGATATCGTCGTTAATCATACCGGTAACTTTGGTGAAGAAAATCTGTTTCCCATGTTCAAGAAAGATGAGACCAAGCCGGACACTGTTAACAACATGCTCAAAATAACGGATAAGCTGCCGGCAAACTATGATTCCATGACACCCGATCAGCAATATCAGGCAAGACTTGCCTTAATGAAGACAGAGGGGACGAACAATAACATTTACCATACGGAGAAAAGTCTTTCCTGGGAATCTTATACCGTACAGACAGGGCAGATTGCCGGAGACTGCGTCGACCTCAACACGGAAAATCCTGTAGTTGACCAGTATTTGATAGACTCCTATAACCAATATATTGATATGGGTGTAGATGCTTTCCGTCTCGATACAGTGAAGCATGTGAGCCGCTATATTTTTAATAAATACTTTATTCCTGCCTGGAAGACAAGAGGCGGCTCGGACTTCTTTATCTTTGGTGAAGTGGCCACCCGCTACAGAGATGTATGGAACAGCGGGATTCCGGCAATTTCGACACCATTTTATACCTGGAAATCTTCGAAATCGTATCCGGGCGATAACACAAATGACTACGCTTCCAATAAAGCGTCGGTTGAACAGGAGTGGGCAGACAACTCGACTACAGCAGGACAGCCTACCTCGAACAATGCTTTCCTGATCGGCAATACCTATCATGCGCCTGACTATTCGAAGAAATCGGGTATGGATGTAATTGATTTTCCTATGCATTGGGCCTTCAAGTCAGCACAGGAAGCATTCAGCATGAAAAGCGGCGACCAATTCTATAACGATGCAACCTGGAATGTAACCTACATCGACTCTCATGACTATGCTCCTGACCAGGCTCCGGAAAATCAGCGCTTTGCCGGTACACAGGACACTTGGGCTGAGAATCTCGCTCTGATGTTCACTTTCCGGGGAATCCCCGCCATTTTCTATGGCTCTGAAATCGAATTTAAAAAGGGGTCTGTTATCGATGTAGGTCCAAACGCACCGCTCAGCACAACAGGCCGCGCTTACTACGGCGACCACATTGAAGGCAGTGTTACGGTACAAGATTACGGCAGATATACCAATGCTACCGGCACACTTGCGGACTCGCTCAACTATCCTCTGGCCAAACATATCAGACAGCTCAATCTAATCAGAAGAGCGGTTCCTGCTTTGCAGAAAGGTCAGTATTCTACAGAGAATGTAACGGGCAACCTGGCGTTTAAGCGAAGATATACCGACAACGCCAAAGGCATTGACAGCTTTGCATTGGTTACGATTTCGGGAAATGCCACTTTTACCGGAATTCCGAACGGAGCTTACGTGGATGCGGTGACCGGAGATTCCAAAACCGTTACTAACGGCACAATTACACTGACATGCTCCGGTAAAGGAAATGCGAGAGTGTATGTGTTAAACGGCAGCGGTGGAATTGGAGTCACGGGTACCTACCTGAAGTAACCAGCAAACCATTCATCCCCCAAGAGTATGAAGCCTCGGCTCGATCCATGATCCCTCTGGAATAGACAACATAACCCGCCAGGTACTTACCAAAGTGCCCGGCGGTTTTTTTACATTCCAAATATCGCATCACGAACTCCAAAAACCTTCGGTTAATTGTTATTTTTAGCCGCTCTGTATCGTGAGGTTCCCCAATCTATAAGAAGCGCTATAAATGCCCATGAGAAAAAATGAATAGCATACAGAACATACTGCCAAAGCAGCTCGTTTTCCATAGAGTGATGCAAATCCGTCAACTGAGGTTCAAACCATAAAAGTAACGGACTGGTAAAAGCCAGTAGCAAGTTTTTATCATCATTTCCAGATAAATTAATGAAGCAACAGATCAAAGAAAGCAGCGGCAACCAGAAACTGAATTTTTTAAAGAATATAATCCATCCCCCCTCCTATACCCTAAATACTACCATAAAATGCTTTGAGCTGAGTTTTTAAGAAACAGTTAAGAATCAGATAAAGATTGTTAAGAATTGATTGCGTAAACTAAAAAGGGTATAGGATACCGATGCAGACAAAGGAGGGAGTTACCAGATGACATCATAGTTGAAACCTACGGACAAACTATTTAGACCCTTTTGCTTATGGAGTGCTAACCAATTCTATGATTAGGAGATTTATGATGAAAAAAATCCTCGGGCTGGCCCTTGCCACCTTGCTTATACTGCCCTCAACAGCACTGGCGAAAACGGATCCCGTTCAGCGCCAAGGTGTAAAATTGGACCAGGCAGATGTAAAGGAATTCACCAATCAATTTTTTAAACAAAAAGAAGTTCAAGAACTGCTTGTTGGATCTGCAGTTGTTGTGGTTAAAGATGGCAAGGTATTGCTTAACCAAGGCTACGGTTACGCTGATGTTGCCGCCAAGAAACCTTTCGATGCAGATAAGACCGTATTTCGTCTGGCTTCCGTCTCCAAGCTGCTTACCTCTGTGGGGATCATGCAGTTAGCTGAGGCGGGTAAGGTTGATTTGAATAAGGATATCCAGGGCTATTTGCCTCATCTGCAAATTCCGAATCCAACTGGGTCCCCGCTTACCCTTAAGCATTTGATGACCAATACTTCGGGTTTTGATTTAGGGGGCTCCCCTGAGCCTGGTAAAGCCTACAGCTTGGAGGACTATGTAAAAGCAACAGTGCCCACTGTTACCCATACACCTGGTGAAGCCTACAGATATAACAATTATGGATTTTCTCTGCTGGGCTACATTATCGAACAGGTAAGCGGCTCATCCTTTGAAAGTTATATGAAAAAGGGCTTGTTCGAACCCTTAGGTATGGATAATAGTAATGTGCTGTTCAACAGTGAGGTAAAGAAGGCCATTGCTACCCCCTATGATGTTACACTGAAGCCTCAAGCACAGCTCCCCAATATCCCTGACAGCGGTCCGGAAGGACTCATGTTCTCAACAGGCAGTGACATGGCGAAATTCCTTCAGGCGATGGTTAACTATGGACAACAGGGTTCTAAGCGCATCTTAACGAAAGACTCAGTCTTGGAGATGGAGAAGAACAGTGTGACTATTCATCCTGATATTCCGGGGAGCGGTTATGGCCTGGAGACTATTTATCCGTCGTCTTACAATGGATACACTGTCGTTGAGAAGGGTGGCGATTTACCCGGATTTCATAGCAATTTATGGTTGCTGCCTGAAGAGAATACGGGAATATTCGTTGTGTTTAACAGTGATAAAGGCAACCTTCGAGCCCCATTTTTTGAGCAGTTTATGAACCGCTATTTCCCTGATAAAGGGATAAGTCCTGTGATCAAAACGCCGAAGCCTACGCAAGAGCAACTGCATCCATTCGAAGGGGTGTATCAGGATTTGCGTATGCCTGGCTGGACCTACGATATTAAGGCTGGTGACGGAACTCTGCTGGTGTCTGATCCTCGGGGAGAGCATGTCTTACGCCAGTCGAAGGATCTGCTGTTCTATGATGAGGAGGGAGTGCCTGCTGGCTTCCAAGCGGATAAAGACGGGAACATGGAATACTTCTCCTACAACAAGGTGGGAAGTTGGTCTCAGAAGCTTCCTGAGCCTGCGAAATATTCTGATGTTCCAGAGGATCATCCTTACGCAAAATACATTTATAAGCTCGTTCAATTGGGTGTGATTCAGCAGGACCAGGATACATTTAAGCCTGAAGAACCCATGACAAGGGGCAAATTTATTGCCCAGTTATTCAAGTTTACAGATTTCCCGCTTTCTTCAACACCTAGCCAGTTTAGCGATACTAAGGGTCATCCGTATGAGGCCTTCATTCAGACTGCAGCTGAAGGCGGAGTTGTATCGGGATTTTCGGATGGAAGCTTCCGCCCGGATGAGCCTGTGACCCGGGAGCAGTCAGCAGCTATGATATTGAGGCTGGTGAAGTTAAGTATAATTGTTGAACCTGTAAAGGCTGAGTTAAGTGAAGATGTCAGCCCATGGGCATCTGAAGGGGTACAATTCGTAGTGGGCCTTCATCTCTATGGCCCTGATGTTACAGTAACAAATGGAACAGTACATTATCGGCCGAAGGATATGCTGTTAAATCAAGAATCGGCTGTGTTGTTGGGATTGCTTATTCAGAATCTGTTGTAATATACAAGCAGGCCGAAATACAAGTTAGACCCGCAGAGGGATGGATACCCCCTCCCTCTGCGGGTCTTTAATTTTAGGAGGATCACAACTGGAGCACCCCCTCCTACATCCTAAATACTACCACAAAATGATTTGGGCTGAGTTTTTAAGAAACAGTTAAGAATCAAATAAAGATTGTTAAGAATTGATTGCGTAAACTAGAAAGGGTATAGGATACCGATGCAGACAAAGGAGGGAGTTACCAGATGACATCATAGTTGAAACCTACGGACAAACTATACAGACCCTTTTATTTATGGCATGCTAACCAATTCTATGATTAGGAGATTTATGATGAAAAAAATCCTCGGGCTGGCCCTTGCCACCTTGCTTATACTGCCTTCAACAGCACTGGCGAAAGCTGAACCCGTTCAGCGCTCAGATGTAAAGCTGGAACAGGCAGATGTAAAGGAATTCACCAATCAGTTTTTTAAACAGAAAGAAATTCAAGAACAGCTTGTAGGAGCTGCAGTTGTTGTGGTTAAAGATGGCAAGGTATTGCTTAACCAAGGTTACGGTTACGCTGATGTTGCCGCCAAGAAACCTTTCGATGCAGATAAGACCGTATTTCGTCTGGCTTCCGTCTCCAAGCTGCTTACCTCTGTGGGGATCATGCAGTTGGCTGAGGCAGGCAAGGTTGATTTGAATAAGGATATTCAGGGCTATTTGCCTCATTTGCAAATTCCTAATAAAACAGGGTCCCCGCTTACTCTTAAGCATTTGATGACTCATACTTCGGGTTTTGATTTAGGGGGCTCCCCTGAGCCTGGTAAAGCCTACAGCTTGGAGGATTATGTAAAAGCAACAGTGCCTACTGTTACCCGTAAACCTGGTGAAGCCTACAGATATAACAATTATGGATTTTCTCTGCTGGGCTACATTATCGAACAGACGAGTGGCTCAACCTTTGAAGAATATATGAAAAAGGGCTTGTTCGAACCCTTAGGTATGGATAACAGTAATGTGCTGTTCAACAGTGAGGTAAAGAAGGCCATAGCTACCCCTTATGACATTACACTGAAACCTCAAGCACAGATCCCCAATATCCCTGACAGCGGTCCGGAAGGAGGCATGTTCTCAACAGGCAGTGACATGGCGAAATTCCTTCAGGCAATGCTTAACTATGGACAACAGGGTTCTAAACACATCTTATTGAAAGATTCAGTCTTGGAGATGGAGAAGAAGAGTGTGACTATTCATCCTGATATTCCGGGGAGCGGTTATGGCCTGGAGACTATTTATCCGTCGTCTTACAATGGATACACTGTCGTCGAGAAGGGGGGCGATTTACCCGGATTTCATAGCAATTTATGGTTGCTGCCTGAAGAGAATACGGGAATATTCATTGCTTTTAACACTGATAAAGGCAACCTTCGGGCCCCCTTCTTTGAGCAGTTTATGAACCGCTATTTCCCTGATAAAGGGATAAGTCCTGTGATTAAAACGCCGAAGCCTACGAAAGAGCAACTGCATCCATTCGAAGGGTTATATCGGGATTTGAGTATGCCTGGCTGGACCTACGATATTAAGGCTGGTGACGGAACTCTGCTGGTGTCAGATCCTTTGGGAGAGCATGTCTTACGCCAGTCTAAGGATCTGCTGTTCTATGATGAGGAGGGATTACCTGCCGGCTTCCATGCGGATAAAGACGGGAACATGGAATATTTCTCCTACAACAAAGCGGGGAGTTGGTCTGAGAAGCTTCCTGAGCCTGCGAAATATTCTGATGTTCCAGAGAACCATCCTTACGCAAAATATATTTATTCGCTCGTTCAATTGGGTGTGATTCAGCAGGACCAGGATACATTTAAGCCGGAAGAACCCATGACAAGGGGCAAATTTATTGCCCAGTTGTTCAAGTTTACAGATTTCCCGCTTTCTACAAGGCCTAGTCAATTTAGCGATACTAAGGGCCATCGGTATGAGGCAGTTATTCAGACTGCAGTTGAAAGCGGAGCCGTATCGGGATTTTCGGATGGAAGCTTCCGCCCGGATGAGCCTGTGACCCGGGAGCAGGCAGGTACTATAGTATGGAGGCTGGTGAAGCAAAATTTAATGGTTGAACCTGTAAAGGCTGAGCTAAGCGAGGATGTCAGCCCATGGGCATCTGAAGGTGTGCAATTCGTAGTGGGCCTTCATCTCTATGGTCCTGATGTTACAGTAACAAATGGAACAGTACATTATCGGCCGAAGGATTCACTGTTAAATCAAGAATCTGCTGTGCTGATGGGATTGCTTTTTAAAAATTTGTTCTAATGTAAAAGCGATGCTTAAATACAAAAAAGACCCGCAGAAGGGATGGATGACCTCCCTCTGCGGGTCTTTAATTTTAGGAGGAGCTTGACCTTGCAGTATACTTCAACCTTTATACTGGAATCAGTGATGAAGAAAAGTATTAAGTTGAGCTACAGCAAAAAGGAGCTATGTACTATGAATAGCAACATCCTTCCTGACAAAGATAAGCTATGGTATTGGCAAGAAGAGCTGAATAGAGGGGGCCCGCGATTTACTGGAAATAAGGCACATAGAAAGCTGATTGATTTTTTCGAACAGGAATTAACGGACATGGGACTGAAAGTCAACCGGGACAAGCATTTATTCACAAAATGGGAAGCGAAGCAATGGAATCTGTTTGTGCAGGTGGAACAAGGCGGCATAGAGGAATATCCCGTTGCGTCCTACTATCCCTATTCAGGAACAACCACAGAGGATGGCGTTGTGGGTGAACTGATCTATTGTGGTTCAGGACCCGGAAATTTCAAACAGGCGGCTGGAAAAATCGCGATTGTGGAAGTAACCGTTTCTAAACTTCCCTCTTCGGTAGCACTTAGAAAAAGAACCTCGTTTCCTAAAAGCGCAAAGCTTCCTTTCGGACTAAGAAATTCTGTTGTTAGTTCGTTAATGAAAGGTCCGGATTTAGTAGAGGCACAACAAGCTGGAGTGTTAGGCTTGGTATGTGTCTGGAAAAAGATATCCGCAGAAAACGTTAGGGGGCAATACCTTCCATTCACAACTGCACTTAAAGCTTGTCCGGCTCTATGGGTAGACGGGAACACGGGAGATCAATTGAAGCAGCTAGCCCTCCGGCATGCTAAAGCACGTTTAGTACTGCATGCTGAAATCAAGGAAAATGCAGATAGCGATACGCTTTATGCCATTCTTCCGGGAACGAATAGAAGCGAAAATATCCTGATCAATACCCATACAGACGGACCGAATGCCTGTGAGGAAAACGGAGGGGTTGGCCTGCTGGCGATGGCAGAGTATTTCTCAAAGCTTCCATTGGAACAGCGTCAAAGGGATTTAGTGTTTGTGTTCGTTACAGGCCACTTTCAAATTCCGCAATTCGGTATACAGGGTCAAGCCACTACACGCTGGCTGCATGATCATCCTGAACTTTGGGACGGAGAAGGAGGCCATCAGAAGGCGGTGGCAGGTCTTACACTGGAGCAGTTGGGATGCAGGGAATGGAAAGATAATCAGGAGAATAGCCGATACAGCGACACCGGAAATCTTGAAACTGAACTTGTGTATACAGCAAATGAGATGATGAATACAATTTATTTGGATTCGCTTAAGGGAAGAACGAAAGTGAGAAGTATAACGTTGAAACCGATAAACAATATACATTTCGGCGAAGGGCAACCGTTATTTGACGCCGGGATACCGAATATCTCACTTGTTCCAGCGCCTGACTATTTATGTGCAACAGGACCCAACGGATATTTAGACAAGCTGGACATTGATTTTATGGATGAGCAGATAGGGTCATTTATTAAAATGACAACCGTAATTGACCGTACCCCAGTAGAAGTATTAGGTCAACCAGAACCTTATGCCAAAGGTCTTCTGGGTTTCTTGGTAAAAGACGCAAACGAAAAGCAATAAAACAGCGGCATTTTGGGCGTGTTTTTCGTGTCCAGGACTGCCGCTGTTTCAATCTGCGGGATACTTATATATCAGCATATCTGAATGTTCTTAATGCCAATAAAAAGGTGGCAACCCCCATCAATGCCAACAGGCCCACACTTATAAAGTAACCGGACCACTCCATGGCCAGAGAATTGCGCAATCCGTTGATAAACCATTGAAAAGGGTTAATCCGGTTAAGCGTCTGAACCCACCCTGGGGCACCATCTAAGGAATAGAATGCGCTGCTGCAAAGCAATAGCGGAATGGTAATCATATTCGTCAGGATACTCACATTGTTCTCCGTCCGGCTCAGGCTGGCAGCAAAAAAGCTAAGAAAAACATAGCTAATCGTGGCGATGATTATTACCGGAATCAATGCAACAATCGAACGTACTGCAATATTAAGCTCAAAAACAAAAATACCTGATATCAATACGAGGATTGCACACACAAGAGAAGTCAGTGTCCATGCCCCTGAAATACTGCATATATATTTCCAGAGAGACATAGGGGTTACACGCAGCAGGTTGTATACACCTCTTCGGCGCTGTGTCAGGACCGCGAAGGATGTGGTCATAAATGAATAGAACAAAATGCTGACGGCCATCATGCCGGTTAGTATGCGTTCAGGGTAATCCGGAGATTTTATAAACATTCCTAAGCCAATGGTTCCGCCTATCGGTAACACAATCGACCAAAATAATAAAAATGGATCACGGGTTGCAGATTTAAGCGTAAGTCTGAATATTGTATTCATTGTATTTGCCTCCTAATCTAAGCATGATCGGTCAACTGAAGATATAGATCTTCCAGTTTTTCAGCATGATATTGCTGCAACAAGTCTTCCGGTTGTCCCTCAGCAACAATTTGTCCGTTATCCATCAAAATCAAGCGGTCAGCGATACGGGATACTTCCTCCATATCATGAGAGGAGAACAGCACAGTCACTTTGTTCCCGGCAAGCCGCTCAATCATTCTTCTAATCTCTTGACGTGCCCGGGGATCAAGCCCTGCCGCTGGTTCATCAAGAACAATTAAATCGGGATTGTGTATCGCAGTGACTGCAATGGCAAGCCGCTTTTGCTGTCCGCCGGACAAACGGGCGGCTGGTGTTTTTCCTGCATCTGCTAAGTTGCATTCCTCCAGCTTGTTTCGTATTTGTGCCTTGCTTAGCTTCACATGATAAAGTGCCGCAAAAAGTGCAAGATTCTCTTCAGCTGTGTATCCTTCAAAAAATGGAGTCGATTGGAGCTGCACACCTATATGCGCACGGTAATCGTCCCTCCAGCGTGTGATTTCGCCGGAATCCGGCTGCAAAATCCCCAACAGCATCGCCAAGGTGGTTGATTTTCCGGCTCCGTTTGTGCCAATCAGAGCAAGAACTTCTCCTTGCCTGATTTCCAGGTCAATTCCCTTTACTACCTCACGGTTATGGAATTGCTTATGGATACCTTTGGCTTCAATGAGGTTCATCCTTTCCACTCTCCTTTACTTCACATTGTTTATTCATCGTTGAGTATAGGGGCATTTTTTTCTCCCTCAGTTATGAGGGAGAGTGTTTATTCCTGTGTATCCAAAAGCGCCAGCGCCTTTTCAACAAAATCCTGCTGCTGCCGGATAATAGCGAACATATTATCCATGATCAACATGACCATTGGAGGGATGTTATGCTGCATGGCTGCATCTTTGGCTTCAAAACCTTGCTTCACAGCGTCGTATTCATCCTGTAGAGTGCTGCGCTGCTGTTCTAATGCTCTTCGGCATTCCTCCGGCGGCAGTTTTTCATAAAAGGATAAACCGGAATACATCTTCGAAGGGTATAGCACAGAAGAAGCTTTTAGCGCATCGCTGATCAGCTCCTGCAGATACTGTTTTCCGGATTCAGTAATGGTGTAAATCGCCTTTTGGCGATGCCCGGTCTGTTCAATGCTTGTGACCGCAACATAACCCTCCAGCTCCATTTTTTTCAGTGCATGATAAATAGAACCGATCAGCACCCCACCCCAGCGTTCCGCATCTGTCATCTGCAGCCCCTGCTGCACATCATAACCAGACATAGGCTGAACATTCAGCATTCCAAGTACAAGTAATCGTGTCAACCGCTTTCCACCTCCATTACTCAACGTTGAATATTGTATAATGACTATTGGACTCTGTCAAGCTGATATGTAATCCGGTTATACAAGCATGGCGGGTATTATGTGAAAATGGCCGTCGCCTGGGCAGTTTCAATGTGCTATATCAAACTGCCCGAGGCAACGATAGCATACTTTGAAAAGAATTCATTGGATGATTTCATCGAAACGGATGATCTCCTCAAAATGCGTCAGCGCTTTCTAACCCTTTCATCCCTGATTACGAGTCGTAGATTCTATCGTCATCATCATTCTCTTCTTCGAGAGTCCGTATCTCAATCAGTTTCATGGCGGTGAAAGCCCTGATTCCATGCCGATCTCCCCGAACCATTGTAAATATCTCACCTGTGCGGGCCGCAGCAACCGATCCGTTCAGAACGACTTCTCCATGACCGGACACTATCATCCAGCTCTTGCTGGAATGAAGACAGGGCATTTCAGGCAGGGCATGATCCGGCAGCAGGGACAATTTAATTGTAAGCACAAGCCCCGAACCGCTGGTTGCCTCGTCCAGCACGGTAAAGCTCCCCCATTCAGTTTCCCCATACCTCGGTGCAGCGGAAACGTCTTGGAGGATTTCTTTAATGGCATTTGCTTCTGCTTTGCCGGCAATCAGAATGCCCTCGGGACTTCCTACGGCAACTATGCCGGGTACGCCGATCACATGCAGCGGAATGTTCAATTCATTGACAATGTGGGTATGACCCGACTCTCCCCAAATTCCCCCTGCACCAATCACGGGATGATTCAGCTGGGCAGTCAGTGTTTCCCAGCTTCCCAGATCACGCCACTCGCCTTCATGCGGCAGCACGACGGCTTTGCTGCTGCGCTCAGCTACTTCCTTGTCAAAGCTGCGGACTGGAAATCCGGGGTACAAGTCTGTAAATGCGGCGAGGTCAATAGGCAGCCCCATTTGTTCCAGATGCGACAGCATAAAGCGCAGAGAAAAAGCAAAAACTCCACAGTTCCATAACGCATGTTCCCGTACCAGCTCCCGGGCTCTGGAGATGACCGGCTTTTCTTCAAAAGAAAGGACGGGCGAATAGGCTGAAATCGTCCCCTTTCCCGGGACAATGTAGCCGTACTGGTCCGAGGGATGGGTGGGCCTTGTCCCAAGCAGAACAAGGTCTGCCTGTGAGGCAGCCAATGTATCCGTGAACTGATGAAATAAACGGAAGAACGCGTCATCCGCAAACATATCTGCCGGAGCCACGCAGAGGGTATCTTCGGGTTTAGCTTTTCCGGTGGAGTGCAAGTAGAGTGCCCCAAGCGCGGCGGCAGTGAAAGTACCGCGCTTATAAGGCTCCCCAATTACCGGGTATCCGTTTCCGGTATACCGCCGGGTCAGAGCCTTTTGATCCTTATGCGTCACGAACAACGCCGATTCACCCAGTCCACATTGATTGAGCTGGCGGCATACCCGTCCAAGCATGGACTCTGTGCCTCCGCCCGGTGCAGGAAGCAGCTCTAGAAACATTTTGGAACGGATCCGTCCGGACAGCGGCCACAGCCGCTGTCCGGAACCGCCGCATAAAAGAATGGTATGCACGGCTGTCTGCCTCCTTAATGCTTGGGGGGAGTGGAATATCCTTTACGCTGATGGAAGGAAAGCGAACGGTACGTACGGGCATACTTCCGAATCTGCGCTTTTCCCAGAGAAGCGGCTGAGGTCTTCAGCGACTTATTGTTGGCATTTTTCAATATCACAGCGGCGCTGTTTCCGCTGTAGACATAATTGGCATAGGTCTCGAATTCGGAAAAGCCGAACTGTTTCTTCTTGTCGATACTTCGGATAATGGCGGCATGCCATGACATCCCGTGCCGGGCTTCGATTTTTCTTTTTAGTCCGGCCAGTTTTGCTTTCTCAAACAGCATGTAATGGGTGACAAAGGATTTGGGTGAAGGGGCGGCAGTTCCCAGCAGCTTCCGGTAGGTGCGGAAATATTCCGGCTGGCTCCAGTTGCGGCAATAAAAGATACTCTTTCCTCCGGTACGGAACCGGTGGGAACGAATCAGCACCGTATCGGCATCAATGACCAGAAAATGACTTTCCCGGCAGATATGATCACCGTTCATTTTAAGCAGCTGCTGATACAGCCAGCCGGAACGGTTCCAGCGGGAGGAGGAATAACGGATGTCTTTTTTAGTAAACGGCAGAACGGTGGTTTCATTGACAAAGATACAGTTTTTGCGTGAGCACAGATTTCTGATCTTGCTGCTGTCCGGTGAGACAATATAGATATTGCTGATGGGGTGGCTGACATAACGGCGAAGACTGTCGATCACATGAGGGAGGGTCGCCAGGTCCTTTTCAATCGCCGGAATAAGGACATCTATCGCGGGACCGCTAACACTTAAGCCTGCTGAGGTTGCTGACATAGGTTCATCTCCGTGCACAAATTGACATGAGCGTCTGCACTAATGTATGCCGAGAATTCACTTCATGACCGGGCATAGATCACCGTAAAGATAATCTAACCTATACGGGATAGATGCTTAATTCAGCGGGGGCCTCTTCTGCATAGGATGCAGTGACTATGTAAATCAGGGAGGGGATTCATCCCTTCTCAGACAGGAGAGTGCATGAGTGAAGGCAAAACATGCTAACTTACCGCAGAGCAAATGGCTCAAGACCAAATTGCTGCTGCGCAACGCTTCGATCAGGCCCTTTATTCCGGACACCCGGAAGTTCAGCAAACGTAATCTGGAGCAGATGATCCACAGCTATGGAATGATCTATGTCAAGCCGGAACGGGGAACCTATGGCAACGGGGTCATTCGCGCGGAGCGGGGGGAACGGCAGGGCTTTACTTACCAGTATGAAGAAACCGTCCGTCATTTCGACAGCTTTGCGGCCTTTCACAAAAGTCTGGCGAAGAAGACTGGCGGCAGGAGTTATTTGATTCAAAAAGGGATTCACCTGCTGAAGCATAACCGGCGGCGCTTTGATATCCGGGTGATGGTACAGTTAAGCCCCAAGGGCGTATGGGAAGCTACCGGGATTATCGGACGGCTCGGGCATCCGGGCAAAATAGTGACGAATTACCACAGCGGCGGCAAACCCATGGCGATTGAGAAATTGCTCTCGACCCATCTTTCGGAGCGCAGGCTTGCGCAACTGACAGAGGAATTAAATAGACTGGGTACCCGCATGGCGGCTCATATGCAGAAAACCTACCCCCGGATTCGGCAAATTGGCGTAGATGTCGGTTTGGACCGGTCGCTGACGCCATGGATTATTGAAGTGAACATGAATCCCGATCCCTATATCTTTAATCAGCTTAAGGATAAATCCATGTATAAAAAAGTAATGAGATACCGGCGTTTTTATATGGGGAAATAAAGCTTTCGCATGAGGAGTATCGCTGTCGTTAGCAGAGGCTCAGTGACAACTGAGCCTCTTTGGTGTCATTTCAAGCGGTATTCTAACGGAGAGACGCCGAAGTGAGCCCGGAACACGCGGTGAAAATAAGAGTAGCTGGCGAAACCGCAAGTTTCGGCAATATGCTCCAGCGTCAATTCACTGTATTTGATCTGCTCTACAGCAGCTTTGAGCCGGATCTCAATCGCATATTGAATCATGGTTTTGCCGTAATGCTCCTTAAACAGCCTTACTGCCCGCGACAGGCTAAGACCGGCATAGCCGGCAGCTTCCTCAAGCTTAAAGGTGACCGTGGCATGCTCTTCAATAAACCGCTTGAGCTTCAAAGTTGCCGTACCCTTCCGGTCCGCCTGTACATTTTCGGTAATCGCTCTGTCGATATACAGGCAGAGGCTGCGCAGCAGCACATCCTTCAGCTCGGCATCCTCTTCAAGCGAACCGCGCCGTTTCTCCAGCAGAAGGTTGCGCCATAAGCCAATCAGCTTGTCATCCAGGCCAATCCGGTTAGCCACCGGACGGTTCCTCCGTTTCCACCAGGCGTCAATCCAGGGGCCTTCGCAGAACAGATAATAATCTCCGCTGGACAGGCGTCCCTTATGATCCGGTTCCTTCACCGTCAGCTGGTAATCGTCGCCTGGCCGGAGCAGCAGCAGATCACCGCCGCTCAGAGTGTACTCTTTGCCGTGTGAGGTCACTTCACAGGAGCCTTCGGTTTGCAGCCGGAACAGGTAATTCTGTAATCCGCCCTTCAGATTGTGGTTAAACGGCTTATAGTGATATGAGTGATCGCAGATGAGCAGAGACGTGTCCACGAATATGACCCTCCCAACGAATTCAGAGCAAATAGTTCATGTTCTGTCGATATTGTATATGTTCATTTTAGTCTGTATTCCACTAGAATGATACCAGAGAGAACAATAAAATTTTAAGTAGACAGAGGTGCTTATTGTCATGAACAAGATCAATATCGGGTTGCAGCTATACACGCTCCGTGATCTAACCGCTTTGGATTTCGAAGGAACACTCCGTAAGGTAGCGGAGCTTGGTTATCAAGGTGTTGAATTTGCCGGGTATGGAGATATTCCCGCTGAACAAATGAAGTCGCTGCTTGATGAGCTGGGTCTCCAAGGATTCAGCAGTCATGTTTCGCTGGAAGCCATGCGTAAGGATCTGCAAAAAGAGATTGACTACCTCAAAACTATCGGTGCAGCTTATATGATCTGTCCTTTTCTAATGCCCGAGGATCGTCCTCAAAGCAGTGAGGAGTGGAGCAAACTGTTCTCCGAGCTGCAGGAAATAGGAACTGAAGTCAGTAAGCAGGGATTGATTTTTGGTTATCACAACCATGATTTTGAATTTATAGGACAGGCCGGAGAACATAACGCATTTGATGGCATGTTTATGCAAACCACACCGGCTGCGGTTCAAGTGGAAATGGATGTGTGCTGGGTTCAATTCGCTGGACAGCATCCGATCGAGTATATCCACAAATATGCCGGACGTCTGCCGCTTCTCCATCTGAAGGATTTCAGTAAAGACGAGCAGGGTCAGATGATAACGCTTGAATTGGGACAGGGTTCCGTTAATCTGCCTGCGGTTATTGAGGCCTCAGCGAAAGCGGGGGTGCAATGGCTGATCGTGGAGCAGGATGTCTGTCAGAACCCGCCGCTTGAAAGTATATCGAACAGCTATAACTGGCTTAAACAAAACTATTTAAACCAATAATAATCCATTGCTTAAAGGAGCTATTTAACATGAAAAAAATTAAAGTTGCTGTATTCGGCTGCGGCGCCATCGCCGGGCGCAGACATATCCCAGAGTATGCAGCGAGTGAACACGTCGAGCTGGTTGCTTTTGCAGATCCTATCATGGAGCGCGCTGAGAAGATGGCCGAAACCTATGGCGGCAAAGGTTATGCCAGCTACAAGGAATTACTGGCTAATGAAGAAGTGGATGCGGTCAGCGTATGTACGCCGAACTATCTGCATGCTTCAATGGCTATTGCGGCGGCCAATGCCGGCAAACATGTTCTGGTGGAAAAACCCATGGCATGTTCCGCTGAAGAAGGTGAGCAGATGATCGAAGCTGCCCGTAAAAACGGAGTGTACCTGATGGTTGGACATAATCAGCGGCTGATGCCGCCTCATGTGAAGGCTAAAGAAATTCTCGACTCCGGCAAACTGGGCAGAGTGCTTACATTCCGCACGTCCTTTGGGCACCCGGGACCGGAGGGCTGGAGTGTAGACGGTGCAAACAGCTGGTTTTTCCGCAAAGAAGAAGCAATCATGGGTGCGATGGGCGACCTGGGCGTACACAAATCCGATTTTATCCGTTATTTGCTGAACGACGAAGTATCCGAAATAGCCAGTTTTATCGGCACTCTGCATAAAGAAGGCACGGAAGTCGATGATAACGCAGCCTGCATCCTGCGGATGAAGAGCGGCGCCATTGGAACACTGGTTGCCAGTTGGACACAATACAGAGGCGGAGACAACAGTACCGTATTATGGTGCGAGCATGGTGTGATGAAGATTGGGACTGTAGCGGGCGACGAAGTGATCGTGGAGCTTACGAA
Organism: Paenibacillus sp. EB106-06-01-XG199; assembly: GCF_058791575.1. Taxonomy (NCBI): domain Bacteria; kingdom Bacillati; phylum Bacillota; class Bacilli; order Caryophanales; family Paenibacillaceae; genus Paenibacillus; species Paenibacillus sp. EB106-06-01-XG199. The sequence continues at coordinate 441,252 of NZ_JBYTDQ010000003.1, read as the reverse complement.
TGGTACGGTCGAGACCTACAAAGTGGGCGCTATGGCGACCAATGAAAAACAAGTGCCGAGTGGTGTCATTGATGATTTCGTGAAATCCATCGTAACGGATACACCTCCGGCGATCTCTGGGGAAGAAGGTCTGAAATCCCTGAAAGTTATTTTGGCTGCATTCGAATCCCAGAAGACGGGGCAAATGGTCAAGCTGTAATTATTTTCACACATAAGCAAATAGTTCAGGTTACAAATGATGGAAACCGCAGCCGGCTTGGCTGCGGTTTTTGTCTGGCCGCTAGGCTATTTAATCAGCAACTTGCCTATAAAGAGTATTTTGTGAAAGGCCTCAAGCGGTCAGCTTATTCTCTGCCATTTTTTGAGCATTAACACCGGTCTATGCTATAATTCCTTATACTAATGCGAGTAAACAGGAGGAAGGGAATGCAAGAGCGAAGCAAGAGAAGGAAAGCGCAGCGCAGCAAATCACGTAACCGGAAAACGCTGCTTAGCGTGACCGTTGTGCTGGGTACGTGTCTGATCGCTGGAGCTGTTTATGCAGGAACTTTGTATTATAAGGCTGAACGGGCACTTGACCGGATTTCGGCATCGGGAACGACTCCGAGTGAAACGGCAAGTCCAACATCGCCTATGCCTGGAGCTTCGGCCGAGGCTGATGCTGCGGATGCCGTGGATGAGAATAAACCGCTCACGTTCTTGCTCGCCGGTGTGGACAACCGGAGCGGCAGCGGAGGGACGCTGAATACGGATGTGCTGATGCCGGTGGTCTATGAGCCTGTGAGCAAAAAGCTGTCCATCCTGTCCATCCCCCGTGACATGAAGATCACGAGCAGTGAGATCGGCGCGCATAAGGCTAATTATTATTACGCTTATTATTACTCCCATAACAAAGGTGAGGACTTAAGCAAGACCAAGGAGTTCTACAGCAATATTCTGCAGATCGACATTGACCATATGATTCTGGTTAATTTTGAGGCGTTCAGCAGCATAGTGGATGAGCTTGGCGGACTGGATATCAATGTGCCGATGAATATGCGTTATGTAGATAATGCGGACGGAACAAACATTAATCTGACTAAAGGGATGCAGCATTTAAGCGGCAAGGAAGTGCTGGATTTCGTCCGTTACCGCAAATCGAACCGGGGAACGGCAGAATCCTCAGATATATCCCGCAACGAGCGGCAGCAGGAGGTCCTGAACCTGATTCTGGGTAAGCTGGATTCCGTGAACGGGATTGCTCAGCTGGGGGATATCATCGACATCCTGGGGGAGAATATCCGCACCGATATCGACAAAGTTCAGCTCCGTGACTGGATTCTGAATTATAAATCCATGAAGCCTTCATCCAGTGAGCTCATTACACTGGATTCGGTCTGGAAGAGCCCTTATGTCTATGCCAAAGAAGAGGATCTGCTGGTGAAGCTGCAGAAATTTCGCGAACCGCTGGGTCTGCCTGCGCTCGACAAGCAGCAGCTGCTTCATGATTTTGGAATTACGGATTAGGCAAGTCAACTTTACATAGAATTGTTCTATGTTTTTATTTCATACAGGAAACGAATGAAGGGTTGTCTCAATCGCAAAGGTTTTGCGAGAGAGGCAGCCCTTCTCTGTTACGCGGACTACTTTTTCAGATCCTCCGGAAATTCCCCTGAACATCCAGCGGATGGATATCATCCCGGCAAGTCAGACAATCAACTCAAATTTGTCCCCCAATATGAGCTGCTTGGAGCGATGGATTTTTTGTCCGTCCGGACTGGAGACTGTGCTTGTGATACTAAGCAGCGGATAACCTTCCTCAATATTCAAATAGGTAGCCACATCAAAGGAGGCGTACTCCATTACGATATATTTTCTTGAATGCCCGAAGGAGACTTTGTATTTGCTCTTCAAAATTTCATAAAGCGATTTATCGTTCAAATCTTCCTGCAGCAAAAAAGAATAGGAGGAGGGGAACCGCGAATACTCCACGGAGATTGGAACGTTGTCGGCATAACGGATGCGTTCAATGTTGATGACTTTGTCCCCCGGGTTCAGCCCCAGATGCTCTTGATCCGATAAGGTGGCTTCTTCAATTACGCACTTGATGACTTTCGCGCCGGGTGTTTTGTTCTGCAGCTTGCACGTATCGCTGAACCCGATCGTTTCGGCGACATTTTTTTGAATCTTGTCTTTAGTAATGAACGTGCCTTTACCCGGAATCCGCACCAGATAACCACCCGAGGTGAGTGAATCCAGAGCGGCCCGTACTGTGACACGGCTTACCTGATTCGTTTCGCTTAATTCCAGCTCTGTAGGGAGTTTGTCCCCCGGTTTCAGTGTGCCGTTTTGGATAGAATCCAATATATTCTCCTGCAGCTGTTTGTACAGTGGAGATGATTCGGAAGGGTCAAGCATTTGTTATACCTCCAGGTTCAAAAATCGATTATAAAACGGGCTCTGTGGCAAGGAATAGATGAGGTCTATCCATATTACGTCCGGATTATCGGACATCTGTCCAACGAAATGTATTGCATTGTATTGACCACATACTTCTATAGTATAACAATATAGACAATTTGTTAACAGTTTACATTACTCTGCTCTCCTAATATTACTGCAAACGATTGTAATGAGCTCAAATAAGAAATTTTATAAAAAATGAAAGCCCTCTCTTGTATCATGTATTGCTTTGTGTTATTATTTGTCCATAACATTCCCATACAAAAGCCGGCGTGGAATGGAAAATCATAATATGTATCATACAAGGGAGAGGGAGAATGGATATGAAACAAATTATCGAGCAGATTATAGCGGATAAAAAAGAGGGCGGCGGCATCAAGCAGGTCTATTATGTCGCTTGCGGCGGTTCTTACGGAGCGTTCTACCCAGCAAAGACATTTCTTGAGAAGGAAGCTAAGGACATTAAAGTAGGCCTATACAACAGTAATGAGTTCGTGCATAACACGCCTAAGGCATTCGGTGCAAATGCGGTCCTGGTCGTAGCCTCCCATAAAGGCAACACGCCGGAAACGGTAAAAGCTGCGGAACTGGGTAAAAAAGCGGGCGTGCCGGTTATCGCACTCACCTGGATCGAAGATTCTCCTATTACGGAATTTGCGGATTACGTGGTCAAGTATAGCTTTGGAGAGAATAAAGATATCGCTGGTGAAAAAACGATCCAAGCGCTTATGACCGCAGTGGAAATTCTGAAACAGACGGAAGGGTACCCGAATTACGAGAAATTCCTCGATGGCGTTTCAAGAATCGACCGGATTGTAAAACAGGCAACCAAGCATGTAAAGAATCGAGCCCTGACGTTTGCCAAAAACCACAAAGACGATTCCGTCATCTATACGATGGCCAGTGGAGCGGGGTATGGTGCGGCATATATGGAAAGCATCTGTATCTTTATGGAAATGCAGTGGATCAACTCCGCGAGCATCCATTCCGGTGAATACTTCCATGGACCGTTTGAGATTACGGACGCCGAAATTCCGTTCGTCCTTCAGGTATCGGAAGGTAGTACCCGGGCACTTGACGAGAGAGCGCTGGATTTCCTTAACCGGTACGCTAAGCGGGTGGAAGTGCTGGACGCGAAGGATCTTGGACTGTCCACCATCGATAGCTCGGTCGTTGACTATTTCAATCACTCCTTGTTTAACAACGTGTACCCCATCTATAATCAAGCTTTGGCGGTGGAAAGAAAACATCCGCTTACCACACGCAGATACATGTGGAAGGTTGAATATTAATCCGTACTCATTTCAGCAGCCTTCAGAGGGGATATTCATATGAAACAATATAAAGTAATCGGAATTGGCGACAATGTAGTAGATAAGTACATCCACCAGGGCATCATGTACCCTGGTGGAAACGCCTTGAACTTCAGTGTATACGCTACCATGTGCAAAATGGAGTCCGCTTATTTAGGCAAATTCGGCAGCGATGAAGTCGCCCGGTATATCGGGCAGGTGTTGGACGAGCTGACCATTGACCGCAGCCATTGCCGCGAATATGAGGGTGAGAACGGCTATGCGCGCGTTACCCTTGAAGACGGTGAACGCCTGTTTCTGGGATCGAATAAGGGCGGGATCGCCAAGGAAAACGCATGGAAATTTACCGAAACTGATCTGAATTACATCAAACAATTTGCCGTGATCCATACGAGCTTGAACAGTTATATTGAACAGGATCTGACAGTTCTTCGGGAAACCGGCATTCCTATTTCGTATGACTTCTCGGTTCGCTGGAACGACGACTATCTGGAACAGGTCTGCCGGTATGTGGATATATCCTTTCTTTCATGCAGCCATTTGACGGCAGAAGAGCGGGAGAGAGAGATGCGGAAGGCACAGCGGCTCGGATCGAAAATTGTGGTTGGGACAGTAGGTGAAAACGGATCGTACACCCTTTTCGGGGATCAATGGATTTATCAACCGGCGGATTCAACGGAAGCGGTGGACACGATGGGAGCGGGAGATTCTTATATCACTGCTTTTCTCGTGGAGATGATCCGGAGTTCAGAGGGCAGGATCGAATTTGACCAGGAGAGTGAAATGCTCCGTAAAATCAAGACCAGTATGGGTAAGGGAGCGGAGTTCGCAGCTCAAATATGCCGGATCAACGGTGCTTTCGGATTCGGCACCCCATTGGTTTAACAGTATATGAGGGGAGGGGCCTCCTCTCTTTACTATCAATAATGTAAGCGTATTCAGAAAAGTCGGATGAGCCTTAACGAAGGTCCAGTGGATCGGTGAAGCCAGTATAAACAAAAAAGGGGACTTTTTATGTTTTGGTTTGAACTCTTGATCATCTTTTTACTCATTTTCTTTGGCGCCAGGGTCGGCGACGTATTCATGGGCCTGCTTGGCGGAGTCGGCGTTGCGATATTCGTATTCATTTTTCACGTCCAGCCTGCGTCACCTCCCGTTGATGTTATGCTAATCATTCTGGCAGTTGTCCTGGCTGCCTCCGCCCTCCAGTCTTCGAGCGGATTGAATTTTCTCGTCAAGGTCGCGGAAAAAATGCTGCATAAATCTCCGAAGAATGTAACGATTGTCGCTCCGGTTATTTGCTGGCTCTTCACCTTCCTGTCGGGAACGGGGCATGTTGTGTACAGTCTGCTGCCTATTATCAACAAGCTATCCATCGACAGCGGAATCCGGCCGGAGCGGCCTATTTCAAACAGCATCATTGCTTCCCAGCAAGCGATTACCTGTTCGCCGGTGTCGGCGGCGACCGCAGCTATGCTTGGACTTATGGCTCCGCTTGGCGTAAGTCTGGGTACAATTTTGTCCATCGCGATTCCAGCTACCCTGCTGGGGGTCATTACTAGTGCGCTGCTCACGTTGCGTAAAGGGAAAGAACTCGCAGAAGATCCGGAGTATCTGCGCAGACTCGCCGAGGGTTTGGTTGAAAGCGACCCGGAAGAACAAACGGAGAAAAAGGTGTCACCGAAGGGTGCGAAAGCTTCGGTGGTGATCTTCCTGCTCGCCGTTCTGTCCATTGTCATTCTGGGGCTGTTCACCGAGTTACGGCCATCATGGACCGTAGACGGCGTGACGACTGTGTTATCGATGGCCCACACCATTGAAATTATTATGCTGGTCTGTGCTTCGCTGATTATTATCATCTGCCGTCCGGCGATTGAATCGATTCTTAACGGTACCATCTTCCGGGCAGGGGCGCTTGCCATGGTTTGCGCTTTCGGATTAGCCTGGATGAGCAGTACCTTTATCGGGGGGCAAACGGCGTTTATCCAAGAGCATGTGGCTACGATTGTAAACAGTCAACCATGGATGCTTGCTGTGATCATGTTTATCGTTGCCGCTTTAACAACGAGTCAGGGTGCTACAACGTTAATCATGATCCCGATTGCCATTGCCCTTGATCTGCCGGCCCACATCATCGTTGGTGCGTGGATGGCTGTGAATGCCAACTTCTTTTTGCCGGTGTCCGCCCAATGCCTCGCGGCCATATCGTTTGATACAGCGGGAACCACCAAAATCGGCAAATACGTGCTGAATCATAGCTTCATGCTGCCAGGGATGATCAACATTGTCGTATCTGTAGTTACCGCCACATTACTGGGAAACACTCTAATCTAGGTGTGTTAAGAATCATAGATGTACAAGTATGGATTCTGCCAGGTATAACAAAGGAGGAATCGGGTTCCTATGATACAGCTCAAGCAAGTCGCTGCAGCTAACTTTCATTACAAACGATATTCCTTGGATTATTTTCTGGATTCGGTTACCCGGATCGGTATCGAACACATTGAACTGTGGGCGTCGGGCCCCCACTTTCACCTGGATTATTACTCTCCACAGGATGTACAGAACCTGAAGCGGAAAATGAAAGAACGAGGGTTAAAGGTCATTTGCCTTACTCCGGAACAGAGCGTCTATCCGATCAGTATCAGTCACCCCGACCCGGAGTACCGCAAGAAAAGCGTGGAATTCTTCTGCCGGCACATTGAAATGGCTTCTTTTCTGGAGTGTAGCCAGATGCTGGTGACTACGGGACTGGCCTATCTGGATGTGGATGAGACGGAAACGTGGAAATGGTGCAGGGAATCTTTTGGCGAGATTTGCAGGACGGCGGAAAAAGAGGGAGTTTACTTACCCGTGGAAGCGTTTACCTCTTACTCTACCCATGTGTTTAACAGCGCCGAGCACATCTCCAGAATGATTAATGAGGTGGGAAGTCCGAATTTAAAAGGGCTGGCGGACACGGATGTCATGGCGGTTACAGGAAAAGATTCGATTCATGATTTTATCAGAGAACTTGGGGATAACCTGACGTACGTGCATTTTGTAGACGGCAGCCCCGGGGGGCATCTGGTTCCCGGCGAAGGTAATCTGCCGCTGGAAGAAGCGCTGCAGGCGCTAAACGAAAGCGGCTACAAGGGATATCTTGGTCTTGAGCTGCTGGATCGGAGATATGTGCTGGACCCGGAGAAAGCGATGCGGGATTCGCTGGCTTGGTTTGAGAAACGCTTGGGATGAACGAAAGAAATGAAACTATAATCAGCTGCAATAGCTGCGAAAGAGGGATGCAAGATGAAAGCTGACATTTATGCTTATGACGGGACAGGTATCCAATGTGTCTATAAAAACGATGAATGGCTTGTGTGCATCAAGAACTGGAAACCGGATAACGACATCGACGGCATTCACCGTCTGGAGGTCCACCTCGAGACGGACGAACAGTTCATTCTGGTGAACGGAAAAGCCATACTCCTGGTGGCGGACCGGAAGGAGGACCAGTTCGATATTGATCTGATCGAGATGGAAATAGGTAAGGTCTACAATGTTTCGAAAGACACCTGGTTCTATACGATTGTCCAAAAAGACACCAAGCTTGCGTATGTACAGCATGCCAATACAACGGAAGCAAACAGCAAATATTGCGAAATGTCCGAATCCGAGCTGGCTAGTGTAAAGGAAAGAGCGCGTAAAATACTGCAGCTGTAAGCGCGAAGACGGCTGATCTGGCGGAGGCTCCGATGCCCAAGCTCACGAAAAATGTTTAATTTGGAATGAATATTGTTTGCAGGGCTACTGCTGGAAAGGAAAGAACCTTTCGCCAGTAGCCCTGTATTTTTTGTTATCCAGCGGCAAAGCACGATTCTATGCACAGCAAGCAGTGATAGAGGGGGGAAGGCACACAGCGAACCGCTCAACGGATGGAGGAGAGTGATATGCCCCCCTCCGCTTGGCCGCCTATTTTTTGAGATAGTCCGAGAAATTCTCCTGAAAATCCAGCGAATGAATGTCTTCACGAAGATGGTGGTGGATCAGCGGACCGATCTTTCCGGTTTCCTTATGCACCATAAGCTCCAGCAGAGATTGATGCTCTTTCCAGATTCCCTCCAGCTTTTCGGTCTTCAGCATGTGCAGCCTACGGTACCGGAGGTAGTGCACATTGGACTGCTGAATCAGATTCCACAAAAACTCACGCCCCGCAAGCCGGTACAAGGCCCGGTGAAACGCGTCATCCAGGTTGAGGAAGGAATCGATGTCGCTGTGCCCGATGGCCTCCTTCTGTGTCTCCAGGATTCCCTTAAGCTCGTGCACGCCGGTCAGCAAAAGCTGTGAAGACAGATCCTTAAGGATCTCTTTTTCCAGTGTGCTGCGCAGATACGTGATTTGTTCAACAGATTCAAGATCAATATAGGATACGATATTCCCTTTTTTCGGATAGATATCGGTATAGGATTCCAGGGCCAGCTGTTTCAGCACATCACGCAGCGGTGTCCGCGAAATCTGAAAGCGTTCGGAAAGTGCGGTTTCGCTCAGAATCGTGCCTGGCTTCAAGGCCAAGGTGAGGATTTCGTGCTTCAGTGTATTCATAATTTCAACTTTGATCGACATTTATCTTCCTGCTTTCCATATGTATTGACGAATATGACTAGTATACATGATGTTTGACAGTAATAAAAATGTTTATCAAAATGAAGAGGCGAATTTAGCGTTTACGCTTGTGAAAACTATGCAGTTTATTGTATTGACAACGGGGTGTTCTTGTTCTATGATCAAGAAAATCTTGTATACAAGATTGACATACGACGATGACAATTATAGGAGGTTCTATCAATGAACATGACGTGGAGATGGTATGGTGAAGGCAATGACAACATTACGCTTGACCATATCCGGCAGATTCCGGGGGTTATGGGTATCGTCTGGTCTTTGCACGATAAAGTAGCCGGTGAAGTGTGGGAAATGGAACGGATCCAGGAAGTGGCGGATCAAATCACCGCCAAGGGCTTCAGCACTGCTGTGGTGGAGAGTGTCAACGTTCATGATGATATCAAAATCGGCCTGCCGTCCCGTGATAAATATATCGATATTTATATCGACACGATCCGTAAATTGTCCAAAGTGGGCGTAAAAGTCATCTGCTATAATTTCATGCCTGTATTCGACTGGACCCGTACGGAGCTGTACAAGGAATTGCCGGACGGCTCCAATGCCCTCTTTTATGAAAAGGCTGCCATTACCGATAATCCGCGTGAGATGGTGGACCGGATTCTGAAAGGCGCTGGACAATTCACAATGCCGGGCTGGGAGCCGGAGCGGCTGGCAAAACTTGATGAGCTGTTCGCAGCCTATGCAGATGTGACGGAAGATAAACTGTTCGAGAACCTCAAATACTTCCTGGAACGCATTATTCCGGTATGCGAGGAAGTGGACATCAAGATGGCGATCCATCCCGACGATCCGGCCTGGCCGATCTTTGGCCTGCCGCGCATTATCCGCAACCGGGAAATGATCCGCAGGTTCCTGGATTTGGTGGACAGTCCATACAACGGTCTCACCTTCTGCACAGGATCACTGGGTACGAATCCGGCGAACGACCTGCCGGCGATGATCCGCGAGTTCCATGACCGTATTCATTTTGCCCATATCCGCAACGTGAAGGTGTTTGAGAACGGTGACTTTATAGAGGTGTCGCACCGCGGGCGTGATGGCAGTGTGGATGTGGCTGAAGTCGTCAAAGCCTATCACGAGAATGGATATACCGGTTATGTGCGTCCGGACCATGGGCGGCATCTATGGGGCGAAGAGAAAAACTGCCGTCCGGGTTACGGCCTATATGACAGAGCCATGGGCATCATGTATCTCCTTGGCGTATGGGACAGTCTTGACAATGCCAAGGGGGCGAACTAAATGCTGCGTTTAAACCGAAGCAGTATCTCTGATGAAGCAGCCTGGAAGGCTGCGGGTGTAGAGCTTCCGCGCTTTGACTTTGATCAAGTGGCGAAGAATACACAGGTGAAACCGGAATGGATTCATTTCGGTGCAGGCAACATCTTCCGCGGATTCGTGGCGAACGCCCACCAGAAGCTGCTGGACAGCGGCAAGGCGGACACCGGGATCATCGCGGCGGAAACGTTCGATTTTGAGATGATCGATAAGGTCTACAAGCCGTACGACAATCTGACACTGCTCGTGCTGATGAACGCACACGGTGATTTCCAGAAAAAGATCGTCAGCAGCATTGTTGAGGGAATCGCAGCCGACAAGAACCGTGAAGCGGATTACCGCCGTCTGACTGAGGTATTCGAGAATCCCAGCCTGCAGATGGCCAGCTTCACCATTACGGAGAAGGGATACTCACTGACAGGCCCGAACGGACAGTATCTCGGCATCGTGGAAAAGGATATCGCAGGCGGGCCGGACCAGCCGGTGCATGCGATGAGCATTGTGGCTTCCCTGGCCTACCGCCGCTACCTGAAGGGCCAATATCCGATGACCTTTGTCAGCATGGACAACTGCTCCCACAATGGCGATAAGCTGAAGAACGGTGTCGTGACCATTGCCAAAGAGTGGGCCGGCAAGGGACTTGTCGAAGAAGGATTTGTGACTTATCTGGAGGACGAGCGGTTAATCGCCTTCCCGCTGTCCATGATCGACAAAATTACGCCGCGCCCGTCCGAAACGGTCCAGGCGGCGCTGCTGGAACAGGGAATCGGCGATATGGAGGTCATCGTCACTTCCAAGAATACCTATACAGCCCCATTCGTAAACGCGGAGATCAGCGAATATCTGGTGATTGAAGACAAGTTCACGAATGGCCGTCCGGCGCTGGAGGAAGCAGGGATTATCTTTACCGACCGCGATACAGTCAACAACGTGGAGACGATGAAGGTAACAACCTGCCTCAACCCGCTGCATACTGCGCTTGCCGTATCCGGCTGTCTGCTTGGCTACACCCTGATCGCCGATGAGATGAAGGACGATACGCTGCGTAAATTCGTGGAAATCATCGGCTACAAAGAGGGATTGCCGGTCGTAGTAGATCCGGGGATTCTCAGTCCAAAGCAGTTCCTGGACGAAGTATTGACTGAACGTTTCGCCAATCCGTTTATCCCTGATACCCCGCAGCGGATCGCGACCGACACCTCGCAGAAGGTAGGCATACGGTTTGGAGAAACCATTAAATCATATATCCGCCGGGAGGATCTTGATCCGGCGCAGCTGACAGCCATCCCGCTGGCGATTGCCGTCTGGTGCCGCTATCTGCTTGGAGTAGATGATGAAGGCAAACCTTTCACATTGAGTCCGGACCCGCTGCTCGAGACGCTGCAAGGACATTTGCAGGGAATTTTACTCGGAGCCAAAGCGGCAAATGTGCGGCCAATTCTTGAAGACGAGCAGCTCTTTGGTGTCCGGCTGTATGACATCGGCCTTGGGGAGAAGATTGAGGGTATGTTCCTTGAAATGCTGGCCGGCCCGGGAGCTGTGCGGAGCACAATGGAGAAATACCTGAAATAAGGGTTAAGGAGCATAAGGATGAAGCCTTTTATTCATGAGGATTTTCTGTTGCAGTCAGAGGAGGCCCGGATACTCTATCATGAGTATGCGGAAGCTCTGCCTATTATCGACTATCATTGCCATCTGGACCCGAAAGCCATTGCCGGCAATAAACGCTTCAAGAATATTGCCGAGGTCTGGCTGGGTGGAGACCACTATAAATGGCGTGCATTGAGAACATTCGGGATCGAAGAGAGATATATTACCGGCAATGCCTCTGATGAAGAAAAGTTTGCCAAGTGGAGCGAGGTGCTTCCCTATACTGTCGGCAACCCGCTGTACCATTGGTCGGCGCTGGAGCTGAAGGCTTACTTTGGCGTAGAGGAGCAGCTGAGTCAGGACAACTGGCGGAAGATCTATGACCACTGCAACACCTTGATTGCCCAGGACGGCTTCACGGCCCGGGGGCTGATTACCCGTTCCAGGGTGAAATGGATCTGCACGACGGATGATCCGGTGGATGATCTGCGGTATCATAAGCAGATTGCCGGAGACAAAGAGTTCAAGACCGGGGTGACGCCGACCTTCCGACCGGATAAGGCACTGCTGATTGAAGCGGAGTCCTTTCCGGGTTATGTAGCAAACCTGGAGCAGACCGTAGGGTATGCCATCACTTCCTATGAACTGATGGAATGCGCGCTGCTGGAGCGAATTGAATACTTTGACCAGCAGGGCTGTATGATCTCTGACCATGGCTTCTCAAACCTTCCTTTTGCTGAGGCGCCGCCATCTGTACTGGAGACGATCTTCAGCAAGCGGCTGAGCGGCGAGACCTTGAGCAGACTGGAATGCGATCAGTACGCAACAGCGTTGTTCTTAGCCATGGGCCGCAAATATGCCGCCCACGACTGGGCGATGCAGCTGCATATCGGTGCGATCCGCAATCCGAATACACGCATGTTCCGGGAGCTTGGTCCGGACACGGGCTTCGACATCATCGGTGACGGCAGCTACGCGGACAACTTATACAAGCTGCTCGACGGGCTGGACCGGACCGGCGAGCTTCCCCGGACCATTCTCTACAATTTGAATGCAGTGCAGAATGATGTGCTGGCTGCGATGGCGGGGTCTTTCCAAGGCGAAGGAGTCAAAGGGAAGATTCAATTCGGCTCCGGCTGGTGGTACAACGACCAGAAGGACGGAATGATCAAGCAAATCACTTCCTTATCCAATCTGGGGCTGCTCAGCTGCTTTGTAGGGATGTTGACAGACTCGAGGTCTTTCCTGTCCTATACACGTCATGAGTATTTCCGCCGGATTCTGTGCAACCATATCGGCGGCTGGGTGACCAGCGGGGAGGCCCCGCGGGATCTTGCATTCCTTGGAGGCATCGTTCAGGATATTTGCTACCATAATGCCAACCGCTATTTTCAATTAAGCTGAACAGGATAATAATTTTACTGTCGAAGGACTTTCAGCGGCTGGACTCACGGTAGGACTGGGAAGGGAGACAATTTCCCAGTAGCCAAAAGGTTGCATTTCACATGATGTGCAAATTCCTGCGGATTCAGGGAGACAGCCCCGGCATGTACCTCTGGTACAAGCAATATTTCAAACTGACAAGGTGCAGAAGCCGTTAATTCCGGTCTCTGCACCTTTACTATTTTTGTAGTTGACTTTGCCCTTAGGGGAAGGTGCATAGTGGATACAAATACAAGGAATGGAGGGAACGGCTTGCTGTCGATTGGAGACTTCTCGAAGATATGCGAAGTATCTACAAAAACGCTCCGATATTATGATGAAATGGGATTAATTAAACCTGATGGGATTAATCCGGAAAATGGCTATAGGTATTACTCTATCAGGCAGCTTAAAAAGATGCTCTTTATCAACCGTTTGAAATCCTATCATTTTTCTCTGGAAGAAATCAAAGCTCTTCTGGACTGGGAAGAAGATCAATCCGATGAGAAGCTTCGTTCTGCCCTGGATCGTAAGAAACGAGAAATACAGGACAAGCTGAAAGCTTTTGAACAAACCCTGCAACAAATTAGCAATGATCTTCTAAATGTAGAGAAGGGCCTGCCGATTATGTCCTATATGGACGATATCGAAGTGCAGCTTGTTGAAACCCGGCCAATGAATATGCTTTATATGCGTCAGATGATGAGCAGGGATGACTATGCTTTTGGATACGGAAAGTATTTTAGCAGGTTATATGAGAAGCTTGCGATTGAAAAACTTACCTCGCTGGGTACACCCATGACAATTTATCACAGCGCTGAATACAATCCGGCCGGTAATGATATCGAGTTTGCCATCCCGGTAAAAGAAACGGTAAACGGAACGCGTAATCTGCCTGGAGGCCTTTGTGCAAAGTCTGTTTTAAAGGGAGCGTATTCAGAATTGACTTCGGTCTATGCCAAGCTGAGGGAATGGATAGAGAATGAGGGCTATGTAATGGTGAAATCACCCTATGAAATTTATGTAACCGACCCTTATCAAGGCACTGGTCCTGAGGATCACGTTACCGAGATATATTTTCCTGTAAAGAAAATTTAAAAACGTCTTGTAGAGAGGTGTCTATCATGCAAAGAAACTACTGGCCCACTTCAGAATGGCTGCAAGCCCCAGACCCGGCAACCTTGAGGAAGGATTCTGAGAAGCTTACAGCGCTTGATCCAATCATTAAATCGGAGTACAGCAATATAAACGGTATTGTTGTTGTGAGAAACGGATACATGGCTTATGAAAGCTATTATAATGGCTATGGCCCGGAGGATACGCACCATGTTGCCTCTGTAACGAAAAGTGTCATATCTGCCCTCGTTGGTATTGCCATAGATGCAGGATATATTCGCAATGTAGACCAGAAGGTGCTCGATTTTTTCCCTGAATATGCTCAAGGTGCTGATAAGCAGAAACAAGAAGTCAGCATACGCCATCTTCTCACGATGACGGCTCCCTATTCATTTGAGGACTGGCAAGAACCGCTCGACAAGCTGTGCATGCAGTCTGACTGGGTAAAATACACTTTGGATCTGCTCGGCCAACAAGGTAGTATTGGAACCTTTAAGTATTCCACCGCAGGAGCGCATCTGCTTTCCGCCATCCTCACCCGCAGCACAGGGAAAAGTGCCCGTGAGTTTGCCAATGAACGTTTATTTAAACCCGTCGGGATGAAAGAAATTCCGGATTATGAAATGAAATCGTTCGGCTTTGAGGATCTATTCGGGGAAAATGTGAAGGGGTGGGTTACAGATCCGAACGGCAACTCCACAGGAGGATGGGGACTTACGCTAAATCCCCGTGATATGGCACGTTTTGGTCTCCTATATCTGAACGGTGGCATTTGGGACGAACATGAGGTTGTTTCGGGTGCATGGACCCGCGAATCCACAGCAATGAACCCTAATAAGTACGGCTACCTTTGGTGGTTACGCCAAGAGGATGGAGTTTCCGCATACTTAGCTATGGGAGATGGCGGCAATGTCATTTGCTGTATTCCAGAAAAAGATCTGGTCGTAGCCATCGCATCAGAATTCATGATGAATCCCCGGGATAGATGGACACTGATTCATTATTTAATCGGAAAATAAATATCAATCTGAGATTCGGGGTTATCCGTGCCTAGAAACCGTTCAGAATAGCATTCGAAATCATCCCTGGCAGCCAGTTCTACATCACTTGCAGACAGCCAAGTTCCCCAGATATACTGATAGCTTTGAAATAATGAGTGTGTCTTTCCAGTGTGTGTGAATCGAGCGTATTTTCCTCCGGGAAATTTTTTATAACACATTTTATCTGGAGCAAGGCTTGTATCATTTACTTCTATTCCGATAAATTCGCTTGTTTGGCTCTGCTCACTGAACGAAGTAAATGTACAGCCCTGTGCAGACTCAAAGATGCCATAACGGCAGGAATCAGGAAGCGCATGAGGGATTTCATGAACCCGGGACTGGAAATATTCCCACTTACTAACGCTTTGATTGTTTGCAACACTAGTTTGAAATCGTATGCCAACGAGCTGTTTGGGTTCAACATCGACAATTTGCGGCCGCAGCGTAATAGAATTACACCGATGCTGTATTTCAGGTTTAGTGATTTCCCTGCGGCTGCCAAGGATGGTCTCTACACGGTTTTTGCGGTATTGATTCGGTGTCAAATGATACTGGGATTTAAAGGCCCGGCTGAAAGCTTCATGGGATTCAAACTGCAAAGAAACCGCAATATCTAAAATTCTTTTATTAGTATACAGCAATTCCTTAGCGGCCTGTGTCAGTCTTCTGGAGCGTATATAACTTCCTACGGTTTCTCCCATCATTGCTTGAAAAAAACGATGGAAATGATAATACGAATAGGAGGCTGCTTTAGCAACGTCGGTAACGGAGATAGTGTTATTTAGATTGTTTTCAATAAATATCAATGCTTTTTCCAGTTGCACCCTATAGTCCATAGCAGCCTCTCTTTCTCATATTATAAAATATTATAAAAGCTTTTTGGTGTCTGTTCGTAAGGAAGCTGTACGGAAAATTCCATATCCTTCTGTAAAGCGAAAGTAAACAACTGCCAATCATTCTGCTGTGGGGAACCAAAGGTCATTTCCACCTGTCCTGCTGTTACATCAAAAATCATAGAACGCAGTGTGCCGAAAAAGTCTCCGTAGTAGTGGCAGCATAACCCATTTGGATAGGGCGAAGATAGCAATTGTTTTATATCTGTTTTCGTGAATTTTTCCCTTGCGTGGCTAAAGTCGACAATAAGGTCGTTTCTAATCATGGAATTTTCTAGGATCACTTTCTCAAAGGACTTTAGCTCAGTGAGTACTGCGTGATTGGTAGCACTTAAAAAAGTTTCCTGTGTTTGGCCATCCAGCAACTTATTCGCTTTGTGTCCATCAATGCATTCAAACAAGGCGATTTCACCACTTTTATCGGCAAGCATCAAATTCATATTATACCCGATGGGAACCTCCATGCAATAATTAATTGCTTCCTTAACGTTTTGGCAATTTTCCAAAATTCCGCGAATGACAGCCCAGAACTGCAGTCCGCTTACTTCCGCCTTCTTTCCGCCCTCAAAATTACCTACAGGCATTCCGCAGGAGGCTTGGGCAACGGCAAGGCCACATTCATTCATCCCATCACCGCGGCCAAACAGGTTAATCATAGAGCCGAGATGCTTGTATTTACCAGCTGGTTGAGTATAGGCAAAGCAAAGCTCCTCCATCACATCGGAGAACTCATAATTTCTCGCAAGGATAGTATGTCCGTCCTGAGTTTTGGCAGGCATTGCCGCAAACAAGCTGCATCCGCGTTCTAAATAGGTCATCGCATAAAACAATGCTTGGCCGCGTTCAATACCAACGGTATCTGCGAATCCTTGTATTTCTTCATTAATACCGCTGCAATATTGATCCAGTAGTTCAGTGATTTCCTGTAATTTCTTTTGAGGGTACACTTTTGGAGGGAGCAACATAGCTTTGAGCATTTCCGGTTTGGACAACGCCCATTTACCAAGCCATACGCCAATTTGATAACTGTCTCCTTCAAAGGTTTTATAATACGCTGTGGTTTTTTTCAAAATAGTCACCTTACCTTTCCTGTTTTACTTTACAAGAAAGGAAATAATTGATTTTGATATTTTCTGCTGTTTTAGGTTTTTTGCATGATATTGTTTCAGCTTGCTCTTAGCGGTACAGGAACTTCCGTAAAGTGTTCAGCCGCTTGATTCCTTCCGTACCAGCCCATCCTCCGGCACTTGCCAAGAGTACATTGTGGAAAAGCTTCAACGCTATAGAATAGGTTACAGTCCCGAGGATAATTTCGATGACAAAGAAGCGCAGGATATCGCCGGAGGTTATGATATAGACTTTGAATTCTTGGTTATGGGTCATGGATTGATCACCGTCTCTTCAGGGTTTATGTAACTAAATATGCTTATTTTAGGTTGTCTAATGCCAAAAATCACCTATCAGCCGCTAGCATTGTCATGTCCTTGTTGCTTGTTGCAAACTTTTGTTCTGCGGGATAAATGGTATATATTATATTTGAGGAATAATTGAAGGTTATTATTTGAACAAAGGTGAGGAGCAGGGGAATGAACACAGCGGAGTTCCAACAGTATGTGAGAGAATTCAGTGAAATGAAAGGTTTTGACAGGAGTACCATTGAGCAGCGGATGTTGTACTTGATGACTGAGGTTGGTGAGTTGTCGCAAGAGGTACTGTCCGTATCCTTTCATCCCGATGCCGAGAAGAAAGAGAATCTTGGTTATGAGATGTATGATGTGGTGTGGAACATCTTTGATTTAGCTAACAAACTGGACATTAATCTGGAGGACGCCTTCAATCGGAAGAAGGAAATCAATGACAACAGAAACTGGGAATAAAGACTCAATTCGTAGGCGGTTGCCGAATTGATGAACGGGAGAGTATGGCTTAAGGATTCGTGTGGACAGGGAAGCTGCTTTGTA
Source organism: Paenibacillus sp. EB106-06-01-XG199 (assembly GCF_058791575.1). Classification (NCBI taxonomy): domain Bacteria; kingdom Bacillati; phylum Bacillota; class Bacilli; order Caryophanales; family Paenibacillaceae; genus Paenibacillus; species Paenibacillus sp. EB106-06-01-XG199. Next base: position 423,538 of record NZ_JBYTDQ010000003.1, on the reverse strand, counting down.
TTCGAACTTCCATGTGCCGTCGCGTAATAACCTGTATATCAACTTAAATTGCAAATAGATGATCTTACTCCTCAGCAGCGCTTGTGCAGCCTCAAGCGCTACGGAGGAGTATTTGTGATGTCCTGTCCGGACTGAGGTTGCTTAATTCTAAATAGCGTTTTAGAATATAAGTAATGACTTATATATTAGAAAGGAGAAACCTGCATGGATGTTCTAAATGAACTAGTGGATGATCTGAAGCTGCTGGGTGACAAAACACGTCTCTCTATGCTTTCGTTATTGAAAGACCGGGAGTGGTGTGTCTGTGAATTCGTTGAACTCTTTGATATTTCACAGCCGGCGATCAGTCAGCACTTGCGCAAACTGAAAAGCAAAGGGCTGGTCAAGGAACAGAAAAGAGGGCAATGGGTTCATTATTCCCTGAATATCAATGACAAGCCGCATATTCAGGCTATTCTTGAGTATACTCCGGATTCCAAAGAAATTCTGGCAGGACTCAACAAGGTATCTGGTGCTGTCTGCTGTGACTAAATAGAGATCATACATAAACGGGAGGGTCAGACTTGGTAATACTTGCAATTCTTATATTTTTGCTTACATTGGTTTTTGTTATTTGGCAGCCCAGGAACCTGTCGATCGGCTGGTCGGCTTGCGGCGGTGCGATTCTCGCTTTGCTGGCAGGTGTAGTCAGCTTTAACGATGTTCTCGATGTCACTTTAATCGTGTGGAATGCTACACTGGCGTTTGTTGCGATTATTCTGATTTCCTTAATCCTTGATAAGGTTGGGATCTTTGAATGGGCCGCCCTGCATATGGCGAGAGCTGCACGGGGAAACGGAACCCGGATGTTCATCTATGTCACTCTTCTGGGTGCGGTGGTCGCCGCGTTTTTTGCCAATGACGGAACGGCGCTTATTCTGACGCCTATTGTCCTGGCCATGGTCCGTGCGCTGAATTTTGATGAGAAAAAGGTCTTTCCATTCATCATCGCCAGCGGCTTTATTGCGGATACGACCTCATTGCCGCTGGTGGTAAGCAATCTGGTCAATATCGTATCGGCAGACTACTTCGGAATCAGCTTCATGGACTATGCAGGGCATATGCTGATACCTACACTGTTTTCTTTGGCAGCAAGTACCCTGGTGCTGTACCTCTTCTTCCGTAAAAGCATCCCGCGTAACTTCGACAGCTCAGAGCTTAAACATCCGCAAGAGGCGATCAAAGACCCAAAAATGTTCAAACTGTCCTGGCTTGTGCTTGCGATTCTGCTCGTTGGATACTTCGTCAGTGAATTCTTGAACATTCCGGTTTCTGTGGTGGCCGGGATTATTGCGATCTTTTTCCTGCTCATGGCCAGAAGAAGCTCTGCTATTTCAACGATGGAAGTAGTTAAGGGCGCACCGTGGGCGATCGTGTTCTTTTCTGTCGGGATGTATGTAGTTGTGTATGGATTGCGGAATGCCGGGTTAATGGATATACTAGCGGATTTGATTCAGGTTGTTGCGGATCAGGGGGTATTCGCTGCCACAATGGGGATGGGCTTTATAGCGGCGGTCATTTCATCGGTGATGAATAACCTGCCTACGGTCATGATTGACGCACTGGCTATCGACGCCACTCATACCTCCGGAATCATTAAGGAAGCTTTGATATATGCCAATGTCATCGGTTCAGATCTAGGGCCGAAGATTACACCGATCGGATCACTGGCCACGCTGCTGTGGCTGCATGTGCTCTCGGCCAAAGGTGTGAGAATCTCCTGGGGCACGTATTTTAAGACCGGAATTATATTGACGATTCCTACATTGTTTATTACTTTAGTGGGCCTCTATTTAAGATTGACTCTATTTTAAACCTAATCTATATTGCATTGTGCCTATCGAGCGACCCATGGTCTGAATTCAAATCGAACAGTGCAATCGAGAATGTAAGAAAAAAATTAAACTCAAAATATTTTAGCACTCAATACAACGAATTATTGGGTTTCTATTTGGCGAATAATGATGCATCCAGTTCTATATTCATATTATTTTTACAAGATGAAATTTATATGGAAAAGGATTGCAGTAAATACGAGGCTAGCAGGGTCCTTGAAAAAAGGTTTTCGACTGAAGGTTTTATAACATACGAAAAAAAATGTGAGACAAACTGGGGAAAGAGAAAGAGGCGGAATTGTGAAATCAATAAAAGATTTTTATGATGAAAGAGTTGCAAAAGTTCGCTGGTTCGAGAATTGTGGTGAAGAGATAAGGGAGCCTTATTTTGAAGGTAATATCATAATTGTTGATAGTTGGACAAAAGCTCAGAAAGGGATAAACGGGAAATGGGACAATCTGAAACTAGAAATAAGAAATAATCTAACGGGTACCTTACATGAACGTTGGAGAAATGAATATAGAGAATGGAATACGATTACTTTAGAAGCGAAAGCTGTACTCCAAAAAGGTGTACTTAACGAACTCAAATCTTATGTTTCTGCTAATAACATCAATTATAGTGTATATGAGAGTGTGGAATGGGATCTTCTTTGCGTGTTGATGGAATATGCCTACAGCGATCTCGTTGCTCCTGGTTTTTATTTCAAAATGTTTGATGTATATGAAGCAGGTCATCTTCCATGTGGCTGGAAAGGAAAGTGGCCAGAAGGAAATGTTTTAATTTTTTAATATTAGGTTCAAACCTCCGGAGGTACATATGGTTAAAAAGGATGACTTTGCATCGGGTGAGCTAATAAATCATTTACGTGAGAATATTGGAGAACCTAGTTTTGTAAACATGGAAGGTTTCATGCAAAGCATAAATATTGATTTAATAGTATTTGAGGCAAACACCAATAGAAACTATCACACCATAGTTACTTCTGGAATGAGCAACTATTCTTCCAATGTTGAGGTAGGATATGAAGAGTGGCAATACACAGAATTAATAATGTATTTACCCTCAGATTGGCCTGTACGAAAAACTGACATTCAAGATTTTGAATGGTATTGGCCTTTCGGCTGGTTACGGAAACTTGGGAAGTTCACATTTGATCATCAAAATTGGTTTTGTTACGGTGACAGCATTCCAAATGGTGATCCTCCACAGTTATTAAGCAACAAAAACCCATATGTCGGATTTATGCTGTTACCACCTATAAACGAGAACCCTGATTTTTTCACACTAAAAACGCCCGATAAAGAAATTCAGTTTCTAGTTGCTTTTCCTATTTTTTTGGAGGAAATGAACTTTCTGAGGAATAATAATTTTACTCTGTTGTTGGAGAAGTTTGATGATTTCCATATTAATGACATTATTAATTTGCAGAGGGCCAATGTTTGTGAATAAGCTGATTGAACTACGTCGGGGGTGAGCGGCATCATGCGGAACGGGGGGAGGATGAATTCATTCGTCACCGGGTAGCCCCCACTATTGATACTCTACCGCACCCAAGAATCTGAGATAATTCGATTGAATGGTTGCTTCAAGAAGTTCCTCAGTATACTTAAAATTATATAGTAAAACTACTGCATTAAAATTATCCGTCAAACCTTCCTGCACTAAGGCAGTAAATCTCAAAACAATCTCATCATCATAAGAGAATCCTTCAAGTAATTGATTCAGATTATTACTAGCTTCTTCATAATATTCTGCTTCTCTTACAGCATCATCATATCTACGAATCCCAAAATGTTTAGCAAAGATCGATGGAATAAAGTCTCCTTCATCCGTATAAGACACAGTAAGCAGCCTATCCAATTCCTCGGAAGATTGAACATTGCCTACCCACAGAGATACGGCTCCTTCTTTTTCCATGTTAGCCTCCTCTAAGGTTTTGATCCATCAGGCAGATCAGTAGACGAATCAATAATTTCTAACGTACAAGTTCATTGACAGCGGCACTTACTTATTCACTTATTTCGCATTTTTCTAGCACCCATTCCTTTGCTTGTTCTGATTTCAACAATATAGGGTTCTCCAATGTACCAATATTAATGCTTCTAAAATGAGCTTCTTCTATACCTTTAATATTTTTCAGTGTCACTCCGTTTAATAATGTTTCTTCAAATGAGGCTACACTTATATCTACATTTTCTAGTCTTGCATTACTAAAATCAGTTAAGTAGAAAAATACATTAATCAAATTACAATTCACTACATATGCATTTCTAAATATTGCTTCCCAACAATCCCCTTTACTAAATCTGCTGTTTTTAATGACGCAATTAGAGAAATCTGTATACCCAAGATCTGATTTATAAAAATCGCATTTATCCAAATACGCATTTTTAAAAGTTGATGAGCATAACAGCGATGCATGAAAATCGATATTTTCCAATTTTAGACCATCAAAAATGCACTCAGTTAAATATGCTTGATCAACAAATTTATCGGTTAAGTCAAAATCTCTTAAATCCACTTCATCTAATTTTAACACTTCGCCTTCTTTACCTATGGACTCAACCCACTTTTTATGTAGTACAAACTGATTTATAATGTTTTCTTCCATTTTGCCACTCCTTAAGGATACCAGTTCTATTTCTCGGTATTTGTAGGTTTTCGGGCTAAATCAGTCATATAAATTTTCTAAAAAAACCTTGAAATTCTCAGAAATAAAATACATGTTGCCCATATCTTCAGTGTCTTCGTCATGAGTCCAAAAATAAATATTTCCGAAACACTTCTCAGTAAGACCTATGCAGATTTGATTTCCACCAGAATCATCTGCAATTGGTAAAAATCCTGCATTAAGTATATCGTCAAAAATATCTATTTTTTTGTCTAAATTATCATACATTCCTCCAATGCCATAGAAAATATTTACCATACCCTTACCTTGCCCCTCAGAAATGATGAAGTAGTATGGTTTAGGATAGCCCCCATTGTATCTCAATAAAAAATCTCGATAATGGTTAGGAAGTTGCACTCCAATGATTCGCTCAAAAACTTGAAGTCTAGCTTCTGTTAAAACTTCTTGATTGCTTTGCATTTCCAAACCAATCTCCTCCTGTTCCGTTTACAATGGACCGTCCGCCCATGTGCTCATGTATGTTTTTTCAACTAACACCAGTCTTTTTGCTCGTCTCTTAAGCCTAGCCCAAGTACTCTCCCTGATTACTACATGGGTTAAATGTGTTTCGGGGAAGAGGGGACATGGGCGTCAGGATCATATGTTTTGGGATCAGGCAGGTTCAGCTTACGAGAGGGACAAGGGCCATTTCGATTTCCATGCAGTTCTCAGATAGGGGGAGAAGTTGCTAGTGTAATTATGCTTGCAAGTAAAATGGAAGATTTCTTATACTGATATTATTTGAGTTAAGTCTGCTTGGGCTAAGCGATAAAACACCATAGTACGGGCGGCTATCTCGCATTATGGCTTTGTTGGTTAGAACCAATCCCTAATATAGGTTATCAAAAAAATCGTTGAAACTGTTTTTTAAAAAAATCATGTTTTCCATTTCTTCATCTGACTCCATATCATGCATCCAAAAATATATTTTTCCAAAGTAGTTCTCACTAATTCCAATACAAATCTCATTTCCTCCTGGATCACTAGCGATTGATATAAAACCTTCAGGCAGCTCACCATCTAAAACAGGTATACAGTTTTATTTCGCCAACCGCATTTGTTCTAATCCCCTAGGACGTGGCTATCTCAAGGCCTACTACGTAATTAACATCTAATCCACAAAATCACAAATGGATTTTCGAAAGGAAATCTTGGAGCATTTTCTTTACTGGTAAGCTAGCAGTGTGTAATGAGTCATTTATTCGTTGGAGTATACTTGGGTTATCTAATATCATTTTCTTAATTTCTTGATTTGTAAAACTTCTTAGTGTGTCAATACATATTTCGAATAATTCCTCATCATTCTTACTGAGTAATGATAATAAAATGTTGAATTCATTTACATTGCATTCATTATCCAAACAATACGCTAATTTTCTCTGCCACTCTATAGGTTTATTTTGCACTTGATTAGATAATTCAACCCAATCACTTGAATTAAACTCCGAAAGCATCTCGCTTGCAATGACACAGCCAACATCGTACCACGAATCTACTGATGTATCAGCGGATAAAAGGTTATCTAGTTCTTTGTACATATTAGAGGCCTCCATTTATATTTGAATTAAAAACCTGATAGGTGAGACGCTTTATCTTGCCTGTTGGCTAACCACTTGTTACATCGTTACCAACTTTAAATATATCAATTTCCACAGCATTCGTCGTGGCCCTTTTCGGTGTAATGAGGATATTTATTTACATAAAGCTCCATAGATTGGGGTATTTGTACTTCGGATGATCATTCTATTAATGTTTGAGACTTAAACGTTAGAACTTCTGAACTTCTTGACAGTTAGTTCTTTGTGGGTTAGTATGAGGATAAGAAGCTTCTGAATGCTAGAAGGAAAGCAAAATATACGAAGGTAGGAGAGGTGCTGTTCATTATGAAATACGATGGAAGTCAGGCTGGCACAACAGCGGTGTCCAAGATTCAGATGTATCTCACAGGAAAGCCGTTTAACCGGAATGAGGCTACACAGATAATAGAAGGCCTCAAAAGCTACAATAGGAACCGCAAGTATGGGGAAGAACTTACTGGATCATGTGAGGAAATTTTCAGCTATTTTAAATTCAAAACAAAAAACAGATTTACAGACGAGTTAGCATATGACAACTTCTTTAAGAAAAATGGGATTACCGATTATGCAACACTTGAGATTCAAGCAGAAGACTACTACGAACGCTACAAGCTTTAAGAATTATAATCACTTTATCCCCGGCCTACGTGTGAAAACCTTGAGAAATCAAGGTTTATTTTTTAAAAGATAAGAATTTATATGTTTCACGCTATAAATTATCCTTCTATTTCTCGCTGAAACGGATACCGTCCTTTTGAGGACGGCAAAGCCGTTTCCACTTGTAGAGAACGTAGTTTAGTCTTTTTTATTAAAACTTCTAAAGTTCAGAAGTTTTTGATTGTATGCATACTTTTTTACTTGTATACTTAAAGCGAATATAGGACTGTGCAATTTATAAAAGTAGGAGTTGATTAGAATGAGTGGAGGACAATTTAGCTCAAACGCTGAGGAAATCAGATATTATATTAAACAATTGCTTCAAGATGGTGCGATACATGGCATTGAAGAAATGCGAAGTTATGTTGAACGGCATTCTTCCAATAGTGCGAATTTTACTACTGGCATGTATACAGGGGCAATACGCGATCTTGTGCGTAATAGCGGGGGGCATTATGCCAATCCGGTTCGGGGCGGCTATCAATTGGTTCAAGAGCCGATCGTGAAGTCGGCAGGCTCCGAGCTGCGGCAAAATGTGCTTACCGTGATCGATAATACATGTGAATCTCTAACAGAAGCATGCACGATTAATATAATTGGACTTTCGCAGGCGGAATTAGCTGTCGCGAATAAGGTGGCTGATCTAATAGCCTATTTGAAATCAGCCGCTGATGAAATTCGGCAGGAATAATAAGTCTTTACAAGCCTACAGTCGAACTACAATAGAAAAGCGGCAGTCCTTCGGACCCTGCCCGTCTTACAGGCAAAGGCCGAATGGGCCACCGCTATAGGATTACTTCAGTAATGGGGATAGAAAGTCACATTTTAAGGCCGAATGCACGGATATGAGGATGCCGTTCTTGTGCGGGGTAACGGCTAGTGGTCGCATTGTACAATTTAGAACCGCTTACATAAAAACCTTTGACTGAGGTGCCTGCCGCTGCTGCCTGCTTCTGAGGGAGTGAGAGGGGAGAGGATGAGGACGCAAGCCAGAGTCATTAGTCTAATGCTGCGGAACGAAAATAATTTTCCGCATTTCAATCATAGTTCCTCCTCAAAAGGTTTATATGGGAATGTTAATAGATTTGTATTTTAACAGACTTCAGCTAGACAGGCCGATTTCTCAGGTGCTTCTGCTATATTTTCCGGGAGAAACTCCGGCGATATTCTTAAAGGTGCGGATGAAATTGGCATAATCGTTAAAACCGGCCAGGTAGCAGGTCTCGGATACTGATTTCCCTCCAGCCAGCAGCTGCTTGGCCAAAGCTATTTTTTTTAGCAGTACATAGCGGTAAAGGGTGCCCCCGGTTTGTTGTTTGAACAGGTGGCTTAAATAGTATTTATCAACGGCCAGCTCACTGGAAACCTGCTCCAGCGAAAGGCTGGTGTGCAGATGGTTGTCGATATAATGGATTGCCGATTCAATCAAGGCGGAAATAATGCTGGGAACCGGGGAATGTGACTTGTTGTAGAGACCATTGATGAATACCAGCAACTGCGCAAGATAGGTCAGGGCGAGCACATCGCTGCCATACTGCGGGTGGTTTAACGCATCAATCAGCCGGGAAGCCAGCCGCATATATTCATTCAATTGGGGTTCGTCCATCTGGGAAATGTTCTGCTTGCCCGGTTGATGGTTCTGGAAGCAGGCCAGGAGATTCGTCTCCGCGGTACAGAAGGGGTACACCAGCTCTGCTTTGAAATGGATGGTTACCCGCTCATAGGGTCCCGGTGACAAATTGATGATTTTATGGATTTCTTGATTATTGAATACCAGCACAGAGCCTCTTTGCAGCGGATAGCAATACTGGTCCACGAAGCCGTTCACTGTTCCGTTCAGAAAGAGGAAAATTTCATAATGGTCATGAATGTGAAAATCTTTTGTAGGCGATAAGGGTGAATTTCCGATTCCCGCCAACAAGGGCGCGGCAATTTTCTCATAATATTGGGAATGTTTCATAATGTTAACGGCCTCCATATACAGCAATATTCGCAAGAAATCAAACATTAATCGCAAAGAACTTGCATTACTATAAAGGTAAACTAGGAGGGGAAATAACTCAATACGACAGAAGTATTCGATTGGGTGATATGAGGGATGGACTGATCAGGAGGGTTAATAATGCTCGAAACCAAGGAAATAAGACAAATGCTGCTGCGTACGGAATCGTCCAAGCTGTATCTGGCTGATTATCCGGAGATGTTGAGGCAAAAGGTGCTCGGCTCGCCGGCATTGCAGCCCATGCTGGCAGAGATCCGGGCGGAGGGGGAAGCGCTGCTGGCGACAGCGATTCCAGAGCTATCCTATACTTTATTTCGAATTTATTTCGAAAGAGGCACCCGGATGGAGTATGAGACGGCCTATTTCAACAGGAGAAACCGGCTGAGAACCTTTGGGCTGCTGGCATGGCTGGAGCCGGATAACCTTGTGCTCCGTGATGCGCTGTGCGATACCTTATGGGCAGTCTGCGATGAGTATACCTGGTGCGTTCCGGCACATCTTGGCAGTGAGGCGGAGAGTGATCCCGTGCTTCCCGAAGGTTCGGTTGCAGCGGGCAAAGAAGTTCCGGCAGCCGCTATAGACCTATTCTCGGCTGAAACCGCTTTTGCACTCGCGGAATTACTGCATCTGCACGGGGATAATCTGCCGCAGTTAGTACGTAAACGGGTCATCTCTGAGGTGCTTCAGCGTGTGCTGATTCCGTTCACCGAGCGCAGCTACTTTTGGGAAGAATCCAAGCATAATTGGGCGGCCGTCTGCGCAGGTTCTGTCGGAGCCGCAGCCTTGTATATGCTGGACAATGCCGAGGATACGGCGGTCGTGCTGGCCCGTGTACTTCCCGCGATGGACAGCTTTCTGTCAGGCTACCCTGAGGACGGCGCGTGCACGGAGGGGTATGGTTATTGGCAATACGGATTCGGATTTTATGTTTATTTTGCGGATCTGCTAAAGACCCGGACCGGTGGAGCACTCGATTTGCTGGCAGAACCTAAAATCCGGCAAATTGCCATGTTTCAGCAAAAAGCATTTCTAGATGGGTGCCATACCGTGAGCTTCTCCGATACCCGGACAGTAGCAGGCGTGTTTATGGGCTTGTCCCATTATCTGCACGCCCGGTTTGAAGAGGTTGATATACCCTCGCGCAGTTATGAGGCCGCTTACATGGAGGATCATTGCTACCGCTGGGCTTCGTCGTTGCGCAATCTGATCTGGCAGCATGGGGAAACGGAGGGACAGCCCTGGAGACCGGCTTCCTACTACCTGCCGGAAGCGCAGTGGCTAATTTCCCGGCATGAATCGCAGGGACGGCGGTTTGTATTTGCCGCCAAGGGCGGGCACAACGATGAGCCGCATAATCATAACGATGTCGGCAATTTCATCCTTTTTGCCGAGGGGACGACATTGTTAGCAGATATGGGGTCTGGACAATATACCAGCGGATATTTCGGCCCGGAACGCTACAATATTCTGTGTAATGCAAGTTTCGGCCACTCTGTTCCTATCATCAACGGAATGGCTCAGTCACCGGGCGCGTTGCACCGGGCAGCCGATGTTCAGCTGGAGAGCGGGGAGCAGACGGAAACCTTCTCGCTTGACCTGGCCCAGGTCTATGCTGATAACAGTTTGCTGCAGCTGAAACGCCGGTTCACATGGACCAAAACAAGTCAGCCTGTACTTATGCTGGAGGACAGCTATCAGTTTGCCTCTCTGCCGGAATCTGTTACGGAAAGATTTATTACCCCGCTGAAGCCGCGGATTGAAGAAGACGCAGTCATCCTCTCTTCGGATCAAGCTGCGTTAAGGATTGTCTTTGACAATAAGCTGCTGGCCCCGGAAATCCAGGAATTGCAGCATAAAGCTCATCGTGGACGCCTGCTAACCTTTTATGCCCTTGATTTTGCGGTCATCCGCACGGAGCAGAACATGAAGCTGTCACTGCGCTTTGAGTTGGAATAGGGAGAGGATCAGAAGATGGAATATCATTTGACAACCGATGACCGGCAATGGCTGGAGGAAATATGGGGAAATATCCGCAAGAAAATGGCTGTGGAATGTGAAAGAATCGGCACAGACATTCCATTCGAAGCCGAGAACGGCAAATATACAGATATGGGCAAGCAGAACATTTACTGGTGGACCAACGGCTTCTGGCCGGGAATGTTATGGCAAATGTATCATGCCACCGGAGAAGAGCTTTACCGGACCACTGCGGAAGGCGTAGAGGCCCGGCTGGACGAGGCGCTGGAAGGCTTCGAGGGATTGCATCATGATGTAGGTTTCATGTGGCTTCATTCCGCCGTGGCGAACTACCGGATCACCGGGAATGAAAAGTCGAAAATCCGCGGATTGCACGCCGCGTCGCTGCTGGCTGGCCGTTACAATCCGCTGGGACAATTTATCCGTGCCTGGAATTCTCATTCCGGGAATGAGTGTACAGGCTGGATTATTATTGACTGCATGATGAATATTCCGCTGCTCTATTGGGCCTCCAAGGAAGTTAATGATCCCAGATTTAAAGCGGTTGCCGTCCATCATGCGGACACTGTGCTGAAGACAACAATCCGTGGCGACGGTTCTTCGAATCATATTGTCATGTTGGACCCCGAGAACGGGGAGTTTATTGATAATCCCGGAGGACAGGGCTTTGACAGCGGTTCTTCGTGGAGCAGAGGCCAGGCATGGGCGGTCTACGGGATGGCTCTCAGCTATAAACACACTGGAAAAACGGAATATCTCGATGCAGCAAAGCAGGTAGCCCATTATTTTATCGCAAATGTTGCAGAGACCGGCTACATCCCGCTCGTGGATTTCCGCGCTCCGGCGGAACCGGTATGTTACGACACTACTGCCGGGGTATGTGCGGCTTGCGGTCTGCTTGAGATTGCCGGGCATGTCAGTGAATATGAGAAACCGCTGTATATCCGCTCCGCTATCAAGATCCTGCAGGCGACCGAGCGTAAATACTGCAATTGGAATCCTGAGGAGGATTCGATTGTCAGCGGTGGTACGGGAGCATATCACAGTGAAATCAAAGAAATTCCGATTATTTACGGAGACTATTTCTTCATTGAAGCTGTGTTGAGATTGCTGGATAAAGATATTTTCATCTGGTAGAACTGGGCTTCAGCCTATAACTTTTATAAAAATGGGAAACAGTGAGAGTTTAACTCGCTGCTTCCTCTTTTTTATTTCAACAAACGGGATTCACGGAGTATTCATCAGTACGGCTCTAAGCTTGATCTTTGATCCGCTGTTATTATGGTTCTGAATTGGCATGTTGCGGGAGCTGCACTGGCGATGATATTGGCTAATGCGGGATCGGTCATTTATTATGTGGTAAAATGGTAATGATTTGAACCGGAAGGAGTCGTTCTATGTTAAATATAAATAAAATCAAGGAGCTAATCCCGCACCGATATCCATTTCTGTTGGTCGATAGAGTCATCGAGCTTGAAGAGGGGAAACGAGCGGTAGCGATTAAAAATGTGACGGTTAATGAGCCGTTCTTCGCGGGACATTTTCCCGAGTACCCGGTTATGCCGGGGGTGCTCATCGTTGAGGCCTTGGCACAGACCAGTGGCATTGCCATGTCCAGTTCTGAGGAAGACAGCAATAGAATTGGACTGTTGACGGGCATCGACAAATGCCGTTTCAAACGTCAAGTAAAGCCGGGAGACCAATTACGGCTCGAATTCGAAGTTACCCGGGTGAAGGGACAGATTGTCAAAGGCAACGGAACCGCCACCGTCGACGGAGAACTGGTCTGTCAGGCGGAGATCATGTTTGCCTTTAGCAGCAAATAATTGTGAGTGACAAGTGGAAACGGCTTCGCCGTCCTCAAAAGGACGGTATCCGTTTCAGCGAGAAATAGAAGGATAAATTATAGCGTGAAGCATATAAATTCTTATCTTTTAAAAAAGGGGGCGCTCCAAGCAGCCATTTCATGGCTTTTGGAGACATCCCCTCTTCGCCTTTTATGCTTTGTAATTATGTAGTGCTGGCCTGCTGTTCCTTTTTATACTCGTTGGGTGAGAGGCCGACCTCTTGTTTGAACAGCTTGGAGAAATAGGAGTAGTTGTTATAGCCTGTTTTATTGGCAATGGTATAGACGGACATATGGGTCGTTTCCAGCAGATGCTTGGCGGCTGCGATCCGGACTTGAATGACATAGCTGCCGAGGGAGACACCAGTCTCTCTCTTGAACAGCCGGGCCAGATAATCCGGATTGAGATAGACGATTTCCGCCAAGTCATTGCGCGTCAGATCATCCCCGTAATGCTTATGGATATGCTCCTTGATCTCTTCGGCAATGGAAGTGGGCTGTGCGGCAAAGTCACGGTATTCCATAGCGGTATTGACTAAATACTTCAGATATTCCTCCATATCCTCAATGGAGCTCAGCGAATACATCAGCAGCTGATCATTGGTTTTGCCGGTATACAATTTATGCGCCTGTATCCCCTTCAGCTTCAGAAAGGAATACACAAGCTGCACAATATCCAGCCGGAACAAGCCCAGGACAGAGGTGTCGATAGCTTTGTTGCTCAGCATATGGTTCAGATGCGAGACGGTTTCCCCAAGAAAATCGGCAAGCTTGTTCTGATTGAGCAGCTCCTCCAGATGTGCCAGATCCGGCGGAAAGTAGACAGGTTTATTTTGCCGGCAGTGCTCTTCCACGGAGAAGGTCTGATTGCGGCATTTGGTCAGTTCTTCATCCATATTCAGCAGTTGTTTGAGAATTGTCCCGGCCTTATTCAGTGTGCCAGGCAGGCCGATATTGCAGCAGACATCGCATTTTAAGTAGGGATTGGCTTTTTGGATAAAAGAGGCACTGAACGCCCTAAGCACCCCGGCGTCCTCCGGCGTCTCGTTCCATTTTAATATGGCGATCCAGTTATAGTCTTTAACTTCCAGGATGCTTTCTATGGAGAAGCCCGGATGGTTCAGCAGTTCGTACAGCACATTCAGCAGCGCAAAATCAAACAGGCCTTTCTCTTCTTTGCCCATGCTTCCATTATGGGGAAATACGTTGAACAATATGGGCTGCAGCAGATCTTTCATTTGATAGGACAGGTTCTGCTCTTCGATTGCATGGGCAATGTCCCCCGGCTTAAGCGGGAAGGAGGTACTGCTGCTGACCAGCTTGCGCCAGAAATGCTCAAGATTTTTCGCTTGATTCTTTTGCCAGAAGTAACCGCCCCGAATCGCCTGCTCGTTACTTTGCTGCTCCGCTGCCCGCACGACAGCTTTTTGAATGATTAGCATCAGCTTGTCAAATTCGATCGGCTTGAGAAAATACTCAAAGCTTTGCAATTCGATGGCCTTCTGCGCATAATTGAAATCAGCATAATTGGTAAGCAGGATGGCTTGAATACTGTAATTCTGTTCACGAATCCACGCCAGAAGCTCCAGTCCGCTCCCTTGCGGCATTTCGATGTCCGATATCAGAATTTGCACCGCATGCTTCTCCAGAATTTCACGCGCTTGCGCCACGTTATTGGCCGTATACACGGTTTCAATATTCAGCATCTTCCAATCTATCTTTTTCTGCAAGGCGGCAATTACGTAATAGTCATCATCCACAAGTAATATGTTCATAAGCTTCGCTCCATTCCTGATGATAGATCTTGCTGATCCGGCAGGGTCAAGGTGATAACAGCGCCGCCTTCCGGCAAATTGGAGAAGCTGACGGCCGCTTTTTTAGCATAAAGGTATTCCAGGCGCTTAAGGGTGTTCATGATACCGATATGTGTGCCTTTCGTCTGATCCAGCGGCAATCCGGAATGAAGTTTCTCCAGAACCTCCGGCGGAAAGCCCGGACCGGTGTCAGAGATTTGAATAATGGTCAGCTCAGTGTCTTCCTCGTCCGCGCAACGTCCGACGGTAAGTTTAATCTGCACTTCCGAATCTCTGGAAATCGCATATTTAATGGAGTTCTCAATGAAGGTTTGCAGCACGAGCGGAGGAAGCATCACGCTGCCAGCCTGTTCAGCCAGTTCAATATGATAGATGAAGGCATCCCGGTAACGCTGACGCTGAATTTCCAGGTACATCCGCACATGCTCAAGTTCATTCTCCAGCGGAACAAAATCCTCGCCGTTCTGGAACAAATAGCGGAAATACTTGGAGGTCGACATCGCCATATCCTCAATCTCCTGATACATTTGGATCTGCGCCATGCTGTAAATGCTGGTCAGGCAGTTAAGGAAAAAATGCGGTTTAATCTGCTGCTTCATATAGTCCAGCTGGATTTGCTGTTTCTCCAGTTCCTGCTCGTACATGGCAATTTTAAATGTTTTGATCTGCTCCACCAGGTCTTTGAACTGGTCATTTGCCTGCTCCAGCTCAATAAGCTTGCTGCTCCTCAAATCTGCCGGCTGCCCGTCTTCATTAATGCGTGCCAGGTTCTCGGAGAAGCTTTGGATCGGGCCAAGTACCCTTCGCTTGAAAAAGAGCATAACGACACATATCGTTGAGGTGACTATGAAGAACAGCAGCATAATGAGCAGCTGGGCGATCATGATTTTCTCAAAGGCTCCGAATTTAATGACCATCTCGGCGCTGAACGTTGCACTCGTGAACTCACTGCTGATCGTGGTACGGGGCTGAAGCCGATTGAAAACGCCATTATTGTTCTGAAGCACTTTGCCGCTGTTGGAGACCGGGCTGGTAAGGCTGATGCCGCGCTCATCTACCAGGGATGCATAACCGTTGGCTCCCAGATTGATCTGGCGCAGCGGACGGATCAGATGATCCGCCGAGATGAGACCGATGAGATAGCGGTTATAATAAGGGACAATGTTGATCACATAATATTTGCCGTTTACGAGGACAGGCGTCCATTTGGAATAAAACTTCTCATACAACTCTTTATCATCTATAAAGGAAATGATCTGTTTCTTGAGCTCCCGGTAGTCGGTATAGGTCACACTGATCGGAGCGCAATTCAGAAAGTAGGACTGATTCTTTAAATAGTAGAAGAAGTTATACTCCTGTCCGTAGTTTTTCTGCAGCTCGGTGAATCTTTTATGCAGGTTTTCATTTGCTTTTAAGAACTCGATGCTGTTGATTCGGTAAGCGTTCATCGTATTGAGGGTTTCATCATTGGCCAGTGTCCAGCCCATATAGTGATTAATGTAGTCAAAATCATGATTGATCCGGTTGATATAGAGGTCAGCAGTATCCTGCAAATACCTTGTGGACTGCTGTTTGACGATAAAAATGGAAGCGATGCTGATTGCCAAATCCAGAACAAGCACGGAGAATGAAATCAGAAGCATAACTTTCACATAATGACGAACAGGGTACAGTCTGGTTGCTGCCTTACCTGAAGTTGTATTGGCCATAGTTCCCAAATCCAGTATCCTTTCCTGCGCAGCCATTTCTATGAATGCGTTTTTATGAGTAACAAAATCATTATAAAACCTTTAGTTGAAAAAAACATAAGAACATGCTGCCGTTTCGGCGCAAAGTCCGGAAAGCGCAAATAAAAGTCTGGAAACTGTTATTAAAAAGGGGCGCAGATGAGTTTGCAGCTTCAATATTTTGTAAGCGGATGCAGAAGTCCGAATAAGAGGTTCAAAATGTCCGGAATGCCGAGCAGCAAGCAGATATGATTAGAACTGCAAAGAGGATGTATATATCGAAATGGGGGGTTATGAAATGGGTGAACAGAGCAAGAAATCATCGGCAAAAAAATGGATAACCGGTCTTCTGGCAGCTGTAATGGTCATGGGACTTGCCGGCTGCGGCGGTAACAACAAGGAGAACAATAGCGCGGCAACCGAGACGGGCGGGTTCAATAAAGAGGGTCTGCCGATTGTAAGCGAGCCGGTGACCCTGAAGGTTCTGACCGTCCGCTGGGGCAGCATGGGCGACACTTTTACCCAGAACCAGTGGCTTAAGGATTTGGAGAAGAACACCAATGTAAAGATTGACTGGCAGGTGATGTCATCCAACGACTGGGCCGAGCAAAAGTCCATTATGCTGGCAAGCGGCACACTTCCGGATGTGGTACTGGGGGATCAGACCTTCTCCGATTCCGACATCGTCAACAACTTAAGCTACTTCCGTCCGCTGGATGATTATATTGATCAGTATATGCCTAACCTGAAAGCGGCAATGGAAGAAACGCCGGAGATGAAGAAAATCAGCACCTTCCCAGACGGGAAAATCTACTCTCTGGCCACAAGACTGCCCTCGCGTCCAAAAAGCTCGCGCCAGCCTATAATCAACAAAACCTGGCTCGACAAACTGGGCCTCGAAGTGCCGGATACCCTTGATGATTTGTACAATGTGATGAAAGCGTTCAAGGAGCAGGATCCGAATGGAAATGGCAAGGCGGATGAAATTCCTTATATTGAAGTGAGCAATGATCTCATCAGTCCTTTCGGAATCGCCGATTTGAATAACAACAACATGCTGGTCAAGGACGGTAAGGCAGAATACTATCCTATTTCAGAAGAGTACAAGGAAGGCCTCAAGTGGGAAAATAAACTCTATAACGAAGGCTTGCTGGATAAAGAGCTGTTTACACAAGACGACACCATGAGATCGGCCAAATTCCAGAACCCGGATGCTCCGGTTGTAGGCTTCTCGTACCAATGGACTCCCGATGCCGTATTTGGCAAATGGGGAGATCAGTATGAAACCATTCCGCCGATTGCCGGACCGGAGGGCAAACGCTACACAATTGGTAATCCAATCGGGATGAATTTGGCCCGCAATGAGCTGCTGATCACCACTTCCTGCAAAACACCGGAAATCGCTGCCCGTTGGGCAGACCAGTTCTACACCAATGAAGCAAGCATTCAGAATTTCTGGGGAGCTATCGGCACTGTGATCCAGAAGAACGATGATGGCACCTATACACTCATGGACCCGCCAGCCGGAACCAGCGCGGATGCCTGGTACTGGGATCAGTCGCTGCGTGATTTCGGGCCGAAATATGTAAGCCCGTCTTTTGAAAAGGATATCGTGCTGAGCTCCGAAAGCGGCGACGGCTTGAAGCTGCAGCTTGATAAGCTGGGCAGCGAATATGTAACAACGCCTTTCCCTAACGTAATGTACACTGCGGAAGAATTCCAGGAGCTGCCTACCTTGACCACTGATATCGATACCTACGTGAACACCATGCGGGCCCAATTTATTAGCAAGGGCGGAATTGATGATGGCTGGGATGCATATGTGAAGAAGCTGAACGACATGGGACTTGAGAAGCTGATCAAGATCCGTACTGAAGCTTACGAACGTTATATGAGCGTAAAATAACTCTTCTGACTCCACGAATCCGCCCTGCGCAGCTCACTAGCGCGGGGCGCATTGTATTCATGGCTCAGCAAACAAGCGCTGGAGGATATTCACCGGCAGAAGCGAGCCCAAAATTTTAGGGGGGATTTCATGAAATCCGGTCAAGCCAGTCCGGCACGGGCATTCGGACAAATGAAACGAAATTGGGGACTGTACCTGTTACTGCTTCCCGCTGTGGTGCTTACATTATTATTCGCCTACAAACCGATGTATGGGGTGCTCATTGCTTTTAAGGATTATAGTCCGGCGATGGGTATAAGTGACAGTCCATGGGCGGGATTCAAGTATTTCGAGAAGTTTTTTAATTCCTATCAATTTTCATCGACGATTAAGAATACAGTGATCATCAGCTTATACAGCCTGCTTACGTTTCCAATCCCGATTCTGCTGGCACTGATGGTCAATCAGATGCGGCCAAACCGGTTTAGACGTTTTTTCCAGACTGTGTCCTATATGCCGCATTTTATTTCAACTGTGGTTATGGTTGGGCTGATGATGATTTTGCTGTCCCCAAGCACCGGACTTGTCGGTAATCTGTATAGTTTGTTTGGCAAAGAAGCCCCAGATCTGATGGGCTCCTCCAGCCTGTTCAGCAGTGTTTATGTCTGGTCAGATGTGTGGCAGCATGTGGGCTGGGACAGTATTATCTTTATCGCTGCTCTGTCTGCTGTGGATCCCAGCCTGTACGAGGCGGCTACCGTGGACGGAGCAAGCCGCTGGCATAAAGTCCGTTATATTGATATTCCGATGCTGATGCCAACAGCGGTTACACTGCTGATTCTGCGCGTCGGAGGGCTGTTGGGGGTTGGCTTTGAAAAGGTCTATCTCATGCAGAACGATCTGAATGCCACTTCAAGCGAAATTCTTTCAACGTATGTCTACAAAATTGGTCTGCTCAGCAGCCAATACAGCTTTTCCTCGGCGGTCAACCTGTTCAACACGGTCATTAACTTTATCTTGCTCATTATCGTCAATCAGATTTCCAAAAAACTCAGCGAAAACAGCTTGTGGTAGAAAGGAGGAACTTAGACATGGGAGTCTTGGAACCTGTAGTGAAGGAGAACATGGGGAAAATAAAAAACAACCGTTCCTCGGACACGGTTATGGAATATGTAATGTATGCCATTGCGGCGGTCTTTCTGATCATCCTGATGTACCCGCTGTATTTTATCATTATCGCTTCGTTCAGTGATCCTTCTGCAGTGGCGGGCGGACAGGTGTGGCTGTTCCCCAAAGGGTTCACCTTTGACGGCTACAAAGAGCTGCTGCGGCATGAAAACATTTGGATCGGGTACCGGAATACAATCCTCTACACGGTGGTGGGAACAGTCATTGGGCTGTTGGTCAATATCTCGGCAGCCTATGCACTGTCCCGGAAGGATCTTGCCGGACGAAAGTTTCTGTCGCTCTTCTTCATCTTTACGATGTTTTTTAACGGCGGTCTGATTCCGACCTTCCTGACAATCCGCGATTTTCATATGTACGATACCTTCCTGGTCATGGTGCTGCCTTTTTCAGTGGGCGTTTATAACATTATTGTTGCCCGTACCTTTTTCCAGACCAGCATTCCCGGAGATTTGTGGGAAGCAGCGCAGATCGACGGCTGCGGGAACCTGCGTTATTTTGCCCAAGTGGTTCTGCCGCTCTCCAAAGCTATCATTGCGGTACTGGGATTATGGATTGCTGTCGGCTACTGGAATTCATATTTTAATGCGCTGATTTATTTGAAAAATCCGAACCTGCATCCGCTGCAGCTGATTCTCCGCAACATTCTGATCACCAATCAGATGCAGTCGGGCATGGGAACTGGCGAAGCTGCCCAAATCGCACTGCGTTTGGCTAATATGATGCGCTATTCCGTGATCATCGTGGCCACGGTTCCAATTATGTGTGTGTATCCGTTTGTGCAGAAGTACTTTAATCAAGGGGTTATGATCGGGGCCGTGAAGGAATAGCCCTCTCTCGCCTATAACCAGAAAAGAGGTTGACCATGGAACAAAAAGTTCTTAAGCAGCGGCAGATACCTGCTCATTTCAAGCTCCACTCCAAGCCAAATGCTCATCCTGAAGCGATAATTGAGGGCGGGCATTTCCGGTTCACGATAATGACACCACAGCTGATCCGGATGGAATACAGCGGGCCGGGCTGTTTTGAAGACCGGGCCACCCAGACTGTGCTGAACCGCAGCTTTGCCGTTCCGGACTTCCGGCTGATCGATCATGGGAACAGGCTGGAAGTCATTACAGAGTATCTGCATCTGAGTTATGACAAGCAGCCCTTCTCCCGCCATGGCCTCAGCGTGCGGGTAAGAAACGGGCAGGGCCACCTGATGAGCGTCTGGAATTACGGCGATACGCCGCAGGACTTGGGTGGTACGGCACGCACACTGGATCAGGCGGACGGCGCCATTCCGCTGGAGCACGGACTATTGTCACGCAGCGGCTACACCCTCATGGATGATAGTGCTTCGCTCCTGTTGGAAGAAGGTGGTGAGGTTGAGCCGCGGAGGCAAGAAGCCCAGGACCTGTATTTTTTCGGCTACGGCCACGATTACTTGAACTGTCTTAAGGATTTCTACCAATTGTGCGGTCCCACACCGCTTTTGCCGCGTTATGCGCTCGGCAACTGGTGGAGCCGGTATTACCGCTATACAGAAGATGAATATAAAGGGCTGATGGAGCGGTTCGAACTGGAGCAGATTCCATTCTCTGTTGCAGTTATGGATATGGATTGGCATCTGGTCGACATTGATCCGCAGTACGGCAGCGGCTGGACAGGCTACACCTGGAACAGGGAGCTGTTCCCGGACCCGAAGGGTTTTCTGACTTGGCTGCATGACAAAGGGCTGCGCGTAACACTTAATGTCCATCCGGGGGATGGTGTGCGGGCCTTCGAAGGTCCGTACCTGGCGATTGCGGCGGAGCTGGGCATGAATCCAGAACAAGGCGATGCGGTGGAATTTGATATCACCGATCCGGAATTTCTGCAGGCCTACTTCAAGTATCTGCATCATCCGCTTGAAGAAGAGGGAGTGGATTTCTGGTGGATTGACTGGCAGCAGGGCGGGGTAACCAAGGTTCCGGGCCTTGATCCCCTGTGGATGCTGAACCACTACCACTTCCTGGACAGCGGACGCCGGGGGAACAGGCGGTTGACCTTCTCCCGCTATGCCGGACTTGGAAGCCACCGTTATCCTGTCGGATTCTCCGGGGACACCATTGTCACCTGGGAGTCACTGGATTTCCAGCCTTACTTTACGGCCAACGCGTCGAATGCAGGTTATGGCTGGTGGAGCCATGATATCGGCGGTCATATGCTGGGTTATCTGGACGATGAGCTGGTGATGCGCTGGGTGCAGTTCGGTGTATTCTCACCTATTCTGCGTCTGCACAGCTCAGCGAGCCGGTTCAACAGCAAGGAGCCTTGGCGGTTCAACAAGGTCGCGGAGAATGTGATGAAGCAGTCGCTGCGCCTGCGGCACCGTCTGCTTCCATATTTATACACGATGAACCGCTATGCCAGCCGCGAAGGTCTTCCGCTGATCCGCCCCATGTATTACCATCATGCGGAGCGCCTTGAGGCGTATGAGGTCCCGAACCAATATTATTTTGGCACGGAGCTGATAGCCTGTCCGATCACACAACCGGTAGACAAGCAGACAGGCGTTGCCGAATTCAAGGCTTGGCTGCCGGAAGGGATCTGGGTGGATTACTTCAGCGGAAGAGTATATGACGGCGGAAGAAAGCTGTCGCTCTACCGGAACCTGGAGAGCATTCCGGTGCTGGCCAAGGCCGGAGCCATTCTTCCTATGGCGGACCTGACGGAATATACCTCATCGGTGGCCAATCCGCAGCATCTGGAGATCATGGTATTTGCCGGATGCAACGGCTGTTTTCAGCTGTGGGAGGATAACGGAGATGCTGTAGAGGACAGCGATGAGCAATGGTGCAGCACAGAAATGCTCCTGAGCTGGGGAGAGGCTGCAGCCTTTAAGATTCATCCTGCCAGCGGAAATACAGCAGTTGTGCCGGAGCGGCGGACCTGGAAGCTGTCCTTTATCGGCTTCGCCGACAGCCGGGTAACAGTGATGGCAGATGGCGGGGATATTGCCGCCGAAACCGGATATGATGAAGTTTCGCATACGCTAACGGTTATCATCCCTGAGCTGCCGGTAGCTTCATCACTTGAAGTGATGTTCGCCAGTGCCCGGATTTCCGTAAACCGGGTGGAGGAGGAGGCATTTGAGCTGCTGAACCATGCGCAGATCCTGTTCCAATTGAAAGAACAAATTTACCGTGTGGTGAAGGAAGCTTCAGGTCCGGCAGCGGCCCTTGCTTCCCTTGCTTCGATGGATCTGGAGCATTCGCTCTATGGAGCGTTATGCGAAATATTGACTGCCAGATAGAGATCGGCCGCCGTCTACCGCAAAGATGAAGCCGGTTTTCAGTGCAGAGAATAGGACACGACTGCTATCATACACAACAAACTAGCCCGGGAAGTCGGGCTTGTTTGTTGTGTCGCAAGCTCAGAATTGCTTACACTAGGCAGTAATTTGTTGCTCAATGATGATCTTATACCTCTAATATCTGGAAAATGTAAACAAATACCACTGAAAAAAATGTCGAATAATGCCGATATATACGATATATTGTTAATTTTATTCAGGAAATGAGGCTGTTAGAAATGCAACTTAGAAGCATCAAAGCAAAAACACTACTTCTCATTATGCCGCTTTTACTTGTAATTGTTATTGGAGTATCTTCTGCTGTTATCTTTAAATCCCATGGTTTATTGCTTGAACAGACGGAGAACAGCATGAAGGAGCAACTGGCAAATACCAATCAAAGCATTCAGAACCGGATAACCTCTCACGGTAGAGTGCCGGAAACGATAGCGAAATCTATTCAAGGTCATTACAGTAAGCTGAGCCTGGAGGATTATGATGCGGCTCTCAAAAACTCACTGGATATCAACAAAGATACCTTCGGCGTAGGCATTTATTTTGAACCTAATGTATATGAGGATGATACAAAGTTTGTTTCTTCCTATGCCTTTCGCGATCAGAATCAAATTACCGTTACACATGACTATAGTGATCCCAGCTACAATTATCCAGCGCAAGCATGGTATAAAATTGCAGCCAATCAAAAAGAGATACAATATACAGCCCCATTCTATGATGAAAAAACCAAGTCAACCATGGTTACCGCATCAGTTCCTGTGTATGATGATCAAGAACGTTTCATTGCAGTAGCTACCGGAGACATCAATTTGGATACTGTGCAAAATATCATCTCAGAGACAAATGTAGGTGATAGCGGATGGGCGTTTATGCTTGATAAAGACGGTACTTATTTAGCAGGACCCGAGACGGATAAAATCATGAAGGTAAAACTTCAGGAGGAGCAGGACCCCGTCGTGTCCACTTTAGCGAAAACTATTTTGAAAGATGGAAAGGGCGCTGCAACCTACACTTCCTCAGAAGGACTCATCCATGTGTATTTCTCAAAGCTGGAGCAGACAGACTGGATCGTCGCTGTAGCCTTGCCGGATCAAGAACTTAAAGAAAAGTTGAATGCACTGTTGCTGCAAACTTTGATCTTTCTAATCATTGGTATGGCTCTGATTGTAGTGGTTATTCTACTCTACGCCCGCAACTTGACAGCGCATACTTCACGTGTTAATGCAATGGCCGAGCACCTGGCTCAAGGGGACTTCACCTATTCCATTGAGGTGAAAACGAAGGATGAATTTGGCAGGATGGCAGAGAATTTAAATTATACAAGTGACCTTCTGAATAAAATGATGGGTAAAGTCACCGAACATTCCTTGCATGTTGCCTCTACAGCTGAAGAGTTGACGGCGAGTGCAGACCAGACAACTATAGTGGCTGAGGATATAGCCAACACCATTCAAGAAGTGGCTGCTGGTGCCGAGACGCAGCTTGTGGGAACACAAGAAAGCGCCAGGTCGCTTGAGGAGCTGGCCATCGGCATCCAACGGATTTCTGAGTCTTCATCCATTTTGCATGATGCTTCACAAAACACCTCACAGCAGGCGGCGCAAGGGAATAAGATCATTCAGCAGGCAGTTCATGATATGAACGAAGCCAATCGTTCGGTCTCGGTCACGGCTTCGCATATGGAGCAGCTCAGAGAACGTTCCAGTGATATAGGCAATATAATCAATGTGATTAGCGGAATAAGTACACAAACCAATCTGCTGTCCCTGAATGCCGGGATTGAAGCAGCACGCGCTGGTGAGCATGGTAAGGGATTTGCTGTAGTTGCTGCGGAAATTCGTAAGTTATCCGAACAAACCAAAGATTCTGCCGGGAAGGTCCGGGAGATTATTGAAGAAATACAAGGGGAGACCCGAGCGGCGGTACAATCGGTTGAAGTCGGAACGAAAGCGGTCAATTCCAGCACTGTGCTCGTGGAACACGCGGGGGAAGCCTTTAACGGAATTGTAGTGGAAATTCAACAAATGGTTAACCAAATTCAGGAGGTATCTGCAGTCTCTGAGCAAATGTCTGCCGGCTCCCAGGAAATTAGCGCTACTATGGAAGAACTTGCCCGTATTTCAGGAGAAGCATCAGATGCCACCCAAAATGTTGCCGCAGCCAGTGAACAACAGCAGGCTTCCATGGAAGAGGTTTCACACTCCGCTAAATCATTGAGTTCCATGGTTCAGGAACTGCAAAACTTGCTTGAGCAATTCAAGATTAAATAAACTTGAAGCAATGGAAGAACCCGAGAACCAGAGACAAACAGCAACCCGCAAGCTGACAAAGCAGTAAATATACATGAAGGTTATCCATAGCCCACTGGGGATAAGGATAACCTTTTTTTGTAGGATATCCACTGAAGGCCTGTATTCCTTTTTCCTCAATCCTCATCCCCAAAAGTTAATAAACCACACTCAAACCCCTTCACCACAGCCCCGATTCTTGTCTTCACCCCCAGCTTCTGATTGATTGCGGCCAGATGGTATTCAACAGTCCGCTGGCTTAAGGCCAGCTCCGTGGCAATTTCCTTGTTGGTTTTCTCCTTCGCCAGCCAGCGCAGTACTTTTCGTTCGGTTGCTGTTAGCGCGTCTGGAGAAGCGGAAGCCCGAAGATGCTCAGGGACCAGAATATTGCCCAGCACACTTTGTTTGATCGCGTTGATAATGATGCTGTATGAGCTTTGTTTGGAGAGGTAGGCATGAACGCCGATTCGGTACGCTTTGTAGTAGAATTCTTCGTAGGTATAGCCGGATAAGAGAATAATCTTCAGCGCATTACCGTAGTTCTCTTTCAACAGCCGGGCTACCTGGAAGCCGTCCATCTGCGGCAGCGAGATATCCATCAGCACTACATCCGGGCGCAGCAGCGCCGTCTCTGCCAGGAATTCTACCGGATCTGTGAAGGTCCGCAGAACTTCAAGGCCGGGCTCCTCGTCCAGACGGCTCTTAAGCCCGTCCAGCACAAGGGGGTGATCATCAAGAATATACAGGGTTATATTATCATTCATGAGAAGACTGCTCCTTATAAAGAGGGATTTTGAGTGTGACCGAGGTTCCCTGTTCCGGCACGGAGTCAATCAGAGCCGTTCCGCCCAGATGCTCCATCTGTTCCCGGATCGACAGCAGCCCGAAGCGGGGGCGGCCGTCTGGAGGAGCGGTCACAGCAATATTTCTGTTGAAGCCTACGCCGTTGTCGGACACGCTGCAATAGATGCTGTCACCGTCTATCCAGACACGGACCTTCAGTTCGGAAGCCATCGCATGCTTGAAAACGTTGACGACCAGCTCACGGGCTGCCCGGAAGAGACTCGCCTTGATAAAGACAGGGAAGGCGTCCGGCAATGGAGCCTCAAACTGCAGGGTCACGTTAAGCTCCTCCAGGCGATTCATGTCTTGCAGCAGCCAGTGCAGTGCTTCCTGCAGATCGCCTTTATCGAGAATATGCGGATATAAATGATCGCTGAGCGCCCGGATGCTGCGCTGAGAATCGGCCAGACATTTGAGCCATTTCGCATTGCGCTCCTGCTGGTATCTCCCGGTATCATGCAGCTCCTCCAGATCCCGGGACAAGAAGATCAGGTTCTGCAGCAGGTCATCATGCAGGAAATAAGAGATGCGGACCTTCTCTGCTTCTCGGGCCTCCAGCAAGCTCTGGCTATAGCTGCGGAAATCATGCACCTGGCGCTCATAATGGTCAATCTGCTTTTGATTGTCCTCATATTCGCGCCTCAAGCGGAGCAGATGGCGGGCGTTCATAAGCATCTGAACAGCTTCACTGCGGAATTTCTGGATGATCCGCTGTTCTTCGGCAGAGAACAAGGTCTGATTGCGCTTCGGTCCAAGGCACAGGTAGCCCAGCCGCTGCTCCTCCAGTTCATGCACCAGCTCGAATACGGCAGCGTATTCGCCGCCGGCGGACCATTCAAGGTCGGGGGTGTCCCGTAACGGAGCCGGACCCTTTGTCCCTTTCTCCTCGTAAATCCCTGTGTTATGTACTAGCGGCAGGGAGCTGTCATCGAAATAGACCAGTGTAAGACCTTCAACTTCAATCATATCCTGCAGAAGCTCAGCAAACAGCTTGAGGATATCGCGGATATTCTTGTTTCCGGCCAGCTGTAGGGAGAGAAGCAGCTTCTGTTGCTCCAGCCAGTCTTTTTTGCGCTTTTCCCCATGCCGCAGCCGCCGCAGCAGCAGACGATAGCCGCCGGTCAGCAGCGCCAGCAGAATGAACAAGAGTACCGCGTATCCTATCGAACCCCAGACGGTTGTCAATAGAAATAGCACTAGTGTCAGGCTGAAGTACAGGCTGTGCGCGGCCAATCTGGGAATATAAAATCTCATGTCCAGAACCTGACGCTGGACGAGCAGATAAGTGAACGTTGCAGAAATCGGCACCAGACCGACCAACGCATATTCTGCCGTGATCCAGTACCGGTCCCATAACAGATAGGGCAGGGCATACAGCCATACATAAGGAAGCAGACTCACGGTTATTCCTGTAAACAGAATGTAGAGCTGATTCTTCTCAATCCGGTCGAATTTGCTCCAGTGCCAGACCGTTATGGCAGCCATCAGCAGCAGTGTGGCAAGCAAGGCTACATTCAGAACATTGGTTACCCAGTCATATACATGACGCTGCAGCATAAAGCCTACAGCAAAGACCGAGAACATCAGCGAGTAGACCTGATACCCCCGCAGTAAGGCACGGAATTTTGAATAAATAGGACGGAAGGCAAACAGCAGATAGAAGGAAATTATCGCATAAGGCATCCAGATTGCACAGAAAGTGAACAGGTAGCCGGAGAGCATAAGCTCATCCGAGAACAGCGCCACTATGACGAATGCAAACAACAGATTCATCAGCAGAAATCTGCGGATCAGCAGCGATTCAGGATTCCTGCACAGGGCATAAGTGCCTACACCCACCAAAAAGATTTCCATGACGAAGGCAAAGCCATTCTCCAGTTTGTCTTTACTGCCAGCTTTAAGCTGAAGGGTATACGGCTGCCCTTCCTTGCTTTCAACCTTCAGACTATGGGTTCCAGTAAGCAATCGCCTTCTGTCAACGATAAATACTTCCGGTTCCGGCTCCCCATCGAAAGCGAGAATACGATCACCTGGTTTGAGGTTTGTTCTCGAACCGGGGCTGTCCCTATCGATTCTGGAGATGATCCATCCGCCGCTGGAATCCGGTTCCACGCTGATGCCTGAGTAGGGATTGGTGAATAATTGAATCTGTATATAGGTTGTGGCGAGCACAACAAGTCCCATGAAGATGTAGATGATCCTACGGCTGACACGGGGGCGTTGAAGAAAGCTGAACATGGTTCACAATCCTTTATCCTCTTTTCTTAAAAGTATATGATAAAACAGGCGATTCGTCTCGAATCGCCTGTTCGGCTGCCTTGTTGTTACAGCAGGTTTTGCAGCAGCCGGTAGATTAAAGCTGCGGCCTCCTGATTCAGCATTGGATCCTGTGCCCTGTAATTTACTTGCCCGTCTGACAATTCTGCGTCAGGACCATAAAGGCCGCGGCCAACCACATACTGGACACCCTCAGCGGCCCAGTCCGAGAAGGGCTTCTGCACAGCAGCCTTCACCGGGGCGGCTCCCAGACCAATATGGGCAATCCGCCAGACAAAGGTTGCAGCCTGTTCACGTGTCAGAGGCAGGTCGGGGCCGAAATAACTGCCCGGCAGTCCTTGAACGACACCGTAATCAAGCGCAGTCTGAATGGCAGTCTCATAAGGGCTGCCCTTGGTGTCTTTGAATGCGCTGGGCCGGGCCGATGATTGAAATCCGGCAAGAGGTATCAACTGGGCAATGAATTGTCCGCGTGTAACTGGACGATCCGGCTGGAAGGGTCCAGTGCTTTCAGGAATGGCGCCCAGCTGAACAAGATTATAGATGTATTTGGCATAGGGATGATCAGAGCCTACGTCGCTGAAGTGCTGGGGCTCAGGCAGCTTTTCAAGCCAGCTGTCGGGCTGGTTGTAATAGAAGTACAGCACCTTGCCGTCGGCATCCAGCTTGAAGCCGGCCGGCTTGTCTTCTTCATCATAAAACAGCAGTTCCTCAGTCTGCCGCAGCTTATGCTCGCCGAACACATCCTTAACCAGCAGTGCGCCGTCTATTGCGGTGACCTCCGAAGTTAAGGCTGGTGTTCGCAGGTGGCGGTACAAGCCTGCGAAACGCTGCAGCTGCTCTTGGGTAGCTGCAGGCTCGATGGAAGCGGGTGCCTTGCTTGTCTCAGGGAAATAACGGTTCATGAACTGATGGAACATGGGCTGGCGCAGATTACCTTTATCGCTGTTCAGTGCAAGAAAGATTCCCGTGTTCTGTTCAGGCAGCAGCCATAGATTAGAATGAAAGCCGGATAAATCGCCGCCTTTCTCTGCAACCTTATATCCGTTGTAGTCCTGCGAGTAGGTAGACTCGAAGGCATAACCGTTTCCTGGGACCTTAGGATGGATCGTTACGCTGCTGTGCTCCATGGCCTGTATGGATTCTGGTTGGAGAATCCGGTTCTCCCCCTTCTTCCCGCCGTTCAGCATCGCAAGCATGAACTGGGCCATATCCTTCCCGGTAGAAGTCATGCCGCCTTCAGGAGCACTAAGCGGGTCGTTGGGAATCTGCCCGGTCGGCTGCAGCTGATTATCATAAGGGGTGGCCATCCGCTTGATCACCTTATCATCAAAAATGAAGCTGGTGTTGCCCATTCCTAGCGGTTTGAATAGCTTTTCGGCCATGTAATTCTCAAAGGGCATCCGGGAGACTTGTTGAATGATGTAACCTTGCAGGGAGAAGCCGAAGTTGTCATAGCGGTAGACCTCACCCGGCTTGCGGACGATGGTAGGCATCTTCTCCTTCACGAATTTCTCCAGTGTGGAAGGGGTCCCGGATTCAAGGACATCTCCGTTGTCGAAACCGGTAGTATGGGTCATTAGATGTTTGAGGGTAAGCGGGAATCCGCTTGTGTTGTTAATGTGCAGACCCGTCAGATAACTTTGCACGTCTGTGTCCAGATCAACCTTGCCTGATTCGCTCAGCTGCATCACGCCTGCTGCAGTAAACAGCTTGGATACGGAAGCCAGGCGAAACAAGGTCTTCTCCGCATCAACCGGCTGTTTGGCAGCAATATTGGCATACCCATAGCCCTGGTTCAGCAGAATTTTTCCATCCTTTACGATGACTAGAACAGCTCCAGCCAGCTGCTCCTGTATCTCTGGCTGCTTAAAAAAATCATCGCCAAACCGCTTCGCGTCCTCCATGTTGAGCGTAACCGCAGAGGGTGAGCCTGGCGGACCGGCGGCAAAGGCAGAGAGGGGGAACATCAAGAAGGCCATAACAACAAGTATAATTTTTCTCATAAATGTGCTCCTTTGATCAGGTTGAGCCCTTATCCTATCATAACTGCATCAGCCTGAAATCCGTAGAAGCGGGCAGCGGGCGCGGATCAGCCGCATGAATTTTGCGGGAGCACGCAAAGGGGAGGCTGGAAGCCTGCGCCTGATTTGGCCTTGCCGAAGTTTATACAAACACCAATAAGAAACCTATTAGTATTCTCAGCATGTTATAATTGGAAATTTATGCAAATGTGCTACATAACAGCAACAGCAGCTTGCAATCCGAGCGAATAAAAGTTATTATAGACTAACAAAGTCTTTGATTGAGGTGGAAGATGAAATATTCAAAGGCAACAAATTATGCGCTGCATACGATGCTCTTTTTGGTGGTGGCTGCGTCCGACAAGCCGGTAGGCGTACAGCAGCTGGCAGAGCGGCAGGAGGTTTCCCCTACGTATCTGTCCAAGATATTGACCAAACTTGTGAAAGCTGGACTGATCGAGTCGGCATCGGGTGCGAATGGCGGTTATCGGCTCAAACGTAAGAAGGAAGACATTTCATTTCTCGACATCATTCATGCCATTGAAGGCACGGCCTCGTTGTTTGATTGCACGCTAAATCATCCCAGCGAGTGTCTGATTCAGCAGGAAATGGTGGAAGCTGAACGGCGGATGGAAGATTATTTGCGGAATAAAAAAATCTCCGAGCTTGCTGCACAGATAACGGTGGCTTTATAACCGCCGTTATTTTTGCAATTAAATTATAGATATAATAAGTCTGTTAAGTCTATTAAATGCAGGCTAAATGATATTCAAGAAAGGGATGAGCAAAGATGGCAACAGATTTATTTGATATTCAATTGTGGGAGCAGGCGTGGAAGGAGGACCCCTCATCCACGGCCAACCAGATGAAGCGTGCTGGAATTGATCCCACGCATGGGTTCGATCACAAGGCCAAGGTGTTTGATGAAGAGGTATTCAGTGAAGGCGGAAGACGCAGAAGCGAGCGGATCATCGGCTGGATGGAAGGGCAGGGAGTGGATTTTGCCGGACTCAGCGTGCTGGATATCGGTGCGGCTTCAGGGGGCTTCAGTGTACCTTTTGCCGAGCGCGGGGCCAAGGTTACCGCTGTTGAGCCCAACGTACCGCTGGCTGATTTATTTGAAGCCAATACAGCCCGTGTCAGCCCCGGAAAAGAAAAGATAACCTTAGTGCGGGAAGCTTTCGAGGACCTTGACATAACTGCAATGGGCTGGGAGAAAGGGTTTGATCTGGTATTCGTCTCCATGTGTCCGGTGATCATTGACTGGGATAGCGTAGAGAGAGTGCTGAGCTGTGCCCGTCAATATTGTTATATCAGTACTTCAGCTGGGAGCAGACAGCATAGTCTTATTAATGAGGTGATGCCGCTGCTGACCGGTAGGAAGATGCACCCGGATTCCTCAGATATGGCGTATTTGAACCAGCTGCTTTACTTGAAAGGCTATGCCTATGAGTCCATTGTGACACGAGAAATGAAAAGCACCGAAATTTCCGTAGAGGCGGCAATTGAAGAGGTCTTGCAACTGTTGAAGATGCATCATCTGCCTGCCCACGAAGTTTCCCGGAATATTGTTACGGATTATATACGCAGCACGTATCAGGAGAAGAAGGTAACGGTTCAGCAGGGCGGACGTTTCGGCAAGGTGCTGATCCGGCTGCAGGATCAGAATATGTACAGCAAATCATAAAACGTATAATTAACCGCTTCTAAGGTGTATTTTCCTTGTGGAAATACGCCTTTTTTCTTTGCGGCCGCAGCAGAAGGCGAAAATTGTCGGCCAACGATTTCTATCAGGAGCTGTAAAATGCTAAGATAGTAGTACATTATTTAACGGGGAGTGAATTTCTTATGAAAAAGATTGCTGCCGGATTTCTTGCCGGGGCAATACTGATGGTTAGTGCGCAGGCGCTCGGGGCTACCTCTACTCTGGTAGGAAAGAAAATCCAAGCGGAATATACAGTCAACGTATACGGCAAGAAGCTGGTAGATCCAGCCATAATCATTGATGGAAAAAGCTATGCCCCGGTGCGCGCCATCGGAGAACTGGCTGGCTATAAGGTTTCGATATCCGGCAAGAATATTAACCTGGATGAGAAAGATAGCGGAGCGGGCGCATTGGCCAATGATAAAAATACCAATGCTGTCCTGGGACCGCGGCCGACCACAACACCGGACCCTTTGCCGGCGGTCACCAAAAATAAAATCAAGCAAATTGACGAAAAAATTGATACTGTTGTCGATAACATTCTGGTCACCAGCAGCCTGCTGAAGACAGATGCCAATAATGCTGAATTGAAGCTTAAGCTGGAGCAGTATAAATCAGAATACACAGATCTGCTGAAACAGAAGGATCTGGAGCTGCAGAAGTAAGGAAGAGCACTTGTGTATTCCCGTTAAATGATATAAATACAGGGCGGTCCCCATTCTCTCACTTAGAGGATGGGGACCGCCTTGTTTATTATTGAATCTGTTGTCTGCGGTATTGATAAGGTGTGATTCCATACTGATCCTTGAACAGCTTGATGAAATACTGCGGCTTCTTGTAACCGACCATATGAGAAATATCGATTACATGCAAATTGGACTCTATCAATAGCTGGGAGGCTTTTTCCAATCGTTTGGCTGCAATGAAGTTCGATAGATTCTCACCGGTTTCCTGCTTATACACTTTAGACAGATAGACAGGATGAAGATGAACAATTTTACCCAGATCGTCCAGGCTCAAACCATCGCCGATATGACCGGCAATATGAGATTGTATGGTTTGGACAATATGGCGGTTAGACAATTTTGCGCTTCGCTCGAATTGGGTGATGCAGAGCAGAATGGACTCAAGTGCAGCGTCCGGCTCTGCCAGTTGACTGAAGATCCAACCTGCGACCTCAACCTGCTGCAGCCGGCTGACAGAGAAATACACCCGCTGAATAAAGTCGAGCAGATAGAGAATTTTCTGCTTTCTGGAACCAAGCTGGGCGAAGGTCTTGAGAATGTTCTTTCTGGTCAGCTCCCATTCTCCAGGCTCCCACTTAGGATGAGCAGTACAGTCCTGCAGCAGGGTACAGTCACCCGCGTGAACTTCCTCCTGGTAATAAAACTGGCAGAAGATTTGCCGGACGGCATTCTTCCGGCTAAATTCAAATTTCTCCGAAAAGGAAATATTGCTGATGCTGTGCGCGAGCTTCTGAGCGTCGGATTCCAGGATTAATCCTGCCAGCCCCGGGCCTGTCGTCCAAATCAATTGATCCAGCTCCCGGCTGTTGTCTCTTAAGGTGATTTCATCTGCTCCCTCTGCATCTGGAACCTGAAAGAAGCAAAAGGTCTCCTTCAGCAGTACGGTATCATAAGCACTGAAATCAGTGCCTGCGGGGGAGGGTCCGCCAATAACGGACAGCAGATAACCCAGCCCGTCAAATTTCTCCCACGTAATCTGGGGCTTCAGCTGCTGCTCATCAATGCTTTTGAGCACTTGCTTCATCGCTTTCTCCATATCCTCTTTATCCACGGGCTTCAGCA
Source organism: Paenibacillus sp. EB106-06-01-XG199 (assembly GCF_058791575.1). Lineage (NCBI taxonomy): Bacteria > Bacillati > Bacillota > Bacilli > Caryophanales > Paenibacillaceae > Paenibacillus > Paenibacillus sp. EB106-06-01-XG199. Next base: position 390,037 of record NZ_JBYTDQ010000003.1, on the reverse strand, counting down.
AATAATCCAGAGCGCCCAGCCGGATCGCTTTCTGCGCATAATCAAATTGAGAGTAGCCCGAGAGAAAAACCACTTTGGTCTTAAGCATGTTCTCATTAATATGCTCCAGCAAATCAATGCCGGACACCTCGGGCATGCGGATATCCGTAATCAGAATATCAATCTGATTCTGGTTCAATAATTGCTTGGCTTCAACCGAATTAGTTGAGGTCACAATCTGGTGTATGCCGAATTTCTTCCAATCCAGCAGATGTTTTAAGTATTCAACAATGTAATGTCCGTCATCCACAATCAGTAATCGCATGTTCTCCTCCTTCATCCAGCGAGAAATCAATGTAGGCCATCACGGACAAGCCGCCCCAGTCATTGGTGAAGAAACGCAGGCCGCTTAATTCGCCGTAAGCATTTTTAAGACGCTGATGTATATTCCACAGACCGATTCCACTGGAGCCTGGCGGAGGGGATTCGCTTTCGACCCTTGCTGCCAGCAGAACGATTTGCTCCGGCGCAAGCCCCTTGCCGTCATCCGCAATGATGATCAGCGCACCGTCATCAAGAGCTTTTAACTCTATGGAGACCCGATGGGCGCCTTGCCGCTCTTCAATGCCATGCTGGATGGCGTTCTCTACGATCGGCTGGATAATGAGCGGCATAATACGATGTTCTCCCAGCTCCGGGGGCAGCTTGATTTCATAATGAATCTCTTTGCATAGGGACATGATGGATAAAAAATGATCCGCAAGCTGCAGCTCAGAGGCCAGAGTGGCGTCATGGCGGTCCAGCTTCGTCAGATAGCGGTAATATTCAGCCAGATGTTTGCTCATCTGCATGACAGCCTCCGGAGACGTCTTCGCCATCGACATAATGAAGAAGAGGCTGTTATACAGAAAATGCGGATTGATCTGCGCCTGCAGCTGCTTCACCTCGGCATCTCTCCGCAGCTCTGTTTCAATCTTCAGGGACGCAAACAGATTCTGGGTTTTGAGCACCATGTGGTTAAAGCTTTTGAACAGATTAAAAAATTCATTAACGGGATTCTCGCTGATCCGTGTGCTGTAATTCCCTTGCTCCACCTGATAAAATTTCTTGCCCAGCAAATGAACATTCCGGTAGAAATTCCGGTAGAACATCAGAATGACGATCAGCCCAATAATCAGAATGACCAGGATACTGCCCACGAATACCTGCTGATTCCGGTCCAGCGGATTCAGGAAATCACTCATCCTTGTATATGTCACAAGATATGTGTCAATAGGCTCGATATATTTAGACAACACATAATAGTCGTCTTCGCCGGTATGATAGTCAAATTTCAGGATTCGCTGCGTATCCGGTGTGATCGTCTCCTTGGCTTTTTGCACGATACGACTGTCTACAGGTTTGCCGCTAATCACCAGGTTGTTGTTCACAAGGAAAAAAGCATTGGAGCTGTCGCCGTTAACCGCTTTGCCCAGCAGGCTGACCAGATATTCCTTCTTGAGCTTCACGCCCACGATGTATTGAATATTTGCCGGGTTTTTGGGCTGATGGATGTAGGGGTAGACTGAAAAATAATACAGGCTGTTATTATAGGTCTGCCAGCCGCGCTCAGTGACCTGTTCGAAGGGAAGCTTAGCCAGCGAATCATGGCCGGTCTGAATAAAGGTGCCATCCGGCTTCCAGTAAATCCCGATGGATTCTACCGCCAGACTCGAAAAGAGCTGATCCGATAACCGCTCCGAGATTTCATTCTTATTCATCTGTCCATCATAGTTGCTTAAATCCTGTTTCCGGCTCTGATAGAACCGCACATCATTGTCGGCGGTATACTGGATACCGTACATGCTTGCCTCGGAGATGACACCATCCATAATGCTCTCCGCATAAGCCAGCTGATTTTTGGAGGAGTTGATCAAACTGTCCTGAATCGTTCTTGAACCCAACGTATTCATGATAAAAAACAGTCCCAGCGTAAGCAGCAGAAAAAAAACGAAAAAGTAGATGAACCGTTTCATATTCACTTTTTTAATCATATTCACTTCCTCGTTCCCCAATACTGGCGGTTGCCGGATTCGTGTCCTTCCGTATAAATCTATCATAATTCATTAAATTCAAAAGAAAAAGATTATTCAGCCGCAAAATGAAAGCGCTTATCAAACATGTTTAGGGATTGGTTATGATCTTTAGATTAAGACATTTTAGGATGAAAGCGCTTTTGCTAACATTAAACCTGAAAGAAAAACTTCTTGGCATGATAAAAGGGGGTAACACAAATAGCTCAGGTTATAAATACCCAAGCGGGGACGTTAAAGACAGATGACAGGAAAAAAAGCAGCAAAAATCCCTGGAACAAGGAGATCAGGAAAAACTGGCCGCTGTATGTGCTCTGTATCCCGGCACTCGTATTTGTTATTATCTTTGCGTACGGACCGATGGTCGGCCTGGTGATGGCTTTTCAGGATTACAAGCCCTGGCTGGGACTTACCGGCTCAACGTGGATCGGCTGGGACAACTTCGCGAGAATCTTCCAGTATAAAGAAGCGACACAGGCCATTACCAACACGCTCATCATTGCTGTAATCAAAATTATTGTCGGCATTATCGTTCCAATCTTCATGGCAATCCTCTTAAGTGAAATCAGAAATGTGGGAGTCAAGAAAAGTATCCAGACCTTGGTGTATTTGCCCCATTTCTTATCATGGGTAACCGTTGCCGGAATTATGATTGATATTCTGGGACTGGACGGCGGCATCAACCACTTTCTATCCAATCTGTTTGGATCGAAACCGATCTTCTTCCTGGGTGATCCGGTCCTGTTCAGGCCGACGGTTATTATCAGTGACTTGTGGAAAAATTTCGGCTTCGGCATGATTGTCTACCTGGCGGTCATCACCGGGATCGACCCTTCCTATTATGAGGCTGCAGAGATCGACGGCGCTTCACGCTGGCAGCAAATCAGGCATGTTACTTTGCCGAGCATGATGCCGATGATCATCGTCATTGCTACGCTGAGCCTGGGGAATATCCTCGATGCGGGCTTTGATCAAATCTTTAACCTTTACAATCCGCTTGTCTATAGCACAGGAGATATTATCGATACGTACGTGTACCGGTCTTCCTTATTGAATGGACAATACGGGTTCGGTACTGCCGTCGGGCTGTTCAAATCAGGCATCAGTTTTATATTGATCGTCATTTCATACCGGATTGCCTATAAGGTTGCCAACTACAAGATATTCTAGAAAGGAGCATGGAGAGTGTATCATAAGTCCAAGGGATATAAGATCTTTTCGTTCTTCAATTATATATTTCTGATTCTGATTGCATTATCATGCTTCTTGCCTATGCTCCATCTGCTCGCGCAATCTCTTAGCAGCAAGGCCGCGATAAACGGCAATCTGGTCTCCTTTTGGCCGGTGGATTTCAATGCGGACGCCTATGTCAAAACCTTTAAAAACTCCAACTTCACCGGTTCCATGCAGGTATCCGTGTTCAGAACCGTACTGGGAACCTTAATCAGCATGTTTATTATTACGACTGCGGGTTATGCCTTATCCAAGGATTTCCGCGGACGCAATGCCTTGATGTGGGTTTTCATCTTCACCATGCTGTTCTCCGGGGGATTAATTCCGTCCTATATCCTGGTCACGAAGCTTGGATTAAAAGATACGATCTGGTCCTTGGTGCTTCCGGGTGCCTTTGGCGCGTACAATTTGATTCTGATCATGAATTTCTTCAAGACCATTCCGAAGGCGCTGGAAGAAGCCGCGTTTATCGACGGAGCTTCGTTCTTCGTGATTTTCCGCAAAATCTACCTGCCGCTGTCGCTTCCCGGCTTGGCCACTGTGGGATTGTTCATCATGGTCGGGCACTGGAACGCCTGGTTTGACGGTATCCTGTATATGTCGAATACTGAGAACTACCCGCTGGCATCGTTCCTGCAGACGGTCGTCGTCCAAGGCTCTGCCCAGAGTATGGCGCTCAGCCAATCGGAAGCGGCAGCGATGTCGGAGCAGAGCATCAAGGCAGCCCAGATTTTTATCAGCACCTTGCCGATCATTCTGGTCTATCCCTTCCTGCAAAAGTATTTTGTGAAAGGCATCGTGTTAGGTGCAGTCAAAGAATAACCCACTATAAAGGAGCCTACTCAATGAAAAAAACAGGTGTTTTACTCTCCGCCGCTTTACTGATGACTGGATTGCTGGCGGGCTGCGGCTCGGATAATAAGGGATCAAGCTCCGCTGCGGAAGCAACGCTTAAGGACGGGAAATATGATCCTCCGATTACGATCAGCATTGCGAAGCAGCAGGATGAAAATGCCGGAAAATACATCAACGGCGAAAGCCTGAATGACAATGTCCTGACCCGCTGGGGTAAAGAGCATCTCGGCATCCAGATCGAGACTACGCTGCTCGGCGGCGATGCGACCCAGTATAACACCAAGCTGCGGCTCGCGCTCACCGGCTCCGAGAAACTCCCGGATGTTCTGCCTGTCTATGACACCTCGCTTGAGAATGACCTGATTCAGTCCGGGCTGGTCAAAGATATTACAGAGGACATCAGCAAATATATGCCTGAGCGGCTGAAAGAGATTTATAAGGAATACCCGACGGCCTTCAATCCGGTCATACAGGACGGCAAGGTGTACGGCATGCCGATTGCACCTAATTTGACGGAAGGCCAAGTGATGCTCATCCGTCAGGACTGGCTGGATAAGCTGAACTTAAAGGCACCGACAACCCTCGGTGAGTTTGAAAAAGTGATTGCTGCCTTTACGAATGATGATCCCGACGGCAATGGCAAACAGGATACCTACGGATTTGATTTCTCCGGTAAGGATTCTTACAACACAGGCTGGGTCAGTGACTCCGTGATGATCTTCAGCGCCTACACCGGCAAGCATCTTCCGGGCCAATGGTATAGCGAGGACGGTAAGCTCACTTACGGGTCGGTTGCCGAAGGAACCAAGGATGCGCTTGCCAAACTCCGCGACTGGTATTCGAAAGGGTATCTGAACAAGGAATTGGCTACACAGGGCGCATGGGATGCACTGGCTGACTTTACCGAAGGCAAAGCAGGCATTATTATTGGCCGGCCTTGGCTGTACGGCAGTGTTAAGGATGTTGAAACCAACGTTCAAGGTGCCAAAATCAGTGCTTATCCCACGATCAGCGGTGTCAGCGGAGATAAGACCTATCAATCCGGTCAACAGAATGACGGAGTGTTCATGTTCAATAAGGATTTTAACAATATGGAAGCTTTCTTCCTGTACTACGACAAGCTGTACGATGCGGCATTCGGCACGGGTGACTTCAAGTACGGATATGCCGAAGGTTATGATTATGATACCGTAAACGGCGAAGTAGTCTTTGATTCCAAGAAATTCAACACGCCCATGGATGCTGCCCAAGGTGTAGGCAAGATGTCCTTTACCAAGAATACGCCAAGCGTTGACGGCCCGGGCAAATCGTTCTATGATCTTGCGCAAGGTGCGAAGCCGGATAATGGGGTTCTGATGAGATCGGCAGCCAATGATGCAACCGCCAAAGACGGATATGTTATTTCTTATGAGAACAGAGATGTGCTGCTTCCTAACGCCTTCAACGGACCGCCGACCAAAACGATGCAAACTTCGTGGGAACAGCTGAACACCATGGAGAAGGAAACCTTCACAAAGATCATTTACAGCAAAGAACCGCTTGAAGCTTACGACACCTTTGTTAAGCAATGGCATGACAAAGGCGGCACGCAAATTACAGAAGAAGTGAACGATTGGTACACTAATGCCAGCAAAGTCGATGTAATGTCCAATATGGGCCTGAAATAAGCCGATTATGGGAAATTAATGAAATCAATTATTTCTGAGAAAAGAGGATTTACTTATGAACCTTACGATCCCATTCTCCAATGAATGGTTTCAAGCTGAACATGATTCACGAGTATCTCCGACTCCGTCCGGCGGCTTCCGGTTGAACACTACGCCCGAGGGCGGGGGGATGGAGCTTCTGCCGGGCAGCCTGGACAGTTCTGTATGGCAGGAATACGAGTTTATGAATGCAGAGGTGTATCACGATTCACATGATGTACTGGTGCTGCTATTCAGTTTCCGTGATCAGGACAGCCGTATGATCACCTATCATACTGGCATTTTGCCGGGCGTCAGAACGGTGATCTGTTTGCCGCTGAAGCATCTGAACGGGGAGAAGCTGTTCCTTGACCGTTATCCGGGTGTGATGCAGACCGTGCTCCGCGGAGATGCGAGGGTCGACCGGAAGCGGATTGCCGGGTTCTCCATCGCGACCATTCCTTCAACGACAAGCCGGAGTGTGGAGATTAGCGGATTGTCCCTCAGTGGAGCCGAGCCGGATTTCACCTACGATTACCACCCTTATATTGATGGGCTGGGCCAGCTGAAAGGCAGAGATTGGCAGGGGAAGACGGCCAATCAGGCGGAGTTGAGCGAAAGGCTGCATTTAGAACGGCAGCTTGCAGCTGCGGCTGATTTCAGCGCGAGCGGTCTTGGCCGGTACGGAGGCTGGAAGGGACTTGCATTTCAGGCGACCGGCTATTTCCGGACGGAATTTGACGGCAGCAACTGGTGGTTTGCCGATCCGGACGGCTATGCCCTGTTCAGTACGGGAATGGACTGTGCCGGTCCGGCTTCTCCCATGCACGTAACCGGCATGGAGCATTTGATCCCGCAGCTGCCGGGGCGGGAAGGGAGCTATCATGAGGCCTGGTCACAGGCTGGGCAGGAATTCAGCTTCGGGATCGCCAATCTGATCACAACCTTCGGGTCGGAGTGGCGGTCCGCCTGGACGGAGCTGACCGAATACCGGCTGAGACAGTGGGGATTCAATACGATCGGCAATTGGTCCGATGACGGATTTATCAAAGGCTCGGAGCTTCCCTATGTGTATCCGCTGTCTGATTTTCCGGCGACGGAGCAGACGATCTTCCGCGATTTCCCCGACGTGTTCAGCCGGGAGTATGAGCAGAATGCAGAGGAATTCGCGAAGCAGCTGGTTCCGCTGCGCGGAGATCGGCGGATGATCGGCTATTTCATGCGCAATGAGCCGCATTGGGCATTCGTGGACAGTCTGAATTTAACGCAGCTGATGCTGAAATCACCGGTCCGTTATGTCAGCAAGGAGCGGTTCATCCAGTGGCTGGGCGAGAAGTATGGGACTGTAGAGCAGCTGAATGAGGCGTGGGCCAGCAGCTACGCCAGTTTTGAACAGTTGTACACACCGCACGATACGGCAGCCTCGGATCATCCTGGAAGGGAAGCGGACTACGCACAATTCAACCGGATGATGATCCGGCGGTATGTGGAGATTCCGGCACGCTTATGCAAGCAGGCGGACCCGAATCATCTCAATCTGGGCATGCGTTATGCCTGGGTAAGCAGCGACGATGTGCTGGAGGGCTGCGAGTGGTTTGATGTCTTCTCGCTGAACTGCTACCAGTTCGCTCCTGACCGGGAACAGATCATGTATATCAGCGAGCGGCTGGGCAAGCCGGTCATGATCGGAGAATATCACTTCGGCGCAGCGGACGGCGGCATGCTGGCTTACGGCATACGCGCAGTGGCAACCCGGGAGGAGCGCGGCAGTGCCTACCGCTATTATGTCGAGCAGGCTGCAGCCATTCCGCAGCTGATCGGGGTGCATTATTTTCAGTGGAATGATCAGCCGGTGCTGGGGCGTTTTGACGGGGAGAATTACGGGATCGGCGTGGTGGATGTCTGCAACCGGCCGTATGAACATTTTGTACAGGCAGCGAAACAGGCCCATGAGCAGATGTATCCGGTGCGGACCGGCCTTGTTGAACCCTATAATGTACTTCCTGCAGAGATACCCAAAACAGGATTCTGACGGCACAATCCTAACTAATTACACTAAAAGGGCAATCCATGGTCACAATGACCCCGGATTGCCCCTTATTTAGAATATTAGAATGTGATTTAATCCATTATACTTAAGCTTTTTCTACCGTAAGCTTGGAAGGATTCAAGCCATCCGCTTCCCCTTCGGCAGGAGCCTTGTTCGAAGTGCGGAGCGGCAGCTCCTTCAGGAAGAAGACCAGAATAAAGGCGACAACCAGTACGATGGTCCCTGTCAGGAACACGGTGGACAATGTCTGGCCCAGAGCGTCACGGATGCTGTCAATCATCTGTACGAAGATCGGCTGGGCATCGGCTGGCAGGCTGGCTTGTGTCTGCTCAAGCAGCGGCTTGTTCATCAGTGCCTGCGGATTGGCGAAGGCCGTCATTTGCTGGGTCACTGCCGGATCCAGCTGAGAGAAGTCCGCTGCCGAGGAAGACTGCAGGGCTTCCTTGAGATGTTTCGTAAGATTGTTCGACATAACAGTCCCCATCACTGCGATACCGATGGTGCCGCCGAGGTTACGGAACAGCTGAGACGAAGCGGTAACTGCACCCAGCTCCGTATGGGAAACTGCATTTTGCGTAGCCAGCGAGAATACAGGCATACCCAGACCAAGACCGAGGCCGAATACGATCATACTCAGGACTGCCATTGGCACATTGTTCATGAATACCATAATTGCCATGCCGGCAATCATAACCGGTACGCCGATCAAGGCATAACGTTTGTATTTTCCTTTTTTGGCGATCATCTGACCGGTAAAGGTACTGGCAACCACCATAACGATCGACATCGGCATTGTGACATAACCGGCGTAAGTGGCGGAGATACCGAGCACACCCTGCACGAAGAACGAGAGATAAATCATCGCGCCCATCATGCTGAAGTTCATAATGAACCCGATCAGGTTGGAAATCGTAACTACACTGTTTTTAAATAAATGAAGCGGCAGAATCGGATTCTTCGCTCGGGTTTCGGTGAACAGAAAGATAAGCAACGAAACAACGGATCCGGCTAACAGGCCAAGAATTTGGGATGAACCCCAATCATATTCTGTACCTGCCCAAGAGAAGGCCAGCAGCAGCGGAACAATGGTCGTCGTCAGGAACAGTGAGCCGAGATAGTCGATGCTTGTAGACTCTCCGCGTTTGGCTTTCGGGAACAGGGCCAGGATCAGCGCAAAAGCAACAAAGCCGAGCGGCAGGAAGATCCAGAAGAGCCAGTGCCAATCCATATGGTCAACAAGATAACCGCCGAGTGTCGGTCCAAGTACACTGGAGAAGCCGAAGACGGCCGTCATTAGGCCCATCCATTTGCCGCGTTCACGCGGAGGGAACAGGTCGCCTACAGCTGTGAATGCGGTGGACTGGATAATACCGGCGCCCACCCCTTGAATCCCACGGTAGATGATGAACTGATACACATCATCCGAAGTACCGGTCAGAAAAGCTCCGACCATAAATATCAGAATCCCCGCCAGCAGAAAGGGCTTGCGGCCGAACATGTCGGACAGCTTGCCGACAAGCACCGTGGCGATTGTTGAAGTCAGCATGTAAATATTGATCGTCCAGGTATAGTAATCCATACCGTCCAGGATCGCGATAATGCGCGGCATAGCCGTGCTGGTAATCGTCTGATTGATCGCGGCAAACAGCATAGCTGCCATAATGGCGATCATAATGGTAAGCTTGCGCTTATCAGATAAATGTTCCATTGATTTTTTCCCCACCGTTTTTTTATTTTTTGTCTAATTCCGAAATTAATACTCCAAAAATTCTTCTTAAATGTGCGATATCCTCATCAGGCAAGATGCTGAAGTAGGAGCCCATGATCTCCTTTTGTTTATTATGCGCCTCCTCGATTGCAGCTTCCCCTTCCTTCGTCAGTGTAATATTAACCACTCTCCGATCGTCAGCCGCCCGTTCCTTCCCGACGTAACCTTCAGCAAGCAGCGAGTCTGTAACACCTGTGATTGCCGCAGGGGTCATGTTAAGCGCAGCGGCCAGCTGGGATACCATCATCGGGCCTTCCTTGGACAGAAAATGCAAAGCCTTGAATTGGGTCAGGCTAAGGGCAAAGCCTTGTTTATTCCAACCATGAGCCATTCCTTTCAGTAACGTTTTGAACATGGTAGAGATTTCAAAAAAATCATTGTGATCGGACAAAACTTCACCTCCGTAAGCTGTATGGAAAAACGCGGACAAGTTAATTTAGCGTTTAATCATTAATTGATAAATAGTTAAATACTAAATTATTAAGCTGTGAATCAATATATCACCCTTTTTTTATCCCGTCAAGACAACAAGCTATATAGATTGAACTTAAAAACTTGAGAGAAGGGAAAGGAGGAAAGTACTTTTTATTACCGCACATCCCCTAGTGGAGTCCGCATCTTATAGCTTTGCTGTAGGTAAAGCATAGATAAATATGTGTTCGTCACGCCTTTTTGGAATTTTTCATATCTTCGGTGATGAAAGCTTATATTGATGCTGTTCCTGTGGCATCGTCACCTTCAAGTCATCATGAATTTCTTCGGTGTACCTTCATTCTATTGCGAGAGCTAAAGATCTTGCCAATGTGGGATGCTTACTGTGGATGGTGTTATGGATTCTCGAAGGGCCTGCGGACATTTCATCAAAATCACTTAGAATTACCGATCAAAGTGTTGTCGGGTGGTCTTTTTGTATACAAAGCACCGGTTGGTAAAAACCTTCAAGTAATCAATTACCTTCAAGAATTCAGTCCAACCTAAGCAGCCAGTCGCCGAACTTCGGTGGCTGGCTGCTTAACATTTACAAGGTGTTTCCTCTGTCCTGTTCGCCAGGAGTACACAGTTATGAAAACTCAGCTTGGTTAAACCAAAGTTCTCTAATCTAATGGGTTGAAGAAAGGTTGAAATCATGACTAACAGTTTGTACCCTTTATGACGAGCAACTTACCGATCCCCATTTTCTTTACATGCTTCTTTTTCTGCTGAAGAATAATCATGTGAATGCACTTCTTCCAAACTAGGTAATATGAATTGAAATGTTAAAGGATTCAGGTTCCTATCACGTAGATAGGAACCTGAATCCTTATTTATACAGGTATTTCTTCAGTGAAATAATCCAATACCATACAACCAGCCCCCTGAGCCACAATGTTATAGGCTGCTGTTGATTTAATTATTTCGACTTTAGTATTTGGATGAGAACTTATACGGTCCTGTGCAGTTTTAGCAGCGACATCAAAAAAACGCGGTTTCGGCACTAGTGTACCTCCAAAAACGACAATTTCAGGACGCAATAAAAAAATAAGATTACTAAGGCCAATCCCAAAATAATAAGCAGCATCTTCTACCACAGATAAACAGAGCTCATCGTTTTGTTCTAAAGCATGCAATATATGAAATAGATCAATATCTTCAACATCATTTACTTCATGTGAAAGCATGGAAGGTTTGCCGCGTTTTATGAGCCGAACCATCTCCTCGCGAATAGCTGGTAAACTACTGTAAGCTTGAAGACATCCATATGAACCACATGAGCAATGCCGACCATGGATATCAATAATGATATGCCCAAAGGTATCCTCCACTTCACGTTTACTACTGACTAATTTTCCTTGTGAGATCGTACCACACCTAATTCCGATATCACTGGATACAAACACTAAGTTGTCCGTCTCCTTCCAATAGTTCATTCGATATTCAGCAAGAGCAGCTAAGTTGGTTCCGTTTTCTAAGAAAACAGGAATATCCATTTTGTTTTTTAAGTAGTCAACAATATTCAGATCCCATCCACCTGCAGGAAAGTGCTGAGGGTGCGAAATAACCCCCATGTCAGGGTTGAACGAATCCAACACTCCAATTCCAATACCTAATAAATTCTCTTTAGGAATCTGATTCTGAGCCAATAAGCTATCAACGCATGTTGCAATATAGTTTAATGTAAATTCTCCAGTGAATTCAGACGTCATTTTTAATTTTTCAACGCTTATGATATTAAGCTTTAAATCAAGGAGTAAGATCGTAGTAAATAGACTTGTTAGTTCTACACCAACTAAATAATTCGAATCTTGCTTAATAACATAGGCTAGAGGTTTACGTCCACCACTTGATTTTCCAATCCCACTATCATAGATAAGACCTTCCTCAACGAGCTCTTCCAGTAAACGACCACAAGTTACATGTTTAAACCCAGTATGTTCAGTTAATGTATTAATGGTTACAGGACCCAATCTACGTACTAAGCTATATAACAGCTTCAAATTTTTTGCTTTAGGTGAGGATAAGCCCTCAAATTTATTTAGCATTTTTTTTCTCCTTGATCTGTGATCTATAGGAAACCAATCAAAACAGATATAGTTTATTATCCAACTTTTTTAATCATAGTTCCACTTCATTTAATTATTATTCTACAAAATCACAACCATTAAATAAAACTGATTTAAATAGCATATTGCATTAATCACTTTTATGATTAAAGTTTGAAAAAAAGACGGGTTAAATAGAGGATATCCAATTGAAAATAATATACTTTTTATATAAATGATAAATAGTTGTTTACAAATAGAGAATAAGCCATTAGAATTAACTACAGAAAGTTCTGTAGTAAGAAATTTGAAATGTGCGTTAAGCATTTTATAGCACCATAAATTTAGGAGGAATACAACATGCAAAAAACGAAAAATATTCAGGAAGCTAGAGATTTTATCTTAAGTAAGACCTCGTATCGTCCAACAGTTGGGATGATTTTGGGATCGGGATTGGGTACATTAGCTGATGAAATTGCAAACCCTTTCACAATTCCCTATAGTGAAATTCCTTACTTTGCAAAATCAGAAGCAGTAGGGCATGCGAATGAATTAGTTATTGGGGAGCTAAAGGGGAAAACTGTGGTTGCGATGAAAGGACGCTTTCATTATTATGAAGGTTTTACTTTGGACGAAGTAACTTTCCCTGTTCGTGTAATGAAGGCGCTAGGAGTTGAAAACCTTCTTATCACCAATGCGTGCGGTGCTGTCAATAATAATTTTAAACCGGGTGAGTTGATGTTGATTACGGATCACCTCAATTTGGTAGGTACGAATCCATTGATTGGACCAAATAATAACGACTTAGGTACTCGTTTTCCTGATCTTTCCCAAGTGTACAATGCTGAATTGCGACAAATTGCTACGGAAGTTGCAAAAGCGCAAAATACAACTTTACGTGAAGGCGTATACTCCTGGTGGAGTGGTCCGGCTTATGAAACACCAGCTGAAATTCGCATGATTCGTACATTAGGCGCAGATGCCGTTGGTATGTCGACTGTACCGGAAGCCATCGTAGCTGTTCACTCGAACATGAAGGTCCTAGGAATCTCCTGTTTAACCAACATGGCTTGTGGAATTCTAGATCAGCCTCTAAGTCATAACGAAGTTATTGAGGTAGCCGCTATGGTAAGAGAAAGTTTCATTGCTTTAGTTAAGGGAATTATAGAGAAGGTTTAGTAATGATAAAATCAGATGAAGAAAAAGGCGGGGTTATGAAAGGGTATATATATGTCATATTAGGTGCGATTTGTTATGGTTTATTATCTACCTTTGTGAAATTAGCCTACAAAGATGGTTTTATCGTTAATGACGTTGTTGGAATACAACTCTTATTAGGATCGATATTATTATGGGGCGGAGTGTTTTTTACTAAAGGCAGGGAGAGTACAAAACAGAAGAGGTTTGTAACGCCAAGTAAAAGGGAACTGCTTTTATTAATGACTGTAGGGTCTACAACGGGACTTACAGGAATGTTTTATTATCTCTCACTTCAATATATTTCAGCTTCATTGGCTATCGTACTCCTTTTTCAGTTTACATGGATCGGTGTGTTACTTGAGGCAATTTTCAATAGAAGAATTCCTGAAAAAGGAAAGCTACTATCAATTATTCCTTTACTTATCGGAACGATAAGTGCAACGAATATTTATTCGACTGGAATTTCTGCCGTTCATTGGCTTGGCTTTTTGTTTGGTCTGCTTGCAGCATTATCCTATTCCATTTTTATGCTTGTTAGTGGTAAGGTCGCCGTTCAAGCAAATCCGATTATGAAGACAGCTTTCATGACTACCGGAGGTCTGATCGTTTGTTCGGTCATTTTACCTCCAACGTTTTTGACAGACGGAAAGCTTCTATTACAACTGGCCGTTCAATATGGTTTTGTTTTAGCTTTTGTCGGCCCTTTTCTTTCCACACTACTGTTCTCGAAAGGTGTTCCGTTAGTGGGATCTGGAATAGCATCAATATTGGGGGCTATGGAGCTTCCAACAGCCTTACTAATGTCTGTCTTCGTCCTGAATGAGCACATTGGTGTTCCGCAATATGTAGGGATCGTCCTAATCCTAATTGGAGTATCATTACCTGGATTACTGAAGAAAAACAAAAAGGACACCTTAAGCGTTAAGACGTTTTAAGCAAGTTAATAATTATTGATTAGGGAGGAATTTGGAATGATAAACAAAGATGAAATCTTTATGAAAAAGGCAATTGAAGTTGCCCTACAATCCCGAGAAGAGGGAAATGAGCCTTTTGGTGCAATTTTGGTCAAAGGAGAGGAGATCGTAATGGTTGGGGAAAATAAAATTAATACATTTTGTGATCCAACACATCATGCAGAAATCGGTTTAATCCGGAAATTTTGTTCTGACAACAATATATTTGATTTAAACGAATACACTTTGTATACAAGTTGTGAACCTTGTGTAATGTGTTCGGGTGCCATGGTGTGGTCTAACCTGGGCAAAATAGTATATAGCGTATCACATGATCAGTTAGCTGAAATCGCTGGGAGCAACATTATGATCGCTTGTAATGAAGTGTTTGAAAAAAGCCCTCAAAGACCTGAACTGGTAGAACAAGTGCTCAACGAAGAAGGTTTAAAAGTATTTGATGGATACAAATTTTCTCATTAAATAAGTTATTTAATAAGATGGGAACTTTATGAATTCATTGGGCAACTTCACTCTAAAGTGAAGCTGTCCTCTTTTATGTGTGTTGTGTTACTGCTTAGAATCTAATTACTAATAATTTGACTATAATACAAGGCTGAGAGTGGAAAGGTGAGATTGACATATGAATAATAAATTTCAACGAATTCACATAATTGTTCTTGATTCTGTTGGTATCGGAGAAGCACCAGATGCAGCATCTTTCGGGGACGGGGGTGCTGATACGTTAGGACATATTGCAGAAAGAAGAAACGGATTGAATATGCCCAATTTGGCTGCGCTTGGTTTATCAAACATTAAAGAAATACAAGGTGTACCTAAGGCGGACCATCCATTGGCTTATTGGACCAAAATGCAGGAAGCATCTAACGGTAAAGATACGATGACAGGACATTGGGAAATTATGGGTCTAATTGTTGACAAGCCGTTTCAGGTATTTCCAAATGGGTTTCCTGCTCCATTGATTGATTATCTTGAGAGGGAGTCCGGTAGAAAAATCATTGGAAATAAACCTGCAAGCGGCACTGAAATATTAGAAGAGCTAGGGGAAGAGCACATGAAAACAGGAGCTTTGATTGTCTATACATCAGCGGACTCCGTTTTGCAAATTGCTGCCCACGAAGATATCGTACCATTGGATGAATTATACCGTATCTGTGAGATCGTACGTGAATTAACTAAAAGCACTGAGTATATGGTTGGTCGCATCATAGCTAGACCTTTTATTGGAGAAATGGGGACGTTTAGACGTACAGCTAATCGACATGATTATGCATTGA
The DNA here is from genome assembly GCF_058791575.1 of Paenibacillus sp. EB106-06-01-XG199. Taxonomy (NCBI): domain Bacteria; kingdom Bacillati; phylum Bacillota; class Bacilli; order Caryophanales; family Paenibacillaceae; genus Paenibacillus; species Paenibacillus sp. EB106-06-01-XG199. Next base: position 374,428 of record NZ_JBYTDQ010000003.1, on the reverse strand, counting down.
AGCCTTTTTCCAGGACAGTCATGAATGAGTTGAAGGATGCTAACTTTGATGTCATAGCTATAGGGAAAATTTCAGATATTTATGACGGAGAGGGCGTCACCGAGACTATTCGGACCGTATCCAACATGGACGGGATGGACAAGTTTATTCAAGCTGCAAAGAAAGATTTCACCGGTTTGTCTTTCTTAAATTTGGTTGACTTCGATGCTCTTTATGGTCACCGGCGTGACCCGGAAGGCTATGGTAATGCACTTGAAGAGTTTGATGCTCGGCTGCCAGAACTGTTAGACAATCTCACAGAGAAAGATTTGCTTATTTTGACTGCGGATCATGGCAATGATCCGATTCATCATGGGACAGATCACACTCGCGAGTATGTCCCGTTACTCATTTATTCCAAGGCGTTTTTAGAAGGCAGAGAACTGTCTGTTCGCAATACATTTGCAGATATTGGAGCTTCGATAGCTGAAAATTTCGGAGTCAAAATGCCGAAGCACGGCAGCAGCTTTATTCGGGATCTAATGTAACTTTACAAAGATCACAGGGCTTGATTTTATCATCTATTGTATGCCCAGGGAAAAGTAAAGAGGAATGTGACATCGATGTTAAAGAGATGGCTCCGGAAAAGTCTTTATTCGAGGCCATAGGCAACGGAGCTATACTTGGTGGAAAAACAGCTCTGATAGTTGGAGCAATGTTAATCACGTATATCGTCCTTCCAAGAAATTAAACGTTATATCTTTGCGCCAATTGCTCTAATAATGGGGATACCTGTGCCCGAAATTGTAGCATATTTGATATCCTTTGCTAATTTCTCATCGATCGGGATCCTATTACTTTTTAAAGGCTTAGCTAGTACACACTAGCTGGCCTATTTGGTTTGCACATATTACTCAAAACATTATAGTAATATTATATTTATATAAAAAGATGGAGTTAAATTATAGAATATTTAATAGAAATAAAGTTATATCTTTATTCTTTTTATATAAATGAAAATTAGTCCTTTACATTGTGAGTCTTGCCGGATAGAATATGGATATCAAAACTAATAGTTTTATTACTTTGAGGAGCATCAAGGGGGAGTTTAACTATTGTAAATACATTAAGAACTTTTGCTTTAAGCCGTGTTCGATTTAATATTAAAACCCTTATAGAATTTCTTGAATGAATGTGTAACCCCTTACAAAAATCAAAAGTACATTGGTTAAGAAAAAAACAAGCAACAAGTTGAGCTCAAAAGGAGACATTAAAATGACAATGAAAACAAGACTTAGAATTATGAATTTCTTTCAGTTCTTTATTTGGGGATCTTGGCTTGTTACCTTAGGTTCCTATATGATAAACACATTACATTTTACAGGTGCTCAAGTTGGATTAGTTTATAGCGCAAAAGGGTTAGCGGCCATTATTATGCCAAGCTTGGCCGGGATTATTGCGGATCGCTGGATCAAAGCTAACAGACTATATTTAATTTTTCATGGTCTAGGAGCGATTTCTTTATTTATCGCAGCACAAGTTTCAGATCCAACGACAATGTTTTGGGTAATATTTTTTAATTCGGTAGTGTACATGCCTACCAGTGCTTTGACAAATGTTATATCATATGTTGCGCTTGAAAAAGCAGGGCTGGATACAGTGAAAGATTTTCCGCCAGTTCGGGTGTTTGGAACCATTGGTTTCATATCTGCAATGTGGTTAGTTAGCCTCAATGGACTTGAATTAAGCAACATTCAATTATATATAGCTGCAAGTATTTCGCTTTTGCTAGCTCTATACTCACTTACGCTGCCTGATTGTCCAACATCTAATGAGAAAAGAGACAAGTCATGGATTAGTCTTTTTGGCTTAGATGCGTTTGTGTTATTCAAACAGAAAAGAATGCTTATATTTTTTCTATTCTCAACACTTCTAGGTGTTGCACTGCAAATAACCAATACATTCGGCAACCCATTTTTACATGATTTCGGGTTGAATCCTGTTTTTAAAGATAGTCTCGTGGTACAGTATCCATCCATTCTATTATCAATATCACAGATTTCTGAAGTATTTTTTATTCTTGCCATTCCATTCTTCTTGCGGAACTTTGGAATTAAAAAAGTTATGCTCATTAGTATGGTTGCTTGGACATTACGTTTTGTATTTTTCGCGTATGGTGGCCCATCTGGATTTGGCTTCACACTCCTCCTGTTATCCATGATTGTGTACGGGTGTGCCTTTGATTTCTTTAACGTCTCTGGAGCTATTTTCGTGGAAAAGGAAGTTAATCCTCGTATGCGTGCAAGCGCACAAGGTTTATTTCTAGCCATGGTAGATGGAATAGGAGCCTCTGTAGGAGCTATTGTAAGTGGAAAAGTTGTAGATTACTTCACAGTAGACGGCGTAAAGGATTGGCACAATATATGGTTAGTTTTTGGGGCATACACACTCGTACTGGCAATTATTTTCTCTGTTAGTTTTAAATATAAACATGATCGGAATGCTATGAAGGATGTAACTGACGGTCATTAATTACTTTACAAGCAGCTACCAAACATCTGTTATAAAGACAGACTTGCGAAAAACATGTCTAGAGCCATACTGGCGTCAGAGCAGACACTAAAGAACGGGAGGTAAACTGCCAATAATTGTTCAGACGTTTCAATGTTTAGGACGAGAGCCTGCACGGTGATTTCCCCTTCAAGCATACTCCAGCGTCCAGGCGATGCCATAAAGACGGACCGTCCGGGCGGGGGGATTAACCGCTATCCATGTGCCGACATCTGAAATGAATGATCAAATTATTACAAATTCTAAGTAAAGGAATAATTGCCTCTCCTTGTGGGAATCGGATGATCTTGTGAACTGGTCCGATCAGAGAATGATTGAACTTGGTGATACAGATTTCGGCTGTGCTGGCTATAACAAAGGAAGAATACAACCGGATCAAGGAAGCATTCGCCGGACAATAGAACAAAAGGAGCATCCGCCAGCGCAGCGGATGCTCTTTTTTGTTCATAAGCCTGTATCTCTACAATTCCTCTACTTCCCGCAGCCAGAGCGCGGCGGAAGCGTCGCTTGGCATCCGCCAGTCGCCGCGCGGTGAAAGACTGACGGTCCCGACCTTCGGGCCGTCCGGCAGGCAGGAGCGTTTGAACTGTTGGGTGAAGAAACGGGTGATGAATACTTTCAGCCACCCGACCAGCTGTTCCCGGGTATAGCCATCGCCGAAGGCATGTTGGGCGAGGTACAGGATTTTGCCGGGGGAAGCGCCGGTGCGGAGCATATAATAGAGGAAGAAATCATGCACAACATAAGGACCGAGTATATTTTCGGTCAATTGGACAATTTCCCCTGTCTTCGAAGGCGGCAGCAGCTCTGGGCTGATCCCCGTTTCAATAACGCTGTAGAGCAGTTTGTTCACCGTCTCGTCCGCTTCGTGATCCGCGTACCAGGCAACGACGTACTGGATCAGTGTCTTCGGAATGCCTGAGTTGACACTGTACATCGACATATGGTCCCCGTTATAGGTACACCATCCAAGCGCCAGCTCGGACAAGTCGCCGGTGCCGATGACGATGCCGCCGTTTTTGTTAGCCAAATCCATCAGGATTTGTGTCCGTTCTCTGGCTTGTACATTTTCATAGGTCAAGTCATGAACATCCTTGTCATGGCCGATGTCCTCGAAGTGCTGCAGACAGGCAGCCTTGATATCGGCAACCTTAAGTGAAGCTCCAAGCGCTTTAATCAGGCCGACAGCATTATCATAGGTCCGGTTCGTGGTGCCGAAGCCCGGCATCGTAACGGCGAGGACGTCGCTTGCCGGGCGGCCGAGCAGCTCCATGGCCCGTACGGCCACCAGCAGCGCAAGCGTGCTGTCCAGGCCGCCGGAAATGCCGATAACGGCCTGCTTGGTGCCGATATGGCGGATTCTTTTCATCAGGCCGGAGGTCTGGATGGAGAGGATCTCACGGCAGCGTTCGTCGCGCTGAAGCGGATTGCCGGGAACAAAAGGATTAACGCCGACGGTACGAACCAGTTTCCGTTCACTGTTAAGGAGGGCAGGCTCAGCATACAGCACCTCACGATAATTGCGGCCGCCCTTTCCGGCACGGAAGGTACCCATGACCGCGCGGGAATACTGGATTTTCGGGATGTCGATATCGGCGATGATGATCCGGGTCTCATGGGTAAAACGCTCCGATTCCGCAAGTGTCAGACCATTCTCAGCGATCAGGGAATGGCCGCCGAATACGACATCGGTTGTGGATTCGCCGGCATTGCAGCCGGCGTAGACATAACCTGCCACGCAGGAGGCGGACTGGCTGGAGACAAGCTGGCGGCGGTAGTCTGCTTTGCCTACCAGCTCGTTGCTGGCTGAAGGGTTAAACAGCAGCACAGCGCCGGCTTGAGCCAGCAGACTGCTCGGTGGAACGGGAACCCACAAGTCCTCACAGATTTCAACGCCAAAGGACAAATTGCTGTTCGCTTCACATGCGAAAATAAGATCATTGCCGATGGGAACGGTGATTTCCCCGAGACGCAGCTCTGTGATCTCAAGCTCTTCGGAACCTGCAAACCAGCGCGGTTCATAGAACTCACTGTAGCCGGGAATACAGGTTTTGGGCACAATGCCCAAAATATTCCCCTGCTGGATGACGGCGGCACAGTTGAACAGCCGTCCCTTAATGGCAATGGGCAGCCCGGCAATGACTACCATGTGAAGTCCGGTACTTGCGGCGGCAATGCTATGAAGGCTCTTCAGAGCCGCATCCAGCAGCACGGGCTGCAGGAATAAATCTGCGCAGGTATAACCGGTGATGCAAAGCTCGGGCAGCACCAGGTACTCTACCTGTTTCTCGTCCGCCTGCTTGATCACCTCAATAATTTGTGCTGCATTAAACTCGCAGTCAGCCACCCGCAGTTCCGGGGAAGCGGCAGCCACCCGCGCGAATCCGTAATGATGCATTGGTTTCACCTATCCTTTTTATAATAACGCGTTTCTAGTAATTGTACCCATGATTCCCCATCAGTAACAAGCGGCAGTTTCATGAGTTATAGATTACGCGCAGCGGGGCGGGGACGGTGTCGCAGCAGCATGGTTAAAGTAGAACTGTGCGTCGTTACATAAAAATGCCCGGAACTCCAGAGAGCCCGGGCATTCAAGTGCAGCGCCGGATGATTTCAGATTATATATTCTGGGATCATTCGGCATATTAGACGCGGTAAACTGGTCCTAAAATGTGATTTGCATCATCCTAAGAGGTGAAGCATTTCGCTAGACTTCGCTGTATAACCGCTGCAGGAAATCTACACTTTCCCGCAGATGGGGTTCGGAGGTGCTCTCCAGAAGGCCCTGAATATGCGGGCGGTTATATTTCATATAATGTAGAATGGGGGCAAACTGCAGCTGCCCCTGACCGACAGGAACAATAACGATCCTGCCGTCTTCGACCGTGAAATCCTTCAGATGAATCACCGCGATTCTGTCCCCAAGCAGCTCAAGTGCTTCGGTAATGACACCTTCCTGCTGCCGGTAATTATCGGGCGACATCAGATTCGCGCAGTCCAGAATGATCTGCAGATTATTGGAGGGAATCAGATCCAGCAGCCGCCTCGTCAGCTTCGCAGAGTGCAGAGGATGATTCTGGCCTGCCTCGATGCCTACCGTTACGCCGAAACGTTCCGCTTCCGCCACCATTGCCTTGACCGAAACGACTACCTCCTGAAAGGCTTCCTCCGTAAAGTTATCCGTTGTATAGCCCTTGCCTACGCTGCCAGTTTCTGTGCCTACCAGGCTGGCTCCGAAATCACGTGCCAGGCGAAGGTGGGTGCTGAAATCATCTAGCGCCTGCGCCCTTTTGCCGGGATCGGGATCAATGATATTCACATAACAGCCGAGAACGGCAATCCGGACCCCGGCTTGCCGGAACGCTTCGCCAAAGTATGCCGCCGTTCCCGGGCTTAATGCCGCCAGAGAGGGGACGCTTTCGGGAAAAGATTTGTGTACCGCAAACTGAATATGCTTAAAGCGGTATTGATCCAGCTTGGCGATCAGCTCCGGCAAAGGAAGCCGGGCAAAATCATGGGCGCGGATGCCAAGATGAAGCGGTGCGGACATAGGGTACATCCCCTTTTCTTAGTTAAATCCGGTTCTGTTGCAATGGTTGCATGTGTTGAATAAGGGTGGGCAAGCCTGCAGAATGGCGGATTGCTTCTGCTATCAGCTCTGCTACTTGTTTGGCCCCTTCATTAGAGAAATGGGTATCATCCGTAATCCCTTCCGGATAATTGGGATGCCCGTTCTTGGGCAGATGCATAAATAAATGCCTGGACCCCTCAATACCGAGCTTCCGGTAGAGCTGCTGGGAAGAAGCGAAGATATCAAGCAGAGGTGTGCCGGTAAGCTTCGCCACTTCACGCATCGCCTGCGGGTAAGCTCCCACCGCCAGAGGATCGGGATCGCCCTGCGGAGTGAAGCGGCGGCGGCTGACAGAGGTCAGCAGAACAGGGAAACCGCCGCGGCTGCGGGCTGAATCAATAAACGTGATCAGATTGAGGCGGTAGTCCTTGCCGGGATCGGTATAGCGGGCCGGATCCTCCTGCTTCTCGTCATTGTGGCCAAATTGGATCAGCAGAAAATCACCGGGCTGGAAATCCTGTTCAATATCCGCGAGCCGTCCTTGCTCGAGATATGATTTGGTGCTCCGCCCGTTAATTGCGCGGTTGTCCACGGTGATTTCCGGGCCGAAATGGCCCTGGAGGTATTCTCCCCAGCCGGTCATCGGCTTCTGGTCCGCACCTTTCTGCGCTGCGGTGGAGTCACCGGCGATAAATAGTGTCGGCATGAAGTATTCTCCTTCATTACATATTAGTGTTTTTGCGCCAGCTCTTGCAGAGTAGATTGCGTCTGCTTTCTTTATTCCCCGGTTGGAAAACCGAAGAATCCGGCAGCGTTGTTATACGCGATATTCTCCACCAGTTGACCCAGCAGCATTTCGTCATCCGGCGCTTCACCGCGCTCGGCCAGTTCACCGATCAGCCCGCACAGCACACGGCGGAAATATTCGTGGCGGGTGTAGGAGAGGAAGCTGCGGGAATCTGTCAGCATGCCGACAAAATTGCCCAGCAGGCTGTTGTCCGCAAGCAGTGTCAGCTGCTCGCGCATTCCGCTGCGGGTGTCGTTGTACCACCAGCCGGAACCAAGCTGGAGTTTGCCCGGCGTGTCCTTTTGATAGCAGCCCATCAAGGCCAGCAGGGCGGGATAATCGCCCGGATTCAGTGAATAAAGAATCGTCTTCGGCAGGCCGGTCCCGCATTCTGCGCGGTCGAGCAGCTTAGACAACGCTTCGGTCAGCGGCAGGTCATTCAGGCCGTCATAACCGGTATCCGGTCCCAGCTTCCGGAACATTGGTGTATTATTGTTGCGGAAGGCGTGCAGATGCAGCTGCATCGTCCAGCCTTTATCGTGATAGAACCCGATTAAAGCCGACAGCAGCTCCGTGCGGTAGAGTGTGATTTCGTCCGGAGAGAGGATTCCGCCCTCCAGCCGCTTGGCGAAGATGGCTTCGGCATCAGCAGGCTCACCTGCACGGTAGCGCAACACATCCAGTGCATGGTCGGACAGGCGGCAGCCGTTCTCATGGAAGAATTCTACCCGGTTGCTCAGTGCGTCCAGCAGCGAAGCATACGACACCACGCTTAAGCCGGATGCTTCTTCCAGCCGCTTGATCCAGACCGGGAATCCTTCCGCGTCAATGTTCAGCGCCTTGTCAGGACGGAAGGTAGGGAATACCTTGAAGGCCGTCTCCGAATCTTTTAACAGCCGGTGGTACTCCAGCGTATCAGCCGGATCATCGGTAGTGCAGATGGTCTTGACTCTGGAGCTGCGGATCAGTCCACGGCGCGAGAAGGCCGGTTCCGCAAGCTTGCGGTTGACTTCCTCCCAGATGGCCGGGGCAGACGTTTCGTTTAGCAATTCATGGATACCGAAAAAACGGCGCAGCTCCAGGTGAGTCCAGCTGTACAGCGGATTGCCTACGGCTTGCGGTACGGTCCGGGCCCAGGCCAGAAACTTGTCATAATCCGAGGCATCTCCGGTAATATGCGATTCCGGAACCCCGTTGGCACGCATCAGCCGCCATTTGTAATGATCTCCGTAGAGCCAGGCCTCGGTCAGGTTGCTGAATGCACGGTCTTCATAAATTTCTTTTGGATCGAGATGGCAGTGGTAATCAATAATGGGCATAGCTTTGGCATGTTGATGGAACAGAAGCCGTGCGGTATCGGTTGTTAATAGAAAATCATCGTTTAAAAACATAATGACGCTCCCTTTGCATGGATTTGGAATGGAAATAGGGTATTATAGCGTGACTCCAGTTTTGAAAATAGCCAGCTCGCGCACTTCGTTTTGCTCATTCCGTGTTTTTTGGCCGCTGGCAACATCGATAATATAGCCGATAAACTCCTCAAGCACATCGGCCATCGGAACCTCCAGCAGCGGACCAGCGTTGAAATCCATCCAATGGCCTTTTTTGGCGAAAAGCTCATTGTTGGTTGCCACCTTAACCGTAGGCACAAAGCTTCCGAACGGGGTTCCTCTGCCTGTTGTGAACAATACCAGCTGGCAGTCCGATGCGGCCAGCGCAGATGCGGCCACCAGATCGTTGCCCGGCGCCTGCAGGAGGCTGAGCCCTTTTTTGCGCAGCTTTACACCGTATTGCAGCACATCCACCACAGGGGACGTTCCTGCCTTCTGGGTACAGCCCAGCGATTTGTCTTCCAACGTGCTGATGCCTCCGGCTTTATTGCCGGGAGAAGGGTTCTCATAGACCGGTTCCCCGTAAGAGAGGAAGTATTGCTTGAAGTTATTGATCAGGGATACGATATCTTCATAGACCTCACGGCTTTCCGCACGGGCCATCAGCATTTTCTCTGCTCCGAACATTTCAGGCACTTCGGTCAATACCGAGGTTCCGCCCTGGGAGATAATGAAATCGGAAAAAGCGCCCAGCAGCGGGTTGGCGGTAATGCCCGAGAATCCGTCAGAGCCGCCGCATTTCAGCCCGATGTTCAGCTCGCTGAGCGGAACCGTCTCACGGGCATCATCCTTAGCTGCTTCATACAACTCCTCCAGCAGCGTGAGACCTGCTTCCACTTCATTACCCACCTCCTGGGCGACGAGGAATTTGACCCGCTTCTCGTCATAATCACCCAGCATGCTGCGGAACTCGGAGACGATGTTGTTCTCGCAGCCGAGTCCGAAGACGAGCACACCCCCGGCGTTGGGATGATTCACGGCATCCAGCAGAATGCTGCGGGTCATCCGGTGGTCATCGCCAAGCTGGGAGCAGCCGTAAGGATGCTTAAGCACGGTAAAGTTGTCGAAGGTGCCCATATCCGGATGTTCAGCCTTGAACTCCTGCAGCATTTGCTCAGCGATGCCGTTCACACAGCCTACTGTGGGAATAATAAACAGATCGTTGCGGGTACCAACCTTGCCGTTTGTCCGGCGGTAGCCCTGAAAGGTCAAATCACGGGAAGGGTAAGTGACCGGATGAAGATCGGGCACGTATTCATATTCTTCTTCACCTGCCAGATTGGTCTTGATGTTATGCGTGTGAATCCATTCTCCCGCTTGAATCGTAGCAATCGCGTGGCCGATAGGATAACCATATTTCGTAATAACGTCATCCGCCGCAAAGCTGGTCAACGCCATTTTATGACCCTGCGGGATGTCCTGGACTGCCTTAAGAGTCATTCCTTCAAAAACAAGCTCTTCTCCGGCGGAAATGGGGCGCAGCGCCACAGCTACCGTATCCCGGGGATTCATTTTCATTAGACGCTTCATGCTGTCCCTCCTAAAAGTATGGTGATTTCATTAACTTTCTTGATCAGCTTCTTCTAAAGCTTGCTTTGGAACCTTTAGAAGAAGCTGTGATTATTAGTCCGCCTATCGTTCATTTACCTGCCAAGGGTAGAAGTCTCAGCTTACAAACTGCTCCAGTGCAGCCCGGCTGTCCGAGCTTTCCAGCTTCTGCAGATGGGACACAAGCACCTCGGCCAGCCCCGGCACCTGCGACAAATCTTCGCCCCACAGGCTCTCGTCCTTCAATATCGCCTGAACGAAGTTGGCAGGATTGCTCCATGCTTCATCAAAAATGGCCAGCACCTCCGGACTGTCCTGACGCGCCACAAGGTCTCCGCGGTAGCTGAGCAGCAGGCCGGCAAAGGAGAGGGTAATCAGCTCCGGCAGCTTGCCGCGCTCCTGCTGGTACTTAAGCAGCACAGGGAGCAGCCGGGTTTTGAATTTGGAGATGCTGTTCAGGGAAATGGATGTAAGCTCATGACGGATAAAAGGGTTCTTGAACCGCTCCTGCACAGCGTCAGCATAAGGCAGAAGCTCCTCTTTCGGCAGATCCAGCATCGGGATCAGTTCTTCCTCTATCAGTTCCCGCACAAACCGGGAGAAGGTTTCGTCATTCATCACATCCTCAACCGTCTCAAGGCCGGCCATCATGCCCAGTGGCACCATCGCCGTATGAGGTCCATTCAGCAGATGAACCTTCCGTTCACGGTAAGGTGTCATGTCATCCGTTACCACGACATTCAGCCCGGCTTCCGCCAGCGGCAGCTTCTCTGCAAGCCATGCCGGACCTTCAATGACCCAGAATAGAAACGGTTCAGCAGTCACCATCAGGTTGTCGAGATAACCGAGTTCAGCCTCCAGCTCCGCGGCTTTATCGCGGGGATACCCTGGTACAATCCGGTCTACCAGACTGCAGCAGAACGTATTCTCCTGTTCCAGCCATTGCAGGAAGGTTTCACCCAGGTTCCATTCCGCAGCGTACTGCTGTACAATTTGCCGCAATTTCTCGCCGTTGCGGTCGATCAGCTCACAAGGGATGATGACGAAGCCTTTTTTACCGAGTTGAAAACGCCGGTGCAGAAGTGCTGTCAGCTTCGCCGGGAAACTCTTCGGCGGCGTACCGTCCGCGCGGTCACCCGGATGATAGGCAATCCCGGCTTCAGTGGTGTTGGAAGTGATGAATTCCAGCCCATCGTCCTCAGCCAGAGCGAGATAAGCTTCATAATCGGTATAGGGGTTAATCACCCGGCTGACACTGGAGATAATCTCGCGTGAATTCACCGGCTGCTGCTGCATGATTCCGTTTAGCAGTACAGTGTAGAGGTTATCCTGGGCGGCCATCAGCCCGCCAAGACCCTGCTCGATCGGCTGAACCAACACTGCACTTCCGTTAAACAGTCCTTGATTGTTCATTTGCTGCAGCTGCCAGTCTACGAAGGCGCGCATAAAGTTGCCTTCACCGAACTGAATCATCCGTTCGGGATGCAGGGGCAGATGGGGATGAGTGCTTCGGGATAAACGGTTTGTCGACATTGGTTTGATCTCCTTTGAGTTCAAATAGTTTTATGCACACGTTAACATTTTATTTTAAAAAAGAGAGGCTCTTTTTTAAACCATACCAGGGACCCGGTATTTGTTCTGCCGGAGCGCATTGGACCGGCAGGGCAGGGGCGGGCAGATCCTTCCACATCCCTAAATTTCTGTGACCGTGTCCCGTACGACCAGCGAAGTCTTAACGAACAGCTGCTGGGGTTTGGTCTCCGGCTGCTGCAGGAGCTGAATCAGCATCTTGGTGCCGAGCTCACTGATATCGGCAATAGGCTTGCGGACCGTAGTCAATGCCGGATTCGTGTAGCGGGCGAACATAATATCGTCGAAGCCGATGAGTGAAATCTGTTGCGGAATGCTGACCTTACGGGCATAGCAGGCATTCATGGCGCCGATAGCCATATCGTCATTGGAGCAAAAGACGGCCGTAGGCGGATCAGGCAACTCAAGCAGTGTTGTCATTGCGGCATATCCGCTTTCAATGCTGTAATCACCGGCTGCAAAATAACTTGAATTCAGCTGAAGCTGGCGGGCGATCAGGCTATCTATGAAGCCCTGTTTGCGTTCGGTTGAGGACTTGAAGCCGGGTTTGCCTTCAATAATTGCAAAACGCTGATGCCCTTGTGTTACGGCATAGTCGATCGCTTCCTTCACACCTTCGCGGTCATTGGCTACAACGTTCATAATGCCGGGATCCTCCAATTGGCGGTTCAGTACCACAAGCGGGATGCCCATTGTTTTGACATGGTAGATAAAAGCGTTATCCTCGTCGCTCTGGCTCATGACCAGAATACCGTCAAAGCGCTGCGGCTGAATGTTGGCGTAATTGTGAACGCCGTCAATTCCGTTTACAGTCAGGTTAAAGTTCTCATCCAGTACATGGCTGATCCCTTTAATGACGTCAACCAGAAAGCTGGACGATGTTCCCTGATCAATACTGGAGAAGAACAGCCCGATGGTAAAGGACCGTTTGGTAACCAGACTTTTGGCGCTGTAGTTCGGCACATAATTCATTTCCGCGGCGATTTTCTCGATCTTGTCCCGGGTTACTTTCTTGATTAGCGGGCTGCCGTTTAGTGCTCTGGAAACGGTGGTATGGGAAACGCCGGCAACTCGTGCAATATCTTTGATAGTAATCATAATATCTCTCCGGGAAATAGAATTGTTAACGATTCCAGTGTAGTTCCTGAACGGGATCAAGTCAAGCGATTTATGAAATGCACACGTTAAAATTTATACTGGCAGAACACGCTGCCGGGCGCTATAATTTATTTGCATGCGGACGGAAGAGGAGGAAAATGAAATGCTGGTGGGCAAAGAGGGCTTTTGCGATTTTCATTCGATCCAGGAGGCGGTGGATGCGCTTGAACGGCTGCCTTCAGGTAAAACGGAGACGTTGTATATTCTGGCTGGTATTTATGATGAGGCTGTGCGGATCTATCGTTCGGACCTGAGGATCAGGGGCATCGGACAAGTTGAGATTACCAACAACCGTTACGCAAGGCAGAAAGATGAGACTGGAGAGGAACAGGGCACCTTTGCCACTCCGACCTTGTTTCTGGGTGGGAGCAGGCTGGTGCTGGAAAACCTGACCCTATCCAACACGGCCGGGCAAGGCAGTGAAATCGGGCAAGCACTTGCAGTATATGCACATTGCGACGAAACGGTCTTCCGCAACTGTATCTTAAAGGGGCACCAGGATACCCTGTTTACCGGTCCGCTGCCTCCGGCGAACAAACAGGGGGGAGCTTTCAGAGGAATCCCCCTCAAAGAGCGGCATAACCATTACCGCCAGCTGTATACCCATTGCTACATAGAAGGTACGGTGGATTTTATTTTTGGCGGTGCGACTGCTTATTTCGAGCATTGCGAAATCCGCAGCCTGCGGCACTACAATGATGGTCCTGGCTACATTACGGCAGGCTCCACACCGCCGGGCCAGCCTTACGGCTACCTGTTCAAGGATTGTTATCTGACAGCTGACCCGAATGTGGATGAAGTGTATTTGGGCCGTCCCTGGCGCGGCTACGCCAAGACCGAGATGGTGAATTGCCGTATGGGCGGGCATATTCATCCAAGCGGTTGGAATAACTGGGAGGATCCGGCCAATGAAGAGACCGTCCGTTACCGCGAATATGGTTTGGCGAAGGGTGACCCTTTGAGAAAACAGCGTGTAAGCTGGGCTATTTTGCCGGACATGGGGGAAGCGGCGCCGGGCAAAGAGCAGGTTTTTGCCGGTACGGATTTTTGGAAAGTGTAATTCCCTGCCCGATTTTGAACATTTGTTTAAATGCAGGGATAACATAGCCCGCATCAAGGGCATAAAAAAGTGGACACCGTGTCAATTCAAGTGTCCGCTTTTTTGCGTTGGGGTCATCTTTAAATCCGGGTAGCTATTGTTTTATTAGAAAAAGCAGGGGAATTGCCCTGAAAGGGGAAATAAAAATAAAGCTTATGTGTGGTGCGTTAGGCCTTATTATGCTGAAACTTCGTAATATCCCTGTCATAGTGCGAGATGGAACCGTCGAATCTTTTTAAGCGTACATACTCTTCGGAGAATTTCTCAACAATCCCGAAGCCTACCTGGGAGTACATTCCATCGGGGTCAAGCTGCAGTGCGGACACAAAGGTCTGCGACAAGGCAGCAACAAAAAAATCGGCATTTTTAACAAGTGTTTGCGGCATATCCCGTTCCTCCGTTTATCAGCTCGAATTTTAATCGTTCCATAAAGTCATTTCAATCATTTTACGACAGGCTGTGACTTTTGAAAATAGGATTTAATTTGTAATATTTGCGAAAATAAAACTGTGGTTATACAGGGAGGCAGGTGGCTTTCTAGTGAGGCCTATGAGGAAATTCGCTTATAACCTACTTGTTGTGCTGATTCTGCTAGTTATTTTGACTCCTGAGGTATACGTGCAAGTCAACAAATTCATCTTTGCTCACAGGGTAAAGGCCTATCTGATCGAAGAGAAGGGGTATAGCGATGATGCGATATCTTCGGTAAAAGGAGTTTGGGGAATCAAAGCACCGCCTTTTTATGCCGTAGTGAGTTTTAGCGATGAGCCTGAAGTGGAGTATACTTATTTTGCCCATGATGAAGTAATGCAGTTCAGCCATGAGATCAGTCTTAAAGGCCGGAAGTCGGGAATCCGCGAGTCCAGTCTTAAGCATATTGAGCCCTATAATCCTTATTAAATACAATCTACAGAACAAGGTGGAACCCTCATGAATGACCTGACACAGCAAGCAAAAGAATGTTTTGCCCGTTATTTGGGCAGCTTTGTGCAAATGCACCGTGAAGGTGTGCTGGAGCAGTACAAGCAATATGAAATCCCAAGGGAAATGGAGCTGCAATGGTTGCAGGAGATGGTAACCGGTTATTTGCAGCAATTGTCTATCCGTGATTGGGAGGCGGTGTCCGCACTGGGTGCACTTTCCAGACAGTTCCAGGATCCTGTTATCGTAGAAAATACAGCTTCCTTCGCTGCCCGCAACCTGCTCAGCGCCGACAGCATCGTCCGGCTGATGTATGCCGAAAGTCTGGTGGGAATCCTCCGCTCGAACAAAGGGGTCATTCCCCGCGGGCTTTTGTTCAGCGCTTGCCGCACAACGGTTCAATTGCTTGAGTCTGTGATTGCAGAGCCGCTGGTCATAGATCCCGGACATGAACTGCAGCCGCTTGGACTTAAAGATAAGCGCGGGCTGAACAGCAGAGCGAAAAAAAGCATAGAAGAGATAGAAGTGCTGATCAATTAAAGCAAGCAACGGTATTTGATCTAAATTACCGTGCTTTTGGAAACCGCAAGGATGAATCGAGGCTGATTGAAAGAATAAGAGAGTCGGCAGACTTCATTCCTGAGCTTTCCATTGTGGCTGTGGAGAATGAGATGGTCATCGGCCATCCCTCCCATTATCCCAAATTCGGCTTTACACCAGCACCCTTAAATGAATATGACATAAGGTTGTCTGGTTCGTTATGCTACGCTTTCCTGACAGAGAGTCGGAATGAAACAGCAGGAGGAGACTAACGTATGGCTGAACCATTAAAAGTAATGTACAACGAGGAATTTCTGCGCGGCTTCGGCGGAAAGATTAAAGCCGTATACGGGCTGTTCGATCTGGAAGGCTTCGTCCAGTCGGCGATGAAGGCGCCTTGGGAGGAACTGGAGCTTAAGGGACGGATGCGGCGCATTACAGAGACGCTTGGGGCTTTTTTGCCCCCGGGATATGAGGACGCCTTGGATATTCTGTATGCAATAGATGCTCAATGTGTAGGGTTTCCCTACCTGATCTTCCCCGACTTTGTCGAGGTGTACGGGCAGGCGGAGGAACACTGGGAACGGTCGATGGCGGCACTGGAGCGATTCACAAGAGGATCGTCGGCGGAATTTTCCGTTCGTCCCTTCCTGCTGCGCGATCCGCAGCGGATGATGGCGCAGATGCTGCGCTGGTCCGGCCATTCCAGCGAGCATGTGCGGCGGCTGGCCAGTGAGGGTAGCCGGCCCCGTCTGCCGTGGGGGCAGGCGCTGCCGATGTTCAAGCGTGATCCGGCTCCGGTGCTGCCGGTGCTGGAACGGCTGAAGGCTGACCCGTCGCTGTATGTGCGCAAGAGTGTGGCCAATAATTTGAACGATATCGCGAAGGATCATCCTGATGTTGTCATCGGGATTGCCCAACGCTGGAAAGGTGAGAATGAGTACACGGACTGGATTGTGCGGCATGCCTGCCGTTCGCTGATCCGCAAGGCGGTCCCGGAAATTATGGAGCTGTTTGGATATGCGGCTGAAGCGGAGGACACACCGCTTGTTGCCGATGCCTCGCTTTCTGTCGATCCGGCTATCGTGCAGATTGGGGGAAGCTGCGAACTGCAGTACAGCCTTGATATTGCTCAAGGCGGCCCTGTGCGAATCCGGATTGAATATGGAATTGATTTTGTGAAAGCCGGAGGAAAGACATCACGCAAATTATTTCTCCTGTCTGATAAAACAGTGCCCGGCGGCAGTACTTTAAAGGCCACACGGACACACCGCTGGGGTGATTTGACGACCCGGCGCCATTATCCGGGAGAACACCGGATAACGCTGCTGGTGAACGGACGCGAAGCTGCTACAGCCATGCTGCAACTGGAGAAGCAGGAGAAGGGGGATATCAGGCTGTGATTATCAACAACTTATTAATCAAGCTGAACGACAGCAGTCCGGGCAGTATAGCCAAGACAAGAGAGGTATTGCTTGGTATGCGCGAGAGAATAGAGTATATCCGCGATCTGAAAGTAGAGATTGAGGTCCGAAGCGGCTCATATGATCTTATGCTAATCGTTCAGTATGCATCAATGGCGGACATGGAGGCTTATCTGGTGCATCCTTATCATCTTGAGGTGTCCGGTTACATTGCGGGCGTACTGAAATCGTCAGCCTCCCTCTGCTATGAATCGTGAGTTACTGGTAAGAGAGGAGTGACTACTATATAGATTGAACTTAAGAATTACATGTAGGGAAAAGTGGCGGAGGGCAATTTTGGAACTGGAGGAGCGGTAGCGGCCGGAAGTCCAAACATTCTCTGTAGTCACGGCCAATCCAAATTAGAAGAATTATTGATTCAATTTTTATAGGGGGGAATAAAGTGAATGTTTGAATTTCCTGTATTGGAGACGGACAGGCTTAGATTAAGAGAAATTACAGCAGAGGATGCCGAGGGGATCTTTGCCTGCTTTTCCAGCAGCGAGGTCATGCGCTACTACGGGCAGGGGCCGCTTACGACACTTGCACAGGCGGGAGAATATGTTGATTTCTTCGCAGACAGCTTCCGGGACAAGCGAGGTATCCGGTGGGGCATTGAGCTTAAGGGCAGCAAAGGGCTTATCGGGACTATCGGGTTTAACGCCTGGTCACCAAAGCACCAACGGGCCGAAATTGGCTATGAGCTCAATCCCGATTTTTGGCGCAAAGGTTATGCTGGGGAAGCGGTGTCCAGGGTTCTAGTTTATGGCTTCGAAAGAATGGAGCTGACCCGGATCGGCGCTGTAGTATTCACTGGAAATGAAGCCTCTAAAGCGTTGCTGGTTAAACAGGGGTTTCAGCAAGAGGGGCTATTAAGAAACTATATGGTCCAGGATGGCAAGCCGCATGACACAAATGTATATTCCATCGTAAAATGAGCAAGTGTTCTCTGAGTACAGCAATTTCAAAGATACGATCCCACGCGGATGGTATCTTTTTCTAGTTTTCGGCAGCCTATCTGCAACATATTGGAGTGTTATCATCGTTTAGAAAGAAATGGAGCAAGCGCGGGAAACCGCCAAAGGAGGAAATGAAGATGTCTAAGCTGCTGGCCTGTCTGCCGCTGCTGCTGATTCTGCTGCTAGCAGGGTGTGAAAGCACGGATGGAGGAAACGGAAGCACTATACAGTCTGCAGCTCCACTGCAGAGGCCTGACCACCTTATGCCTGAAGTGATGCCGGAGGATTTTGCCTTCTCTGTCCGTTTCGGAATTACCGGGAAGAATGAAATCAATACCTTTGAAGGTACCGTAACCAAGGATTTGGTGACCCAAGGTGAGGCAACTGCGGAGCTGACGTTTACCGAGAGCGAAATGGCAGACATCTATACCCGCCTGCGGGATATTGATGTAATGGGTGAGCTGAAGCTGGAACCGGCGAGGCAAAACTGCAACCAGACACCCTATGATGAAGAGCATTGGCAGATAAGGCTGAATGGAGAAGAGCAAACACTGGAATGGTCCGAGGAAAAATGCGAGGTCACCGAAGATGCCAAAAAGCTGAAGGAAATAAGAAGCTATATCTTTGAACTCGTCAAGACAAAAGCGGAATATCTGGAGCTGCCTGAAGCGGTGGGCGGATATGACTGAGTGAGCGAAGGGGCGTCCATCTAAGTGATCGCGTTAATCCTGCTCAAAAAACGAGAGTTGTCGTTTGAACATTGAATCGTCATCCTCCTTAGAACTTCTGCATAATAACTCTGCTCTGCCCTGACTTGAACGCAATCCGCTGTCCTTAAACATTAACGCTCCGGCAGTGTCACCTGCAGTTACTGGTTAACCCTCAGTTCACGCCCGGCCATTCCCAGGACATGAACTCCGCAGTCCGCCAGAGAGAGTATTCAGCAAGGCTGCGGATATCGAGATTGCCGGCAATCAAGTCCTTCGGTTTATTTCTTCACTTCTGTGACGCCGGATACAATGCCCTGATCTGATGAGTCGAAGGTGGATTGATATTGAGCATTCGCGAAATAGACGTTGCCATTGATGGTGGCATTCACAACGCTGAAGCCGTCCGCCTCCACATAAACGTCCCCGACAAAAGTACCGCCCTGAATCCGGGCATTTTCACTCCTAATGGTGATTTTGGGAGCAGTCAGTATGAACGAGTTAGTGATATTGTGCTCCGCATCCTGAGTATAGAGGGCGATTTTGCGAGCCGGTTCTTCCTTGTTGATGAACTGGCCGTCCACAACGAGATCTTCGGTGAACGTAAGGTCATTTAAGGTTGCGGCAATCCAGGTGCCGTCTTTACTGATCGCTTTTTTGAAATCCTCTCCATTGTTAACTACGGATGCTGAGGTAACAGCGTCAGTGGTTTCCGTTACATTGGTATTGCCGTTTGCTGACGTATCTGGATTTGCCGCATTATTGTTGCTCGAGTTACCGCATCCTACGAGTAGGGTAAAAGCGAATACTGCGGCCAGGCCTGCACTCTTTCTCATCTAAAGAACCTCCTTAGGGTAGGTGTGACTTTGTGATATGTTCTTTCAAAATTAATGTAGAATGATTAGTGCTGAAATATTGCGGTGGAATTCACATTTCCTTCATTATATTTACCGATCGTTCTATAAATGGTAAAATCGATCCAGAGAGGAGCATGATGATGGCAAGAAGCAAAGAGTTCGATATCGATAATGTACTCGGTAAAGCGATGAATGTTTTTTGGCAGCAGGGCTATGAAAAAACCTCTATGCAGGACCTGGTGACCGGAATGGGAATTCATAAGCGCAGCATGTATGATACTTTTGGCGACAAGCATACTTTATATATGAAAGCTGTAGACCGGTATGTGCAGAATACCTCAGCCAAGATGGAAGAACAAATGAAGGAAGCGGCCTCAGCAAAAGAGGCAATTCGTCAACTGTTTGAACTGATTCTCCAGATGGCAGAAATCGACCCGAAGGGCTGCCTGCTTGTGAACACTGCGGTTGAGCTGTCCTATCATGATCCCGAGGCAGCAGCCAGCGTGAACGAAGCGTTCTTGGATACAGAACAGCTTATTGAAAGATTGCTGCTGGAGGGCCAGGCAAGCGGAGAAATTTCCAGACGCCGTCCGGCGGCGGATCTGGCGGCATATCTGCACAACGCCCTGGTGGGACTGAGGGTAATGGTCAAAACAACCAGGGATGTAGATAAACTACAAGGGATTATAGATACTACGCTTGTGGTGCTCGATTAAACTTCTCGTATAGTATGAGCTAGTGTCTGTCCAAATATCCGCAGATTTTTGAGCGGCAACAGGCTCTGATTATAATTTGACTTCAATATGGCCGCAGTTTGGATTACAATATTCTTCTGATGAATTTTTACGCGAAGGAAGGTCTGTTCCATGGCTAAGCAGAAATTTTATGTAGTATGGGAAGGCAAACAGCCGGGAGTGTACGGTACTTGGGCAGAATGTCAGGCCCAGACGGATCATTACACCGGAGCTAAATACAAGTCCTATGAATCCAGAGCTGCCGCAGACGCAGCGTACAAGGCTGGCTGGAAGGGGAATTGGGGAACGGGGGCATCCTCATCCGCTTCCGGTGGCTCAAAGGGGAAACCGGCTGCCTCACGGGGACGGAGCGCTAGTGTAGAAACCTCGGCAGAGATTGATTATGACAGCATATCCGTTGATGTCGGCACACGGGGCAATCCGGGACCGGTAGAATACAAGGGTGTGGACACTCAGACAGGCGACATTATATTCAGCTGCGGACCCATTAAGAAAGGCACTAATAATCTGGGTGAATTTCTGGCAATTGTTCATGCGCTGGCCCTGCTGAAGAAGGAGGGCAGCAACAGGACGGTTTACAGTGATTCCCTGAACGCGATGAAATGGGTCAAGCAGAAAAAGGTGGCCACGACTCTGCCTAGAGATGCCTCTACGGAGGAGATTTGGATACTGATTGACCGCGCCGAGCGGTGGCTGCAGAGCAATACATATGACAACAAGCTGCTGAAATGGCAGACCAAAGAGTGGGGCGAGATCAAAGCGGATTACGGGCGGAAATAGCCCTGGCAACCCAGCCTTATATTATGTGTATTAACAGGTAATGAATAATGATTACGTGAAAGATCGGAAGGAGAACGGGGATGTTCGGCAACGATTGGGATGAGGTATTGCAGGAGGAAACAATAGAGTCCTATTTTCAGGAACTGCGCTACACGCTTGCGAGTGAATATAAACAACATACAGTTTATCCGCCTAAAGAGCTGTTGTTCTCGGCGCTCAAGCTGACGCCATACAGCAAGACCCGGGTGGTTATTCTGGGACAGGACCCTTATCATGGTGCGGGACAAGCTCACGGGTTAAGCTTCTCAGTGAAGCCCGGGGTGCGTATTCCGCCTTCACTGCGCAATATTTATGCGGAGCTCCATACGGATACCGGGCTGCCGGTTCCGAACCACGGCTCACTGCTGCACTGGGCCGAAGAGGGTGTCCTCATGCTGAACGCAGTGCTGACTGTGCGCGAAGGCCAGCCCAATTCACATAAGGGACTAGGCTGGGAGACATTTACTGACGCCATCATGGAGAAGCTAAATGAACGGACGGAGCCGATGGTATTTATTCTGTGGGGAAGCCATGCTCAGCAAAAAGGGGCTTATATCGACCGGGACCGGCATATGGTGATTCAGTCACCGCATCCGAGTCCGTTCTCGGCACATCGTGGCTTTCTGGGCAGCCGCCCCTTCTCCAGAGCCAATCAGTATCTGGAGTCACATGGCCTTAAAGGAATAGATTGGTCCATACCGAATGTATAGGTAGCACGGACACAGCGAAGGGGGTGGAGCAATGAAGCATTGGGTTGGCAGACCGGTCATTATGTATTGCGGGGAAGAGCCTTACACCATCATGAAGGGCGTTCTGCGCAAATGGGATCCAGCCGCTTCGGTGGCCGTGATCGGCCATCAGGAAATTGCTGTACCTTTTCGTGACATTGTGTTCATTAAGGCTCTGGCTCCCAAAGAGAGAGCTTTGCCCCCGGTTCTTCATTCCGTCGGATATGTCATGAGAGAGCGCCAGCAGTTCGATAACGCAGTATATTTTAAATCAGCAGTAACCGTGTGGAAAGGTGATCAGCTGATTGCTTTTAATACAACCATAGCTTCACATACCAAAGGTTCGGTTACCCTGGTGGACGGGCAGAATCTGATGAAAGGTACACACATCTTTGTCGTCCGCTCCCTGCGTGGCTGAGGAATTAAAACAAAAAACGGCTGCACCCTCCCGATTAAGGACGGCGCAGCTGTTTTTTGTTTCAGGGGCCTATATGAGAAGTTAGCCTAACCAACAGCTGCTATAGCTGTTCTTCCTTGACGACCTCAACTTCTTCAATACGTTCCGCGATGATAATTTCATAGATTCGCAGAAAGATGATTTTGATAATCATATACACGGGAAGAGCAATCAGCACACCGATGATGCCGAAGAAATCTCCGCCGATCAGCACAAGGAGTACCGTCGTGAGCGGGTGAACATCCAGCGACTTGCCGTAAATAATAGGAGAAAGCACATTATCTTGAATTTGCTGGGCAACCACAATAATGACCAAAGACCAAATCGCCATGGATGGCGAATCAATGAATCCTACAATGACTACCGGGATTGCCGCCAGCAGAGAGCCGACATAAGGAATGAAATTAAGCGGTATGGAAATTACGGCGAGCAGGAGCGAATACGGCAATCCAATAATCAGAAAGCCGATATAGAGCATAATTCCCAATACAACATTGAGCAGAACCCGGGTCACGATAAAACCGCTTAGTGCGCTGTCGATATCCTTCAGCATTTCCTGGCCTTCCTTGCGGTACTTTTTCGGAATCAGGCTCTGAAGAATAGGGGACAGCTTGTGTCCGTCCTTCAGCATGTAATAAAGAATAATCGGCAAAGTGGCGATGACGACCACAATGCTTGAAACGACACCGATAAGATTGGTCATCGAGTTAGTAACCCAGGTAATCCCAGCGTTCAAATATTCCGAGAGCCGGGCAGCCACGTCGGTATCCCCTTTGAAGAATCTTGACAAGGAAGGATCATTCTGCAGCTTGTTGAACTGATCCTGCATTCCCTGAACCAGGTAAGGGGTGTTGTCAATAAAGTTCTGAATCTGTTCACGAAGTGTCGGCCAGACCAGCACCCAGAACAGGATGAACAGTCCCACAGCGACAAGATAGATCAGCAGGATGGATAATCCGCGTCCCAGTTTATGGCGCTCCAGGAATGAGACCAGCGGCCGCAGCAGATAATACATGAATCCGGACAGCATCATCGGCACAAGCAGCAGATTCAGGATCGCCACCACAGGAGTGAACAGAAAAATAACTTTGGAGCCCAGATACAGAATCGTCAGAAAGGCGATAATGGCTAGGCATGTTCGAAAATACTTGCTTTGTAGCATAGCAGCCTCCCCTTCATTCAAAATAATGCCCGTATGTATCAGCATCAGAATCATTGGTAGATCTACCAATATACTAATAGTACATTAAAATCGCAATAAATCTAAACCCGATTCTATCTTTATAACCGATATACGAGAGTTTGATTCAAGTTTATCCGGAACCAGGGCAACCGGCCGGCAGGTTCAAGCCGCAAAGGTGGCGGTTAATATCGCTTTAACAGGAGGGATGTCATATGACTATGCTGGTTGTAGGAATATTCGGGCACCGGAGCGATGCAATACTGGCGATAGAGGCGGTGCTGGAGCTCGGAGTCAAAGCGAAGCAGATATCGGTTGTGACGAAGGAGAAAAATACGCTGGAGGTTATCAGCCACGATACAGGGATTGGCAAGCCCGAAGCCGGGGAAGGCAATGCAGGCTTGTTCGGAACAGCGAGAGGCCTGGGGGTGGGGCTGGATATGTTGTCCGATACGGCGGTGGCAGCGGGGCCTGCAGCGAAGAAGCTGGCTGGGGCTGATCTCGATATCGACGGTCTTGCCGTCAGCCTGATTAGCATCGGAATCCCCAAGGACGATGCGGAGGCCTATGCCAAACATGCTGACCTCGAGCATATTATTGTGATTGTCACACTTAAAGATGAAGAACCTCGCTGGAAGATAAACGCCATATTTGAAAAGCATCAGGCCATACCTCTTGCGTCTGCCTAATGCGAAAGAATTTATTGCCATAGATTAAGCTTTAACGCGGTGGACGGGATTTCCGTCGGGCCGCTTTTTTTTTTCTGGATTGTATGAATAAAAGCGGGTCGATATCTACCTGGCCTCCGGTTTCCTTGGTCACTTGCTTCGCTTTGACGAGGGCCAAAAATGCGAACACTTCTCCCAAAGCGGCTAGACCGGCAGCGATAATTTCATAATCTTCAGCGCTTAGCTCCGCGGATTCTACCGGATTGCTGGCACCGGGATTATTATTCAGATTGCTGTTGCCTATGCGGTTGCGATTTCCAAAGTTGTTTTTGTAATTGGCCATTTCCTGTTCACCCGCTTTTCCCCATATGTATTATAAAATATGTAACACCCCGGGCAGATGAAATAGGCGTTCAGGAGGATATTTCAGACAGCCGGATTTGAGCAGATCTGCTCAAGAAAAAGAAGCTTTACAGATGATGAAAACGCTGTTATTATCATAAGTGAGCAGAAGTAATCACAAATGGTCATATTCAATCAAAATCGAGCAGTTGATTCTATTCGATCAAAATATGGAGTATAAGGATTATTGTTATTTCAGATCCTAAAGAAGCCGGAAGGTAAGGCTGTTCCGTTAAGGAGTGAACCGTCATGCTGTTTGAAGAGGAAAGAAAGCGTAGCATCGTGCAGTTTGTCGAGAAGCACACGAGGGGATCGGTGCAGGAGCTTAGCCAACAGCTTGGCGTATCCGAATCGACAGTCCGCCGTGATCTTAAAGAGCTGGAGGAAGCACGGCTGCTGAAAAGGACACATGGCGGGGCAGTCTCCCTGCAGAGCGTCAACTTTGAAGCAGTATTTCAGGACAAGGAAGACCGGTTCCTGGAGGAGAAGCTGCGGATCGCCCGCAAAGCGGTGGAGATGATCCAGGACGGTGATGCAATCCTGCTTGACGGAGGAACAACAACCCTGCAGATTGCCAGGGAGCTGAAATCCTTCTCCAATCTTAAGGTCATCACTAACTCTATCATGGCGTTAAACGAGCTGAAGGAGTGCCGGAATATCGAAGTATCTATCACAGGCGGTATGCTTCGTCCGGATACACTTGCTTTTGTGGGACCGATGACGGAGCGGTCACTGGAGATGGTGCGGGTGGATAAGGCGTTTCTCGGTACGAACGGGCTGGATGTGCACGAAGGCATTACCACACCGAATATGCTGGAAGCCGCTACCAAACGTAAAATGATCTCCGTTGCCAAGCAGGTCATCCTGCTGGCAGATCATAGCAAGGTCGGGCAGATATCTTTTTGCAAGGTGGCGGATCTGCAGGAAATTGATCATTGCATTCTGGATTCGGAAACGCCGGAGAGTTTTATCCGCGAGCTTGAAATGATGGATATGGACTATACATTAGTTTGAAAACTAGAAAACCATAATAATGAGGGATAATCATGATATATACAGTGACACTTAACCCTTCCATTGACTATATCGTGGAAGTTGACCAGGTAAAGCTAGGCAGCCTGAACCGGATGAAACGTGATTTGAAGCTGCCGGGCGGTAAAGGGATCAACGTCTCACGTGTTCTGAACCAGTTGGACGTCCAGAATAAGGCAATTGGTTTTCTTGGGGGCTTTACCGGCCGTTATATTGAAGATTGGCTGCATGAAGAAGGCATTGCCAGTGATTTCGTATCCGTCTCGGATGATACCCGGATTAACATCAAACTCAAAGCCGGAGAGGAGACGGAGATTAACGGAGTGGGCCCGGTGATCCGGGATAATGAAGCCGAAGCGCTGCTTCAGAAGCTTGCTACTTTGCAGGCGGGTGACATCGTTATTTTGTCCGGAAGCATTCCTCCTTCGCTGGGTGAGGATTTCTATAACAGGCTGATAGGCGTATGCAAGCGGCACGGGGCCGAATTTGTTATTGATACGACCGGACATGCATTGCAACAGGCATTGCCTTTGGGACCGCTGCTTGTTAAGCCGAATCATCATGAGCTGGCTGAGCTGTTCGGGGTTCAAATCAGCAGCAAGGACGATCTTATCACCTACGGGCGCAAGCTGCTGGAGCTCGGGGCAAAGCATGTGCTGGTCTCCATGGCCGGAGAGGGGGCTCTGTTCATATCAGAGAATAGCCTGTTCCGCGCCAACGCTCCGGCAGGCAAGGTGAAGAATTCGGTAGGTGCGGGGGACTCTATGATTGCTGGTTTTGTCGGCACATTGTCCCTGACAGGAGATGTACTGCAGGCATTCCGTGCAGGAGTAGCTTCCGGCAGCGCAACCGCATTCTCCGATGATCTGGCGGACAGAGAACTTATTGAGCAGCTCAAGCCCTTGATCGAAATTTCACAGTTGTAAACAAGCAGTTCAAGAAAAAAGGGGAGTTGAAATATATGAGAATTACGGACTTGATGATAAAAGAAACGATGATTATGGACCTCAAGGCCACGACCAAGGAAGCGGCGATCGACGAACTGATCGCCAGTCTTGCAGGCAGCGGGCGCATTAATGATCCCGTGCAGTTCAAGGAAATGATCCTGCTTCGGGAAGCCCAGTCCAGCACTGGCATTGGCGGAGGCATTGCAATGCCACACGCCAAAACCCGGGCTGTCAACGAGGCAACGGTTGTATTTGCCAAAAGCGCAGCGGGCGTTGATTTTGCCTCACTCGATGAGGAACCGGCACAGCTGTTCTTTATGATTGCCGCGCCGGAGGGTGCTGGAAATATGCACCTACGTACACTGGCTTCATTGTCCAGGTTGCTCATTGAAAGCGAGTTCATCGAGGCGTTGATGAAAGCTTCCACCCCGGAGGAAGTATCCGCTTTGTTCGATGCCAAGCAGGCAGAGCAAGAGGCCAAGGAAAAGGACAATGAATCCGGAAGCAGCACAAAGCAGGCTCCTGAACGCGTAATTACAGGCAACCCCGCTTCTTCAAGCTTCGTCGTTGCGGTCACGGCGTGTCCTACAGGAATCGCCCATACCTTTATGGCTGAGGATGCATTAAAGAAAAAGGCCCTGGAAATGGGTGTCAACATCCGTGTGGAGACAAACGGTTCTGAAGGGGCACAGAATGTGCTGACCGAGGACGAAATCCGCCGGGCCAGCGGTGTTATCATCGCTGCCGACAAAAATGTGGAGATGGCCCGGTTCTCCGGCAAGCCGGTGCTGCAAAGACCGGTAAGCGACGGCATCCGCAAACCCGAAGAGCTGATCACCAAAGCAATGAATGGAGATGCGCCGATATACCGCAGTGAAGGCCGCGGTAGCGGGGATGCCCCAGCAGGGAACTCCTCCAGCATCGGAGGCAAGATCTACAAGGACCTGATGAACGGCATTTCACATATGCTGCCATTCGTAGTCGGCGGGGGGATTCTGCTGGCGATCTCCTTCCTGTTCGAACAGGTGGCAGGTGTAGATAATCCGTTTGTGAAGCTGCTGCAGACGATCGGCGGGGGAGACGGCGCCTTCCATTTCCTGATTCCGATTCTCGCCGGATTTATCGCGCTAAGCATCGGCGACCGCCCGGCACTCATGCCCGGGATGGTCGGCGGTTATATGGCCTTGAACTCCAATGCCGGATTCCTTGGCGGACTTGCTGCAGGTTTCCTGGCAGGGTATGTGGTCATCCTGCTTCGCAAGGTGTTCGCCGGTCTGCCCAAAACCCTGGACGGCTTGAAGCCGATACTGCTCTATCCGGTATTCAGTCTGCTCATTACCGGCGGCGTTATGTTCTACCTGTTTGATCCGGTATTCAGCTGGATCAATGAAGGACTTATCGATGGTCTCAACAGTCTGGGCACCAGCAATATGATCATTTTGGGAATTATTCTCGGTGGAATGATGGCGATTGATATGGGCGGTCCCTTCAATAAAGCAGCCTACACTTTTGCCATCGGTGTATTTACATCCAGCGGTAATACCAACGGATTGATGATGGCGGCTGTCATGGCGGGAGGAATGGTTCCTCCGCTGGCCATTGCGTTAGCAACGACATTCTTTAAGAACAAGTTCACAGAAACGGAACGCAAGTCAGGTGTAACGAATTATGTGCTCGGCTTGTCATTCATTACCGAAGGAGCTATTCCCTTTGCCGCAGCCGATCCGCTGCGTGTCCTGACCAGCTGTATTATTGGTTCAGCTGTAGCTGGCGGACTTACACAGCTGTGGAACATCAACGTCCCGGCTCCGCACGGCGGAATTTTTGTAGCCGCGCTGTCCAGCAACGCTCTGCTGTTCATTCTGGCTGTTCTTATCGGAGCTGTTATCTCCGGCCTGACGCTGGGACTTTGGAAGAAGCCGATTAAGGCTAATTAAGACAGTAAACCATTCGTACTGCGGGATTCAGAATTCAACTCTGAGTCCCGCAGTATTTTTTTGCCTGAACGAACTGCATTTTGCAGGCGTATTTCTGTATAATTACTAATATATATAACGAGAAGATAAAGGAGCGAGCGAGATGATTCTGCACAAAGGGGAGGCTTTGTTCCGCCAGGGAGACAGCTGCCAAAATCTGTACAAGGTAAAGAGCGGGCTGTTTAAGGTGACAAGGCTGCATGAGAACGGGAACATGGTGCTGTTCAACCTGTTGTATCCCGGTGAGACCGTTCCCCATCATTCCCTCATTTCGCCAAAGGAGGCGCATGGAACGGCGGTGGCGATGATGAGGAGCGAGGTGGAGGTCATTCCGGCTGCGGAATGGTACCGCGAGCTGCGTGAGGAGCCGGATAAAGTGATGGAAATCGCTCTGCTGCTCCAGGAGAAGGTTCGTTTTATGCAGACACGCATTGACCACCTTACTGTCGGATCGCCGGGGGAGCGGATGGAGCTGCTGACCCGCTGGCTGAATGAGTACTCATATGGAGCACAGCTGACAGACCTGCTGACACAGGAAGAAATTGGGCAATTGATCGGCGTCCGGCGGGAGACGGTGAACCGTCTGCTGCGAAATCAGGGCTAATTCATGCTTTTTATTGGAAAACTGTTTAGAGTGACTCCTTTGCGTGGTATAATCTAAACAGAACATATCAAACTAAAGAAAGGATCAGGATACCATGTGTCCCCGAAGGACGATTCCCCAAAGGACGATTTGGAAACGTTATGATCTGTCTTATACTTAGCTTCCCTGTAGAATGTGCGCGAACCGTTGTTAATTGACGAAGCCGCCTCTGCGTGGGAAGGGAGTATTGTATGCGAAGGAAGAACTCTTCTGGTTTTACCCCTCGTAGAGGCTGGCGGGACGTCTAAGCCGCCATTTACGATAAGGGGAGACCTGTATGAAGAAACAAGACAGTGGCATGAGGTTGCCGCTACGGCTCATTATTATTTTATCCGGAACATTTTTACTTGCATTTACTTATTATCACATCAATTATCAGAATCATTTGACCGAGGGCGGGTTTGTAGGCCTGGCACTGCTCGGCAAATACGTATTAGGAATTTCACCATCACTATCTACGCTAATCTTAGACATTCCAGTACTCTTGATCGCATTGATATTCAAAGGGAAATCGTTCGTGGTGAACACCTTCATCTCGGTAGGGGCCTTCACGGCATTCTATGGACTGATGGAACGCTATTCCGGATGGGTCATCGACTTGCAGGATAACTTGCCGCTTGCGGCGTTGTTGTCCGGTGTACTGACAGGTCTAGGAGCGGGAATGGTCCTGCGCGGCGGCGGGGCGAGCGGTGGAGACGATATTTTGTCCCTGCTGATCAGTGAATGGAAAGGAATTAAAGTAGGTACGGTATTCATCCTGATGGATGTTATTGTTTTGGCGTTGTCACTCTTCTATATGCCTCTCAAGGAAACCTTGTATACGGTGATGGCCGTGGTTGTAGCCGGTTATGTGATCACCTTTACCACGTCCTTGGGCAGACCGAAGCTGAGCAAGGCGCCGAAGATCCAGCCTGCACGCGTGAAACCGCAGGATGGTACGGTAATGTGAATAGGGCAAAGTTAGCCCCATGTCATGGGGATCATTATGAGAGGCCAACGGGAACTTACCCGGCTGGCCTCTTGTTTGTATGGCGAAGTGAACCACCTTCCGGTAAAAAACAATTAAAAAAGTTGATGCCGGGGCATTGTGTTATATAATGGAAACAAATAAAAGAACGGTGGGATCAGTGCTTTGATGATGATTATATTCCTGACAAAAGAAATCGGTTAATCCATTAACTGAATAACGCATGAACTGACCAGGCACAGGTATTCCCGGAGTAATGAGGGATTAGTCCGCATGGCTCAGCCCATGTTTCTTATGTTGAACTATAGTCTAGTCTCAAGCTGCCGTATCCATTACCCGATAGAGGTCTCTCTATTGCCGGTCAACGTTTGCGTACAGCCGTGGATGAACATTCACGGCTTTTTGCTGTGCCCTGGAGGAGGCAGACCGGGCTTTATTTTACCAATTTAAAGGGAGATGATGAGTAATGAACGGAGTTAAACCAAACGTCACTGCAAAGGAAATCGGAAGGATTGTCAGAAATGACCGGGGAATGGAGGCCGAGAATATCAGGGCAATGGAAGGCGGGAATCTCAGCACTGTCTTTTCATTCAAGGCTGAGGAACGCGAGTATGTTATTAGGTTCAGTGCAATGGAGGATGACTTCCAAACCGAGTCCTATGTTGCAAATCTGCTCGCCTCACAGGGAGTACCTTTTCCGAGAGTATTGGGGCTGGGGCTACATAAGGCTTACAGTTATTGTATCTCGGAGCGCGTGGCAGGGCATAATCTGGCAGACTTGCAAGCAGAGCAGAGGGCAGCACTGCTTCCCGAGCTGGTTCAAGTCATTACCGGGATGAACGGGGTGAAGCTGGACAGCAGCTCTTCAGGGTATGGTTTCTTGAACAAGGAAGGCAATAGCATCTATGCCAGCTGGGAGGGGTTCATCCGCTCTTTTTACGGGCAGGAGCAGCAGGAAGGCTTCTGGGAGAATTGGTATGAGCTGTTCACCAGCAGCTGTCTGGAAAAGGATGTGTTTGACGAGTGCTACTCCCGGTTGCTTGCATACAGCAAATATAATGCGCCACACCGCCATTTTGTCCATAATGATTGCCATGAGTGGAACATACTCACAGACGGCCGCCGGATTACCGGAATTATCGACAGCAACAGCATTTATGGGGATTTCATGATTGATGTGGCCTCAATGCATGCAATGATACCTGGTGTGGATATGTCACAGGTTTTCCTCAGGCATTATGAAGAGCTGGGGACACCGGTTGCCCATTTTGAGGAGCGCTTAACAGGTGCCCACTATTTTAAAGGGCTGGACGCCATGAGGTTTTACGCAAAAATGGGCTGGGACCATGCTTATATGGAGACGCGCGACCGTCTGCTGTCCATGCCCTGCAATATTTAACATAATGCTGAAACCGCTGCAGGAGGGAGCGCGTATATATCTCATTCAAAAACGAAACTTTAGGGGGATAACAAGGATGAGTGCTCACGAAATTGATTATGTCATTATGGGCGAGGAAATACAGTGTGTGGAGGTGCAGCTTGATCCGGGGGAGAGTGTGATCGCAGAAGCGGGAAGCTTCATGATGATGGACCCGGAGATAACGATGGAGACGATCTTTGGCGACGGATCAGGATCTGGACGGACAAATGGTCTGGTAGGCAAGCTGATGGGTGCAGGTAAACGCCTGCTGACCGGAGAAAGCTTGTTTATGACGATCTTCACGCACAGCGGGGCCTATGGCCGGAAGAGTGTCACCTTTGCCGCCCCGTATCCGGGCAAAATCATCCCGCTTGATCTCCAGCAATACCACGGCAAAATCATCTGTCAGAAGGACTCCTTTCTCTGCGCTGCCAAAGGCGTGTCGGTGGGCATTGAATTCCAGCGCAAGCTGGGCGCAGGCTTCTTCGGCGGTGAGGGATTTATTATGCAAAAGCTGGAGGGCGACGGCCTCTCCTTCGTGCATTCCGGGGGCTATGTGCTGGAACGGACGCTGCAGCCTGGAGAGACAATCAAGATCGACACCGGCTGTCTTGTGGCCATGACTTCGTCTGTAGATTATGATATCGAATTTGTCAAAGGTGTGAAGACCGCGTTGTTTGGCGGGGAAGGATTGTTCTTTGCTACCTTGCGCGGGCCGGGCAAGGTATGGGTACAGTCGCTGCCGTTCAGCCGGATGGCGGACCGCATTCTATCGGCTGCCGGCAACACCGGCCGCAAGGAAGAAGGAAGCATCCTAGGCGGCCTTGGCAATCTGCTGGATGGCAGATAG
Organism: Paenibacillus sp. EB106-06-01-XG199; assembly: GCF_058791575.1. Taxonomy (NCBI): domain Bacteria; kingdom Bacillati; phylum Bacillota; class Bacilli; order Caryophanales; family Paenibacillaceae; genus Paenibacillus; species Paenibacillus sp. EB106-06-01-XG199. Next base: position 342,443 of record NZ_JBYTDQ010000003.1, on the reverse strand, counting down.
GATCGCCAGAGACAAGAATCAGAATTGCCGCTTTTTTACCTTGCGGGTACAGCGTGATTAGAGAAACAGCCGTCTTCACCGGATTACCGGGAAGGCGGCTGTTTGTTTAGCTGAGTCCTTTGTGTTATTTTACGGCCAGAATAATATTAGTATGTATTCCTTCAGTAAAGACTCCTTTGGGGTCCAGAAGCAATAATCTCTCTTTCAGCTCTCTCTCGAATAGAGGTGCCTGGTCGCCGAGAAACCGCTTCGAGCCAAAGGAGGTGGAATACAGATTCCCCAGTATGGCTTCTATAGTCCACTGATATTCATACATTGGCAGCCGGTGAGTTTCAAGGCGGAAGCTGGATCCGGCTACGATATCCGTGTGACTTTTGACCGGATGAGAATAGGTTGTATTGCCAGCCTTCCGCTCCTCGCCATACCATTTGCGTACGATCCGGTCAACTTCTTTCTGCCAAGGCAGGGGCGCTTGATCGGGCTTGTATTGATCCACAATAGCGACTCCGCCTCCCGGAGCAACCCGGTTGTAGAGCAGTCCGAGCACCAGGTCCCTGTCCATCCAGTGAAAAGCTTTGGCTATAGTGACTAGACGGTAGACGGGAATGGTGGACAGAGCCAAATATTCTTCCGCTTTTCCCGCAACCCATTCCGTATTAAGCGCTCTCATTTCCTTGCTGATCCGCACCGCCTCATGGATCATTTCCTGTTCGTAATCGAGTCCGGTCACGCGCTGAACCCAATCGGCAAAACGTAAGGCAAGCTGCCCGGTTCCACAGCCCAAATCCAGCAGTTCGCCTTCCCCGTCCAGCCCAAAGCGGTTCACAAGGAATCTCACGAGCCCGGAAGGATAGAGCGGGCGATACTTCGCGTAATAACCTGCCGATCCTTTGAAAAGATCCTGACCATAATCTATCATGCCACTCATCAGCTCCTTTGACTGAAAATTATAACCTATATTTGACTAGCCTGCAGTGACTGTATATATTATTGGGCAAACCCCTTAGCTTCACTAGGGCGTAAACCGGAGGCCTGATATGTTCAAAATATTTATCATTGAGGATGACCGGGGGCTGGTGGCGCTGCTCCAGGAATATTTACATAGGTTCGGCTATGAAACACAGGCGGTGAACGATTTTGAAGCGGTACGGACCGAGTTTGAGCAATATGCACCGCATCTCGTACTGCTGGATGTTAATCTGCCTAAGTTTGACGGTTATTACTGGTGCCGCCAGATCCGCGGAATCTCGACCTGTCCGATTCTCTTCATCTCTGCACGCGACGGCAAAATGGATCAGGTGATGGCGCTGGAGAACGGAGCGGATGATTACATTACGAAGCCGTTTGATTATGAAATAGCCATGGCCAAAATCAAAAGCCATCTGCGCCGTGCCTACGGCTCCTATGCTGTGGGAGCGAACGAGCGCAGTCTGGCGGTGTCAGGGCTGACACTGGATGTGGAACGTCTGGTGCTGTCGCGCGGCAATGCCAAAGTCGACCTCAGCCATACGGAAGCGAAAATTCTCGACGAGCTGATGAAAAAAACAGGCACCATCGTCACCCGCGACCGGCTGCTGGAGAAAATCTGGGATGACCAGGCGTTTGTTGATGATAATACGCTGAATGTCTATGTCACCCGTGTGCGCAAAAAGCTGGCAGCGATGGGTATTCAAGACGGGCTGCAGACCGTACGCGGGCAAGGATACCGGTTAAGCGACAACTGGGGGGAAGTGACGTGAAGCTATTTTTGCGGGAACAGACGCCGTTAATCGTGATCTACCTTGCCCAGCTGATGATCATTACTCTGGTGTACCGGCTGGACGGAGGAAGCGGTGTGAATGTCAGTCTGTACGCCGGGCTGCTCAGCACCTTTTTGCTGCTGGCCTATCTGGCGTACCGTTATTTCTCCAACCGGTCATTCTATGAGCGGCTGGAGAGCCTGCCTTCATCGCTGGATGAATCGGGAGGGCCCGCGCAGGGCTCTCCGCTCGCGGAAAGCCTGCGCAAGCTCCTGGCACAGCAGTTCCGGCTCTACCAGAATGATTTGCACAGCTACCGCCACAAGCTGGAGGAGCATATTCATTTCATCAACCAGTGGGTGCACGCTATGAAGACTCCGCTCTCGGTGATCCACTTGATTATTCAGGATAGAGACGGTCCCCCGTTTACGGCCATTGGCGATGAGCTGGACCGGCTGAAAAAAGGGCTGGATACGGTGCTCTATACCGCAAGACTGGATACGTTCGAGCATGATTTCTATGTAGAGCAGCTGGAGCTGGCGGACGTCGTGCGCGGTGTGACTTCAGAACAAAAACGGCTGTTCATCCGCAAACGGGTGTTTCCGGCGATAGCGATGGACAGCGGCATAACCATCACCTCTGACGAGAAATGGCTGACCTTTGTACTGACACAGCTGATAACCAATGCCTTGCGCTATACGGTAGAGGAGGGGCGTGTAGTTCATTTTCGCGGTTATCTTCAGGAGAAGGGCAGGGCGGTGCTCGAAGTCCGTGACGAAGGAGTCGGCATCCCGCCGGGGGATTTACCGCGAGTCTTCGATGCTTATTTTACCGGTGTGAACGGCCGCAGCTTTCAGGAATCCACCGGGATGGGCCTCTATTTGGTGAAGCAGATCTGCAGCAAGCTGGGGCATGAGGTGGAAATTTCCTCTGAGGTGGGCAAGGGTACGGCAGTGCGGATTATTTTCTGAGCCGTGGCTGAAACCGCAGGATTAGAATAACGACAGCCGATACTACGGTTAAAGACATGGTGTTTGTGATAAAAAAAGCAAGTCCCACGCCCGTCAACACCAAGCTGACAGCATAAGCCTCCATTAAACCAATCCCCAGCAGCATCAATAAGTAGGATTTCAGGTTTAAGTCCGCAACCGATTTTGTCTTGAGAATTTGGATGATTTGCGGGAGCCAGCCGAGGGAAAGAATGACACCGCCGATCAGCTGCATAAGCGAAAAGAGCATGAGAGCACCTCACAGTTCTTTTTGTACGTTGTATGCGCCGCGGGCGGAATGGGTTCTTTTCACGCAAAAAAAACCGCCGCCTCTGGGATGGGGCAGCGGGTCATTCAGGAAGCCAGGATTGCGCCATCATTGCTGTTTCAGACGCAGCAACTGCTCCAGCAGCTCCTGCACTCTGGTGTCAGGGAACGATTGGGCCAAAACCTCGTTAACAGTCACCCGGGCCCGGTCCAGCTTGTCTTGCCCTATGGCAGTAAGCGAGGTATAGATGCTTCTGCGGTCAGCATCACAGGTCTTTCTTTGGAGCGCGTCGCAGCCTTTGGCTTCAAAACGGCTGACCAGTCTGGAGACGGCGCTCTGGCTTAACCCGACCATCGACTCCAATTGCTGCAGCTTCAGCTTCTTCTCCGGGGCTTCGGAGAGAAACAGCAGCAGATAGAATTCTTTTAGAGACAATTTGTAGTTCTCCTGAAGTTTGGTTTCTAACTCATTTGCTACATTCATTTGTATATGGGTCAATGACAACCAGCTGGTTATCAGTTCATTGGCAAGAGTATCCTTCATCACATATCACAATTCCTCTCCCGGCTATATACCGACTCATGAAATTAAATATTCAACTATTATAGCATCATACGCCCGTGGTTTGATAGATACAGAGGAATCGGCTGCGCAGCGTACCGGAATTCTGTCAACGCTATTCTGCTTACAATAATGTAAGGTGACTGTAAGTTTCAGAAATAGCAGCTGTAGTTTACAGTTTGTATAATGAAATCAATCCAAAACGATCAGGTAACGAAGGAGCGGAAGCACTTGCCCATATTAGACGTCCATAATTTATCCAAAATATATGAGGGCAAGGTATCAATTCATGCGCTGAACCATATTCGTTTTGCCGTGGAGAAGGGTGAGTTTGTAGGTATTATGGGACCTTCAGGCAGCGGAAAAACAACACTGCTCAACGTGATCGCCACGATCGACGAGCCTACCTCAGGTGAGGTGATGATCAACGGCGGAAATCCGAATGCGCTCGGGCGCAAGGACAAAGCGCTCTTCCGGCGGAAGGAGCTGGGTTTCGTCTTTCAGCATTTCAATCTGCTTGATACGCTTACCGTAGAAGAAAATATCGTGCTGCCGCTGACGCTCACCGGGGTGCCGCTTCCGGAAATGGAACACAGGCTGCAAGAGGTGGCTGAGCGGCTGGCCATCGGTCCGCTTCTTCATAAACGGACGTATGAAATCTCCGGCGGGCAGATGCAGCGGGTGGCGATTGCCCGGGCAATGATTCACCGGCCGGCGCTGATTCTGGCCGATGAGCCAACGGGTAGCCTGGACTCCAAAACAGCGGCCGAAGTGATGAGCCTGCTGGCAGAAGTCAATGAAGCGGAAGGGTCCACGGTGCTGATGGTCACCCATGACGCAGTGGCGGCGAGCTTTTGCCACCGGGTCATCTTTATCAAGGACGGACGGTTCTACAGCGAGATGTACCGGGGCAGCAGCAGGCAGGCTTTCTTCCAGAATATCATCGACATGCTGTCGCTGCTGGGAGGAGCAAGCCATGACCTTTCGGCAGTTCGCTTATAGAAATGTAACGCGGAATAAGCGTAAATACGCTGCTTATTTTGTCAGCAGCGCATTTTCCGTAATGATCTTTTTTCTCTGTGCACTGTTTATATTTCATCCGGTGATTTCGGGCGATATGATCCTGGATACGGCGGCTGACACCATGATGGTGGCTGAGGGAATTATTTTTGTATTTTGTTCCCTGTTTGTGCTGGTGTCCGTAGGATCTTTTCTGCAGTCCCGCAAGCTGGAATTCGGCATCCTGCTGATGCACGGCATGACGAAGCGGCAGCTGAACCTGATGGTTTTTTTGGAGAATATGATGATCGGCAGCTCCGCCATCCTCACCGGCACTTTGCTCGGTCTGCTGCTGGGCAAGCTGTTCCTGATGATTGGAGCGGGGTTCCTGGGCATTGGCCCGCTGGAATTTTATCTTTCCTGGCACGCACCGGTACTGACGATTTGCAGCTTTGCTCTGCTGTTCATGCTGATCTCGTTAAGTACCTTTGCCTTTATCGGGAATGAGTCGGCGAGAGGTTTGTTTCAGGGCGGTCGCAAAGGAGACAAGGAGCCGCGGGTGTCTGCCTTACTGGCGTTCGCTTCGGCCCTGCTGCTGCTTGGAGGCTATATTCTGGCCGCTACCACGACCGCAGCATCGGTGGAGAGAGTGATGTTTCCGGTGGTGGCGATTACGGTCGCCGGCACTTACTTATTCTATACACAGCTTAGTCTATATGTGGTTAGGATAATGAGGAAAGTCCGGCGGTTTTATTGGCATAAGACAAACATTATTACACTCTCGGGCTTAACCTACCGCTGGAAAGACAACGGGCGGATGTTTTTTATGGTGACGATTGTTTCGGCGGTATCCTTCACCTCTGTCGGGGTATTTGCTTCTATTCATACACTCTCCAAAGAGCTGAAGCTGGACTATCCGGCAGCGGTCGGTTATGTGGCCAAGGGCAATGAGGCCGGGGCCGCTGCGGAAGAGGATTTAAACGGGATAAAAGCGGAACTGGAGCGGTTGAATCTTCCCTATCGCTCGCTGGAGATCCAAATCAAATATGCGGAAGTACAGTCTCAGACCGGTCCTGACCGTACAGAGCGTCTGCCGCTGATGGCTTACAAAGATTACAAACAGGCGCTCCAACAAGCCGGATTTACCTCCCGTGAGCAGCCGCTCCAGGGGAATGAAGGTCTGGTCATGATCGGTTCCCAGCGTGACCGCAGCCTGACCTCTGAACGGGTTCATGCCCTTTATAAGCTGAAGCAGGGAGTAGATATTCAGGAGATCGGATATACGGAGCATGTGCCGATTGCTGAATATCTGCTGCCGGAGCTGGATGGGAGGGATGGCGGTGATTTCAGCGGAGTAGTCGTTAGTGACAGCTTGTTCGCCACCATTAATCCCGTGCAAAGAGATTTGTATACCGGGTTCTATGTGGACCCATTCCAACAGACGGTTGGCATTGCTTCAAGACTTGCGGACAAAGGCAAAGTGTCCTACGAGAGCAAATCCCCTTATGCCGTTGTGGTCAGCGGCACGCTGTTCGAAATTCAGCGGACGTTATACAGTACGATGCTGTTCGCTTCGCTTTTAGTCGGCACCGTTTTTTTTATCGCCGCAGGCAGCTTCTTGTACTTCCGGTTGTACATGGATCTTGACCATGACCGGCTGCAGTATTCCACCTTGTCCAGAATGGGCCTGACCGACCAGGAACTGGACCGGACTGTGACCCTGCAATTGTCACTGATGTTCTTTGTTCCGGTGGGGCTGGCCATCCTGCACAGCTTGTTCGCCTTTATTGCGCTGCAGCGGCTGTTCTATCTGTCCATCGCTGCCGAAACGGGAGCGGTGCTTATCGGCTACCTGGCTGCGCAGGGGTTATACTTCTTCCTTATCCGCAGCCGTTATTTGCGCAATCTCAAAAAAAATCTCATCTGAACGCGGAGGAGCACGAAATGAAAACATGGATTACCGATTTTATGGAACAGTTCGGCTATCTGGGCATTTTTCTGATGCTGGCCCTGGAAAATATTTTTCCGCCTATCCCCTCGGAGGTAATCCTTCCGTTCGGCGGTTTCATGACAACCACTTCCGGGATGACCATCCCCGGCGTGCTGATCGCCTCAACGGCCGGCTCGCTGCTGGGAGCACTTGTGCTGTACTGGATCGGCCGGATGCTGGACGTGAACAGACTAGAACGGATTGTGGACCGCTGGGGCGGACTACTCCGGATCAGCGGAAAGGATATCCGCAAAGCGGATGCCTGGTTCGACAAATACGGCTACTGGACGGTATTGTTCTGCCGCATGATTCCGCTGGTACGGAGTCTGATCTCCATTCCTGCAGGAATGTCGGGGATGAAATTCGGGTTATTCATGCTGTTTACGACGATCGGGACGCTGGGCTGGAATGTGCTGCTTATTCTGCTGGGTGCTGCGCTGGGAGAATCCTGGGAGGATATTGGCGTGTACATGGAAGCTTACTCAAGTGTCGTCTACGTATTGATTGCTGTGGGAGTTGTTGTGGGTGGTGTGCTCTATTTCCGCAAACGCCAGTCCGGTAGAAAACCGGTAGATACCACAGATTAATTAAATTCACAGGTTTCGCAGAACTATTTAAAGCCTCTCATAGGGGAGGTCAACAAAAAGGAGGGGATCAATATGGAGCTGTTAACAATTATTAAAGCCATCATTCTGGGCATTGTAGAAGGATTAACTGAATTTGCTCCGGTATCCTCGACCGGTCATATGGTAATCGTGGATGATATGTGGCTGAAATCCCAGGAATTTCTCGGAAAATATGCGGCGAACACGTTCAAAGTAGTCATCCAGCTGGGTTCGATCCTGGCGGTAGTTATCATTTTCCGCAACCGGTTTATCGACCTGCTGGGTCTCAAGCGGTTCAGCCGCAAGGAGCTGACGGCGGTGCCGGAAGGACAACCTCCGGTGGAGACGGAAGGCCGGCTGAAGCTGGCGCAGGTCATTGTGGGACTTATTCCGGCAGGAATTCTCGGATTTCTGTTCGAGGATTACATCGACGAGCATTTATTCTCGACATCGACGGTCCTGATCGGACTAGTCATTGGGGCAATATTCATGATTTTTGCCGACCGGTTCGCCCCCAAAAAAATCAAGACAGAGAGTGTTGACCAAATTACATATAGACAGGCGCTATCGGTAGGTTTGATCCAATGCTTGTCGCTCTGGCCCGGCTTTTCACGCTCCGGATCGACCATCTCAGGTGGAGTGCTGTTGGGTATGAGCCACCGTGCGGCTGCCGATTTCACCTTTATTATGGCAGTGCCGATTATGGCGGGTGCGAGTCTGATTTCACTGGTCAAGAACTGGCAGTATTTCACGATGGATGCCCTGCCGTTTTTTATTGCCGGGTTCATTAGTGCATTCCTGTTCGCGCTGCTCTCTATGAAGTTTTTCCTGAAGCTGATCAACCGGATCAAGCTCATGCCGTTTGCGATTTACCGTCTCGTTCTTGCCGGGGTAGTCTACCTCGTCTGGTTCTAAAAGACAGGCTGAAACAGCCCGTTGATTGCTATCATTTATCGAAAAGAAACCGGGTGTGCCTCCTTGTCAAGGACGGTGCAGCCGGTTCTTTATGCTGTATACCAAACGTTCTGCTGAAGCTGCTTCTTGAAGAGAGGCTGTGAGGGAATGTGTGGCAGAATCGCAGCAAAATGAGCCTGCACGGCGCCAGCTATAGGGAATGTGTATAACGGGAATACCCGTAAATCTGTTGCGGATAAGGTATCGGATTCAGTATGATGGCATCAGATTACGGGATGAATACAATTTGCAAATATCGGAGACAGGCGCCAGCCGGAGCATCAGAAAGGCCCGGAGGCTTAATAGGGAAATTCGGTCAAGCCGATGCGGTCCCGCCACTGTAACGGAAGAGTTCATAGCAGCCCATGTCACTGGCCATCTCTACTTCGCCGGGAAGACTTGCTGATGGATGCCGACGCCGCTAGCCAGGAGACCTGCCTGTCTCAACAGCACTGCAGTACCTACGGAAGATAGGGAGGTGTTAAGACGTTACCCATTGGCAGCCCATGGGCGTCTTTCCCTGCGGCCTGGTTAGGGGAAGACGCTCTTTATTATTGATACCGACTGAAATCATTACCTAAAAGCCTAAGGCAATTATTATAAACAAGGGAGTGACTGTAATGACAAACAACATCAAGACGAGCAGCCTCGGTTATCCGAGAATCGGAAAGAACCGGGAGTGGAAAAAGACGCTGGAGGCTTACTGGAGCGGCAAAATCAGTGAAGAAACCTTGCGCGCGGAAATGGCCGGTATTCAGCTTCAGCACCTCAAGACACAGCAGCAGGCCGGGATCGCACTGATTCCTGTCAATGATTTTACCTTTTATGACCATGTGCTGGATACCGCTGCTATGTTTGGCATTGTTCCTCCGCGTTATGCCTACGACGGCGGAGACATTCCGCTCGATCTGTACTTCGCCATGGCGCGCGGCAATTCGGCTGCCCCTGCCTGCGAGATGACTAAATGGTTCAATACGAATTACCATTATATCGTGCCGGAAATCGGCGGGCAGACTCCCCGCCTGATTGAGAACAAACCGCTCGCTGCCTACCGTTTCGCCAAAGAGCAGGCGGGTATTGAAGGCAAGCCGGTTATAGTCGGACTCTATACCTTCCTGAAGCTCTCCAAGGGATTCGCTGCAGATCAAATTGTAGAGGTTGCTGCCCGTTTCCTGCCGGTGTATGTGCAGCTGCTGCAGGAGCTGCAGCAGGAAGGCGTGGCTTGGGTACAGATCGACGAACCGGCTATCGTAACCGGCTTAACCGCGGAAGAAGTTGAACTGCTGGGAACGATCTACAGAGAGATCGCTGCAGCAGTGCCCGGACTTCATGTCTTGCTGCAGACTTACTTTGAAGCTGCAGAGCCGCTGGAAGCACTGCTGGAGTTGCCTGTGCAGGGCATCGGATTGGACTTCGTCCATGACGGCGGGGTCAATCTGGCGTCGATCCGGCGCCTGGGCTGGCCGGAGGACAAATGGCTGGGAGCGGGCATTATCGACGGGCGCAATATTTGGCGCTCCGATCTGGATGCCAAGCTTGAGCTGGTCCGCGCGCTGAAGTCCCATGTGCCGGACGAACGGCTTATCCTCCAGCCATCCTCCAGTCTGCTGCATGTGCCGGTAACCGTTCAAGGCGAGGATAAGTTAAAGCCTGCGGTACGGCAGGCGCTGGCCTTCGCCGACGAGAAGCTGGCGGAGCTGAGTCTGATTGCAGCAGCGGCGGGAGAGGATGGGCAGGTCTATGCCGCAGCGCTCGCCGAGAGCCGCGAGGCGCTGAATGTGTTCCGCGCCCTGCCGGAACGCGGGCGGCAGGATGTGGCTGAGCAGGTGCGCAGCCTGGATAAGCTGCCGGACAGCCGCAGCTTGCCCTTCGCGGAACGCGTAAAGGTGCAGCAGCAGAAGTGGCAGCTCCCGCTGCTGCCGACAACGACGATCGGCAGCTTCCCGCAGACGCCTGAAGTGCGCCAGGCCCGGCTCAAATGGCGCAAGGGCGTCTGGAACCAGGAGCGCTATGACGGATTTATCCGCCAGCAAATTGCAGATGCGATTACTTTTCAAGAGGAGCTCGGGCTGGATGTGCTCGTGCACGGTGAATTTGAGCGGACGGATATGGTTGAATTCTTCGGCGAGAAGCTGGCAGGGTACCTCTTTACTAAAGGGGGCTGGGTCCAATCCTACGGTTCGCGTTGTGTGAAGCCGCCGGTCATTTATGCCGATGTTGCGTTTACCGGTCCTATGACCGTGAAGGAAAGTCTGTATGCCCAGTCGCTCACCAGTCTTCCGGTAAAAGGGATGCTGACCGGTCCGGTGACTATTCTGAACTGGTCGTTTGTCCGTGATGATCTTAGCCGTGAAGAGGTAGCCAACCAAATCGCCCTTGCCCTGCGGTATGAGGTGCAGGCGCTTGAGGAAGCGGGAATCGAGATGATTCAGGTGGATGAACCGGCGATCCGTGAAGGCCTGCCGTTAAAGGCTGAAGATCATGAGCATTATTTGAACTGGGCGGTAAGATCTTTCCGTATCGCTACCAACCACGTGAAGGCGACAACGCAGATCCATACGCATATGTGCTACAGTGAGTTCAATGACATGATCGGATCTATTTCGGCGATGGATGCTGATGTCATCTCCATCGAGACCTCGCGCAGCCATGGGGAGCTGATCGTCAGCTTTGAAGAGCAGGAGTATGACAAGGGAATTGGTCTTGGTGTGTATGATATTCATAGTCCGCGTGTACCGAAGGTAGAGGAAATGGCACAGGCCATTGAGCGGGCGTTACGTGTGCTTGATGCCGGACAGTTCTGGATTAATCCGGACTGCGGCCTGAAGACACGGGGCTGGGAAGAAACCGGAGCGGCGCTGCGCAACATGGTGCAGGCTGCCGTGATTGTCAGAGAGAAGAGCGGGGCGGTCAGCCGCTGATTCGTCCATTATACCGGGCGCCCATTTTCCCAGTGTTCTGTAGGGGCTGAATATCCCCAGGAAGTCCAGCTAGGGTCGTTATATATACTGTAAAAACCAATCCGGGGTATACCACCCTGGATTGGTTTTTTGTGGCGATCTTTTTTAGCATAAACACTTGATAATAATTCTCATTCTTGATAGAATGGGTAACAGAAAAGAAGGAACCGTGGAGGGTCCCTTCTAAGTCTAACCTTATTTACTTTCGAAAGTTTTGCAGTCTGTTTCTTCAGACTGTGTAGGCTCTTTGGAGCTGTGATAAGCTACAAAAATGGACTCAGCGTTGCATTTGTTCTCTTCTGCCCAATAGGTGCAAGAGTTCACTGCGCACAATACGTCTTTTGCCATGAGGGTTCACCTCCCCTTATAGTGGATTGGCAACATAATTAGAACGTTGTGATTTGTCCTGTTCAGCAAGGTGGAGCTTGTCCGAACAGAACCCTGCCCTTATTCCTTGCGAATAGAGGGTTTTTGGTGTTTTGTGTCTTTTCAGACACGATTATTGTAGCAAATTAAGCCTGATTTCGCAAACAGGATCATTCAGTATTCGAATGATCCTGTTTGCGCTGTAAACGTTGTTATTTTTGGGAATAAACATCAAAAAAGGTCCGGAATTCTCCAATCTCCTGCAACCTTCCAGCTTTTGGGACGTCAAAATAAATAACGCGGAAGAGACTCAGAGATCAAAGGGCCTTTCGCCGGAGTAGTTTATATAGAAGAAGCTGAAATTCCACTACACTTTTGGAGGAATGAGAATGCGAAAATGGGGTCTGCATTACTTTTTATTTTTATTGGTTCTAGCAGTTGTGCTGGCGGGCTGCGGTTCAGGCGACGACAACAACTCGGCAGCTGATCAACTCAGTACAAACACCTTCTCTGAGGGAGGGGCGGCAGATTCAGCACCTGCGGCTGCTTCGGTTCAATCGAAGGATTCTTCGGCGGAGTCTGCTACAGTAACAGCAGGCGGGCAGGATCAGAAAACCGATGCGAACAAGACGGGGACAGCCAAGAATCTAGGTACAGAACAGGGTGCTGAACAACCTTCCGGATTTACCGGGAGCGATGTTGCAGCCGGACTGAACAAGAAGCTGATCTACCGGGCAAACCTCAATATGGAGGTAAAGGACTATGCCTCAGCGCAAAGTGATGTACGGAACATGATTACTTTGGCCGGCGGCTATATTATTGAATTTTCGGAGAATATGTCTGAATACGAGAAGGGCGGGACCTTTATTCTGAAGGTGCCGGCTTCCGGATTCGCCTCTTTTCTGGATAATCTGGAGAAGATCAAGAATGAAAAAATTCAGCAAAGCATCACCGGGCAGGACGTCTCAGAAGAATACGTTGATTTGGAATCACGTCTTAAGGCTAAGCAGCTGATGGAGAACCAGTATATCGAGTTTATGAAAAAAGCAACCAAATCGTCCGATCTGGTCGCTTTCGCTAACCAGCTTGGAGCGATTCAGGAGGAAATCGAGCAGATTAAAGGCAGAATGCGTTATATTGATCAAAATGTCTCCTTCTCCACCGTGGAGCTCCGCCTCTATCAGACGGACGAAAGCCTTGCTGTTACGCAGAAGAAAGAGCAGGGTCCGCTGTTAGAGCGGGCATCGGATGCACTCAAGAGCAGCCTGAGCGCTATGTCTATTATGTTGCAGTGGCTGGTTGTTTTCCTAGCAGCGGCACTTCCGGTGCTTCTTGTAGCCGGTGTGGTTACAGTGATTGTCCTCTGGTTCCGGAGAAAATCCAAGCAGCATGAGAAGACGCATATGGAGCGGAGCAACAGGGAGAATCTGAACCGCAGCAGCGCAGAGCCTGCGCCGGAGAATAAAACTGCCCCCGAGGAAGATGGCGGTGAACCTGAGAATAAAGGATAAAGAAGGAGCTCCCTGTAGGGGATGATAAGTTTTTTCGGAGCTTGGTTGTAATTCCCTTGTGAAATTTCCCTAATAGATGAGAAGCAAAGATGGCGCGCCAGCTTCTACTCACTAATAGGTATAGGGAGATGGATAAGAATGAACAGACACGGAGCAGTTAGAACAATTACCAATGCAGCCAGCTACACAGGGGTATCAACAAAGCTTATTCTGCCGACAACCATTAATCCGGTGAATGGCTATGTCGACTGGTACTTGGGCATCGGAGAGGCCTCTATTGAAGCGGGGATTTCCTACTCTTACCTCGGGTTTAAAGTGTTTCTTGGAGCTTCCTACGGAGGAACCAGCACGTACTATAATTCCCAAGTTGTATCGAGTCTTGCCAAAGGCCAGACGGTTGACCTTAAGCTCACTTATGATCATTCCACGCGTCAAGCCACCTTGTATCTGAATGGTGCGGCGCTCCCTTGGACCGACCACAAGGATGTCGGCGATGCGTCGAAGGCGCTGGGGACGTATAACAAAGTGAAAATGATACACGGTGTGGAGGATCAAGGCGCAAGCTCGTACAGCCAGGCCAGCTTCTCCCAAACCCAGCTGCGTACGGACACAGCCGGGGCCAATTACACCCCTTGGACGAGCAGCCTCTCAACCACACAAAAGGTTGCTGTAGGCAGTGGTGATCCAACCAGTGCGAATAAATTCTCAGTGATTAATTTTGCACCACTTATTACGAAGCTTGACCCTGCATAAGCGAATACAAAAAAAGAAACTCTGTAATCAGAGTTTCTTTTTTTGTATTCGTTAGATGTTTAGAATTCCTGTTCTTTATGAATCAGGCATGCTGGAAGAGCACACGGTACTCTCCATAGCCTTCCTTCTCCAAATCTTCTTTCGGCACAAAGCGCAGCGCAGCCGAATTGATGCAGTACCGCAGGCCATTTTCACCGGGACCGTCGTTGAACACATGACCAAGATGGGAATCGGCAGTTTTGCTGCGTACTTCCGTGCGGATCATCAAGTGGCTGAGATCGGTATTCTCCTTGACCGAATAGTCGCGGATCGGCCGGGTAAAGCTGGGCCACCCGCAATCGGAATCGAATTTATCATGGGAACTGAAGAGCGGCTCACCGGATACGATATCTACGTATATACCGTCTCCATGATGATCCCAGAATTCGTTGCGGAAAGGCGATTCCGTAGCGTTGTTCTGCGTCACTTCGTATTGCAGCGGTGTCAAACGTTCCTTCAGGCTGTTCTTATCCTCCTGATGTGTCCAGTGATTCTCGATAAAAGCATCCCGGCCGGAGCCCTTGCGGTAACGCTTGTAGTGTCCGGGATTCTTGTGATGATAACCCTGGTGGTACTCTTCGGCAGGGTAAAACGGTTTAGCCGGCAGGATTGGAGTTACAATTGGCCCCGAGAAACGTCCGCTGGCCTGTAGCGCAGCCTTGGAAGCTTCTGCCTGCTGGCGCTGCTCCTCCGAATGGGTAAATATTGCCGTGCCGTAAGAGGTTCCGCGGTCATAGAATTGTCCTCCTGCATCGGTAGGGTCTATCTGTTGCCAGAACAGCTCCAGCAGCTTGCTGTATGGGAAAATATCCGGGTTAAAGGTAATCTGTACCGCTTCAACATGGCCGGTCGTTTCTGAGCACACTTCTTCATAGGTCGGATTGACCGTATGCCCGCCCGTATAACCGGAGAGGATCTCGACAATACCCGGCAGCTCCTCAAAAGGAGATACCATGCACCAGAAACAGCCTCCCGCAAAGGTCGCTTTTTCTGTTTTGGTGCCTATATGGTTAGACTGAACATCACTCATAAATATCCCTCCATTCATAGAATGCAATTAAATAGATCACAATTCAATTTAATTATAAAGCAAATTAGATCACTCTGCCAGCGGATGCCATTCGTGTGGCGGAATGCTCATAAGCAACATCCTCATAGCTGCCGGTACTCTCCCTGCTGCATGTGTGCTCAGTTTACTCTTTATCCCAAGGAACGGCGGGGCCGGAGGGACCATACGGCCAGTGCGATTACGGCGACATAGACCAGAATAGCTATAACAGCGCTTTTCGGTTGGAGGAACAGTTGTCCTCCAAGAAAGGCGTACAGCGATATGCCGGGGATTTTGCCTAGGCCGGTAGCGGCGAGATAACTCCAGAAGTGCAGTCCGGATACACCCGCGTAGATGTTCACCGCCATTTGCGGAATTACTGGAGTCAGACGGGCAAGCACAATGGAAGCAAAGGGGCGCCGCTTCACGGCGGTAGAGAATTTCTCAAGCAGTGGTATGGAGGCTAAATATGTACCCGCCCTGTCTTGAAATATATATTTTACGATGCCGTACACGACCGCGGCAGCTATAGTGGTCGCTAACCAGCAGATGGCTGCGCCGGCTACACTTCCGTAGGCATATCCGAATAAAGCGATGACAGCTTTATAGGGTATGACAGGAATAAAGGCCAGCAATGTGGCTGCGCCGATTGACAGAAGGAGATTGTGATCCTCCCGCAGCCAGTCCAAGATTTCATTTCTATAGATAAACGCAAGGATTACACCCGAAACATACAGCAAAGCCGTCAGCCATTTTCTCATTCTACTATTCCCTTTCTTCCGTTCATTCATCTCATCATACTGAAAAAAAAGTAATTAATGAAGCAAAGATCATTTGTCGTATGAGCTTGTCACTGTATAATACATCTAAGAATGACAGAAGAGGGAGATGCTGCGATGAATTACACTGCACGTAAAAGAGTGGCGATGGTCGGCATTGGGGATATTGCCCGTAAAGTCTATTTGCCGCTGCTCTCCCGTCATGAGCAGGCCGAGGTTGTTGGAGTGCTAAGCCATTCTCCGGCTACGGTTCAGGGAGCGGTTGGTATGTACCGCTTGCCCAAAGGCACCACCGATCTAAATGAGCTGCTGTCCTGGGATCTTGATGCGGTCTTCGTGCACAGTCCCACGCCTACTCATTATGAGATTGTGACCCAGTGTCTGGAGCACGGATTGTCGGTGTATGTAGATAAGCCGCTGTCTTATGAGCTGGAACAATCCCGGCGGATGGCGGAGCTGGCCGAAGACAAAGGACTGCTTCTGGCTGTAGGCTTCAACCGCCGGTATGCCCCGATGTATATGGCAGCCAAGGCCTGGCTAGCCAAGGCCGGCGGTATCAGCCATTGTCAGGCGCTCAAACACCGCACGAAGCTGCAATCCGGAAGCAGCCGTGAAACTGTATATGATGATCTGATTCATATGCTGGACCTGCTGCTCTGGCTCTGCGGCGGGGATTATGAGCTGCTTCACAGCAGTCTTAAGTCCGATCGGGAAGGCAGGCTGCTTCAATCCTCCGGAATGCTGTCCTGGACCAGCGGGGAGAGCGGAATGTACAGTATGGTCAGGGATGCCGGAGCTGACCTTGAGAAGCTGGAGCTGCACGGAAACGGCAGATCAGTAGAAGTGGTGGACATGGAGAAGGTTACGTTATTCGAGAAGGGTTCTCTGCCACGCAACCAAAGCTTCGGAAGCTGGGATACAATTCTGGAGCGGAGAGGCTTCAGCGGCGTGGTCAGTCATTTTTTGAACAATATTCATACCCCGGAGCAATGCGGCATCTCAGCTTCTGCCGTTCTGCCCAGCCATGTGCTGGCAGCGAAGCTTGCCGAATGACAGAAGCAGAAAGGAGCACACTATGGACGAGTACAGCAAATCAATGGAAGAGCAGATTATCGAAAGCTACAAACGGGATGAGGAAATGATGATTCTCGTGTTTGCCCAATGGTGTGTGAACAACAAATTAGACCCGCATGCGCTGTATCTGCAGGCTTACCCGCATCAGGAGGGCAATGCCGCGCTCAGCAGGGCACTGGCGCTGACTGTACCCGAGGAGGAAGCAGGCTTTATCTCCGATGATACGGTTCTTGGAGTGTTGTCCCTCTATAGCAACGATGATCTGGCTTACGTGGTAACCGGGGCGATTGCACAGCGAAAGCCGCCGCAAGGCACCGTGGATTGACATCAGGGATATAATAAGGTAGGCTAGTGAACTTTTTTTTGGTAAACGATGTTCATTACGCTATAAATGTGGTAAAATTATATATACTAACTAATTGTAAGTTTCACAAGTGAGAGGTGAGAACAATGGAAGAACATCAGCTGACGATGTGCCCAAGATTCGAAACGGCCTTCTCTTTCTTAGGCAAACGTTGGAATGGGCTAATTATCCAGACATTGATGAGTGGACCGAAGCGTTTTAAGGATATTTCCGGCCTGATTCCATCAATGAGCGATAAGATGCTGTCCGAACGAATGAAGGATCTGGAATGTGAGGGTATTCTGGTAAGGCATGTGTATCCGGAAACTCCGGTGCGCATCGAGTACGAATTAACCACTAAGGGCCGCGCACTTGAGCCGGTTATGCAGCAAATTCAGTCCTGGGCAGAGAGCTGGGTCGAGTAGCCCGCGCTTCAGCGTCCTATTGATCGCCTCTTTTCCGCTTCATGGAAAAGGGGCTTTTTCAAATTTATTCAAATTTATTCAAATAAAACTTGCACAATCAACCGCAGGATATAATATAATAGAAAAAACTGTTGCCGGACGTGTGCGAGCGTTACCAAGTATATGAATATGCTTTCGAAGTAAGTTTTGTCGTAGTGGACTCGATAGAAGTAACGCTAACAAAACTAAGTGTATGCTTTCGAAGTAAGTTTTGTCGTAGTGGACTCGATAGAAGTAACGCTAACAAAACTTTTAGGAGGCGAGGAAGATGAAAACCACCTTGTTTTCCCGGGAAATAACATATGGAAAAGATGATGTTGCCGAGCTGGAGACCGCCTCAATTAAAGTTCAGCTCATTTACGACAAGACGTTGTTTATGCTGCACGGGCATCTTCCCGGCTCGTTATGGGATGCGTGGATTGGAGTGCCCTACGAAATCATATCCTCCTTATACAAGGGAGACAACGATAGCGGAAGCGTGTTTCAGAAATGGATTCAGAGCCCGACCGGCTGGAAATGTATCGGCTGTGAACGGCATTGCCTGGAACCATCGGCAGTCCCGGACAATCTCAGCTCCAGCCAGCAGCGCAGGTTCACCTTCCATAATGGCATCAGGCAAAGCATGGTGCTGCAGGCTGTGATATGGTCGCTGTATGAGAATACGGTGCTGTTTCAGCCGTACTTAGGCGAAGAAGCCTTTCTGGATGGCGATGATCTCGATACAATTTCCACGTATTTCGTACCGACCTATATGAATAATCTAAGGCTGGCCGAGATTGGCAAACCCAGCAAAGAATATAAAGAAAAGAACATAAGAGTGTATCAGGAATGGATCGCAGCTCCCGATCTTGTACTGCAGTGGAATGGCGGCCTGACTGAGGGCCGATGGATGACAGGGGTGTATGTAGACCATTCACGCTTTGCCGGGCTGGGACCTTATCTGAAGGACGCTGAGGGCAAACGGACGTATATGCAGGCGACGGTCCGATAGCGAAAATTGATATTTGTAAGAATATAAAATAAACCAGTGGGAATGTCTATGACAACAGCGCGTGCCGGTACAATCGGTGCGCGCTGTTTTGAGTTGGGCTTGAAATCGCAATCAATAATAAGCACGGACAATCTGAACTATGGCTATGGGAAATAAGCTATTGACTGTTCCCTTGGGTATTAGCTTATTTTATTACAAGGAGGTGTTATTGATGAAAATAAGTGCGATTATGGATATTACGGGCCTTACCAAAAAAGCAATAAACTATTACGAGGAAGAAGGGTTAGTAAGCCCTCATGTTAATGCTGAAAACAATTATCGGGAGTATTCGCTAAGTGATGCCGATGTATTGGTGCAAATATCTGTTTTGAGACAATTTGATGTACCCCTGAAAGATATCAAAACAATGATATCGAACCCTCAAAGGTTAAAAGATTGTTTAGAGCAACACTTGGCAAGACTTGACAGTGAGATCAGAAGACTTGAAAAAAGAAAAAATGTGCTTCGATCCAGCCTGAGCAGTTTTGATTCTGATGAGATTGGACTTCTGCAATTAACAAAACAGCTATCGGTTCTGAGTAAAACTCTTGAGCTGGATGAGCGAAGCAGAGAGGGCTTTATGAAAAAGCAGATTGAGCGTATTTTTCCAGGGAACTTTGGGAAGATGTTGATCATGCAATACAGTTCTTTCTTAAATGAACCTATAGATACGCCGGAAAAAGAGGAAGCATGGATTTCCATAATTAAATTCTTAGATGAAGTCGAAGCGATAAAATATCCCCAAGAAATAGTAGACATGTACGAAAAGCTGACCATTAAAGATATTGAAAAGTATGAAAAATATATTCATGACTATATCGAGAAATGGCTTACCATAACAGAGGAGGGATTTGTAAATGAACGAGAGAAAATTTCTGATTATACTTACCGATTAAAAGACGATCCTGATATGCAGGCAGAATATATAAAATTAACAAATCTATCGGAAGGGATGAGGGGATTGATGAATGAAATTGGATATTATGATAAGTTTGTTAAAAATCTAAAAATTCTAAGCAAAGCGTTTTGTGTTTATAATGAAAAAGTGGAAAAGCTTTCGGAATTTTCAAAGTTATCGAATATTACATTTGACGTTCAATAAAATTTTATATATTCAGTGCGTTCAATCACTAGCTTGAGCTTCTCTGGGCGTTAAGGTGGAAGGGTAACAGAAACCAATAACGTAAGGGAGGGGCCATCATGACGGCCAATCAATTCAATAATACAATTACAGGAACACGGGACAATGCGGGAAGCGATTCTGCGGCAGCGCCTATCCAATTTACCGGAGCGGACATGGTCAGAGATATTGTACTGCAATTCCCGAAGGCGGCAGATTATTTCAAGGGACAGCGGATCGATTTCTGCTGCGGGGGCGCAAAGCCGCTGGCCGAAGTGGCAGCTGAGAAAGGGCTTGATTCGGAGACACTGCTTGCAGATCTGCATAAGCTGCTGAAAGAGCATCCGGTGCTTGATGTGGACACTGCCTGGAATGAGGCATCCTCCGCTGAGCTGGTTGAGTATATTGTGGGCAAGCATCACCACTACTTGCGCGAAGAGCTGCCCCTGATCAGTCAGAATGTAACCAAGGTATTCCGCGTCCATGGCGAGGATTCTCCGCATCTGGCTGAAGTTTACCGGTTGTTCAACCTCCTGCGGGAAGATTTGCTCCAGCATACAGCGAAGGAGGAAGAATCCGAATTCCCTAAGATGCTGGCCTACTCCGAGAATCCGAGCGAAGAAGGATTGGCCGAGCTGCGCGGGCTGCTGCATACACTGGAAGAAGAACATGATGGAGCGGGTGAGATTTTGCGGGAGCTCCGCAGAGTTACAAACGACTTCACTCCGCCAGAGCATGCCTGCACAACCTACCGCCTGACCTATGCCCGCCTGGAGGAGCTAGAGGGAATGACCTTCGAGCATGTGCATCTGGAGAATAACATCTTGTTCCTGCGTTATCAGTAAAATAGAGCATGTTGTTCTCTCAAAGTCCCTGCGGGGACTTTTTTTTATTCTGTACCGTCTCGCTGCCAGATTAAAAACCTGAATTTATCGTTTGAGAACAAAGCTAGTTTGCGTTATTCTTAAAAGATAGTATACATAATGACTAAAGACCTGAGAAAAATGATTGAGGTTATGATCGGGCGGAAGAGGGCGGTGCCGGGAATGTCCACGAAATTTCTGTGGCGTTTATGGGTAGGTTTAATTATCATTGCGACGGTAGGCGGATGCTCGTCATTTGGTTCAGATACGAACGGAAACAATGCCGCAGCCGGGGCTGCAGGCCCGGCTTTTTCACTAATGGCCGGTGATAATGAGCTGGCAGGGAACTCGGGGAGACAGCTCGTCGAAGCATACAAGCCAGGAATAACGCTTATAGAGCTGCTGAAGAGTAGCGGTGTCGTTACTTTTGCCGAAGACGGATTTAGCATACTGGCAGTCAATAAAATTTTTCTTGCCCCGGACATGATCTGGCAGATTCAGCTTGGCGGCAAAATCATAACCGATTGGAATAGTCCAGTCTCGCGGGAGCAGGCGATTGTTATTACTGCGAAGCCGGCAGCCGGAGATGCCCCGCTTCTGCCCATTATTCTTACGGTGAACGGCGGGAGTGAGCAGCCTGAACTGACACATTCACATATTTTATCTTATAGCGAGGACCTGTCTGTCCGGGGTCTGCTGAAGAGCAGCGGAATTGTTCAGTTGGCAGAAGACAACAAGACGGTACTCACGGTCATGGGGTACACTCCGCTCACCAGTGAAGACTGGAAGCTGAAGGTGAACGACAAGACGCTGCTTGACAGCGGAATTGATATGAAGCTGAGACCTCAAGATTTACTCGAGATTTCACTGGTTCTCCGGTAAGAGGATAAATATCATAGCCAGTTTTCCTTAATGCAAGAGGAAGCATAAGGGAAGCTGGCTATTTTTCTTTGACCAATAAACCTAACATAAGCTGGCATAAAAATATGTGAAAACATTCACATTTATTGTGATTTGAATCACAAATGCTCTTCAAATTTAAAACGTATAATTTTGTTATCAGAGATGTATATGAAGAAATCCAGAAGCATTGAGGAGGGTCTTAACAGTGACCGTGGAGAGAGAAAAGTTAGTTTTGATAGGGAATGGTATGGCTGGCGTAGGCACTATCGAACAGATCCTTAAGCTTGGCGGCGCTTATGATATTACGATCTTTGGAAGCGAGCCTCATCCCAACTACAACCGGATCATGCTGTCCTATGTCCTAGAAGGAAGCAAGAGCATTGAGGATATCATTCTGAACGACCGCCAGTGGTATGAGGATAACAATATTACTCTGCATACTGGGACCACTGTTGTCCGGATTGATGAAGCCTCCCGTCAGATCATTACAGATAATGGAATGTCGGTTCCTTACGATAAAGTTATTATTGCAACAGGCTCAAATTCATTCATTCTGCCTGTACCGGGCAGCACAAAGGATGGAGTTGTAGGCTTCCGTGACATTGCGGATTGCGACGCCATGCTGGCTGCGGCACAGCAATACCGCACAGCTGCGGTGATCGGCGGCGGACTGCTTGGTCTTGAAGCAGCCAAAGGACTTGTGAACCTCGGCATGGATGTTACCGTCGTACATCTGCTGGAGGATTTGATGGAGCGTCAGCTTGACCATACTGCTTCCTCCATGCTTCAAGCCGAGCTTGAGCGCCAGGGTGTGAAGTTTGCCATGGGCAAACAGACGGTTGAGCTGACCGGGGAGGAACGGGTAAACGGCCTGCGTTTCAGTGATGGAACCGAGCTGCAATCAGATTTTGTAGTGATGGCTGTCGGAATCAAACCGAACGTCCAACTGGCCAAAGACAGCGGCATCACAGTTAACCGCGGAATTGTCGTGAACGATTATCTCCAGACCTCGATGGCGGATGTCTATTCTGTAGGAGAATGTACAGAGCACCGCGGCACCTGCTACGGGCTGGTAGCTCCGCTGTTCGAGCAGGGGATGGTGCTGGCAAAGCATTTGTGCGGCGCCTCCACCCAGCCGTATGAAGGTTCTGTCGTAGCCACCAAGCTGAAGATCTCCGGAGTGGATGTCTTCTCTGCCGGTGATTTCACTGAAACAGCGGAACATACCGTCATTTCGGCAAAAGATGAATGGAAGAGAACCTATAAGAAAATTCTGCTCAGAAACAATATTATTGTCGGAGCAGTCCTGTTCGGCGATGTGACTGAGTCCGCCAGTCTGCAGAAGCTGGTCAAGCAGGGCACCGAAATGACCGACGAAATTTATGGCGAAGTAATGGGCACGGGCTGCTGCGGCGGAGGCAGTGCAAAAAAAGGCATGTCAGTCGAAGCGATGGCTGATGAGGAGATTGTCTGCGGCTGCAACGGCGTGACCAAGAAGGCGATCGTTGATGCCGTTACGGAGAATGGTTTTACCACGGTAGACGAAATTAAAGCCTGCACCGGAGCTACCCGCTCCTGCGGTGGCTGCAAGCCGGTTGTCGAGCAGATTCTGCAGTTTGTTCTCGGTGACAGCTTCCAGGAAAGTGCGAAGCAGGGGATTTGCGGATGCACCACCTTGAGCCGCGATGAGATTGTAGCAGAGATTACCGCTAAAGGCTTGAAAACGACCAAAGAGGTTATGAATGTGCTGGGCTGGAAACAAGCGGAAGGCTGCTCCAAATGTCGTCCGGCTGTGAACTATTATCTTGGCATGATCTACCCGGATACCCATGAGGATGAGAAGGAATCGCGGTTCGTCAACGAACGGATGAGTGCGAACATCCAGAAAGACGGCACCTTTACCGTTATTCCTCGGATGTACGGCGGGGTAACTACACCGGAAGACCTGAGACGAATTGCCGATGTTTCCTTGAAATATAACGTGAAGGTTGTAAAAGTGACCGGTGGTCAGCGTCTGGATTTGGTCGGTATCCAAAAAGAGGATGTGCCTAAAGTATGGGAAGAGCTGGATATGCCTTCCGGTTATGGCTATGCGAAATCGCTTCGTACGGTAAAAACTTGTGTAGGTTCGCAGTTCTGCCGCTTCGGGACACAGGATTCCATGGGTATGGGAGCTTTTATTGAACGTAAATATGAGCGCCTTGATTTGCCGGCCAAATTCAAAATAGCAGTTAACGGCTGCCCGCGCAACTGTGCGGAATCCTGCACGAAGGATATCGGCATCGTCGGCAACGACGGCGGCTGGGAAGTGTTCATTGGCGGCAACGGCGGGATCAAACCGCGGATAGCCGATGCCTTCTGCAAGGTGAAAACCGATGATGAGCTGATCGAAATCTGCTCCGCCGTGATTCAGTATTACCGTGAAACCGGAAATTACCTGGAAAGAACCTCGGAATGGGTCGAACGCATGGGACTGGAAAATATCCAGAACGTGATTCTGAACAATGAGGACAACCGCAAGGAGCTGGCTGCACGGATTGATTTTGCCCTGGCTCAGGTAACTGATCCTTGGAAAAAAATGCTGAATGACGACAGCACGCGCACCGCGCTGTTTGAGAAGGCAAGAGTCTAATATTAACCCAAAAGGAGAGAGAACAATGGATAGCGCAAAACAAGAATACGCCGTAGGACCGGTACAGAGTTTCCTGCCGCAAATTGGACGTGTTGTAACAGCCGGGAATCTGGAGCTGGCCATATTCCGCACCTCGGACGGAGCTTTCTATGCCGTAGAGAACAGCAGCCCTCATCCCAAGGGTGGGCCTCTCGCTGAGGGAATCGTATCGGGACATTATTTATACGATCCGCTGTATGACTGGAAGATTGACCTTCGCAGCGGCGAGGTTCAGGCACCGGACCACGGTACAGTAGCAACCTTTCCCGTTTCTCTGGACGGAGATATTGTGAAAGTCAGCCTGCAACAGGCAGTTTTTCAAAGCTAAATTAAGATGAGAAATGGCGGGGTGGAGAGATGTTTACGCAAAGTGTCGAGAACATCGTAGAAACAGCAGTAGGCAAACGCGACAAAATGAACGAGAGTCTGCCGAGGTATTTTCTGGCTGCATTATTGGCCGGGGCTTACGTTGGGATCGGAATCATTCTTATTTTCTCACTCGGCGCACCGCTAGCGGCGGCCAAATCTCCTTTTCAGCCGCTTGTGATGGGTACCTCCTTCGGGATTGCACTGACACTGGTCGTATTTGCCGGGTCTGAGCTGTTTACCGGGAACAATATGTTTTTTACCGTAAGTACACTTGCCGGAAGAACCAGTGTCTGGGATACGGTAAAGAACTGGATTATTGTATTTGTCGGCAATGTTGCCGGTGCGGTCATTCTGGCGCTGCTGATTCAAGGAACGGGGCTGTTCAAGGCAGCTCCTGCTGAGCATCTGATCTTTACCGCTGCCGCCAAAAAAATGACACTGCCCTTCTCGGAGCTCTTCTTCCGCGGTATCCTCTGTAACTGGCTGGTCTGTCTGGCCTTGTGGATGTCCTCGCGTGCGAAAAGTGAAGCGGCGAAGCTGGTGCTGATCTGGTGGTGTCTGTTCGCCTTTATCGCCAGCGGATATGAGCACAGTGTGGCTAACATGACTCTGCTAAGCGTAGCCGTACTGCTGCCGAACCATCCGGAGACCATCAGCATTGCCGGCTGGCTGCATAACATGATTCCTGTCACCCTGGGCAATATTATCGGTGGCGGTGTGTTTGTGGGTATGGCCTATTGGCTGATCTCACCGGTGCGCGCTGCCAGAGGCAAACGTTAAGGTAAGGATAAATTTTGAATAGCAAGCAACTATAACTGTCTTGTGGGTCATAGCCCGCAGGACAGTTTTTTTGTTAAACTGTACCTGAACGGAAACTTTACATTAAGTCATATTGTTATATTTTACAGGGAGAGATCTGCGATGAAGAGCTTCAATCATTTTGGGGTTTATGGAATTTGTATGCGTGAGGGCAGGCTGCTGGTTATACATAAAGGAAGAGGGGCTTATACCGGAAGATATGATCTTCCCGGGGGAAGGCTGGAGGATAATGAATCGCTGGCTGATGGCTTGTTCAGAGAATTTATGGAGGAAACCGGGTTGTCCGTCAAGGTGAGAGACAGTCTGGGCACCTTTGATTTCTTTGTGCGGTATCAGGAGAATGACTTTACACATATGCATCACATCGCAGCGCTGTACACTGTGGATATCATGGAACCTCAACATGCTGCTACTATCGGAGTATTCGCGGAGCAGGATTCACTGGGGATGGAGTGGGTGGATCTGGCAGCCATTACGCTGGATTCGGCTTCACCGGTTGCCGTACTTGCAGCGGGTTGGCTAAACGGAGGCAGCTTGTCTCCAGAGGCTGGATATTATGGGGAATGGGAGATGAAAAGAGGCTCCATGTAGTACAGCTTCACAAATGTAGCTTTGCCTCAAGGCAATACAAACAGAAAAAAAGACGCCCGCAAGGCGTCTTAGACCACTCTATCTTTATTGTGAAGAAAATTTGGGTCCTATATGTTTCATTGAGGAGAATAGAGGGTATTATTACAAGGAAATTAAATACGGCAGATTTCGTTCGGACATAATTCACAGTGGCAGATTTCCTGCAGCATGCCAAGATCTTTAATTACGATCATGCCGTTTTCGTATTCCACAGCGTCTTTCTTGCGAAGGTCGCTTAGCATCCGGTTGACACTCTCACGGGTAGCACCAATCATGTTGGACAGATCCGTATGCGTAATTTTTTTGTTGATCAGAATATTGTCGCCGTTCTTCTCGCCGTAAGTGTTGCCGAGGCGGATCAGCGTCGAACAAAGTGCGCCAGGCTTGCCGTACATCATCAAATCACGGAATTTCGTCTGGGTGAGACGGTGGTGAATGCCCATCCATTTCATAAAGTCGATGGCGAAATCACAGTGCTGGCAGATCAGAATCTCCAGATCCTTCTGCTCAATCACACCAACCTCGCTCTCCTCAATCACTTCTGCGGTGAAGCTGTGCTTCGTGCTGAAGAAAGGGTCTGCTTGACCTACCATATCACCAGCCTGATACATATAAAGGATAAGTTCCTTACCCTCGTCAGTAGATTTGGTCAGTTTAACACGTCCACGTTTGATATAAAACAATTTATCCGAGTAGTCGCCTTCCCAAAACAAGTGAGATCCTTCAGGGACCATGCGTTCTTTCATTGTGACAAGAAGTCTGTTGAAGTTCTGTTCGGAGAAACAGTTTGTATTCCCGTGGGCTTCGATAACATTATAATGTTCCTTGATCATAATCGACATCCCCTTTATTCCCTCAGTTTTTCAGTAAATTTTAAATTAATTATACCTTGAAATCCCTCATTATGGGTAAAAATTTTCGCCAAAAAGTGTCGAATTTTTAACATTGTGATAATTTTCACTTCAAATGTGTGAGATTTAATATGCTTTTCAGGGCTGCTCAGCTTTATTGATCATATCCTAAACTGCAGGATTCCTTCAACTCCGTAAAAATGCACATAACTCCATTACAGGCAGACATTGGCCAAGATTCTCCGGAAAGATACTCTTGAAGTGAGCGTCCGGCGTATCCTCTGAGCACAGGGGACATGTGGATGAAGGGCGCAATCTTTGATCTCGACGGTGTGATTGTGGATACGGCCAAATATCATTTCTTGGCCTGGCGTTCACTTGCGAGGAGCTTGGCTTCGTGTTTACAGAAGAACACAATGAACGGCTTAAGGGGGTAAGCCGGTCGAGATCGCTGGATATTCTGCTGGAAATCGGCGGTATGGAATTCAGTGAAGCGGAGAAGCTTGCCATGGCAGACAAGAAAAACCGCCTGTATGTAGAGTACATCTCCGGTCTGACTGAATCTGCACTGCTGCCCGGCGTTAAGGAATACTTGAACAGCCTGAGAGCGCGTGGTGTAGCCATTGCCCTCGGTTCAGCCAGCAAAAATGCCGTGTTCATTCTGGATAAGCTGAACATTGCCGGATTGTTTGATGCGGTTGTTGACGGCAACAAGGTAACCCTTGCCAAGCCGGACCCGGAAGTATTTCAAACCGCCTGCAAGGCGCTTGGTTTGCAGCCCGGCGAGTGTGTGGTGTTCGAGGATGCAGAGGCTGGCGTTGCAGCAGGCAAAGCGGCAGGGATGCTGGTTGTCGGTATCGGTAAAGCGGAGGTGTTGAAGGAAGCTGATCTGGTGGTCACCGGATTGCATGAACTGTAAGGCCTTGATAGACTAATGATAGAAGAGGATAAATTATCCTCCGTCTCATTATTCTATTATAGAAGGAAAGTATGAGGGATGCAGATGGAAACGTTGTTGTTATGGCCGGAGGGAGCTCCGGGAGCTCTGGGAAGTACCGATGAGGACCGTCCGGCGATTACGCCGTATCTGGTAGAAGGAAAGCACAATGCTGCAGTATTGATATGCCCGGGTGGCGGCTACGGCATGCGGGCATATCATGAAGGGGAGCCGATAGCCGAGTGGCTGAATACACTTGGAATCTCAGCCTTTGTACTGCGCTATCGTGTGGCGCCGTATCAATATCCAAGCGCGCTGCAAGACGCCCAAAGAGCGCTGCGCACAATCCGTTTCCGTGCTGGCGAATACGGAATTGATCCCGGTAAACTTGGAATCCTGGGCTTCTCTGCCGGCGGGCATCTCGCTTCGACCACTGGAGTTTCGTTTGACCGGGAAAATGCCGGGGCGGCCGAACCGCTGGACCGTCAGTCCAGCCGCCCGGACTTTATGATTCTGTGTTACCCGGTGATCACCATGTACGCCGCGGCAGCTCATCAAGGCTCCAGAGCCAATCTGCTGGGTGAGACTCCGGAGGAGGAGCTGGTCAAGCTGCTCAGCAGTGAACTGCAAGTAACAGCGGACACTCCGCCGACCTTCCTCTGGCACACCTCAGATGACGGTTCAGTACCTGTAGCGAACAGCCTGCTGTTCGCCGCCGAATTAGAACGTCATCATATTCCGTTCGATCTCCATGTATACGCGCACGGGAGACATGGGCTCGGCCTGGCGGATGAAGAACCTCATACCCGCACTTGGACAGAGGCATGCGCTTCCTGGCTGCAACTGAACGGCTATACCAAACAGCGCTAATATTTAGCTATAAGGCAATGCAAGGGAACTGTCCTGTGACAGTTCCTTTTTTTGTCTGCCCACCGGAGAAATTGCATACAAATACCCATAATAAACTTTAAAATAAACATATGTAAGCGCTTATTCACTTGATATATTATTGAAACTGGAGGTGTATCCAGATGTTGTCTGCACTTATGAAGCCGCTCGTCAGGCTGAATGTTAAGCAGCAGCTGATCCTGCTGTTTCTGATTATGGTCTCACCTATACTGATCCTGAACAGCTACGGAAATTACAAGGCGGAGGAGATTCTGAAGCGGCATGTCACCAATGCTTATGTAGAGCTGAATAAACAGAATTTTGCAATCATTAACAGGGACATTGATACAGTTAACAAAATCACTACGACGGTCATCCAGAACCCGATCCTGCAGCAGCTGAATATGCAAGGGGATGATACGGTATTGGAGCGGGTCGAACGTTATGAAACAATTGAAAAACTCCTGGGGAGTTATTCACAGGGAGCCGAACACGGCGACGGAATCTTCTACTCTCTCTATGTGTACGATCCGGATAACTATTACTTTTTCGCACCCAACTTCCCGCAGGTGAAGAAAGCAGGCGTTTATTTTTTCTCCACAGGGGAGGAGCCGTATTGGTTCGATCAGGTGGTGCATGAGAAGGGCCGGGGATATCTCATGTTTACGGAAAGACTCAGTCCGCAGGCGGAAAATATGAAGACACTTACCTACGTCAGAGCGGTCAACAACATTTATAGGGGATCAGGGACGATAGGCGTGCTGGTGGTGACCAAGATGGAATCCAAGATCGGCGAATCATTGAAATCCATCTCTCTGCCTGACGGAGAAATTTACTTAACGGATATGAGCAACCGTGTGCTGGCGTCCACTGCAAATTCCACCGGTGAAGTGATTAAGCTGCCGGAGGGGGCAGAGAGCGGAAATCCCGAAGGGACGCGGGATGTGATTACAGATGATTTCATTTATGTTGTGAACAACAATCATATGCTGGGGCAGAAGCTGGTTTATAAGGTTCCGGTAAAAGCGCTGCTGCAGCAGCAGAATGAAATGAAGCAGGTCATTCAATACATAACGGTCGCCTATGCGCTATTCGGGATTATCATCATCACCTATTTTTGGCGTTCCCTAATGACACCGCTGCAGAAGCTGGCCTTTTTCGTCCGGAAATTTGAACCGGGGAACCGTGTGCCCGAAACCCCCAGAAGAGGAACCAACGACGAAGTCAGCGTCCTGATCTCCTCGACCTATGATATGGCCCGCAGGTTAAACGGCTTGATTATGTATAAATACCAAATGGAGCTGAAACAGAAAGAATCCCAGCTGCAGCTGCTTTATCAGCAGATCAATCCGCATTTGTTGTATAACACGCTGGAGAGCATCTACTGGAAAAGCTCGCTGGAAGGTAACGTGGAATCGGCGGAAATGATCAAGGAGTTATCCAAGCTGATGAAGATCAGCCTGAGCCGGGGCAGGGAACTGATTACGCTGGAAGAAGAACTGGAGCATGCCAGTGCCTATATCAAACTGCAGCAGCACCGCTATGATTATGTTTTTGCTGTTATCTGGAGAATTGAGCCGGACACCAAAAGAAATCTGATTCCCAAGATCACTTTGCAGCCTTTGATTGAGAATGCCATCATACACGGTGTCAAAAACATGGATGAGGACGGAGAGATTATCATCTGCGCAAGCGCGCAGGATGACTTCATCCAAATCACAATTGAAGACAACGGATATAAGCAGGTCGACTATGAGGCGATTATACAGGTGCTGAACGATGAGAGTCCGAACCCTGCCAGCGGCTATGGCATCCGCAATATTAATCAACGCGTGCATTTGCATTTTGGTCCTGATTATGGAATCAGTTATGCGCCGCGCCGGGAGGGCGGGACGGTAGTAACCGTCAAGCTTCCGAAGTCGGAGAATCAGGAATAGAAAGGGGAATCTGCATATGTTCAATATTTTGGTTGTGGACGATGAACCGCTCATTTGCAAAGGACTTAGCAGCCTGCTTGCTTCCTCTGGGCTGGATATCGGTCATATCTATACCGCGGGCAGCGGTTTTGAGGCTTTGGATTGCGTCCGCATGGAAGAGATTGATCTGCTTGTTACCGATATCCAGATGGGAGCGATGAGCGGCATTGAACTGATGCAGCATGCGAAGCTGGCGAAACCCTGGGTGCAGACCATCGTCATTTCTGCCCATGAAACCTTTCAATATGCCCAAATGGCCGTAAGGCTGGGAGCTAAGGATTATTTGATTAAACCGCTGAACAGTGAGCAGTTTCTCGACTCGGTACGCAATGTGCTGCTCAAGATGGATAAGCCATCACCGGAGCTGGCGACTTTAATGAGCGGTATCGGCGACAGCTTCCGGCTTGAGGAGCCGCTTCCGGCATACAGCCAGCTATTGAATGCGCTGCTCGCTGATCCGGGCATTGTGTTAGGCAATGAGGAAGGGATGCGCAATCTGGATGAACTGCAGATGAAGGGGCCTTATTTCTCGGTCATCAAGCTCAAGCTTCCGGGAGTAGGACTGGGCAAGAAGTACAATGCCCGCGATAGCGGCTTGCTGCGTTACGGTGTGCTTAACATCGCCAAAGAGCTGCTGGATCAGGAGTGGAACTCCATCGCTTTTTATTCTCCCGGGGAAGAAATTACCGTTATCATCCAGTGGGATGAGAAAAGCTACGAGGAATCGGCGGCAGGCCAGGTGGGCAGGCTGGATATGCTCGGCCGCAGTCTGCATTTTAATATCCATAAATATCTGCATCTGAACGTGGTGATCGGGATCAGTCAGATTCTCAAGGGATTGTCGTTCATGGAGGTGCTGAACCGTCAGGCTTCCAAGGCTATTCTGTGGAACAAGGAACATAACGATCATTATGTGTTCTACTACGGAGATTTCAATTGGAACAATTATACCGCTGACCCCTCTGCAGAGGAACTGCATACACGCAGCAATCTGATCGTGCAGAAGGCCAAGGAATATATCGACGGGAATTACGCCCAGAAGGGCTTGACCATTCACGAGGTAGCCAAAAAAAATCATGTCAGCCCCAATTATTTAAGCTATCTGTTCAAAAAAAATACGGGCCATAACCTGTGGGAATATGTTATTAAGCTGCGGATGGAGGACAGCCGGGAGATGATTCTGCATACGGACCTGCGCCGTTATGAGATTGCCGAGCGGGTCGGCTACGAATCACCGGAGCATTTCAGCAAGATTTTCAAAAAATATTATGGAATCAGCCCTAGTGAATTGAAGAAGTAAGAACGCTTACTACTTCGGTAGATATAGACATGTTCAGCCTCCCCCGCCTTTCCTACAATTAAGGTAGGAAGCACTTTGTCAAAGTGCTGAAGACGAAAGGAATGAGGGAGCTAGATGAACCAGACCGCTGCGTTACACGAGGGGCTGCCGGCGAAGCTCGAGAACAAACCGTACAAACAAAACCGCTGGAAAAAAAACTTTTGGGGCTATATGTTCCTCCTGCCAGCAATCATCATCTTTATCATGTTTATGTGGGTACCTATTTTTAAGGGATTTTTGTACAGCTTCTATACTGTAGATTTTGTTAAAGGCAATACCTTTGCCGGCATGGACAATTATGCGAGAGCCCTCACGGACCCTGATGTTCTGATTGCCGTCAAAAATACAGTCTACTATATGGGACTCTGTCTGGTTATAGGCTTTTGGGTACCGATTGCTTTTGCTATTGCTATCTCGGAACTTAGAAAATTCGGCGGTTTTGTACGCGTTGCGGCTTATCTGCCTTATGTTATGCCGGCCGTAGTGCTATATGGGCTGTGGAGATGGCTGTATGATCCCGTGGGCCCGATCAATGCCTTGCTGGGCACGATGGGTGCAGATCAGATCCCGTTTCTGACGGACAGCAGGTGGTCGATGATCTCACTGGTGTTCATGGAAACCTGGCAGCAGTTCGGCTCCGGGATGCTGATTTATCTGGCAGCCGTGCTCAGTATTCCACGCGACTGGTATGAAGCTGCGGAAATTGACGGTGCCGGTGTCTGGGCCCGTATCCGCCATATCACACTTCCTTCACTGCGCAATCTGATTATCCTGATGCTGATCCTGCAGGTCATCGCGACTTCCCAGGGATACCAATCACAGCTGGCATTGCTTGACGGCGGACCCAATAAGACGACGCTGACCTATGCTCTGCTAATTGTGAAGTATGCATTTACCAGACTGGATTATGGAACCGCGACTGCACTGGGCATGCTGATGTTTGTTGTCCTCGGCGGTTTGGGCATTTTACAGTTCAAGCTGAATAAGGAGGACAATTAAGATGAAGAGCGCAGAGAGAGGGATTCTTTCCGAACATGATTTGAAGAAAACAAGCAACAAAATCGTCTACAGAATTATGGTGTTTTTCATTCTAATTATGATCTTTACCATGCTGTATCCCATCCTGATGACGATGTTCAACGGCCTGAAATCCAATCAGGAGGTCAACTCGTTCCCGCCGCATTTTTTCCCCCAGGAATGGCATTTCGCCAACCTGAAAGATGCGCTGGATTACATTGACCTGCTGAAATTCCTCAGGAACACGATTTATATTTTTGTCGGGAATATGATTATGACCCTGGTTGTGCTCGGTCTTGCTTCTTTCAGTATCTCGCGGATGAATGTGCCGTTCAAGAGAGTTTTCTATTTCTTCTTCCTGATGACGCTGTTTATTCCGGCGACCAGCTATATGATCCCGAACTTTGTCAATCTTAAGGAACTCGGACTCCTGAACCAGTATGCAGCTTTCTGGCTTCCTGCCGGGGCGAATACGTTTTATTTCCTGCTCCTGAAGAACTTTTTTGACGGGCTCCATCCTGAGATTTTTGAAGCTGCGCGGATTGATGGTGCCTCGGAACCGCGAAGCTTCTTCTCAATCGCCGTACCATTGTCCATTCCAATCTTCGCCACACTGGCGATCTATATCTTCTCGACAGCCTGGAATGACTGGTTCTGGCCATCGCTCGTCATGCATAGTGAGGACAAATATACACTTGCGACATCGATCTATAAATATGTGATCAACGTCAAGGCGCTCAATACTAATATCAAGTTCGCTATTCTTTTTCTAGTCTCGCTGCCGCCAATTTTGGTCTTCCTGATTTTTCAGAGATTCATTATGCGCGGGGTCGCGCTGTCAGCGGTTAAGGGCTGAATCAGAATATGACTTCTTCTATGCAGAGATCGTAAACATGCACACATAAAGAATATAAATACACCTCGTTTGTAAGCGATTTCTCTTTTATGATGATTTTGTTAGCTAAGTATGAATTGAAAAGGGGAGTTTCAATGCGTAAATATTCCAGCGTTTTAGCCTGTCTTCTTGTGACCGGCTCGTTGTTATCCGCCTGCGGCGGCAACAATAACAACAACGGAAATGCACAGGGGAATAAGGGAGGGGAAGCTTCACCGGCAGCTACTACTGATACAGCGGATAAAACTGCTGCTCCAACGGATGCGCCCGTGGATGATATCACTCAGAGAAAAGTAACGATCAAAATTCACTATCCTACGCCGGACTTGACAGAAATGAGGGCACAGGAAGATGACCGGATCAAACGCTTCCAGGCAGAGTATCCGAACGTCGAGATCGTTAAAGACGACTGGCAGTACAACGTAAGTGAAATCGGTGTGAAGATGGCTGCGAATGAAGCGCCGACCTTCTTCAACACTTATGCTACAGAAGCCAAATTCCTGATTGAAAAAGGCTGGGTTGCCGATATTACCGATCTTTGGAACAAATATGAATACAAGGATCAGATCAATCCGGTGCTGCAGAACCAGTTCATTATTGACGGTAAAGTCTATGGGGTAACACAGAAGGGTTATGTTACCACGACAATGATCAATAAAAAAATGCTGGATGACAAAGGTGTAGCGGTGCCTGCAATGGATTGGACCTGGGATGATATGCTAAATACAGCCAAAGGTGCAGCAGATGCCAAAAAAGGAATTTCCGGTATTGCACCTATGGGCAAAGGCAATGAAGCAGGCTGGAACTGGACCAACTTCCTGTTCGAAGCGGGCGGAGAAATTCAAAAAGTTGAAGGCGGCAAGGTTGTTGCAACCTTCAACTCCGATGCAGGTGTGAAAGCGCTGGACTTCTACAAGAAGCTGAGATGGGAAGCAGAAGCCATTCCTCAGGATTGGGCACTTGGCTGGGGTGATGCTGTAGGTGCATTCCAACAAGGACGTACGGCCATGGTAATGGCGGGTTCCGACGGAGTTATTGAGCAAGCGCTGAACCAAGGGGGATTGAAGCCTGCAGATGTGCTGACCTATCCGATGCCTGCTTTTGAAAAAGGCGGCAAGCATACCGGAGTACTTGGCGGAGACTATCTGGTCATCAATCCTAACGCTACAAAAGACGAGCAGGAGATGGCGTTCCGTTACATTACCTTTGATTATTTCTCAGATAAAGGACTTGATGCGCTCGACGCTATTCTGCAGCAGCGTAAAGCGGACGGCAAATACTTCATCCCGCCGCTTCTGGACTACTATGCTGCAGATTCCGAGTTCGGCAAGAAGACAAAGGCGGTATATGACAAGTATTCCGATATCGTGTACCAATATAACCCGGATATTATGGCCCTCTTGGACGGCAAACCGGAAGCACAGTACAATACTCAAGATTATTATGCAACCCTGTCCAATGTGATTCAGGAGCTGTTCTCCAAAAAAGGAACCGACTCCAAAGCACAGCTTGATGCTGCTGCCAAAACTGTGCAGGAGAAATTCTTTGATACTATTAAAGTAGAGTAGGAAGTTTATAAAATGGGAATTTTTATAAATGAAATGTAAAAAGCGGAAGAGGCAGGGGACGTTGTTCCCCTGTCTTTTTGCTGTAAATAGTTCTCCAAAGGTTAGGTGAGGGAGGAGGAAATCAAGGATAAGGCGGGAGGAATGAGATAAAGAAATATAGATGTAATTAGCAATAAATAGCAAAAAAATGCTTTATGAAGCCCTATAACGGGTTCATACGGTTAGAGTCCTTATTTTGCTGTTCGCAGATTGGACAAATATAAACGAATTTTACCATATAAAATGGAAATAATACCTGAATATGATTAAATGAAAGCGCTTTGAAAACAAATCAAAAAAAACTTTATACTTTGTGAAAGATTTCACTTTAAATGTTGGAGAGGATGTGATAAGATAAACGTGTAGAGAAAAACAACTAAAAATTGACAGGAGGACGAGGGAGATGGCAGTTAAAAACGAAGTCGCCGCCCAAGTGAAACAAACCACCGCTGAAGAGTATATTCAGATTTTGGTGGATAAAGCAAAGAAAGCTCAAGAAGCATACATGGCCCTGGATCAAGAGCAAGTTAACACAATCGTTCATGCAATGGCATTGGCTGGGCTCGACAAGCATATGTACCTGGCAAAATTGGCTGTAGAAGAAACAGGACGCGGTGTATACGAAGACAAAATTACGAAGAACATCTTCTCAACTGAATATATCTGGCACGGAATTAAATACGACAAAACAGTAGGCGTCGTTGAAGATAATAAATATGACAGCTTCCAAAAAATTGCCGAGCCGGTCGGAATCGTAATGGGTATCACACCGGTAACCAACCCAACATCCACAACGATGTTTAAAGCACTGATTGCCGCTAAGACACGTAATCCTATTATATTCGGTTTCCATCCATCAGCGCAAGAATGTAGTGCCGCAGCAGCAAAAATTCTTCATGATGCAGCTGT
This sequence comes from Paenibacillus sp. EB106-06-01-XG199, assembly GCF_058791575.1. Classification (NCBI taxonomy): domain Bacteria; kingdom Bacillati; phylum Bacillota; class Bacilli; order Caryophanales; family Paenibacillaceae; genus Paenibacillus; species Paenibacillus sp. EB106-06-01-XG199. Next base: position 306,177 of record NZ_JBYTDQ010000003.1, on the reverse strand, counting down.
GAAAGCAGGCGCTCCTGAGAACTGTATCCAATGGATTGAGCTTCCGACAATGGACAAAACAAACGCATTGATGAACAATCCGGACGTCGCTCTTATCCTGGCAACAGGCGGATCTGCAATGGTTAAAGCGGCATACAGCTGCGGTAAACCGGCTCTCGGCGTAGGCCCTGGTAACGTACCTGCCTTCATTGAGAAAAGTGCTGATATCGACCAAGCGGTTACCGACCTTATTCTTTCTAAGACTTTCGACAATGGTATGATTTGTGCTTCCGAGCAGGCTGTTATTATTGAAGAAGCGATTTTTGACCAAGTGAAAAAGAAAATGATCGCAAATGGCTGCTACTTTGTAAATAAAGAAGAAGCTGCTAAGCTGACTAACGGCGCAATGAATGTAGAAAAATGTGCGGTTAACCCGGCAATCGTAGGTCAATCCGCTGTGAAGATCGCTGAAATGTGCGGTATCCAGGTTCCTGCCGGAACGAAGATTCTGGTAGCTGAACTCGAAGGCGTAGGCACCAAGTACCCGCTGTCCGCTGAGAAACTTAGCCCGGTTCTGGCTTGCTACAAGGTTAAGAACGCTGACCAAGGGATTGAACGCGCAGCTCAAGTCGTCGAATTCGGCGGTATGGGACACAGCTCGGCGATCCATTCCAACAATGAAGAAGTTATCATGAAGTTCTCGAACCGTCTGCAAACTGGACGTATTCTTGTTAACTCGCCTTCAACACATGGCGCCATCGGCGACATTTACAATACAAATATCGCTTCGTTGACTCTGGGCTGCGGATCTTATGGACGCAACTCGGTATCGCAAAACGTAACTGCCATCAATCTGATCAATGTGAAAAGGGTGAACCGTCGTACCGTGAATATGCAATGGTTTAAGGTGCCTGATAAGATTTATTTCGAAAAGGGATCCACTCAATACCTGGCCAAAATGCCTGATATTACCCGCGTAGCAATTATCACTGACCCTATGATGGTTAAACTGGGTTATGTAGAAAGAGTAGAGCACTACCTGCGTCAACGCCAGACTCCTGTAGCGATCGAAGTGTTCTCGGAAGTTGAACCGGATCCATCGACAACTACCGTGGAAAAAGGTACAGCTATGATGAACAGATTCCAGCCGGACTGCATCATCGCACTTGGCGGCGGTTCCCCAATGGATGCTGCAAAAGGAATGTGGCTGTTCTATGAACACCCGGATGCTGACTTTAACGGTCTGAAACAAAAGTTCATGGATATCCGCAAACGGGTATACAAATTCCCTAAGCTAGGCAACAAAGCGAAATTTGTAGCTATTCCAACAACATCGGGTACAGGTTCGGAAGTAACCTCTTTCGCGGTTATTACTGACAAAACTACTGCAAATAATACTAAATATCCGCTTGCAGACTACGAGCTGACTCCGGACGTAGCGATCATCGACCCTGAGTTTGTATATAGCTTGCCTAAGACTGCTGTTGCCGATACAGGTATGGACGTATTGACACATGCGATTGAAGCCTATGTTTCCGTTATGGCAAGTGACTACTCCGATGGTCTGGCTATCAAAGCTATCCAGCTGGTATTCCAATACCTGGAGAAATCCGCACTTGAAGGCGACAAACTTGCCCGCGAAAAAATGCACAACGCATCGACGCTGGCTGGTATGGCATTTGCCAATGCATTCCTGGGCATCAACCACAGCTTGGCGCACAAATGGGGCGGTCAATACCACACGGCTCATGGACGTACCAATGCCATCCTGATGCCGCACGTTATCCGTTACAATGCCAAGAAACCAACGAAGTTTGCTTCGTTCCCTAAATATTCACACTTTGTAGCTGACGAACGTTATGCTGAAATCGCCCGTATTCTGGGATTGCCTGCACGCACTACCGAAGAAGGCGTAACCAGCCTGATCAATGCAATCCGCGACATGAACAAAAAATTGGGCATTGAAGAGTCGTTCCAACAACTCGGCTTTGATCCTAAGGATTTCGAATCCCGCGTAGACTATCTGGCTGACCGTGCATTTGAAGATCAATGTACTACTGCCAACCCTAAACTGCCGCTGGTTACTGAACTTGCTGATGTATACCGCAACGCATTCTACGGAAAATTCGACAACTAATTGGTGATTGCTTAGCAAAGGATAAGGTTATAGGTTAATATGGAAGGGGATGGCAGTGACAAATATCACCGGAAAGGTGATATTTGTCACAGTCCTTTTTCAGAAAATAAACTAAAATGTTTATATAAAGAACGGTCCCAGTTATGAAGACGCGATTGTGAATTTAATTACAACCATATCTTTGGGATCACGAGACACGGGATTAACCTTCAAGCCCGCGATCTCTACAAATATAATAAATATAAATGGAGGGATTTAGCATGTCGGTGATTGAAAAAGATGTACAAGAAGTGAAGTCGAGTTGGAGAAGTTTTACAAAAGGTAAATGGGCCAGAAAAGTCGACGTTAACGAATTTATTTCCAAAAACATCAAGCCTTATGAAGGAAACGAAGATTTCCTTGTGGGTCCTACCAGCAACACTACTGAACTGTGGAAGATTATCTCCCAGCTGAGCAAGGAAGAAAGAGAAAGAGGCGGCGTATGGGACGTTTCCCTGGATACTGTCTCCACCATCACTTCCCACAAGCCAGGCTACATCGACAAGGACAAGGAACAAATTGTAGGCGTACAGACTGACGCTCCTTTCAAACGTTCTATTCAACCGTTCGGCGGTATTAAGATGATGATCGATGCCACCAAAGCATATGGCTTCGAGCTTCCGAACAACATTGTCGAAATGTTTACGAATATCCGCAAAACGCATAACCAAGGCGTATTTGATGCATATACACCTGACATGAGAGCGGTGCGTAAATCCGGCGTTATTACAGGTCTTCCTGATGCTTACGGCCGCGGACGTATTATCGGTGACTACCGCCGCATTGCCCTGTACGGTATTGACTTCCTGATCAAAGACAAGAAACAACAATTAACGGAGCTTGAAGTTGATTCCATGACTGAAGAAGTAATCCGGTTGCGCGAAGAGCTGTCGGAACAAATCCGCGCTCTGGGTGAGCTGAAAGAAATGGCTGCCGCTCACGGTCTTGATATTTCCAAACCGGCGAACAACTTCAAAGAAGCTACTCAATGGGTATACTTCGGTTATCTGGCAGCAGTAAAAGAACAAAACGGTGCTGCAATGTCCCTGGGACGTGTATCCTCCTTCCTCGACATCTATGCACAGCGCGATTTTGAAGAAGGTACACTTACTGAAGAACAAGCACAAGAAATCGTTGACCATTTCGTAATGAAACTGCGTATTGTGAAATTCCTGCGTACGCCTGACTATAATGAACTGTTCTCCGGTGACCCTACTTGGGTAACGGAATCCATCGGTGGTATGGCTGAAGACGGAACAACACGCGTAACTAAGAACAGCTTCCGCTTCTTGCATACCCTGTACAACCTGGGACCTGCTCCAGAGCCTAACTTGACGGTTCTGTGGTCCGAAAGACTGCCTGAAGGCTTCAAGAAGTATTGTGCCAAGGTTTCCATCGAAACCAGCGCTATCCAATATGAGAATGACGATGTAATGCGTCCATATTGGGGTGAAGATTACGCAATTGCTTGCTGCGTATCCCCAATGCGCATTGGTAAACAAATGCAGTTCTTCGGCGCCCGCGCCAACCTGGCAAAAGCTTTGCTGTACGCGATCAATGGTGGAGTAGACGAGAAATCAGGCGTACAAGTTGGACCTGAATTCCCTGCGATCACTTCCGAATATCTGGATTACAACGAAGTAATGAAACGCTTCAAACCGATGATGGAGTGGCTGGCTAAGACTTATGTCAACACCCTGAACATCATTCACTACATGCATGACAAATATTCCTACGAACGCATCGAAATGGCGCTGCATGACCGTGACATTCTGCGTACGATGGCTTGCGGTATCGCCGGCCTGTCCGTTGCTGCTGACTCCCTGAGCGCAATTAAATTTGCAAAGGTTAAACCGATCCGCAACGAACAAGGCATTGCCATCGACTTTGAAACCGAAGGTGAATTCCCTTGCTACGGCAACAACGACGATGCTGTTGACAACATCGCGGTTGAACTGGTTGAAACCTTCATGTCGATGATCCGCAAACACAAAACTTACCGTGATGCTATGCCGACTCAATCGGTATTAACCATTACATCGAACGTAGTTTACGGTAAGAAGACTGGTACTACTCCTGACGGACGTAAGAAAGGTGAACCGTTCGCTCCAGGTGCTAACCCAATGCACGGACGCGACAAGAAAGGCGCACTGGCTTCCTTGAACTCTGTTGCCAAACTGCCGTATTCCGAGGCACAAGACGGTATTTCCAACACGTTCTCCATCGTTCCTAAGGCGCTGGGTAAAGACGAAGAGTCCCGTAAGTCCAACCTGGTATTCATGATGGACGGATACTTCCACAACAACGCTCAGCATTTGAACGTTAACGTGTTTAACCGTGAACAACTGATCGATGCTATGGATCATCCGGAGAACTATCCTCAATTGACCATTCGTGTATCCGGCTATGCTGTTAACTTCATCAAGCTGACCCGTGAACAACAGTTGGATGTTATCAACCGTACATTCCACGGTACAATGTAATTAAATTAACTGTGTAATACAGTTCTTGTATAAGATGTAATAGGAGTGAGGTGATACCGCCCTTGATTCAGGGGGCGGTAAAATCTTGCTAAAAATTAATTAAAATTTTAAGTTCTTTTCGAAAGGAAGTCATCATATGGCTAATGGACATATACATTCCTTAGAAACGTTCGGGACCGTAGACGGGCCTGGTATCCGTTTTGTTCTATTTATGCAGGGCTGCTTATTGAAATGCCAGTATTGTCATAACCCGGATACCTGGGGTCTTAATGAAGGCAGAGAAATGAGCATCGAGGAAGTGCTGGCGGAAATCGAACCTTATCTGAATTATTATAAGTCTTCAGGTGGCGGGCTTACCGTATCTGGCGGCGAACCAACGCTGCAGGCGCATTTTGTCAAACAACTGTTCACTGAAGTGAAACAGCGCTGGAATCTGCACACCACACTGGATACAAATGGCTATAATGATGGTTCGAAGATCAGCGATTTGCTCGATGTTACTGATCTTGTGCTGCTTGATCTCAAGCATATCGATGATGAAGCGCATATTAAGCTGACCGGTAAGTCGAATGATCGTACATTGAAGCTGGCCCGCTGGTTGTCAGATCATAACCGTAAAATGTGGATCCGCCACGTGTACGTTCCTGGCATTCATAATAAGGAAGAGGATTTGCTAAATCTCGGCCGATTCATTGGAACGCTTAATGGGGTAGAGAAGTTTGAAATCCTGCCTTATCACCAAATGGGGATTTATAAATGGCAAGAACTTGGCCGTCCCTATGAGCTAGAAGGGGTACCCTCACCGACCGATGAAGAAGTGCAGCGCGCTTACCGGCTGATTGAAGAAGGACGCAACGAGACAGCACTTGTAAAGTGATGATACCTATTATAGGAAGCCGAAGCCGTATCTTGCAGTAGCTTATGTACTGCGGAAACGGCTTTTTTGCTTTTCAATTTTACAGAAGGCATGTTATGTTCCAGCAGATTAAGGGAATATTTTGCAGGGAGAATGATTTTGTGTAGAGGTTTAATGACGCAAGGTCTATTTTCTATGGAATTATTTTTCAACATATGTAACTATAAATAACGTGGTATGTGAATGATTAGAGGTGTATTCGCTTACATTAGAGTATTTTATCCCTATAGTAGATGAATCTTAACCTTACGATTACACACACTGTTTTTTATAATAAGAGTTGTAAGGGAAATTAATAAATAGGGAGGGTCACCCGTAATGAGAAAAAGTATGACTATGCTGTTGTCCCTGGTTTTTGTCTCTTCTGCTTTGCTGGCTGGTTGTGGAGGCAACAATAATAAGTCAAGCAACAATGGAGAAACTGCAGCACCAAGCAATTCAGCTGCTGCAACCAATGCTGCTGCCACTGATGAGCCTGCCAGCGCTGAGCCTTTCGAAATGACGATCCGTCATACACAGGTTGGTGCCGATAAGCAGAAACGTCTTGCTATTCTGGAGGATGTGGTAGGCAAGGTTCAGAGTGAAGTGCCGGGCCTGACATTCAAACTGGATGGTGTAGATTCTGATGTGAACCGCAAAGAGAAGCTGCGCGGTGAAATGGCCGCCGGCAATCCTCCGGCAGTGTTCGATCTCTTTGGGAGCCCTGACTCCAAAATATACGCCAAAGAAGGAAAATTGCTTGACCTGACCCCGATTCTCGAAGAATTGGGCATTAAAGATAAATTCTCGAATCTTGATCCATTCACTTATGAAGGGAAAATTTACGGATTGCCAATCGGCGGTTCCGGTGAAGGTTTCTTCTATAATAAAGAATATTATGGCAGCAAGGGCTGGGAAGCTCCGAAGACCTTTGCAGAGCTTGAGCAGCAACTGGCCGATATTAAGGCTGATGGCAAAGTACCACTGGCTGGCGCATCCAAGGCTGGCTGGGTGCCACTGATGCTGGCCAACCACCTCTGGTCACGTTATGCCGGACCGGATGTAACGGCTAAATTCGCGACTGGTGAAGCCAAATGGAGCGATGCTAATGTAGTGAAAGGTTTTGCGAAATACAAGGAATGGGTAGATAAAGGCTACTTCAAAAAAGGCGAGCTTGGTTTCGAATATGCTGAGTATACCACCCAGTTCACTAGTGGCGAAGCCATTCTGCTCTATGATGGGACTTGGAAATCCTCTGTATTCAAAGCAGGACAATCCGGTGAAGGTCTGATCGGCAAGGTTGGATTCTTCAATATCCCGGCGGTTGACGGCGGGGTAGGCGACCAAACGGCACTGATGCGCGATGTGAACAACGGTTACGGGTTCTCGGCTTCAGCGGCAGATGACGAGCGTCAGCTGGCTGCAGTGAAATCTTTTATCAAGAATATGTACAATGAAGAAATGCAGCTTCGCGGTCTGGTAGAGGACGGAGTGCTGCCGGCCATGAAGATTGATCAGAAAATCCTGAACGAGAATATTACCGATGATCTGATGAGTGAAATCGTAGCGGTACTGAATAATTCCCAGTCTTCATTCCCTGCCTTTGACTCTCTGGTTCAAGCGGATGTCACCACCGAGATCAGCAACATTCAAATTCAGAAGCTGATCGGCGGACAGACAACACCTGAAAAAATGGGCGAGGCGCTGCAAAAAGTTCAAGAAGAAGCTAACGCAGCAGTGGAATAGGAACGGTAAATTCTATGTACCCTGGTGCTTGCTCCAGGGTGCATTTTTAAAATCTGCCCTAATCGCTCCCAGATAGTATAAGCAATCGGAGGTAGTCATGAATAAATCACTCAGAAATCCATTGGTCTTTATCCTGTTTGTTATTCCTGCACTTGTATTGTTCTTCATGTTCTTTATATATCCGATCTTCAGCTCACTTTATTACAGCTTCACCAGTTGGAACGGAGTATCGGATACGGTTAAATTCACCGGCCTCACTAACTTCAAAAAAGCGCTTGGAGATGAACGCTTCTGGGTTTCGGTGAAGAATAACGGCTGGTTTATCCTGTTCTCCGTGTGCGTGCAGGTTCCCCTGATCGTATTCTTTTCACTTTTGATTGCCAACGTTAAGAAACTGAAAGGACTCTACAAGACAGCCGTATTTATGCCTTCTATAATGTCTACTGCGGTAATCGGCATTCTGTGGGGATTTATTTATGAGCCCAATATTGGTCTCTTTAATAAGCTGATTGGTCTCGTTGGCATTGAGCCGGTGTACTGGCTGTCGGATGAGCGGTTTGCCATGCTGTCCATTCTGATCACGAATGCCTGGCAGTGGACCGGATTCTACATTGTTATGGTGCTGGCGGCTATTCTATCCATTCCTAGTGAACTGGATGAAGCTGCGGCCATTGACGGCGCTACCGGCTTTCAGCGTGCCACACGCATCACACTGCCGCTGATTGTGCCGATCATTTCCGTAGTTATTATGCTCTCCATCGCTGGTGCAATGAAGGCTGCGGATATCGTCATCGTGATGACGAAAGGCGGCCCGGCTGGATCGACTGAGGTCATGGCAACTTATATGATAAAATACGCGATCACCAATTTTAAATACGGCTACGGCAATGCCATCGCAGTTCTGATCTTTGCATTCACGCTTGTGGTTACGGCGCTGTATCATCTGCTGTTTGCCCGGCGCAATGAAAGGATTGAATACTGATGCCACGCCTAAAAAAGAGTCTGCCGCATGTTGTGCTGTTGTCATATCTGCTTGTTATTCTTTTTCCTTTCCTGTTCGTCCTGTTCTCTTCAGTAAAGAAAGACAACAACGCGATCGCCCTGAATCCATTTGGCATTCCGAAGGAATTTGCCTTCTCCAACTATGTGGAGGCCTGGGTCAATGCCAAGATCAGCACTTACTTCTTTAACAGCTTGTACATTTCAGTGTTGGCTTCCGTTGTTTCTATTTTGCTGGCGTCGATGTTTGCCTTTGCAGTCACACGGATGCGGCAGGGCAAATGGAACGGTATCCTGTTCTCGCTTGTACTGGTTGGAATGCTTATTCCTAACAATGCGCTGATGCTGCCGATTTATACGATTGTGCGCAAACTGCACATTCTGAATACACATTGGGCATTGATCATCCCTTATATTGCCAATGCAATACCGTTTACGATTATTATTTTGGCCGCATTTATGCGTTCGTTGCCCAGTGAAATTGAAGAAGCGGCAGTTATGGATGGCTTGAAGGCTCCCGGTATCTTTGCTAGAATTATTGTACCTCTGACGGTTCCCGCCATGGTTACAGTATTCATTGTTAATTTCCTGGGAAATTGGAATGAATTTTTGCTGGCTAACTATTTTCTTTCGAATGACGAGCTGCGCACACTTCCGGTGGGAATGGTCCAATTCCGCGATCAGTATCAGATGAATTATGCGCAAATGTCTGCAGGCATTGTCTACAGTGTGCTGCCGGTCATTATTATTTACGCCATTTTGCAGGAGAAAATTATTGAAGGCGTAACAGCAGGCAGCGTAAAAGGATAACCTTATTCACAGTCAGGAGCACTGCCGATGAATTTGCGCTATAAATTATTTACGGCATTTTTGGGCCTGATTATCATCCCCTTGTTTATTCTTGGCATGATTATGTTCTTCGTTACTTATAATTCAATTGAGAAGAAATACAGCCAGCAGTCCGAGTATTCACTTAAAGCGATCAGCTACAGCATCTCCAGCGTCTTTAAGGACATGAACAACGTGACAGACAACGGAATTGCTACCTCGGTGTTTCATATGGCGCTCAGCGCGGATGATCCTTCGAAACAGGATCTGACTGATGCTGAGCAGCTGAGCCTGAATGCCAGCCAGCGAAATTTCCGTAGTCTGCTGTATAATCACCCTTCGATCAGCTATGCCTTTCTGTACAATTTTAACGGTAAAGGCAGCTCGGAGATCGTATCGGTATTCAACAAGGAAAATTTCCGCACACTCCCTTACGATAAATTCAAAGGAAGTGCTCTCTATCAGGAGGTCATGAAGCTCAATGGTGTGCCGAAATGGCTGGCACCGCATGAATATCCGGAACTGACAGGAACAGAAGCAGTGTTCACACAGATCCGGCTAGTGAAGGAGCTTAGCTTCTTTGAGGACATCGGCATTCTGGTCGTGCAGATTAAGAACTGGGAGTTCGAATCCATATTCCGGAATTTGAAGATTGGGGACAGTAACCAGAAGGTCTCTTTCATGCTGGTGAACGATGACGGAATGATTCTGCTGGATCCGGACCGCAAGCTGGACGGACAGGATTTCCAGTCGTTTACGGCGAAAAATATTACCTTCAAGGAAGGTTTTCAAAGCTTCAAAACCCAGTTCGACGGGGAGAAAAGTATTCTGTCCGTCTATCATTTGAAAGAATATCCATGGAGCCTCGTTTCTATCACCTCGTGGGGTTCATTGTCACGGGAGGTTACAGTGTTCGCCCGCTGGTTTGTCGGGGTTATCTTTCTCTGCTTCCTGGCTGCCGTCATCTTTAATTTGTTCTTTATGAACCGGATAACGGGCGGGATTGCTGTTATTGTCCGCTTTATGCGGCGGGTGGAGGATGGCGATCTTACTTCAAGGGTTGAGGAAAAGGGCAATGACGAGATGACATTGCTTGCGAAGGGCTTTAACGATTTGATGGATAAAATCAACGGCTTGTTTAATCGGATTCATCTGGAGCAAAGGCGGAAGAATCAGGCTGAGATGCGGGTTCTGCAGGCACAGATCAAGCCGCATTTCCTGTTCAACACGCTGGAGTCGATCAATGTGCTTGCTGTACAGAATGAAGGCCGCAAGGTTAGCGAGATGGTCTACCGGCTAGCCAGCATTCTGCGGATCAGCATTCAGGACAGGGATGAAATCACACTGGAAGAAGAAGTCACCCACCTGCGCAATTATCTCGATATCCAGAAATTCCGCTTCGAGGATGTATTTGATTATGAAATAGACATCCCCGAAGGGCTTATGGGCTGCGGTATCCTCAAGCTGACACTGCAGCCGCTGGTGGAGAACAGTATCCAGCACGGGTTTGAGGGGATCGGATACAAGGGCAAGGTGACTGTAAAGGGCTGGGAAGACCGCGGCAACTTGATCCTGCAGATTGAGGATAACGGAATCGGGATGACTCCGGCCCAGCTCTCGATGTTCCAGTATATGATCCATGAATCTGCGGAGCAGGCGGGACAGAACCAGGAGCATGGCATTCATCCGGAGCGGCGTGGTCTTGGGGTGCGCAGTGTGGCCGACCGTATCCGGATTGAATACGGCGACCGATACGGGATATTCATCTGTGCCAGTCCCGGTGAAGGAACAATCATTCATTGTGTCATACCTAAATACGGGCAGGGAGAAGATCATTATGCTAAAAGTATTATTGGTTGACGATGAAGCCCCTATACTGAACAATCTCAACAAGGTGCTGCCATGGCAGGAGATGGGGATGGAAGTTGCCGGCATGGCCCGCAGCGGCATGGAAGCCTTACGAATTGCCGAGGAGAACGCGCCTGACCTTGTGCTATGCGATATCCGCATGCCGGTGATGGACGGCTTGACGTTCATCGGCAAGCTGCGGGAGATGGGACTGGAGAGCGAGGTACTGCTGCTTAGTGGTTACCAGGAATTTAATTACGCCCGGGAAGCCATACGCCTTGGTGTAAAGGAATATATCTGCAAGCCGATTCATTATGAGGAGCTTGGCAACAAGGTGCGGGAGATCGGTACGCAAATCCGCAGCAGGCAGTACAAGGATAAGCTGTACAACAGCATTCCGCTGTTTCAGGAAGTGCCTGCAGCCGACGATTCTGTCAAAAAAACACCGGATCAGTTGATGAATCTGGCAGTACAATATATTTCGGAGCGGCTGCATTATGATCTGGGCATAGAGGAAGTCGCGAACAAGATAGGTATCAGCGGCAGCTACTTCTGCCTGTTGTTCAAGAACCGCTTTGCGATGACCTTTGTGGAATATGTGACTCAGCAGCGGATTGAAGCCGCCAAGTTCATGCTGGCGAGCAGCGACAAGAGCATCACGGCGATTAGCTCCGGAGTAGGTTATCAGGAGCGGCGTTATTTTACTAAAGTGTTTCAGAAGCAGACAGGGATGTCCCCCAAGGAGTACCGTGATCAATCCAGGGAAGTGTAATTGTGTTGCTGTCAGGGCGAGTGTAAGGCCTGGCGCAAGTAATGTAAGAGGAAACCGGCATTGTAAATAACTATAAAAGGCGATTAACCTTGAACGTGAAGGCAAATCGTCTTTTTTGTTTGTAATTTCTCACAGGTTAAAAATGGATTTTGATCTTTCTTTACATTTAATGAAACTTTTAAGGGCTTACTGCGTCTAATACTATGTTTTGTAAAAAGCATGTGGCAAAATTTTGCCTGCTTGTCCCTTTGGGGGCATCATGCGTTTTGCGGGGAATATAAGGATTACAGAGAGAGAACTGCAGGCCTTATATACTACAACTGGGAGTAGAAGGAGTCATATCATGAATTTTAAGAAATTATCATTAGCTGCTGTTTTGGCCATTGCACAGGTTGCCGCAGCAGTACCGGCTTTTGCCGCACCCGTCAGCACCACTTCACCGAGTAACGTGAGTACCGCAGAGGCGACACCAACACCGTCTGCATCATCTGTACCCCTATCTACTGACCCGTCGTCAGGCGGATTGTTGGACGGTACAGCATCACCGACTCCGTCTGCAGAGCCTACGGCAACACCGTTGCCGCCTGCAACGGTTACCGGTCAAACGTACATGCAGACGAACGGTATGGATCCGCAAATGCTATCAGCTACAGGCGATGACCAGCTTGTGCTGATGTTGAACAGCAACAAAATGTACGTAAACGGTGTGTTATATTTGGCCAATCAGCCGATGGCAGTCAAGAACGGCGTGTCCTACGTCTCTATCCGGGCGATGGTGGAACGTGTAGGACTGCAGGTTACTTATGATTCCAAGGCCAAGGAAACCGTAGTTACAAAAGGCAGCGATGTAATGCGCTTTAAGCTGAACAGCAAAACCTATACAGTCAATGGCAAGAAGTCTACAATGAAGGGTGCAACCTACCAGTACAAAGGAACGTTTATGATTCCTTTGACCTCGATTACATCGGCACTGAAATTAAATTATGTATTGGATACTGCTGGGAAACGTGTAATTCTTACGCTTTCCACAAAGCCTAAGGCTTCTTTTACCGTTCAACCTACTGAAATTTATGCCGGTCAAACCATGGTCAACTTTGTGACCTCCAGCAGTTCACCGAATAATACACCTATCGTTAGTGATATATGGAGTGGAGACAAGCGGGACTATTATGATGAACCCGGTATTTATACCGTTACTTATTCCGTTGTGGATGCCAATGGACGCACGAGTGATCCGTACACTGCGACCATCAATGTTCTGAAGCCGAATGAAGCGCCGGTGGCAAATTTCGTCACCGACAAGGAACAGTACAAAATGGGTGAACCGATCACTTATACGGATAACAGCAGTGATCCAGACGGCGACACGATTACAGTAACATGGACCAATAAAGCCCAGGCGTTCTTTACACCCGGTCCAAAAGTCATCAGCCTGACTGCTACGGATTCCCATGGAGCCGTCAATACGTTTGAGAAAACAATTATTATTACGGAAGAACAGCTGTATAATGAAGAGGATTTTAACCGCCTGTTCGCGGTACCTGGTACAGCATTCAAATTTGACGGCACCCCGGTCCCTACTTGGCCGAATCTAAATTACGCCACGTCTTCCGAGCCGTTTACCCTGATCCGCAGCAACAGCCCGGAAACTGTGTTCAGCGAGGGTGTTCTGTACCGTGAAACGGCTACAGGTGCAACACGTTTCCTGATTCACCATAAGAATAATTTGTCGATCAACACCAAGGTATATGTGATTGCCACAAATGACAATATGTATCCTGCGACAATTACAACCCAATATTCTGGATTTGGTGGCCCTAGCTCATTTGCAGAGCTTACCGGACAGAAATCTGTAACACGGTACTGGGAGTCGATGCTGAACGGGAGCTCGTACAAGCAAACGGTAATCCAGCCAGGACAAAGCGTATCGATTCTTACGGAACTGAACACTATAGCCATGAAGCCAAATGATAACGTCTCGATGCAAGCTGATATGTATAGTGATTTAGCAGTTACCTATTCCGTAATGATGATTGATGCGAATAAAGAGCCGATTTCTTCACTGCCTTTGACGCCTATCTTGCCGCGTGACGGAGTGCATAATCGTGGTACCTATCCGGATTCTACTCGTCTCATTAACGTTTCGGATTTGGTGGGAACCTCTCCAGCCAGACTCGTGATCGGCGATAATAACAATGATCCGAACTTGCTCGGCCTCGATGCCCTGACAGGCCTCCAGGAAACCAATCTGGGGAACTTCGGTGTACTGTACAAAATCAGGCTGGAGCGGGTAGCGGCCAATACGCTGATTACCTTTAACCCGCGTGGAGGAAACTATATGGGCACCGTTCTTGTTAACGGCAATCAAGTCGTACAGGTGCCAAACGAGAAAAGTCTGGGTAGTTCCGATTTGAACAGCGTTGTGTACCGGACCGGTGATTATGAAGGTCCAGTAGAGATCCTGTTTACTCCGGCTTCCGGCAGTAACCTGTCGGTCAACTTCCTGTTCACACCACTTCCTCCGAAGAAATAAACAGGGAAGTACTTAAGTAATACTGGAATGTCCGGCAACGGACATTCCAATCCACAAAAAAAGGCTGCCGCTTCCATCAAGGAAGGGTAGCTTTTTTTGTGTCAAATATAGGGTCATTGGATCTGAAGTCTTCCAGCAAGCAAGTCTTGGGTGGCACGTTTCATTGACGGGGCATTTGTTTTGGGGCATTATAAAGAGAGTGCAATACAAATGACCTTTGTTATGGGAGATGAGCGAATGCTGTCGACAGAACAAATACTGGAAGCCATGTCGGGGCAGGGACTGCGAATCACCGATCAGCGCAAAACGCTTGCCAGGTTATTCGGCGAGAATACGGGATATTTGTCGGCGAAGGATGTTTATGAGCATATGGGCCGCAAGTACAGCGGGCTCAGCTTTGATACAGTTTACCGCAACCTGCGTGTCATGGAGGAGCTGGGTGTGCTGGAGCAGGTGGTCTTTGAGGATGGCGTCAAGTTCAAAGGCAGCTGCAATCAGGATCACCACCATCACCATATGATTTGCCTTCAATGCATGAAGACTTACCCGATTCAATTCTGCCCGATGAATTTAACGGATACTCCGGAACAGTTCCGGGTGGTCAAGCATAAATTTGAGGTGTTCGGTTACTGCAAGGATTGTGAACAGAACCGTGAAGAAGAGACGGGACTTGCAGCGCACGGCAAAGAAGGGCACTGATTATGCCTATTATACGCAGAACGATCCAGGCCCCAATCCGCGTGTACCGCAAATTTATTTCGCCGCTTAAACCGGCGACCTGCCGCTTTTATCCGACTTGCTCAGCCTACGCGCTGGAAGCAATCGAAATCCATGGCCCGCTCAAGGGTTCGTGGCTTGCCGCGAAGCGAATTGGCAAATGCCATCCCTTCCATCCCGGGGGACTGGACCCGGTACCGCCGCGCAAAGAACACTCTGCCGGGGACGAAGCAGCTCCCACGACTTGACATGACGCCTGCATTTTGGGTATATTTTGGATAATAACATTAATTTCCGAGGAACGGATGAGTAGATCGGGACGACCATTACAGAGAGCCGGGAAGAACAGCTGGGAGCCGGTATGGTACGCGGATTGAATATGGTCCGGGAGGAACTGTGTTCGAGCTGGAGCCGATTGTCGCGGCTTAAGTAAGATAACAGCGTGTTCCAGCGTTAATGGACAGTTCCGCAAGGGAACTGGCGAAGCCTGTGTTCTGTGAAGAACCAGGGAACTTTGGGTGGTATCGCGTGAGTATACTCTCGCCCCATAAAGGGGCGGGAGTTTTTTGTGTTTATTGTGTTTGCCAAGACGAAAGGATGACATGAAATGAGCGATAAGAAAACTTTTTACCTGACTACACCGATTTATTATCCGAGTGACAAGCTGCATATCGGGCATGCTTACTCTACGGTAGCTGGAGATGCTATGGCCCGCTACAAGCGCCTGCGTGGCTATGAGGTCCGTTATCTTACCGGTACGGATGAGCATGGGCAGAAGATTGAACGAAAGGCTGCTGAAGCTGGCAAGACCCCACAGCAGTTCGTTGACGATATTGTCGTCGGCATTAAGGATCTGTGGCGCAAGCTGGATATTTCCAACGATGACTTCATCCGCACGACGGAGGAACGGCACAAGAAAGTGGTACAGGATATCTTTGACCGCCTGCTGAAGCAGGGCGACATCTACAAAGGTGAGTATGAAGGCTGGTACAGTATTCCAGATGAAACCTTTTACACCGAAACTCAGCTGGTGGATATCGAGCGGGACGCGAACGGTGCCATCACCGGCGGTAAAAGCCCGGACAGCGGCCACCCTGTCGAATTGGTCAAGGAAGCAAGCTATTTCTTCCGCATGAGCAAGTATGCTGACCGTCTGCTGAAGTATTATGAAGAGAACCCGGAGTTTATCCTGCCGGAATCACGCAAGAACGAAATGATCAACAATTTCATCAAACCCGGGCTGGAGGACCTCGCGGTCTCCCGTACGACCTTTGATTGGGGCGTTAAGGTCAAGGGCGACGAGAAGCATGTCGTGTATGTATGGATTGATGCATTGACGAACTATATCACAGCCCTTGGCTATGGTTCCGAGGACCGCAGCTTGTATGACAAGTTCTGGCCTGCGAATGTGCATATTGTCGGTAAGGAAATTGTGCGTTTCCATACGATCTACTGGCCGATCATCCTGATGGCGCTGGGCGAGCCGCTTCCGAAGAAAGTGTTCGCACACGGCTGGCTGCTGATGAAAGACGGCAAAATGTCTAAATCCAAGGGTAATGTCGTGGATCCGGTTACGCTGATCGACCGCTACGGATTGGACGCGCTGCGTTACTATCTGCTGCGTGAAGTGGCATTTGGCTCGGATGGCACCTTTACGCCTGAAAGCTTTGTAGACCGGATCAACTATGATCTGGCCAATGACCTTGGCAATCTGCTGAACCGGACCGGGGCGATGGTTGAGAAATATTTTGGCGGTGAACTTCCGGCTTACGAAGGCAAGGTAACGGCGTTCGACGGCGAGCTTGAAGCGGCTGCGGGCAGCACCTATGCCAAAGTTGAAGAAGCGATGGAAAAAATGGAATTCTCCGTGGCCCTTACCGCGATCGGGGCATTCATCAGCCGTACGAATAAATACATTGATGAGACCCAGCCTTGGGTGCTCGCGAAGGATGAGAGCAGAACCGGCGAGCTGGCTTCCGTCATGAGACATCTTGTGGAGGGCCTACGCACCGCTTCGATTCTACTGCAGCCGTTCCTGACCAGCGCACCGGCGAAAATCTGGGAGCAGCTCGGCATTCAGCCGGGTGAGCTGACAGCCTGGGACAGCGGCAAAACCTTCGGCCTCATTCCAGCCGGAACGAAGCTGGCCAAAGGCGATCCAATCTTCCCGCGCCTCGATGTTGCTGTAGAGGTTGCCTACATCGCCGAGGCGATGGGTGCCGGCAAACCGGCGGCAGCAGAAGCGGAGCCTGCACCTGCAGGCGCTGAAAGCGGCGCAGCAGCTGAGCCGGAGGAAGAGCATAAGGAAGAAATCGGCATCGACGATTTTGCCAAAGCCGAGCTGCGCGTGGCCCAGGTCATCGCCGCTGAGCCGGTGAAGAAGGCAGACAAGCTGTTGAAGCTGCAGCTTGATCTCGGTTATGAGCAGCGTCAGGTGGTGTCCGGGATTGCCAAGTTCTACACTCCAGAAGAGCTGGTGGGACAAAAGGTAATCTGCATCGTCAACCTGAAGCCGGTGAAGCTGCGCGGCGAGCTGTCGCAAGGCATGATCCTGGCCGCTTCCAAAGGCGACAAGCTGACGATCGCAACCGTACCGGACAGCATGCCGAACGGCGCAATTGTGAAGTAAGCAGGCAACCAGAACAAATAACGGGTCTAAATGGGCAAATTCAACTGACCCGCCGAACGTCTGCAAGGGAACGCATGCACGCCAGCAATGGCTGCGGGCGTTCCTTTTTGTGATGGATACATGGGATACATGAAGCTTTGAAGCTGTATTTGACTCTGGCAGCAGAACGTCCGGGAGAACATGAGAGTTGACTTATCGTAACCATTACTATTATAATTCTCATAGTAAAATTTACGATTTAAGGAGTCGATAGCAATTATGTCTTTAACAAAACCACACAGAGGGCTGCTGCTGGTGCTTGCTCTGCTGGTAATCCTAACGCTTGCGGCCTGCGGTCCCAAGAGCAGCGGGAGTATCGTTGAGGGTAAAGTGAATGTAGTCACTACTTTTTATCCTATATATGAATTTGCCAAAGAAATTGGCGGGGAAGATGCCAATGTCATTAATCTGCTTCCGGTCGGTGTGGAGCCTCATGATTGGACCCCGCGCAGCCAGGATATCATCAATACTTCCAAAGCCCAGCTGTTTCTGTACAATGGTGCCGGACTTGAAGGCTGGGTGCCGAACTTCCTTAAAAGCCTCAACAGCGACAGTAAAGCCAAGGCTGTTGAAGTCAGCAAAGGCGTCAATTATATTATGACGGATGAAGAAGACGGGCATGATCATGGAGGCGAGGAACATGCGCATGAAGGTGAGGGACATGCGGATGAAGAGCATTCCGAAGAAACAGGCACCGACAGCCTGCATACGGATCCCCATACCTGGGTAAGTCCAAAATCCGCGCTTGTGATGGCTGAGAACATTAAAGAGAGCCTCCAGTCCGTCGATCCTGAGCATAAATCTGGTTATGAGGAACGTTATAACAAACTTACAGAGCGCTTGCAGGCGCTGGATAGCAAGTTTACGACAGAGCTTGCCAAGCTGCCGAATAAAGAAATCGTCGTGTCCCACCAGGCGTTTGCTTATCTCGCGCGTGATTATGGTTTGAAACAACATGCCATCATGGGCTTGTCCCCGGATGCGGAACCACGCGGGCAGGATTTGCTGGATCTGGCGGCTTTGGTAAAAGAGGAAGGCATCCGTTATATCTTCTTCGAGGAACTGGTTTCTGACAAGCTGGCCAAAACCTTGGCTGGTGAAGCCGGTGTGGAGACGATGGTGCTAAATCCGGTTGAGGGACTTACCACCGAACAGGACAAGAATGGAGACAACTATTTCACATTAATGGAGAAAAATTTGCAAAATCTAATTCTGGCTTTACAATAGTAAGGAAAGTATAAGTGAAAGGCGGTACTTCACAATGCAATCGGTATCCTTGGACTGCCATCAGCATATGATCGAGATACAGGATCTTTCCTTCTCTTACGGAGAGCAGAAGGTGATTTCCAATCTGAATTACACCGTGAAGGAACGGGACTTCCTGGGAATTATCGGTTCCAACGGCGCCGGCAAAACAACCTTGCTGAAGATGATCGTCGGGCTCCTGCCCGCAACCAGCGGAGATATTAAATTATTTGGCCAGTCTGTCCGCAAGTTTAAGGATTGGGAGCGCATCGGCTATGTCCCGCAAAAAAATGCTTTCAACCCCTTGTTCCCGGCAACGGTCCGTGAAGTCGTGCTGTCCGGCTTGTACAACAATAAGAATCTGATCCGCAGAGTGTCCAAAGCGCAGCAGCGCCAGTGTGAGGACGCCCTTGAGGTAATGCGGATTCAGGATATTGCTGAGAAAAGAGTTGGTCAGCTGTCCGGCGGTCAACAGCAGCGTGTATTCCTGGCCCGTGCGCTGATCAATCATCCGGATTTGCTCATTTTGGACGAACCTACCGTGGGGATTGATGCCGAAACGCAAGCCGGGTTTTTCGACCTCATTCTGCATATGCATGCCCATCATCATATGACTTTCCTGATGGTGTCGCATGACATCGACATGATCAAAAATTATCTGGGGCAGGAGCCGGTTCAGAAAAACGGCAAAATCAATTTCTACTGCCGCCACTCTCATGACGTTCAGGATTGCGCCGTGGAGAACCTGCAGCATACACTTACCTGATCCGGGGCTGCACACAAATACACTTAATACTTCATACCAGTCGCTGACATACTAAATAGCTGCAGTAAATACAATATGCCGGATACCGTACCGTTAACCATCAGTCTGTTGCATCAGCAACTCAACCAGCAACTAAATGCAACAGAATTCCATATCAGCGCCAAAAGTGAGCAATCTATTGTATCATCTGCAGTAGGTTGCTCTTCTCCGCTGAAACAAGCAGGTTTACCGTTGGTCATCCATTGTACAATGATGACCAGGCTTTTGACCTTAGCCTTTATTCCGTACCCAGATCCCGCACCGGTAAAGCGTGTCCCGTAAGGGAGGAAAAGCGTTCATTCCTCCGCAATCACCAGATACCGCAATACACTTCTCCCACGCCAGCTGCACTTAAGCGGGTGTCCAGAGGGCAGAGCCCTTGGGGCCCTCCCTTGGAAGGGAGGGTTTGGGAGGGGTCGTAATTGTTTGAAATTTGGTTTGAAGCTTCTAAAAATAGATCTATCGAAATTCAGAGGAGAATATATCTTGGAAATTCTATTCAGTGACTTTTTTCAGCGGGCGCTTGCGGGCGGGCTGATGATCGGCATTACCGCGCCGCTTATAGGCGTTTTTCTTGTGCTCAGACGATTGTCGATGATCGGAGACACGTTGGCCCATGTGACCATCGCAGGTGTGGCGCTGGGCTTCCTGACCGGGTTTTATCCGCTGGGGGCAGGTCTGATTTTTGCGGTGGTGGCCTCCTTTGCCATCGAAAAGCTGCGCAAGGCGTACAAGAGCTACGCTGAGCTGTCCATCGCAATTATTATGTCAGGTGGGGTAGCGCTGGCTTCACTCTTTTTCACCTTAGGCAAAGGGTATAATGCGGATGTGATGAGCTATCTGTTCGGGAGTATCTATACGCTCAATAATACCGATCTGATTGTAGTGGGTATCGTGACGATTGCCGTAGTTGTAGTCGTGACGCTGTTTTTCAAGGAGTTTTTTCTGCTCAGCTTTGAGGAGGATGCGGCGAGTGTCAGCGGCCTGCCCGTGAAGCTGCTCAACATGCTCATTACGGTGCTTACGGCGCTTGTGATCAGTACGGCCATTAAGATTGTCGGTTCGCTGCTCGTGTCTGCGCTGCTGACGATTCCGGTGGCGATTAGTCTGCTGCTGTCACGCAGCTTTAAGTCTTCGGTTGTACTGTCGGTTATCATTGCCGAGATTGCTGTTGTGGGAGGTCTGGTAGTTGCGGGGGTCTGGAATCTGGCGCCTGGGGCAACAATCGTTCTACTGCTTATTGCCCTGCTGACCCTTACACTGATCGGCAAAAAAGGATTACCCTCTTAAGAATGTAACTAGCAAAGTGACCCTGAACCCGGAAGGAGAGCTGCCGCTTTGTCGAACCTGAATGCAGGAATTGCTTTTGCCGCTGGTGTGGCGTCGTTTATATCACCTTGCTGTCTGCCGCTTTATCCTTCGTACTTATCTTATATTACCGGGTTGTCCGTGCAGCAGCTAAAGAGTGGCAGTAACAGCAAAGAGGTACGTTTCCGCACCCTGTCGCATACGCTGGCTTTTATCCTGGGGTTTTCAGTAGTCTTTTATACGCTCGGCTTTGGGGCCGGGCTGTTCGGGCAATTTTTCAACGGGCAGCGTGATCTGATCCGCCAATTGTCGGCTATCCTAATCATTGTGATGGGACTGTTCCTGCTGGGGATTTTTCAGCCACAGTTTCTGCTGCGGGAACGCAAGCTTGATTTGAAATGGAAACCGGCGGGTTACGCCGGCTCCTTTATTTTTGGCATCGGCTTTTCCGCGGGCTGGTCACCTTGCATCGGGCCGATTCTGACGGCAATCATCGCGCTGTCTGCCAGTGATCCGGGAACTTGGTTTACGATGATTACCGCATACAGTATCGGCTTCGCCTTGCCGTTTTTCGCACTGGCCTTCTTCCTGGGCGGGGCGAGAAAAATCCTGAAATATTCCAATGTGCTGATGAAGATCGGTGGCGCACTAATGGTCTTAATGGGGGTTTTGCTGTTTACAGATCAAATGTTCCGGATAACGATCTGGCTGCAGGGAGTCACGCCGGACTGGCTGATCTTCTAGCTTAGGTAAAATAATCAATTCCCGCTTCCGGGAAATGTTCAAAAATCCGCTCTGTGATGAACTCCCGCAGGGCGGTTTGTTGTTCATCGGGGTACACATATTTATTTTGGCCCCAGCGGCCCCATTTCTTTTTGCGCTTTTCGATATCCATCTCCAGCTTTGATTTGGGGTAACGTTTCTCGATCACGGTTTTGGCCGTTTTGGTGAAACGGTGCTGAATCATCTCAAAAGTCAATCCTTTGCCCACATCTGTCGGAAGGGTTTTGGCCAGTTTCTCCAGCAGTTCCGCATAGCCTTCTTCCCAGCCGTCATGCCAGATAATCGGTGCGATGATAAAGCCCAGCGGATATCCGGCCCGGGCTACTTTTCCCGCAGCCTCAATCCGCTCCTCAAACCGCGAAGTAGCCGGCTCGAAGTTCTTGATGACATAGTCGGCATTCACACTGAAACGGATTCGTGTATGGCCGTTATGCTTCAGTTGAAGCAGCGGCTCAACATGCTGGTATTTGGTTACAAAACGCAGCCGCCCGAGCGGCTCTGCGGCCATGAAGTTGATCAGCTCCGTCAGGGAGCCGGTAATATGCTCCAACCCGAGCGGATCGGAAGTACAGGCGGCTTCAAAGGTAGTGATTTCCGGAGCGCGCTCTTGGAGATATTTTTTAGCGGCTTCGATGACGTCCCCGGTATTCACATAGACACGGATATAGGGCTTGGCCCCCAGCGTGGTTTGCAAATAACAATAATGGCAATGTCCCATACAGCCGGTGGCAATCGGAATCGCATAATCCGCAGACGGCTTGGACTGGTCAAAGGTTAACGTTTTGCGCAGGCCGACCACCAGTGTTCTTTTGGCGATTTTGTATTGCTCAACCTCGGTTTCGCCGGGCAGGTTCGTAATACGGTTATGCGAGGTCGTCATGCGGTAGGGGATGTTCTGGGCTTTGACCCATTCCATAATCTGTACTCCTTTGGGATAATTAAGCGAATCCGGCTCGAAAAAAACCAGCTCTGGAATGAAAAGACCGGTCGGCTTTTTCTGTCTTTTGGCCGAGGGACGTTCGGGCGTTACTACAGTCATGGGTTCACGCTCCTTAGGGATGAGGATATCGTTATTGTGCCGGTTAAGGGCGGAATAAAATCATGGTAAACATCGCTATGC
Organism: Paenibacillus sp. EB106-06-01-XG199; assembly: GCF_058791575.1. NCBI lineage: Bacteria > Bacillati > Bacillota > Bacilli > Caryophanales > Paenibacillaceae > Paenibacillus > Paenibacillus sp. EB106-06-01-XG199. The sequence goes on along the minus strand of NZ_JBYTDQ010000003.1, from coordinate 283,272 downwards.
AGGGCAACAAGGGGCCGGAGGACTTGCCAAAGAGCGGCAGAAACATGTATCATTGTTAGAGCAAGGTTGGCCCCCGCGCCACGCTCATTATAGAAAAGAGGTAAACTTGAATGCCAACACCCAGCATGGAGGATTATTTGGAGCGCATATACAAGCTCATCGACGAGAAAGGATATGCGCGGGTTTCGGATATTGCCGAGGGACTGGAAGTACACCCCTCCTCTGTAACCAAGATGATCCAAAAACTGGATAAGGACGACTATCTCATCTATGAGAAATATCGTGGGCTTGTCCTAACGAGCAAAGGTAAAAAAGTAGGAAAACGTCTCGTTGACCGTCATCAGCTGCTGGAGGAGTTTCTTGGCCTGATCGGAGTACAGCAGGAGCATATTTATAAGGATGTGGAAGGCATCGAACATCATTTGAGCTGGGATTCTATCACGCGGATTGAAACGCTGGTGGAATATTTCCGGCGCGATGAAGCACGTCTCCAGACCTTATACGATATTCACCATGAGCTGGTCAGCGATTCTTAAACGAAGCAGATTTTTCTTGCTTTGCGCAACTTTTCCAGTTTTTTTACGTCAAAACGGGTAACGTTCTTTTTTTCTATGACCCCGTTTCCAAAGCAAACGGCCGTCTCCCTTATTTAAGGACGAGAGGGCCGTTTCTTTTTGTTTATACACATTTCAGAATGTAAACCTGGGAGGAATTATGAATTACCGTAAATGGATTGTAGGATTGCTGGTTTTTGTCTTGTGCCTGTCTGTAGGGTTACCCGGTGTCCGTGCGGCAGCGGTGCCGATTACGATTGAGCTGGATGGGGAAACATTGAGCAGTGATGTGCCGCCGTACATTACCGCTTCCAATGTAACGCTAGTGCCTGTGGCTGTAGTCAGCAGGGGACTTGGCGCGATAGTGGATTGGAACCAGAGCAGCAAGACGGCCACGATCAGCAAAGGGAACACCGTGCTGAAGCTGACCAGCGGCAGCACAACGGCCCTCGTGGACGGAGCTTCTATCAGCCTTGAAACATCGGTTCAGAGCCGGCAGGGCCGGGTGATGGTGCCGCTTCGTTTTGTAGGCGAACAGCTTGGGCTACAGGTGGCCTGGAATAAGGCAGCAAATAATATCGCCCTGTACTCGAATACCGAAATTATCAGTCCTGGGACCCCTTCGGTTCCAACTACACCGGCAACGCCTGAGGTGCCAACACCTACCGTGCCAACGCCAACGGTGCCGAAGCCAACCGTTCCTGAAATCCCGTCCATTCCGGGAGCAAAAACAGGCAAGGCGATGAAAGGTGCCTGGATCTCCACCGTATTTAATCTGGATTGGCCGTCGACTTCTTCGGCGAACAATGCCGACAAACAGAAGAAAGAGTTCAGCACGATGCTGGACAAGCTGCAGGCCACTGGCTATAACGCCGTATTTGTCCAGGTCAGACCGTCAGGGGACAGCCTGTATCCTTCGGTGCTTGTTCCCTGGTCCAAGGTGTTAACGGGAACGCAGGGGAAAAATCCCGGTTATGATCCGCTGGAGTACATGGTTAGCAGTACACATGAACGCGGCATGGAGTTTCATGCCTGGTTCAACCCGTTCCGTGCAACCACGGATGCCAGCACTTCAAGCCTTGCCAGCAATCATGTAGCCAAGGCCCATCCGGAATGGATTGTAAATGCAGAGAACAAGCTGTACATTAATCCGGGGATTCCCGAGGCGCGCCAGCATATTATCGACACGGTGATGGAGGTTGTCAAAGGCTACGACATTGATGGTGTACATTTGGATGACTACTTTTATCCCTCCGGCTCTTTCGCCGATGACGCGGCGTTCAATACATATAACGCCAAGGCTATCTCTAGTAAAGGGGATTGGCGGCGGGACAACATCAATGAATTTATTCGCCAGCTAGGCCGGGAGATTCACAGCGCGAAATCTGATGTTTCTTACGGTGTAAGCCCGTTTGGCGTATGGCGCAACAAGAAGGCTGACAGTACCGGATCCGACACAACGGCAGGCGTATCGGCCTATGATAACATGTATGCAGATACCCGGACATGGATCAAAAATGGCTGGATCGATTATATTGCACCGCAGATTTACTGGAGTTTATCCTTCTCCGCAGCCCGCTATGACAAGCTGGTAGACTGGTGGGTAAATGAAGTTAAGGGTACCGGAGTGAAGCTGTACATTGGCCAGGCAGCTTATAAGGTTGGAGCAAGTGATCAGAAGGCCGAATGGCAGAGCGGAGAGCAAATCATCAACCAGCTCAAATATAACGAACAGTACGATGAGGTTGCCGGAAGCATTATGTTCCGTGCGAATGATATAGTTGTGCGTGATCCGTTCGGACTCTCCAGCTTATTGACGTTCTATTTCAAATCCTGATGAATTACCGGCAATTGCAATCATAAGAAGTCATGAAACTTCCCCCGTGCTCATAGATAAGCAATAGGATCTATGGAACGGGGGTAAACTCTGTATGGAGATTAATGCTGTGTTTGAAGGCGGTGGGGTAAAGGGAATATCGCTCGCAGGAGCGGTAGAGGCGACGGAACATGCGGGCCGCACCTTCCGTAAAGTAGCCGGAACCTCCTCGGGTTCCATTATCGCCTCGATGCTGGCTGCAGGTTATAACGGTGAAGCCATGAGCCGGATTATAAAAGGAACTTCTTTTTCTTCTTTTTTGAAACGGGGAGCGTTGTACAATACAGCTTACATAGGTCCTGCACTGCGGGTGATGATTAAAAAAGGCCTGTACTCGGGAGAGGCGCTGGAATCCTGGATCCGCGGCATTTTGCGGGAGAAAGGCATTGTCACCTTCAGCGATTTACCGCGCGGGAAGCTGTCCATCATTACTTCAGATATCTCGAACGGACGAATTGTTGTCCTTCCGGACGGACTGGAGGAATACGGCATAACCCCAGGCGGGTTTGAAGTCGCCAAGGCAGTCCGCATGAGCTGCAGCATTCCTTATTTTTTCGACCCGGTTATGCTGCGTTTAAGCGGGCAGGCTGCCCGGGGGAAGTCATTCACTGAACAATTCGTTTATTTCGTCGACGGAGGACTGCTCAGCAATTTTCCGTTATGGCTGTTCGATGAGAAACAAGCAGGTTTTATAAGTCCGGGGCACAACATCCCTACAGTCGGCTATCAGCTGATCGGGAGGACGGATCCCCAGCCTCACCGGATCACCGGTCCCTTTAGTATGCTGCAGGCACTGGTAGGGACCATGCTGTCGGCCCATGATGAACGTTATATCGAAACAGAGAAACTTGTGCGGACGGTCAAAATTCCGACACTGGGGATTTCTACAACCAGTTTTCATATTTCCCCGGTGCAGGGTGATGATCTGTACGCGGCGGGATATAAGGCGGGGGAGGAGTTCTTCAAAAACTGGAGGCCGCCCGTTCACAAGCTCACCCAGTGAGTCTCAATAGGGAACCCTCTCTCCCCGAGCCCCCATCTTCCCACCCCAGCAACTATATTAAAAAAGGCATCCCACACGTCAGTTATGCAACGTGGAGATGCCTTTTTGAAAAGATAAGAATTTATATGTTTCACGCTATAAATTATCCTTCTATTTCTCGCTGAAACGGATACCGTCCTTTTGAGGACGGCAAAGCCGTTTCCACTTGTGCTTACAGTTTTTGCTTGAGCAGCAAGAACCTGTTAATGATACTTTGGAAGCTGATCGTCGCTTTTACCCTTACTGCCCTCGATAACCTGGAACGGATAGCTTTTGCGTTTACCGGGTGCGGTTTGGGCTTTGCGTACCCCGGCCACTTTAGACATGGTTTTCTGTGAAGGCTTTACTTTTGTGCGCGGTCTGCCGGGAGTCCGTGTTTTTCCAGCCGGTGTCATCTTGTACCCGTAATAGAGCAGACCGAGTAATACCAAAGGAAAAAGGAATACCGACAACGTTCCGAAAACATCACTCAACATTCCTGTAACGAGACCCAGTACCGCAAGCGATACCGAAATCCAAAAAATTATAGCATGCCTCATAGGCCACTCATCCTTTCGCAGGATCCAATATGCCGCCTGACACTCTCACTTCTGTATATTCCCCTGCTTCAATTGCGGCATCAAGCTCCCGCATCCGGTTGAACGAGGCGATGGAGACTTCCACCATATCATCCTTTGGTTCCTTAGTGGTGAGCAGCTGCAGCCACAGCCCAGGATAACCTAAATACTTGAGACCCGGAATGTCCCGTACAGCGTTGGTGCCCTTCAGCACTTCAAACGATACGCCAATGACGACAGGAAGGAGAATAATCCGCTGCAGTACGCGCTGGGTAAGGTTATCCCAAGGGACAACGGAGTAAATGATTACACCCAGCACAATGGTCAGCATCATAAAGCTGCTTCCACAACGGTAATGCAGGCGGCTGTACTTCTGTACATTCTGAACAGTCAATTCCTCACCGGCTTCAAAGGCACTGATGACCTTATGCTCGGCTCCGTGATACTGGAACAACCGCTTGACCACCGGGGTCTGCGAGATTGCCCATAAATAAACGAGCAGAAGAACCAGCTTGATCGCACCTTCTACGAGGTTGTGCAGAACATAGTTATCAAATGCATTGCCGAATAAAAAATCTTCAACGAATACCGGCACCAGCGTAAATATTACCTTGCCGAAGAGAAAGGAGAGAATACCCATAACCGCCACGCCAAAAATCATGCCGAGGCTCCAGCCCTCATCCTTCTTCTTTTCTTTTTCTTTCTGCTGCTTGGCAAGCTCTTCCGGCTCTGTTTCATCCTCGGCATACGATTCCGCTGAGTAATTCAGATGTTTGGAGCCTTTGGCGCTGGAATCTATAATACTGACAATGCCGCGAAGCAGCGGAATCTTGCGCAGTTTAACGACCCAGCTCTTATCGCTTCTCGGCACCTCCAAAAATGTGATTTCCTGATTTTTCCTTCTTACGGCTGTTACGTTGATATGCTTGCCGCCGAACATGACGCCTTCAATAACGGCTTGGCCGCCGTAACTTGGAGTTTCTTGGGACAACCAATTCACCTTCCCATGTATTAATATGATTTATATAATACATTGTAACTAATTTATGCCCACATTGCTAGTTGGATTGCCTTTTCCTGTGCATACTAGCATTTAGAGAGCGGAGGGGCCGAAAAGCAATCCATATATTGAAAGTGAGGCAGTAAGATGAATAATGCAGGAAAGCAAAAATCGCAACATACGAACCCTTTTTATTTTGCCGTTGAACTGGGCTTTTTTGCCGGAATAATCTGGGGAGGGATCCGCTGGCTGATGTATGCCTTTCATTTTACCAAGGTTCTTCCGGGTTTTTTGGCCGAGCCTTTCTTTAAACATGAATTTCTGATGACAGCAGCCGGACATTTGGCCGGATACCTGTCTTTTATCGTGTTCTCGGTAGCAGCATCACTCTTTTATGTGCTGATCTTCCGCAAGCTGAAGGGCCCCTGGCCGGGGATGATTTACGGTGTTCTGTGCTGGTCCGCAATCTTTCTTGCCGGGTCGTGGCAATTTCTCATGCAGCCTCCGTTCAGGCTTCCGTGGAACTCTGTAATCAGTGAATTTTGTATCTTTTTACTCTGGGGTTTGTTCATCGGCTATACTGCGGCGATCGAGTATACGGATGAGCGGAAACGTGAGCAGCAGACAAGCCTGGCTTAATGGCCCGAAAAAACTTCTCAAGGGCATGACCCTATGTTAAAATACAATGTGGCTATTTCGAGAGGAGAATGAAAATGGGCAACGAGCGCGTCTCCAAGCTGCGTACGGTTTTGCAGGAACAAGGATTGGATGCGATGTTAATAACCAGCGGCATCAACCGCCGTTATTTGAGCGGATTTACCGGCTCTTCCGGTTATGTACTGGTGACCGGTGATGACAGTTATCTGCTGACCGACTTTAGGTACATGACACAGGCTGCAGAGCAGGTGAACGGACTTAAAGTGGTTCAGCATGGTGCGAAATTCATTGACACTGTACGCGAGCTGCTGCCGCAGGGCGGTAATGTCCGTGTCGGCTTTGAACAGGATGATGTAACCTTCAGTGCTTACACCGCATATGCTGCGGCTCTGCAGCCGGCGGCACTGGTTCCAGTCTCCAAAGCAGTTGAGAACCTGCGCATGTTCAAGGACAAGGAGGAGCTGGCCGTCATGCAGCGGGCAGCGGATCTGGCAGATGCAACATTCAGCCATATTCTGAATGTGATCAAGCCCGGCATGACCGAGCGTGATGTAGATCTGGAAATGGAATTCTACATGCGTACCCATGGGGCTACTTCTTCATCGTTTGACACCATTGTGGCTTCCGGTGAACGTTCGGCAATGCCTCATGGTGTGGCAAGCAGCAAGGTCATCCAGAACAACGAATTCGTAACCTTCGATTTCGGTGCGCTGCTGGACGGCTACTGCTCGGACGTAACCCGCACCATTGCGCTGGGAACTCCGGATCCCAAGCTGAAAGAAATCTATGATATTGTACTTGAAGCGCAGCTGCACACGCTGGCTAACATCAAGCCGGGTATGACCGGACGGGAGTGCGACGCTTTGGCGCGTGACATTATCACCCGTTATGGTTATGGGGAATATTTCGGCCACAGCACAGGCCATGGCCTTGGCATGGAAGTCCATGAATGGCCGCGGTTGTCCAAGCTTGCTGATGAAATTATGCAGCCGGGTATGGTAGTAACCGTGGAGCCGGGCATTTATTTGGAAGGCCTCGGCGGTGTGCGCATTGAGGACGACATCGTGATTACAGACAGCGGTATTTCGCTTCTCACACATTCGTCCAAAGATTATACGGTATTGTAAGGATCGCTTGAACAGGTAAATTATTGATTCCAGGAGGGATTTTTTGTGATTTCAGTTAACGATTTCAAAACAGGCTTGACCGTAGAGGTAGAAGGCGACATCTTTACTGTACTTGATTTCCAGCACGTTAAACCAGGTAAAGGTGCGGCATTTGTCCGCTCCAAACTGAAGAATTTGCGCAACGGCAACACAGTAGAACGTACATTCCGTGCAGGTGAAACTATTGGCCGTGCGATCATCGAGAACCGTGGTGTGCAATATCTGTATGCCAGCGGTGCAGACCATGTATTTATGGATAACGAAACTTATGATCAATTCGAATTGTCTGCTAAGCAATTGGAATGGGAGCTTAATTTCCTTAAAGAAAACATGACGGTGAACATCGTCAGCTACCAGGGCGAAATTCTCGGAATCAACCTGCCTACCAGCGTTGAGCTGAAGGTTGTAGAAACAGAGCCGGGCATCAAGGGCAACACGGCTCAGGGCGCTACTAAATTTGCTAAGGTAGAAACCGGATTGAACGTTCAGGTTCCTCTTTTCATTAATGAAAACGATGTTCTTCTGATTGATACCCGCGAAGGTAAATACATCTCCCGCGCGTAAGATTTGCCCTGCCTTAACTTACATTTATACCAACCGGCCTCCCTTGCATCCTGCGGGGGAGGCTTTTGGCTATCCGGGTAAAGGCAGCTGGTAAATCACGGAAAGAAACGGAAATTGGACGCTTTTTTTGTGAAACCATTAACGCATGATATGGTTTTCGTATTATACTGGTTTAAAGCGGGAAATCAAATATAAGCTACTACATAGAGCGAAATAGGGAGTGAATGGGACTTTGTCACTTTATGTCATGAAATTCGGAGGCAGCTCCGTCGGCGATATTGAACGCATGCAGCGTGTCGCCAAACGCATCGCAGACAAGCAGGATGAAGGGCACCGCTGTGTTGTGGTTGTATCCGCCATGGGGGACACCACGGATGATCTAATTGATCAGGCGAAGCAGCTGAACGCTCAGCCGCCCGCACGTGAAATGGATATGCTGATGACGACGGGGGAACAAATCTCTGTTGCGCTTCTTTCCATCGCATTGCACGGAATCGGACGCAGTGCCGTATCGTATACAGGCTGGCAGGCCGGCTTCGTCACCGATGAGACTCACGGCCGGGCACGGATCAATGAAATTGATCCACAGCGCGTACTGGAGTCACTGGAGCGCGAGCAGATCGTCATTGTAGCCGGATTCCAGGGGATGACCCAGAGCGGCGAAATTACCACGCTGGGCCGCGGAGGTTCGGATACGACAGCCGTAGCACTGGCAGCCGCCATCAAAGCGGATGTATGCGAAATTTACACGGATGTGGATGGCATCTACTCCACAGATCCGCGTATCGTGAAGAGAGCGCGCAAGCTGAAGGAAATCTCTTATGATGAGATGCTGGAGCTGGCCAACCTGGGAGCGGCAGTACTACATCCGCGCGCCGTGGAATATGCCAAACGATATCAAGTGAAGCTGGTCGTCAGATCGAGCTTTAATCATAATGAAGGTACTGTGGTGAAGGAGGAAGCGAGCATGGAGCAGGGAGTAGTAGTTAGTGGAATTGCCTATGACAAGAACGTGGCCCGGATCAGTATTCTGGGAGTGCCTGATTTTCCCGGCGTATTGGCCCAAGTGTTCGGCAAGCTGGCCGAAGAAGGCGTTGACGTAGATATTATCGTACAGAGCGGCGTGCAGAATGAGAAAGCGGATTTCTCCTTTACGGTGGCGCTTAGCGAGCTATCACGGGCCAAGGAAGTGATCGAGGGGCTGCACAGCGCACTGCCCTACCGTGAAGTCACTTCAGAGGATAATCTCGTCAAAGTATCGATCGTAGGCGCAGGCATGGTCAGCCATCCGGGTGTGGCCGCGCAAATGTTTGAGGTCATTTCCCAAAAGGGCGTAAGCATTAAGATGGTCAGCACCTCCGAGATCAAGGTATCTTGCGTGATTGAATCCGGCAATCTGCAGCAGATCATTCAGGCGCTTCATACCGCCTACAATCTGGATACAGAGGAGCAAGCCTTCGTCGGCGGTCCGCAGGACCGCCGCTAAATAACAAAAAAAGTCCTATTCCCGCTATAAAAGTGGAGAATAGGACTTTTTGTTATGGGCAGCTTTCCGCTGCTGTTATCCGAGACGCCGGAACCGGCCGACAATCTCTACGGTCTCCAGGACGTTGACGAAGGACTTTGGATCGGTTTCCAGAATCGTTTTTCTCAGTTCGGCAAGCTCATATCGGGTCGTTACAGTCATCAGCATTGTATTGCCTTCATGGCTGTAGCCGCCTTCCGCATTGACGACAGTAACGCCGTGAGGCAGGAGCTTGAGGCGGGTCAGCATTTTTTCCCGCTCTTTCGTGACGATGAAGCAGGTCAGCTTAATGTGGCGGCTGTGGATCATATCGACTACACGGCTCTTGACGAAAATACAAAGCATAGCGTAAAGGGCAGAATCCCAGCTTTTGAAGAAGCCGAGGCTAAGGATGACCAGACCATCCATTACAAAGAGAACGGTCCCCATTGGAATATCGTGTTTGCGCGTAATAATAGAACCAAGTATATCAAAACCCCCGGAAGAACCCCCTGCACGAAGCGAGAAGCCTACCCCGCCCGCAATAATTACCCCTCCGAAGATACTGGCAAGGATCGGGTCCTTGGTCAGTTTCACCAGGGGGATGACGGTCAGAAACCAGGTAGTGGCCAGTACCGAAAGCATGCTTAAGCAGATATACTTCTTCCCTACGACAATGAAGCCCCAGATCAGGATTGGAAGATTGATACCAAAATAGAACAGTGAAATGTACTTCGGATTCGTTAAATAACCAAGGATGGATGCCGTCCCTGCTACCCCGCCACTGAGCAGCTGATGAGGAATAAGGAACAGCCGGAGTCCGCTCGCCACCAGAAAGGCCGAGAAAATAATGATGGCCACATCCCTCACCTGTTTGGCTACTGTGTTTGAAACAAGCGGCACTACGAAATTACGAACTTGCATAACATAAATCCCCTCTTTTTCCGATGTCTTTATCCAACTATGAAAGTGTAACAAGAAGCTTGAAGCGATAAGTCCGGTTGTAGTTTATCCCACAGGCAGCCCTTATATTTTCCAGCTCCTCTTTTTTAGTACTGCAAAAATTATTTTATCATACTGATGATATTTTTTTATAGAGGGATTCACTATGATTTCTTTCACATCTTCCAATTGAAAACCGCCCATTTCTTATTGTCTAAAGTAGGCAAGTCCAGCATATCCATGGATAACAGCAGTTTTCCCGCGGGTAAAGTCTGGCAGGTTGCAATTCAATTTCCAAATGTAAAAAAGGAGTTGAACAGATTGGACAAGTATGTGAGCTGGATGGCGGCGCTTCGGCTGCTCTCAGGCAGTGTGGAAATAACGGCTGCGCTGATCATGCTGCGGCTGAATCAGGTGGACAAGGCACTGGCGGTCAATTCCGGGCTGGCTCTGGTCGGACCTACGATACTGGTCTTAACGACCGCGGTTGGCCTCACAGGGATGACGCAGGAGCTGTCCTGGGGCAAGCTGGGCTGGATTGGCTGCGGGGTAGCCTTTCTCTTAATCGGGATTCTGAAAAAATGATAGATGATAGTCATAAAGCACAGGTACAAGCATAAATATGGAATAAAGCTATTAAAGTAGAGGACAACTTGGGGGTACTCTGTATGGCTAACGACTGGCTTTTATTGTTTCCCGAAAAAGTAAGGGCGCTGCTGAGAGGACTTCCTGTTCATTTGCTGGACAAGGTGGAGGAAATCCGGGTCCGCGAAGGGCGTCCGCTGGAGATCAACTATTCCGGCAAATATCATTTCCTCACCGGCGACGGCAGTCTGACCCAAAGACCCGAAGAAGCGTACAAGCCAAGCCGAGAGGACACTCACCGGCTGCTTGACCTGATCAGCAATCATTCGCTCTATACGATGGAAGAAGAACTGCGCAAGGGCTTTATCACCATCCCCGGCGGACATCGCATTGGACTTTCCGGCCGGACCGTCTTAAGCGGCGGCGGTGTGGAGCACTTGCGGGACATCACCGGCTTCAATGTCCGGATTGCCCGTGAGCTGCCCGGCATTGCCGACGGAATTCTGCCCTACCTGCTGGAAAGGGGGAGGCAGCGGGTCATGCACACGCTGATCCTCTCGCCGCCGCAGCATGGCAAGACTACACTGCTGCGCGATCTCGCCAGGCAGATCTCGACGGGGAGCCCAAGAGGGCGGGAGGGCAACCGGCCGGGACTGAAAGTCGGCATCGTCGACGAACGTTCGGAAATCGCCGGCAGCCGCCGCGGCATCCCGGCCTTTGACGTGGGTCCGCGTACGGACATCCTCGACGGCTGTCCTAAGGCGGAAGGCATGATGATGATGATCCGCTCCCTGTCGCCCGATGTGCTGGTCGCCGATGAAATCGGCCGTCCTGAGGATGCCGAAGCCGTCACCGAAGCGCTGCACGCCGGTATCTCGGTAGTGGCTTCGGCCCATGGCAAGGAAGTGTCCGAGCTGGCCCGGCGGCCCGGCCTTGGCGGACTGCTGGAACATCATATGTTCGAGCGTTATGTCATCCTGCACCGGACGGACGCCGGGCTGTCGTTCCGCATCCTGGACGGGCAGAAACGCGGGCTGCTGCTGGTCTCGCCTGAAGAGCGGCTGGGCGGTGACCGCCATGCTTAAGCTGTTCGGAGCCGTGCTGATCGTGCTGGCCGGTACGCTGGCCGGGTTCAAGCGGGCTGCGCAGTATGCTGACAGGCCCCGGCACATCAGAGGCCTTATCGCAGCGCTGCAGCGGCTGGAGACCGAGATTCTGTACGGCTTCACCCCGCTCCCGGAAGCGCTGTGCCGGATTGGGCTGCAGTCCAAGGATCCGCTGAGGGCGTTTTTTATGAGAGCGGCTGAAGAGATGAGCCCGCCACATGACCGCAGCGCCGAGGAAGCTATCCAGCGGGCGATGGATGCCCACTTCAAAACCGCCTCCCTGAAGGGAACGGAGCAGGAGATCCTCCGGCAGCTGAGCTGCACGCTCGGCACCAGCGACAGGTCGAATCAAAGCACGCATATCGCGCTGGCTTTGCAGCAATTGAAGCAGGAGGAGACAGTGGCCAGAGAAGATCAGGGCAAATATGAAAAAATGAGCAAAAGCCTGGGTCTGCTGCTTGGAGCATTGATCGTCATTTTGATCTTTTAGCGAGGTGCCAGGAATGAATATTGAAGTCAACGCGATCTTTCAGATTGCCGGCATCGGCATCATCATCGCCATGATTCACACGGTGCTCAAACAGATGGGTAAAGAGGACATCGCCCATTGGGTGACGATAGTCGGTTTCATCATTGTGCTGTTTATGGTGATCCGCATGCTGGACGGACTGCTCCAGGAAATTAAAACGATTTTTCTTTTTCAATAGGCAGCCTTATGGAAATCATTCAAGTGGTAGGAATAGGGCTCCTGTCAACGGTTCTGATCCTTGTTCTGAAGGAACAAAAGCCCATGTTCGCCTTTCTGCTGACGACTGCGGCAGGCATTCTGATTTTCCTGTTCCTGATCGGCAAGATCGGCACGATTCTGGGCACGCTCGAGCGGGTGGCGGAGTCCTCCGGGATGGAAATGATCTATCTCAAAACCGTATTCAAAATCATCGGAATTTCCTATATCGCGGAGTTCGGAGCACAGATTGTGCGTGATGCCGGACAGGAATCCATCGCCTCCAAAATCGAGCTGACCGGCAAGGTGCTGATCATGGTGCTTGCCGTACCGATCATCAGCATTATTATCGAAACGGTGATGAAGCTCCTGCCCGCCTGATCCGTGACACGTAGTAAAAAGAAGCCAGAGAAAGGCGGGAGGAAAGGATATGCGTCAACGCAGTATTTTTCGTCCGCCAAAACTAAAAATGCTGCTGCTGCTCCTGTTCTGCCTGCTGTTTCTGTGGTGTGCGGATACCGCCAAGGCTACAGCCGCTGCGCCAACCACTGCTCCAACTGCCTCACCAACGTCTCCACCCACCCAGGGAGGAACTTCCTCTCCAGTGGATCAGTGGGTGAAGGGGCAAATGCAAAGTCTGCCGACAGACAAGGTGGAGTCGTACTGGGACCAGCTGATGAAGGATTACGGAGGATTTTTTCCGGACGGGAAGACTCCTTCGCTGATGGATATGCTGCTGCCGGGGGAGAAGGGACTCAGCTTCAAAAGCGTGCTGACCGGACTGACCTCCTACATGTGGCACGAGGTGCTATACAACGGCAAGCTACTGGTGACGATCGTTATGGTCAGTGTGCTCAGCATGATTCTGGAGACGCTGCAGACCGCTTTTGAACGGAAATCAGTCAGTAAAATCGCCTATATGCTCTGTTACATGGTTGTGCTGGTCATCGCCGTCAACAGCTTCAATATCGCAATCGGTTATGCCAAGGATGCCATCGACCGGATGATCGATTTCATGATGGCGATGATCCCGCTGCTCTTCGCACTTTTGGCTTCGATGGGCAACATCGTTACGGTGTCGGTTACCCATCCGCTGATTGTTTTTATGATCCATGCGGTGGGCACGCTCATCCACACCGTCGTGTTCCCGCTGCTGTTCTTCTCGGCGGTGCTGCATCTGGTGAGCGCAATGTCCGAGAAATACAAGCTGACCCAGCTGGCCAATCTGCTGCGCAACATCGGAGCGGGAATGCTCGGCGTACTGCTGACCGTGTTCCTGGGCGTCATATCTGTCAGGGGGATTACCAGCTCGGTTACGGACGGAGTGACCATCCGTGCCGCCAAATATATTACGGGGAATTTCGTGCCGGTAATCGGCAAAATGTTCGCGGACGCCACCGATACGGTGATCTCGGCCTCACTGCTGGTGAAGAATGCCATCGGGTTGTCGGGCGTCATTATCATCCTCTTCCTTTGTGCTTTTCCGGCGATCAAAATCCTGGTTCTCGCGCTGATCTACAATGTGGCCGCAGCAGTCATGCAGCCGCTGGGCGAGACACCGATTGTAACCTGCCTGCAGACGATCGGCAAAAGCATGATTTATGTATTCGCGGCGCTGGCCGCCGTATCACTGATGTTCTTCCTGGCCGTCACGATCATGCTGACAGCCGGCAATGTCACCGTCATGATGAGGTGAACAGGGAACAGCTTCAAAGCGGTTTTTTCTCCAAAGTAAGTATTATCGAAGCGAGTACTGCGATGCAGTCCTAACAAAACTTGTAGGAGGTAGACAATGACCTGGTTGGGCGGATGGCTGCGGGAGCTCATTCTGGTGGTGCTGATGGCCGCCTTCGTGGAAATGCTGCTTCCGAGCAAGTCGATGGAGCGTTATGCCAGGCTGGTGCTCAGTCTGCTGGTCCTGCTTACTATGCTGAGCCCGATTGTCTCTTTTCTGAAAGGAGATGCTGCAGCAGAGCTGAGTGTGGCGATGGTGCAGCAGGAGAAACACGGCGGTCTTTTGTCCGGTGCAGGTGACGGAGCAGACTCGCTGGAGAAAATCCTGGCGGACGGGCGGATGCTGGCTGCAGGAGCGAAGGAACAAAGTCTGAAGCTGGCCGCCGAAGAGGTGGCTGGGCAGATGAGAGACCAGATTGCCGGCAGCACAGGGGTAGGCGGGGCGAAAGTCACCGTAACACTGGGGATGGGCAAGGCTCCGGGGGAGGGCGGCGGTGAAGAGGTTCCGTTAATCTCTTCGGTGACCGTCTCCCTGCCGGCAGCGGCCGGACTGGAGGCTGGGGGTACAGGTGCGGAATTAGACAATGGCGCAGACACAGCAGAGCCGATCATCATCCAGCCTGTGGAACCTGTGCAGGTTAGCCTGGGCGGTGAAGAGGGAGAGGCGGCTGAGGTTGGAACAGAAGCCGGGACATCGGTTGAAGACAGCTCCAGTGCAACTACCGATGAGGAATTGATCATCAAGCTGCTGGAGCAGAACTGGAATTTAGAACGCGGTGCAATTCATATTCAAGGCGGTAAAAACGGCGCCGAGAAATTATAGATATAGCTCTACCAATACGGCATACGCCGGCAACCGGAGGAGGGATAAGAAGTGGGCAATTGGCTGAAGAAACTGGAGCAATGGGCAGGGGGCGGGTCCGGCAGTCCGAAAAGGAGTCATACCTTCCGTTGGCTGATTATTTTGGGACTGCTGGGTGCGGCAATCATGCTGTTCAACTCCTTCGTGAACGTGAAAAAGCTGGACAGCGAGAACACTGGAAGAGAACCGCCGGTAAGCGAGAGTTCGCAGGCAACGCTGCAGCAAGGGGAATTGGGCACTCCCAATTCATTTGATGGCATTGAGCTGGCAATGGAGAACCGCACGAAAGAAATTCTGGAGAAAATCGTTGGTGTAGGCACGGTCGATATTATGGTCACTGTGGATTCTACTGAAGAAATTGTCGTGGTCCGGGATATGAACGATTCCCAGCAGCAGAGCGAAGAGACCGATGCCAACGGAGGCAAACGGCACACTACCCAATACACAAGGGATGGCGAGATCGTCACCTACAGCCAATCGGGCGACGAAACCCCGATTATAACCAAGCGGATAAAACCCCAGGTGCGCGGCGTTCTCGTCGTTGCCAAGGGAGCGGAGAACAAAGTCGTCCGGGGATTGATTGAAGAGGCTGTCGAGAAGGGTCTGAACGTGCCTAGCTACCGCATATCCGTAGTGCCGCGCAAGCAGGAGCAGTGATTGATTACATGTACAAACTTTGAGGAGGAATAAAAAATGAAGGGCAAAAGACAAACGATTTGGTTGGTATCCATGCTCAGCTTAATGGTTGTGCTATCCGCATACTATTTATTCACAGAGGACTCCGGGGCCTCGGTCCCCCAGGAAACAGCGGGAAGTATTCAAGTGGATAACCTCAAGGAAACTGGCGCGAATTCAACAGTACTGGATAACGGCTTGGTCATTAATGAAGTGGACACAAAGGACGCAGTTACTGCTGATGCCGGAACAACGGGTACTGCGGACGACAACACTGCCGTCGCTGCTGATGACAGCACCAATGACAGCACTGTCGCCGCGAAAGGTGACAACGATGATGCCGCAGTAAAAGATGACAGCACCCTGCCGGCGAATGCCAAAGGTGAAGACGCCGATAAGACAGCGGCCGCAAAGGACGACAAATCAAGCGATTCAAAAACTGCAGCTGCAGATACCTCCGCAGCAGCCGATAAAGATACTACAGCAGCTTCCACAGAGAAAACTCCAGCCAAGGGCGACGATGAAATTCTGGATGAGGTAGCCTCCCAGAGTGTTTCTGCAAGCAGCCTGTTCAACAACTACCTCTATGAACGCGAGCAGCAGAATCTGAAGAATTACAACGATTTGCTGGCCCTGATCAATGACATGGACAAAACCCCTGCCGAAAATGCAGTTGCCCATGAACAGCTGAACAAGCTTGAAGAAAAAGAAACCAAAATCACCGGAATTGAAGAGCAACTGCAGAAAAAATATGGTGAAGCCATTGTCAAAGAAGAATCCGGAGATGCTTACACCGTGGTGGTGCTGAGCGAGAAGCTGGATGTGAAGCAAGCAGTTGGAATCGTGGATCTTGTGATGAAGGAACTAAGCGTTTCCCAGGACAAGATCAGAGTCCAATATGTCAGCGAGCAATAATCAGCCTGTCGAAAACTAAAGAAAATGCCGAAAGAGCCCGGGTGCGCCCCGGGCTCTTTCCATTTCTATCGTTTGTGATATAATACATAAAGTTATCTTGACCGTATCAGAAGAGTGGCTTCGAGAGAAAGCTGAAGGAGTGAACTATTAAATGTTCAAGTTAAGCGAAATTAAGGAATTGATTAAATTGTTGGACCAAACCTCCTCCGTACACGAGCTGGAGATTGAAAGCGAAGGAATGAAGCTGGCTATTCGAAAACCGGATCGCCCTGAAGCTGATGGAACAGCAATACAGGCGACTCCTTATGGCTATCCCTTTACGCCGGCACCGCAGCCGCAAAGTCCGCAGCAAGTTGCACCTACGGCCGTTTATGAGATCCCTGCTGCACAGCAGCCGCCATCTTCACCCGCTGAAGGCGCATTACATAAAATTGTCTCACCGATGGTAGGGACTTTCTATAGTGCTGCTTCACCGGAAACCCCGTCTTTTGTTAATGTCGGCGACCGGGTCAGCGAGAAATCAACGGTTTGCATTATTGAAGCGATGAAGCTGATGAATGAGCTGGAGGCTGAAGTGCGCGGAGAGATCGTTTCCGTCCTTGCCGAGAATGGCCAGCTTGTGGAATACGGCCAGCCGCTGTTTCTGGTGAAACCGGAATAAAGCACGCAGAACTTGAGGAGCTTGCAAGCTTCGTTAAACTTTGGGAGGAAACGCATGAACATTCAAAAAGTGTTGATTGCCAACCGCGGCGAAATCGCGGTCCGCATTATTAGGGCCTGCCGTGAACTGGGCATTTCCACCGTGGCAGTCTATTCGGAGCCTGACCGGGATTCACTGCATGTCCGGCTGGCGGACGAAGCTTACTGCATCGGCCCGATGCTGTCGAAGGATAGTTATCTGAATTTTACAAATATTATGAGTGTGGCCACGCTTACTGAATGCGATGCCATTCATCCCGGCTACGGTTTTTTGGCTGAGAATGCCGATTTCGCAGAAATCTGCGGATCCTGCAATATTACCTTCATCGGACCGTCCCCCGACGCGATTACGCGTATGGGCGACAAGGCTGTAGCCAAGGAAACGATGAAGCTGGCTGGCGTGCCGATCATTCCCGGCTCTGACGGGCTGGTGGGCGATGTGGAGGAGGCTATTATGCTGGGCCGCGATATCGGCTATCCGATTATCGTTAAGGCTACCGCAGGCGGCGGAGGCAAGGGCATCCGCATTGCCGAGGATGAGGAATCACTCGTGAAGCAGATTACCGCCGCGCAGCAGGAAGCACAGAAGGCTTTCGGCAATGCAGGCGTATACCTGGAGAAATTCCTGACTGGCATGAAGCATGTGGAGATTCAGATCATTGCTGATAACCACGGCAATGTTGTCCATCTAGGCGAACGGGATTGCTCCGTACAGCGCCGCCGCCAGAAACTGGTGGAGGAAGCTCCATGCTCCGTACTTACGCCGGAGATCCGCGAAGCTATGGGCCAAGCAGCGGTGCGGGCCGCACTGGCGGTCAATTACTCTGGAGCGGGTACGCTGGAGTTTCTGCTGGGTCCGGACGGACAGTTTTATTTCATGGAGATGAATACACGGATTCAGGTTGAACACCCGGTAACGGAGATGGTTACGGGCGTTGACCTGATTAAGGAAATGATCTCTGTGGCTGAAGGGAACCCGCTGTCCTTTACACAGGAAGATATCGTGATTAACGGCTGGTCGATTGAATGCCGTATTAATGCAGAGGATCCGGAGCGTAACTTCATGCCTTCACCGGGAAAGATTGGCTTTTATCTGCCTCCGGGCGGACTGGGTGTACGTGTAGACAGCGCAGCTTATCCGGGATATACAATCTCACCTTTCTATGACTCGATGATTGCCAAATTGATTGTGTGGGCGCCTACGCGCCAGGAAGCGATTGCGAAGATGAAACGTGCGCTTGCTGAATTTGCTGTGGAAGGCATACATACTACAATTCCTTTCCATCAGAAACTGCTGGAGCACCCGGTGTTTCTGGACGGCAATTTCGATATCAAATTCCTCGAGGAGTATGAAATTTAGGACGGCTTCTCATTGTTTGTCATAAAGTTCGGCAAATGATATAGTATGTTTAATAAGAGACGTGCTTGGCGCTTGAAATTGTGAACAACTTTTTGATTGAAAGGTGTGAAGTCCAAAATGAGTACATTGCCGACGGAATTCGAACGTACGGAGATCGGTGAGATTCAGATCGCTCCTGAAGTGATCGAGGTTATCGCAGGTTTGGCAACCGTAGAAGTTAAAGGTGTGGCTGGCATGAGCGGCGGCTTTGCCGGAGGAATCGTGGAGCTTCTCGGACGCAAGAACCTGTCCAAGGGCGTTAAGGTAGAGGTTGGCCAACGTGAGGCGGCTGTAGATGTATCCGTCATTATTGAGTACGGCAACCGTCTCCCGGAAGTGGCTGGAGAAATTCAGCGCAACGTGAAACGTTCCATCGAGACAATGACAGGTCTGACTGTTGTGGAAGTAAATGTGCATATTCATGATGTGCAATTCAGAAACAATAACACTCCAGACAAGAGTGAAGATACAGACGCGGTTCTCCGCGTGAAATAAGGGCCAACGTTCTTCCATAAACCCCCGACAGCACCGTCGAGGGTTTACTCTAATTTAAGGAGGTTAAGTGACTCGTGGCAAAAATTTTGGACAGACTTCTGCTGTTTCTGTACAGCTTAAGTATCGGAATATTATCTGTAATTGCCATCCTCCTCTTAAGCGGCGCTATTCCGGATACGCTGGAGATTCCGGATGACCCTGCAGCGTATATAACTGTAATAGCCGTGGCTGTTATCCTGTTCTTGCTCAGCATCCGATTCTTCTACATCTCTTTGCGCCGGGACCGGGCCTCGCTGCCTTCGGTGGATCAGCGCACGGAGTACGGGGATATTCAGATCTCTATAGAGACCATTGAGAATCTGAGCCTCAAGGCTGCCGCTAAAGTAAAAGGGATCAGGGATTTGAAATCGCGCATTCGCGTTTCCCAGGCCGGTCTCGAAATTATGATCCGTGCAGTGGTGGACGGCGAGCATTCGCTTCCGCTGCTTACAACGGAAGTGCAGCGCCAGGTGCATGATTTCGTGCAGGAAACAACCGGAATTCCGGTTGCTGACGTTTCTGTATATATTGCCAACCTTACTCAGTCTCCAAGCTTCAAAAGTCGAGTGGAATAGAGGTGAGTTTCCCTATGTTCTGGAGAGAAGTATGGGAAAGTCACGGGGGGAGAATCGCCGGAGTCACCTTCGGCATCGTTCTCGGATTGATTTATTTGATTAGCGGTTTTTGGGATATGCTGTTCTTTGCACTGGTAGTGTTCATCGGATATACGTTCGGCAAAAGAAAGGATACCGCGCAGGGTCCCCTGTTTCAGTGGCAGGAGCTCGTAGCGCGGCTGTCCGGACGCTGGCGTCCCTTCAAGTGAACCGCTATAGTCTTTCTCCCGGAGCTGGAACCCGTTCGTTAGAGTTGCCTGTTTTGCCGGAAGAAGGGCTGTGCGGTTTTTTTTCTGGAGCAGGGCGGTAATCGGCTGGAACGTTGCAGGATTGCCCGCAGCAGTATCTCAATTCCCTCTGGCTAGCAGTTGAGATTAGGCTACAGGTTTATTTAACTAACGTAAAATGAAGTTTTGCGCTTGTTTAATTGCATTTTGTACATTTAAAATTGCAGTATTGGTCCGCAAAGCTTGTTTAGGGATAGAATTTGCTTGATTTAGCTTAAAATAATTGTATGAAATGCAACGCGACAGGCTGGTGTGGAAACACGGCAGTGTAATATAAAATGCAAGATTAGATTGTAGGAGGAAACACATGAAAAGACGTTTAGCGAGAGAGATTATTGTCCAAAGCCTGTACCAGATGGAAATGAATGACGTAGACAGTGCGGAAGCCGTGGAGATGCTGATTGAGGAAGCTTCGGAAGAGAATGAGACTGAACGTGTCATTACAGATGAAATTGAATTGAAGGCGTATGTCGTTGAGCACGTAAATGGCGTATGGGAGCATAAGGTTGCGATCGACGATATGCTTGAGCATTATCTTAAAGGCTGGCAGATGAGCCGGCTGTCGCGGGTGGACCGTCAGATTCTGCGCCTGGCCACGTTCGAAATGGTGTTTGGCAATGATGTGCCGGCTAAGGTTGCCGTCAATGAGGCGATTGATCTGGCCAAGCACTTCGGTACGGACGATTCCGGCAAGTTCGTCAATGGTGTTCTCGGCAAGATGATTCAGGAGATTGATACGCTCAAAGCAGACCTTTAAAGTATTCTATTTATATCTTAATCAGACAAAAGGGGAGAGACTTACATGACAGCAGCAATCATCAGCGGTAAACAGGTATCCGACGAAATTCGTATCGACATTGCCCGGGAAGTTACCGGACTGGCCGAACGCGGCGTGAAGCCCGGTCTTGCTGTCGTTCTTGTCGGTGAAGATGCGGCTTCTCAGGTGTATGTCCGCAATAAAGAGAAATCCAGCACCCAGCTTGGCTTCCATTCGGAAGTTCACAGGCTGGATGCCTCCACTTCCCAGGAAGAGCTTCTGAAGCTGGTGGCAGAGCTGAACAGCCGTGATGATATTGACGGTATTCTGGTTCAGCTGCCGCTTCCGAAGCATATTGAAGAGAAGGCAGTCATTGACGCTATATCTGTGGAGAAAGATGTTGACGGCTTCCATCCTATCAATGTCGGCAATCTGGTCATCGGCGATGACAGCCTGCTTCCTTGTACGCCTGCCGGAGTCATCGAACTGATTAAACGTACCGGCACTGAATTGTCGGGCAAACATGCTGTAGTCATCGGGCGCAGCAATATCGTCGGCAAACCGGTCTCACTGCTGCTGCAGCGTGAGAATGCAACGGTAACAATGTGCCATTCGCGCACCGCGAACATTGTTGAGCTTAGCCGCCAGGCAGACATTTTGGTGGTAGCCATCGGCCGGGCTAACTTCATTGACGGATCTTATGTTAAGCCGGGAGCTGTTGTGATTGACGTCGGGATGAACCGTTTGGATAACGGCAAGCTTGCCGGTGATGTCGATTATGAGAGTGCCAAGGAAGTTGCCGGATACATTACACCAGTACCGGGTGGAGTGGGGCCAATGACGATCACCATGCTGATGAGCAACACGCTGATAGCGGCCAAACGCCGCCGCGGCCTGGAATAGGTCAGGGCTCATGGCGGCAGAACGGCAAGTCTACTCGATAAAGGATCTTAACCGTTACATCCGCATGAAGCTCGATTCCGACAACCTGCTGTCCGATGTGTGGATTCGCGGTGAAATCTCGAATTTCACCCATCACGGCAGCGGGCATATGTATTTCACGCTGAAGGATGAGAGCAGCCGGATCAAGGCGATAATGTTCGCTTCGCATAACCAGCGCCTGCCCTTTGTCCCGAAGGAAGGCACCAAGGTTATTGCCAGAGGCAATGTAACCGTATATGAACGGGACGGGCAGTATCAGTTCTATGCTACGCATATGCAGCCTGACGGGATCGGCAGTCTGTACATGGCTTACGAGCAGCTTAAGCGCAAGCTGGAGCAGGAGGGGCTGTTCGCGGCCGCACGCAAACGGCCGCTGCCGCGGTTCCCGCGCTGTATCGGGGTTGTGACTTCTCCTACAGGCGCGGCGGTTAGGGATATTGTGATTACGCTGCAGCGGCGTTTTCCGCAGGTGGCGATTGTGCTCTATCCCGTGCTTGTCCAGGGCAAAGGTGCAGGCCCTTCCATTGTGAAGGCCATTGAAACCTTAAATGACATGGGCGAGGCCGATGTGCTGATCGTCGGCCGGGGCGGCGGCTCACTGGAGGAGCTATGGGCCTTCAACGAAGAAGCTGTCGCCCGGGCCATCGCGGCGTCAAGCATTCCGGTCATCTCGGCCGTCGGCCACGAGACCGACTTTACGATCGCCGATTTCGCCGCCGACCTGCGGGCGGCGACGCCTACGGCCGCCGCAGAGCTGGCCGTGCCGAGTGCGGCCGAACTGGCCGCGCAGCTGCGCACGGCTGAGCAGCGGCTGCGCCAGGGCCTGCTGCGCCGCTCCCAACGCGGCGGCGAGCGCCTGGCTTCGCTGCAGCGCTCGCTGGCGCTGGTCGGCCCGCGCCGCCAGCTGGCCCAGCACGCGCAGCGGCTGGATATGCTCCGCACGGCGCTCACACGCGCAGCGGAGACCCGGAACCGCCGTGCGCGTGAGCGCCAGGCGGTGCTGCACCACAGCCTGCAGCGGTTCCATCCGCTGGGCAGTGTCAGCGCTGCCCGCCAGCAGGCGGAGAGCATGACCCGCCAGCTGGCGGGGGCCATGCAGGCGCGCCTGCAGGACAAGCGCTCACGGTATGTGTCGGAGCTGCGCCATCTGGATGCGCTCAGCCCGCTCAAGGTCATGTCGCGGGGCTACAGCCTCGTCTACGATGAACAGGAACAGCATTTAATCAAATCGCTTAAGGAAGTTGAGCTTGGCGATGTAGTGAATATAAAGCTCAGTGACGGACAGCTAAGCTGCCAGGTATGGGGAATGAAGGAGGATGGCAAAGACGATGACGAAGGAAGCGGAACTGGATTTTGAAGGAGCCATGGAGCGGCTGGAGGAAATCGTACGTGAGCTTGAGCACGGCGACGTTCCCCTGGAGAAAGCTATAGATTTGTTTCAGCAGGGCATGAAGCTCTCGCAGCTGTGCGGCAGCAAGCTGGAACAAGTGGAACGTAAGATTGAGATGATTACCCTGGAGGATGGGGAGCTGCGCAAAAAACCGTTCGGTGCCCGCCTGGAAGGGGATGCCGATGAGCCGCTTTGAGCATGACTTGGAGACAAGCGCTGCCGGCAAGGCGCAGCAACCGCCGCTGAAGGATTACATTGCCGAAGTCTGCGAACGGGTTGCGGCTGAGATGGAGCGGACGCTTCCGGCAGCCTGGACAGTCCCCGTCCACTTGAAGGAAGCGATGGACTATTCGCTGCAGGCCGGAGGCAAGCGCCTCCGCCCGCTGCTCGTCATCGCTGCCTGTGAAGCGCTGGGAGGCAGCCGCGAGGCGGCTCTGCCGGTAGCAGCGGCCATTGAGATGGTGCATACGTATTCGCTGATTCACGACGATTTGCCGGCCATGGATAATGATGATTACCGGCGCGGCAAATTGACGAATCACAAAGTATTCGGTGAAGCGACGGCAATTTTGGCCGGCGATGCGCTTTTGACGCATGCGTTCTACAGCGTGGTACAGGCTTCCCGCCGCCATGGCATTCCTGCGGAGCAGGTGCTGTCCATCGTGGAGGACCTGGCCGAAATGGCCGGTCCGCGCGGCATGGTCGGCGGCCAGGTTGCCGATATGGAGGGTGAGCAGGGGCTGACCGATCTGAAACAGCTGCAGTACATTCATCTTCATAAGACTGGCGATCTTATCGTTTTCTCGCTGCTGGCGGGCGGACGGATCGCCGGAGCCGATAAGAAGCAGCTGGAGGCGCTCCGTGAGTTCGGCACCCATATCGGGCTGGCTTTTCAGGTGCAGGATGATATTCTGGATCTGGTCGGCGACGAAGGCAAACTCGGCAAAAAGACAGGCAGCGACATCAAGCAGCAAAAGGTGACCTACCCGTATTTCATCGGGCTGGAATCCTCGCGCGAAGAGGTGAAACGCCTAACAGACGCTGCCCGGAGCGCGGTGCTTGAGGGCGGATTTGCCGACAATACACGGCTGCTTGAAATCGCGGGGTATTTAATGGCTCGCGATCATTAGAAAAATTTAGGGAGCGGCTGTGTTACGACAGCCGTTTCGTTTGTGTTATAATGGGTTTTATATATTTTACAACATCTAGGAAAGCGGGGAATACTCGTGCTGCTTCCACAAATAAATGATCCGGAGCAACTTAAATCCTTGTCAACCGAGGAGCTGGCTACCCTTGCGGAGGAAATCCGCCGGTTTCTGATCGAGAAGCTTACTGTAACCGGCGGGCACCTCGGATCCAACCTGGGGGTAGTGGAGCTTACACTGGCTTTGCACTATTGCTATGACAGTCCCCGGGACAAAATGATATACGACGTAGGGCATCAGGCTTATGTGCATAAGATACTGACCGGCCGCCAGGACCGGTTTGACACGCTGCGCAAGCGTGATGGGCTATGCGGCTTTGTAAAGCGTTCTGAAAGCGAGCATGACGTATGGGAAGCCGGGCACAGCAGCACCTCTTTGTCAGCTGCGATGGGTATGGCTATGGCCCGTGATTTGAAGGGCGAAGACAACAAGGTAATTGCTGTGATCGGCGATGGCGCGCTCACCGGCGGGATGGCTTTTGAAGCCTTGAACCATATCGGTCATGAGAAACGCAAGCTGATGGTCATACTGAACGACAACGAAATGTCCATTGCTCCCAACGTCGGGGCGATGCACAATTATTTGAGCAAAATCCGTTCCGACCGCCATTACCTCCGGGCCAAAGATGAAGTTGAAAGATCCCTCAAGAAGATTCCGGCGATCGGCGGCAAGCTGGCCAAGACCGTTGAGAAGATCAAGGACAGTCTTAAATATATGATGGTTCCCGGAGTGCTGTTTGAAGAACTGGGCTTTACCTATCTTGGGCCGGTAGACGGGCATGATCTGGAGAAGCTGGTTGATACCTTCCATCAGGCGGATAATGTGTCCGGACCTGTGCTGGTGCATGTGCTGACCACTAAGGGCAAAGGTTATAAACCGGCTGAAACCGATTACTATAAGTCGCATGCCATTTCTCCTTACAAGATTGAGTCTGGACAGTCCCTTAAGGCTGTGGGCAATCCGATGTACACTGAAGTCTTCGGGCAGACGCTGATTGAACTAGGTCATGAGGACAAGCGCCTCATTGCCGTTACCCCGGCGATGCCTGGAGGTTCGGGTTTATTCCCGTTTGCCAAGGAATTTCCAGATCGGATGATTGATGTCGGGATCGCCGAGCAGCATGCGGCAACACTCTGTGCGGCACTTGCAATGGAAGGCATGAAGCCGGTATTTGCCGTGTATTCGACCTTTATGCAGCGGGCGTACGATCAAATCGTTCACGATATCTGCCGGCATAACGCCAACGTAATGTTCGCGATTGACCGTGCCGGTTTCGTCGGCGCTGACGGCGAGACGCATCAAGGGGTGTATGACATCGCCTTTATGCGCCATATTCCGAATCTGGTCATGATGATGCCGAAGGATGAGAATGAGCTGCGCCATATGATGAAGACGGCGCTGGAGTACAACGACGGTCCGATTGCCTACCGTTATCCGCGGATTGACGGAACCGGAGTTCAACTGGACGCCGAGCTGCGCAGCCTGCCTATCGGCTCTTGGGAGCGTCTGCGCCCGGGTGACGATTATGCGGTGCTTGCCTGCGGACCGATGGTCCAGGTAGCAGAGGAAGCGGCGGAGATTCTGAAGCGTGAAGGCATTCAGGTAGGTGTTGTGAATGCGCGGTTCCTGAAGCCGCTCGACAACTCCATGCTGCTTGAGCTTGCCCATGCCGCAACCAGCATGGTAGTGCTGGAGGAAGCCAGCCAGGCCGGTTCTCTGGGCAGTGCTGTGCTTGAATTTTATGCCGAACATGAAATTTATGATGCCCGCGTTCACTTAATGGGTGTGCCGGATCTGTTTATTGAACATGGCTCGATTAAAGAGCAGCGCCAGGAGACGGGACTTACCGTGGAAGCGCTGTGCGGACGTATAAAGGCAATGAAGGCTTCAAGCAAATATACTTACAAGACGACTTCTACTTCCTGAATGAAGGAAGCTGAACTTGGGAGCCCAATGATCGGGAGATGAACATGGAACACCCTAAAGAACGTATAGATGTACTGTTAGTTGAACAAGGCTTTTATGAAAGCCGCGAGAAGGCCAAGGCTGCCATTATGGCCGGCCTGGTGCTTGCGGATGAAGAACGGATCGAGAAGGCGGGCATGAAGGTATCGCGCGGTGCAACCCTGAAGGTCAAGGGTGCTGTCCATCCTTATGTCAGCCGCGGGGGACTGAAGCTGGAGAAGGCGCTCCGCCAGTTTGGTATCGAACTGACCGGGAGAATAATGCTGGATATTGGCGCTTCTACCGGAGGGTTCACCGATTGCGCGCTGCAGAATGGTGCAAGCCATGTCTATGCGATTGACGTCGGTTATAACCAGCTGGATTGGGGTCTGCGCAATGATGAGCGGGTCAGCGTGATGGAACGGACCAACTTCCGCTACATGACGCCGCCTGATCTGATCGGACCGGTGCCAGATTTTGCAAGCATAGATGTCTCTTTTATCTCGCTCAAAATTATTCTCCCGCCGCTCAAAGCGCTGGTTAACCGCCCTGCGGACATCGCCGCACTCATCAAGCCGCAGTTCGAGGCTGGCCGTGAAAAGGTAGGCAAATCAGGAGTGGTGCGTGATCCTGCCGTTCATAAAGAGGTGCTGGTGAATGTGCTGACTATGGCTTCAGAGCTGGGCTACCGGCTGGAAGGGCTGACATTCTCACCGATTACTGGCGGAGAAGGAAATATCGAATTTCTGGCCCATTGGAAGCTGCTGCCGGAAGCTGTGGAAACAGCATCGGTGGCGGACCCGGGGACTTCGTTTGCAGAGCTTGCTGATGCCGTAATTAAGGAAGCGGCGGCGACATTTACTGCCAATACCACTGGAAACTCATCGAAGAAACGATGAGTTTCTTTTGCTAGTTCAGCAACAAATAACCAAGTGCTCAGTACGGCAAGCAGGATTTCAGCGATCCTCAAGCGAATAAATCACCGAGGTGATTGCTTTGGTGAGCTCTGATAAAGTGGTTATGATACTCATTGGAGTGGCGGTATCGATCTTCCTGATTTACCGGATATTTATATGGCTGCAGAGCTCTCCGCGTTCGTTCATCAAGGACCGGCTGCCCCTCAATAAAGACATTCTGCCCCATCCTGCCATAGATCTGCTGGAGGCGGCTGGATATGAGGTGATTGGTGGCAAACTGAAGATTCCGCTATCCTTTCAGGTGGACGGGTCTCCAATGTACAGCAGGCTTTTCATTGACTACGTTGCCAGTAAAGAAGAGGACAATTTTTACCTGGTGATTTTATCCCGCCCGCGCAAAGGGCTGGAGTTTACCGGCAGCGGCCTGCGGGATACCCTGCTGCCTTATCTGCTGATTTATCCCGAATGCAGTGGTGTTCTGTATGTTAACACGTCTGCTTCGGCCATACATCTCATCAAACTTGGTAAAGATGATGGGGAATCGAATTAATGTTCACTTTTTAAATACGGGAGGCAATAATGAAGGGACATAGGCATATCAAGATACGTGAAATTATTACACAGAGGGATATTGAAACGCAGGATGATCTGGTGGAAGCATTGCGCGACGCCGGTTTCCAGGTCACTCAGGCTACGGTATCGCGTGACATCAAGGAACTGCTGCTAATCAAGGTTCCGATGGATGACGGCAGATACAAATATTCTCTTCCGACCGACCAGCGCTACAACCCGATTCAGAAGCTGAAGCGCGTGCTGGTGGACAACTTTGTTCATATTGATTTCTCCGCCAACCTTGTGGTGATGAAATGTCTTCCGGGTACTGCCAATTCAGTAGCAGCTCTGATCGACAATATTGATTGGCCGCAAATTATGGGCACCATTTCCGGTGACGACACTATTCTGATTATTTGCCGTCAGCCGGAGGACAGCAAAGATGTTATTTCGCAAATTATGGGTTACATCTCTTAATTTAAAAAACTCAGTGATCATCTTTTCGGAGGTGTTGTATTCGTGTTAGAAACCTTGTCGATCCGCAATCTTGCCGTTGTTGAAGCAGTGGATGTGCATTTTTATCCCGGTTTTCATGTGCTTACAGGGGAAACCGGGGCAGGTAAATCGATTATTATAGATGCGCTTGGACTTATTGCAGGCGGACGCGGATCAGCGGATTCGATCCGCTACGGCTGTGAGAAGGCAGAAATGGAAGCATTATTCAGCTTACCCGCCAGCCATCCGGTATGGGAAACCCTAGATCGTCTTGGCATTGGAGCCGACCGGGAGGAGCATCTGGTTATCCGCCGTGAAATCACCTCCCTTGGCAAAAGCACCTCGCGGGTCAACGGGCAAATGGTGAATCTCAGCATGCTGCGTGAGATCGGCGAACAGCTGGTCAATATTCACGGGCAGCATGAGCACCAGAACCTGCTGAAGGCAGATCGTCACCTGGGATTGCTGGATACATACGGAGATGCCGTGATCGGCCCTCTTAAGGCTGATTATCAAGAGAAATATTCCGCTTTTGCCAAAGTAGAGAAAGAACTGCGGGAGCTGCAGGAATCAAGCCAGAAGGCTTACCAAATGCTCGATTTGTACCGCTTTCAATTAGAGGAAATTTCTTCTGCAGGATTAAAACCCGGAGAAGATGAATTACTTGCTGAAGAAAGGGTCAAACTATCCCACAGCGAGAAAATGATGGATTCCGTATCCGGCGCATACGAGCTGCTGTATGACAGGCAGGGATTGGAATCAATTGGTAACGTGATCTCGAAGCTGGAGGACGCGGTGCGTTATGATGAAAAGGGTCTCCGGGCTGTGCTTGATCAGCTGCAGTCTTCTTATTATCAGCTTGAGGATGCGGCGTTCCAGCTGCGTGACTACCGTGAGGAAATCGAGTTCAATCCGGTCAGGCTGGAGGAAATTGAAAACCGTCTGGATCAGATTACCGGCCTGCGCCGCAAATACGGGGAAAGTGTAGAGCAGATTCTGGCTTATTATGAGCAGATTGAACGGGAAACCGACCTTCTGGAGAATAAAGACGAATATATAGAGAAGCTGACCGTGAAGCGCGATGGATTGCTAAACGTTCTAATGGAGGCAGCCGGGAAGCTCAGCGTCGCGCGCAGCCAATGTGCGGTGGATCTGTCTACCCAGGTTGAAGGTGAACTGAAGGATCTGCAGATGGAACGGACTTCGCTGCAGGTCAAGCTGGAACCTCTGGAGGACCCCCGGGGTATCGAACATCAGGGGCGGCGTTACCGTCTGACCCGACAGGGAATCGACAGCGCCGAATTTATGATCTCCCCGAACCCGGGAGAACCGCTGAGACCGCTGGGCAAGATTGCCTCCGGCGGTGAGCTGTCGCGGATTATGCTGGCGATGAAGAGCATATTTGCGCGGACCGATGCGATTCCGGTTCTTATCTTTGATGAAGTGGATACCGGTGTCAGCGGCCGGGCTGCCCAGTCCATAGCGGATAAGCTGTTCAGGTTGTCATCTTCTTGCCAGGTCTTTTCAATTACGCATTTACCACAGGTGGCCTGCATGGCCGATCATCAGTATTTAATTCGCAAAAAAGTCGAGGACGGACGCACGATGACCGAAGTGGAGTCCCTCTCAGCGGAAGGCCGGGTGATGGAGCTGGCCCGGATGCTGGGCGGTGTGGAAATTACCGAAAAAACATTGCATCACGCACAGGAGATGCTTGGTCTGGCCGAGGCCAGCAAAGCAGCTTTAGGCTAAGCGGGACAATGATTGACAGTAATAAAAGCCTGGGGGCAAGGTTATCTTATAGGTACGCAATTGGCGACCACCTTTTTCGTCAAGCGAAAGAAGCAAAAGGGAGCGTGACAGCCATTGAAGCCGAACCTCAGGAAGTTAATGCCCGGCCTTTTATTTGCCTTCTTTCTCAGCATGTCAGGAATGACGGGATCTCTCCAGGCCTATGCATCACCCCTGGATATTCCGCCTGACACGCCGGTACAAGGAATTGACAGGGAGCTGAAAGTCATCCCTGGAGGCCAGACGATTGGCGTCAAAGTGAAGTCAGCAGGTGTTCTGGTTGTGGGCCATCATCTTATTGAAGTATCCGAGCAGTCCAAGCTTTCACCTGGAGAGAACAGCGGCCTTATGCCGGGTGATCTGATGATCTCGATTGACGGGAACAAACTGGACGAGGTATCTAAGGTAGCCAAGCTTGTGGAGCGTGCAGGAATGGCAAATGAGCCGCTGACCATCGTGTACAAACGTGACGGGAAAGAACAAACAGCGAAGCTGAAGCCTGCTTATGACCGTAATGACAAGGTATGGAGATTGGGGCTGTACATCCGCGATTCAGCAGCCGGTGTCGGCACCTTAACGTTCTATGCTCCTGAGCAGGGCGTATATGGCGCTCTGGGCCATGTCATTACGGACATGAATACCGGAACACCGATTGTCGTCGGCAGCGGTCACATCGTCCAGTCCAGTGTGACCTCAATCTCCAAGAGCCAGGACGGCGATCCCGGCGAGAAACGTGCTGTATTTCTAAAGGAGAGCCAAGTGCTTGGCAATGTTCAAAGCAATACGGACTTCGGGATCTTTGGCAAAATGACCCGCAATCCGGAGCACAGCCTGTATAAGCAGCCGATACCGATTGCCATGAGCAGTGAAGTCAAGGAAGGGCCCGCGCAAATTCTTACGGTTGTTGACGGACAGCAGGTCGAGCGGTTCAATGTGGAGATCATCCATGTTGCCCAGCAGCAGTCCCCGGCAACCAAAGGTCTGGTGCTGCGCATTACAGATCCCCGTCTGATCGACAAAACCGGAGGAATCGTTCAAGGCATGAGCGGCAGTCCGATTGTGCAGAATGGACGTTTAATCGGCGCAGTGACCCATGTATTCGTCAATGACCCGAAGTCAGGGTATGGCTGCTTCATCGAATGGATGCTGAAGGACTCTGGTGTGGCTCAGCAGAGCAATATTGCTCCCTACAATCTTAAGGCGGTTTAGCCTTAAGATTTTTTTGTCGAAGCCAAGCGAGAAAGATCGAAATATGAAACAAAATATTTAATTATAATCCAACGCCGAAAAAAAATAAAGAAAAATAATTTTCGACAGAAGGATATTTGATTAGCATGTCGAAAATGTAAGGGAGACAATAAATGTTATTTTCGAATAGCAGATATAAATAAGGAGGAAGCAGCCAGTGCAGAATATTGAAGTGTTGTTGGCCGATGATAACAGGGAATTTACGAACTTGCTTGCTGAATACATTACGGAACAGGAAGACATGACCGTTACAGGCATAGCCTATAATGGTGAAGAAGTGCTTCAAATGCTTAGCGGGGCACGTAAAGTTCCGGATGTGCTTATTCTTGATATCATCATGCCGCATTTAGATGGACTTGGCGTCCTGGAACGCCTGCGTGATATGGATTTGAATCCGCAACCGAAGATCATTATGCTGACTGCTTTTGGGCAGGAGAACATCACTCAAAGAGCTGTGCAGCTTGGCGCGTCCTATTATATTCTTAAGCCGTTTGATATGGAGGTTCTGGCGAATCGTGTGCGTCAGCTTGTCGGTACCCAAGGCAGTATGAGCTCCTCCTCCAGCATGTCCAATTATTCCGGCTCCAGAAATAACAACAATGTTGTGCCACTCTCCAAAGGCAAAAATCTGGATGCCAACATTACCTCAATCATTCATGAAATCGGCGTTCCAGCCCATATTAAGGGTTACCAATATTTACGGGAAGCCATTACGATGGTGTACAACAATATCGAAATCCTCGGTGCTATCACCAAGACACTATATCCGGCCATCGCTGAGAAATTCAAGACCACACCTTCACGCGTAGAGCGCGCGATCCGTCATGCCATTGAAGTGGCTTGGACCCGCGGCAACATCGACAGCATCTCCCACCTGTTCGGCTATACCATTAATATCTCCAAATCCAAGCCGACTAACTCAGAATTTATTGCCATGGTAGCTGACAAGCTGCGGATTGAGCATAAGGTTTCTTGAAGGGGTTAGGAGCAGTGAGCGTGAGCAGTAAGGGAGGTTTATGATTTTCTAGCGCAAGAGCTATTCAGAAATGAATGCAGTAAAAAGACACTGAGATCCTATTCATCAGTGTCTTTCTTCTTGTAAATATTTCATTCCAGAAGGTTGTAGTTTAAAGCAACTTAATCAGCTCTTCCAGCTCATCAACCAATACTTTTGCAAGTTCAAAATCAGTATCTTTTAAAGCCAATTCTATTTTCATTTCAATTGATTTTTTCTTTTGTTCAGTTTCTAAATAGTCTCTATCAAAATGACTAGCATAAATCATCTTTCTGAATTTTCGCATACTCATTTTTCTAATCGTCTTATCGGCAAGGATTAAAACATAATCCATACCATTTACCACAGAATAGAAATCATGAGAAATCATGAGAATCGCACCTTTATAGTCTTCAATGGCTTTCTCCAGTGCTATTTGTGTATAGGTGTCTAAATGGCTTGTCGGTTCATCAAGAAGCAATACGTTTGCTTTACTGGCAGAAACTTTAGCCAATTGAAGCATATTTTTTTCTCCACCAGATAAAGATTCTATCTTTTGATTAACGATTTCTCCTTCAAAGCCATAGTTTGAAATATACGATCTTATCTCATCATAAGTTTTAAACCCGTCATCGATGAATTCTTCCAGTATTGTATTAGAATCCTTTAGTATTTCGCTTTGAAGCTGAGATAAATAAGCCATTTTAACATCCGCGTTTATTTCAATTGAATCATGATTATTTTTAAAGATTTCTCGGAGTAAAGTCGTCTTCCCAGTTCCGTTTGAACCGATAAGGGCTACTTTATCAGTTGATTTTATCTCAAAGTTAACATTTTCTAAAAGCAATTCATCAAAGGAAACACTATAATTATTGACATTTACAACAACGGTGTCTTCAATTTCATTATCAATACCTAAACTGATATTCGGTTGCTTAATATCTACGAATGGCGCTTTAATTCTACGCGCTTCCAATCTCTCTTGAAACCTAACTCTAGCTTTTAAAGCTCTCCCTCTAGATGCTTCTGAATTATAGGTTGCGATAACTCTAAGATTATTGATGATGTTCTCGTTTCTCTCAATTTCTTCATGCTCAGCGACCGTGAGCTCCTGTAACTCAATTTTAGTTTGAAGTAATGAGAAGTTATAATCAATATATCGCCCATTAAACTCTTGGATCTCCATGTTTTCAAGGTGTATAATTTTGTTGAAACAATGATTCAATAGATATCGGTTGTGCGTAACAACTAGCAGCATTCCTTTGTGGGAATTAATAAGATTTTTAAGCGCATTTAGGTTTTCAAAGTCTAAAAATACATCTGGTTCGTCCATAATCATTAAGTCTGGACTACTAAGCATTTCCTTCATCACTTGAATAAGTTTGAATTCGCCGCCACTCAGGTCGGATACCCTAAGATCTTTTAGCTTCATGAGGTTTGCTAGATTTAGTTTCTTTTTAATATTGCTTTCAAAATCATCCCCGCCAATTGAATCAAATGCGTCTAAAGCTAATTGATACTTTTCTAGTAACGAATCAATATCCGATGATGTTTCCATTTCAGTGCAAATAGATTTTATTTCATTTTGTATCTTAATAAATTCTTCTCCTACATATTCAAAAACTGTTGTTTCTTTAGATTTGTCCAGTTGCGAGAACTGACTTACATACCCAATTGTGCAAGCCTGTTCCATCTCTAACATGCCATCGAAAATATATCTTTCTGGGTCCATCAGTATATCTATCAGTGTACTTTTTCCACTGCCACTTGTTCCTATAAAAGCGCAATGTTGTGCCTCTTCTAACGTAAATGAAATATTTTTATAGAGTTCTTTTTGCGGAAATGAAAAGGATAAGTTATCAACTTTTATCATAGTATTACCTTTCTTTATAACTAAAATAGTGAATATTAATAGAGGTATTGAAGATTTGAGTTTACCGTTGATAGAGTAACACTGTTTACAACCAACTTCAATCATTTCGCGATCATGCTTGAATAATATTTTCATTGAGAGAGGAAGTTATATATTGAATTTGAAGAAAATTAATTCTTTAACAAAGTACCCAAGCATTCTTACCTATCATCAATTAGGTGAACGGGGCCGCTTAAATGATGTATTAACGGAGTCCAAAGGCTTCTCAGAATCAGACGATGTTTTTGTTTACGAAAAAGTAGATGGTGAAAATTCAAGAATCATTCTATTTAAAAATGATTATAACGAAGTTGATTATCTAATTGGTTCCAGAGAAGAATTGTTATATGCAAAAGGAGACAGAATCGGTAATCCTTACGGGAACATTGCAGAATTCCTTAAACCGTTAGCAGAGAAAGTAACAGCAGATATCTTTTCACAGGGGGACTGGGCATTAACCGTAATTTATCAGGAATCTTATGGAGGAAAAACTAAAGCATCTAAGAACTATTCTGACAGAAGAACTCAAGGGTATCGTGTATTTGACGTGTTCTCCTTGGATAAGGATGAATTAATTAGATTACTAGAATTATCGCAGGAGAAAATTGCGGAGTGGCGAGATCATGGTAATCAGCCGTTTTATGATGAAATTGAGAAGAAGAGATTTGTAGAGCGCATGGATTTGCAGTCCGCACCCCTTCTGGAAACCATCAAGGGTTCGCAATTTCCAACTTCTCTTGAGAATACATATTCTTACTTAACAAGGTTCGAAAATACGCAAGTGGGGATCGAAGCAACAGGCAAATCAGAAGGAATCATTGTTAGAACAACTGACCGTAAACAAATTAGAAAGATCCGTTTCGAAGATTATGAACGAACGTTTAGATAATAACTGTTCAAAGTAAGGGAGCTATTATGAAGAGTCATTATACAAGAGCCGTAAATCGAATTAACAATATTGATGCTAAGTATTATATAGATATCTCTAATAAAAGGTATGAAGAAGTGAGGTCTAAAGGTGAATATACGGCAGACGCTACACTTATCGCTGAATACTATCGTAGAGTTGGCGTTTTATTACAATTTATGTCTATTGAAGGCGTTAGTATTTTTGCGGGCATGGCCAAAATCATTAATAATGAAATGGGGATTCTCGATTTTGATAATCTGTATGAAATTTGTCCTAATCTTGAGCCGATAAATTTAACGGTTCTAAAAATAATTTGCATCAACTATATTCAATGGTGCATTCTGATTGATGCCGGCAACCCGGTTGCTGTTAAATTTCATGATACATATGAGCCAATCATCAAGTTGTTTGAAAGAGGTGGAGGACGGATTAGTACTCATCATCACGAATTGGTTGGAGGGTTTGGTGCGTTTGGCCGGTCTATACATGCTAGTAGAGGAGACATGAAAGAATTCGATATCAGTGACCAAGCACTTAGACAAGAAATCAAAGGGGTAGAGCATGCCGAAGAATACGTTAAAGAGTATAAGTTAGATAGCAGCGTAACAAAGAATTGCCTACGATGCGGAAATAGACTGGTTGTACAAGAAAACGAGGGTTATGGTGGTAAATGGTACAAAATTAAATGTGAAACTAATATATGTTTTGATCAGAATTTTAGTTGAAATCTTCAATGAAACAAATCTCAGTTTAGCTGAACCGCTATTCATTTGATTAACTAATCGAGTGAATAGCGGTTTTTGTTAATCTCCTCGAAAGCCTTCACACCCGTACGTCAATTGATTTTACCACCCCGGAAGCTCCAGCATCATCCCCAGTTTTTTGGTCTCCCGAGAGCGATTTATCTTTCGAAGTGCTGTCTTTGGTATCCTTCTTAACACTATTCGTATCTTCCTCAAGTCGGGAAATTTCCGGTACGGCTTTATTTGCTTGTGACAAGCGGGAGTTATCCTCTTTGAGCTCGGAAACCAACTCGCCAATTTTTTGATCGACATTATGTATGGTAGAGCGGATATCCAGTATCCGTTCCCGTTTGGTCTGCAGGACGGTATATTCTGCATTCTCCAGCATTTCGTATCTGCCAATATCTTTGGTAGGGTTGTTAGCCAGTCTGTCGTGCTCCATCTTGGATTCGCTCTTTAACGGGTCTATAGAGCCTTCCAGCTTCTTGCTCAGGCCCACCAGCTTGCCTAGGCGGTCATAAGTCGTGCTGTGCTTTAAAACAACGTCCAGCACTGCTG
This sequence comes from Paenibacillus sp. EB106-06-01-XG199, assembly GCF_058791575.1. Lineage (NCBI taxonomy): Bacteria > Bacillati > Bacillota > Bacilli > Caryophanales > Paenibacillaceae > Paenibacillus > Paenibacillus sp. EB106-06-01-XG199. The sequence goes on along the minus strand of NZ_JBYTDQ010000003.1, from coordinate 246,918 downwards.
CAGAGCTGTCTGTTGACATTGGTTTGCTGTCCTGCTGCTCGGGCCGGTTGCGTTCAGCTTTTTCTTGCATTTCTTGGGCTTTGAGCTCGGCAATTTGGGCATCAATGTTTTGGATTGAGGTCCTCAGGGACTGAACCCGTTCGGCCTTCATCTTCGTGTCCAAATCTTTATCGGCCTTAACCGCGCTGATTTCTTCATTTAATTTGCTTTTTTGGCTTAATAAGCTTTGGATTTCCTTGCCACGGGGAGAAGCAATGGTTTGGTTTGCGGTATTAGTGTTAACGTTACTTGAGATTGAGGGGATGGATTTCATGGGTATTTCCTCCAAATCAAAGAATTATTTACCATACAAATGTTTTATCGGTAAAGCATGACGCTAAAATAAGAATAATGCTTAAATAAGCAGCAAGTATTTTAGGGATTAATTGTTATATTGAAACACAAAGTGTTATCTTGTGTTATGATATAGGTAGAGGTGACTCCCATGAACGATTTCGATAACTATCCTGATGAGCTGGGGGATTTTATCCGGCACTTCAGAAAAGCACGCGGGTTGACCTTAAGAGGACTGGAAGAGAAGAGCGGCATCAGTTACTCTCAGCTCAGCAAGATTGAACGCGGGGAAAGTATTCCTCTCAAAGATAACCTGGATAAGATCATTGAAGCGCTTGGAGCGGATCTTAAGAACCGCATGTATCATCTGGCTGATTATATGCCGGATATTGAATACATCAAGACGCTTAAGCAGGGCTACAAGCTGCCTGTCCTTAATCAGTCCCAGGATTATATATATGAGACGGCATTTAACAAGCTGAAGGAGTTTCGGTCCAAGGAAGGGAAAGAGACTTCGTACGTTTCGTTTGATTCCGATGAGGTCATCGTTTATGAAACGGAATATGGGGCAGGAATGGTAATAGAAAAAATTGAGAAATATAACCTTACCGATGTGCTCAACGACAAATTTGAAGGCAATCTGGATTCACTCCGCAAGCAGCCCCGAAAAGGCCGGCAGGCCTATATTTTCGGCGAGTGGCTGCGGGAATGCATCTATGAGCTGAAGGATGAGGAGCAGGACGAGGTTATCCAGGCACTTAAGGAGTTTACCCAATTTAAGGTGCAGCAGGTTAAGGGCGCGTTTAAATGAGCGTGCGTCTGTTCTATTGTTTTCAAAAATGAATAATGTTGCCCTTTCTTGCAGCCATCTATTCATCTTGATCCATAAACCAACAACAAAAATGGTTACACAGAAAAGGGGATATCTCAAATGAGAGTTAACATGAAATTTACCAGCAAGGGAAAAGCAGCAATCGAAAATTTCAACAACGAAGAGCTGCTGGAGATCTTCGCGAGATACATCAAAACATTGTCCAAGAAATATGATATCGAAGTGGACGTGCCTCTCGAAGTGAACCAGAATATCGTGGGGGACGGAACCGTAATCGCCATGGCACAGAATGTGAAGTGTGATATCGAAACCTTCTTCAAAGAACTGGGCCGGGATATCAAGGTGCCTCTCAAAAAAAGACTGGGCGGAAAGCTCGACAACGTCTTCAAGACAGAATTCATCGAGTAGTCCTGAAGTACTCTCCTTTATCTATTCATTAATCATCCCAATAAAAGAAGCCACCCTGCACATTGAAGTGGGGATGGCTTCTTTGCTGTTTATGGGCAGGCGGGTAGAATCAAACCATCTATTCATCATGACTGCATGGTGAATAGATGGCCCGTGAGTAAAACTATGTAAGAATATGCTGAGATTATAACAGCATCAAGCATCCAGGTGCTCTGAGCCCATTAATTTTCTCCCGTTCAGTACATTTTTAATAATTTCAATAAAATCAGGCGAAGCCTTCGCCTCCACCGCCAATTCATAGATGTTCAATAACTGTTCGTCAGATAACATTTCAAGGGATGAGGGGCGCGGAGAAGGATGAAAGTAATAATCCATTAGATTCCTCCATCGGTTATTTAGAATGACTTAAATTATAGTAATCTATCTAAATGGTACCATTTGGAAAGAAATCCGTCTCCTGGTATTCACAGCGTGAATTCCCCTTTACAAAAAATGAATGATATGGGAAAATGAAGGATTGGGTCGAAGGATGTTGAATAAAGGCAACGATCCCAGTGCTAATGTGCACCGGGATCGTTGCTTGTTGATGCTGCCTTTGTTCTCTTATTGCGAGGAATCTTTTTTGCGTCCTGCCAAGTGTTTTTTGAGGCGGGCTTCATTGGACTCAGATACCGTGGCGAATTGTTCTCCTTGATTAAAAAGAACGATCTTCCGCTCCGCATCATAACTGTCCACATTGCTGAGACTCACGACATTGCTGCGGTCAAGACGCTCAAATCCTTTACCCTTGTAAGCAACCAATAGATCGGAAAGAGTAGTGGGGAGAACAAACTCGCCTTCTTTCGTATGGACGAATATTGCATTTTTGTAGCTGGAAAAATACAATATCTCTTCTTCCTGGATGTCCAGGGAGGAGCCGTCGTTTTGTAAGACACGCATGTTTTCCCCATCCTTGTTTAATTACTTCCGCAATTCTTTTGGTGCTTCAGGGCTGTGTAAACTAATTTTCATAACGGAGACGAAAAAACGGGCGGATGCTTCAAGTGCAGCTGAAGCGCGTTTAGCCACAAGTGCTTTCATAGTTAGTACCTCCTTCTCCAAGGTATTACTGTTAAAGACTGGACGAGAAAGGCCAGTCCAAAGACAGACGATCCAATGAAAAAATTTAAAGAGACAATTGCTATTGAGGCGGCCTTCAGCCCCGGATACCAATGGAGAGGTATTTGGGCATTTTTGTCCGGATTAGGAGCAAAGAAGATCATTATTATTAAACTGGTTGCATTGATTAACAACAGTTTACTTCCTGAAAAGTGGAGAAAAAAGGGTATAAGGACGCATAATAGAGTTGTTACTATGTTGCAGGCAGTTGCCGTCCTTAAATGAAAGCCTCCCGAACAGACCCGCAGGAAGGAGAAGCTTACAAAAAATAATAAGGTTGCAGCTAGATTATTTATGAACCATCCAATCACTGCCGAGCTTACCAGCATTAGAAGTGTGTTCAGTATAATATTCAGGGAGTATTGCATGACCTCGATAGAACCTGTTTCTTCGGGATTCGCCTTTTTAATAGCAGTTGAAATCTTAAGAGCCAAGCTATTCAAAACTCATCACCACGATTCTTTTGACTTGAATAATACAGATACCCAAATAAAAGCATCCCATAAAGAAGAGGGATAAGAAAGAACAAGTTCGGTAAATATTCAACAAGGTACAGCATTAATATTACTAAAAGAACAGAGGGTATACTTAGGGCGAATAATATTTTATCGCGTTTGCCAATATCAATTCTTCCTTCTGGCTTGTCCGGTACAAAATCAAACCCTTTTCTTTTTTTGCCAATGTAGTAAGCAATAATAAGAGAAGCTGTAACAGTTAATAACTGCAACAGGTAGGAGCCCGTGGAAAGTGAAGGGAAATTCATTTTAACCAGACCGGTGAGATTCATGAACAAGTACAGTAGCGACTGGATTAACATATACGCTTGATAGGTCATACCTGTCATAATAACAGCATAAAATATATGAATGCGAAACAGAAGCCAGATGAAGAGAAATACCAAAGTATACTGTAAGAATACATCTGTTTTCGACATCGAATAATTAAAGCGTAAGCAATATGAAAAGAAAGCCATAATCAAACCGGCAAAGACTATCTCTTTCGGATAAAGATCAATCTTGAATATCTTAAATGCCAGATAAAATAATGCGGTACTTTCGAGTACCGAAAACACGATAAATAGTACAGAATCCAGCATACCGACACTCCCGAAGGTCAGATTAACGCAACCTTTAATCTTGCAAATATTATACCTAATGAACTAAAATACAACAATAAGATTTTGTTCTTTTCACCAAATTTTTCTTAATATTGTTGGAAGTGAGGCGATAATTGATGAATCAGCGTCCGGAAAAAAATGAGTATCTTGAGGTTCAGGAGCGATATATCGCTCTAGTACCAGCTGATGGAGAGTTGGCGGCCATTCTGAGGGAGCAATCCAGAAGCTTTTTTGATTTGCTGGGAGCCTTAAGTGAAGAGCAGGGGAACTACCGTTATGCACCGGAGAAGTGGAGTGTTAAGCAGATGATTGGCCACCTGACCGACAATGACCGGATTATGTCTTACCGCTTGCTTTGTTTTGCCAGAGGAGAACAAGCGCCACTGCCCGGGTACGAGGAAAATGATTATGTGGCAGCAGGTGATTTTGAACGTTTCACTCTGCAGGAACTGGTCAGCCAATACAAGACGGTCCGCCAGTCTACCCTGGCTCTGCTGGACAGTCTGCCGGAAGATGCCTGGACCCGGAGAGGAATGTTTCGTTCGACAGCAATGTCGGTTAGAGCACAGGCCTGCCTCATTATCGGACATGAACTTCATCATTTGAATGTGCTGAACGAGCGTTACTTGAATTAGTTGCGGCTGCAGTTGATGGCAGTGAGGGGTTGGAACAGGAGGAGGACGCAACTGAGCTTTTTAACGGGCATCTTACATTTCTTTGTTCCGCGGGAGAGGACACTGCTCTTCAATACATTTGATCAGGCCCAGTATTTCAAGGTGAAGAGCCGTCTTGCCGCAGCGGGCATCCGTCACCGTTCCAAGATTAATGGAGGCATGCGGGCTGCAACCAACCGTGCAATTTATGGTGGGAACCTGCCAGTGCAGCATGAACTGTTTGTGAGCAGGGAAGACGAACATAGGGCGTTGAAGGAGATATCGTCATCGGACTAACCAAAAAAGCATTCCGGCTCTTTGTAAAGAGGCTGGAATGCTTTTATATTTACAAGGGCGGATTCTTGTGGCATTTGCGGCAGACCGGATAATAAGCTTCGTTGCCGCCGATCTGGATTTGCTTGCCGCTGTAAACGGGTTTGCCGTTCTCTACGCGCAGCGCCATTGTGGCTTTCCGTTCACAGAACCAGCAGATCGTCTTCATCTCTTCAATTTTATCCGCGTAGATCAGCATATATTTACTGCCTTCGAATAAGTTGTTCTGAAAATCATTTTTTAGTCCAAAAGCCATTACCGGTATGTTCAGCTCATCCACAATACGCACAAGCTGGAGAATGCAGTCCTTGGTCAGAAACTGGCATTCGTCGATCAGCACGCAGTGAGGCTTCGGCAGATTGCTGCTGACTATGCTGTATATATCTGTGTTCTCGTCGATAGCTATGGCCTGCTTGCGCAGTCCGATGCGGGAGGAAATATACCCGACCTCGTCCCGATCGTCCAGGGATGGAGTGAAGATGAGCACCGACTTGCCCTGCTCCTCGTAATTATGGGCTACCTTGAGAATCTCAATGGATTTGCCGCTGTTCATTGCTCCATACTTGAAAAACAACTGTGCCACGTCCATCTATCCTTTCGTTCTTCAACCTGTGTAATAGTATACCGAAAAATGCGACTTTATTAGAGTATCATACTCGTGGCTGAACTTGCCAGTGAAATCATTGCCATCGTGTTTTTAAATTCAGCAACCGCTTTAAAGTGTGCTTCCCTGGTGATATGTTATAATATACGCAATTATGGACTTCCACAGGAGAAGCCTTGACAGAAAGGAAGTTTGGCAGTTGACGGAGAAAATGGAGCATTATAAGGAGAAAATGGCAGCACTTCAGGAGAGTGGGGAACTGTCCCCGGAAACGCAAAGTTTATTGACGGAAATGCTTGATGAATTAGCAGAAATGAACCGGAGCAACAAGGCGCTGCGGCGGGTGATACTCAAGACGGGGCAGGGTTCGGCAATGTCCACCCGCCTGCGGGATGCGCTCTACGAATAATCAAATGGGGTAACGTCGATGAACTTAATTTTTTCTTATCTCAAAAGATACCGGGTGGCGGCAATCGCCGCCCTGGTAATGATGCTTATCGAGCTTTCGGTGGAACTGTCGCAGCCTTTGCTGATCTCCAAAATTATCGATAATGGGATCAGGGAGAAGGATAATTCAGTAGTCTGGCTGTGGGGCGGTGTACTTGCAGTAAGCGCGGTTATAGCGTTTGCGGCGGGTGTGCTCAGCTCTTTTTTTGCGTCTCATGCCAGTCAGGGGTTTGCCTTTGATCTCAGGGATAAGCTGTACGGGAAGGTGCAGTCCTTCACCTATGAAGTGTTCAGCCGTTTTCCGACCTCGTCACTGATTACACGCCTTACGGGAGATGTGACCCAGCTGCAGGATACAATATTTATGGGGCTGCGGTTTATGACCCGGGTGCCGCTAGTTGTCTTGGGTAGTGTGATTATGGCTTTGGTCGTGCATGTGAAGCTGGGGCTGCTGCTGACGGTGACATTGCCGGTGCTGATTCTGTTCCTGGCGTGGGTGATACGCAGGTCATCAGGTTTGTTTCGCAGCGTCCAGGTCCGGCTTGATGGAGTAAACGGCGTTATTCAGGAGAATCTGACCGGCATCCGCTTAATTCGTGTGTTTGTACGTATGGGCCATGAGATTGGCCGGTTTGCTTCATTCAGCGGAGAGCTGATGAAGTCAACTGTAGCTGCACTGCGATTGACGGAAACAACAGCTCCGCTGATTATGCTGATCGTCAACGCGGGGATTATGGCGGTTTTATGGTTTGGAAGGATTGAGATTTCTGCAGGGGAAGCAACCCTGGGACAGACCGTGGCGGTCATTAACTACTCTTTGCGGACGATAGGTGCTATGTCAGCCTTGTCTTCGATCATGGCGACGTTCTCGCGTGCAATAGCTTCTTCGCAGCGGGTGGCGGAAGTGATGTCGGCAGATGCAGTTCAGGACGTAACGGCGGAGCAAGGCATACAGGCCTATGAGCGTAAGCGTGGCGTTTCTGGACGCAGTGACTATACCGGATCTTTTGCTATACAGGGTGAGGTTGAATTTGAAAATGTCAGCTTCAGTTATCCGGGGAGCGAGATCGCAGTGCTGGAAGAGATCTCCTTCAAGGTGAAATCTGGAGAACGGGTGGCGATTATGGGGGCAACGGGCTCCGGGAAGTCCTCGTTGGTCGGACTGATTCCCCGGTTATATGAGCAGAACCATGGGGTGATCGCAATTGACGGTGTGGACAGCTCGGAGCTGGACATTGCCAAGCTGAGGGGAGCGATTGGTTATGTGCCACAAGAGGTACTGCTTTTCACCGGCTCGGTACGTGACAATATTGCCTGGGGGAATGAGCACGCAACCCGGGAAGAGATCGAGCGGGCAGCAGCTGCGGCGCAAATCCACGAAACGGTGACAGGTCTTCCTCAAGGCTATGACACCATGCTGGGGCAGCGGGGGGTCAATCTGTCCGGCGGGCAAAAGCAGCGGCTGACTATCGCCCGGGCGCTTGTGCGAAAGCCTGCGATACTCATTCTGGATGACAGCACCAGTGCGCTAGATGCAGTAACGGAAAGTCTTTTGCTGGAGGAACTGAAGCATATGTCCTGCACAACCTTTCTTATTACCCAGAAGATCAGCTCCACGGTATCGGCAGACCTGATCCTGCTGCTGGATGAAGGCCGTTTAATCGCCAAAGGTACCCATGGAGAGCTTATGACCGGCTCTTCGCTCTACCGGAGAATATATGAATCCCAGGGTAAGGAGGCGGTGCATCATGTTCAAAGCATTAATTGAACCTTTCAAGCATCCGAAGCTGGATCTGGGGCTTGGAGAGGGTAGAAGCTTCGGGGCGGCCTCGAGCCGCAAGCCCCAAGCGAAAGCGAAAAATTGGCCGGCTACGCTGAAACGGATCTGGAGTTATCTTGCCGAGCGCAAAGCCAAGCTGTTCCTCGTGCTTTTGATGGTGCTGTTCAGCTCCGGTCTGGCGCTGCTTGGACCTTATCTGATCAGCCGGGCGGTCGATCATTACCTAGAGGGATCGGGGGGCAGAACCTGGGGGACCTTCCTCATTACCCTTGCACTTGTATATGTGCTCAATTCATTAACTTCCTGGCTGCAAAATATTTGGATGATCGAAATTGCCCAGGAGACAATCTACCGGATACGCACCGATTTGTTTGCCCATCTGCACCGTCTGCCGATTTCCTTCTTCAACCGCAGACAGCAGGGGGAAATTATGAGCCGCCTGACCAATGACATCGAGAATATCAGCTCCACGCTAAACAGCTCGGCGATCCAGATTTTCTCCAGTGTTCTTACGCTGCTGGGTACCGTAGGTGTCATGCTATGGCTCAGTCCGCTGCTAACGCTGCTGACGTTCATTGTAGTGCCGCTGATGACGCTGGGGATGCGCTGGATAACGCGGCGTACCGGTCCGCTGTTCAAGGAGCGGCAGCGCAGCATGGGCGAGCTCAACGGCTATATAGAAGAAACATTGTCAGGACAACGGATTATCAAGGCGTTCTCGCAGGAGGAGCGGGTCATTTCCGGTTTCCGTGAACGCAATACGCGGATTATGCTGTCCGGGTATTGGGCGCAGTCCATTTCCGGCTTCATTCCCAAGCTGATGAATGGCCTGAACAATCTGAGCTTTGCCATTGTTGCCGGTGTGGGCGGCCTGCTGGCGGTCCGCGGCCTGGTCACTGTCGGTGTAATCATCGCCTTTGTGGAGTATACACGTCAATTTACGCGGCCGCTTAATGATCTGGCGAACCAGTGGAACACACTGCTGTCGGCGATTGCCGGGGCGGAGCGGGTGTTTGAGGTTATGGACGAAGAGACTGAAGCCAAGGATGAAGGCGCGGCGGTATCGCTGGAACAGGTAGAGGGGGCGGTAACGTTCAAGGACGTCTCTTTCTCTTATGACGGCGGCGCCGATATATTGCAGAATATCAGCTTTGAGGCGAAGCCGGGCGAGATGATCGCCCTCGTCGGACCTACAGGGGCCGGCAAGACAACACTGATAGGCCTCTTGTCGCGGTTCTATGATCCGGGCAAAGGAAGCATTACGCTGGACGGCATGGAGCTTTCGTCCATCCGCAGGGAAAGTCTGCGCAGCCAGATGGCTTTTGTGCTGCAGGATTCCTTCTTGTTCAAAGGCACAATCCGCGACAATATCCGCTACGGCAGGCTGGACGCTACGGACGAGGAAGTGGAGCAGGCGGCGAAGCTGGCGAATGCCCATTCCTTCATCATGCGGATGCGCGGCGGCTATGAGCGGATGCTCTCCGTGGACGGCAGCGGGATCAGCCAGGGGCAGAAGCAGCTGCTGGCGATCGCAAGAGCGATTCTCGCCAATCCTTCCATGCTGGTGCTGGATGAAGCGACCAGCAGCATTGATACGGTGACTGAAATCAAGATTCAGGAAGGGCTGCAGGCGCTGATGAAAGGCCGGACCAGCTTCGTGATCGCCCACAGACTGGGCACCATCCGTGCGGCGGACCGTATCCTGGTATTGCAGGGCGGACGTTTGCTGCAGCAGGGCACACATGACGAACTGCTGCAGCAAGGCGGACTGTACAGCGAACTGGTTCGGGGTACTAAGGATGAGGCAGCGATATAAGGGCACAGTCCAGAATTAGAACGGCTAACGGGAAGCAGCAGGATACGTCATCCAGACAAGCAGTGGGACTGGGGCGGGTTTGCTGCTTTTTGGACTTTTCCGAAAAATGGAGCTACTGTTTGTAGGATAATATAATGCTTTCATTGCTCAGCTTCCCGTTTAGAGAGGAGCGCACAGCGGTGCAGAGTGCAGCGAGGAGAAGCAGCATGCAGCCGGTAATCCAGAGGATGGCGTTACCATCCGGTGTAATCCCGAGCTTGCGGAGGAATGTGCCAGGCAGTGAGGCGGCAAACACAAACAGAACGGCACTGACCGAAAGGAAAGTCCTCACCCGCTCGGGGGACTTGGAGAGCATGGAGAACAGCGTCAATGTTCCGGTGGCCGCATAGGTAAACAAGAGATAAGCCGCAGCAAACATCACAAAAGCAACATTCTGGAACAGATGGAGCAGCAAGGCTTCCCGGGAAACCAGGGCATAGGCAAACACGAGAGCATTAAAAAGCAGGATAGGAGCAATGCTTAGCACAAAGGCGGAGCGGCTGTATAAAGAAGTTAGCTGGCGGATATCGACCTTATTGGCAAGGTAATATTCGCAGCGCCCCGAGGTTTTTTCGGAAATAACTATTAGACTGAGGGCAATCATATTAAGAAAGAGATAGATCGAGAGGTTCAGGACAAGGTAAATATATACCGGAATAAAGGACATTGGGCCGGTGTTGGTTCTCAGAATTTGCAGCAGGGAGTTAAACGGCAAGATTATCATGATTAGGAGCATGGCAACATAGGAGGGGGTTCTCAGGACATCTTTAATATTCAATTTGTTCACCGGATGCAGCCTCATTATCTAGCCTCCTTAAGTATAGTGAAGAACCGTTGCTCCAAATCACCGCAGAATTCTTGATTATGAATGGTTTCTACATTGGAACCGCCGATCAGAATGGTGATCCAATCGCTGGTTTTTTGAACCTCCGCCAGATCGTGAGAGGTAAGGATAAGTGTTTTGCCTTCATCCTTCAAACCGCGCAGAACACTGCGCATGACCAGTCTTGATTCGGGATCGACACCGGAGGTGGGCTCGTCCAGCAGCAGGATGGGGGAATCCTTCAGCAGCGTAATCAGCAGCGACAGCTTTCGTTTCATGCCTTTGGAGTAGGTAGCCACTTTATTATCAAGTGCGGTTTCGAGCTGCAGAAGAGCAGCGTATCGTTCGATCATCGTAGAAACTAATGCGGGACTTACGTCCAAATAGATGCAGAAATCACGGATGTTTTCACGCCCGGTTTTGGTCTCAAATAAGTAATCGTTCTCCAGCAATACTGAGATTTGCCGCGGATCGCTGGAATAAGTAATCGTTCCTTCATCCAGAGTCAAGAGACCCGTGATGAGACGCAGCAGCGTTGTTTTGCCCGCTCCGTTCGGGCCGATGATGGCGAAAATGCTATTTTGAGGCACAGCGAAAGAAACGTTGCGGATGATCTTGGTCTGATTTAATGTTTTGCCTGCGCCGGATACGATAATCGCATTGCTGTCCAGTACTGGGGCCTGTTGTTGATGCAGCAAGACATACCACTCCCTGATTGAAATAAGTTACAGGGAAAATATACCTTATTTCCCAAAGGATTCATAGAATCAAAAAAGAAAAAGGCATCTCCGAATGACTTCGGAAATGCCTGGTCAAGTGATTTAAGTTAATTACAGTTAAGGATTACTTTTCGCAGCAGGCGGCTGCTGGATTTTTTGCTTCTCTCTGAACCGGGGGCCGACATAGTTCTTTTTACGGTCACGCGTCAGAATCCAGCCTCCGAGAAAGCTCATCCCGGCCAAGAAGAGCAACAGCCCCCCGCCAAAATGCAGCCAGGCAAAATCCGGTGTCACGGCATCGTCACCATGCATGGAGATATAGTTGAAAATATCATCTTTCATCATAAGGAAGCCCGTCATGGCCAGCAGGCCGGGAATAACCAGAATAAGGATGGCAATGAAGCGTGAAATCAGCAGTTTCATGAGGGTTCCATCTCCTTCGCAGCCCTTTGGATTCCCCCATATGATAACGCTTCACCAGGAAAAAGTCCATGAATACATGACGATTATAAGTTTGTAATGGGCATAAAAGAGAGTACAATGTAATAGGTTATGCAGAACTTATGAGTAATGACTGGAGGATACATATCATGACAATATCCTGTGACGTGGCAATACTGGGCGGTGGAACCGGAGGTTATGTGGCGGCGATCCGCGCGGCCCAGCTGGGAAAGTCGGTTGTCGTCATCGAAATGGACAAACTGGGCGGCACCTGCCTGCACCGCGGCTGTATTCCAAGCAAGTCGCTGCTGCGCAGCGCAGAAGTGTATGCTGAGATAAATGAAAGCGAAAGTTATGGCATCGAAACAACAGGCGTGCAGCTGGTATTCCCGAAGGTGCAGCGCCGCAAGGAAGCTGTGGTGGAACAGCTTCATGAGGGTGTGCAATATTTGATGCGCAAGAATAAAATCCAGGTCCTCAAAGGGAAAGGCCGGGTCATCGGGCCTTCGATTTTCTCTCCGCGCAGCGGTGCTGTGGCGGTGGAACTGGAGAATGGCGAGATGGAGACTGTAGTCTCATCCAATCTTATTGTCGCTACAGGCTCACGCCCCCGCGTGCTGCCGGGACTTAAACCGGATGGCAAGGTTATTCTGAGCAGTGAAGAAGCGCTGACGCTTGAAGAACTGCCGTCTTCGATCATTATTGTGGGCGGCGGAGTAATCGGAGTGGAGTGGGCTTCAATGCTCGTTGATTTCGGTGTACAGGTGACTGTGGTCGAGGCCGCAGGCCAGCTGCTGCCGCTGGAGGACGAGGAAATTGCCCGGGAGCTGCTGCGTCTGCTCAAAAAACGCGGGGTCAAAGTTCTGACGGGGACAACCGTGGATGCTGAGACTTGTGTGGTAACGGAGGACGGCGTAACGATTGAAGCCCGCAAGGGAGAACAGAGTCAGAGCTTGTCCGCAGAGAAGCTGCTGGTATCTGTCGGCAGAGTAGCCAATATCGAAAATATTGGATTGGAAAATACCGATATCCGCTTCGATAAAGGTGTGATCGAGGTTAACGCCAACATGCAGACGAATGAGCCGCATATCTACGGTATCGGCGATTGCATCGGCGGTCTGCAGCTGGCCCATGCTGCCAGCCATGAAGGTATTCGCGCGGTGAACCACCTGGCAGGTGAGAAGCTCCATCCCTATCATATCCATCAGGTACCCCGCTGTGTCTACACACGGCCGGAAGTGGCCAGTGTCGGATATACGGAGAAAGAGGCCAAGAATCTTGGCCATGATGTCGTGACCGGGAAATTTCCGTTCTCGGCTATCGGCAAAGCTATCGTCTACGGGATGAAGGACGGTTTTGTCAAAGTCGTTGCCGACCGAAGCAGCGGGGATATTCTCGGTGTTCAAATGATCGGACCGCATGTGACCGATCTCATCGGCGAAGCGGCGCTGGCGCAGCTGCTGGACGCCACCCCTTGGGAGATCGGCGAAGCCATCCACGCCCATCCGACGCTTTCTGAGATTATTGGAGAAGCCATGCTGGCGGTAGATGGCAAATCAATCGGTTTTTAGTATACGAGAAAGGTCCCCAAAGAGAATGCCGGATAGAGCTGGTGAAGCGTTATACGCCGAAATAGCTCTATTCCGGCTTTTCCTCTCTTTTCTTTTTGTACAGAAAGGGATTATAATGAACTCAAGCCATGTATTAGTACCAGGTTATAAGATCAGGCACAGGTTGTTATAATTTTAAACATCTAATGCAAGTTTGTACGAAACCAATTTAGTGGGATTAGGCTCACAAAACTTTTAGGAGGTACCTCTCATATGGAATCTCAAGGTACTGTAGGAGCAGTCAACAGACATCAGGAGCTTGGACTCAGCGACGGCCAGGTCATAGATATGTACAAATATATGCAGATGGGACGGAAGTACGATGAGCGCAGTCTGCTGCTGCAGCGCGCCGGGAAGATTAACTTCCATGTTTCCGGCATCGGCCAGGAGGCGGCGCAAGTGGCGGCGGCCTTTGCACTGGACCGGCAGAATGATTATTTCCTTCCGTATTACCGCGATTATGCCTTTGTGCTTACCGTGGGCATGACCATGCGCGAGCTGATGCTCTCCGTGTTCGCCAAGGCAGAGGATCCCAACAGCGGTGGACGGCAGATGCCGGGCCACTTTGGAAGCAAACGTCTGCGCATCGTAACCGGCTCAAGTCCGGTGACTACACAAGTTCCGCATGCGGTAGGTTTCGCGCTTGCGGCCAAGATGCAGAAGAAAAAGTTTGTTTCTTTTGTTACGTTCGGAGAGGGCTCCAGCAACCAGGGTGACTTTCATGAAGCGTGCAATTTCGCCGGTGTGAACAAGCTGCCGGTCATTATTTTTTGCCAGAACAACCAGTACGCCATCTCCATCCCTGCCCATAAGCAGCTCGCCGGCAAAGTCAGTGACCGTGCGCTAGGCTACGGCTTCCCGGGCATCCAGGTAGACGGCAATGATCCGCTTGAAGTGTACCGTGTCGTTAAGGAAGCGCGGGAGAGAGCTCTTAGAGGAGAAGGACCAACGCTAATCGAAGCGATGATGTACCGCCTGTCACCGCATTCCACCTCGGACAACGATCTGGCTTACCGGACCAAAGAAGAGGTTGACGAGAACTGGAAAAAGGACGGCGTCGCCGCCTTCCGCAACTATCTGATAGAGCTGGGCCTGTGGAGTGACGAACAGGAACGCGATCTGGCTGCGCAGTACAATCTTGAACTGAAAGAGGCTATTGAATATGCTGACAATGCACCGTTCCCGAAACCGGAAGATACGCTGCTGCATGTATACAGTGAATCAGACCTCAAAGGAGGAGCATAATTCATGGCAATGATGGAATATATCGATGCGATCCGGCTGGCGATGAAGGAAGAAATGGAACGCGATGAATCCGTGTTCGTGCTGGGTGAGGATGTTGGCGTTAAGGGTGGTGTGTTCACCACTACCAAAGGGCTGCAGGAGCAGTTCGGGGAAGAACGCGTGATGGATACCCCGCTGGCAGAGTCGGCGATTGCCGGAGTGGCCATTGGAGCGGCAATGTACGGCATGAAGCCCATTGCCGAAATGCAATATTCAGATTTCATGCTCCCGGCAACCAATCAGATTATTAGCGAAGCGGCCAAAATCCGTTACCGCTCCAATAACGACTGGAACTGCCCGGTTGTTATCCGCGCGCCTATCGGCGGCGGTATATTTGGCGGGCTGTATCATTCCCAGTGCCCCGAATCAATTTTCTTCGGCACACCGGGACTGAAGATTGTGGCGCCTTATTCAGCGTATGACGCCAAAGGTCTGCTGAAGGCAGCGGTCCGTGACCCGGATCCGGTCATATTCTTCGAGAACAAGAAATGCTACAAGCTGATTAAGGAAGATGTGCCGGAAGACGATTATACCGTGCCGATCGGAGAAGCGAACCTGCTGCGCGCAGGCAGCGATATTACGGTGATCGGGTACAGCCTGCCGCTGCATTTTGCGATGCAGGCGGCGGAGGAGCTGGAGCGCGAGGAAGGCATAACTGCACACATACTGGATCTTCGCACGCTGCAGCCGCTGGACCGTGAAGCCATTATTGCCGCTGCCCGTCAGACCGGCAAGGTGCTGATTGTCCATGAGGACAACAAGACCGGCGGAATCGGCGGCGAGGTGGCGGCCATTATTGCCGAACATTGTCTGTTCGAGCTCGACGCGCCGATCTTCCGGCTCTGCGGCCCTGATGTGCCCGCGATGCCGATCAGCCCGCCGATGGAGAAATTCTTCATGCTGAGCAAAGATAAAGTGAAAGCGGAGATGCTCCGGCTGGCTCAATACTAAACATTCTGATTCTGCGGGTACATGCTCCCGAAGTGAGTTTTGTACGAAGAGTGCTACAGGAAGTATCGCTTACAAAACTTAAGCGTATGCTTCCGAAGCGAGTTTTGTACGAAGTTGCTGCAAGAAGTATTGCTTACAAAACTTTAAGGAGTGACAATATGTCTGACAATACAAAGCTGATCGACGTGATTCTGCCGCAGCTGGCTGAGTCGCTGGTATCGGCGACGATCGGCAAATGGCTGAAGCAGCCGGGCGATCAAGTGGATCAATATGAGCCCATCTGCGATTTGATTACAGATAAAGTCAATGCAGAGCTGCCCTCCACCGTGGAAGGAACGCTGGTGGAGCTGCTCGCGGAAGAGGGCCAGACCGTCAACGTTGGCGAAGTTATCGCCCGTATCGCTGTAGCTGTGGCTGCTCCCGCAGCTCCAGCGGTTCCGGCAGCTCCATCCGCCGGAGCTGGCCAGGTTAATTCCGCTCCGCAGGCGCATGCAGCAGCCAAACCGCCGTTACCAGCTGCCGGGGGTCCAGCTGACGCTCCCATGCGCTCCCGCTACTCACCGGCAGTGCAGACACTCGCCGCCGAGCACGGTATTAATCTTGCCGCTGTGCCGGGAACCGGTATGGGCGGCCGTATCACCCGGAAGGATGTGCTGACGTTCCTGGAAAGCGGCGGGGCCGCAGCCGTCCATGCCTCCAATGGAGCAGCTTCGGCAGCCGGACGGCAGGCGCACGAAGCCGCTCAGCAACCTGTGCTGCAGGCTGTTCAGACCGAAGTGCAGGAAACGCGGGAGCACGTTCGCCAGTCCGGACTGCACCTGAGCGAATCTCCGCGTATTCCGACAATTGAGGTGGAAGGCGGCCGGGGCAGCAGTTCAGAATTTTTGATCGACGTCACCCCGATCCGCAACACGATCGCCACAAGAATGCGCCAGAGTGTCTCTGAGATTCCCCATGCGTGGACAATGATTGAAGTGGATGTGACGAATCTCGTCGTGCTGCGGAATAAGCTTAAAGATGAGTTCAAGCGCAAGGAAGGCATCAACCTGACTTACCTCGCTTTTATGATGAAGTCTGTAGTCAGTGCGATTAAGGATTATCCGATTATGAACTCCGTCTGGGCGGTTGATAAAATCATTGTCAAACGCGATATCAATATTACACTTGCTGTTGGCACTGAAGATTCCGTTATGACACCGGTAATTAAGAAGGCCGATCAGAAGAACATCGCCGGACTTGCCCGGGAGATCGACGAATTAGCGCAAAAGACCCGCGACGGCAAGCTGCGCCTGGAAGATATGCAGGGGGGGACCTTTACCGTCAACAACACCGGTTCTTTCGGCTCTATTCTGTCCTACCCGATTATCAACTACCCGCAGGCGGCAATATTGACCTTTGAATCCATTGTGAAGAAGCCTGTGGTCATCAACGATATGATCGCTGTGCGCTCCATGGCCAACATTTGTCTGTCTCTGGATCACCGGATTCTGGATGGCGTCATTTGCGGCCGCTTCCTGCAGCGCGTGAAGGATAACCTGGAAGGCTACACGCCGGATAGCAAGCTGTATTAATATTTTGCAACTTTCAGTGACTGGCGACTCTAATTCAAAGGGGACCTGACGTTATGAATAACCCGCAACCTGGCAAGCTGGAAGTTTCATATCACCCCCTGATGGAATATGGTGCGGCCTGGGAGCTGCAGAAGGAACATGTGCAGGCCATTGATGCCGGAACAGGCCTGGAACAGCTGATCCTTTTGCAGCATCCGCCCACTTATACCATCGGTTCTCAGAATCACCCGGAGCATCTTCTCCTCAGCGGTGAACAGCTCAAGGAGCAAGGGATTGCGCTGTTTGAAATCGACCGCGGGGGAGACATTACATATCATGGGCCGGGCCAGCTTGTCGGCTACCCGCTGCTGAAGCTTGGGGAGGACGGAAGGGTCGATCTGCACGGGTATCTCCGCCGGTTGGAGGCTGTCATTATTGATTATTTGGCTTCCTGCGGAATAGAGGGTGACCGCAAGCCCGGGTATACCGGCGTTTGGGTTGGCGACCAGAAGATTTGTGCGATTGGTGTCAAGTTTAACAGAAGCAAATCACGCAGAGGCTTTATTACCAGCCACGGCTTTGCCTTCAACATCTCTGCGGGGATTGGCGGGCGCGGGTTTCAGGGGATTATCCCCTGCGGCATTGCGGAATATGGGGTAACTTCGCTGGAGGAATGCACCGGCCGGCCCATGGATCCTGAGCAGGTATCAGAGGAGCTGATTCCTTATTTCCTGCAGCACTTTCCGTATAAGGTGATCAACCCGGCGAATCCGCATGCTCAGGCCGATTTGACGGTAACCCGGGATGTCAAATAGCGCCCGGGTAGCCCGGACGCTATTATTAACGTTCTACTTTTTGCTGTTAACCGGCCAGGAAAGGCTCGATAACCATCAGCAAGGTAGAGCCGACCATGGCGATCAGCATGACATAAATGAAGATACGGAACCATTTTTGACGTTGCATGAGTGACTCCTTTAGAATTAGTTTAAGTTAAGAGCGTACAGATATTTAAGACAGTACCACTATTGTAACGCAATCGTGAAAGAGAGGGAAGTCCAATGATATCACAAGACCGATTGATTCAGGAATTTATGGAGCTTGTCCGTATTGACAGTGAAACAAGAAACGAACGGCAAATTGCCGATGTGCTAAAAGAAAAATTCAGCGCCTTGGGTCTTACTGCTATCGAGGACGATTCCCAGGAGCGCACCGGACATGGGGCAGGCAATCTGTTCGTTACCTGGCCTGCCGATAATGGAGCTGCGGCTCCCAAGCTGCTGTTCACCTGCCATATGGATACAGTGGTTCCCGGACAGAATATCAAGCCTACTCTTGGAGAAGACGGCTGGATTACGAGCGACGGCAGCACAATTCTCGGGGCGGATGACAAAGCGGGGTTAGCTGCTTTGTTCGAAGCGATCCGTGTCATTCAGGAACAGGGTGTTGCTCACGGTCAGATCCAGTTTGTCATTACAGCCGGTGAAGAATCCGGGCTGCTTGGTGCCCGGGCCATGGACCCCAAACTGCTGGATGCTGACATGGGCTTTGCGCTGGATTCCAACGGCGAGGTTGGAGCGATTGCGGTTGCTGCGCCTTCCCAGGCTAAAGTAACAATGCAGATCTTCGGCAAATCCGCCCATGCCGGCGTGAATCCGGAAGATGGCATCAGCGCCATTCAGGTGGCAAGCAAAGCCATCTCGGCGATGAAACTGGGACGCATCGACAATGAGACTACGGCCAATATCGGCAAGTTCGCAGGCGGCGGACCAACAAATGTGGTTTGCGACCATGTGCAGCTGGATGCCGAAGCACGCAGTATTGTGCAGGAGAAGGTAGACCGGCAGGTGGCTTCCATGCGCGAAGCATTGGAGACCACAGTGCGTGAGCATGGTGCAGAATGTGAATTCCGCAGTGAGATTATTTATCCGGCCTTCAGCTTTAATGAGCATGATCCGGTTGTGATGCTTGCGGACCGCGCCATAACCTCACTCGGTCTGAAGACACGCCTGTTCCCGTCCGGCGGCGGCAGCGACGCCAATGTGTTCAATGGTCTAAAGGTACCAACGGTAAATCTGGCCATCGGTTACGAGCACATCCATACCACTAAGGAACGGATCAAAGCCGAGGACATCGTCAAAGCGGCTGAGCTGGTTGTAGCCATTGTTAAGGAAAGTGTAAAAGCTTAAAATATCATGTGCAGCAGCTGAGGCTGGGTATATGCAGTGAAGGAGCTGTTTCCGGGCGATGCCCGGGAACAGCTCCTTATGTTTTTCCTGAAAAATTGGGAACGTTCCTTCAAGCGCATGGGGACTCTCGGTGGCTTAGAATGTGGACTAGAAGCTGCCGGACTCCATGGACTTTATTTTAAATAATTGCCTGTTTTTTACAAGGGAATGGACTCCAGAGACACTATTGTTCTGTTTTGAAGCCGATTTTCCCCCTTGCCAAGGTAATAACGTCTTTCCGGTCCGAAAGATCGGGAAAAAGGATTTACCAGGTATAATAACGTCTTTCCGGTCCGGATACATTCTGGGATGGAAAGGGAAAAATTCTGCGAGCGGGTTACCCCGCTTTAGGCGGACTCAGCCGTGATTCGGCTTGCAGCCGCAGGATGTAGGACAGGGGCATATCACGTCCGTACTGCAGGGTCCACCCGGCGATTACTGCTTTAATCTGCTCCGGAGTACCTACCATTGTGACTGCTTTTGAGCTTGTACGGATAAGGATGTCATTCATGTCTACATTCCTTCTTTCCCCTTAAGTTTGCTATAATACACCCTATGCAGAACTGAGCTAAAGGAGACCATAAACTATGAAAAAAGATGAAACTCACCGCAATCCCGCACTGGATGAAGAGACATTGTCTACACAGCCGATTTTTGAAGGCAAAATTATTACCCTGCAGGTGGATACGGTTAAGCTGCCGGATGGCAATACCGCAACCCGCGAGGTCGTAAAGCATCCCGGAGCTGTAGCTGTGCTTGCTCTGAATCAGGGCAAGATGCTTGTAGTGGAGCAATACCGCCAGCCGATGCACCGCACCGAGGTGGAGATCCCCGCAGGAAAGCTGGATAAAGGCGAAGATCCCTTGGCCGCTGCCGGCCGGGAGCTTCAGGAGGAGACGGGCTTCCACAGCGGCGACCTTAAGCTGCTGAAATCCTTTTATACCTCGCCCGGATTCGCGGATGAAATTATTCATTTGTATGTGACAGACAACGCCCAGGCGGGAGATATGGCACTCGATGAGGACGAATTTCTGGAGGTCTCCGAGCTTACACTGGAGGAAGCTTACCAGTACATTGCGGACGGCCGCATCGCCGACGCCAAAACGATGATGGCGGTGTATGCATGGCATCTCTATACGCTGACGGGCCAATGGCACTAGAAGGGGAAAACAAGCTGCACAGCTTCTACTGTGACCTGCATGTTCATATCGGCCGCACTACGGAAGGACAAGCTGTCAAAATCAGTGGCAGCAAGAATCTCACCTTTGCCGGAATCGCCAAGGAGGCCGCAGAGCGCAAGGGGATCGGGCTAATCGGGATTATTGACAGCCACTCCCCCGGCGTGCAACGCGATATCCGCCAGTCGCTGGAATCCGGAGAGATGACAGTGGCAGACGGTGGAGGTATTGCTTACAGGGGCACCACGATCCTGCTGGGGTCAGAGATTGAAATCTGCGAATCTGGCCGGAAGGAATGCCATGTGTTAGCCTTTATGCCGGACCTGGAGACGATGGCGGATTTCAGCAGCTGGATGAGCAAGCATATGCGCAACGTAAATCTCAGTTCCCAGCGGCTGTATGCCCCATCCAGGGAACTGCAGGATGAGATTTACGGACGCGGGGGCATTCTAATTCCGGCGCATATTTTCACACCGCATAAAGGTCTTTACGGCTGTGCCGCAGAGCGTATGGCCGAGCTGTTTGACCTGGAGCGTATCGCAGCAGTTGAGCTTGGCCTTAGCGCGGATTCGGAGATGGCAGGATACATTTCTGAGCTGGACAGCTATACCTTCCTGACCAACTCTGACGCCCACTCCCTCGGCAAAATCGGCCGTGAATACAATGTCATCGAGCTGGCTAGGCCGTCCTTCAGCGAACTGAAGCTGGCACTGGAGCGTAAGGCAGGCCGCAGGGTCAGCGCTAATTTTGGACTGAACCCGCGCCTGGGCAAGTATCACCGCACCTATTGCGCCGGATGCGGCAGCATCATTGATGAAGCGTATGCCACTTCGGAACGTTGTCCTTATTGCGGCAGTCCCAAGCTGGTGCAGGGGGTGTTTGACCGGATTCTGTCCATCGCCGACCGCGGGCAGCCCCTCGTACCGGACCATCGTCCGCCGTATCACTATCAGGTGCCGCTTGAGTTTATTCCGGGACTTGGCCCGGCCAAGATGAACGCGCTGCTGGCGGCTTTTGGCACGGAGATGAATATTCTGCATGGCGCCGGCGAGGCGGAGATTGCTGCAGTAGCGGGAACGGAGCTGGCTGCGCAGATTGTTCTTGCCCGCACGGGGGAACTTGCACTATCGGCAGGAGGCGGAGGGACGTACGGTAAAGTAATGGTGAACAAAAAGTAGAATTGCTGTGCATAACAGCGACCTGTCCAAAGGACAAGTCATAGAGCGGGATGTCTCCTCATATGGTGTAATATGTGACCGGAAAGGAGAACGTCCCGATGCGCAGTTTAAGGCTGATGATGAAGGAACAGACGCCTCTTTATATTTTTGTTGCCGTATTATTTCTCGTTGGTGTCGTTTTCGGGGCTCTGATTGTCAGTGCGTTAACGTTGGACCAGCAGCAGGAGCTGGGAGATTACATGGGGAATTTCTTCGTCACCGTTGATCAGCAGGGCCTGCCGGCTGCGCCCGACTCTTACTGGAGTATCGCCGCGCTCAATCTGAAGTGGGTGGGACTCATTTGGATTCTTGGCTTGTCGGTCATTGGGCTTCCCGGTATTCTGATCCTGGATTTTCTCAAAGGCGTGCTGATCGGCTTTACCGTCGGCTGTCTCGTCAGCCAGTATTCCTGGCACGGCATGCTGTTTGCCCTCGTCTCGGTTGCTCCGCACAATCTTGTGCTGATCCCGGTTCTGCTCGTATGCAGCGCAGCGGCTATTGCCTTCTCGCTGCTGATGATCCGCAGCAGGGTGCTGGGGAAGCGGCGTACGCCGGTGACAAGGCCTTTTGCGATGTACACCTTATTATCGCTAGGAATGGCCGTACTTGTCTTGGGCATTTCCGGTTTTGAGGCCTGGGTGACGCCGGTGATGATGAGATGGGTGACACCCATGCTCGTATCTATAGGGTGAATTAAAGAATGCTGCCGGGTGGGGTTTTCACTGGGCAGCATTTTTTTATTCCTTTGATTGCAAAAAGTTATGAATAGTAGATATTTGCAAATATAGGAATTAAAATGGTGTTGGGTGAGCAGCCGAGGAAGGAGGATACAGCAGGTGAAAAAAATAGGGATTCTGATGATTTTTTTGTTTATGGTGTCTACGAATGTTTTCGCAGAACCCGTTCAACAGAGTTTTTCAGACGGCATTCTTACCAGTGATTCGCAACTATTTGCATTGTCGGACCAAAATAAAGTTATTTGTAGTAAGATCGATAACTCGATATCTGTTTTTAACCTGTCCTCAGGCAAGGTAGCTTGGACCAAACGCTATTCCAAATTATACGATGTAAATGTGGTGAGTTCTCCGGAGAAAATCATTGTGATCGCCAAAGACAAAAACAATAAGCTGCAAAAGATCGTCCTGAGTAAGGCCGGAACGACACTCTCCACTACGGCATTTAACAGCGCTCCAATCACTAAATCAATAACAAGCAATGGGGAGTTGATCAACTGGTACGCACCAGAAGGGAGCAATAAAGAAAGACTTTCTGTGTACAGTAACAACGTTCCCGCTGTGTATCAAGCCCCTTGGAATAATCCTGTTTTTAAAATGAATTTAGGCGGAATGTCAAGCAGCAAGTACGAAGATATCACACTTAAAGATATTAAATTGAGTGGGCCTTATGCGGTGGTCAAATTTACAGGATCCAGTCTAATGCAGAGTCAGGATTTTTTTCGTGTGATTAATATCCCGAATAAGAAAACATACACTATAGCTTCTGATTGGAACACACGCAGCGATTCTTCATTTGCCGGCAATGAGCTTGTTATTAACAGTTCCTTCAACGTGGGCAATCCGCTGGGAGTGAATGTTGGGCAGCCTTATTCACTATCCGGCATGTATAATCTCTCGACAGGAAAAAAGACAGCAGGCATCTCTGAAACGTTTACGGATCGGGAAATGGGATGGAAGTCTGAACGTATAGGTAACCATATCCTAATCTATCTCCCGGAGAAGAAAAAGATTGAAATTTACGACGTCTCTGGCCAAAAGGTTGCGGCGGCTTCATATACTCCGATTAATCTTTTCAATACCTACCAGGGTCTTGATTATTCCAAAGGTGAGCTGACTCTTTTCATACGAGAAGAAAACGGAGCTGAAATTGAAGTAATCCACACCACTGCTGTTAACTAGTCCATAGAACCGTTGTCGGAGCTGTATTGTCATCACGGAATACCACTATTGAACACACTCTAAAAGCGTTTGACTTCTCAAAGCGACTCCCCCTATAATGGAAGAAGTGGTTTTATGCCCGGTGCGGTAATTTTCCAAGGGGGAGGGATACTATGGAAGCCCGGATAGACAAGATAAAGCAACAGCTACAATCCCAAGGATATAAGCTTACACCCCAACGGGAAGCAACCTTAAGAGTGCTGCTGGAGAACGAAGACGATCATTTAAGTGCAGAAGATGTGTTTATGCTTGTAAAAGAAAAGGCTCCCGAGATCGGTCTCGCCACTGTATACCGGACCCTGGAACTGCTCAGCGAGCTTCATGTCGTGGAGAAGATTAATTTCGGAGACGGAGTTGCCCGTTATGACCTGCGGACAGATACGGCGAAACATCATCATCATCATTTAATCTGTGTGCAATGCGGCACAATGGATGAAATCCGTGAGGATTGGCTCGGACCGCTGGAAGAGCGGCTGGAGAACGATTATAATTTCACGGTGCTCGATCATAGACTTGATTTTCACGGGATTTGCCACCGCTGCAAGGACAAGAATACTACGGATGGCAATACGCCCGAATAGGCTTATAGATGATAAATTACCGCACAAGCTCTCCCCGGTGTACTGCCGGAGGGGGCTTTTTAAATGATTTCATCAGGCCGACATACATATCACCGCCCGCCGGCGCATAAAGTGAAGGACGAGTTATGCTTCCGAAGCGAGTTCTGTCCGCAGCAATTCCCGGAAGTATAAGCTCACAAAACATAAGTTTATGCTTCCGAAGTGAGTTTTGTACGCAGCAACCCTGGGAAGTATAAGCTCACAAAACTTTTAGGAGGAATCCTAATGATTATTTCTGTGCCTGGAACGGTGCGCCGGCTGTATTTTTTGACCCTGCTTGTTGCATTGAGCTGTTTCTTGTATTACGCCCTGAGCTGGCTAAGCGGATGGATCAGTCCGATAGATCATTATGAAATCCCGGAAGGCACGGCAGTCCGGGCCTTTAAGGATGCCCCTGTCAGTGTGGACAGTCTGAATGCAGGGGAACGTCTGCGGCTATATTACTGGTATGGCGAGTGATTGCCCGGCCCGAAGCAGGAAGAAGCCGGAACACTGTCGAATGAACCTTAGGTGAGTTCATGCATCTGGCTTGCCGCTGTGCAGCCAGATGCTGAACTCCATGCCTAAATGCTGCATAGCCGCGAAGAGCAGCCTGAGCAGACAGGAGCGTGAATGAAATGAAGTCACACTTGCAGCCTTTTATGCAATATTTAACCGTAGAGAAAGGTTTATCTTCCAGCACGCTCGAGTCCTATGGACGAGATGTGTCGCAGTTTCTGGAGTTTGCCGAAGGCCGTGGTGCCGTTACACCGGAGGAGATTAGAAGATCGCATATTATGCAGTATCTCGCTGAGCTCCGCACCGCAGGGCGGGCAACCGCAACAGTGAACCGGAATACGGTGTCGCTGCGGGCGTTTTTTCACTATCTGCTGAAAGAACGGCTGATCATGCAGGACCCAACGCTGGATATGGAAATGATCAAACCGAGCAAAAAACCGCCGATGATCTTAAGTATCGAAGAAATCGAACGGCTGCTGGCGGCCCCTGATGATGCTACCCCCCAGGGGATGCGCGACAAGGCGATGCTAGAGCTGCTGTACGCCACCGGCATCCGGGTTACAGAACTGATTACCCTGAATGTAGAGGACGTGCATACGGACCTGAAGTTTGCCCGCTGCAGCGGGGCTTCCGGGAAGGAACGGGTAGTGCCGATCGGCGCTATTGCAGCGGAGTGCGTGGCGGGGTATACATCCGGGATGCGGGACAAGCTGCTGCGGGGAAATCAGGAGGAGCCTGCCCTGTTTCTGAACAGTCTGGGCGGACGGCTGACCCGTCAGGGCTTCTGGAAAATCATTAAAAAGTATGCGCGTGAAGCTCAGATTGAGCAGGATATCACTCCGCATACCTTTAGACATTCATTCGCTGCTCATTTGCTGGAAGGCGGTGCGGATCTGCGTTCCGTGCAGCAGATGCTTGGTCATGCGGATATTTCCACAACGCAGATCTACAGCGGGATTGCCCGCAAAAATATGAAGGAAGTCTACGAAAGCCACCATCCCCGGGCGAGGTAACTGCTGCTGCGGAATGGGTATAAGACCTGAATCGCGGGTAATCCCCGGGGAAAGGGTAAAAAGATGCTTTTTGTGAGTAAGATCGTTATGATGGAAATATACTGAAAGGATAGACCGGAGCGTGTGAACCCCGGGAGTTACTTTCGGCAGAAACGGGTACCTAAAAAGCGGGGCAATGGGCCGCTGGCTTCGGAAGGGCTGTCCCTTCGGAAGAAGGTAGAGCCGTTTCTTCTTGCTTTGCTGTAACCTAAAGAATATGCATACTACGAAGGAGTGAAGACGGACATGTCCTCATTTAAACGAATTGGATTTATCGTTCTTGATAGTGTTGGTATCGGCGAAGCGCCGGATGCGGAAAGTTTCGGTGATAAAGGGTCCCATACGCTGGGACATATTTTGGAGCGGGTGCCGGGTCTTAAGCTGCCTAATCTGCAAAAGCTGGGTCTCGCCAATATTGCACCGCTGCCGCCGCTGGAGCCTGTAGCAGCACCTGCCGGATATTACGGCAAAATGCAGGAGGTATCGGTAGGCAAGGATACAATGACCGGCCATTGGGAGCTGATGGGACTGAAGATTGAAGTTCCGTTCAACACCTATTTTGACGGATTCCCGGCAGAGCTGATTGAGAAGTTCGAAGCGGCAACCGGACGCAAGGTGATCGGCAATAAGCCGGCTTCCGGTACAGAGATTCTGGTCGAATATGGCGAAGAGCAAATGAAGACCGGGGCCTGGATTGTGTACACTTCCGCCGACAGCGTATTCCAGCTTGCTGCTCATGAAGATATTATCCCGCTGGAAGAGCTGTACAGCGCCTGCAAAATCGCCCGCGAGCTGACGATGGCTCCTGAGTTCTCGGTAGGCCGCGTAATCGCCCGCCCCTATGTCGGCGAACCGGGGAACTTTGTGCGTACTCCCAACCGCCATGACTATGCGGTCAAACCGCCGGAGCCGACGGTAATGAACGCGCTGGAGGATATCGGTAAAGACGTTATCGCTGTGGGCAAGATCAACGATATCTTCACAGGTGAAGGCGTAACAGCCACTTATCCGACAAAAAGCAATGAGCATGGCATCGAGATTACGATCCGGGAGCTGCGCAAGCCGTTTGACGGCTTCCTGTTCACGAATCTGGTAGATTTCGATTCCCTGTATGGCCACCGCCGCGATCCGGAGGGGTACGGACATGCTCTTGAGGTATTCGATCAGGCGCTTCCGGAACTGCTATCTACACTCGGCGAAGATGACCTGCTCATTATCTCAGCAGACCACGGCAATGATCCGATCCATAGCGGAACTGATCACACACGCGAGTATGTGCCACTCTTGATTTATAGTCCAAGATTCAAGACTCCGGGCAACCTGGGCATCCGCCAGACGTTCTCAGATGTGGCAGCGACAATTGCTGACAACTTTGGGGCTAAAGCGCCGCAATACGGGACAAGCTTTTTGGCAGAACTGAAATAATACGAAATCCTATGAAGCATCAATACCCCTCAAGGAGGCAATAAATCATGGAAGCAGTTAGCCAAAAGCACATTCAGGAAGCAGCGGTTTATATCAAGGATAAATGTACAGTCGCCCCGGAAATCGGGCTGATTCTCGGCTCAGGTCTGGGCGTTCTGGCAGACCTCATTACGGATGAGGTTGTAATTCCCTACAACGAGATCCCCCATTTTCCTGTATCTACAGTAGAAGGACATGAAGGCGAACTGCTGATCGGAATGATCGAAGGACGACGAGTTGTAATGATGAAGGGCCGTTTCCACATGTATGAAGGCTACGGCCCGGAGACGACGGCTTTTCCGGTGCGCGTAATGAAAGAGCTTGGCGTAACCAGCCTGCTCGTTACCAACGCCGCAGGTGGCGTGAACACGGACTTTACACCCGGCGATCTGATGCTGATTACCGATCATCTGAACCTGACCGGGCGCAATCCGCTGACCGGCCCGAATGACAATGCTCTTGGCGTCCGGTTCCCGGATATGTCGACTGCATACAGCCCCCGCCTGATTGCAGCGGCGAAGGAAGCTGCGGCAGAGCAGGATTTTGAATTCAAGGAAGGCGTTTATGCCGGATTGCTCGGCCCTTGCTATGAAACTCCGGCTGAAATTGTCATGCTGCGCCGTCAAGGTGCGGATGCTGTAGGCATGTCCACCGTCTCGGAGACGATTGTGGCCCGCCATGCCGGTATCGAGGTGCTTGGCATTTCCTGCATCACCAACATGGCTGCCGGCATTCTTGACCAGCCGCTGAACCATGCGGAGGTTATGGAGACGGCTGAACGTGTGCGTGAGCGCTTTTTGAAGCTGGTACTGGCCTTTATTCCGAAGATGTAGGCTTTATAGATCAGACTCAATGGCATCGGAATTATGCCAGTATTATTCATCCACAACAATTCATACCCGGGAGGTTCAATTCATGACACAAACCAATATTTCTTACGGCAATCAGGTGAAAGAAGCAGCGGAATACGTAAAATCCAAATTCGGAGCGTATTCACCGTCCATCGGGCTGATTCTGGGCTCAGGTCTTGGCGATCTGGGGGACCAAATCGAAGAGGCAGTGTATCTGCCTTATGAAGAAATTCCTCATTTTCCGCGTTCTACGGTAGAAGGCCATGCTGGCCGGTTCGTCATCGGGAAGCTGGAAGGCAAGGATGTTATTATCATGCAGGGCCGCTTCCACTTCTACGAAGGCTACGAGATGCGCAAAGTTGTGCTTCCGGTCTATGTAATGGCAAAGCTTGGCGTGGGTACGCTGGTGATCACGAATGCGGGCGGCGGAATGAACCGGGCGTTCAAAGCAGGCGATCTGATGCTGATTACCGACCACCTCAATATGACTGGCGATAACCCGCTGATCGGACCTAATGATCCGGAGCTGGGTGTGCGTTTCCCGGATATGTCCCGTGCTTATGACCCTGAGTACATGGCTTTGGCCAAAAAGCTTGCAGCTGAAGTTAAAGGTGTAGATGGTGAAGCGCTTGTACTGCAGGAAGGCGTATATGCCGGCATCAGCGGTCCGACTTATGAGACACCGGCGGAGCTAAAAATGCTGGCGTACCTCGGCGGCGATGCTGTCGGGATGTCTACTGTGCCTGAAGTGATCGTCGCCAGCCACAGCAAGCTGCGTGTACTCGGCATTACCTGTATCACCGATATGGCGATCGGGGATGAGCTGGAGCCGCTGACGCATGAGCAGGTGGTTAAGGTTGCCAATCTGACTAAACCGAAGTTTATCGGCCTTGTGCGCGCCTTTGTGCGTGAGGTACAGGTGTAATGCGAGCGGTTGATCTTATTCAGAAAAAAAGAGACGGCGGGGAGCTTAGCCGTGAAGAAATAGCTTTTCTGATCCAAGGCTACAGCAAGGGTGAAATTCCCGACTACCAAATCTCGGCTTGGGCAATGGCGGTGTATTTCCGCGGGATGAATGCACGGGAAACCGGCGATCTGACGCTGGAAATGGCCATGTCCGGTGATCAGGTCGATCTCAGTCCAATTGCCGGCATCAAGGTGGACAAGCATTCCACCGGCGGCGTGGGCGATAAAACGACTGTGGTGCTGGCACCCCTTGTTGCCGCTGCCGGAGTTCCGGTGGCCAAAATGTCCGGCCGCGGGCTGGGACATACCGGGGGCACCCTCGACAAGCTTGAGTCGATCAGCGGCTTTTCTATCGAGATGGGCCGGGAACAATTTTTCGCCCAGGTAGGGGAGATCGGCGCTGCTGTAATCGGCCAGTCGGGCAACATTACACCTGCGGACAAGAAGCTCTACGCACTGCGTGATGTGACAGCGACAGTGGAATCCATTCCGCTGATCGCCAGCTCCGTCATGAGCAAAAAAATCGCCGCGGGTGCCGATGCCATCGTACTTGATGTGAAGACCGGCAGCGGCGCGTTCATGAAGACACTTGACGATTCTATTGCCTTGGCGCAAGCCATGGTGGATATCGGGACCCATCTGGGCCGCAACACGGTTGCGGTCATCAGCGACATGGACCAGCCGCTTGGCTACGGCATCGGCAACGCCCTGGAAATCAAGGAAGGCATCGAAACCTTGAAGGGCCACGGGCCGAAGGATCTGCAGGAGGTCTGTCTTATTCTGGGCAGCCAAATGCTGGTGCTTGGCGGCAAGGCGAAGAACGAAGCCGAAGCCCGCTCCATCCTGATGTCTCATATTGAGGATGGCAGTGCTCTGGACAAGTTCAAGCAAATCGTATCTGCGCAGGGCGGAAAGGTGTCGCAGGTCGAAGCGCCGGACACATTGCCGGCAGCACGAAGATTTATCGAAGTGAAAGCAGCAACCGCTGGTTATGTGGCGAGCATCCAAGCCGAAGAGATTGGTGTAGCTGCCATGCTGCTTGGCGCAGGCCGCGAGACCAAGGAATCGGTCATTGATCTCGCCGTCGGCATCCAGCTGTCGCTGAAAGTCGGCGATGCCGTAGCCGCAGGTGATACGCTTGTTGTATTGCATGTGAACGATGCCAGCGAGAACAAAGTGCAGGAAGCGGAAGCCAAAGTGCTGGAAGCTTACCGCATTTCCGCTCAGCCCGTTCCGCCTCAGCCGCTGGTGTTTGCGCTTGTGACCAAAGATGGCGTAACCCGGTACTAGGATTCAGTGCAGGAATGTGATGGGTTCTTGATACTTCTGTGATAAATCAGCATCATGTAAACGAAAAGCCGTACAGAACAGTCAAATGTTCTGTACGGCTTTTTGCAATTTGATGTAATCTAGACCCTCCGGGAGTTTGACGTTAAATATCATCAAACTTGCGCCTGGCCATGAAGAATTACTGCAGCAGCCATTCCTCTACCACCTTCAGGATAGGGTAGGCTCCCCGGCTTTTGTTACACAGGACAACAACGGTTGCTCCGCTTGCAGGATAGAAGGCGGAGTGGAAGGACACCCCGGGATCATACCCCATCAGATGGTATTTCAGTGCTTCGCCGTTTCGCTTGGTGATCCATACTCCGTAACCGTAGTACTCCTCATTGTCATCATGAATATGCGGAGTAAGCAGCAGGGCCGTCAGCTCCGGATTTAGCAGCGTATGATCAAGCAGTCCCTGCCATAGCCGCTGCATATCCGGCGCGGTGACGAAAGCGCCGCCGTCAGCGCCTCCTTTTACGGGAATGGAATAGATGTTGGTGACCCAGTTTCCATCCGCTTCTTCGATATATCCCACGGCGGTATTGGCTGGAAGCGCATCTAGTGCGAAATACCCGGAATGCTTCATTCCGCAAGGCGAAAAAATATGCTGCTCCACGTAATCCGTAAAGGGCATCCCGCTAATCTTCTCAACCAGCAGGCCAAGCATGATGTATCCGGCATTGTTGTAGTGAAATCTTTCTCCCGGTGTGAATTTCATCGGATGCTGCGAGAACATCGGCACGAAATCCTGGAGCTTGCGCAGCAGGTACATGGGCTGGTTCAGCCACAACGCCGCGTAATCATCCATGATTTCTTCATCAAAGTAATCCGCAATACCCGAGCTATGCGTCAGCAGGTGATGAACGGTCATGTCATGGCTGAACCGGGCAAACTCTTTTCCATTCAGCACATCCAGCACCTTGCTGCTGAAAGCAAGCTTCCCCTGTTCCACCAACTGGCAGACAGCAATCGCCGTAAACAGCTTGCAGCCGGAGGCGATGCCAAAGCGGGTGTCCGGAAGATTTAGCCGCTCCTCTGAAATGTTGGCACTGCCGTAAGAAGCGGCCAGGGTGTGGCTCTGTTTGTTGACCAAAACTGCTCCAGAGAATCTTTCGGTCTCAGCTTCAGCGCCGAGCTTATGCTGCAGATATTCAAGCTTCATGGTGGCTCCTCCGATTCAGTTCATTGTTAGTAGCTTAGCTAAGAAATTCGCCTGAAAGATACAAGTTTCCTTTATTTGATCCTTATTTATGAGGCGAGAATTGGAATAACGACTGAAGACTGTACGTGCTGCGTAAGGTTTATCTGCAAAGGACAAGAAAAGCACATCAGTTTTGGCAGGGCGGTACATTGTGGACGTTTTGGAATTTAAGATACTATAAACTCTAACCTTACAATAAAAGTTTTGTACAGACTGGCGGCGGTTGGCTGCTTTTTCATGAAATGCCGTTAGCGTTTCTACAGATTATCAAATCCGCGAGTCAGCACATCCGAGGAGGAATTATAATGGCACTTCATCAAACGATAACGGTATTGAACACACTGGACAGCGCTTATGCTAACGGTGAACAGGTCAGGCAGCTGTTTGCAGCTTATCCGGCAGTGAAGGTAGACGTCCATAAGGTTGAGGGTGAAAAGGGCAGCACGGAATTCGTCAAAATCTCAATCCCGGGCAGCAACGGAAAGCTGGCGGGCGGCACGGCGCCGACCTTCGGAATTGTGGGCAGACTTGGCGGAATCGGCGCCCGTCCCAGCCGGATCGGGATTGTCTCCGATGCGGACGGCGCAGTTGCTGCTATTGCTTCAGCACTTAAATTGGCCCATATGCAGACCCAAGGGGATGTGCTCAAAGGAGATGTGCTGGTAACGACCCATATTTGCCCGGATGCTCCGACGCTGCCGCATGAACCGGTGGATTTCATGGATTCCCCGGTCGATATTCTGCAGATGAATGAACATGAGGTGCTGCCGGAAATGGAAGCGGTTCTGTCCATTGATACCACTAAAGGCAACCGGGTGGTCAACCACAAAGGCATTGCAATTTCGCCAACGGTCAAGGAAGGCTACATCCTGCGGGTGAGCGAGGACCTGCTGCGTATTCTGGAAATGACGACTGGCCAGTTTCCGGTTACTTTTCCGGTGACGACCCAGGATATTACGCCTTACGGGAACGGTCTCTATCATATTAACTCGATTCTTCAGCCTGCCGTTGCAACGAATGCTCCGGTTGTAGGTCTGGCGATAACTGCTCAGTCCATGGTTCCCGGCTGCGGCACCGGGGCGAGCCACGAGGTTGATATTGCTTCCGCAGTACGTTTTGCAATTGAAACCGCCAAAGAAGTGACCGGGGGATCATGCTCGTTCTATAACGAAGCGGAATTTGACCGCATTACAGAATTGTACGGCACGATGAGTGTATTGCAGACACTGGGCAAACCGGCTGTAACCTCCCGTTAAACCCGGGTTTATAGCGATTGTACTGAAGTGAAACTCCATGAATATCTAGGAGGAAGCAAATTGAAAAAAATTGGATTGATCACGATTGGACAGTCCCCCAGATCCGATGTGGCGCCGATTATAGAGAAATATTTGGAGGGCCGTGCGGAGCTGCTGCAGTCGGGGGTACTGGATGGATTCACCCCGGCGCAGGTTCGCGAATACTACAGTCCGCAAGAAGGAGAATATGTTCTGACGACCCGGATGGCGGATGGTACTGCGGCGATTATCTCCCGCGAAAGGATAAAGACGGTGCTGCAGGGAAAAATTGATGCCATGGAGGCTGCTGGAATCCGCCTGATTCTGCTGCTCTGCACCGGTGTGTTTCCTGAGCTGCACACGAATCGTGCCCATTTGCTTGAGCCGGACCGGATTATACCACCGGTAGTGCAGGCAATGATTGGCAAGCGCCGGTTGGGGCTGATCGGCCCGTTGCCTGAGCAGGAAGAGAATATGGTTGAGAAATTTGCGGGGCCGGGGACAACCCTTCCTTTTGCTGCTGTCTCCCCATATACCGGTACTGAAGCGGAATTCCGCGCCGCAGCGAGCCGGCTGAAAGACCAGGCGGATGTGATTGTGCTTGACTGCATGGGTTATGTGGAGCAGCATAGAATATGGGCGGCCTCAGCAGGAGTGCCAGCCGTACTGTCAAATGCCCTCATAGGGAAACTGATGGCGGAAATGGTGTAATCAGGAGGAACGAATATGAGTGAAGAGCGGATAATAATCAGTATGAATGTCCTGAAGGATTGCCTGGGACTCAGCAGCGGTGAACTGCTGGCCGTAGTGGCGGACGATGACAAGCGGGAGCTTGCCGAATCCGTCTACAAGGCCGGCAAAAGACTTGGAGCCGAGTCGGTGCTGCTGATCATGCAGGAACGGAGCAAGTCCGGTGAAGAACCGCCTGCTCCGATTGCGGAGGCGATGGCCAAAGCGGATGTGGCGGTGTGTATTACGAAACACTCCATGACACATACAGCGGCCCGCAAGCAGGCTGCTACAGCGGGAACCCGGGTAGCGACCATGCCGGGTATGACGGACGACATGTTCAGCCATGGAGCCATTACGGCAGACTATGGACAGGTGAAGTCGTTGACGGAACAAGTTGCCCTGCTTCTGTCCGCAGGTCGTGAGGTGCGTGTGGAGAAGGACGGGCTAAGCCTCTCCTTTTCCATAGAAGGGCGGGACGGAGTTCTGAGTACCGGGCTATACCTGAATCCTGGGGAATCCGGGAATTTGCCTTCGGGCGAAGCTTATATAGCACCGCTTGAAGGCACTGCCGCAGGACGGATTAAAGTAGACGGGTCCATAGCCGGTATTGGCGCCTTGGCCAGTCCAATGGTGCTGACGGTGGAGCAGGGCCGGCTTACAGCAGCTGAAGGAGAAGGCGGAGACAAGCTGCTGGGGATGCTGGGAGCAGGCGATGGCCGGCTCCTGGGTGAGTTCGGCATTGGCACGAATAATAAGGCGAGAATTACTGGTGTGGTGCTTGAGGATGAGAAGGTCTACGGGACCATTCATGTAGCCTTTGGCAGCAATAACACCTTTGGCGGCATTGTTGCGGCAGGTGTACATATAGATGCCGTAGTGATGAAGCCGGATGTGTATATTGATAACAAAATCATTATGCGCGCCGGGGAATTGCTCTAGTCTTGCAAGTACCTAAGCGGTCGTTACAAGCAACCTGAATGGGAGGGATACGGATGCTGGGAATCATACGTGTAATAACACTTCAAGAAGAGGGCTCCATACATCTGCACGGTGAGCTGATAGAACGCCGCTATGGTCTGCCGGTCA
Organism: Paenibacillus sp. EB106-06-01-XG199; assembly: GCF_058791575.1. NCBI lineage: Bacteria > Bacillati > Bacillota > Bacilli > Caryophanales > Paenibacillaceae > Paenibacillus > Paenibacillus sp. EB106-06-01-XG199. The sequence goes on along the minus strand of NZ_JBYTDQ010000003.1, from coordinate 212,372 downwards.
TAAGCCGCTGCATTCAGGATCAGCCTCAAGGCGTCTACGATGCCCTGACGGAAGCGGAATCCGTACCGAAAATCATTGAACTTGCACGGGAGCTTGAAGCAAGCGGATGTACGGTGATCGGCATCAGCTGCGCGGCGGATCCGGCGCTGCTGGAAGCGAGGGCTGCAGTACGGATTCCTGTACTCGGTGCCGGGTCCTGCGCAGCGCATATGGCGCTGGCCTTCAGCAGCCGAGTTGGCGTTCTGACGATCCTGACTGAGGTGCCCCTCTTCATTCGAAGCATCCTCGGGGACGCCTATCTCGGAATGGATCGCCCCGACGGTGTAACAACGACGCTTGATCTGAACACGCCTGCGGGACGTGCCGGAGCCCTAGCCGGAGCGGCAAGGCTCGTTGAGCGCGGAGCAGAAGCGATTGTGCTGGCCTGTACCGGATTTGCAACGATCGGTTTGGCTGCTGAACTGGAAGAGAAGCTTGGAATCCGTGCGCTCGACCCGATTCTCTCACTGGGTGCCGCAGCGGCTTCGGCTGCTTCTCTGCCCGGGCTTGTCAGCCGCTAAGCCTTTGTCTACGGCTGATTTGCTGGGCAGACAGCTATCCACACTCAAGTGAAACGTTCTTCCGGACTATCGGTCCGGCGAGGACGTTTTTTTGTGGATCACTCGAAGGCTTGATGAAACACAGGAGCGGAGTCTCGATCGCGTAATGTGGTGGAACAGATGGTGGAATAAGATGTAAAAGTACATCTGATTTCGCCGCAAACGTGCTGCATGACAGTATGAGAAGTAAAAGTGCATCTGATATTGCCGTAAACGTGCTGCATGACAGTATGAGAAGTAAAAGTACATCTGATTTCGCCGTAAGTGTGCTGCATGGCAGTATGAGAGGTAAAAGTGCATCTGGTTTCGCCGCAAATGTGCTGCATGACAGTATGAGAAGTAAAAGTACATTTGATATTGCCGTAAACGTGCTGCATGACAGTATGAGAGGTAAAAGTACATCTGATTTCGCCGTAAGTGTGCTGCATGGCAGTATGAGAGGTAAAAGTGCATCTGATTTCGCTGTAAACGTGCTGCATGGCGGAATGAGAGGTAAAAGTGCATCTGGTTTCCACATTACATGCGGACCACGGTCGCGTAATTCCTTGGAGAAACGGCAAATTGCCGGCAATTTCATACAATTGCAATAGCCACTGTGATGTCCGCAGATTGCCGAAATTGGGGGGATCGAACTAACAGCGCTGGTGTCCGGGTAAATCACCGCTACAATGTAGTTTGCGGGATGTCTCTACTTCAGCGATTTTCTCCAGAAAGTTTTACTGCAGGATGTAGTTGTTATCTGCAATTTGAAATATTTGCCCTGTGGTTCGCAGGCGAATTCTGATAAACTATCGGGAACGCCAGACTATGGCATATCTCAGGAAAACTTGAAATACTGTAGACAGCGGAGGGAGGAAGGAATATTGAGCACACGAGGAATTACGTTGAGAGAGCTGCTGCAGCTGCCGATACTCGGCACAGCCACCGTAGTCAGCGGTGGACAGGGGCTGGACCGGATTGTCCGCTTTGTAGATATTATGGAGGTTCCCGACCTGAAGGGTTGGATTAGTGAAGGCGTCATGCTGCTCACTACGGCCTATTCGATCCGTCATGACCCTTCACTGCTGACTGAGCTGGTATACACACTGGACAAGCTGGGGGCAGCTGCGCTGGCGATAAAACCAGCCCGGTTCCTGAAGGAAATTCCTCAAGCGGCGATTGAAGCGAGCAATGCCTGCGGGCTGCCGATCGTCGAGATTCCGCCTGAAATCCCTTATACGAACATTACCCAGCCGGTGATGGAGCTGCTGCTGGGCCGTCAGGCTATGCTGCTGCGCCGGGCAGAAGAGGTCTACCGCACACTCACAACGATGGTGCTGGAGAACAGCGGAATTCAGGCGGTGAGCGATAATGTGGCCGACTTTCTAAAAGCGCCTGTCGCACTGGTGGATACGCAGCGCAGTATTATAGTTTCCTCACCCTCCAATTTTGACTGGTCACAGAAGACTTCGCCGCTGAACTGGAACATTAATGTGGACAAGCGGACGGTGGCCAGGCTGCTGGTAGACAAGGAGAAGCTGGATGATATGGAGGAAGTGGGGATCGAGCAGGCCAGGCTGGTGTTTGCCCTTGAGCTGATGCGGAGAAAGGTAGCCGAGGATACCGAGTTTCGCTTGCGCGGCAATTTCATCGACGAGCTGCTGACGCCTCCGCTGCCTTCAAGGCATGAAGTGGAGCGGCGGGCACGTCAGCTTGGTATGAATCCTGAACATAAATGGGAGGTTGCCGTCATTGAAGGTGAGACCGCTCCTAGTGAGGAGACCGTGAACCGGCTGCTGGACCGTGAAGCGCGCAAGCGCGGAGTGACTCCCCATGTGGAATACCGCTCAAGCCGGGCTGTGTTGTTCTTGCCGACACCGGAAGGCCGTAAATTTACGGGAGCTGCAGGCGGGGAGGAACCATGGGCGGCAACGCTGGAAAGCTGGCTGCATGACAAAAGCGAAGGTCTTAGCGCCTACCGGACCGGTATCGGTACCCCGGAGGATTTGTGGAATATCCACACCAGCTATAATGAAGCGCGCAAAGCGCTGTCGGTCTCCAAACGTCTGGGCCAGGGGGCTGGTGCAGTCACCCAATACGAGGAGATGGAGGTCTACCATCTGCTGGAGGGGTTAAGCGGGCAGGGCTTCGAGGTGTTGTTCGAGCGCAAGCTGGGCAAGCTGCTGCGATATGACCAGGAGCATGACAGCAACATGCTGTTGACATTTTATCATTATCTGGAGCACCGGGGGAGTCTGATTGACACGGCCAGCAGTCTCTACATACACCGCAATTCAGTGAAGTACCGGCTGGAGCGGATCCGTGATATTACAGGGTTCGATCTAAATGATCCGCGTGAGCAATTTGTCTGCCATTTGTGCCTGATTTACTATTACCTGCAGGAAAAATAGGGCGTGCTGGAATTTTTACGGAAGTTAATGTTAGGTAAAGTGACATTTAGAGGCGGTAATAGTGCACAACCGACAAACGGTTGTGCTTTTTTTTAGCTAAACGGGACGTAGAGTGGACATGAAATTGTATGTAGAATTAGCTCAACTACTAAAGAGAATAAAGAAACAGCACAGTACCTGACATGGAACCGCAGGTTCTGCCAAAGAAAGGGCTCACCGCCTGGATTGCAACAGAAGCCGTAAGGGGGTTGATTCATTGTTTGCTTACACATTAAAAAGACTTACGCAGATGATTCCGGCCTTGCTTGGTATCATCGTCATCACATTCATTCTGTCCAGGGTACTGCCGGGTGATCCCGCAATTATGCTGGCCGGTGAACAGGCCCCGGAGGAAATTGTGAACAAGATCCGCCAGGACATGGGGCTGGACAAGCCGCTTTACGTTCAGTTCTTTAGCTACATCGGGCAGCTGTTTCAAGGGAATATCGGCTATGCCTATCATACGGGGCATTCGGTAGCCAGTGATTTGTCCTCACGGTTTCCGGCCACCGTTGAGCTGACCTTGACCAGCATACTGATCGCGATTCTGGTGGCGATTCCCGTAGGAATTGTTGCTGCGACCCGCAAGGAATCCATCCTCGACCATATTTCGCGTGTATTCTCGCTGATAGGCGCTTGCGTGCCGATCTTCTGGCTCGGTCTGATGTTCATTTATATTTTTTATTCGATCCTTGGCTGGGCTCCGGCACCGATGGGGCGAATCAGCGGTGATCTGAATCCGCCGGTCCACATTACGGGTTTGTACGTGCTGGACAGTCTTCTCTCGGGTGATACCGCCGCTTTGAAAAGCAGCCTGGCCCACCTGCTGCTTCCGGCAATCTGCCTGAGCACAGGCACAATGGCCATTGTAGCCCGCATGACCCGTTCGAGCATGCTGGAGGTAGTCGATCAGGACTTCGTGCGCACCGCCCGGGCCAAAGGTCTGCGGGAGTCAGCCGTAATTTATAAGCATGCACTTGTGAATGCCCTCATTCCTACACTTACTGTGCTAGGACTGCAGTTTGGCTATCTGATGGGCGGTGCGGTCATCACTGAGACGATCTTCTCCTGGCCGGGCATCGGCGGGTATGTCACAGATTCCATACTGGCCGCGGATTATGCGCCGATTCAGGCGTTTACCCTAGTGAGTGCGATTCTCTATTGCGGCATTAACCTGGCAGTAGATCTGATATACGGTCTGATTGATCCGCGTATCCGCTATGAATAAACAGCTTTTTGGAGAGGAGGAGATTTCTGTTGAGCACTGCAGCACATTCAGCACAGGGCAACCCTGCCAAACCCGCAGCTGCGCCGAAACCCAAAACATTACTGACGCTGCTTCTGCATAACCGTCTGGCTGCCATCGGCCTCATCTTTATTCTGATCTGGACGGTGATTGCCATCATTGCACCCTGGATTGCTCCGCATGATCCTTACATTACAGATATGGCGAATAAACTGCAGGCCCCTTCAGGAAGCCACTGGTTCGGAACGGACAACTTCGGCCGGGATATTCTCAGCCGGGTGCTGTACGGAGCAAGGATCAGTATCTGGACCGGTCTGATCGCCGTGGCGATTTCTTTTCTTATCGGCGTACCGCTGGGCGGAATTGCTGCTTACTACGGCGGAAAGACCGGAACGGTCATAATGCGCTTGATGGATGTCCTGTTATCCTTCCCTTCACTGGTGTTGTCCATGGCAATTGCCGCTTCCATCGGGGCAGGCTTAACCAGTGCAATGATCGCTGTAGGAATCGTTGGTATTCCGGAGTTCGCGCGGCTGATGTTCGGCCAGACCGTCTCCCTCCGCGAGAAGGAGTATGTTGAAGCCAGCCGGGCAATCGGTGTGAAAAATTCAGTGATCCTATACCGCCACATTTTGCCCAATGCACTGGCCCCGCTGATGGTACAGGCTACCCTCGGAATGGGCTTCGCCATCCTGACGGCATCAAGTCTCAGCTTTCTCGGCCTTGGAGTCAAACCTCCGATTGCCGAGTGGGGGGCGATGATCTCAGAGGGCAGGGAATACATCATTTCCGGTCAATGGTGGTTGGTCACTTTTCCTGGATTGTCCATCGCCACTTCGATTCTGGGCTTTAATCTGCTCGGCGACGGATTACGGGATGTTCTTGATCCACGGTTGCGGTCGGGCAAATAGAGCGGAGTGCAGGCAGGGAAGTCCCGCTGCACATCCGCAGGTTGCCCGATAAATATAGATTAGTGTCTGCCGGGAGGGCTGCTGCAGACAGGTGAGACCCTCGGAAGCAGATCCAGCCCCTCACGGAGCATGATCACAAGCAGCAATATGTTGTTAGCAGGCAGGATATAGAAAAGGGAGGAATTACTGATGAAAAGAGTCAAGCTGCTGTCCACATTCATCGCTTTTTCAATTATGCTGGCTGGTTGTGCAACCAGCGCCAATCCGCAAACACCGGCTGCCTCACCAGCGGTATCGGGAACCACAGAAGAGACGGCTGCTGCCAAACCATTCCTGACCGTAGCTTATTCCGAGGGCGGCACCACACTGGACCCGGCGGAAGCGAATGACCTGACCTCCGATACACTGGTACTTGCCGCATACGATCAGCTGGTTACCTACGGAGTTAAGACCGAAAATGGCGCAAATATCGCCAACACTGAAGATATTCAGCCCATGCTTGCCGAGAGCTGGGAAGCCTCAAGCGACAATACTGTCTATACCTTCAAGCTGACGCCCGGAGTGAAATTCCAGAGCGGCAATCCCGTGGATGCAGCATCGGTTGTGTATTCCTTTGACCGTGTTGCCAAGTCCAGTTCCGGCAGTTTTCTCTATGGGATGGCTGCGATCAAAACCGTAACCGCCGTAGATGATGCTACAGTTGAAATCACCCTGACTAATGCCAATCATAATTTCCTGCAAATACTGGCCATGTACACCTTCTCGATCGTCGATCAGAAGACGGTAGAAGCACAAGGTGCCGATTATCTCAAGACCCATGCCGCCGGCTCCGGCCCGTTCAAGCTGGAGAAATGGGACCCGGCTACGGAAGCAGTGTTCACACCTAACGAAGACTACTGGCAGGGTGCTGCGAAACTTGGCAAGGTGACCCTGAAGTTCACCAAGGAAGCCTCCAACCGGGTGCTGCTGCTGGATAAAGGTGATGTAGACATGGCGATTGAGATTCCGCCTAAGGATGTATCCTCCCTGAAGAGCAACACCGCCCTGACCGTTGCCTCCAACGCGAGCAACCGGATTCTCTACTTTGCGATGAACAGTAAAGTGAAGCCTTTTGACAACGAGAAGGTCCGCCAGGCGATTAATTATGCCATTCCTTATGATGAACTGCTGAGCGGCGTCATGTACGGCCAGGCGAATCAGATGAAGAGCGCCGTGGCCAGCAATACTCCGGGCTTCACCGATGCAGGCTACGTCTACGAGCATAACCTGGATAAAGCGAAGGAATTGCTGAAGGAAGCCGGTTATGAGAACGGGTTTAAATTTGACTTCACCCTGGGCTCCGGTTTTGACGACTGGGAAGATGATGCCGTACTGATTCAGGCTGAGCTTGCCAAAATCGGCGTCACTATGAACATCAACAAGCTGGCACGCGCCCAGTTCCTGGAACAGCAGAAAACAAAGAACCTGACCGCTTATATTTCTAAATGGACTTCTTTTGTCAATGATCCCGGCTATCATCTTGGTTTCCTGATGTATGGCAAAGGTTCCTCCAACTACAACAACTATCAGAATGCCGAAGTAGACAAGCTGTGGGAACAAGCCAATACGGAGACGGATCAAGCCAAACGCAATGAGCTGTACCAGCAGGCACAGGAAATTATTACAACAGAAGCGCCATGGGCGTACCTTTACGAATACAACCGCATCGTTGGCATGAGCAACAAGATCAGCGGCTATGCGTTCTACCCGGATGAGGTCATCCGATTCTATCCATTGTCGGTGAAGGAATAAAATTCGACTTACAAAGAGCGGACGGGCCATGAGGCTGCGGTCCCTCTTTTTTCACAAATTCATGGGAGCTATAGGGAGGCCACTACCAATGACAGACTGGACAAGCGAAGTGCTGAATGCAATCGACGAAGGGCAGGATCAGCTGCTGGAGCTGTGCTCACAGTTGATCCGTTATCCTTCGGAGAATCCCCCGGGCGATTCGCGTGAGATCAGCGCCTTTATTATCGATTATCTGAAGCAGGCGGGAGTGAACACGACCATTTACCCGGCCACTGAAAAGATGCTGAATCTCGTATCCACATTGACAACAGCAGCTGAACAGCCTTCCGATAAAAAGTTGATTTTCTGCGGACATACCGATGTGGTTCCGGCTGGTGATCTGTCCCGCTGGGATTTTGATCCCTTCTGCGGGGATATTGTCGACGGATACATGCTTGGCAGAGGCGCATCCGATATGAAGGCGGGTCTTGCCGGACTGATCTATGCCGTGGCCCTGCTGTCGAAGCTGGGCGTGCCGCTCAAAGGCGATCTGTCCCTGCTTATCGTGCCGGATGAAGAAACGGGCGGCCACCTGGGCGTGCCCTGGGTGCTGGAGCGCGGGCTGATTTCCGGGACAGCAGCAGTTATTGCTGAGCCCTCCGGCCCGCTGAATCCGACGATCGGCCAGAAGGGCAGCTGCTGGTTTGAATTCACAGTGGAAGGCACGCCGGGACATGGCAGTCTCTCCCCAGTGGTTGGTGAAAGTGCAATCGTCAAAGCGGCCAAAGGTATTGAGGCCTTGCAGCGCCTATGGGATATCAAGCCGGATATTCCGGAGGAGGTCAAAGAAATTATTCGTATCTCCCAGGATTATGTGAAGAAGCGCGAAGAGTACGGTACGGTCGCCTACCAGGTGTTCGACCATGTTACCGTGAATATCGGAACCATTCAGGGCGGTACGAAGGTCAACGTAGTTGCCGACCGCTGCACCATTCAGGTGGATTCGCGGGTGCCTTTCGGCGTTGATTACCGCGATGTGCTTGACCGTGCCCGTTCCCTGCTGCTTGAGGCAGGCATTGAGTCCGAGGTCAAGGGCTTCGGCTTTCATGGAAATGCGAACTGGACCTCCCCGGAGGAGCCGGTCGTCAGCGATCTCGTTGAGAGCATTTGCGAAGTGAGCGGAGAAGAGGCTTACGGTGTGCTTCAATGGGCATCCAGCGATGCGCGCCATTTCCGGACACATAACATTCCGGTGCTGCAATACGGACCTGCCGAGCTGTCCACCATTCATAATTTCAATGAAAAAGCACCAGTCTGGCAGATCATTCAATGCGCCAAGGTTTATGCCTTGACTGCGCTTAAATACCTGGGTGTGGAGGAAGACACGCAAAGATAAACGTAACGGAGGGGAAAAGATGACAGAACTGCTGGAAGTATCGGGATTATGCACCGAATTCGTAAGCGCTGCGGGCACTGTCCGCGCGGTGGACGGCATCAGTCTGTCAGTGCGCAAAGGTGAGACGCTGGGCATTGTCGGTGAATCCGGCTGCGGCAAAAGCATAACCTCGCTGTCGATCATGCAGCTCCTGCCCAAGCGGATCAGCCGGATCGCCGCCGGGCAAATCCGTTTTGAAGGCAAGAATATGCTGGAAATGCCGGCGAAGGAAGTGCGCAATATCCGGGGCAACCGGATTGCGATGATTTTTCAGGAGCCGATGACCTCGCTCAATCCGGTATTCAAGATCGGGCGGCAGATTTCCGAATCTGCCCGCTTTCACCTCAAGCTGGGGAAGAAGGAAGCGAATGAGCGTGCGGTTGAGATGCTGCGAAAGGTCGGCATTCCCCGTCCAGAGAAGATTGCCGAGCAGTATGCCCATCAGCTCTCCGGCGGTATGCGCCAGCGCGTGATGATCGCCATGGCGATGGTCTGTAACCCTCAGCTGCTGATTGCAGACGAGCCGACAACGGCACTGGACGTCACGATCCAGGCCCAGATTCTCGACCTTATGCGCGATTTACAGAAAAACGAGGGCATGTCCATTCTGATGATAACCCATGATCTTGGGGTGGTTGCAGAGATGTGCGACAGAGTGGTCATTATGTATGCAGGACAGATTGTGGAAGAAACAGATGTGGCGACGCTCTATAATAATCCGCTGCATCCGTATACCCAAGGGCTGCTGGCATCGCTGCCTCAGCTCGCGGGAGACAATGACCGTCTGAGCTCAATTCCGGGTCAGGTGCCGAACCCGGCCAGCCTGCCGTCAGGCTGCCGGTTCGCTCCCCGTTGCCCGATGGTGGTTCAGCGCTGCTATGAAGAACGCCCGGAGCTGCTTGAGATTCAGCCGGGACACACTTGCCGATGTCTGCTGCAGCAGGAGGAAATATCATGAGTACAATTCTGGAAGTCCGCAATCTTAAGAAACATTATCCGATCCGCAAAGGGTTCTTCTCCAAGCAAGTAGGTGCCGTGAAAGCCGTTGACGGCATTACGTTATCGGTAGAACAAGGAGAGACCCTAGCCGTAGTGGGAGAGTCCGGCTGCGGCAAGTCTACTACAGGGCGGGCCATCCTGCGCCTGATCGAACCAAGTGAGGGCGAGATCCTCTTCAACGGCACGGATGTGCGCAGCCTGGGTACCGAGCAGCTGCGCCGCTTCCGCACCGATATGCAGATGGTGTTCCAGGACCCGTATGCTTCGCTGGATCCGCGCTGGACCGTGCAGCGTATCCTGGAGGAGCCCATGCGCACACATGAACAGGCGGCAGGAAATGAACTGAAGAGCCGGGTCGAACACTTGATGGAGGTTGTCGGACTCTCCCCTTATCAGGCGCACCGTTTTCCGCATGAATTCTCCGGAGGCCAGCGGCAGCGGATCGGAATCGCCCGGGCGCTGGCACTGAACCCCAAGTTCATCGTCTGCGACGAGCCGGTATCTGCATTGGATGTATCGATCCAGGCCCAGGTGCTGAATCTGATGCAGGATCTGCAGGAGCAATATGGACTGACCTATATGTTCATCTCCCATGACCTGTCGGTCGTGAAATTTATCAGCGACCGTGTGGCCGTCATGTACCTGGGGCGGATCGTTGAGCTTGCGCCTACAAAGGTGTTATTCGCGAAGCCGCTCCATCCGTATACACAAGCGCTGATGTCCGCAGTACCGGTGCCAAATCCGGCCCTGAAGCAGCAGCGCATTGTCCTGAGCGGAGATGTTCCGAACCCGGAAACTCCGCCAAGCGGCTGTGCCTTCCATCCCCGCTGTCCCCATGCAATGGACAGATGCCGGACTGAAGAACCGGTGCTGCGCGAGCTGGAATCAGGGCATCAGGTTTCCTGCCACTTGTATTAACTGCATAGAGCAAGATAATGAGGCCATCCGGATGCGGGTGGCCTTTATTTTATAGAGCATTTTGCTGGTAAATGGAATAATTTTCACCCTTTCTGCCCAAACTGGAACACAGTACCTATGAATTGAAGGTTAATGTTCAGGAGGGGAACCATTGTGAGAAGAATACGTTATGTTATGTTAGTGCTGTGTATTGCTGTATCGGTTCTGGGAGCGTCCTCAGGGGCGTATGCGGAGGAAAAAGCCAAAGGTACCGGCAGTACTGCCGCCGTTGACCTTGCGCCGGGTGCGCGTTCCGCCATCCTGATGGATGCGGACACCGGCACGGTAATCTATGAGAAGAACAGCCATGATAAGCTGCCTCCGGCAAGCATTACGAAAATTATGACAATGCTGCTCACCGTCGAGGCGCTTGACGAAGGGAAACTGCAATTGACCGATAAGGTACGGACCAGTGAATACGCGGCATCCATGGGCGGCTCGCAGATTTTTCTGGAGCCCGGTGAAGAAATGACAGTGGACGAGATGCTGAAGGGCATCGCAATGGCCTCAGGCAACGATGCTTCGGTGGCAATGGCGGAGAAAATCGCCGGTTCCGAGACTGCATTTGTGGATCTGATGAACAGCAAAGCTGAAGCGCTGGGACTGAAGGACACCCATTTCGCCAACTGCAACGGTCTGCCGGCGCAGAATCATTATTCTTCGGCGCATGACATTGCCGTAATCAGCCGGGAGCTGCTGAAGCATGAGCGGATCATCAAATATACCGGCTCCTACCAGGATTATCTGCGAAAGGATTCGGCCAAGCCGTTCTGGCTGGTGAATACGAACAAGCTGGTCCGTTTCTATACAGGAGCCGACGGACTGAAAACGGGTTATACCTCCGAAGCCAAGTTCTGCCTGTCTGCGACTGCGGCCAGAGACGGACTGCGTGCTGTTGCGGTCGTGCTGGGCGAACCGAACACTAAGACGCGCAACAGAGAAGTGTCGGGGATGTTCGATTATCTCTTTTCCCAATATAAAATGCACACTATTCACAAAAAAGGCGACGCTATCGGCACCCTAAAGATTGAGAAGGGTGTGAAAACGGAGCTGCCGCTGACCGCGGAGGAAACCTACAGTGTCCTGCTGAAGAAAGGCGTCACACAGGAAGGCATCCGCCATGAGCTGGTACTGCCGGCAAACCTCAAAGCTCCTGTAGCTGCTGATCAGATCATAGGCAAACTGGTAGTTTATCAAGGGACGAATGTAATTAAGGAATATGAGCTCAAGGCAGGGGAAGATGTGGCGAAGGCAGGCTGGTGGAAGCTGTTCAAGCGGACGACGGGTTCGCTGTTCACGATTGATTAATTTCTGGTATTTTGTAGATTGCTCATGAGTCTCCTGTAGATTCATAGGGGTTTTCTTCTAGTTTTGTCGTGGGGCAGGAATCCTCAATTGCCATGTAGAAAACCTTGTCCTTGAAGGGGAAAACATTTAGTTTCAGGGCGGTTTTGAAAGCAACGAAGAGGAGAGTGGCAGGCAATGAATTCTCATGTGGAGATGGAGCATCACCGGGGTGTGCTGATTGTCCGTTTGTTTGGAGAGCTGGACCATCACGCAGCCGATTATGTACGTATGGAAATGGATGAAGCGATTATGCGCGGCCAGGTCGAGCATATGATCCTCAGCCTGAAGGACCTGCAGTTTATGGACAGCTCGGGCTTAGGAGTCATTCTCGGGAGGTACAAGCTGATTCGCAGCAAAGGCGGCAAAATGGCAGTCTGCGATGCCACCGCACCTGTGAAGCGGCTGCTGGAAATGTCGGGCCTGTTCAAAATCATGTCCCTATATGACGACGAGAGCGCTGCACTCTCGGATTTGGAGGTTGCGTTATGACAAAGAGTGAAGCTGGTAACTTCATGAGTGTGCAGTTTGCTGCCCTGTCGGAGAACGAATCGTTCGCGCGTGTAGTAGTGGCAGCCTTTGTCTCCCGGCTCGATCCCACAATGGAAGAGCTGAATGATCTGAAGACGGTCGTTTCGGAGGCAGTGACCAACTGCATTATTCACGGATATGACAGTGACCCGGAAGGGATTGTCAGCATCTCCGCATCGATTGAGAACGAAACCGTGCGTCTGACCATAGAGGATCAGGGACGCGGGATTGAGGATTTGGAGCTGGCGCAGCAGCCGCTGTACACCTCCAAGCCGGAGCTGGAGCGGTCGGGTATGGGTTTTACGATTATGGAGAATTTCATGGACGAGTTCGAAGTTACAAGTGAACCGGGGCGCGGTACTTCCATCTCAATGAAGAAAACCATCGTCTCGAAAAAAGCTTTATACAATTAGGGGTTGGAGCCATGGATGCAGAGTCAAAAAAAGCTCCGCCGACCTATTTGGACGATGCGGAGGTCAAACGTCTTATCGCGCTCAGTCAGGCTGGAGATAATCTGGCCCGCGACACGCTAGTAAGCTGCAATATCCGCCTCGTCTGGTCGGTGGTGCAGCGGTTTATGAACCGCGGGTATGAGCCTGATGATTTGTTCCAGATCGGCTGTATCGGACTGCTGAAGTCCGTAGATAAATTCGACCTCAGCTATGAGGTCAAGTTCTCCACCTACGCGGTGCCGATGATCATCGGCGAGATCCAGCGTTTCCTGCGCGACGACGGCACCCTGAAGGTCAGCCGTTCGCTGAAGGAGATGGCGAACAAGGTACGCAAGATGAAGGATGAAATGTCCAAGACATTGGACCGCCTGCCGACCATCGGCGAGGTCGCGGAGGCGCTGGGCGTGACGCCTGAAGAAATCGTCTTCGCCCAGGAGGCCAACAAGCCGCCGACCTCGATCCACGAGACTGTCTTCGAGAACGACGGCGACCCGATCACCCTGATCGACCAGATCGCTGACGAAACGCAGGAGCGCTGGTTCGACAAGCTTGCGCTGAATGAGGCCATTGGGGCCTTGACCGAACGCGAGCGCCTGATCGTCTATCTGCGCTACTACCGCGACCAGACGCAATCCGAAGTCGCCAGCCGGCTTGGCATTTCGCAGGTCCAGGTGTCGAGGCTGGAGAAGAAAATCCTAGCGAACATCCGCGAGCAGATTGCGCAGTGAACCAAGGATAAGTATGGGCAGTGAATGTGACGGGTGAAATCCAGGGTGTATGAGCAAGAAGAAGGGGCCGCCTCGGGAGAGGCGGCTTTTTTGTGGACCAGCCCCTTGATTGTACTGTACTTTATGGTTAATAAGTGGAGAGTGGGATTACATATGCATATCCTGTATCCCAGGGCTATGTTCGTTAGGCATTTCAGGCATAACCGGCACAGGGAAACCCTCTGGAGGAGCAACTACTTCAAGGTTCCCTTTGTTGCGGCTAGGAGAAGTACCTTGGAATATTTCCGCCATTCTTGACGGATCCAAGCTAAAGTTAAATTGAATGTTATGGTAACCCATGTCTACGAATTTACGGCATTCCGGGTACTTATTGATGTCATAGTTCGGAACAGGGAATATGTTTCCCCAATTGACGCCAAGAGTCTCAAGCGCCTTAGCGAACGCGTTTTGATGGGCATTATCGCGTACGATCAGGAAGGCCAGTGTTTCGCGGAACGTTTTGTTTGAGCTCATCTCATAAATTCGGGTCTTCTGCAGCACCCCCGTCGATTCCAGCACGACATTATTCAGAAGATCACTAATCAGATTTCCATGGCTGTAGACGTAGTTTCCTAGCCAAGGATTGCCCAGGGCATCCACAGGCAAGGAGGCTTGTGCGCCCACAATAAAATGATGGGGATTTGCATATTTCACAGCTTCGTCCAAAGGAGCCCCATCTTTCCCCCCATTTCCAGCCTGCTCTTCACCCGACCCGTTTAGCAACTGGTTAATAGTATGCTGGACCAGATCCACATGAGCAATTTCCTCCAGAAATACCCCGCGGAGCAAATCGCGAAACTGTAGTTCTTTCCCGCGAAAATTGCTGCTTTGAAAGAAATACTGCATCATTGTACGCATCTCTCCGTAATGGCCGCCCAATATTTCCTGAAGTACTTTAGCGGCAGCGGGATCGGGCTTATCGACGATGATGCCATTAATCAACCCTTCTTTATAGAAATACAAATTGAAGGTCCTCCTTATATCTGATTTGATATTTTCCCGTCTAGTTTCCTCTTCAGCCTGCTTGTTTATGCACCTGGCTGAAAGGAAGTAACCCGGAACAACTGTTTCCGATGAAATCAAACGTATAATTATGTCCGTTTAAACCACAATAAGCGATATGTGAATATAAAAAGGTGGTTCGTGCATGAAAGGAAAAAAAGCGGCACTGGTTGCACTAGCTTCCATTCCGCTAATTATGACACTCGGAAATTCCATGCTGTTGCCTATTCTGCCGCAAATATCAAAGGAGCTTAATATCAACGCATTTCAAGTGAGCATGATCATCACGGTTTATGGCCTTATAGCCATACTGATGATTCCGGTTGCCGGCTATTTATCAGACCGCTACGGAAGAAAAATCGTTATTTTACCCAGCCTCATTATAGCTGCCTTGGGGGGATCAGTTTGCGTAGCCGCTGCATGGTTCATGGCTGGAATAAGTGCTTACTGGGTCATACTGGGGGGGCGCCTATTGCAGGGGATTGGTGCAGCAGGCGCATTCCCAATTGTGCTTCCTTTTGTGGGGGATCTGTTCAAGGATGAGAAAGAGGTTAGCAAAGGCCTGGGAGTGATTGAGACCTCCAACACCTTCGGAAAGGTGTTAAGCCCGATCCTTGGAGCTTATCTGGGAACTTTACTTTGGTATGCTCCCTTTATAGCCATTCCTATTCTTTGTCTGGTTTCATTTGTGCTGGTTGTGCTCCTGGTGAAAAAGCCAGAGGCAGAGGAGCGGTCTGAAAAAATGAAGCTGAGTCAGTTTTTGTCGGCAATCAAAGATATACTCCATGAGAAGGGCCGCTGGCTCTATGCGATATTTGCCATCGGCGGAATATGTATGTTTGCAACCTTCGGAGTATTGTTCTATTTGTCTGAGACCTTGGAATCCGAATATAACTTATATGGTGCTTCAAAGGGATTTGTATTGGCGATACCACTTGCACTGCTGTGTCTGGCTTCTTATGGGACGGGGAAAATTATCGGACAAAACAAGACGCTAATGAAATGGCTGGGCTTTAGCGGCATGGTTTTGCTCACGGCTGCAATGCTTACTACAGGATTTAGCCGGAATATTTATTTTATGGTGGGTTTTCTTAGTTTAAGCGGAATAGGGATTGGTATGGCATTGCCTTGTATGGATGCGCTGATCACGGAAGGGATTGAGAAGGAGAAGCGCGGCACCATTACTTCCTTATACAGCAGTATGAGGTTCATCGGAGTTGCGGCAGGGCCGCCAGTAGTATCCTTGCTGATGAATAGAGGGCATTGGGTCTTATTCGGTACTATGGCAGCGGTAGGGGCAGTTGGCGGACTACTGTCATTGTTTGCAGTTACTCCAAGCAAAGGTGATGGCGGAAAAAATAAGCAGAGACAAAACAAATTTTCATGAAATTAAACTGCGCAGGGAACTCTAGAAGGAAAAGAAATCTCAAATTCCAAAAGTGATGAGGACGTAATACATGAACCAAACTTCCAGCAAGACCAAAGAGGAAAAAAAACTGAAATGGTGGCAATTAAGCTTATTGGGAGTCGCAGGGACTATAGGCACCGGTTACTATCTTGGCTCTGGTCTGGCGATCTCCACCGGGGGCCCTGCGGTGCTGCTTGCTTATATTCTGGCAGCTGTTGGAACCTATGTCGTATTTGATGCCCTGGCGCGAATGACGGCACAGCACCCGGAGCAGGGTTCCTTTCGGTCCTATGCCAAAAAGGCATTCGGAAGCTGGGCAGGGTTCGGCAGTGGCTGGATGTACTGGTTCTCGGAGCTATTGATTATGGGGAGCCAGCTAACAGCATTGTCCATTTTTTCACGCTTCTGGTTCCCTGCCGTGCCGATGTGGGTCTTTGCAGCCGGGTTTGGTGCTGTAAGCCTGTTAATCGTATTTTTTGGTAATAAGGGGTTTGATCGGGTTGAAAATGTGCTGGCTATCATCAAGGTGGCGGCTATTCTAATGTTCCTGGTGATTGCAGCAGCTCTTCTGGCTGGCTGGATCGGCGGAGGCAAATATGCTCCCAAACTTCCGCTTAGCTATTCTGCGTTGTTTCCGGCAGGGGGCTTAGGGTTGTGGTCTGCCTTTATTTTTGCTTTTTATGCCTATGGCGGCATAGAGGTAATTGGCATTATGTCCTACAGACTCCAGAAGCCTGATGATGCACCTAAAGCTGGAAAGGTCATGCTGCTGGCGCTGGCTGCTGTATATGTCCTGTCTATCGGGCTTGCTGTAACAATGGTACCCTTTAAGGCTTTTAATTCAAAAGAAAGCCCGTTTGTGCTTGCTCTCAGCAGTGACAATCTGGCTTTTGTCCCTCATTTGTTTAATGGAGTGCTGATCATTGCCGGCTTCTCCACGATGACCGCATCGCTTTACGCCATAACTTCAATGATGATTACCCTAGCGCAGGAAGGGGACGCCCCCCGCTTGTTCTCTAAAAAGTGGAAGGATAAGTATCCATTCTTTGCGTTGTGTCTGATTTCTGCGGGTCTAGTTGGAGCCATTATGATGTCACTGTTGCTGCCGGGGAAAGTATATGAATATATCACTACCGCTGCAGGGTTGATGATCCTGTATAACTGGTCCTTTATTTTGCTCTCATCAGGCAGGCTGCTGAAACCAAGTAAAATAAGCGGAATTAAGCGATGGACCGGGCTGTTGCTTATCGGGATAGCGGTTACAGGCACTCTTTTTCATGCACTCAGCCGTCCAGGCTTCTACATCAGTCTCCTGATTCTGTCGCTGATCGCGCTCAGTGATTGGATCGTCCAGCGGGTAAAGAAAAAACATGCAGCTGTTTCCGCTGGACACAAGCCTCCAGAAGACAAGGGAATGAATGAACACGAAACATTGCCGGGTGGGCCTGAGTTTCGGATCAAAGGCATCAGGCTGCGGAAGAGCAAGCTTTAGTGGAAAAATAGCAGCTGGATAGCCTGTACCCCAAAATACAAACCAAAGCCAACCAGCGACAGGCCGGACACAACGGAAATTCCCTTTAAGACCTGCACGGTCAACAGCCTTCGAAAGATACTGGAGGCTGCAGCCATCGAAACATCCCAAATGAGAATCCCGATTACGATAGCCCCGCTATACACTAATAACTGCTGCATGGGATATTCATTTGCCGCCTTGGCCAGGACCGATCCGTAAATGCCCAGCCAGAATAAAATAGATAAAGGATTGAACAGTGACATTAGAAAACCTGACAAATAGGATCTGTACAGCGAAGCTTCCCTTCCTCTCATGTCGGGTGCTGAGATGACACCTGCATTTTTGATGCTCTCCACACCTGAATAGACCAGTACAAAGAAACCAAATAACCATAGGAAGGCTTTAACAAACGGAGCTTCGAGCAAATGTATAATTCCAAAATAGACCAGCAGCATATAAATAATATCTGCGCTGATCGCCCCGAGGCCTACCACCCAGGCATGCCAGAAGCCTCCGCGAATACCCTTGTCCAGCTGCGCGGCATTAATGGGACCGATAGGAGCCGAAAGCGATAATCCGAGAAAAACATATCCTATAAATATATTAATGCTGACCTCCCCCTTTACGTTAAGCATATTCGCAGAAAGCCGTTTGTAGGACAACAAAACGAAGGCCCGCAACAGGATTGCGGGCCTTCGAACATTCTGACTCACTACAGAGATAATGCATTGTTTGCCGTGGCTACATCGTTTGAGAGGAGCTTGGGAAGATCATATGCAGGATAAAGGCCGCGTTCCAGCATAAAGTAGAACACCTTCCCATGTAGTAGGATCGCTGCATTCAATTGCTTCTGCAGGGTTTCCCTGAGCTTCGGTGTAGCCGTTTCAGTAATTCCAATCGCATAACTGCGTACCGCTGTCTTAGCGAAACCCAACAGCTGACCGGCATAGAAAGCAGTGAGGTCGATTCCCTTGCCGCTGTTTCTGGTTCCTTGCGGAGCGAGCGGGAAATACTGAAGCAGTTCCTGCAAATTCTGTTCCACACTTTGGATAGCCTCGGAATACAAGGCGTGAAGCTGGGAATCCTTCACATCACCAATAACCATCTTGAAATGAATCAGCTGGTTGCTCTGGTATGCCGTCAGCTCATGTAGTTCGAGAGTTTCATGCCAGGCCAGATGTTGGTGCTGTCTTTGCGGTTCGTAAGTATACAATCTAATCCCTCCCAAATAGTATGTGTTAGCCTATTCAGGAGAGGACTTTATTGTGAGTGAGTTAAGCCTTAACAGTTTCTGGTCTTTTTACTTGAAGAGGCGGAGGAATCAACCAGCCCTTTTTCTTGTTCAGATGCAGAATTTTAACGCCTATAGCTGCTTTGGTTAGGTGATATTTGGCGAATAAGGCACCGATATCTTCTCTGATAGATTGTCCCATAACCTGACTGCAGGCAACCAACCCGGCTGCGTTATCAGCAGCAATCTTGGCAGCAATCTCCGGATCTGTGAATCGGGCACCTACAGGAATATCCTCAAGCTTGGCTTCGGGTCTACTTGGCATTACCGGTGCTGAAGCAATACCGTTATCAGACAGCAGCGTATCGCACTCGCTGATTTCCAGCTCGGCTTGATTAATTAATGCGGCTAATACTTTTTTGAGATCATTATCACCGGCATGATACGTATAGGCCCGGTAACAGGAGAGTGCCCCTTTCGCTGCCATTGAGGCTTGCCACACGCTAAAGATCTCTCCATAATGCATCGGCTCTTCTTTGGGGTTCCCGCCTAAAATTCCAGTCATAAACAAGCTCCTTTACTTTTAAATTTGATCAAATGTAGCATACCCATTAATACACCGAACTATTGCAGATTTCACATGGCCGATGGAATCACAATTACACTTCAATAATGATCGGAAGAATCATCGGACGGCGTTTTGTTTTGTCGTACAGATATTTGCTCAAGGCATCTTTGAGCGTCTGCTTCATAATATTCCATTGGCCCAGATCCCCTTTGCTCATTTTCTCCAGAGTTGCTGCAATAAACTGATTGATTTCTTCCATTAGCTTGTCTGAATTCCGTACATAAATAAAGCCGCGGGATATCGTGTCAGGGGCGCTCAGCATCCGGCCATCCGTTTGGCTAAGGGTAATGACAGTGATTAACACACCATCGGCAGACAATTGGCGGCGGTCCCGCAAGACCACATTGCCGATGTCGCCGATTCCCAGGCCATCCACAAATATTTGACCGGCGGTAACCCGTCCCGATTGACGGACAACCCCTTCCAGCGATTCAACGACCTCGCCGTTTTTCAAGATAAATATGTTGTCCTCCTTAACTCCGACTGCTTCTGCCAAGAGGCTATGATGATGAAGCATGCGGTATTCTCCATGAATCGGAATAAAGTATTCAGGCTTCATTAGGGTAAGCATCAGCTTCAATTCCTCCTGGCTGCCATGTCCGGATACATGAAGCTCGCTCTTCGATCCGTAGATGACCCGTGCGCCAAGCATGTATAGATTATCAACAATCCTGGATACATTGCGCTCATTGCCCGGGATCGGATTGGCAGCGAGAAGAACGGTATCCCCGGCTCCGATTTCCATCAGCCTATGGCTGGAGTTAGCCAAACGGGACAATGCTGCCATGGGCTCACCTTGACTGCCTGTGCAGAGGACCGCTATCTGCTCTGGAGGAAGCTTCGCAGCTTCTGCAGGTTCCACCAGCATCCCTTCCGGGATGCTCAAATAACCCAGCTCCTGGGATACGGAGACTACGTTCACCATGCTTCGGCCAAGCAAAGCAAGCTTACGTCCGGTAAGGATAGAGGCATCAACAATTTGCTGCAGGCGGTGCACATTGGAGGCGAAAGTGGAGACAAATATTCTGCGGTCTGCTTTTTGAAAAGCTTCCTCCATATGGGCGCCTACAAGCTTTTCAGACGGCGTGAATCCAGGGCGTTCGGCATTCGTACTCTCGGAGAGCAGAATTTTAACACCGTTTTTACCGATTTCGGCCATTTTATGTATGTCCGGATATTGTTTATTGACAGGCGTCATATCGAACTTGAAGTCGCCCGTATGGACAACCGTTCCTTCAGGAGTATCAAAGACGACACCGAGACAATCAGGAATGCTGTGATTGGTACTAAAAAAGGTTGTCGTAATGGAACCGAAGGTGAGGCTCGACTCGGCATCAATGCAATGCAGGCTGGTCTGGCGGAGCAGACGATGTTCCTTAAGCTTGTTCTCAATTAATCCCAGTGTCAGACGGGACGCATAGATGGGGATATCTAATTGTTTGAGCAGGTAGGGAATCCCTCCAATGTGGTCCTCATGCCCATGAGTCACAATCAGTGCTCTTAACTTGTCGACATTATTTAATAAATAAGATACATCTGGAATGATAAGGTCAATGCCAAGCAGACTTTCGTCCGGGAATTTAGAGCCGCAATCGATGACAAGAATGTCATCTGCGTATTGCAGGAAATACATGTTCTTACCAATTTCATGAACACCACCTAAGGCTGCAATCGATAACCTTTTTTCTGACATTTTTATATTCCCTCCTTATTAGAATCCTCTATATTATGTTTAGAGTCTTTAATAACTATCCATGGTTTCGGCAGGTGAGTTAGGACAACACAGAACAAAAATAAAGCTGCGTTCCCCGTAACATGACGGAGAGCGCAACTTTATGTCTGAAAGGATCCAAATGAATCGTAATACAGCCTTCCTTTGCAGCAATCTGCTCGTGAGGAACATGGTGCAGTTGAATAATCTAGTAAACGTATTCCAAGTGTATTAAACTTGCTTTTCGCTATGGATTAATTCCAGGAACTCTACGATAATTTCGGAAGTCACATCTTCCGCCGGCAAATGTATAAATTGACTTAGCCGGAGAATGACCGGCTTGTACAGCTCAATCAGTTGAAGTGTGGCTTCGGGGTCTTTGTTTCTGACCTCGTTCAGCAAATTTAAAAATTCGCGATCTGGGATAGGCGCTGAATCAGCTTCCTTTTCCATTTGTGCACCCCCTGTTGACTGATATTGAGTTGGCGAGCGACTTCAGCTTCCGTCAAGCCTTCCAAATAGATTTTTTGTAAAATAGATCGCTCGTATGGGGACAGCATGCTGATTAGCTGTTCCGCAGCGATTTTGTTATCTGAAGATTCTGTGAATGAAGGGACGGCAAGCTTGTCATCGTAGCTGTTCTCTTGTCGCTTGATCTTCTTTGCCCGATATTGCAGCCTCCAGCCAATTCGGTATATTTCGGTTTTATAGCGGTTATATTCACTCTGCTGCACACCAACACTCCCCTTTCTACTATTTAACGTTTATGTATATAGGGAACTTTTAAGAGGGAAATAACAACCAAAAAAGGAACATGTGTTCCTATATATTATACACGTTTTCCAATTTAATGGAATCGGTTGTAAAACAAAGCCCGAAGTTTCCCTTCAATTAAAACGTCGGTTTAGGAAGGGAGGGGAGATTTATGGAAATTGCAGATGTTGTCAGCTTGATTACTAATGTGGGCTTTCCGGTCACACTCTGCTTTATTCTGATTCGTTATGTACTGGAAACGGTAGGGGAGAAGCTGGATAAACTGGATGCTTCGCTTCATCAGCTCACACAGGCTATTCAAACACTGGAAGGCACAGAAAAGGCAGTAGAGTTCAAAAGTGCTAAATCTAAGCAAGTTTGACAAGCGTATCGCTTCAGCACAAAAAGCTTCCCACAAGAGGAAGCTTTTTGCCTTGAACTGTAAACCTGCTAATCATGGATGGTAGGTTAGCGTATAATATGATTTAGAAAATTGTAACCTTTCTTCCCAAAGAAGGCACCTAGAGTTAAGAACATGTGAAAAGAGGATCGAAAGTGATGCGGCAATGGGTTGAAGAGGCAAAACAAGAGAATTCGGAGGCGTTCGCGCAGTTAATGCGGCATTTTCGCGGTATGGCTTATGCTGTAGCTTACGACATGCTGAAAGATGTACATCTTGCTGAAGATGTTGTGCAGGAAGCGTATATTGAAGCTTATTTGAATCTAGGAAAGCTGCAGGAGCCGGCTGCGTTTCCGGGATGGTTCAAGACGATTGTCGTAAGGCAGTGCCAGCGGAGTCTGAGAGGTAAACGACATCTATTGCTGCCTCTTGATGACGCCCTGCACATCTCGGAAAAGTCACCGGGCGTTGCGGAAATTGCCGAGCGCAGAGAAGGGGAGCAGCTGCTGCAGAAAACGGTTGCGGCGTTGTCTGCGAAGCTGCGGGTGCCCATGCAGCTGTTTTATTATTATGGTTATTCCCTTCAGGAGATCTCTGATTATCTGGGGATTCCGGTTTCGGCGCTGAAGAAGCGGCTGTATGATGGGCGGCGTAAGCTGAAGGGAGCTCTTCCCGTTGCCGATCTCGCCTCCATGTTCAACTATCTGTATGAAGGAGGCAGAAATATGCTGCATATTGTGAACGGAGACAGTGTGGGTGAAATGCTGAAGCAGGGAATTGTCCAGGGCGAGGTGCTGGTCTGGCGGGAAATCTATTCCGCGGGTCCGATATTCGTCAATCCGGCAGCCACCGATGAACGGATACAGCGGGCCGGGGTTCTGGAGAAGACATTAGGCATTCCTTCTACAGAGTATATAGCAGGGTGTGAGGCACAAGAGGCGAAGCTTGGCGAATTCAAACGTTATGATGAAGTAGTACTGTGGTTTGAGCATGATCTGTTCGATCAGAGCATGCTTGCTTATCTGCTGCACTGGTTCAAGGGACAGAAGCTCGGCAGTACGAAGCTGAGCCTGCTCTGCATTGGTGAATTTCCGGGGATTGAGCTGTTTCACGGTCTTGGCCAGCTGACTCCGGCGCAGCTTGGCACATTGTCTGGAACCTGGCAGGGCATTGGACGCAAAGAATTGGAACTGGGCAGCGACCTTTGGCAAGCCTATGCGTCTCCCGATCCTGGAACGATGGCTGATCTGCTGGAGGAGAGAAGGGGGGAACTTTCGGCATCTGCGCTGCCTTTTGCCTATGAAGCTTTCAAAGCCCATCTCTCAAGGCTTCCTTCGGTTCATAACGGCCTGGGCATCGTAGAAGAGACTACGCTTCAGGCTGTCCGCCATGGCGCGCTTACACCGATGGAACTGTTCCCTCTGGTTTCCGACAAGCTGCACCGGCTCGGCATGGGTGATCTTGATTTTGGCCGTTATCTGCACACTCTGGCGTATAACAGGCAGCCTCTGCTGACTATAGAGGGAGCAGAGGCAAATACGGATTTCCGGCAGATTCCGGAATTTTGGAGCCGCCGGGTCGCCATCACTGAGCTTGGTGAGCAGATCCTTGACGGGTTAGCAGACAGGGTAGAGGTTCAAGGCCTAGACGAATGGTACGGCGGGCTGCATCTGGAGGGTCACGCCGTTCCATGGCGCTGGGACAGCTCATCCGGCGGTTTGGTCCGGTCTGAATTGTAAGCTCCTTAGTGCAGCGGACACCGATATTCGCTGAGGCATGCAAAGAGTCTATGAATCATAGGATTGTATAAGAGCTGTGTCCATTCAACTGCAGCAGGAGGGATTGGTGTATGGACGGGAAGATGAGTGCAATCATTATGCAGTTAGACGCCCTTGCAACCGAAATCATTGTACCTTTGCGCAGAAAAATCATTAATGAGGCCGGATTTATGCGGCTGTATGCCGTTCTGGAAGAGGTTTATGTGTTGATTGAGCACGAAAGGCAGATCGACAGGGAGCTGGCGGCCATTGTATTCCTGATCTATTCACAGCTTGTGACCCAGGCTAATTATGTGTATGACAAAAGCACTTTTGTGCCTCATATCGGCAAAATGCAGGGATACATCCGCAAAATATTTGGCGGCACGCTGCAAAATGACTAGTCCCAAGGTACAGGAAATCTCCGTTATCCGTCCTATGATCAGGAGAGATAACGGGGGTTTTGTATTATTTAGGGTGAAAATTTGTCATTTTAACGGAAATTAGAGGTTTTTGGGCGCTGTGCTTTCATTTGTCCATTGCCAAACAACGCCATTTTCATTTACAATATTACAATGATAATGAGAATCAATTTCATAGAAAACGGGTGACTTTAATGAATCAACAGGCAACGGCCAGCAAAGGGCTAATCCAGGGGAGAGATCCGGTGAAGTTCCGTTCACGCCCATGGGCAGCAACGCTGATATTGGTCGGCGGTCTGATTGCATTAGCACTAGGCATTGCGCTTTCGGTCTCGTTCGGAGCCAAAGACATTAACTTTTCTGTAGTGTGGACCGCTGTGTTTCACTTCAATCCGGATATTACGGATCATCAAATTATCCGCGAGCTGCGGCTGCCGCGCGTGCTCGGCGCGGCCATGGTAGGTGCCAGCTTTGCGGTGGCAGGAGCGATTATGCAGGGGATGACCCGCAACCCGCTCGCGGATTCCGGGCTGATGGGCATAAACTCTGGAGCGGGGTTTGCGCTTGCACTCTGCTTTGCATTCTTTCCGAATTTACCGTTCATGTATCTGATTTTATATGCATTTGTGGGAGCCGGAGCCGGGGCGGCAATTGTGTATGGTATCGGGTCCATGGCTAAGGGCGGCCTTACTCCTGCCCGCCTGGTACTTGCCGGAGCGGCCTTCAGTGCGCTGCTCTCTGCGCTCAGCGAAGGCGTAGCTTTATATTTTCAGATTGGACAAGATCTGGCTTTCTGGTATGCAGGAGGCGTAGCCGGTACGAAGTGGATTCAGCTCAAGATCATGTTTCCCTGGATCGGCGGGGCGATTATTGGAGCCCTCATCTTATCCCGCTCCATCTCTATGCTCAGCCTGGGTGAGGATATCGCCAGAGGCCTCGGCCAACGGACGGGTCTGGTCAAATTGGCTGGTGCATTAATCGTGCTGATTCTTGCCGGTTCCTCGGTAGCAGTAGTTGGAGCAGTGGGCTTTATTGGACTGATCATTCCCCATCTGACGCGTTATCTTGTAGGGGTGGATTATAGGTGGATTATCCCTTGTTCCGCCATTCTGGGCAGTCTGCTGGCTGTATTTGCCGATCTGACCGCCAGAATGATCAATCCGCCGCAAGAAGTGCCCCTGGGTGCTATCATTTCGCTAATCGGTGTGCCTTTCTTTCTGTATTTGGCCCGTAAAGAAAGAAGGGAGCTGTAGTTATGCAGAGAACAACAGCTTTATCCTATGAATCTGCCAGACGCAGACGCGGATTGACCATTCTGGCTGTGATATCCGCATTAATCGTACTCGTGTTTATTATCAGCGTGAATACAGGATACATACGACTTACTCCTATGGAACTGCTGAACACTTTGCTCGGCAAAGGTACGGACAAGCAGGAGCTGATCCTGTTCGATTTCCGTCTGCCGCGCATCGTTATCTCCGTTCTGATCGGAGCGGGACTTGCCGTTTCCGGAGCGGTCATGCAAGGCGTCTTCCGCAATGACCTGGCTGATCCCGGCATTCTCGGCATCAACGCCGGAGCCGGTCTGATGGTTATGCTGATGGTTTCTTTTTATCCGTCCACGGCTGCTGCACCGGTATACCTGCTGCCGCTCGTTGCTTTTGTCGGAGCGGGACTGACTGCGGTTTTGATTTATGTACTTGCTTATAAGCGGTATCAGGGGATATCTCCGATCCGCCTGCTTCTGACCGGCGTAGCAGTTGCAGCCGGAATCAGCGCAGCAATGATTGTGCTGACGCTGCGGCTTGATCCTGATAAGTATCAATTTGTCGCTACCTGGCTGGCTGGCAGCATCTGGGGCACCAGCTGGAAATTTGTGCTTTCCTTGCTCCCCTGGATTGTGATTCTGCTGCCCTATGTGATCTACAAAGCCCGGGTAATGAATGTGCTTAATCTGGGTGAGCAGACAGCCACCGGCCTTGGAGCCGCTGTTACCAGAGAGCAGTTCAAGCTGCTCGCAGCCGCAGTCGGACTTGCAGCTTCTAGTGTCGCTGTCAGCGGCGGGATCGGTTTTGTCGGCCTGGTCGGCCCGCATTTAGCCAGACGTCTGGTGGGTCCGAAGCATCAGCTGATGCTTCCGGCTTCCGCGCTGCTTGGTTCCCTGCTGGTTATCACTGCCGATACGATCGGCCGCTGGATATTGCAGCCCTCGGAGATCCCAACAGGTATCGTGGTTGCTGTAATAGGCGCACCTTATTTTCTCTATTTGCTGACCCGGACGAAGTCTTGATAGAGACCAAAAATACTCAAGCCAAAAACACTTACGGAGGGAAATAAATGAGTAATCAACTGGAATTATACGATGTAACGATCATTGGCGGGGGACCCGCAGGTATGTATACAGCATTTTATAGCGGCATGAGAGATTTGAAGACAAAGCTGATTGAAGCCAAGGAAGAGCTTGGCGGGAGAATGCTCATCTATCCCGAGAAAATGATCTGGGATGTGGGTGGAGTCACCCCAATTCTCTGCGGCCAATTGATTAAACAGCTGGAAGAGCAGGCCCGGACCTTCGATCCGACGATTATTCTGGGGCAGCAGATTATTGCTCAGGAGCGGCAGGAGGACGGAACCTATATTCTAACTTCAGATACAGGCGAACAGCACTGGACGCGTACGATCATTCTGGCGATCGGCTATGGTATTCTGCAGATGGCGAAGCTGGAAATTGAAGGCGCGGACCGCTACGAGGTTACGAATCTGCATTATACGGTGCAAGAGCTGGAGCCATTCCGCGGCAAAGCGGTGCTGATCTCCGGCGGTGGCGACTCCGCAGTAGACTGGGCCAATGAACTTGAAGGTATCGCAGCCAGCGTAACCATTGTGCACCGCAGAGAGCAGTTCGGCGGACATGAGAAGAACATCGCACGGATGAAGGCTTCCTCCGTAGAAGTACGAGTGCCTTTTGCGGTAAGCCAGCTGCACAGCAGAAATGGAGAGACGATCGATCAGGTGACGATCAGCCATATTGAATCCGGGGAAACAGAGCAGTTTGCGGTGGACGCGGTAATTGTGAACCATGGTTTAAAAAGCGATTTTGGGCCACTCAAGGAATGGGGCCTCGATATGGGAGACTGGTGCGCCAATGTCAGCGGACGGCTGGAGACGAATCTGCCAGGAATCTTCGCCGCAGGCGATTTTGTGGATTACAGCAGCAAGGTCCGCCTGATTGCCGGCACCTTTACCGATGCCGTTCTGGCCTTGAACAGTGCCAAGCTGTATATGGATCCCGATGCACCCAAAGCAGCCTATGTCTCCTCGCATAATGACCGTTTCAAAGAAAAGAACAAGGCGCTTGGCGTAAGCGATGAACACTAGCATACAGCATAATGATTGATAAATATGGCTGTCCCAAAGTAGAAGAATCTACGGCGGGGCAGCCTTTTCAGTTTCCGCATGGATAAATTCAGAAATGAAGGACATCGGCTGGAAAGCCTCATGCCATCTCACACATTCCATAACCTGCATAAAAGGAGAGTGACAGGCGAATAGTAAAAGGCAGGAGGTGCCGAAGATGGCTAAACGTAACACAGGACCCAAGCCCGCCGGGGCGCATGAAGGCAGCACTTCAAGCCCCCCGCTCTCCTTAAGCCTAGACGATAACGTTAAAGTGATTAGATCCAGACTTGGAAACAGCCCGGATCTCATTATACGCGAGTACAAAACAATAGATAATGCCAACCAGATGTCTGCAGTATATATCAACGGCATCATCGACAAGGAACGGGTAGAAGAGTTCATTACCCATGCCTTTTCGTTTGGAATTCAAAGCGAAGAGAAGTCTGCTGAGCTGACAATCTTAGACTTATTCGTCTATGTGCAAGAAAAGGCGCTCACTATCGGTAAAGAAAAACTCATTCAGGATCTCAATAGTCTTCTAGAAGCCCTCATGTCGGGAGACACGGTATTGCTGTTCCATGGTCTGAAGGATGCCATCAGCCTAAGTACAAGCGGCGGTGAAAGCAGAGCTGTCACGGAAGCCGCAACCCAGGTAGCCATTCGCGGCTCCAAGGAGAGCTTTACGGAATCGCTTGGCACGAATATCGCCCTTGTGCGCAGGAGAATCAAAAGCCCTGATCTATGGATCGAGACAATGACCCTTGGGGCTGTAACCAAAACTGATGTCACCATGATGTATATTCACGGACTTGCCCCGGAAGAGACACTGCAGGAGTTCAGGAAGAAGCTCCAGGAAATCCATGTGGATTCTATTCTGGAATCGGGATACATTGAGCAGATGATTGAAGAGAACAGGTTCTCTCCTTTTCCGACGTTATACAATACGGAACGGCCGGACAGTGTGGCCGGAAATCTGCTGGAAGGCAGAATAGCTTTGTTTGTGGACGGGACCCCTTTTGTGCTGATCGCACCTACAACCTTCCTTATGTTTTTTCATACAGTTGAGGATTACTATCAGCGGTATGATATATCGACATTAATCCGTTTACTAAGATTACTCTGCCTGGTGATTTCCTTATTTGGTCCAGCCGTTTTTGTTGCAGCACTAAATTTCCATCAGGAGATGATCCCTACACCCTTGTTGATTAATCTGGCCTCACAGCGGGAAGGTGTACCTTTTCCTACATTCGTTGAGGCGCTGATGATGGAGATTACCTTTGAGATCATCCGTGAAGCCGGGATTCGGATGCCTTCTCCCATTGGTCAAACCGTCTCGATTATTGGGGGGCTGGTTCTGGGACAGGCGGCTGTTCAGGCCGGGATTGTGTCTCCCGCCATGGTTATTGTGGTTTCATTAACGGGGATCTCGAGCTTCGCCACGCCTTCCTTTAATATGGCGTTGTCCATACGCGTACTCCGTTTTGTTATCATGTTTATTGCTGCTTTTATAGGTCTTTACGGCATAGCTATTGTCAGCCTGATACTGGTTGCCCATATGTGCTCCTTGCGTTCCCTTGGTGTTCCTTATCTCTCCCCAATCGCTCCGTTTGCACCGGGTGATCAGAAGGACGTCATATTACGGACACCTTTGCATTTCATGAAGACCCGCAAACGTTTGATCAACCGTAGTAGTACTGAAGCCGGCCAGAGCGGTCAGAACCGGCAGGGAAATAACAATGAGAACTAAAATGCCGGTTCTGCTGTCGGTTTGGCTGATCCTATCTCTGATCCTCACAGGATGCTGGAACAGCAGAGAACTAAATGACCTTGCCATTGTGAGCGGTATCGGAATTGATCTAACGGCAAACAATGGGGAGTTCCGGGTTACCTTTCAGGTGGTTAATCCGTCGGCTTCATCTACAAGTATGGGGTCCGGGAACGGAATGCCTGCGGTTACTGTGATTTCTGCAAGCGACCGAACGGTATTCGGGGCATTGCGTAAAGCCTCCAAGCGGGCGACGCGTCAGCTGTTTTTTGCCCATTCTCAGCTCGTTGTTGTGGGTGAATCGCTGGCCAGAAGCGGAATTGAAGGCTTGTTCGATATTTTTGAACGATCACATGAACTTCGCCTGAACTCGCCTGTGCTGATTTCCAGAAATTCAGATGCCGCATCTGTGCTCAAGATTTTGACGACGCTGGAGAGTCTGCCCTCCATGGGGGTGGTCAAAAAGATGCAAAATACCTCCAGAGTATACGGAGAGAACCGGAATATGAATGTTTTTGAGATCATTAACGGGATCACGGGAGAAGGGGATTTGACGATTAACGGCCTGCGCCTTATCGGGGATCCAGCCGATGGAATGAAGAAATCCAGCCTCGAACAATCAGAAACGAAGGCAGGAACAATAATGAGCGGACTGGGTGTCTTTAAGGACGATAAGCTGATTTATTGGATGGACGGGCCTGCGGCGAGAGGCACTCAATGGGTGCTTAATAAAGTCAGAGAAACTAATATTGACGTTGCCTCTGGGGATAAAGATGAGGATATTGCCGTCAATGTGTTCTACTCGAAGACCACTGTCAGGATTGAAGTCAGGAACGGTGTACCGGTCTTTCATCTGCGTATTCGTGAGGAAGGTATTATAAATGAAACGGGAAGCTATGTGGATTTGGGCCTCAAGGAAGAAATTGTGAAGCTGGAAGCCGAACTGGAGGAGAAAACCAAGGAGGAAGTTGAGCTGGCTATACGAACCGCGCAAGCGTCACAAACCGATATCTTTGGTTTTGGCAATGAACTGAAGCGTACTAATCCGGCAATCTGGGACAAGGTAGGGAAGGAATGGAGCACCGCCTTTGCGCAAGGAGAATTGGATATTCAGGTTGAAGCATATATCCGCAGCACCGGGATGAGGTTGAAGCCTTACATGGCTCCAGAAAAAGAATGAATGGGTGAGCAGATTCATGAGAAAAGAAGTTATCGGGCCGATTCAATTATTTTCCATGATAGTACTGTTTGAACTGGGGACGGCGATTGTGGTACCCATTGGGCTGGAAAGCGGACATGCCGTCTGGCTGTCGATCCTGATAGCTCTGCCCGGGGGGATTCTCCTATATTGGATTTACGTCGATTTGTATCTTCAATTTCCCAATATGATTATCAGCGGTTATACACAACAAATTCTCGGCAAATGGATCGGCTGGCCGTTGAGTCTGCTGTTTCTTCCCATTTTGCTCTATAACGGCTCCCGGAATTTGCGGGAAGCAGGAGACCTCCTCATCTCGGCTTCATACGACAGGACGCCTGTGTTTATCATTAATGCGATTATGGTAATCGCCGTGATGTATATCCTGTACAAGGGGATCGAGGTGTTCGCAAGAACGTCAGAGATCTACTTTTTTATCACCATCCTTATGGGTTTGCTCTGCAACTTTGTAGTTATTGCGGCGGGGCTGACTAAGTTCAAGAATCTGTTTCCAATTCATGCCGGGGAATGGATGGAAGCATTGCGCTCCGCTTACCCGAGCATATGGATTTTCCCTTTTGGCGAACTTGTCTGCTTCACGACGATACTTCCCCATTTGAACAAAACGCGGAAGGTCAGGAAGACTGGAATCGCCGCTATTCTTTTAAGCGGATTTCTGCTCAGCTTCACGCATGCTGTTGAGATGTCGGTGCTTGGAACAGACATTTACAGCCGCACAACCTTTCCGATGTTTACGACCATTACGCTTGTCAATGTGGCCAATTTTATTCAGCGCTTGGATGCGTTTGTCATCCTGACCCTGATTATTGGGGTGTTTTTCAAAATGTCGATTTATTGCTATGCAGCTGTCATGATTGCGGCTGATTTATTCAAGGTTAAGGATACGCGCAGGCTGGTCATCCCGGTAGGGGTTGTGGTATTGTTCACTTCGTTTGTCAGTGCGGAGAATTACCCTGTTCATATGAAAGAAGGCAGTGTTTTTCTAAAGAATATCCTGCCTCTTCTGTGTGCTGTCATCCCGATTCTGCTGTTTCTTGTACACAGGCTGCGGCGCAGATTCGGACTGTACCGGTAAATTATTATTTCTGTGGAGCTCTGTTCCGTTTGATAAAGCGGGAAATTGCGGCAACAATAGGCAGAGCAGCAAATACAACCATGATGAACGCTTCCTGCAGGGGAGTGGTTATAAATACGGTATAGAAGGAATGCACCGACATCGCGAGGCTGGTGCCTGACAGCAGATCGACAACTACCAACAGTGAAAATGTTAAAAAAGCGAGCAGAAAATAGATACACAGAACCTTCATCCGGTTGTCCTCCTTGGCGGCAAGTGTTTGAAAAGTAATCCTCTTTCGGGAACTGTAGACTAGAGGTATTATCTCCATTTCTGGATGGGTTAATCAGAGTGCCTCTTGTATACTCCGCGCTGCAGAAGATGACCATAAAAAAACCGGCAGACCAGCCAATCAAGGCTAATCTCCGGCTTGTGCTTATTGTCCTTTCGTCAGCCATTCCGCCAATTCCTCAGTCTGGGACAATACGGCAATGGGGTCATAATACCACGAACGTTCCTCTTTCCATACATAGAGATGATCGTTTTTGACTGCAGGGAGGCTGCCCCAAACAGGATCATCTTTAAAGTCCTGGACGGTGTAGCTGTTATCGGTCACGATGAGATAATCCCCTGCATACTTGTTTAGCACCTCAGCTGATAATTCCGCCCACTGCTTCTCCATGATCTCGGCGGCGACCTCGGTAGGAGGCTTACGGCCCAACGCCTGGTAGACCGGCTGTCCGCCCCGTCCAAAATTGTCCCCGTAGACCCAGGTGCTTTTATCCGAATGCTCCAGGATACTGAAGGTTGCATCTGCAGGAATGGCTGCATCTACCTTAGCTTTAGCAGCGGCGATCCGTTTGTCGTATTCGGCCAGCCAATCCTTTGCTTCCTGTTCCTTGCCCAGCAGCTCACCGAAATAGGTCAGTTCCTGATGAGCATCCTTTAGATCCCCGTAAGGAACAATGACCGTTGGCGCGATTTGGCTTAAAGCTTCATAGCTGTCGGCATTGCCGGAGATAATCAGGTCCGGATCCAGCGCGATGATTTTCTCGGGCGACATCTTTCCGTAGGTTCCGGTATCCGCTACACCTGTAAGGGATTCCTTGAAATACATATTTTGCAGCGTCAGGCCAGGAGCGCCGACGGGAATGGTGTCCAGTGCTATCAGGCTGCCCAGATATTCCTCGGCAACGATCCGCTTCGGCTGAACGGGGATTTCAATATCACCGTTTCCAGTTGTCACTGTTTTGAACGATGCCGGTGCGGTTGTTTCTGCAGGCTGCTGTGAAGGTGCCAAAGCTTTGGCAGCACTTCCTGAATTAGTTGCAGAGCCAGTGCTCTGGTTGCTGCCACAGGCTGTGACCAGAAGAGTCAGGGTCAAGAGCAGCGGGTAGACGAGCCAGCGCTTCCGGGTGTTGCTGTTATGTTGCCGGTTAATCAACTTATATGCCTCCTTATGTAGAACGATTATCATTCTCAATTACACTTTACAGATTTCAGCGGGTGAACACTATGGCTTAATGTGATCTTGTCCTATGGAAATTTGTGATCTTATTGTTCTCATGAGCGTCTTTAGCTGAGCCAATGAAGAGAGGGGGTCAAACCCATAGAACATGTCCGGCTGATCGAGTAGATAGACATGCCCGCTGCGGGCTGCGTCAAGCTCCTGCCAGCGGGCGGAGCGCAGCAGGGTCTCGAAGCGCCGCTGACCCTCAGCGGTTGAAGCGCTGCTGGTGAAAAAGATATGATCTGCCGGATAATCGGCTATATGCTCAGCCGGTATTTCCAGATAGCCACGGTTCATCAGCCCGTGCTCCATCAAGACGCCGGGCGGCTGAAAGCCGAGATCGCCATATAAAATCTGGCAGCCATGGCCATAGCTGCTGCTGAAGCAGTATGCGCTGCTCGTGCCGAACTCCCAAATGACGGCTGTGCCCCGTGTGCCAAGCAGCCGGTCCAATTGCAGGTTAGCTTCGTAACACAGCTGATCATAACGTCTCAACCAGGCTTCGGCCTGAGGCTGCCGGTCTGCAATCCCGGCGATCATCCGAAACTGCTCGCGCCAGTCCATTTGCATGTAAGGCAGCTCTATCACTGGAGCTACCGGCAGCAGCTGCTTACTCTCTCCGGGAAGGTCATAGCTGATGATGACATCCGGGCGCACAGCGGCAACCCTGTTATAGAGCATGGCCGCGCTGCTGCCTTCGAGCTGAAGCTTAAGCGCAGAAGGAACCGCCTCATGACGTTCCATCCACCCGGAATACACTCCAAGCTGTGGCATAATCTCCAGAGCCCGCAGGCTTGCGGTATGGTTGAAATTGAGGGCCACAATTCTTTTATTCTTACGGTGGTAGGCTGCAGGAGAAATGCCAACGACCTGCTTGAATTTCCGGCTTAAGTAGGTCCCTTCAACATAGCCGACCTCCAGCGCGAGCTGAGACAAATTCGGAGCACCGGTCAGCATACGCTTCTGGGCTCTGCGGATGCGCTGCAGGGTTACATATTCATTGAAGGTTTGTCCGGTAGCTTTGCGGAAGACCCGCGAGAAGTGTTCCGGGCTAACCCCTGCCTGTTCGGCCATCTGACTTCTTGTGATATCCTCGGAATAATGTGCTTCTATATATTCCAGCACGCGGTCAAGCCAATGCGCCGGGGATTGGCTATTCTCTCTGATTTCGCCATAAAGCTCGGTCAGCAATTCGGTGAATACCTGCTGTACGGTGAAAGGGGACTGAATTTCGCTCCCCTCCCAGACTCTCAGCAGGCGGGCTGCGATTGTGCAAATCTTGGTCGAGCAATTTCCCAACGGGTGCCTGTCGTTTAGGGGATTTGTATCATTGCTCTGCAGCGGAAATGTAGAGTATTCAATCCATACGCCCTGCAACTGATGCTGCGGGCTTAGAGAAACACCGGATTGTGTACTGCAGCACAGCATACTGCCGCCGGATAGGCTAAGGCGTTCGTCTTGAATATCGATAGTTCCGCTGCCTCCGGTTACAATAACAGACAAGTGTCCGGAGGATCCGGGAGCAATGCTTGCGGCTAATCCGGCTAGATTTTCAACGCGTACCGGGTAGTAGAAAGGATGGGGATGAGGGCGGGATTCGCCAGGTTGCCGGAGAGGCATGGATAGAATCACTCCTTTGATGTTTGATAATCATTCTCATTTGTATTATAGCAGTCTTTCACCCTATTGACGATTGTCCGGGCAATCGGTAGAGTTTAGAAGAATTCATGTAAAGGTATTATTGTTCAGAAAGAGGTGGGACATTCCATGACGACCTGGAATTTGCAAGGAACAGTAAGCCATCTGCTGATCTGCAATGGGAGCAGCTGCAGAAAGCATAAGGGTGAAGAGGTGGCTGATGCAATTGAGGATGAGATCGAGAAGCAGGGCGCGGAACGGCTGATTCATACGACGGTTACCCGCTGCAACGGAAGATGCTCGGATGCCTGCGTAGTGATTTCCTATCCGAAAGGAGTGTGGTATAAGGAGATTACCCCCAAATCGGCCAAAGCGCTGGTGCGCAAAGTTCTGGAAGGCGAACGTCTGGAAGACAACGTGCTTTATACTTACGATGGAGAGCTCATTGCAGCAACCGAGAAAGATGCGAAGGGCAAAAAGAAGAAGTAAAAATTACATCCAATATGATCAAAATACCGTCAAAGCGCTGGCGGTATTTTTTTTATACTAAATTTATAAATAGCGCACAACCAATAACGAAACTATTGAGGTGTTAGACATGGGACAAAACCTGGAAACTTTACCGCAACAACCGCCTGTGCGCAGCCGTAGAGCCTGGTCGCTGCAAAAGGGTGAGACGCTTTCCGGACTGCTGTTCGTAAGCCCGATGCTGGTCGGGGTGACGATACTGGTGCTGATTCCGATCATCGCCACGTTATTCCTCGGATTTGCCGATTGGAACTTTGTTCAGGGCTTTGACGGCATCCGATGGGTAGGCCTGCAGAATTTCACCAATCTGCTGCAGGACGAGATGTTCATCCGTTCGGTGCGCAACAATTTTCTGTTTCTGCTGACGGTGCCGGTGTATTTGCTGGTGTCGATGGTGCTGGCGATTCTGATTGACCGTTATGTGTATATGAAGGGATATTTCAAAATCGCCTATTTCGTTCCTTATGTGTCCATGACCGTAGCGGTAGCCATCGTATGGCAGGTGCTGTTCCAGCCCTCCTATGGACCTATTAATGAAATGCTCAAGGCTATCGGAATTGCCGACCCGCCGAAATGGATTGCCGACCCGCATTTCGCGTTGATCTCGATCATGATGATCTCTGTCTGGATCTCCATCGGCTTCAATATGATTATTTACATCGCCGGACTGCAGTCCATTCCGAAGGATCTGTATGAGGCGGCTGACATTGATGGAGCAGGCGCCTGGACAAAATTCAGACGGATCACCTTCCCGCTGCTGTCACCAACGACCTTTTTTCTTCTTGTAACCGGTATTATTGCCACTTTTAAAGTGTTTGATATTATCGCTGTCCTGACGCAGGGCGGCCCTATCGGCTCAACGACAATGATGGTCTGGTACTTATACGATACAGCTTTTGTAAATCTGAAGGTTGGTTATGCGTCGGCCATCGCTGTGGTCTTGTTCATCTTCGTGATGCTGATTACTTTCGGCCAGTGGCTGGCAGAGAAAAAATGGGTTAATTACTAGGGCGGCATGGGAGGGAAGAGAAACTATGGAAATACGCACAGGCTTGGACTGGCGCAAAGTAATTATTACGGTTGTAATGTTTGCGGGAAGTGTTTTGTTCCTGCTGCCTTTTATATGGATGCTGGTAACGTCGTTCAAAGTAGAGTCGGAAGTGTTTGCTTACCCGATCCAGTGGCTCCCCAAGAAGTGGAATGCCATTGAGAATTACAAGGAAGTCTGGTTCGGGGATTACCCGTTCACTCTATATTACTGGAACTCGATTAAAGTAGCGCTGATCACGACGGCGTTGTCCTGTCTGGTCTCGGCAATGGCCGCCTACGGCTTTTCGAAGATCAAATTCCGCTCCAGTAATTTCCTGTTTATGATCGTACTCGTGACGTATATGATTCCAGGACAGGCGATCCTGATTCCGCAGTTTATCCTGTACCGTAATATCGGGCTGTTTGACAGCCATTTTGGACTGATTCTGCTCGGCAGTTTCAGTGTGCTTGGCACCTTTATGCTGCGGCAGTTCTTTATGGGACTGCACCAGGAGTTCATTGAATCAGCTAAAATAGACGGTGCGGGCCACCCCAGAATCTTCTGGTCGATTGCACTTCCGCTGGTGAAGCCTGCTGTGGCCACTTATGCTATACTCCGGTTCATCTGGACCTGGAATGATTATCAGAATCCGCTGATCTTTATCCGAAGCGACAAGCTGCTGACCCTTCCGATAGCTATTCAAAAATTCACTTCCATGAGCGGAGAGTTCTATTCCCTGATCATGGCGGCCGCAGTGTCGGCAATTCTTCCGCTCATTATTATCTTTATCCTTGGCCAAAAAAGTGTTATCGAAGGAATTGCTCTTGGCGGTGTTAAAGGGTAAGCTGCAAGCGGGAACTCTCCTATATTTAATAGAAGTAAAAATAATTCAATAAAAGTAAATATTGTTTCATGTGTCAAATGAAAGCGTATTCTATAATTCAGTTGTCAGTTTCAAGTAAGTGAAAGCTGAAGAAAACTTTGAGGAGGGTTATAGAAATGAGAACAAAAGTATGGGCAGGAGCAATTACGGGGGTTCTGATGTTAGGCCTGCTGTCGGGCTGCGGCGGTAATAACAATAACAATGCTGCGGACGGTGGAGCGACTGCAGGCACAAACGGCGGGGCCTCCGGCAGTACCGAGACCACTAATCTGCGGCTCTACACCTACGGTACTGAAGAAGCCTATAATTGGAAGCATACGCTGGAGGCTTATGAAGCGGCAACTCCGGGCGTGAAGATTGAGCTGGTACAGCTCAGCGAGAAGGGAGATACACAGGAGGCCTTCAAAAAGCTGGATCTGGAGGCAGCGTCCTCAGCCCAGATGGATATTCTGATGTTCAGCGATGCGGCGGGTTATGCGCAGCGTGTCGCGCTTGGCATGGCGGAACCGCTGGATGAGTACATTGCCAAGGATAACTATAAGGTGGAAGAGGATTACAAGGTGGATACCCATCTGGACGGCAAGGTCTTCGCGCTTCCGGGTAAATTCAATCCATGGTATGTGCTGCTGAACAAGGACCAATTGGACGAAGCGGGTCTTGCGGTGCCGGCCGAATGGACCTGGGATGATTTTGCTGACTACGCCAAGAAGCTGACTAAAGGTGAAGGTGCGGAGAAACGCTACGGAACCTACTTCCATGGCCCTCAAGCCGGCGGCTGGATGGAATTCCTGAAGCTGAAGCTGGAGAATCAAGCGCAGAACTCCGAGTTTCTCAAAGCCGATGGCACGTCCAATCTGGACGATCCAAACTTCAAGGCGACGCTTGAGCTGAGACTGCGGATGGAGAAAGAGGATAAATCCTCGGTGCCCTATTCCGATATGATCTCCCAGAAGCTGGCCTACCGGACACAATTCTTCAACCAATCCGCCAGCATGATTCTGATCGGCAGCTGGATGAACACGGAAATTGGCGGTACGGAAAAGGTGCCTTTGAACTTTAATGTGGCGGTTGCCCCGTTCCCTAAGAACACTGCAGGCGATGAAAACGGTCTGACTCCGGTTACTACAGACTATGTGGCTGTGGCAGCCAAATCTAAGAATAAAGAAGCGGCTTACAAATTTGTACGCTGGTACACAACGGAAGGACAGCTTGTCCAAGGTAAAAACATCCCGGCCTGGAGCAAGGTGACCAGCGATCAGGTGGAAGGCATCATTGATACGATTCTCACCGGCACCAAAAATCCGGAGAATGTGGACAAAAAGTCACTGGTAGATACTCTCGTAGCTTCTAAAGCTTCGGCGATTATTCCACCCGCCACCTACCAGGCTGAGGTCTACAAGGCGATCAATGAGGAATACGAGAAAATGATCCTCGGCGATCAGGATGTGGATACAACGGTGAAAAACGCCAAGGAGCGGGTCGACAAAATTATTGCTGCCAACAAAAAATAATTGATATAATGTTTTAACCTTATACTTCTTGCAGAAACGGATGCCTTCCTTCAAGGGGAGGCGCACCGTTTCTACTTGTTTCAGGGGGACATCCGATATGATTAGCAGACTGAGGGAACTTGCCCCTAAATCCATCCGCCATAAGCTGATCCTGGCAGCTGTGGCTTGTATTCTCGTTCCAGCCGCTCTGACACTAATCATTTATAATTCCTTGACCCAAGAGGCCGTAAAACGGCAAGCGGTTTCAAATGCGGAGGATTCTCTGCAGCTGGTGAGCGGTTCAGTAATGAACAGCTTGAAGGGAATGGTGACCATTGCCAATTACGTGCAGACCAATCCCGGGCTGAGAGCCTATTTCAAGCTGGTGGCCTCGGGCAATGCCAGCGGCAATGAGTATGAACGCTTTATGGACAGTAACCGGGTGCTGGAGCAGCTTGATACCCTTACGGTTGTAGGCCAGAACTGCTATGTTACGATTCTGCTGACCAACAATGCTTACTATATGAACTATTCTGTTAGCGATTACAATCCGCTGGATCTTAAGAAAAAGCCCTGGTTCCAGAAGCTAATGGAACTGAAAGGGCTGGAATCCTATTGGATAGGTGTCGAGTCTACCGACTTCTCCTATGACAAATTTGATCATCCGTATCAGTTGACCGTTGCCCGTACGCTGCGGCTGGACAGCACAGAGATTTACGGCTATGCCATTGTCACGATTATGGAGGATCAGCTCCATTCGATTTTTGGCAATCTTTCCGCCGGCCAGAAGGTGACGCTGCTGGACAGTGCCGGCATGATCGTCTCCGGTGGCGATCCCGAAAGTATCGGCAAGCCGTTTCCATATACCGCTGCTGTGGATCATCTCAAGGATTCCACTGTGGTATCCATAGCAGGAGAGCGGTATCTGGTCGCCCAGCAGCAGATTCCATTCAACGGCTGGAGGCTTGTGCTGATGCAGCCATATTCACAGAGCATCGTCGA
The DNA here is from genome assembly GCF_058791575.1 of Paenibacillus sp. EB106-06-01-XG199. Classification (NCBI taxonomy): domain Bacteria; kingdom Bacillati; phylum Bacillota; class Bacilli; order Caryophanales; family Paenibacillaceae; genus Paenibacillus; species Paenibacillus sp. EB106-06-01-XG199. Next base: position 172,589 of record NZ_JBYTDQ010000003.1, on the reverse strand, counting down.
TATCAGCTCCATATTCAACCGGGTATTTACCATACAGCTCATTTCCTTTTTTGTGTTTCTGCTGCTGCTGATTACGCTGGTCCGTGCCTTTACGAAGCCGCTGGTGCGACTCGGCAAAGTGACAACGGCAGTGCAGCGGGGCAATCTGCTGGTGCGTTCGGGGGTCCGGGGCAATGACGAGATCGGGCGTTTGGGCCTGCTGTTCGATCAGATGCTGGACCGGGTCAAGGAAATGATAGCCGAAGTGTCCGATACCCAGGCGCGCAAAAGAAAAGCGGAGCTTAAAATGCTCCAGGCCCAGATCAACCCGCATTTTCTCTTTAATGTGCTCAACTCGATCCGGATGAAGGTCATGAAGCGGGGAGACCCGGACAGCGCCAAAATGATCGGTTCGCTGTCCATGCTGCTGCGGATGACGATCAGCCGTGAGGAGGATGAGATTTTCCTGCATGAGGAGATCGATCTGGTCTCCCATTATGTCAGTTTGATGAATCTGCGCCAGAAGGAAGAGGCCGCACTTCAGCTGGATATTGATCCGGAAGCTTTTCTCCTTAAAGTGCCACGTTTCTTTCTTCAGCCGCTTGTCGAGAACGCGCTCATTCACGGTCTCAGCCAAAAGCCGGGAACGATCAGCATCCGGGCAGTCGTGGAAGAGAAGGTCATCGTGCTTACGATTGAGGACAACGGGCGGGGGATGGACAGCAGCGAATTATCCAGCCTTACCCGCAAGATAAGCTTGGAAGCGGAGAGCCTTCCCGGGAAGGCAGAGCTTAAGGACTCTTTTTCCGGCATGGGACTGCATAATGTGGTCGAGCGGATGAGAATTCTTTTTGGCGGAGAATTTGCTATTGAAGTCAGCAGCATAGCAGGGGAAGGTACAGCAATCAGGATGTTTATTCCGCACAGGGAGGTGATCCGGGATGTATAAAGTCATGCTGGTGGATGATGATTATCCTGTAATTGAGCTTTTATCCGAAAGTATCCGCTGGGAGGAGCTTGGCCTGTGTCTGATGGGGACGCATGAGAATGGCTGGAACGCCTGGGAGCATGCCCGGCTGGAGATGCCGGATATTCTGATTACGGATATCGGGATGCCGCGGATGAACGGATTGGAGCTGTCTTCACTCGTGAAGGAGCTGAAGCCGGAGGTGCGGATTGCCATTCTTTCCTGCCATAACGAATTTCAGTACGCACAGCAGGCGATGAGGCTGAATGTGCAGGATTATTTGCTGAAGGATGCGCTGGACCCGGAGGATCTGGTGCAGCTCCTGCGCAGATTCAAGGAATCGCTGGATGAGGAAACCAAGACAGGCTGGGAGAATTCCCGGATCAAGCATTTGTTCGGGGAGACCCGGGAGCTGCGCAAGGAGCGGAGCATCAAGAATTTTATCCACCAGCCGCTGCTTTCACCGGAGAAATGGATGGATGAAGCTGCCGAATATGGATTGTTCCAGAATGGAGAATGCTGCCTGCCGGTGATCGCCTATCTTGAGGACTACCGGCATGTGAAATACCGCTTCTCCTCGGATCAGACCCTGCATTTTGCTGTATGCAATGTGATGAATGAGGTGCTGGACGGAATGAAGCCGAGCGGGCTGTATGTCGGTTACAATGTGAAGTCTTCATTCTTGTTATTCTCCTATAAGCCCGGTCTTCAGGGCAATATTTATGCCGAAGCCGCCGCCGGGCTGAAGATGATCCAGTCTACCTTGTTCAGGGTGCTGAAGATTCAAATGTCCTTCATTACAGGAGAAGGGACCGGTTCGCCGGAGGGGCTGAAGCAACAGCTTGGCCAACTGCTGGCGGGGGAAGAACAACGTTTCTATCTGGAGCAGGGGGAGATTGCGAAGCGGAAGTCCCCGCAGTCTCCGGTCAGCAGCCACACCAACAATCTGTTCGCTCATTATGACCAGGCCAGTATGGAGCTGAGAGAGGTGCTGCTGGGCAGGTCCGTTGATTTGTCGTGCACGATAACGGATAAATGGATAGCGCAGATCCGGCAGGAGAAGTATGCACCGGAAGTGGTTAAGGATTGGACGCTGAAGCTGCTGCTCGATCTGAAGCTGAAGCTGTATTCCCTGCAGTCGGTCCGGCCTGCTTATTCGGCGGATACGCTGCATAAGGAGATTGTGGATATTGATTCACTGCCTGCCCTGCGGGAATGGCTCGATAATCACCTGAAATCCATCGCCCGCGCCAAAGGTGCGGGCGCCGGGGCAAGCAAACGGGCTGAGGTGATGGAAGCCTGCCAGTATGTCTCTCTGCGTCTGGGCTCCAGAATCAGCCTGGATGAGGTGGCGGATCACTTGCACCTGAATTCCAGCTATTTCAGCAGGCTGTTTAAGAAGGAAACCGGCACTACTTTTATCGAATATGTAACCAAGCTGAAGATGGAACGGGCCAAGGAACTGCTGGACGGAACGAACTCTACGGTCGGTGAGATCTGTGAGCAGCTTGGGTATGACAACCAGAGCTATTTTATTAAGACATTCAAGTCGCATGCCGGAGTTACACCCGTGGAATACCGGGGCTGATATTCAGGTGTGCCAGGAAAGGCGGCGTAATATGCAAAGGATTGAACTGCATCCCATTATTGCAGCGATGGAACCGTCGGATGTCCGGTTGTATTATCCTGAAGGTGATCAGAAGACATTCTGGAGTTATGTGCTGGAATCACTGCTATACTGTGATGAGCTTGCGGAGATCCGCCGGGAAGGCGAACGGCTGAATGATGTTCCTATTCCTGAGCTTACGTATGAGCTGTTCTCCAGCTTTGCCCGCACGGGTTCAAGGCTGGAATATGAGCGGGTCTATTTCGAGCGCAGGCGAATACTGAATACGGCTGTTCTGCTGGCGCTGCTGGAACCCGGGCGGGAGAAGCATTTAACGGCGGTGTGTGAGATTGTGTGGAGCATCTGCAACGAATATACCTGGTGTCTCCCCGCTCATCTGGGAGATACCGGCATCACAGAGACGATTGATTTGTTCTCGGCAGAGACAGGCTTTGCACTCAGCGAAATCAATTGTCTTCTTGGCGAACGGCTGCCTGCCCTGCTGCGGGCCCGGATCAAGGCAGAGATAGATAAGCGGCTGTTCGTACCGTACTTAACCTGCGGACCCTATCATTGGGAGACTTCCACCCATAATTGGTCGGCGGTTTGTTCCGGCTCTATAGGCTCGGCGGCACTTTTGCTGATGGAAGATAAGGAAACGCTTACCGAGATCCTGTACAAAGTGCAGGGCAGCATGGAATATTACTTGCAGGGCTTTGGTGAAGACGGCGCTTGTCTTGAAGGGTTGGGGTACTGGAATTACGGATTTGGCTATTTCGTCTACTATGCTGATCTGCTTCGCCAAAAAAGCCGGGGGCAGCTGGATTGGTTCCGGCGTGAGAAGGTAGGCAGCATCGCGGCCTTCCAGCAGAAATGTTTTCTCGGCGGGCAGCTTGTGGCGAACTTCTCCGATTCACTGGAGTTAGGCCATGTATTTCTAGGACTCAGCCATTATCTGGCTTCCGCGTATCCTGAAGTGGAGGTACCTCCGCTGTCGCTTAGAGCCGCTTACACTGAGGATCACTGCAGCCGGTGGGCTCCTGCGCTGCGTAATCTGATCTGGCGTAAGCCGGAGGAAGGACAAAGAGATTGGGGCAGCGCCAGCTATTATCTTCCGGATGCGCAGTGGCTGTTGTCCCGTCATTCGGGTACGGATGGCGGTTTCGGGTTTGCTGCCAAGGGCGGCAACAATGACGAACCTCATAACCACAATGACCTCGGGGGATTTATCCTGCAGGGAGAAGGAACGGTATATATTTCCGAGCTGGGCAGCGGGGAATACACTTCAGGTTACTTCGGAACAGAGCGGTACTCCTATGATTGCAACGGTTCTCAAGGCCATAGCGTGCCAATTATAGACGGGCAGTACCAGGTTGCGGGAGCGGAGGCTTATGCTGAAGTTCAGGAAGCGAAGGCCGGGGACGGCAGTGATGTGCTGGAGCTTGATTTGACCCGTGCATACCGTGTTGGCAGCTTGGAGGGCTTAACACGCCGCTTCAAATGGGAGACAGGCGTTAATCCTCCTGTACTTGCGATGACTGATGAATTCCGGTTTGCGGAAGCTCCAGCGGCGCTGGTTGAACGGTTTATTACCTTTATTCCGCCTGTTCTGGAGGAAGATACGGTGCTGCTTGAGAGGCAGGGAGATGGAGATGGGTATGAACAGGGACAGGGACAGGCAGATGATGGACAAGCTCATGGAAAGGCAAATAGAGGAGCAGATGGACAGGAACATGGTCAGGCGAATGGACGAGCAGCTGGGCAGGGGCAGCGTGGGTTGCGTATCAGCTATGACATTGCGAAGCTGAAGCCCGAAATTTCCGTGCATAGCTATAACGACCATTTCGGTAAGGTGAAGACTTGGTATGGTCTGGATTTTTATGCCGGGAAGCCGGGTAAGCATGAAAGATATCATTTTGAATTCAGATTCCTGGACTAAATATGACTTTCAACCGTGATGAGCGGTTCAATAGAAGAAATCTGGGGACAACAGCGGCCGGAAGTTCAAACATCCCCCGCAGTTACAACCCGATCTAATATGGAAATCTAGAGTTCAACATGTATCATCCAAAACAATGAATGGCGGTGGCTAGAGATGACAGCGGAAACAAAGCTGGGCTGGGTAGAGGAAGCGTGGAGCAAGGCACTGGAGAAGACACGGAAGAACAGCCGGAGAATCGGCGTGGGCTTTCCCCATGCCAGTCAAGGCGGCCAATATGAACTGGCCCAGCCGTACTGGTGGACAGCCGGCTTCTGGCCGGGACAGCTGTGGCTTCTGTATAACGACAGCAAGGACGAGTCTTTGCGCGCGCTGGCAGAGGACTGTGAGGAACAGCTGGACCAGGTTCTGAATGATTATGTCCGACTTGACCATGATCTGGGCTTTATGTGGACTTTGACCAGCGTGGCTTCCTACAAGCTGCTAGCCAGCGAGGATTCCAAGGTTAGAGCGTTGAAGGCAGCGAATTTCCTCGCGGCCCGTTTTAATCTGAAAGGCAGCTACATCCGGGCCTGGAATCCCTGGTATGAAGGCGAAGATAACCGCGGATACGCGATCATAGACTGTGCGATGAACATGCCGCTGCTTTTCTGGGCAGCGGAGACCAGCGGAGATCCGCGTTACCGCCATATTGCCGAAGCACATATGGACACGGTCGTGAAGCACTTCATCCGCCCGGACGGCTCCGTGTATCATATTGTCCGTTTCGATCCCGTAACCGGCGAATTCCTCGAAGGCATCGGCGGCCAGGGTTATGCCGCCGGGTCGGCCTGGTCCCGCGGCACAGCCTGGGCGATCTATGGACTGACGCTGGCCTACCATCATACCGGCAAGGCTGAATATCTCCATACCGCCCAGAAGGTGGCCCATTTCTTCCTGGCCCGTTTGCCGGAGGACCACGTCCCGCACTGGGATTTCCGCGCACCCGGAGAAGCGCGCGGCTTCCGCGATTCGTCAGCCGGCGCTTGTGCGGCAAGCGGTTTGCTGCTGCTTGCCGACAAAGTCGGAGAGACCGAGGCACCGGTCTACCGGGAGCCTGCGATCCGGATGCTGGAATCGCTCTACCGCAATTACGGCACCTGGGACAACGACGCCGAGGAGGGATTGATCCTCCATGGTACGAGCAATTATCCGGCCGGAACAAACATTGATGTTCCCCTTATTTACGGAGACTTCTTCTATGTCGAAGGACTGGCACGGCTGAAGGGGAATGGCCCGTTCTATTGGGAGTAAGCGCCCACCGTCATGCTGTGGGAATAGGGGGGGAATTCGTGGGCAACACGTTTTTTGGGAGCAGGCAGTGGATACGCAGAGAAGCTGCGGACTCCAGAGTTCTTATTTTCCGGATTTCGCTTGCTTGGCCTGCTTGCCGGACTCCAGCGCACTTATTTGCTCGTAGATCAACTAAATCATCGACTTTTACTAGGGATAGCGTCATCTGTCCTGTCGTTCGTGCGAAGAGGCCATTATTGCAAAATAACGTCACTGGAGTCCGCAGAGCAGCAGACGCTGGTGGAAGGAGCAGCTTTCCAAGAAGATGCGTTGGTGAGAGTGCTGACGAGATTGTTGGAAGATGCACTGGTGAGTGCCGATGACGATGCCAGAAGATATGCTGGTGAGTAAGGGGGATATTGCTGGGATGTAGGTTACTGGTGGTGAGTGTGGTTAGGGAGTGGAAATAGGTTGCTTAGGTACATTAGCGAGCGTGGCGGGTTTGCTGGAAGTAGCACCAGCGAGCGCGGATGGAGTGCTAGTAGAAACATTGGTCAGACCCGATGAGGTTGCTAGAAATTGCACTAGTGTTTGCGGATGGTTTGCTGAAGTTAAAGCAGCGAGCATGAGCACGGATGAGGTTGCTATATATTGCATTGGCGGTGCGATGGGACCGCAGAAGATGATCGGAAAACACCAACAGCACAGCAAAAGTTGCATCAGTGAGCGCATCGATTCTGAACGTGTATAGTTGGAGCCTGACTCTATAAAAATTCGAGAAGCAATTAGGAGTGATGTCGATGAGTAGCCAATGGGGACCAATTGGGGCTAATCCGCTGGTCACAAAAGAAGATATGCAAAATGCTTTCCGTCAGCTGGCCTATCCGCTTAAGCCTTACTATAGTGAGGGACGTGCCCGTCTGAAGCTGGGGGTAACCGGAGTTCATTACGGGCCCGATATTGCCGAAATGGAGGGCTTCTCCCGGGTATTATGGGGATTTGTGCCGTTTCTGGCCGGTGGCGGCGAAGATGACATGTGGGAGATGCTGCTGGACGGCATCCGCAACGGGACCGACCCGGAGCATAAGGAATACTGGGGTGAGGTCGGTGATTATGACCAGCGCCTTGTGGAGATGGCAGCATTTGGCTACGGGTTGGCGCTGATCCCGGACCGGATCTGGGGGCCGCTGAGCGAACGGGAGCAGAGGAATTTGTTCAATTGGCTGAACCAGATGAACTCACATCCTTGTTATGACTGCAATTGGCTCTTCTTTAATGTGCTGGTTAATCTAGGCTTCCGCAAGGCTGGCCTACCGTATGATGCCGATCAACTGGAGCAGAATCTGCGGCGCATGGATGATTTCTACTTGACCGATGGCTGGTACAGCGACGGGATCGGCGGTCATAGTGATTATTATGTTCCGTTCGCCATCCATTTCTACGGGCTGCTCTATGCCGAACTGATGGGTGAGGAAGATCCTGAGCGGGCAAGCGTGTTCAGGGAACGGGCCGGAAAGTTCGCTGCTGAATTCATCTATTGGTTTGCTGCGGACGGCTCCGCGCTTCCGTATGGCCGCAGCTTGACCTACCGGTTCGCCCAATCGGCCTTCTGGGGGGCCCTTGCTTATGCAGGAGTTGAAGCTGTGCCTTATGGTGTTGTCAAAGGGATCGTTCTGCGCAACTTACGCTGGTGGTTCCAGCAGGATATTCTGAACGCGGACGGCGTATTGAACATCGGTTATACCTATCCCAACCTGGTGATGGCCGAGAACTATAACTCGCCGGGGTCGCCGTATTGGTCCTTGAAATTCTTCCTGCCGCTGGCCCTGCCGGATTACCATCCCTTCTGGCAGGCGGAGGAGCTGCCGCTTCCGGAGCTTGAAGCACTAGCCGTGCAGCAGCCTGCTCATCTTGTTATTTGCCGCCGGGCAGAAAGCGATCATGTCGTCGCCTTCAACAGCGGGCATAAAGGCACCAATGAGCATACCCATACTTCGGCCAAATATGAGAAGTTCGCTTATTCCACTGCTTTTGGGTTCAGCGTTCCCCGTTCGGAATGGGGAATCTCCCAGGGCGCATTTGATTCCATGCTGGCGCTCAGCGAGGCGGGCGATAATCTGTACCGGGTGAGAAGACAAAATGAAGAGACGCGGATTGAAGACAATCTGCTCTTCTCCAGATGGAAGCCGTGGTCCAATGTGGAGGTGCAGACCTGGGTTGTGGCTGGTCTTCCCTGGCATATCCGGATTCACCGGGTAGAAACAGAAAGAACACTGGATGCCGCAGAAGGCGGTTTTGCCTTGGCGCTGGAGCCTGGACTGCATGAGATACTTCCTGCTGAAGGAGCAGGTATGACAGCGATCAGCAGCCATGGCACCAGCGGCATTCTCGGCTTGGCCGGCTACAGCGAAGCAGTGCTGATCCGTCCTCATACCAATACCAATGTGCTGCGGCCGCGGACAGTCATACCGACGCTGCAGGCTAAGCTTGCTCCCGGGACCCACTGGCTGATTTCGGCCGTGTATGGCGAGCCGGGAGACAGCGGTGAAGGAGACGAGGCTATGGCTGCCGAACCAGCAGGTGACCCGTTGCAGCTTCTCGGTGTGGAGCTGACAGGGCATGAAATCCGGGTTGCTACTCATACCGGCCAGAGCATCACCATACCGCTGGATAAGTAGAATCTCCCGTCGGTACAACATTCAGGCTGGCTGGCGGAGAGGGCACCCAGAGGGTGAGGGTTGGCCAGCAGGTACCACAGTAACGGGAATAGTTACCGCTGTATTAGGCTTATTTAGTGAAATAGAGCTGTTGCCGGGAAATCAGCCCGCTAAAATTTCAATATATTACGTAGCAGGGGAATTCGACTTAATTACCGTTAGGAATTCCCGCTACCCTCCCGGTAATCGGGATTCTGATGAAAGTAAAGGGTATTATTCCCGTTACTTTCCCAATGCCCAACAAGTACGCCAATTGGCGAAACCTGGCGGTTTGACCAACAGCCCGAACCGGATATTCTGGTGAAGGGCTGTTTATTTTTTCCGGCAGGCGCATTATGATTGAAATAAAGGAAAAATTAGGGGGTTGAGAGATGTTTGAGAATTTTGAGCCGGATGATAGAGTGCTGTATAGCAGTGGGTTTAAGCAAGAGGAGGTTCTACATAATCTGATTCACCGCATTACGGAGTACGCGGATGCGATCAAGCTCAAAAGCATTGATGATCAACTGATCTTCACCCAATCGACAGGTCACAATGCCTGGTTATGGGTTTCGAAGGAGCTTGAAGTACAGCAGCGAGATGATTTGGTGCGGCAGCTGGCGGAACGGGTGAAGGATAGCGGAATCCCTGGAATCAGCGCAGAGCCGGAGACGGCTAAGGCATTCGCGGAAGCTTTTTGCGCGGCCAAAGGGAAACTTCATCATACCTATATGATGCTAAAAGCTTACCATTGCCCGGAGGTGCGGAAACCCGGTCATGTCAGTGGGTCGCTGTTGCAGGCCGGTGAGGCCCATATTCCGGTGATCGCGGAGTTTACAGCCCGATTCGTAGAGGATGCCTTTGGGACTTCTGAGCAGCAGGAGAATTTTCTTTCCTATGCGGATGAAGCGGTTCGTGCCGGCAACCTGTATTTGTGGGTTGTGGAAGGTGTGCCCGTATCAATGGCGGCCATCGCACACCGCTCGGCGAGACATGTCCGGATTAATAATGTCTATACGCCGCGCACTCACCGTAAACAAGGGTATGCCAGCGCAGCCGTGGCTGAACTATGCCAAATTTTGCTCGCCGAAGGCTTAACTCCGGTGCTGTACGCAGACGACAAAAACCCGGATTCCAACAAGGTCTACCAAGCTGTAGGATTTGTGGAAGCAGGGCAAATTGCAGATATTAAATTCGACTGAAGCAGCTGTAAAGCCGCTGTGGAACAAGGAGACAGATCATATGCTGAATGCCATGAAAATTATAGTAACCGGAGCCGCTTCCGGGATTGGCAGGGAAATTGTCCGGCTTGGTCTGCGGGAGGGTGCGGGCGTCATAGCCTGCGATATCAACGGCCCGGCGCTGGAGCAGTTGGAATCGGAAATGGCTTCCGGCAAGTTGTCCGCCTATCGGCTGGATGCCAGTCATCACCGCGAGGTGAAACAATTCTTTGCCTATATAGAGCAGCAGCATGCGGATATCAATGGTTTGGTCAACAATGCAGGCATCTATTTGGGCAAAAGTATCCTTGAGTATGCCCCTGATGAAATAGATCGGGTGCTGGATATCAACGTGAAAGGTTATGTCTATTTCTCTCAGATGTTCGGCAGGCTGCTGCTAGGAAGCCGTCGCCAAGGCGCAATCGTCAACATGTCGTCCGTATCCGGACAGGAGGGAAGCTCGGATGCCGTTTACGGCTTGTCGAAAGCGGCTATTCTGGGTTTGACGAAGAGCTGCGCGATGAACTTCGCCCCCTATATCCGCGTAAACGCGGTTGCGCCGACAATGACGAATACACCGATGATGAGCCATATTCCCGATTGGAGACAGACGGAATATCTGGAGCATCAATTGACTAAGGAGCCGCTGCTGGCAGAAGAGATTGCCGAAAGTGTTGTTTTTTTGTTGAGCAGAAAGTCAAGGGCTTATACCGGTGCAACGTTTGATATTAACAATGGCTGTTATTTACGCTGACGGGAGGTTGTTTTTGTGATCTCTCGTGTAATAGGACCATCGGATGAAGAAATTGAACATCTGATAAAGAAATGTTATATAGATTCGGTTTATGAAAAAGCATCCCTGAAATTCTATTCCGGATTCTACGGAGAGGCTCAAGTGGTTCTGGTAATCTGCGGGGTGGGTAAAGTCAACGCCTGCATTGCGACGCAGGTGCTGATTGACATATGCGGACGAAGAAAGTGTTGAAAGCTTTGAAACCCATGTGGAATCGGTCTCCCTGAATGCATTGTGCCTAGTGGAAAAGCTGCTGGTAAGTTTACATAAACCTTTGATTTGAGGATGACATCTGGATCTGGAGCTTTCAAAAACGCAGCGTAAAAGGTGCGGAATTCCATAGAGGGGGGCAAGTGCTGAAAATTTGACTTGCAACCCCTGCGTTGACTATGCTAATAGCAAGTGCAATTTATCACACTTACAGATAAGTCTTTGTATTAGGGGGAAAGCAGTAATGGAGAGGGTGCAGGTATGGCCTGAGAGGTTTAAAAAGTTTTTTTTAAATAACAAATTTGTGGTTTCTTTACTGATTATTTTACTTATCGGGGTTACGATTCTAGTGTTCTCCAAGGTTCCGTTTATCTTCAAGCCGATATCGGTCCTGCTGCACACAGTGGCGGCTCCGCTGCTGCTCTCCGGAATCGCCTACTATTTGCTGAATCCGCTGGTTGACCGGTTGGAGAGAAGAAGTAAAGTGAAGCGTGCCTATGGGATTGTGATTCTGTATCTGGTGATCGCCGGGATTATTACACTAATTCTGCTGACAGTCATTCCGATAATCCGCACCCAGCTGCTTGGACTGATTGATAATTTCCCTAAATACAGTGAGCAGATTCAGCAGGAATTCGTTAATCTGACCGGCAGTGAGCAGTTCGAGCGCATTCAGGAGAATATTGGCATGGACTTCACTAATATCACCAGCAAGGTGACAACATGGGCTACCTCCTTTCTGAATAACGCAGTGAATGGCGTTGGCAGCTTCGTTGGGGCATTGACCGAAATTGTTCTGGCTGTGGTAACCACGCCATTTATCCTGTTCTACCTGCTCCGTGACGGCAAAAAGCTGCCTGATTACCTGATGAGGTTCATCCCTACAGGCTTGCAGCCGCAGACTCGGGAAGTAATGTCCGAAATGAACAGCCAGGTGGCTTCCTATATCCGCGGACAAATTATCGTAAGCTGCTGCATCGGTGCGCTGCTCTATATCGGGTATTTGATTATCGGGCTGGAGTATTCCCTGGTGCTGGCGATCGTTGCAGCCTGTACGGCGGTAGTTCCCTATTTGGGTCCGGCCATTGCCATTACTCCAGCCTTAATCGTTGCGATGGTAACTTCTCCTTTCATGCTGTTGAAAATGATCTTCGTCTGGACTGCGGTCCAGCTGATTGAAGGTAAATTTATTTCACCGCAGATCATGGGCAAGTCGCTGAAGATACATCCGATTACTATAATTTTCGTCATTATTTTTGCCGGTAAAATGTTCGGCGTGCTTGGCATTATCCTGGCTGTTCCGGGTTATGCCGTGCTGAAGGTGGTCGTTACCCATGTCTTCCAGTGGTTCCGTTTCCGCTCCGGATTATATCAAGTGATCGAAGAAAAAAAGGAATAAAGCGAGAGGATGATTGTTTTATGACAGGACCCGTGGCAGATACATTATATGGGAAGCTGCAAGGAACACAAAGTGACGGTGTGAACATCTGGCGCGGAATTCCTTTTGCCGCCCCGCCTGTAGGTGAGCTGCGATTTCGCGCGCCACAGCCGCCGGAGCCATGGAATTCTATTAGAGAGGCCAGCGAATTCGGCCCGGTCAGCCATCAGCCTGTCAGTACCGGCAGTACCCGATTCGGAGGTACAACTCCTGAATATTCCGAAGATTGCCTGTACCTGAACATCTGGTCGCCAGCGGCTGAAGGTGAAGCTCTGCCGGTCATGGTATGGATTCATGGGGGCACTTTTGTAACCGGAGCCGGCAGCCAGCCGATGTTCGAAGGTACCCATATGGCCAGTAAAGGAAAGGTCATTGTGGTTACAGTCAATTATCGGCTGGGACCGTTCGGTTTCATGCATTTGTCGCCGTTTGGCGGCGGCTTGGCCTCCAATGCCGGTCTGCTGGACCAAATTGCCGCACTGCAATGGGTGCAGGGCAATATTGCCGCGTTTGGCGGCGACCCGAAACGGGTTACCCTCTTCGGCGAGTCTGCGGGCAGCATGAGTATTGCCGCGCTGCTGGCGATGCCTGCGGCACAAGGCTTGTTTGCCGGAGCTATTATGCAGAGCGGGGCTGCACAGACCCTGAAGGCGCAGCAAGGTGAAGAGATTGGCGCAGCTTTTCTGGCCGAGCTCGGGATTCGTCCAGGCGGCGATACCACACTGCTGGACACACTCCCGGCAGAGCAAATATTGAAGGCAGCAGGGGCGATGGTTTACAAGCTGTCCGGCAATGCGATGAGTATGCTGTTCCAGCCCGTTATTGAGCCGGATACTTTGCCGGCAGATCCGGCGCAGGCTATTGCAGAGGGTGCAGCAAGCGGTATACCGCTTGTGATCGGGACGAATCTTCATGAGGGCAACCTGTTCTTCCGGGGAAGTGGTTCGGCAGAGAACTTTGACCAGTCACTTCAAGCTCTGGAAATGATGATGGGAGTAGAGAATCTGGCTGAACTCGCGCTCCATTATCCCAAGACCGTGGAGGGACAGGCTGATTTTCTGACGGACCTCTATTTCTGGGACAGCTCCATTTCTATCGCTGAGCGGCAGCATCGCTATGCCCCGGTATGGATGTACCGGTTCGACTGGACCATACCCGGCCATCCGCTGCTCGAGAAGGCTGTGCACAGTGCGGAAATCTGCTATGTATTTAATAATTTATCGCATATGGCGCATTATGGAGTAGAGGTTACTCCTGCCATGGAGCGATTGTCGGATGCGATGCTCTACGCCTGGACAGCCTTTGCCCACCGTGGCGATCCGTCGGTGCCAGACCTGTCTTGGCCGCAGTATACACTGGAAGACCGCGCTACCCTGATCTTTGAGCAGGATATCCGCATCGTGGCTGATCCGGACCGAAAGAAGCGGACACGGCTGCTGTCAGCACAAGAGAACTCGCCTTAAGGCTCATCTACCGGGACGTTGTCAGAGTAGCAGCAGTCAGATATGCTTGTGTACAAAGAAGATCGGCATTATAGAGAAGCAGCAGGGACCCGGGTATGCGGGAACCTGCTGCCTTTTTATGTATCTGCGTTTGGGGTAGGGAGTAGTCCGAAGCTTATTTTACCGGGGTATAGCCGGTCTTTGCCACCAGTTCCTGACCCTCGGGAGAAACTACCCAATCCAGAAAAGGCTGGATATGCGGATTGGTGCTTCCGGCGGTTACGGCATAAAATTCGGAGGCAAAAGGATAGGCTCCGCTGCGAATGCTCTCCCTGCTGGGCTCAACCCCGTCGACGGCGAGCAGCTTGATCTCGTTATTACTGTTCATCTCCGAGGCGTAGAACAGGAAGCTGAAGCCAAGAGCATTTTTATAATTCCGGTAGCTGGCGGTCTGGCTGATAATGCCGCTCATCACATCCATAACATCTTTTTGCGGAGCTGTCATGAGCGGGGTACCCTCCATGATTTTCTCAAGCATGGTTTGGCTGCCGCTGTTTTCTTCCCGCTGGAACGCCCGGATCGAGTCCCGTTTGCCGCCTACTTGTTTCCAATTCGTCAGCTTGCCGGAATAGATATCCTTGATTTGCTGTGTGGTCAATCCGTCCACCTTGTTCCGCTTATGAACGAAGAAGACAAAGGCCTCGCGGCCAATAGGCGTAAGAACTAGCTCTTTGCCGGCTGCTTTGGCTGATTTCTGTTGGGAGAGAGAGGGGGCTGCTGCAAAAATAATATCCGTATCTCCTTCGATCAGACGGTCATAAGCAGTGGAGGTCGAAGTGCAGACTACCGTACTGCTCTCAAAATCATATACGCTATAGTCGTCCTTCGGGTAGACGGCTTGAACAAAAGCGGAATATAGCGGGTAGAGTGCGGTTGCACCGTCTAGCCGCGGAAGCTCGTCTGTGATCTTATAAGTGGAGGTTTGGTCCAGTATGGCTATCTTGGATTCCGGCTGGAAAGGTTTATATTTCTCCAGAGAAATCTCCCGGTCATTCACTTCAGCGAGGCTGTTCACATAAGCCTGGTTGATTTCATAAACGCCTGCCGCCAGTAGACATACCCCGGCGAAAGAGGCGAGCACGATCCGCCGGATACGCAGATTGAACAAGTCAAAGATCGCCAGCACCGCATAAACTGCAAGGGCAAAAGCGACAACGGCGGAAAGCGGGGCATAAAATTGCATCCCTCCAAACAAGGAGATAGCGAAAAAGGCGATAGTTTCGGCAAATGCAATAGCGGCTACAGCGATAAATGATAACGGCAAGTTTGTTCCAAGTGGTCTTTTCATAAGGGCCTCTCTTTCATTGGATGAAGAATATGGATAATTCACATAATTCTATTATAACTTAATGAATTCAGCAGGAATTACAAAAAAATATCATTTAGAGGGCGCGAAATGCGGTGGTGAATGGAAATAATATAATTTTTTCATGAAATACTGGACGGAATTCATAAACGGGAGTATCCTAAGATTGTGAAAAAAATAACGGAATACAAGATTCTCGGGGTAAGGTGAAATTCCTGACCGGCGGTGATGTTCAAAGCGAACTCAGCCCGCGACTCCTTCTCGCTGACAGCAGCGGAAAGGACTGATCTGGTGACATTCCAGAGCCGACGGTAAAGTCCGGATGGGAGAGGATCATAAGATAAAGACGACAGGTTTATTCCTGATGGTCTTTATTGATAATGACCCCCGATGTTTGCCCCTCAGAAGGCAGCGCGGGGGTTTTTGGTCTCTTATCGAGGGTTTGTATCGACAAGGAGAATGGAAGAATGAGTAATGTAACTGCTTCAACTTCAGAGATGCGCCAGGCGCCGCTGCGCGGCGGGTTCTGGCTGGTTGTGCTGGGAGCGGCGTTATGGGGCGTCGATCCGCTGTTCCGCATCATCCTGCTCAAATCAATGACCTCTTCACAGATCGTTCTCCTGGAGCATGTTGTGCTCTTTCTGGCTGCCGCGCCGGTACTTTGGCGGCATCGCGCTGAACTGAAAGGAATTCGTCTGCGTCAGGCCGGAGCGTTAATGGTTGTATCATGGGGCGGCTCCGCCGTGGCTACGATTCTCTTCACCAAAGCCTTGTCCAGCGGAGACCTCAATGCGGTGCTTCTGCTGCAGAAGCTGCAGCCGATCTTTGCCATCGGACTGGCGGCTGTCATCCTTAAAGAACGCCTGCCCCGAAATTTCGGACCGCTTATAGTGATTGCGCTGGCAGGGACTTATCTGCTGACCTTTGGCTGGACCGCACCCTTCGGACATGTGAACAGCTTCATCAGTGTCGGCAGTCTGCTGGCGCTCGGTGCCGCTGCCTTGTGGGGCGGATCTACAGTAATGGGCCGCTATTTGCTGGGTTCAATGAAGTATGAAACGGTGACTTCACTGCGGTTCATTCTCGCATTGCCTCTCTTGTTCGTCGTCACTGCTATGGAGGGTGCTCCCTGGCAGGTACACGGCGGACTGGGCGCTTCAATGGCGATTGCGATCAATCTGCTGCTGCAGGCACTGCTGCCCGGACTGCTCAGTATGCTGCTGTATTACAAAGGTCTTAACACCACCAAAGCTTCCGTTGCCACCTTGGCAGAGCTCAGCTTCCCGATGACGGGAATTCTGATCAACTGGATTTTCTTCGGTCTGCTGGTAACCTTGCCGCAAATTATCGGCTTCGCGCTGATTTGGACCGCACTATTTCTTATCTCTAATCAACAGAGCCGTCAGGAAGCACTCGATTAGAGGGAGGCGGCTTTCTGAGTAATATAAAGTAGGCCTGAGGGGAGAACCCCCGGGGCTTTGAGTAGAAGCGGAGGATGTTCCCTGCAGCCATACGGCTGTGGGAGACATCCTTTTTTTTAAAATATAAGAATTTATATGCTTCACACTATAAATTATCTTTCTATTTCTCGCTGAAACGGATACCGTCCTTTTGAGGACGGTATCCGTTTCCACTTGTTTCAGCCCATCCGGAGAATTTCGTTCTTCCAAGTTTGTGAAACATCCATATTGGCTGCAAAAACTGCTGAAATGTTGCGTAAGTGAACTATATGGCTATATGTGAAGCGTTTACACTTAAGTGGAGACCAAGCTGAAATCGGGCTGGAAGGATATTTCAGTTCTCCATTTGCGGGGAGCTGCCGGTAATCTAAAACCGTTTGTTGCGGGTTCCAGCGATTCCCTTTGCGTCCTCAGGGAATCTTTGTACAATTAGAGCTATGTCAATTCGCGGGGTGTGTAGAGAGATGTACAGATATAACTTATTTACGAAGATGGTGAGCATCATGATCATCATGCTGATTCCAATCACGATTCTTTATTTTTATTCCAATAAGACAACTACCGATGTGCTGCGCAGCGAGCTGAATACCTCGAACAACAATCAGCTTAGTTTTTTTCAGAACCAGGTGGAGACGAATATGGAACTGTTGTCCTCTTGGCCGATTCTGCTGATTCATGATCCCGACATCCTCAATCTTAAGGATACTTATCTGGCCGGACGCGATCTCGACCTCGAGGCAATCAATCTGGTGAAGCGCATTCAGACCAAAATCAGCATTCAGGAGAGCTCGTCCAACTGGAAAAGCAAATTATATCTGTACTCCCCCTCAATTCACCGGATCGTTACCGAAAACGATGCCCAGCCCTACAAGGACGAGGATCTCAAGCGGGAAGTGAAATCAGGCTGGCAGGTAGAGAGGATTACCGAGCAGGGCGAAGAACGGTTTCAGTTCTCATGGTTTTCTTTTACCCCTTATATGTCGCAGTTCTCCCCGGAGCGGGCAACCACTATTATGAAGGTAGTGTTCGACAGCCGGAATATTGAGGATATGCTGGATAAATTCAAAAGCGGCGGCAGAAGAGACCCCTTCTACTATAAGCAGGGCGCGGGCGAGATCTTTAACCGCAGTGCCGACCGTCCGCTTGCCGCCCAACTGGTGAACAAGCTGGAAGAGGAGACGCTTCAGGGAAGTGAGAACCGGACGCTGGAGATTGATGGCGAGTCCTATAGCGTAAACATCGTTTATTCCGACAAAATGGGCTGGTACTTAATCGACTATATGCCGCTCACGGAAATCCTGCAGCCGATCCATACTTCGAACCGCCTGTTCTACGTATCCGTCAGTGCTTTGCTGCTGATGAGCTGCGTGGTTGCCTATTTCCTCTATGTGCAGGTTCAGGTGCCGGTGCGGCAATTGGTGGGAGGCTTCCAGCGGTTGAAGCAAGGGGATTACTCGGTCCGGGTAGGCATCAGGGGCAAAAATGAGTTCAGTTTTCTCTCCGGACGTTTCAACAGCATGGTGGAACAGATCCAGGAATTGATTGAGAATGTGCTGATGGAAAAAATACATGTGCGGGAAGCCAGGCTGAAGCAGCTTCAATCACAGATTAATCCGCATTTCTTCTATAATTGCTTTTCGTTCATCACAAGCATGGCGAAGCTCGGCAACCATGAGGCAGTGGTTGGAATGTCGCATAACCTCTCCCGCTATTACAGGTACACCACCCGGCAGGAACGGGATCTTGTGGCACTCTCCGAGGAGGTGGAATTTGTGACCCATTATCTGGAGATTCAAAATATGAGAATGAGCCGCCTGCAGTACACTGTGAACATTCCACCGCAAATGCGCAGGCTGGACCTTCCTCCGCTTGTGCTGCAGCCGCTCGTCGAGAATGCGGTGCTGCACGGCATTCAGCCGCTGGCTGCCGCCGGAATGCTGCGGATAACCGGCTCCTGCAGCGGCAGAACGATGACGCTCACCGTCGAGGATGATGGACAGGGCATGAGACCTGAGGCGATTAGGGAGCTTGAGTCTAAGCTTGGCCGGGCAATGGATGAGGAGATGGGCTGCGGGCTGTGGAATGTCCACCAGCGGATGCGCCTCAGGTTCGGGGAGGAAGCGGGCTTAACCTTCGCTGCTTCTCCGCTGGGGGGGCTAAGGGTCACTTTGCTGTGGCAGCTGCCCGAAGATAATACAGAGAACTGGTCCGGGAGGAACAACAATGATTGAAATCTTACTGGTAGACGACGAAGCATACGTAACAGAAAGTCTGGCCCGCACCATTCCGTGGGAAGAAATCGGTGTGTATCAGGTACATCAGGCAGCTTCGTCGGCTGAAGCACTCGATATACTGGAACAGCAGGCGATTGATATTATGGTCACGGATATTTCGATGCCGGGCATGACAGGGCTTGAACTGATTGAGACGGCAAGCGAACGCTGGTCTAATCTCCGCTGCATCCTGCTGACGGGCTACTCCCATTTTCAATATGCCAAAAAAGCAATTCAGCTGCAGGCCTTCGACTATATCCTGAAGCCTGTCAGCGACGAGGAGTTTATCAAGAGTGTCTCCGGGGCCATCGAGTCCCTGCGGGATGAATGGGAGGCGCATGATAAATATCATCAGCTGCTCTATAACCGCAAAGCCAGCTACAGCGTACTGCGGGCCAATCTGATGCATGATCTGCTGCTGGGACGAGTGATGTCCGAGCGGACGCTGGCTTCGAAGCTGCAGGAGGTTGAAATCTCCTTTGATCCAGAGACATCGGCAGTTATGCTGGTGATTCAGCTCGGCAAACATTATACGGCAATGGATCATCATTCTGTCTCACTGATGGAATATGCGATCGGCAATATCGCCGAGGAGCTGTTCCATGAGCAGTTCCATGTCTGGTTCGGCAAAGCGCCGCATGATTGCCTGATTTTGCTCGCTGAGCTTAATGCGGCTACGCGCCGGGACATCGAGATGTCGGACCGCTATGAGGAGCTTCGCCAGAAATTGCTTAAGGCTGCGATTGCCCGGTTCCGCGCGGGGGTCAGCAATTATCTGAAGGGGGACATCTCTCTGGTGGTCACGGAATGGTTCACCTTCCCCGAAGGAATGCCCGCCGCGTACCGTAGCGCACTCAGTTCGATGTATTTAGCGGCGCATAATGAATCCGGCCCGGTGCTGTTTCTGGAAGAGAACCAACTGCAGCAGCGGGTGGCGATCAAGTCTCTGGAGAGCTTGTACCGTCCGCCAACTCTGATTCATCTGCTCGAATCGAAGCAGTGGGAGACTGCCCGTGAGAAGATTACAGATGTGTTCAGCGACATGGAGACGGCCCGCTTCTCCAGGGAGCATCTGTATGAGGTGTTTCTGTCCATCACCAACGCGTTTATGTACATTGCCCATAAGGGCGGGCAATTTATCTCACAGATCGACCAGTACGCGTTTGATCCGCTGCTGACCCAGAGCATCATTGTTTCTTTTGACAAGCTGCGGGAGTGGGCGCTTGATATGCTGGCGAAGCTGCAAAAGGAGCTGTCGGAAAGCGACCAATATACCAAAAGCTATATTATCAAACAGGTGCATGAACTGGTAGGCAGCCATTCCGGCCATGATCTGTCGGTGAAGACGATCGCGGACCATGTGTTCCTGCATCCGGTATATTTGTCCAAGATCTATAAGGCGGAAACAGGCGAGGGGCTCGGCGATTATATCATCCGCATGCGGATGGAGCGTGCACTATACCTGCTCAAGCACACGAACAAGAAGATCTACGAAATCACCACAGAGCTGGGCTACCAGAATCCGCAATATTTCAGCAAAATGTTCAAAAAGCACTATAATATGACGCCAAATGAATTCCGGGACGGATAGAGGTTGGCAAAGGTGCAGAAACCTTGTTTAAATGACGTATTCCTCCAAACTGCCTTTCCCTATAATGAAGACATCACCAATACTTATTGAATCCAAGGGGGAAGACAATGAGCGCGAAGAGACAAAAATGGCTGCCGCTCCTGGGAATGAGCGTGCTGCTGGCTGGCAGTATCGCAGGCTGCTCGGGCAACAATAACACAGCGAAGGACAACAAGGCTTCCGGCAAAGCCGCGAATGCATCGGAAGAAACTGTAAACGCCTACAAGGATAAATATGATCCCGAAGTGACTATCACAACCGTATGGGGCGTGGACCCTGAGCTAAAATTCAAGAACGGCGAATCTATCGAAAATAACGTAGCCACGAAGTGGGCCAAGGAACAATTTGGCATCAATATCAAGTCACTGTGGTCGATCACAGATACGAACGGCGCTTTCGGTACGAAGCTGCGTCTCGCAATGTCCTCCGGCCAGGAAATGCCGGATGTGGTGACTATCGGTACAGGAGATGCTACCGTTGCCCAGGATTTGATTGATTCCGGCATGTATGCCGAAGTGGGCCCGCTGTTCGACAAATACGCTTCTGACACTTGGAAGGAAGCGATGGCGCAGGACCCTAACGTCTGGAACCAATACAGCCGTGACGGCAAAAAAATGGGTATCCCGGTACTTGATTACGCGTACAACCATGATTACATTCTGTGGATCCGCCAAGACTGGCTGGATAAACTGAAACTGAAAGCACCAACAACCATTGATGAGATGGAGAAGGTGATGGATGCCTTCAAGAATCAGAATCCGGACGGCTTGGCACCGGATAAAGTGACACCGCTCAGCATCGGCTTCAAGACTTCCATGAACACCTGGATGGGTGATCCTTCATGGATCTTCGGTGCCTATGGAACCCTTCCGCAGCAGTGGAACATGGGAGCAGACGGCAAGCTGGAATACGGCTCTGTAAATGAAGGCATGAAGCAAGGGCTGGCGAAGCTGAAAGACTGGCATGACAAAGGCTACATTCCGCAGGAGGCTGCGCTTTGGGATGAGAACAAGACTTCCGAGCCTGCTGTTGCGGGAACCGCCGGTATGATCCCAGGACCTTACTGGATGAGCGGCTGGCCGCTCTTGGATACCATTAAGAATGCGCCGCAAGCCGTTTGGACGCCAATCGCACTTCCGGCAGGTCCGGATGGAACGGTGATGCGCCACGGCACACAATTCACCAACGGGGTAACCCTGATCAGCACGAAGATGAAGAATCCGGAAGCCATATTTACTTATCAGAACTATCTGTACGACAATTACGCTAACCCTAAGCCGGGCAGTAAGCTGGACAACGGTTTGTTCGCAGGTTATGACTATGAACTGGATGCAAGCGGCAAGATGATCCCGAATGAACAGATCAACGGGGGTTATGTGAACAGTGTACGCTACCTGCTGGTGCGTGACGGAGCGCGGATTCCCAATGCCCAGATGAAGGCGCTGCAGAATCTGGCGGGCGGTGCTGAGCCGACAACCCGTCTGGAAAAGGATGTATCGGTCAACTACGGGAAGGATACTCCGGCAGCAGCTAAAGTATTGCTGACGCAAGAGGACAAATCCTTCAAAAATATGTTCACCGGACCGACTACAGAAACAATGAAATCGAAGATGGACTATTTGAACAAGATCGAAAACCAGGCCTTCAATGAAATCATCTACGGCAAACAGCCGCTGGATTCCTTCGATAGCTTTGTGGCGAACTGGAAATCAGGCGGCGGCGACAAAATTACTGCAGAAGTCAACGAGTGGTATGACAGTGTAAAATAACCGGCTGAAGCTCTTAAGCTGAAGTTTGGTGTGATGGGCAGGGCTGTTTCCCCGGCGGAAGATTCCGCCGGAGGAGACGGTCCTGTTTGTTTTTCATTGCTGAAAGCTTCCGCTCCCGGTATATCAGGATGTGGCTTTCGTCACGCATCAGCGAAGGCTGATTGGCTCCTGTGCCGCCTGTGGTAAAGACATTGCTTTTGTACCATTTATATTGCTTTTGCTCTCTACTTGGTCCATTTCTCCGTTGCTATAATTTAATTATGAATACAGAAGAACTTGACTATATGGGGGATCAAGGATGAGAACACTAAGAAAAAACTGGCAATTCCACGTCATGCTGGTACCTGCACTGATACTGCTGATTCTATTCAGCTTTCTGCCAATGGGCGGGATCGTCATGGCCTTTCAGGATTACAAGCCGTGGCTGCATATCTCCGGATCGGAGTGGGTGGGCCTCGATAATTTCCGCTATTTGTTCGAACGCGAAGACAGTATGCAGGTCATTTGGAACACACTCATTATTGCCGTGCTGAAAATGATCTTCAACCTGCTCGTTCCATTTATATTTGCAATCCTGCTGAATGAGGTCCGCAAGATCGCCGTACAGCGCACGATCCAGACACTGGTCTATCTGCCGCATTTCCTTTCTTGGGTCATTCTCGGCGGAATCCTGCTGGATCTGCTGGCAACAGACGGCTTCGTCAACCAGATTCTCGGCAGTCTCGGCATCAAACCCATCTTTTTCCTGGGCGATAACAACTGGTTCCGCTTCACGGTCATTCTGACCGATGTCTGGAAGGAATTCGGGTACAACACAATTGTCTTCCTGGCGGCGCTTGCGGGGATCAACCCTTCGCTCTACGAAGCGGCTGAAATCGACGGAGCGAACCGCTGGAAGCAGACACGCTTCATCACTATGCCTTCATTGGTTCCAATGGTAGTGGTGGTAGGAACGCTGGCCTTGGGGAATGTGCTGAACGCAGGCTTTGACCAGATCTTCAACTTGTACAACCCTCTGGTTTATCAGAAGGGCGATATTATCGACACCTTTGTATACCGTACGGCGATTCAGAATGGCGAGATGGGCTTCGGCACGGCGATTGGATTGTTCAAGTCGGCCATCAGTATGGTTCTTATCCTGCTCTCGTATCAGCTGGCCAAAAAATGGGCGGGGTATCGCATTTTCTAAACCTATTCAAACCGGGAAAGAGGGAAACTTATGTATTACAAAACAAAAGGGTACCGCATCTTTAACATATTCAATACCTGTTTATTAATCTTTCTTGCCATTATGTGTATTGTGCCGCTTGTTCATGTCCTGGCCGTATCCTTCAGTGCTAAATCGGCAGCAGACGCCAATCTTGTTGGCTTATGGCCGAAGCAGTTTTCCCTGGAAGCCTACAAAAAAACGATCAACAATCCGGTATTCCTGCATTCCATTTGGATTTCTGTGCAGCGTACGGTGATCGGTACAGGGCTTACGCTGCTCATTACGTTCCTTGCAGCCTATCCGCTGTCCAAAGAAAATTCGGTCTTCAAGGGCCGCAGCATTTATTCCTGGCTGTTCGTGTTCACGATGGTATTTAACGGTGGCATGATCCCCTTTTATATTGTGGTCCAAAAGCTCGGCCTGATGAATTCCTTCTGGGTGCTGGTGTTGCCGGGAGCAGTCAATACCTTCCTGATTATTCTAATGCTCAATTTCTTCCGCGGCGTTCCCAAGGAGCTGGAGGAAGCAGCGCTGATGGACGGGGCGAATCATTTCCGCACCCTATTCAGCATCTACTTGCCAATCTCACTGCCTTCCATAGCTACAATTGCTTTGTTCAGCATGGTATTCCACTGGAATTCCTGGTTTGATGGATTGCTCTACATGAACAATTCGAGCAAGTTTCCGCTGGCGACCTTCCTGCAGACCGTAATTATTCAGCGGGATATGAGCTCAATGAGCATGAATCCGAAGGAGATGGAGCTGATCTCGCAAACTACGGTCCGAGCGGCGCAAATCTTCATCGGGGCAGCACCGATCCTGCTTGTTTATCCTTTCCTGCAAAAGTATTTTGTCAAAGGGATGACACTTGGATCAGTGAAGGAGTAGGCAAATGGAAAATGTATATAGCACCGGAATGACATCTCGTTTCTGGAGCTCGCTGCTATTCTAGATCGAGCGGGAGAAATGAACACAGCTCCAATAAACAAAGGATAAGGCAGACAAGGGGAATCGCCCGGTCTGCTTTTTGTGCGTCTGTCCAGCTCGCTATCCAGTCAACAATGTAAAGGATTTGGTAGTTGATACGTTGCTTTTCCGATACCGGTATACAATCGGAACTGATGCACTTTTGGGATACTAATCCGCAGGAACAGATCAATATAATGTGTTTCTGTGCCCTAAAGTGTAGATACCTCAACTTGAATTCTGCTGGTCTGGAGTAAAAATAAGCCTTTTCTCCCATACTACCGTTATTCTTACGTCTCATCCTGCTTTTCATGACAACAATAGGAGGTGTACGGATGAACACTTATTCGGCTCCCGCCATTTACATACAGCTTAAGAATCGGGTAATGGTGCCCAAAGGGAAAGGGGTCACGCTGCGGGATATCGCTTATTTAATCACCGAGCCGGAGTGGAGGGAGCCGCTGTATTCAATTCTGCTGCTGAAGCCGGCACAAAGTGACGGGAACCTCATTCTGATCGACCTGTTGACGGTTATCCCGCATATTCACGAATTGATACCGGGTGCTGACATCCAACCGATTGGCGAGGGGCGGACGATAGTGCAGATCGAAGGGCCGGTCGAAGCACGCAAACCTTCGGTTGCACTGTTTGTGCTGGTGTGGCTGCTGCTTTTCTTCGGATCAGCGCTGACGATTATGAATTTTCATGCCGATGTCAGCATGCAGGAAGTGCATGTCCGCATCGTGGAGATGCTGACCGGACGGCGGGATGACCATCCTTATGTGTTCCAGATTGCCTATTCGCTGGGCATCGGGTTTGGCATGGTGATTTTTTTCAACCACCTCTTTAAGAAGAAATGGAATGAGGAGCCCACTCCGCTCGAAGTGGAAATGTTCCTCTATCAGAAAAATATCGACCATTATGTAGTCCACGAGGAGTATAGCAAAATGGACCTCAGCGGAAACGATCCATCAGGACCTAAAGAGGATGGAGCATGACCGCGCCGATTACACTTGGACTGAATTTACTGCTCGGAATCGCCGGGGGGATTGCCGTAGGCGGAGGGGTGATCGCTCTGTTTATCGTGCTTGATATGGTGCCCCGGCTGGCTCAGCTGACTTCCTCCTACGACAAAGTTCATTGGTATGAAGGGGCGATGATCGGGGGTTCTCTGCTTGGCACTATGAGTGATTTCTGGAACTGGCGGATTAGCTCAGGTCCTGTGGTCGAACTGGGAGTTGGGCTGTTTGACGGGATATTTGTCGGCATGCTGGCCGCTGCTTTGACAGAGGTCTTGAATGTGCTGCCGATCTTGGCAAAACGTCTGCAAATGACGCATTATCTGTTTGGGCTGCTGATGGCCATGGTATGCGGCAAGGTTGCAGGCTCTTTGTTCGACTTCTTTGTATATCAACAGTAGAAGGGGGTTATGGAGTGGTAAGGTATATTCATAGCGGTGATCAGGTAGATGATAAAAAAGCAAAAAATCAGACAGCTGGCCCGGCTGCGCCGCAGGCTGGCAATGTTGGTGGCGGGACAACTGGATCGGCTCCGGCAGACGGAGCTGAGAGCTATGCAATCCAGTCAGCGGATAATCTTGGGGAAGCTCATACGGGGAATGCCGGGGAACAAGAGGCACCACAGTCAGGCACAGCCGGTAATATCGCCGCAGACGGAAGAGGTACCATTAGTGCAGCGATTGTTAGTGCAGCGGCAGCCGCACAAGCTCACAGCAAGCAGGTAAATGACACGAAGGCCGGCGCAGAGGCGGATAGCCGCGTGGAAACTGGCGGAGCGGAAGCTGTCGGTGCGGAACCGGCAGGGGGGACGGATGCGAATGCTGGAGGTGGTGCGGTAGACAGTAAGGATAATGGTGAGACGGCTGAAGGCAGCAACGCGGTTACTGGTGAGGCACAACCGCAAGACACAGAGAACTCTGGAAGCGGTGTGCGGGAGTTTTACAACACATTATTCAGTAAAGATACAGAGGCAGAAGTTACATCCGGCACCGATGCCGGCAATCAGGACGTTGAAGCTTCAACTGAGCTTGGCACGGGGAACCAGAGCAACGGAGATTCCGCTGCGCCGGGCGCAGGTGCCGATAAGGGAACAAACAACAGTGTGGACATTGGTGTGGACGCCGGAGCAACCGGGTATGGCGACCATGATCTGCAAGCCTCGGATGGAGCAGGAACACCGGATCAGGAGGGGAACGACCCGCAACAAGCAGCCGTGCCTTTGGCAGAGGGAAGTTCAGATACGGAAGCAAGCAGCGCAGCGGAAAGTGCAAAGGGAGCTGCAGGACAAGGGGCGGAGGCACAGGCTGGAAGCGGCCAGGCCTGTGCCTCCGATACCGGCAATGCAGCAGCAGGCTCAGCCTCTACACCCGAAGCCGATAATAGAGCAGCTGAAGCGGAATCGGAAAAACCGGAGGATGACAGTGCAGTGTCCCCCGGCACAGCTGATCCCGGGGATGAGACCGGCAGCCAGCCGCAGGATATGGAAGCATCAGATGAGCTGGGTGCAGAGGAGCCGGAGAGCGGCAAGAAGGGTTTTTTCGCCAGACTGTTTAGTGAAGAGCCGGATACTGAGGAAGATGCTGAGTCAGACGATGAATCAGGAATGGGGAGTCAGGCTGGAGCCGGAACTACGGCTGAGGCCGGGAGCGGGAAGCAGTCACAAGCGCAGACCCAGCAGCCGCAGAAGTCCAAAAAAGACAAGAAACAAGCTAAGCAGGAGGATGCTCCACCCCAGGGAAAAATAGACCCGCTGCAATTAAAACGGGACAACGAGCGCTCTGATTCGCTAGAGGAATCGGTTAAATACTGGCAGGGTAATGACAAGGTTTCACCGAACCTGGAGCATACCAAAAATACACTGACTGAGGTCATGGGACTGGGTTCATCTTTTGATATCGTGTTCAGGGAGATGTCCTTTGGCGGCCGGAGAGCGGCGCTCCTGTGCATCAGCGGATTTGCCAAGGATACGATTATTGACGAGATTCTGAAGCGGCTTACCTATCTGACACCGGAAAATGTCTCTACTGATGTGCTGGCCAGCTTCATGACTGAATACATCCCCCACGTGCAGGTAGAAAAAGGTGAGCTGCTGAGCGAAAGTATAAATAAGGTTTTGTCGGGAATGAGTGTGTTCTTCATTGAAGGCGAGACCCAGGTTATTATTATGGATACACGCTCGTATCCTTCACGGAATCCTGATGAGCCCTCTATTGAACGGGTGGTTCGCGGGTCACGGGACGGGTTCACGGAGACGCTGCTTAGCAACGTCGCACTGGTACGCAGACGAATCCGCGACCCCGGGCTGAAATACGAGATGCACCAGGTCGGCCGCCGGACGCGGACGGATGTCTGTGTAGCGTATATTGACGACATCGTCGACAAAACCCAGGTGAAGGCTGTCACCGACAAAATTAAAAGTGTGGATATCGACGGAATTCCACTGGCAGACAAGCAGTTGGAGGAGGCAATCGTCGGCAGAGGCTGGAATCCTTATCCGTTGGTCCGCTATTCAGAGCGCCCGGATATCGTAGCTTCTCATCTGCTGGAAGGCCGGGTGGTCATCTTTGTAGATACATCACCAAGTGTCATCGTCCTGCCGACCACGTTTTTTGATCTCTGCCAGCATGCCGAGGAGAACCGCCAGACTCCCTTTATGGGGACTTACCTGCGCTGGGTCCGGTTCATCGGGATCTTTGCTTCTATGTTTCTGCTGCCGCTGTGGATGCTGATGGTCATTCATCCTGAGCTTTTGCCGAAGATGTTGGACTTTATCGGACCGCAGAAGACAGCTAAAATCCCGCTCCTGGCCCAGTTCCTGATTGTCGAGCTTGGGGTCGACCTGCTGAGAATGGCGGCGGTGCATACACCGACACCCCTTGGCTCAGCCATGGGTCTGATTGCCGCTATTCTGGTGGGAGACATCGCCGTACAGACCGGACTGTTCGTGAATGAAGTGGTGCTGTATATGGCGGTAGCCTCCATCGGGATGTTCGCAACGCCGAGTTATGAGCTTGGACTGGCCAACCGGATTGTCAGGCTTGTGCTACTGGTCGCCGTTGCTGCGTTCCAAGTACAGGGCTTTATGATCGGAACCACACTGATCATCGTACTGCTGACCCTGCACCGGTCCTACAATTCATCTTATTTGTGGCCGTTTATACCATTTAATGCAAAAGCAATGGGTGAGATCATCCTGCGCCAGCCTGTGCTCAGCTCCAAAACAAGGCCATCCTTCAACAAAACAAGGGATAATACACGAATGCCGACTGTCCAGGAGAACGAGAAACAATCGTAGGAAAATACAAATCAACTGCAAATTAGTCCATTCTATGGTGTTCCCTCTGTCTGCTATACTGAATACACTAAACAGCCCCTTAAAAAGCGGAGTTTCTGCTCAATAGCTATCTTTCAGGAACTCTGTAGGGCATAATAACATACAATAGACAGGGTGGAACAAGACATTCCACAGAAATTGGAGGACTGAGTAATGTTTTTACACGGGACGAGCCGAATTAATGATGCCGGACATTTGGAGATCGGCGGATGTGATGTGACGGAATTGAAAGCGGAATATGGAACCCCGCTATATATAATGGACGAGCAACTGGTCCGGCGCCGCTGCCGCGAGTACATGGATGCGTTTACGGCCTCCGGTCTTGAGTTTCAGGTGGCCTATGCCAGCAAAGCCTTCTCCGTGATGGCGATGTGCCGGTTGGTGGATGAAGAAGGGTTGTCACTTGATGTGGTGTCGGACGGGGAGCTGTACACAGCGCTGCAAGCGGGTTTTCCTGCAGAGCGTATCCACTTCCACGGCAACAACAAAACGCCTGATGAAATTGAGATGGCGATTGATGCCGGGATCGGCTGCTTCGTAGTGGATAATCTGGTTGAACTCACTCTGCTGCAGAGCATTGCCTCACGCAAGGAAGTGAAGGTGAACATCCTGCTTCGCGTTACGCCAGGAGTAGAAGCTCATGCCCACCATGCGTATGCTTCTACAGGCCAGACCGATTCGAAGTTTGGTTTTGACATCGGCAATGGTTCCGCTCAAGAAGCGGTAAGCCAGGCTTCAGATAAGGCCAATTTGCAGCTGTTGGGTGTGCATTCACATATCGGCTCGCAAATTTTTGAAACGGAAGGTTTCCAGCTTGCGGTGGAGCGGATCGCTGATTTCACCCGCAAGGTGAAGGAAGAGCTTGCCATTGATTTCCCTGTCGTCAATCTCGGCGGCGGCTTCGGCATCCGTTATGTGGAAGGTGATACACCACTGTTGGTATCCGAATATGTAGCGGCAATTACAGATGCGGTGAAGACGCATTTCGCAGGAATTGGCGGCAAACTGCCGCAAATCTGGGTAGAGCCGGGCCGCAGCATTGTTGGGGATGCAGGTACGACGTTGTACACGGTAGGAACCAACAAGGAAATTCCGGGGGTCCGCAAATATGTCGCCGTTGACGGCGGGATGACCGATAACCCGCGTCCTGCACTGTATGAATCCAAATACGAGGCGTTGCTTGCCAACCGTGCCACGGAATCCAATGAAGAAACAGTCTCGATCGCGGGCAAATGCTGCGAGAGCGGCGATATGCTGATCTGGGACGTGGAGCTTCCGAAGGTAGAGAGCGGTGATCTGCTTGCCGTAGCCTGCACCGGTGCGTATAACTATTCCATGGCCAGCAACTATAACCGGATTCGCCGTCCGGCCGTCGTTTTTGTACAGAACGGACAGAGCGATCTAGTGGTACGCCGCGAGAGTCATCAGGACATTACCGCCAATGATATTGTGCCGGAGCGCATCGCCAAGCAGGCTGTTGCGAAGTAGGACCTCATCACCGCAAGGCTTAGTGTCTGAAATAATTGGAGCAAGCGGGAGTGACTCCCGCTTGCTTTGCTTTGTGCGTGGTTTCATAGTAAACTAAGAAAAGTGTTCTACATCTGTTATTTCGAAAGGGGTCATTTACATATGGCAAAGCAAGCGAAAATTACACTTGAAAACGGCGGCGTAGTGCTGATCGACTTGTTCGATCAGGATGCTCCAAACACCGTAGCCAACTTTGAGAAGCTGGCAAAAGACGGTTTCTACAACGGACTGGTCTTCCACCGCGTTATCCCTGGTTTCGTAGCTCAAGGCGGCTGTCCTAACGGTTCAGGCTCCGGTGGTCCAGGCTATACGATCAACTGCGAAATCAACCCGAACAAGCATGAGCGCGGAACGCTGGCTATGGCGCATGCCGGCAAGAACACTGGCGGAAGCCAGTTCTACATCTGCTATGCACCGCAGCCTCACCTCGACGGAGTACACACTGTATTCGGTAAAGTCGTCGAAGGTATGGACTATGTTGACTCTTTCCAGGGCCGCGACAAAATGACTTCGGTGGAAATTATCGAAGCTTAATTCAAATGAACTAAGGCGCGTCATACGCCCTTTACGGCTATTCATAAAGCACCCGGCTGGGATCCCAGCCGGGTGCTTTTGTGCAAATATAACAATTTATAAGCTTCACGCGATGAATTATCCTTCTATTTCTCGCGGAAACGGATACCGTCCTTATGAGGATGGTATCCGTTTCCACTTGGTGCACCGCTTCAAAGGGTCCGGCTTCTGCGGCGGTCCCGGAGAGCGGAACGCTGCGGCAGTTTGAAAAAGATCAGATACATCAGCAGAAAAAGAATAAAGGCAAACCCTTCTTCCACCAGCAGGTAGTAAGGGTAAGGGCCGAAATAATCCAGTATGGAAAAGGTGCCGGGTTTATGCGCCAGGAACATATAGTTCGATCCCAGCAATGAATTTGCGGCATAGACACAGGCAGCGACCACATTCAGGCAGAGCATGGTGAAGAAAAGCGAGCGCCAGGTTGGCCTATACCCTTCGACCCAGGTCATGTAGAGAGAGGCCAGGATAATCGCGCCATGGGCCGTGAAAAACAGCAGAAAGCGGAAATGGGGATAAGGATACACCAGATTAGGCGTCAGCAGGGCGATAAAAGCTCCGCCAATGCCGGCAAAGTAGAGAAAGGAATAGAGCCTCCGGCTGCGGGTAAGCAGCATAATGACGGACAAGAGCAATGTAATCCCGCATAACTCCAGCGGCAGCGAGGACTCCTTCTTCCAGATCCCCTGCGAAAAGTACCATACATGCAGTCCGGCTTCAGAAAAAAGCAGGATAAATACTAGCAGCAGTTTCACAAACCGGCGGAGTGATGGACGGGTACGGAGCGCAAAACGCGACCAGAACAGCAGCAGGCAAGCTAAGGTCACAACAGCCAGTGCAACCCAGTGTGACGGTGAAAACATACTGAAATCAGTCTCATGCTGCCGTGTAAAAAATGAGCCGAAGTTCACAGAATTCTCTCCTTGGGACCCGCGGGTTATTTTAACAAAAATAAATATTCGGAATTTTAACATTTTCTGATTCTAGAGATCTATACTTAGGTGATATAAGTATATAATGCTCAAGCCGCACAGAAAAGGAAGAGATTTCTGCGATGTCACATAAGATGGATGCAGGAAAACCGGAATACATAACTGGCTTGAGGCTTTTGAGTGTCATGGTGTAGGTCGGCTGCCATTTTTTTGTACCGGGTTTTAGAGGCTGTTCCGAAAATCAAGCATGAATAGACAGAGAAGGAATATGCTGCAAGAGGGATAATTATCCCAATATCAAATCAGAAACGGGGGCTTCCAGGGAATGTTGAAGAAGAAATTTAGTTTGTCCATTATGATCATTATGCTTTTTGTGCAGTATGCCTATGGTATTGGATTCACCTCGCAGGCTACGGCAGCTGGGATTGAGACTGAAAGGAATATTATTACCAGCGTCTCTATGGCTGTATATGGACCTGACGGCCAGACCGTTACGGACAATGTGTATGATGTCAATTCCACGGTCAGTCTGGATTACACCTGGGCGCTTCCGAACGGACATGGGTACGCAGCAGGTGACACCTTTACGTTCCTGCTTCCTGAGCAATTCCAGCTGTTTAACGACATCAGCGGCGCATTGGTCTCGGATGACGGGGAAGTAGGCAGCTTCACGGTCAGAAAGTCCACGCATCAGGTAGTGATGACCTTTAACAGCTATATTGAGAGTCATGACAATGTGCAGGGAACACTCCGGGTCAATACGAAGTTTGATAAACAGAAAATTCCCGGCACTGGGATAGAGGAAATCCTATTCCCTATAAATGGCGGGACGCAGAAGGTTATCGTGAACTTCAAGCCTGAGATCGGCTCGACCATCGACAAGCACGGCAGCTCCAGCGGCTACAATGCGACCAGCATTCAGTGGACAGTTGATGTGAACAAGAAGCTGGAAAAGGTAGCAAACGCTACAGTAACCGACCCTATTCCGGCAGGGTTGTCCTTGGACAGCACGGCCACGCTTGCAGTTTACGGGCTGGCGGTCCAGCTTGACGGCACAGTGTCACAAGGGGCACTGCTTGACAGCAGCAAATATTCTGCGGAAATACTGGACGGCAAGCTTATCGTTCACTTCACCGATCCTGTAATCGGCAGTGCCTACCGCATTGCATACACCACACCTATAGCTGTGGAGAATAAAAGAATTTTCACCAATACAGCGACGTTTACTGGGGATGGGCGCGATCCGGTCAGCTCCTCGGCAACGGTAACTGTTGAGCGCGGTGGAACACTTAAAAAATTCTCAACCGGCTATGAATGGGGAAATCAGGTGATTTCCTGGGCAATAGAATATAACTACAATGGCAAAAATATCCCGCAGGCCAATACTGTCTTATCGGATTTATTCGATGCTTCGCATGAGCTTGTATCCGGTTCGGTTAAGGTTTATCCGGTAACCCTGGATTCTGCGGCTGTAGCGACAAAAGGCCCAGCCCTGAATGAGAATGTGGACTTTACTGTTTCTCCTATTACTGCTGCCGGTAAAAAGGGCTTTAAGCTGCAGTTCACAAACGACGTATCCGCACCGCACCGTATTGAATATAAAATCAAGGCCAAAGACCGTGTGATCAAAGAAACGACGGTGATCAATTCAGTTACGGACAGCACGTATACTTATGATGCAAAACAGCTTGTCCGGCCAGCCGTTATCTATAAGACGTTATCGGGTGTAGATTACAAGAATAAAACGACAGATTGGAAAATTACGCTTAACGGCGATAATTACCCGATGAGCCATGTCGTTGTGAAAGACAGCTTTCCGGATGGCGGTCAGAAATTGGTTCCCGGTTCGCTGCTTGTAAGGGATGAAAACTGGCTGGTCGTGAGCCCTTCCAAGTACACGTTAATCTATGATTCACCAGTACAGCCGAACGCCGGATTCACAGTGAAGTTTCATTCACCGATATCCGGGTTTCATACCATCAATTACACCACCTTGTTCAGCAATGACTGGCTGACTGGAAGCACTAATGATTTTATTAATAAAGCACAGATTGATTGGATGGACAGTGCTGAACAGAATCAGTCAACTGCAGCATTTGGAAAGTTCATTCCACGTTCTGAGGTGAAGAACAACGGGTTCAAATCCGGCGTTTACAATGCAACCGCCAAAGAAATTACCTGGACTGTGGGTGCGAACTACAATGGCAAAGCGATTGCCGATCCTGTGGTAACCGATGTGCTGACTGCAGGCCAAACGTTAGTTCCAGGTTCGCTTAAGGTTTACAACATGAGCCTCGACACAAAAGGTGACTATACAAAAGGTTCCGAGCTTAGTGCATCGGCGTATACCTATGCTGTCAGCGGCAGCAATGAGCTGAAAGTAGAATTTGCCGGCAACATCAGCGAGCCATACATTATCGAATTTAAAACATCTCTTGAAGGACAGCTTATCGACGCTACCGTGGCCAATACGGCTAAACTTCTGGATGGAACCAAGCAGGTATCGAAAGACTTGACTGCTTCCCTGAAAATCCCGCACGGTGGTGAATATATCTACAAAGACGGCCTGCAAAGCGGCGATAAAGTAGATTGGAGCATCGCGATCAACAGGACACAGTCGTTCATGAAGAATGCAAAAATCATTGACGAACCCAGCTCTAATCAAATACTGCTGCAGGATTCCTTCCATTTGTATCCAACCGTTGTATCATTGAACGGTGAAGTGACCAAAGGCGGACCTGAACTGGTGAAGGATGTTGATTATTCACTTAACATTAATCAGAATGCCAGTGGAAAGCAGAGCTTTGAACTCAGCTTCTTGAAGGATATCAAGACAGCTTATATGCTGGAATACAAGTCGCTGATCGTAGCGAATACAGGCGATAAGCTGCTTAATACCGTGAAGTTCAACGGCAACAATGTTGTAGTGGTCGAGAAGGATACATCCAAAGAGGTCATTGTGGGAGTATCCAGCGGCTCGGGCACAGGAAGTGGTGTCAGAGGAGCTTTGGTCGTCACCAAGCTCGATGCCGTAAACAAGGAGAAGGCGCTGGAAGGGGCGACTTTTGAGCTTTACCGGCTGAACGGAACAGAACGCGTGCTGATCAATACCCTGACTACCAACACTTCAGGCAAAGCGGCATTCAACAATATTTGGCTCGGAAGCTATGTATTGATTGAGACGGCGGCTCCGAAAGGATATGTGCTGGATTCCAAAGAGTATCCGGTCACAATTGGTTCGTCGGTGAGCGTGGGGCTGACTGTATACAATACAGAGGAGGTGCCGGTACCAACGTCGACACCAACAACAGTACCAACAACAGTGCCAACAACAGTACCAACAATAGGCCCGACAACGGAACCAACAACGGGTCCAACGACAGAACCAACACCAGTACCTACAGTAGCGCCTGGCGGCAGTCCAACACCAGTACCGACGACTGTAGCAACACCATCACCAACACCAATACCGACAGTAGCACCTGGCGGCAGTCCAACTCCTGTTGTGATTATCGAAGAACCACAGATTCCTGCGGGACCGGGGGCGACGGCACAGGCTACACCTGCTCCGTCAGCTACACCTTCACCGACTCCGGGGCAAGTGACAACGATAGATGATGACATCCCGCTTGGCGAAGTGGAAGTTGAGGATGATGAAATTCCGGCGGGGACAGTGACCGGCTCGGGCGGCCAGCTGCCACAGACGGGTGAGAATAGTCCATTGCCAATCTATTTGGCAGGAGTAGGATTGATTCTTACAGGGTTCATTCTGAGCCGGGTATTCAGACGCAGAAAGCAGGAATAGCACCAGAGGCAGCTGGATATTCATCTTTCCTGCCATAGCAGCACTAACAAAGAGCACACGGCGATCAACTGCCGTGTGCTCTTTGTTTATTGGAATTACACAATCCACTGTAGTTATGGAGTAAGGCTGTAGCGGATCCAGGTCCCCTTCTTATCGGTGGTGACCTCCCAGCCTAATTGTTCGGCGGTGAAGGCGAGCGGGATCAAGGCTTTGCCTCCGACGAGCAGCGGAGCGGCTTCCAGGACTGTGCTATTTCCGTCCACAAGCGCTTCACTGCTGCCGACAGTCATTGCAATACTGTGCCCGCCGGACGTTAGCTTTACTGTTTTGCTGGCTCCATCCCATTCCACTTTAGCCCCCAGGGCAGGTCCAAGGTCTTTGGCAGTCAGCCACAGCTCCTTGTCCCCCTGGATCAGCCGGGTGGTATATCCCAGCTGCACTCCACCGAACTGAACGCTGCTATGATAAAGGTTCCCGCTGAGGTCGGTAACGGCACTTTCTGCCTGGGACTGCAGCCTGTTGTTGAACACATCGATGTTATCATCCGTTACAAGATAATCCGGATTTTTCTCTCCGATGGCCTCTGCAATCCGGCTGTTAACTTCTTCGCTGTGATGGCTAAGATCTTTGTACAGATCAAGGTTGAACGTCCACTTCGATTCCGCCTGAAAATCATATAGCGACACATTATCGAACTGCCGGAATTGCTCGTACATCCATTTACGCATCACCAGTTGATTGCCAAAGCGGATGGGATTATCAGAATACCAGGCAACCTGCCGCATCACGCTGTAGGGCGGATAATAGAAGTGGAACTGCACATCAGGATATTCCTTCAGCAGCGGCAGAATATAGGTATTGAAATGTGCCTTCAGCTGATCGGTGCTTTCCTCGTTAAGCCCGAAGTATAACTCGTTGTCACTGGCTTTCAGGTAGGCTTTGGTTACATATTGTTGGCCGAACTTAACTACACGGTTCCAATTGTTCAGATATTCCAGAGTTTTTCTGGGCTCACCGGTGAGCGTGCTTTTGAGGCTGCGCCAGAAAAACTGCGTATACACCGAGGAATTGAACCAATACTTGTAATCGGTCCATAGCTTGCCGTCGTACAGATAATCGGGAAATTCTTTTGCCGCCTTTGTGGTTTCCAGCTTCAGTGAAAAATAATCCAGCCCCCAGAGGACCTGCTTCACTTTGCCGGTTTCCAGAGCAAGCTTGGCGATTTTATAGTGCTCATCCACAGTCGATCCCTCCATCGACAGCTTCATTGTGGTTCCGCCTAAGCTTTTGTCTACCTGGGAAGGCAGAAAGTTCTCGGTCATGGAAGTCCCGATAATGATATTGTCGTAAGCATAGTTTTTGGCCAGCCCGGGATTCTGGTAACGTTCCTCCTGTGAGAAAACAGGGGTATACCATGAGGATTTATGATAGAACTGCAGCGGATCCAGGAATAGGGTAAGAAGAGCGGCGAGAGCTGCGAACGAGAACAGAAACAGCAGGAATAAGGTCATCATTTTTTTGGATCGGGCATGTAAGCCGCGTGGCTGTGCCGGGGTTTTGGTGATTTGAATATGGGGTAATGGCATCATTCGAACCTCCTAAGCAAATAGAGTGAGTGAGTTTAACGGAATCGTTTACTGGATTAGAAGTTAAAATACAGGAACGGAGTGATACGGTTGAAGAAGAACAACGAAATGACGAAGATCAGAGCCATGGCCATAACCGTCTTCCAGCTTCGTACCTGAATTTCTGTCTTGCGCCGCAGCAGGATCACGCCAAGCAGGATAACAATTAGGACGATAGCCCACCGCATTAAGCCGCTGACTGCAGAAATTCCCAAACCACTTATTCCGCTCATTCCTTTTAATAATCTAAGGGCTATCGTAAGATTCTCCGCGCGGAAAAATACCCAGGTTACATTAATA
Organism: Paenibacillus sp. EB106-06-01-XG199; assembly: GCF_058791575.1. Taxonomy (NCBI): domain Bacteria; kingdom Bacillati; phylum Bacillota; class Bacilli; order Caryophanales; family Paenibacillaceae; genus Paenibacillus; species Paenibacillus sp. EB106-06-01-XG199. Next base: position 135,241 of record NZ_JBYTDQ010000003.1, on the reverse strand, counting down.
AAAGCAAAGGTGAGTACCCATGCGATACCCTTGGGCAATGGCGTACCCCGGCGTGCCCACAGCTTCTCTACCGCTTGCCCCACTCCGTGCAGCAGCCCCCAGAGTACGAACATCCAGCCTGCCCCATGCCATAAACCGCCAAGCAGAAAGGTAATGATCACATTGCGGATGGAGATCCAGAAGCCCTTGCGGTTGCCTCCAAGCGGAATATAGATATAATCCCTAAGGAAGCGGCTGAGCGTCATATGCCAGCGTCTCCAGAAGTCACGGATACTCAGGGCGCGATATGGAGCATTGAAATTTTGCGGCAGCACAATATTGAAGAGCAGAGCAATGCCGATCGCCATATCCGTGTACCCGCTGAAATCAAAGTAAAGCTGGAGGGTATAGGACAGCACAGCCACCCAGGAGTCCACAAAGTGAGCAGCGGAGGCAAAGCCGCTATTGGCAAAGCCGGCCAGGGTATCCGCGATGATCACTTTTTTTCCGAGGCCGATGCTGAACAGCAGGGTACCCTTCAGTACATTGTTCCAGTTCCAGAGCTTGCCCCGCAGTCTGTCGAACTGAGGCATCATCTCCTTGTGGTGAAGGATCGGACCGGCAATCAGATGGGGGAAGAAGGTAACGAATAGTATGTAATTGACGAGACCGTATTCACGTGCCTGATGCCGGTAGGCGTCGACGAGATAGGCAATTTGGGTAAAGGTGAAAAAGCTGATCCCGAGCGGCAGCAGCAGGTGAAGGGGAGCCGCATTCCAACCCGTCAGCCCATTCCAGTTTGTGATGAAAAAATCGGCATATTTGTAGTAACCCAGCAGCAGGAGATTGGCGCTTAAGCCAAAGATAAGCAGTGTGGGGGGGCGGAATTTTCCGCAGTGTAAATACCGGCCAAGCGTGTAGTTGAACAGAATGGATAAGAGGATTAGCGGGATGTAGCGGATATTCCACCAGCCATAGAAGACCAGAGAGGACAGCGCCAACCACAACTTGGCGTACTTAAACAGGCGGATGCGGTTTAGTGCAAAGTAGCCGGCCAGCACAATAGGCAGGAAGCCGAACATAAAGATGTACGAATTAAATAACATTTTGACCCCTCGTTTACAACAGATTTGGTATAACAATCACTTTAAGACTCAGTTCTAAAGACTTACCGGCACTAAATCTAATGATTTTCTTAAGAAAATTCTCCTGACCGTGAGAACAAGGCCGGAGATTTATTGTCATCCGCAGGGGAAATGCTATAATAGTTTAAATTCGAAGTTTTGGAGGGAATCGGCAATGTGGAAGGAATTCAAAAGTTTTGCCATGAAAGGAAATGTGCTTGATCTAGCCGTTGCTGTCGTCATCGGGGCAGCTTTCGGTAAAATCGTTACCTCCCTGGTCGCCGACATTATTATGCCACTGGTGGGGATGCTTAGCGGAGGGATTGACCCTTTGAAGAAGCTTAGCTTCACTTTCCGGGAGGCAACTGTGAACTACGGCTTGTTCCTGCAGGCAGTGGTAGATTTCTTTATTATTTCTTTCTCCATCTTTTTGGTGATTAAGCTGGTAGGCAAATTTAAACGCAAGGAAGTCGTAAAAGTCGAAGTGGTCGAGACCCCGGCACCAGATCCGGAAATTACCCTGCTGACAGAGATCCGCGATTTGCTGCGGGCGGAAAAACAGAGTGAAATCTAGAAGTAAGTTACATAAATAAAGTAAATATATTAAATGCACTTGCTTTTCCTGCCGCTAAGTGATAATTTTGTTGTAGGCAAAAATTAATTTAATTGAATATATCAATCCTTCAGGGCAGGGTGTAATTCCCTACCGGCGGTGATGCCGCTGTATATGGCCGAAATGCCAGTATCAGCGCTTAGTCCGCTACCCGCTTCGTATGTTGCATACGGACGGTGGACCCGGTGCAATTCCGGGACCGACAGTATAGTCTGGATGGAAGAAGGAGAGATTGACGTTCTGTGCTTTGTATAGGCAGGCGTACTGCAGTGTTTTCGAATATTATGTGCGAACTTTCACAATGCCATGTTTGTGGCGTTTATTTACGCACCATTTTATTGGACTGCCGGTAAACTCTCGTATAACCCGTCTTGAACTCCACCTGGAGATTGAGACGGGTTTTTCTGTTTTGGACTGGAAGCATGAATACAAGGCGATGGGATTGGAGGCAAGGCATGGATACAATGAACGACCAGTTTTATATGGCCCTGGCGCTGGATATGGCGGAAAGAGCACAGGGACAGACAGGCGTCAACCCGGTGGTGGGCTGTGTTGTAGTGAAGGACGGCGCGGTGATCGGCCTCGGCACTCATTTGCAGCGCGGAACAGGGCATGCGGAGGTGCATGCGCTGAATATGGCGGCCGGCAAGGCGCAGGGAAGTACTGCGTATGTGACCCTTGAGCCGTGCAGCCATTACGGCAAGACGCCGCCCTGCAGCCAAAGGCTGATTGATGAAGGTGTAGCTCGTGTAGTGGTGGCGTGTGAAGATCCCAATCCGCAGGTAGCAGGCCGGGGCATAGCCATGCTGCGCGAACAAGGGATCGAAGTTGAAGTGGGGCTGCTGCGAAGCCGTGCTCTGCGGCTGAACGAGAAGTTCATCAAGTACATTCTGACGAAGCAGCCTTTTGTCACGCTGAAGAGCGCCAGTACACTTGATGGCAAAATCTCTACCCGGACCGGGGACAGCAAGTGGATATCTAACGGGCAGGCACGGGAGATAGTACATACCCTGCGTCACCGTCATCAGGGAATTATGGTCGGCGTCAATACGGTTATTGCCGATAATCCTTCGCTGACCACAAGAATGGTGGTACCCGGACTCAACCCGGTCCGGATCGTGATCGATTCTTCGCTGCGTATCCCGCTGGACTCCGCCGTTGTTACCGACGGGCAGGCACCTATAGTTGTCGTGACTACAGAAGCTGCCGATCCGGTCAAGCGTGAGGCGCTTGTGGCGGCAGGGGTTCAAGTCATCGTCTGCGGCGCAGGGCCGCGCGTGGATCTGCAAGGTGCCATGACTAAGCTGGGCGAGATGGAGATCGGCTCCATACTGCTGGAAGGTGGAGGCACCCTAAACGGCTCCATGCTGGAGAGCGGACTGGTTGACCGCGTGGTGCTGTTCTTCGCTCCCAAGATCGTTGGCGGCGGGGCCGGAGCGGCCGGAACTTTCGAATTCCCGGGTGTCGGGCTGATGAAGGACGCCATCACGCTTGAGGGATTGGAAGTGGAAGTGCTCGGGGATAATGTGTGTATCAGCGGCACTCCAATCCGCTAAGTAATAGCAGTTGCTAACAAAGCTTAAGCATATGCTTGCAGTGATCCTAACCAAACTTGTAGGAGGGGTTCTATGTTCACCGGCTTAATTGAGGAGATCGGTGTGCTGCGCAGTGTCTCCAGCGGAGGCGAGATGATGGTGCTGAATATCGGTGCCTCCCTCATTATGGATGACCTGAAGATTGGCGACAGTGTATCCGTCAACGGGGTCTGCCTGACCGCAACGTCTTTAGGCGACCATTATTTTACCGTCGATGTGATGCCCCAGACCTACCGCAACAGCAACCTGAAGGAGCTGCGGACCGGCGGCAAAATGAATCTGGAACGGGCGATGGCCGCCGGAGGGCGTTTCGGCGGGCATATCGTTCAGGGGCATGTCGACGGTACCGGTGAAATCCGGAGCGTGAAGCGTGACCAGAATGCGGTTGTGTTCGAAATTGCACCGGACCGCAAAGCGCTGTTCAAATACATTATTCCTAAAGGCTCCATCACGATAGACGGCATCAGCCTGACGGTCGTAAATACGACGGCTGCAGCGTTTACCGTGTCGATTATTCCGCACACGCTTGGAGAAACTGTACTTACGCACAAACGCTCAGGCGACAGTATCAACATTGAATGTGACGTGCTTGGCAAGTATGTGGATCATCTCCTGCATTACAGTGCGGGCGCAGGACATGAGGAAGATGAGAACAGCTCCCGGATCAGCCGCGATTTCCTGGCGGCCAACGGGTTTGTATAAATAAGACTAGGCTTACGGATAGCCTGTGAGGGCACGTAAAGTGATCAGGAGGACAGAAACATGAGCCAAGAACCCAAGCAAGACAGCGTCCTGGACCCGATTGAAGACGCTATTTATGATTTGATGCGCGGCAAAGTGATCATCGTAGTCGATGATGAGGACCGCGAGAATGAAGGAGACTTCATTGCTCTTGCCGAACGTGCTACACCGGAAGTAATCAATTTCATGATTAAGGAAGGCCGGGGGCTGGTCTGCCTGCCGATTACGGCGGAACGTGCGGAGGAGCTGGATCTGCAGCCGATGGTCAGCCAGAATACTGACAATCATGGCACTGCTTTTACCGTGTCCATCGACCATAAAGATACCACAACCGGTATTTCCGCAGGTGAAAGATCCATGACCATCAAAGCGATTATGGACCCCGACGCCAAACCGTCCGATTTCCGCAGACCGGGGCATATGTTCCCGCTGATTGCCAAAAAAGGCGGCGTACTGCGCCGTTCCGGCCACACTGAGGCTGCTGTTGACCTAGCCCGCATGTGCGGCGCATATCCGGCAAGCGTCATCTGTGAAGTGGTCAAAGAAGACGGAGAGATGGCCCGGCTGCCGGATCTGATCGAGATGGCCAAGAAACATGATCTGAAGCTGATCAGCATCAAGGACCTGATCCATTACCGCAACGAGAAGGAGCATTTGGTCACCCGTGAAGTTTCAGTGAATCTGCCTACGGATTTCGGTCTTTTCCAGACGATTGCCTACACGAACGAAGTGGATGACAAAGAGCATGTCGCGCTGGTCAAAGGCGACATTTCCGGCGAGGAGCCGGTGCTGGTCCGTGTGCATTCCGAATGTCTGACCGGTGACGTGTTCCACTCGCACCGCTGCGACTGCGGGCCGCAATTTGAAGCAGCGCTGCGCCAGATCGAAGGTGCTGGCAGAGGAGTACTGCTCTACATGCGCCAGGAAGGCAGAGGCATCGGCCTCATTAATAAACTGCGTGCCTACAAGCTGCAGGAGGAAGGCTTGGATACAGTGGATGCCAACCTGAAGCTCGGCTTCCCGGCAGACCTGCGAGACTACGGTATCGGGGCACAGATTCTTAAGGATCTTGGCGTACGCCAGATCAAACTGCTGACCAACAACCCGCGTAAGATCAAGGGACTGGAAGGCTACGGCCTTGAGGTTGTGGAGCGTGTGCCGATTCAAATGCCGGAGAACAAGGACAACACGAATTATCTTCATACGAAGCAGGCTAAGCTGGGACATTTGCTGACGTTTGACAATATTGAACAAAATGAGGATTCCAAAATTTAACCATAAAACTAACTTGAAGGGTTGATGAGCACAATGCCGAATTATTTTGAAGGACATTTAGTATCCGAGGGTTTAAAATACGGGGTAGTCGTAGGACGTTTCAATGAATTCATTACAAGCAAGCTGCTGTCCGGCGCACTGGATGCGTTCAAACGCCACGGTGTTGCCGATGATGAGGTGGATGTGGCATGGGTTCCGGGCGTTTTCGAAATTCCGCTGATTTGCCAAAAGATGGCCGAAAGCGGCAAATATGATGCCGTCATCGCGCTGGGCACCGTCATCCGCGGTTCCACTACGCATTATGATTATGTTTGCAATGAAGTGGCTAAAGGGGTGGCAGCCATTAATCTCAAGACGGGTGTTCCTACTATTTTCGGTGTTGTCACGACCGAGAATATTGAGCAGGCCATCGAGCGTTCCGGAACCAAAGCAGGCAACAAAGGCTGGGATGCTGCGACGTCGGCAATCGAAATGGCAAACCTTAACAAGCTCTTTAAGTAAGACAGCCTCTTGACGAATTGGCTATAATCGTGCTTATTTATAAGTATAAGAAGAAAGCATGGACTATAAAAACCCTTTCTACTTGTGTAGCGTCCCTATAGCGGCGCTGCACTTTACTTTTTTTTGGCGGGAGGAAACCGCGTGACTGTATTGTACAAGCTGGAGACGTTCGAAGGTCCGCTCGATCTGCTCTTGCATCTAATTGACAAAGCGGAAATCGACATCCAGGACATTCCGGTCAGCGTGATCACCGAACAGTACATGGATTACCTGCAAACGATGCAGGAGCTTGAACTGGATATCACCAGCGAATTTCTCGTTATGGCTGCAACCCTGTTGTCCATCAAGAGCAAGCTGCTGCTGCCGAAGCCGCCGGTTATTGAGATCGAGGATTTCGACTATTACGAGGATGATGGCTATGATCCGCGTGCAGAACTGGTTCAGCGGCTGATTGAATACCGTAAATTCAAGAACATTGCTGTGCAGCTGCTGGATATGGAGAGCGAACGCAGTCTGATCTTTACGAAGGAGCCGGAGGATCTGGGTCCTTTCGTGCCGACGCAGATTGATAACACACTGAAAGGGCTACATACGTCTGACCTCATCGCTGCATTCCGCAAGGCGCTGAGCAAGGCGGCTCGAAGATCCTCTTATCAGCGGATTACCCGAGATGAAATTTCAGTCAAGGACCGGATTCGTGATGTCTCAGAGGCGCTGCAGCGCAAAGGGGTGGGCGGCAGGTTGCGCTTCTCGGCGCTGCTGCATGATGAGATGGCCAGACATGAGATCGTGACTACCTTTCTGGCGATCCTGGAGCTGATGAAGATGAAGGCCATTTACTGTTATCAGGAGAAATTGTTTGAGGATATTGTGATGGAGTGGAGAGGAGGAGAGGAATTCAGTGGATTACAAAACGCTGAAATCGATTATTGAAGGATTGCTGTTTCTGTCTGGCGACGAAGGGTTGTCGGCGCGTCAAATTGCCGAGATCACCGAGCAGCGTCCGGATCTGGCGACAAGTGCGCTGGAGGAGCTGAAAGACGACTACATCAACCAGGGCCGCGGCCTGCAGGTCGTGCAGATCGCCGGGAATTACCGGCTGGCTACACTGCCTGAGCATGCAGCATATTTTGAACGGCTGGCCTATTCGCCTTCAAGATCTTCTTTATCCCAGGCGGCGCTGGAGACGTTGGCCATTGTGGCCTACCGCCAGCCGATTACCCGGGTGGAGATTGAGGAGATCCGCGGAGTAAAGTCTGAACGGGCGATTCATACGCTGAACAATAAGGATCTCATTCATGAGGTCGGGCGTGCCGAGGCTGTAGGCCGTCCAATCCTTTACGGAACGACGAAATCGTTCCTTGACAGCTTTGGACTGGCCAGCCTGAAGGAGCTGCCGGAGCCGTCTAACTTCGATAACTCCGACGGGCTGGAAGAGGAGACACAGCTCCTTTTCAGCAAGCTGGATAGCCAAATGACGTTCGATGATGTTGAGCAGCCGCAGGGTATGGAGGAGTAAAGTATCCTCATACGGATTAACTGCGAGCTGTAAATTTATGTTGAAATGCCGTTGTCTCCTAGGAGAGTAACGGTTTTTTTGCGTCCATCCGAATTTTTTCCAGCCAAGTATGCCATACTAAACCAAAGGTTCCTATTATAAGGATGCTTGGAGGGTAATCCGTGACGTTATGGCTTGTAATACCTTTGGCTCTTCTGCTGGTTGTCATTGTGTTGGTCCTGTCTTCTTCCATTCATTTTCACTTCCGATTGTGTAGACTTGGCAAGGATGACCGGGTGGAATTTGATATTAAGGCTGTATTTGGGTTAATTAAGTTACATTATGAGCTGCCAGCACTCGTATATGAGGGTGTGGAGCGGGGAGTGAGGGTGAAGCTGGAAGAAAGCGGGATCGCACCCGTGAAGAAGGATTCCGATAAAGAGGAGCAAATTGACAAGGAGGCAGTGTCAGGCTGGATCGATAATATTAAGGCAGCGCTGCGGGCAACACGGGGGCTGAATACATGGCTGAAAGGGCTGATGGCCCATGTCAAAATATCAAAGCTCGACTGGTCGACAGATTTCTCGCTTGGCGATGCAGCCTATACAGCAACAGCAGCGGGGGCACTATGGGGAATGAAATGGAGTCTTATTGGCTGGGTTTCGCAATTCGTCCGGCTGCAGCACGCTCCGCGTCTGTTTGTGGCACCGGTGTTCCGCGATGAGCTGTGCTTCTCCACAGAGGCAGTTTGTGCGGGGAAACTGTCCTTGGCCTACACCCTTTACGCGGGAATTCTGCTGCTGCGCCGAATCACCAAAGTGGAGGGGGGACTGGCCCGGTGGAAACAGCTATTGAGCCACAAACATTAAGGGAAGCTCCAACTGTCCGGAAGAAAGAAATGACTTACATACAAATGTAGTGATATGGGAATGATATACGCTGTGGAAGAAAGAGTATTTCCCTAGAAGTTAAAGGAGGATAATAATATGAGTGACCATCCGATTCAAGGTCTGATGCAGACAGCGATGGAAAATATCAAAGGCATGGTGGATGTTAATACAATTGTCGGAGATCCTGTGGAGACACCGGATGGCAGCGTCATTCTGCCGATCAGCAAAGTGGCATTTGGTTTTGCCGCAGGGGGCAGCGACTTCCGGGTGGAGGATGATGCACCCGGTGTGAACGGCAGCGGATCCAACGTTAAAATGCTTCCATTCGGAGGCGGTAGCGGGGGTGGCGTATCCATTCGCCCGATCGCTTTTCTCGTAGTGGGCAGGGAAGGTGTGCATATTGTACCGCTTGATAATCAAACCCATCTGTTCGAGAAAATCATTGATGCAACTCCAGGGCTGATCGACAAAATCCAGAATATGTTCCAAAATGGAAATGGTGCTCCTGTCGGGGCGGAAGTAGTGGGTGTCCCTGTTGCAAAGCCAGCAGTTAAAACAGATCCTGCAGCCAGTGATTCATCGACACACTAGCGGAGAAATCAGGGATATCGCCTTAACCGGGCGGTATCCCTTTTTTTTTGAAATTTACCTAGTCGGTGTCCGCTCCTCATACATAGAGAGGACTTAAGAGAAGGACATACCTGTCAGCCTTGCTGCATACACTTGTACAACAAGTATGATCCGAGCCATAACCTGTCTTAAGAACTGAGAAGAAAGAAGCCGGAGGATGAACATGAAGAGATTAACTTTTAAATCGTCTTTGATCCTGATATTGTGCCTGCTGCTAGTTGGCTTGCTTCCACTGCCTGTACTCCGGGCCGAAAATAGTTCTATCTCCACTCATGCCAGGGCGGCGGCGCTGATTGACGTGGAATCCGGAAGGCTTCTCTACAGCAGCAGGGGAGATGAACCTATGCTGATCGCCAGTCTGACCAAAATTATGACCGCCATAGTGGCAATAGAAAATGGGGATTTGACCTCCAAGGTCAAAGTAAGCAAAACCGCTTTTGCGAAGGAAGGATCTTCACTGTTTTTGAAGCAAGGGGAAGAAATGAAATTGGAGGATATGCTGTACGGGATGATGCTGCGTTCGGGAAATGATGCAGCAACAGCAATAGCCGAACATGTCGGCGGTTCTGAGCAGGGTTTTGTCTATCTGATGAATCAGAAGGCGGAGGAGCTCGGTTTAACCCACAGTCATTTTGCCAATCCGCATGGCCTGGATGCCGAAGGCCATTATTCCAGTGCCAATGATCTGGCGGTGTTGACCGCCTATGCGCTCCACAATCCTGTATTCAAGGAAATCGTGAAGACGCAGGAGAAGACGGCGGACAATCCTTATGAGAAATGGGACTACAAATGGAGCAATAAAAATAAAATGCTGCGGCTCTATGAAGGGGCAGACGGCGTAAAGACAGGCTACACCAAAAAAGCGCTGCGCTGCCTTGTCAGCTCTGCCACAAGAAACGGACAGCAGCTGGTTGCGGTCACAATCAATGACGGAAACGACTGGAATGACCATGCATCCCTGCTGAATTTCGGTTTCAATCATTATCCCCTCAAAACATTAATCGAACGCGGTGAAGGGATCAGCGGATACAGCTACGTGACCAGCAAAGCCTTTGCCTACCCGCTTGGACAGGGAGAAGAGGCGAGGCTGTTTACCAAGCTTGAGCTGAAACGGGAAGCAGCTGCGCCGAAGCAGGCGCGCAGCAGCGATTTTGGCTTAAAAGGCGTGCTAGTCCTGCAGCTGGGCGGCCGGGAAATCGGCCGGATACCCGTTTATGAGCCGGAGCAGCTCCCTCCGGAACAGTCGGCTTATACCAAGAAGTACAGCGCGGCCCTAGCCCCTGCTTATCCGGCGGGGAACTGGCTGCAGGCGCTTGGCAGCGCGCTCCGGGCACTTTTTCAGCGGGGGGACAGCTGAACATATGTCGTTCCTAACATGTAGATAGAACCGGGATGGGGGAGGAGGGATACACATGATTAATGGAATCTGGCTCGGAATGATCCTGATCGGCTTCGTATTTGCCGCTGTGAACGGGCGGATGGACGAGTTTACAGCAGCCGTGTTTGACGGCGCCAAAAGCGGGGTTACGGTAAGCTTCGGCCTAATCAGCGTGCTGGTTTTCTGGCTCGGAATTATGCGGGTGGCCGAGGATGCCGGATTGCTCAGTAAAATCGCCAAGGTACTCGGACCCGTAGTCTCCTTTCTATTTCCCGATGTTCCGAAAGGCCATCCTGCGATCGGCTATATCCTTTCCAATATGAGCGCCAATCTGCTCGGCCTTGGCAATGCCGCAACGCCTATGGGCATCAAGGCGATGCAAGAGCTGCAAACGCTGAATCCGGACAAGGAGACCGCCACCCCGGCGATGTGCACCCTGCTGGCGCTAAATACGGCAAGTATTACGCTGATCCCGGCTACGCTGATAGCGATCCGGCTCAACTACGGCTCAGCCGATCCTGCCGGCATCGTCGGTACAACCCTGGCGGCGACTGCAGTCGCGACGATTGCAGCCATCGCCGCCGACAGGCTGTTCCGCAGGCTTACTCTTATGCGCAGGCCGCCGAAACCGCCGGCGGTAAAGTCCGGCGATTCAGCCGGAGGAAGCACAGCGCTTCCGCATTCTTCAATGAAAGGGTGAGCTTCCGTGTTCCAGCTAATCAGCCTTATCTCGGCCTGGGCGATTCCGGTCCTGATCACCTTTATTCCGCTATACGCCTATTCGCGCAAGATTCCAGTCTATGAGTCCTTTGTGGAAGGGGCCAAAGACGGCTTCGGCACGGCGATTGCCATTATCCCGCATCTCGTCGGCATGCTTGTCGCCATCAGCGTGTTCCGCGCCTCCGGTGCGCTGGATTTCTTCATGGGTTTCATCGCCCCGGCCCTCAAAGGCTTGGGTGTGCCGCCGGAAGTGCTGCCGCTCGGCCTGCTGCGTCCGCTGACAGGGACAGGCTCCCTCGCTTACACCACTGACCTGATCCGTGTCCATGGCCCGGACTCCTTGATCGGGATGATCGCTTCCACGATCCAGGGCAGTACAGATACGACACTGTATGTTCTGACCGTCTACTTCGGTGCTGTGGGTGTCCGCAACGGCCGCTATGCCCTTAAAGTCGGTTTGTTCTCAGACGTCATTGGTTTTATCGCTGCCATCGCCGTATGCCTGCTGGTGTTTGGGTAGCGGGCAACCGGGTGCCGCCGGAGTCTGCTTAATAGTCACGTGTTGGCGGGGATACTTTATCAATGAGAATCAGGCCGTCGAACTGCTCCTTCGGAACGAATTTCATCACCATCGGAGCAATGACCACCCTGGTGAGCCCGTCCTCAGCAGCATATTGAGGCTGAAATATCCATTTGTTGCTTGTGTTTGCTTTGCTGTGCTTGCTGAGGTCAACGAAGGTACTGGAGTATCCGCTTTGCATGATTCTTCCTTCTAAGGTTCCCTTTGGCATCGGCCCGATAGAGAATTCCTTCAATGTTGTAAGGTTTGCTGCTTTGCCCTTATTCATATAAAAGCCGACCACATACATCTTATCCTTCAGCTTCTGATGCAGCAGCTCGCCCATGCTGGTAAAGCTATTCTGCCATTTTCCTTGCTCGAAGATGCGCATGTCCGAAGTGTTTTTAGCCAAATGGTCGTTGTGGGCCCACAGTATGATCTTTTTTCCGGGGTATCTGACCTTCATCAGCCATTCCACATGCTCAGCCATTATTCTGTCCCGTGCCTCGTAAACTTCCCGCACATTGGCTACCTGCCCTTGCGTTAAAAAATGCACCCTGTCTTCCAGTCCTTTCAGAATTGTATCTGCTGTGTGGGGGGCACTGGGATAAATAGCGTCGAACTGTTGCCGGCGTTCCTGGATGTACCTGATGAATTCTTTATATTTAGGAACATACTTTTGAATGACTTTTGCTATTTGCTGCTGGTAAATTGGATTGCTCTTGTTCTCCAGAGCGTATTGTTCGATCAGCCCATAATAGGTTTTAATGGCTTCATTATCAAAGTCCATAAAGGCTTTGCCATAGTCCTTATTCACCTTAGAAATGAAACTGCGCGTAGCTACTGCAAACAATGGGGAGGTATACTGCATATCATATCCGGCCAGCTGTAAAGGCTTGTCCGTCTGGCGCGATTGTTTGATGTAGTTGAACAGCTCCAGGGTTTCTGCGGATTTCCAGACGTCAAATATTGAATTGTCCATCATCTCTGCGGCGGTTAATTCATCAGCAACATCGTTGACGACGGAAGCTTCAGCCAGACCTGATTCAAAAGCGATGACCTCAAATCCCAATTCCTCATGCAAATATTTTACCAGCCTCGTCTTCATGCTGGCGTATTCTCCTACCCGGTGAAAGTTCTCGCCAAGGCTAACGACCGTTTTGTCCTTCAGCAGCGGCTTCAGGAAAGAAAGATCACTGTAATCCTCGCTTGTCAGCGATTTAATCTCATGCGCGTATGGCAGCGGATTCGGAGCCGGCTGTGCGGCAGACACTAGGGACCCTCCAAGCAGCAGCCCAAGTACAGATGCAACTGTGAGCGTTCGAGTTTTCCATGATCCTTTAAACAACATACGTATTCCTCCATTGCTAGATATAGTGTAATTGCAGTCTCTTTAAGCCTAAGGTGCCCAAGCCTTCGTAACAATCGATTTACATGACTAATTCCTTACATGCAAATCATGTTATGTTCGCATGTGCTGTTCGCTATGAGGGGACGGTTTCTATGCGGCGCGAAAATTAGCACCAATTCCTCACCCTGCTCGCCTCCCCTTCATATGCTATTGCAGCAATACGGAGGGAGGCCGACATGGGATGGAATATAAAGGTTTTATTCTGCATCATTCCCGCTGTCCGTCTATTAACGGCAAGGGCTTTGACTTTTGGGTCGGGGCAGACGGCGGGATTTATGCCGCCCCGCTGCTGACAGATCCGGATTATATCCACGTTTGTCTGGAAGGGGATTTCGGAGCGGAAGACAATGTCCCTCCACTTGCGGGGCGCAAAGAGCAGTTGTTTACGGCAGGTAAATTGATTCTGGAGCTGGCTGCCCGTTACCACATTTCCCCTTTGCTGGTGGAACCACACAGCAATTCTTGTCCCGGAGCATTTTTTCCATGGAATGAACTTGTGATTTATGCCTCTGATGGTTATCATTAACCTGAGGTGAGTAGTCGAAAATGGAAAGATTACAGAAAATATTGGCGCAAGCAGGTGTTGCGTCCAGACGCAAGTGTGAAGAAATGATTTTGGCCGGTAAAGTGGAAGTCAACGGGGAACTCGTAACTACGCTTGGCACGAAGGTGGACCCCGAACAAGATATTATTAAAGTTTCCGGGCGTTTGATCCGGGGAGAGAACAAGATTTACATTATGTTTAACAAGCCCAAGGGTGTCATTACAAGCGCATCTGATCCCAAGGGCCGCAAGGTGGTTACGGATTACCTGAAGGGCATTAACGAGCGCGTATACCCTGTAGGCCGCTTGGACTATGATACGGAAGGATTACTGCTGCTGACGAATGACGGTGAGTTTGCCAACTTGCTCACGCATCCGAAGCACCATGTACCGAAGACGTATTTGGCCACGGTCAAGGGTGTGCCGCATGGCACTGCACTGGACAAGCTGAAGGCAGGCATTAAGCTGGAGGACGGTATGACCGCTCCGGCGGAAGTCGAATACAAAGATGTGGATGAAGTCAACAAAGAAACTGTAATCAGCATTACGATTCATGAAGGGCGCAACCGTCAGGTCCGGCGGATGTTTGAAGCGATTTCCCATCCTGTAATCCGTCTGAAGCGAATTTCCTTCGGAGATATTTTGCTGCAAAATCTCAAACGCGGCTCTTACCGCCACCTGACCAAAGATGAAATCAATCATTTGCAGCAAATGGCCAAGGCTGGAGCGCTTAAAGCAAATACGACACGCAAGGACACATAAAGTTCACATTTCCCCCTCCTAAAACTGTGACAATATTCGGTATAATGTTCATAGGATGTTCACACCTAACAAACAAAGTATGAGTTGCGTCACAGAAGGGGGCTTCGCGTGTGGGCAAAGCGAGAAAGCCGATTCAAATCGTAATTCTGTTTTTGATACTTTTGCTTGGAGGTTATGCAATCGGTTCCTCCGTATTCGGAGGAGACGGAAAACCCCGGGAGGGCGGAAGGGCGCCGTCCTTTGAACTGTTGGGACTAGACGGTTTGACCCATACGCTCGAAGAGTACAAGGGCAAATCGGTTGTGCTTAATTTTTGGGGCTCATGGTGCGGCCCTTGTGTGAAGGAAATGCCTGCTCTGCAGGCGCAGTGGGAGAAATGGAAAGATCAAGGTGTAGTGGTCGTGGGGGTTAACGTCGGCGAGGATCAGATGACAGTGGAGAATTTTGTTAAGCTTGTCGAAATTGATTTCCCGATTGTCATGGACACCGGACGGGATGCCGTCCGCAGCTATGGCGTATCCCCATTGCCCACCACCTTCTTTATTGATAAGAAGGGCAAAGTGGACAGCATTCATATAGGCCAGCTGGATCTGAACTCACTGGAGTCCCAGATCGGAAAGCTGGTGAACGAATGAAGAATCGGACGCCGCTGATCAGCAATACCAAATGCGAATGCGGGCATCAGAATCCGGTAGGTACCGTTCTGTGCGAAGCCTGCGGCAAACCGCTGGAGGAGAAGGAAAGTTCCTCGGGAGAGAATCTTGAAATGCGCTACGATGGAGTTGCCCGCCGTTCACAGCGTGTGAATCCCGGAGTGATCGACCGCGTGTGGAACTTTTTTTCCTCTGTCAAAATAGCGATTTACCTGATTGTGCTGACGCTGCTGGGCTCCATGCTGGGTACGATTTTCCCGCAGGAGAGTACTTTTCTGAACATTGATGCCTCAACGTATTACAAAGAAACGTACGGAACAGCCGGGAATATCTATTATAGACTTGGACTTTCGCACACCTATGAATCCTGGTGGTTTGTAACCCTGCTGGTAATGATCGGAGCTTCACTGGTGATCTGCAGCCTGGACCGCGTACTTCCGCTGTACAAGGCGCTCACCCGACAGAAGATCCGCAAGCACCGGCAGTTTCTGACCCGCCAAAAGGCTGTTCTGGTCACTGGTGTACAGGAAGATCCGGAGACTTGGGTGGCCGGAATTGTAGAGCCGCTTAAGAAAAAAGGCTACCGTGTAAGGACAGAGGGGGGCGCTCTGCTGGCTGAGAAGCACCGTTTCAGCCGCTGGGGACCCTATGTCATACATATCGGCCTGATTATTTTTTTGCTCGCCGTACTGGCGAGAGGACTTCCGGGACTGAATATGGATCAGCATCTCGCTTTTCCGCAAGGGGAAATGACTAGGATTCCGGATACCACTTATTATTTACTCAATGAGAAGTTTACAGTGGAATTTTACTCGGAAGCAGAGATGCCTGAGGAATTCCGCGGCAGGAAAGTGCTGCCGAAGCTGTATGAGACAAAGGCCAAGCTTTATGAATGCACCGCCGATTGTGCCGATCCTTCGAAGGAGCCGCAGCTCGCGGAGGTGATCTCCCATGATATTCGTGTGAATTCACCGCTCAGCTACAAAGGTTTGAAAGCGTATCAGTTTGATTATGATCTGACCCCTGTACTGCGCTCAGTACAGCCTGAGCTGGTGAATTCAGCTACGGGTGAGGCATTCGGCAAGTTCAAGCTGGAGATGAAGAACTCTCAGCGCATCTTTCAGGTCGGTCCCTACACCCTGGAGCTGAAAGAGAAATATATGGATTTCGGTCTGAACGAGGAGGGGCAGCCGGTATCCAAGTCACCTTATCCGAATGCGCCTGCATTCCTTTTTCTGATTACGGGGCCGGACCTGCCGGGGGAAGGGCAGCAATATTTCTATTTTCCGAAGGCGATTGACAAGGATCAGTTCCAGCAGCAGACGATCAACGATAAGCTGGGAGGCGGCAGCCGGTTTCTGGAGCTTGAAGTGAAGAGCATGAGCGATGTTGATTTTGCAGAGTCCACCTCCTTCCTCAATGTGCGTGTGGACCGTGCAATGCCCTTTGTCTGGATTGGTGCCGGGATCGTAATGCTTGGGCTCGTGCTCGGCTTCTACTGGCAGCATAGACGCATCTGGCTGACGCTGGAGAACGGAGAACTTGTACTGGGTGGCCATACGAACAAGAATTGGTTCGGCTTCCGCCGTGAGATCGTTTCTATTCTGAAGAAGATAGACATGACAGTCGATGAAAAATCATTGGACAACGGAGGAGGCATGGCATGAGCTTGCTCGATTTCAGCAGTGATGTCTTTATCATCGCATTTTTCTTATACAGCGGTGCGTTTATGTTGTTCACAATCGCTATTATGGGGCGCAGGTGGTCTGGCAGAAAACCGGAAGAGCATACCGCGCGCTGGGGCAGAATCGCGTTTATAGTTTCCTCTTTGGGCCTCATTTGCCACATGGCTTATTTCATCACCCGCTGGATGGGATCGGGTCATATTCCGGTCAGCAATATGTATGAGTTCATGACCTTTTTATCCATGATGGTGATGGTTGCCTTCACAGTAATCTTCGCCATCTACCGCAAGATCATTCTCGGCGTCTTTGCGGTACCGATTTCCATCATCGTTATGGCTTATGCGGCAGTATTTCCGCAGGAGGTTCAGCCGCTGATACCTTCTTTGAAATCCATCTACCTGAACATTCATGTTACCCTGGCCGCCTTGGGCGAATCTTTCTTCGCAGTCGGCTTCGCAGCCGGTCTGATGTATCTGCTGCGCACAGTGAATTTCGACAGCGCGGAGCGGAGCGACCGCAAGCAGCAGCGGCTGGTCGAATTTACTCTCTTTTCGATCATTGTTATAATAGGGTTTCTTGGGAGCGTCTTTGCTTTTCGCGGCGCCGGATACGAAACTGTTTTCGTTCGTTCTAACGTTACGATTGACAGCCCCGGGCAGGAAGATAGTACAATAGAAAGAGTGAGCTATAAAATGCCGCCGATTGTGGCGCCGTATCATAGCGAAATTGAGCAATTCCAGTCGTTTCTCGGCATGAAGGAGCCTCTCTTCGAAGCGCCTTCATGGATGAATGGTGTCAATGCGGGACGGAAATTCAACACGGTTATCTGGTCGCTGATCTCCGGCACGCTTATCTATGGACTCCTGCGCCTCATTGCCCGCAAGCCGTTAGGCAAGGCCATACACCCGGTACTGGACGGAATCGATGAGAATGACCTCGACGAAATTACGTACAGGGCTATAGCCATTGGATTCCCGATCTTTACACTGGGTGCACTGATATTTGCCATGATCTGGGCTCAAGTAGCCTGGGGCAGATTCTGGGGCTGGGATCCCAAAGAAGTGTGGGCTCTCGTCACCTGGCTGTTCTACAGCGCCTATCTCCATTTGCGGCTGGCCCGCGGATGGCAAGGGCGCAAATCCGCGTGGCTTGCCGTACTCGGCTTTCTGGTCGTAATGTTCACCTTGGTGGGCGTTAATCTGGTCATCGCCGGGCTTCATTCTTATGCGGGGACGGACTGAGCAACTTTGTTTACTATCGCAGCACTTGGTTTTAAGATAACGTTCTACTGTATTTGATGAAGGGGTTGTTGTGAAATGGCAGAGCATTTGAATAGAATTCTGGTGGTGGATGATGAAGAGCGCATTCGCCGCCTGCTAAAGATGTACCTTGAAAAAGAAGGCTACGAAATCGACGAAGCGGAAGACGGCGAAATTGCTCTGCGCAAAGCAACGGCCAATGATTATGGCCTTATTTTGCTGGATGTCATGCTGCCGGGCATCGATGGGATTGAAGTGCTGACGAGACTCCGAGGGGTCAAATCTACTCCTGTTCTGATGCTGACCGCCAAGGGCGAGGAAATCAACCGGGTCCAGGGCTTTGAAATGGGTGCAGACGACTATGTGGTTAAACCGTTCAGCCCGCGGGAAGTGATCTATCGGGTCAAGGCCATTATGCGCCGTTCTTCGGCAACGGCCTTTTTATCCAAAGAGAGCAATTCCAGCAACAATATCGTTTTCCCGCATCTTATTATTGAGCATGATGCACACCGTGTAACTGCAGGCGGCCAGGAAGTAAGCCTGACCCCGAAGGAATACGAGCTGCTGCATTATTTGGCTATCTCGCCGGACAAGGTATTCTCGCGCGAAGAGCTGCTTAAGGATGTGTGGAATTACGAGTTTTTCGGAGATTTACGTACAGTGGATACCCATGTCAAACGGCTTCGCGAGAAACTGAATAAAGTTTCACCGGAATCAGCAGCGATGATCACCACAGTATGGGGCGTAGGCTACAAGCTCGAGGTACCTAAATAAGTGAATTTCTGGAGAAGTCTTGTCGGCAAGCTGTGGATCACGATCATCTGTCTGGTTGCTGTCGTGCTCATTACGGTGGGGCTGTCTCTGCTGCCTTATATCGACAGCAACTTCGCCAATTCCGGGGCGATTAAACGTTTGTTCATGTATGCCTGTATGATCGGGTTCTCGTTGACCACATTTTTTGCCTTGTTTTTATTTACTAAGATTACCCAGCCGATGCAGCAGGTCATTGAAGCGGCCAACAATATCCGCAAGGGTGAATACGGGACAAGGCTGACACTTGTGACGAGCGACGAAATTGGTCAATTGGCCACTTCATTCAACCATATGGCTGAAGAGCTGGAGGAGAATATCCGCAGTTTGAACCACGAGAAGGGTCATCTGTCGAGTGTTCTGCGCAGCATGAGCGATGCCGTCATCACGTTTGACATCGAAGGCCGGATTATATTGACCAACCCGCACGGCCAAAAACTGCTTCAAGCCTGGAAGGATTTAGACCACGAGCAGGAAAGCGATTCTGAGCTTGATCCTGATGCGGTTGCTTCAGGCGATGTGCCGCCGCCGCTACGGCCGCTGTTCTTCAGCACGCTGAGACAGGGAAGCGACGAGCGTTCTAATGTGCATGTCCGCCAGGGAGTCTGGTCGGTTCATATGGCTCCGCTTTATTCGGAAGGGAATATCCGCGGCGCTGTAGCGGTTCTGCGTGATGTGACTGAAGAGGTGCGCCTGGAGAAAATGCGCACGGACTTTGTGGCCAACGTATCGCATGAAATCCGCACACCACTCTCGATGATGCAGGGCTACAGCGAGGCGCTGCTGGATGGAATGGCCTCCTCGCCGGAGGAGAGCAGCGAGCTGGTGCAGGTTATCCATGATGAATCGCTGCGTATGGGACGGCTGGTTAAGGATTTGCTGGATCTTGCCCGCATGGAGGCAGGACATACGGATATGGCCAAGTCGCAGGTGGATATGGATGAGCTGCTGGAACGCATATACCGAAAGTTTTCCGTACGGGCCAAGGAACGGGAGATTCATTTGGAGCTGACCAAGTCTGGCGATATACCGCTCCTTAAGGCTGCTGACGAAGATAAGCTGGAGCAGGTCCTGACAAATCTGCTGGATAATGCATTCCGCCATACACCCGCAGGCAAGCACATTACCATTGTCACCAGCACGGTGATTCTGGAAGGCCGGCGTTACCTGGGGATTGAAGTCCGGGATGAAGGAGTCGGCATTGCACCGGAGGATCTTCCTTATATTTTCGAACGTTTCTACAAGGCAGATAAAGCTCGTGTCCGTGGGGAATCCGGGGGAACGGGATTGGGACTGGCGATCGTTAAAAATATCGTCGAGTCGCATCAAGGGCAAATTACCGCGTACAGCAAGCTTGGCGAGGGGACAACCTTTACGCTGCGGCTTCCTGTCGAAAAACAGTAAACGCTTGACTCAGCATGACAGCGCCTCTGACAGCAGAGGTGCTTTTTGTTGAAACTAGCACTTTAATCTTGTTCACCGTGGAACATCTTGCAGCAAATCAAGGAGGCATCTATCATGATTTTATCGTTGGACCAAGGCACGACCAGCTCACGGGCGATTATGTTTGATCTGGAAGCGGGCATGCTCTCCCAGGGTCAGTATGATATTAAACAATCTTTCCCCCGTCCAGGCTGGGTTGAGCATGACCCGGAGCAAATCTGGGAAAGCCAGCTTGCCGCAGCCAGAGATGCTATCAGCGGAAGTCGGGTCCCGGCTGCGGAGATTTTGGCCATCGGCATCACCAATCAGCGGGAAACTGCGCTCATTTGGGACAGGGTTACAGGTGTGCCGATTTATCCGGCCATTGTCTGGCAGGACCGGCGCACGGCGGAGCAGTGTGAGGACATTAAGCGGCAAGGTCTTGCCGCTGAAATTGCCGAGAAGACTGGACTTGTCGTCGATGCCTATTTCTCGGCAACAAAGCTGGCCTGGATTCTGGACCATGTGCCGGGCTCAAGGGAACGTGCCGAGCGGGGAGAGCTGCTTGCCGGAACCATTGACAGCTGGCTGATCTGGAAGCTCACCGGAGGCGCTGTGCACGCCACGGACGTGACCAATGCTTCACGTACGATGCTGTTTAATCTGCATGAGCGCAAATGGGATGAGCGGCTTATCAAAGTTCTGCGCATCCCCCGCGCCATTCTCCCGGAGGTGCGGATGTCCGGTGGAGAATTCGGCGTAGCCCAGGCACAGTGGTTCGGTGCGGAAATTCCTATCCGCTCCGTCCTTGGCGATCAGCAGGCCGCATTGTTCGGCCATACCTGTCTGGATGCCGGCAGCGCCAAAAATACATACGGCACAGGCTGCTTTATTCTGATGAATACAGGTACAGAAGCAGTCGTCTCCACTCATGGGCTGCTGACCACCGTAGCCTGGGGCATGGGCGATGAATTGTATTATGCGCTCGAAGGCAGTGTCTTTGTGGCTGGTGCAGCCGTCCAGTGGCTGGAGGAAGGACTGGGGCTGATTACCGGCCCCTCGGACTCGGAGGACAAAGCAAGGGAAGTGGAGGACAGCGAAGGTGTCGTGGTCGTACCGGCCTTCACCGGCCTAGGGGCGCCTTATTGGGATATGTACGCCCGCGGCGCGGTGTTCGGACTGACCCGGGGGACTACGGCAGGTCACCTGGTGCGGGCCACGCTGGAGTCGCTGGCTTTTCAGTCCCGGGATGTGATTGGGGCGATGGAAAAAGACGCCGGGATGCCGCTGACCGGACTGCGCGTGGATGGCGGCGCTGTCCGCAATGATCTGCTGATGCAGTTTCAATCAGATATTCTAGGCAGTGAGGTGACCCGCACCACCTATGCGGAGACGACGGCTCTGGGGGCAGCGCTGCTGGCCGGACTCACCTCAGGGATTTGGTCAAGAGAAGAGCTTGAGAGCTTCAACAAGGCCGAGAAGGTGTTCTCGCCGCTGATGGAGCAGGAGGAACGGGAACGCCGCTATGGCGCCTGGAAGGATGCTGTAGCGCGTACCATGGGCTGGGAGAAGCATGAGGGGCGTCAGTAAGCAGGAATGTATTCATGTACCGATTTGGAAACGAGTTTTACCAACACCCCATCACGCAAGCGGCGCTCAAGAAGAGTAGGTTCTTCTTGAGCGCCGTATTTGTTCTGGCGGGCTTTAGCCGGAAGGACGCAGAAATCGTGGATAACCGCTGTCCGGGAGTCAACTTTATTAACTCTTATCAGTCCAACCAGCATCAGCTCAGAAAACCGGTTAACTGTTCCCCGGCATGGCAGAGGAAAGCAGCATCACCGTTCTCCGGTCCCAGACTCTCAACGCCAACTCTCAGATTGCTCCCATCGGAATTTTTACAGAGCAGCTCCAGCGACTTCACAGCCGCAATAGATTCTTCCGAGAAATCAGTCATTTTGTTAATTACATATTCTCCCATAACGGCTGCTACACTTCAACCGCGGAAATGATCTCTAAATTCTCAAGACCAGCCTTGCGGCCCAGCCGCGCCAGCTGCATTTTAAGGATCGGATTGTTTTCCAGCGTCAGCTTAACCTTCACAAATCCGTCGCTCTTGAACATCACGAAGCAGCTTTCCAGCAGAGGCACCACATCTGGAGCGGTTACATTTAACCTTATACAATCAATTTTTAGTTCATAGTCGGCTGGGTTAATAGGATTGATCGTTTGCTGATAAGTTTGGATAGACCGGAGACCGTCCTCTTCAGAGAAGGTGCCTTCCAATTCGATTTCGATGACTTTCTGTTCCACATCTGTCTTTAAAATAAATTTCCCCATCTGTACATCACTCCCGTTAGTGGATTGCTGAACATGAGGGGGCAGCTAAACTTGCCTTTGCGGTCCTCATGTATATCTGTTCATATAGATAACCATGAATTTCATGTATATGCAATAATAAAGTCGAAACTTGTATTAATTTGTCACAAAATATCAAAAAAAAACCTCTTCAGGATACAGCTGATAATCAGCCATAATCCATAAAGAGGTCTCTGAGCAGGATACGCTTAATCTAGAACTTGAAGATGTGAATGGTCTTTTGCAGCTGGAATACAGCTTGCGTCATTTTATCTGTCTCTTCGGCTACGGATTGCAGGGCATTGATTTGCTCATTCATGGCTGCAGATACCTCTTCGGTTCCGGCTGCCGTCTGCTGGGTAATCGCGGAAATATTCTCAATGGCGCTGGAGATTTTGAGTGCACTTTCCAGCATGAGATCACTTTCAGCAGAGAAGGAGGCGATTTGCTCGGTTATGTACTGAACACTTTGCACAATTTGCGCGAAAATATGAGCGGTCTCAGTGATCATCTCGTTCTGAACCTGCACGACCTCTTCGTTGATGGCAATATTGTCGATTGCCTGCTTGATGTCGGCTTCGATACTGCGTACCAGCCCGAATACTTCCTTAGTAGAAGCGGTGGACTCCTCGGCAAGCTTGCGGACCTCCTGGGCTACCACGGCGAACCCCCGGCCATGCTCGCCTGCGCGTGCGGCTTCAATGGATGCGTTCAGCGACAGCAGGTTGGTCTGCTCGGCAATTTCGGTGATGGTCTTCGTAATCATGGTAATTCCCCGGGCATTTTGTGAAAGGGCATCAATCGTATCGGCCACCTTTTGCGTAGCCTGAATATTTTTACGCATGCCTTCTGCCTGAGTGTCAACGGACACACGTCCTTTTTCGACCAGCTCCAGCGTATGTATAGAACGTTTATTCATTTCTTTAGTTGAGCTTGTGTAGTTAGAAACTTTGGTTTCTATGTCTTTGATGGATTCCGTCATATCTGCAATATCCACGGATATCTCATTGGCGCCCAGGGCCAGCTCGTTGGAAGAAGAGGCAACCTGTGCCATGACAATCTTGAGATTCTGGTTCTTGTCTTCAATACCCCGGCTCGCGTCCATTACCTGGCGGGTAATTCCCGAAGCTTCCGTCAGAATCTTCTTCAGCTTCTCGATCATCGTGTTGAACGAGCGGCTGATGTCGCCCATGGCCCCGCTTTCGTCCGCACGGCTTGTGAAATCTCCTTTGGCAATCGTGTGCGTCACATTGGAAATGTCGTCAAACGAAGATGTAAGCGTTCTCTCAATAAATCGTGAAAGAGGATAAGTCAGCGCTGAAAGCACCACAACAAGAATAATTCCGATCAGGATCTTGCCCATGATCAATAAAGTAATCAGAACAGGAACTGCGAATAATGCGGCAATCAGATAACAACCGGCAACTATTCTCTGTTTTAACGGAAGCTTGTTCATCCAGTCCATAATAACTATTTCCCCCTAATAAAAGTGTTGTGTATTGTAATATTATAGGCGATTTTAGGAGGTTTGGTCTATTGTAAGAACTGACATAAATTTAAGATAGGAATAATCTAAAAAATGCTGCAGGTTATCTAAAAAATGACTCCTATATTTTTGTGAATGCTGAAATTATGATTATATATGATTACGCTTTCAATCGTTATATAACAATTGCCTAAGGAGGTTCTGTTAGAAAGGGGAATTTGTAATCGAATTTCAATGCTCACTACTTTTGAAGGAGGCAATATGAAATGTTGAAACGCGCAATTTCCTCGGCCACCGCTTTACTCCTTTTGTGGTCAACACTTGCAGGAGCAGCACCTGCAACTTCCTATGCAGCAGCGTCAACTACGGAAGCCCTGGTTCCCTATTATAAAGCCTCACTGCCTGTGGATACCCGAGTGGCGGACTTGCTGGGACGGATGTCTCTGGATGAGAAAATCGGGCAAATGGTGCAGGCGGAGCGTGCATCCGTCACACCGGAAGATGTCAAGAAGTATCACTTAGGTTCGGTTCTCAGTGGCGGAGGTTCTTTCCCGAACGGGAAGCAATTAGACAGTACTCGTGAGAAGTGGGAGGCACTGGTGGATTCCTATCAAGCAGGTGCTTTATCAACACCACTGGGTATTCCGCTTCTCTATGGGGTTGATGCGGTACATGGTCAGAACAATATCATGGGTGCGACCTTATTCCCACATAATATAGGTTTAGGAGCCACACGAAATACAGAACTTGTCGAACAAATTGGGATCGCAACCGCACAGGAGGCTAAAGCATCTGGAACGAATTGGATCTTTGGTCCTACCATTGCTGATCCGCAACATATAAATTGGGGCCGGACGTATGAAGGCTTCAGTGACAACCAGTCCCTTGTAGCTGAAATGGCCTCTGCGTACATAAAGGGACTGCAGGGAAAAAACATTGGCGAGTTGAAGAATAGTGATCGGGTGATCGCCTCCGCAAAACACTTTCTTGGAGAAGGGTTAACGGATAATGGAGTGAATCAGGGCGATATCACCGGGATGACTGAGCAGGAAGTGCTCGACCTGAATCTGCCTATGTACAAAAAGGCTATAGAAGCTGGGGCAAGGACGGTAATGGCTTCCTATAACAGTATCCAAGGATTGAAGATGCACGCGAACAAACGTATTCTCACCGATGCGCTGAAGGGTACAGGCGAGGGCCAGCTTGGCTTCACGGGCTTTGTTATTACGGACTATAATGCCGTGCAGCAAATCAACAAGGATTGGGAGGGTAATGCAGTCAGTGGATTGAAGAACCAGATTAAAGTAGCTGTGAATGCCGGCGTTGACATGTTGATGATGCCAGCCGATTGGAAAGTAACCATCACTCACCTGAAGGCACTTGTAGAGGATGGATCAATTAGTCAAAGCCGTATAGATGACGCAGTAACGCGTATTTTGCGCGTTAAGTTTGAGTCAGGTGCATTTGAGCATCCGATGACGGATCAGAGTCTTGTGACTACCTTCGGCTCTAAATCACACCGTGCGCTTGCCCAGAAGGCAGTACGTGAATCCCTCGTTCTCCTGAAAAACGATAAGGTAAATGGTCAGCCGATCCTTTCCCGGCTTAAGAATATGAACAAGATTTTTGTCGCAGGCAAAAGTGCAGATGATATCGGCATACAGTCGGGTGGCTGGTCCATCAGCTGGCAGGGTCTATCCGGGAAAATTACGGAAGGAACCACGATCCTTCAGGGGATTAAGAACACAGCTGGTGAATCAAAGAAGGTAACCTACAACAAACATGGCCGTGGCGCAGCAGGCAACGATGTCGCGATTGCTGTTATCGGTGAAAAGCCGTACGCCGAATCAAACGGTGATGGCCTGAACAGTCTCAAGTTGGATAAGGAAGATATTGCTACGTTAAATAATATCCGCAAATCTGGGGTTCCGACGATTGTTGTCCTCGTATCCGGAAGACCTTTGATCATAAATGATCAATTGGAGGATATTGCAGGGCTGGTTGAAGCTTGGCTGCCGGGAACGGAGGGGCAGGGAGTAGCTGATGTCCTTTTCGGTGATTACGAATTCACAGGTAAATTACCGATTCGTTGGCCTTTCTACACAGAGGCATACTCAGCTTTGAAGGCAGGCACCTCGAATTTAGAACAGCAATATATTCTGTTTGATTATGGGTATGGATTGACTAAAAACGAATCCACACCTGTTTTACCCGCTCTTCCGCAAAAGCCGGGCAACGCTCTCTACGCGAAAGTAGAGGCGGAGAGCTTCATACAACAGCAAGGGATACAGTTAGAGGGCACTGCTGATGTGGGTGGAGGCCAAAATATTAGCTATGCAGATGCAGGGGACTGGATGGAATATCTGATCGACGTTCCAGCAGATGGAGTGTTTGATATAGATTTCCGCCATGCCGGTGAAGGTGATACTACCGGATTTAACATTCTAAATGAGTCAGGTGTGAAACTCGGAGAGTTATCCGTAAACCGCACAGGAGCCTGGCAGAACTGGAAGACGACTACAGTTCATGACATTGCCCTTACAGCAGGTGTTCAGAAAATTAAGTTAGTGCTTAAGGCGGGCGGACTAAACTTAAACTGGTTTGGTTCCAAAGGCTTCTCACCCGCAGCGCCAGAAATTGATAGTGGGGGAATTGTAACCCCGGCACCGGTCATACAGGCGAACGCAGTAGAGAACTGGGTAACCACTGAACGGGATTCCGGGGATATGGGATGGTATTACGATCCTCGTTGGCAGGATGGTGACAAGAAGCTTGAACAGCAAGCTAATATCGACTTGACTGAGGTTGGAACGGCCATTGACCCTAAAGTTACAACGATTACTATTGATCCTAACAAAGAATATCAGTCGATGATGGGGATTGGAACATCGATGGAAGAATCGACTGTTTACAATCTGCTCAAGATGTCACCAGCGAAACAGGACGAATTACTGAAGAAGCTAGTGAGCAAGACTGAAGGCATTGGCATGAGTATGATGCGCGTGACGATTGGTTCGGCTGACTTTACAGCACAGAAGTTTTATTCCTATGATGATATGCCAAAGGGGGAAACGGACACAAGCTTAAGTCATTTCTCAATTCAGAAGGATATCGACTTCGGTATTATTCCGGCATTGCAGAAAATGGTGGCGATCAATCCGGAACTCAAATTTTTCGCTTCACCATGGAGTCCTCCAGGCTGGATGAAGACCACTGACAGCATGGTTAAAGGGCAGGTCAAGGATGAATACCTGCCTGTACTCGCGGACTATTATGTCAAATTCATTCAAGAGTATAAGAAGCAAGGGATTGTTATCGAAGCGATGACCTTACAGAACGAGCCTCTTCTTGAAATCGAATATCCCAGTACGAAAATGCCTTGGCAACAAGAAGCGGAGCTTGCCAAGCTGCTGAAGCAGAAGCTTACAGCAGCAGGACTGGACGTCAAGTTATGGATATTCGACCACAACCCGGGCGACACGATGTCTTATCCGGCTCCAATGCTGGCTGATTCTGAGAACTACGCAGCGATTGACGGAACGGCTTTCCATGATTACGGCGGCGATCTTGGGCTTATGTCTCAGCTGCATGATATGTACCCCGAGAAGAACGTTTACTTAACGGAACGTGCAGTATGGGGAACATTAGGTACGGATCGGATTGCACAGTATTTCAGAAATTGGGCAAGAAGCTATAATTCATGGGTCCTTATGCTGGATAGCGATATCAACACCCACCAGTGGGTTGGAACACCGGACCCGACGATGTTAATTCAGGATTCGTCGAACACCGATAATTATTGGCTGACGCCGGAGTATTACTTCGTGGGCCACTTCACAAAGTTCGTGAAACCAGGCTACACTCGAATCGACAGCAATTACGGTAATAAGGATAGTGTAACGAATGTATCCTTCATGAGTCCGGATAAGAAAACGATCGTTACGGTCGTTATTAACCAGACGGCATCAACACAAACGTTTAAGCTGGTGAGTGACGGAACACAAATTGCGGCAACATTAGCACCCAAGTCAGTAGCCACTTACCGTTGGAACCGTGACGTTCAAACGGTACCTGGGGAGGAGAAAGTGCTAAGTCTTACTCCGGATGTTTTGGATTATGATGTAAACGGCAAAGAAGTAACGTTGAATCTTAGCGGAGGCACCTTTAATAGTTTAAATGTAAATGACATTTCATTATCTGGTGAGGCAACGGATAAGGGTGTGACAGTAACCTCTGTTACCTACGCTACTTACAACCCGGATAAGGTTAAAGTAAAACTCGCATGGGATGGAACGCCTTATTATAATGATGTGAACCTGACCCTAAATGTACCGGCTACCGCCTATTCTGATTCTACTGATGGTAAGCCGCTTTCAGCGCTTATGAAGCTGAAAGGGACTGCAAGGCAGACACCGGCTACACCTATACCAGGTACCGTCAGCGCGGATGTTTACTATCAGTTCTCAGGAGTGGATTTTACGGAGGGATGGAAATTTACAGACATAGGAGCAGGGGACTGGGTAGACTTTAAGATTAATGTTCCGAGAGCCGGCAAATATGCATTTACGTTAAATGCTGTAGTTCCAAGTGGTGGAGGCAGTGCTTTCCAGATGAAATCTGATCATACAACGCTCGCCACATTTAACATTCCTTCCGGACCTAATACTTGGAATCTCATACGTACTTCGGCGGATTTGGAAGCAGGGGAGCAGATCATTAGAATTCTCGGCAGTGTGGGCACCTTTGAAATGCAGCATATTATAGTCGAAGAAGTGAGCTCTCATTCCGTGGACGGGGACGGCATCTTGAAAGTGGAAGCGGAGAGTTTCGTAAAAGCTGGTCAGAACGTGATCCAAGTAGGAGATCCAATTACAAACCTAGGTTATACAGCTGCGGGCACCTATATGGATTACTTAGTTACAGTACCGAAGTCCAGCAACTACAAAGTTAAATATAATTATGCGACTCCACAAGGCGGAGTTTCCGTATCGCTGCAGACGAAGGGTCAAACAACCGGTACCACAAGCTTGCCAAGTACTGGTGGCTGGGTTGTCTATTCTGAAGCGGCTTCGATCCTTCCTTTAACAGCTGGCACGCAGACCATTCGGCTTGTCATTAATGGCGACGGAGTAAACTTGGACCGGTTCCAGCTTGAGCCAACGGATTCCGCTCCGGCGCCGGTTTTTGAAATGGCTGCAGCACCTCATGTCTTGTATGAAGATAGTCAAAGGGATGACGAGCAAATCGTAAAGCTCAATACGAATATCGTTGACGGGAAAATCTACTACACAACAGACGGTACACTTCCAACAAAGAACAGCACATTATATACGGGTCCTGTCTCAGTGTCACCTGCGAAAGTCCTTCGGGCTATTGTCGTAAAAGCGGGGATGGATGACAGTTATGTCTCCTTCTATGCAGCAGCAGCGGCATCACCGCAAGCAAGTCCAGGTGCGGGAAGTTATAACAGCCTGGTCAATGTGAATCTAACAAGTAGAACCAAAGGAGCAACTATTTATTATACTACCGATGGTACCGTACCGACGACGACAAGCCTCTTATATCAGGGACCGCTTACGGTTACTTCTGATACGACGATCAAAGCAGTTTCTATTAAAGACAGCTTGAATCATAGTGCTGTCGGTGAATTCACTTTCAATATTACTAATAATCCAAATCCGAATCCCAGTACGAACCCAGTAACAAATCCCGTAACAACCCCAGGGACTACCCCGGTTGATAATGGGCAAAAGGCGATGATCAAAGCTCCGAAGCCTGTAGTAAATCCTAACACAGGACGCGCAACAACAACGATAGCAAGTGCAGATTTGAAAGCAGCGCTACAAGCTGCGAAACCAGTCAAAGGAGTCCCAACGGTCTTTATAGAAGTTGAGGAATTAGCAGGACAAAAGGGATACGAAATACTTCTTCCTGTTGAGAATCTGACGACGGGGACTTTAACCTCGAAGCTGGAAATTGTTACGGCCATTGGGAAGATAATCGTGCCAAGTAACATGCTAAGCAGAACTGTTGCGAGTGGTGTAGACAACATTGGATTAACGATTGCAGTAGCGGATATTACTGAGGATGGGGTGAAAGCAAAGATTGGGCAACATCCCGTCATCGGGCTGACCTTACGAGCCGGTAATCAGGTCATTGAATGGAATAATCCGAAAGCACCGGTAACGGTGTCTATTCCTTACACGCCTTCGGCAACGGAATTGGCCCATAAGGAGCAAATCACTATCTGGTATATCGATGGACAAGGAAATCTAATATCGGTTCCAAGCGGCCGTTACGATGAAAAAACCGGAATGGTTAGTTTCACCACGACACATTTCGGCACATTTGCTGTAGCGTATGTTAATAAATCTTTTACAGATATCAGTAAGCACGGGTGGGCAAGGCAGGCAATCGAGGTTCTGGCGTCCAAGGGAGTGATACAGGGCACATCAGATACGACATTTGCCCCTAATGCAAAGATTAAAAGAGCGGACTTTATCGTATTATTAGTCAAAGCACTTGGACTTACAGAAGTAGCAGGTGATAACTTTGCCGATGTCAAATCCACGGCTTATTATGCAGAGGCTATTGGCATAACTAAGAAGCTCGGGATTGTCCAAGGAAAAGGCGGCAATGTCTTCGAACCG
This sequence comes from Paenibacillus sp. EB106-06-01-XG199, assembly GCF_058791575.1. Taxonomy (NCBI): domain Bacteria; kingdom Bacillati; phylum Bacillota; class Bacilli; order Caryophanales; family Paenibacillaceae; genus Paenibacillus; species Paenibacillus sp. EB106-06-01-XG199. The sequence continues at coordinate 104,702 of NZ_JBYTDQ010000003.1, read as the reverse complement.
GAAGCAAACATCACGAGACAAGAAATGATGGCTTTGGCCAACCGGGCATTGAGTGCTGCGCAGATTCATTTGGAACAGGGATCTGCAGCGGACTTGGCAGGGTTTGATGATAATAAGAAGATCGGACCCTTCGCGGTTGAAGACATAGCAACGCTGGTCAAGAATGGAATCGTGTCTGGTAACGGGACCCTTGTGAATCCGCTTGGGACTGCAACCCGTGCTGAAGCTTCGGTTATGATTTATAAGATGTATAATTTGCAATAACTAAGTGCTGTTGTAGTTGAATGAAGATAAGGCCAATCGGAAGGTTCCGGTTGGCCCTTTTTTTGGTTTTTAAATACCCTTTTAAACTATCAGTTTGTAGGTTCAAGGTAACCGATCATTTTCTGGTACTGTGTTGGGGTCAGCCCCGTCCATTTTTTGAAAGTAGTTCTAAAATGCCGCTCCTCCTGATACCCCACTTGCTTGGCAATTGTATATATTTTGTAGTTTTGCTTCAATAGTTCCTTCGCTTTTTCCACACGGAATTGATGCAAATAATCCAAAAAGTTAATCCCTAGTTCTTGTTTGAATAAAGAGCTTAAGTAGGTATTGGATACATAAGTTTCCTTAGCGACAGATTCCAGCGAGATACTGGTGTTGTACTTCTGAATAATCCAATCAAGTGCAGCTTGAACCGTCCGGTGAAGAGGCTTCTGCCGGGAGTCAATTTCAACGATGCTTTGAATGATTTTTTGCATAATGGTAGCCAGCTCTTCTAATGTCTCGATCAAGGGAACTTTCTCCACCCAATTAATGAGATCATCCTTCCATTCGAAGGCGGTATGATTACGTTCCTGTGAGAATTTTTGCAGCTCTAGAATGAAGATCGTGGCCCGTAGATTGACTTCCGTTTTATCATATTGAGAGGTGTTGCGGATATAATTCAGCCAATGGTCCAGATGATCTAATGCTTGTTCATAATTATGATTTTCCAAGTTGAGCTTTATTTCTTTCTCCAGTTGCTGTAGTTCTTCATTCTCCAAGATGGAGGTTTGAACCAGACCGCGCTGATTATATTCGGAAAAAAGAAATACCCCGCCTTTTCCTTTGTAAAACCGGCCTGCCATGGCTTCCAAGGCTTCCGTGTACGCGCTATGTACTTCATCCAGAGATGGTTTTACGGAAGAGATGGCTATACTGATGGAAATTTTCAAGAAGGTCTCCATATTCTTCTGGAGTTCTTCCATCTTTTTCTTCAAAGAGGTACCGGTCTCATGATCAGGGATGTTGGCCAGCCATAATATTTCCTCTCCGTAGCTAATCGGTTCTATAAACCCATGGAATAGAGGCAGCAATGTCTCGGTCAGAATATTACTGGCTGCGTATCGGATCAATGCCATATCCCGTTTATATAGTTTGGAGTCATTCCGGTGGTCCGGGGTGTCAATCCGCAGCAATCCAATATGAATCTTTAAAGGCTTAAGTGAGATTCCCATCTCTTCTATGATTTTCTGCCTGTCTTCGAGAAGGAGCGGGGGATTCGCAAGCCACTGATTTAAAATTTGATTTTTAAGCAGCGGAATATTTTTTGTCCAATTCTGATTGAGCTGCTGCAGCGTGGAGCCTTCCCTTTGTTCCTTATCGATCTTTTCCTTCACCGTAAGTATGGCTTGGAGAATATCTTCAGGTAAGCAGGGCTTTAACAAATACTCGCTTGCCCCATAACGGACTGCATCCCTCGCGTAATTAAAATCACTGTACCCTGTAAGCAGGATGGAATAGAAGGACAGCCCCTCCTCCTGCGCAGTCTGGATCAGTTCCAGTCCATTTATATAAGGCATGCGAATATCTGTTAATAATACATCCGGCTTCCTTTCTCTCATTAATGTTATAGCTTCTCGTCCATCCCCCGCTGCGCCCACAATCTCAATATCGTAAAAGGACCAATCGATCATCTGAATAATTCCTTGCCGGAATGATAATTCATCTTCGGCAATCAGCAACCTGAGCATCGTTTAGTTACCCCCTCTATGGATTCGGATTTGGATACGCGTACCTAGACCTAAGGTGCTTTCAATGTGAAATTCCGTAAGCTCAAAGTACAGATTCAACCTTTCGCGAATATTACTTAAGGCGAGGCCTGAGTGTCCAATGGAAGGAGCAACCGGTTTAGGATGACATGAAATTTGCTTTACCCGTTCTGGAGTCATACCCTTCCCATTATCAACAACCTCCAGTACGATCCACGATTCCTCAGCATAACAGGCTACCGCAATCATTCCGTTTCCCTCTAAAGGTTCTATGGCATGAATGATGGCGTTTTCAACAAGGGGCTGCAATAATAATTTGGGGACTTGGAAATGACTGATCTCTTCATCCAGGGTGACGGAGAAATGAAATCTGGTAGTAAAGCGTTTCTTTTGCAAAAATAAATAATTCTCGATGAATTCAACCTCCTGATGAAGAGTAGCATTGTCTTGGCCGTTATTTAGACTTAACCTAAACACCTGGGACAAAGATTGAACCATTTCTGCGATATCCCGCTCATTCTTCTGCATCGCCGTCCAGCTTATCATATTTAAAGTGTTGTACAGGAAGTGAGGATTGATTTGCGATTGCAGCGTTTTAAGCTCTGCTTCTTTCTGCTTTAGGTGTGAAGTATATACATCATCGATTAGGGTTTTGACACGCTTGACCATCGTATCATACCAGTAACCCAGTTGGCCGATCTCATCATTCCCCGAAAAATTAACCTGCTGACTGAAGTCTCCAAGCTGCAGCTGCTTCATCGAGAGAATTAATGTTTTGACAGGGTTCGTAATGATTTTGGCGATTAACCAAGTGCACAGTATCATTACCAGCGTAAACACTGCCATAATAAGAACAGTTATGGATTTGATATAATCGAGCTCTTTCAATAAATCCTTTTTATTCTGTATCACCAAAGAGTGCCAGCCTGTCAGCGGGGAAGTGGTCTGAGAGACAACCAAATCATCTCTATCCAGCAGGTAGCTGAGCGCATCATCTTTTGAGAGTGCAGGTTCAGCAGATTGGAAATAAGGCAGATCACCGATATGTTCACCCAAATTATCCAACTCCGTAGAGGCCAGAATCACACCATCGTCATTGATAACTAGTTGATAAGCATTATTTTCTTTGCGGAAAAGATTATTGCTGAGTTGATCGGCATCGATCCCAATCATTAGCACACCGATTCGTTTATAGGTATTGAAATCCTTAAAGGGCTTGATCATCACGAGCTTATAATGTCTGTCTCCATGCAGCAGGTGATCCTCAGGGGACAACATATCCCATATTGGCTCACCGGCAGATTTCATAATGTTCTTGAAAAACCGGGTTTCTTGAAACTCGGCGAAGGAGGCAGCACTGGCAATGCCGGTTTGTGTAATGGCGAATGGCCCATTATCTTCTTGACCCGCAGACAAGCGATAAATAAGCAAGGATTGAAAGGATTCGCTCGAGACCATCAATGGGAGGAGGGATTTGTAGATTTGCTCTCTTACCTCGAGTGTATCACTGGTGGTCACCAAATGTTGTAAGGATGGATTGAGAAACAGGAAGTTACCTGTGCTAATAGTACCGCTGGTGATAAAATCAAGCTGGTTCGTCGTTTTGGCTGCCATGTGACTTTGCGCTTGACGGATTTTATCGACGATCTCATTGGCGGCAATATAATAGGAATAAAGGCCAGTTAAACCTACAGTAAAGATCAGTAGAGGGATAACCCAGATCAGTAGTTTATACTGCAGTGAAATGTCTCGATACCGCGTCACGATAGGTTTAATATTGTCTCACCCTGCTTTACATAGAATATCATCAGTATAACTATAATTAAGGTAATAATATATGTGCTGTCCCCTGAATTTTAGTAATAATAACTTCTCAAGAGGTGGGGAAGAGGATGAAAAAGAAATACCGCGCACTATCCATACTGATCATAACCGGTTTGACAGCTTGCGCAATATTTAGTATTACGAATATGAATTCCAAGACACCTGCAATAAAAGATCCGAATAATACAGAGACACCGGGAATTGTCACGTTGAAATTGTTCACAGCCCTTGCTGACCGCAAGAACGGACAGGGGAAAATCGAACAGCAAATCATAGACGCTTATATGAAAGAACATAGAAATGTAAAAATAGAAGTCGAGGCATTGCAGGATGAGCCTTATAAATCCAAAGTTAAAATATACGCTACATCGAATGCTCTTCCGGATATTATTCAATCCTGGGGACAGACCTCGTTTATCAAACCCTTAATTGATGCAGGTTTGTTGGCTGAGCTGAACGAGTCAGATTATATCTCCTACCATTTCGTATCCGGCTCACTCGATGGATTCAAGCAGCATGGTGAATTATACGGGTTACCTAGAAATACCGACTTCTTTGTGATGTACTACAATCAAAAAATATTGGCCGACACCGGTATCCCGGTTCCTGGAACAACACAAGAATGGTTTAAGGCAAGCAAGATGCTAAGAGAGAAAGGCATTAATCCTATCACAACCAATGCTGTTGAAGGCTGGTCACTACCGATCTGGTTCGAGTACATCGCTCAGCGGCATACGGGCGATTTTAGCAAAATGGACGAGGTTCTCGCGGGCAAAGCTACCTTTACAGGCAATGAACAATTTCTTGCAGCAGCTAAAGAATTACAGAGGTTCCAGAAAGAGAAGACACTTGCGGACGGCTTCCTGACTGCCGATTACGGCGCAGCCCGCAACTTGTTTGGACAAGGTAAAGCGGCTTTCTTTTTGATGGGGAGCTGGGAATCCAGTCTTGCTACGGATGAGAATTTCTCGGATGAATTCCGGAGTAATGTTGCAGCTGCACCGTATCCCGCTTCTGATAGAGGCAAGCTGACGGATGTCGCAGCCTGGTTCGGCGGTGGATATTCAATCTCCGCACATTCTAAGAATAAAGGGGAGGCTGTACAATTTTTGAAATACTTCTACGATCCAGAGAATTGGGCGAAGCTTATTTGGCAAAGTGGAGCAGGGATACCCGCTCAAAAATTCGATCAATACCTGACTGGGGCAGAAAATAAGCTGCAAAAAGGACTGGTAGACATCTTTAGCTCCATTTCAACTTCCAGCGGGACCCCGCTCCAGGATCAAGGAAGTAATGAATTTAAAAATAAAGTAATGGAGGCCCATCAATCTTTAATGGATGGAAGATGCACTCCGGCAGAGTTTTTAAAGAAACTTGATGAAGCCGCTAAATGAATCAGTAGCTGGGAGACGACTCACCCGACGACCCAATAGCACGGTTTCCAGTGCAGCCTTATATACTTTTATACGCAGCTCCTCTGGTGACCTGACGATCACATGGGGACCCAAGGACAACATGATTCGGCAAGCTGCTTCTATGACGTTGAACTCAGCTTCGACCTCCAGCCATGCAGAATCAGGAGATTCATCTATGGACAGCAATGTAACAAAGCGTTCCTGCCTTAACGCTTGAAGGGAGGAAGACTTTAGCGTGAATTTGGCTTGATAACTGGGAAGGGCGGATTTGAACGATACTTTAGACAACTCCCAGTAACTCGTCAGCTCAAAATCGTCAGGTCGTGAATAAGCTTCCTCTAATATTTGGGCAGCAACGATTCTCGAAACCCGGTAGGTTCTGAACTGCTCCTCATGCTGCCCGATAACATACCATACCCCCCGTTTCGCCACCAAGCCCAGCAGTCCAATGATTCTGTTCTTTATTTCCCCATTTCGCAGATAAGAAATACTTACCTTCCGGTCTTCCCAAAGAGCTGCCTGTAAGGTTGAAAGAAAAGGGAAGCTTTCCTCGGATGAAAGCCATCCTTCACTGTCTATATGAATACGCTGGTTAAAATAGTTGGCGGAAGGGGATTTATTCCCTGAGGCAGCAGCCTCCAGCTTGCGCGATGCAATCGTGAAATCTTCATGAATACCAAGATCCTTCAAGATTGCCGAATCGGCAGAGAGCAGGAGAGCGCCTATTTCGTTGGGCTTCATTCCAGTTAAGGAAGTGCGGTAGCCTTCGGTGAGCATCCAGCCGCCTTCCCGGCCTCGTTCAGCCAGCACAGGTATTCCAGAGGCACTGAGCGCCTCCATATCACGAAATATTGTCCGCTCGGACACCTCCAAGGTGCTGGCCAGCTCACGGGAGGTGACTTTGCCGCGGTTCTGCAGCAGAAGCAATATAGATAATAAACGGTCTGCTCTCATACGTCCTCCTCATAGGGGGTATCCCCCTAATTTAACTCTTTTTTCATTTTATCATATATATATGTCAGTTGATGTCATATATAGAGTTTATGATGAGTATAGCAAGCAGAAGAACCAATGATACTAAGATCAACAATGAAGAGAGGAGCGGTAGTATGACAAATTTGCAAGGGAAAGTGGCACTGGTTACCGGAGGAAGCAGGGGGGCCGGCAGGGGAATAGCTTTGGAACTGGCAAAAGCAGGTGCGTATGTGTATATCACAGGCAGAAGCACAGGGCTTTCGCACGAAGAAAGGCGTAAAGGGACGATCGACAGTGTTCTCGATGAAATCAAGGCGGTTGGAGGGCAGGGTGAAGCGATCCGCTGTGACCATACCCGGGATAGCGAAACGGAAGAAGCCATCCGGCGGATAGCGTCGGAGCAGGGCAGGCTGGATATCCTGGTCAACAATGTATGGGGCGGTAATGAGCTGTCCATCGAGAGCAAACCCTTCTGGGAGCTGCCTCTGGAACATTGGAGCCATATGTTCGATGCGGGAGTCAGAGCGCAGCTGATGACCAACTATTACGCGATTCCGCTAATGCGCAGCAACCGGCAGAGCGGTGGTATTATTATTCATACAACGTATTGGGACCACTACAAATACATTGACAACTTCTATTATGATCTGGCTAAAAATGCGCTGGTGCGCATGGCCTATGGATTGTCGGTAGAACTTGCGGCAGACGGTATAGCCGTGATCCCGTTGTCGCCCGGCTGGATGCGGACTGAACTGGTGCTGGAGAGCCTCAATACAGATGAAGAGCATTGGCAGGAGGTGCCTGAACTGCAAACCAGTGAGTCCACAGCCTATATCGGGCGGGCCGTGGTTCAGCTGGCTGCAGATCCAGAGGTAATGACCATAACGGGAATCCCGCAGCAGGTAGGCAGCCTTGCGGTACAATACGGATTCACTGATGCTGACGGGCGGGTCGTCCCGGTATTCAAAGTTCCGGAATAAACCGGAATAAACAAAAATCGCTCTTTTGAAATGGCTGCAGGATGCCTCCATTTTCGAAAGAGCGATTTTTTTTGCTAATACTCAGAACTTTAATGATACGAAATGGCTTCTATAGCAGAACGACTTCTTCGGCAGTGTTGATTTCCGGCAAGCCAGCCAGCTTCACAAGCACATGCTGCGGCACCTCTTTATCCACTGTCAGAAGCATGATAGCTGCACCACCGACAATTTTACGTCCCACCTGCATCGAAGCGATGTTGACATCGTTTTGTCCGAGCAGAGTGCCGACGAGACCGATAATCCCCGGCTTGTCGTTGTGGGAGATTACAATTTGATGGCCTTCCGGAGCGATATCAACCGGGAATTTATTGACCTGGACAATGCGTTCGCCGTAGCCCTGGAGCAATGTTCCGGCTACCAGGCGTTCTTCATCCGGTTCGGCCTTCAGCGTAACGGTGATAAGATTAGTGAAGCCCTTAGTCTTGGAAGCCTTTGTCACGACAACATTCACATCACGCGTTTTGGCCAGATGCATGGAGTTGACGATGTTGACATCACTGCCGAAGTGGCGGGTGAACACGCCTTTTACAATATATCGGGTAAGCGGCTGTGTATCCACATCCGAGAGATCCCCGGCATATTCAACATGAATTTCACGAATAGCGCCGTCCGTCAGCTGTGTTGCAAAGCTGCCAAGCTTCTCACCCAGTGTGAAGTAAGGCTGAAGCTTATTCATTACGCTTGGCGCAACCGGAGGAATGTTTACAGCGTTAATGAACGGCTCGTTGCGCAGAATATGCAGCACCTGCTCCGATACATCGATGGCTACATTCTCCTGGGCTTCTACGGTCGAAGCACCCAGATGCGGAGTCACGATGATTTTTGGATGGGAAAGGAACGGGTGATCCGCTTGTGGCGGCTCTTGTTCGAATACGTCAAATGCTGCTCCGGCGACGATGCCGCTGTCGATGGCTTCAACCAATGCCATTTCGTCGATTACGCCGCCGCGGGCACAGTTGATGATGCGCATGCCTTTTTTCATCACTTCGAACTGCGGGCGGGAAATCATATGGCGGGTTTCGGGTGTCAGTGGTGTGTGCACGGTCATGAAATCAGCGCCGCGGACAATCTCATCAACGGAGGCCAGTTTCACTTCGAGCTTCTCCGCACGGTCCGGAGTCAGGAACGGATCAAAGGCGAGAATGTTCATGCCGAAGGCTTTGGCCCGTTTGGCCACCTCGCTGCCGATCCGTCCCATGCCGAGAACACCCAGTGTTTTGCCGCGTAGTTCTACGCCAAGGAATGTCTTTCTATCCCATACGCCGGAAATCGTTTTGGCATAGGCTTGGGGAATATGCCGGGCGAGTGCCATCATCATGGCAAAAGCATGCTCACAGGTCGTAATCGTGTTTCCGTCCGGCGCATTGATGACCACAACGCCATGCTGCGTTGCCGCCTCCAGTTTAATATTGTCAACACCTACACCTGCGCGGCCAATGACCTTCAGGTTTGTGCCTGCGGCAATAATTTTCTCGGTAACAGTGGTTTGGCTGCGTACGAGCAGGCCGTCATATTCGCCGATGATTGCAATAAGCTCTTCTTCACTAAGTCCAGTCTTCTTGTCTACAGTCACGTCGTTTGCGTCCATCAATTGCTGAATGCCCAAATCACTGATTGGATCCGATACTAATACTTTAAACATGGTTTCTTGTCCCCCTTAAAGTGATAAAGCTTAATATGCCAAGGATGCCCTGATAAGGCAATCCACAGTACCTGAAGCATCAAAACGGGTGAAAAGCATGTCAGAATAACAAAGTAACGCGCTGTCGCATAAAAGAAAGAGAGTGTAGGAGGACAGTCTCCTGCCAATTTTGGGCCTTTTAGGCCAAAAGACGGATTCCGGGTAACAAAAAAACTCCCAACCCCATACTACTGCCGTAGTAAGGGACGAGAGTTGTCGTGGTACCACCCTAATTCACTGCAACATTGAAGAAGCAGCCTCATTGGCCTGCAAAGGCCACACTGGTAACGGAGATGATCCGATTGCATCTACTTATAGTTCGATACAATATCTCAGGAGCGCTAAAGATATCTGTATGCCACCGGTTTGCACCACCCACCGGCTCTCTGAAGGCTTCCAGCATCCTTGTTCCATCATCGGTTTTACTTGATTAATTTTTTCATAATGTAACATGGTGGCACCAAAAGTGTCAATAGGCTTATTACAACCTGCCTGCCTTGAAGTAGGCTTCATTTTTCGTTATGATGCAATATACTAGACTTATTCATAGAAAAACGGAAGCTGCGGCATCGTTTCTTTGCCATAATATTGTTCCCGCCACTTCATGAAGTCCTGCTCCTGTATGGCTCCGGTAGAAATAAGCAGTGTAACTGAGGATTGGACATCCTGTAGCTTCAGGGAGCTGGCCATGCCGGAGTAGATCATGTCGTCTATTTTGGCCGTAATATCCTGTGGATCATAGCCGGCGTAAATTCCCCGGTTCAGCATCATTTCGGCGATAGAAGCATTTTTAAGCAGGAGCGGCATCTTCTTCCATTGGATGAAGGACAGCGTCTTCAGTTCACTGGGTACCGCCGGGATTTTGCTGTTGGTTTTGGAACCCCACTTCAGCATGGAATCATAGAAATCCTTCTGGGCAAGCAGCCCGAATTGCATGGCATTTGCCGTGAAGTTATCGTTCTTCAGCGCTTTGGCTGTTTCTGTACCTGATGATCCAGCAGACACCTTGTTGGAGGCCTGGGAGAAGAGCGTCAGGCTCTTAAGTATGTTAAGCTGGGATTGATACAGGAGTGGCGAACCATTGAAGATGGAATCCTGGTTAACCTTCTCATATTGCTTGTCCGCCAGAATACTGAGATTTTTCAGTGTAGCCGCGTTCTCACGGGCATCCGTGCTGCGTGATAAACTGTCTACCTCGTTGTTCCAATTCCGCTTGAATTCACGATACGGCAAAAATACGTTATGATAGAAGGTAACAAGATCCTGCTGCTGGTAAGATCCGGAGAATTCCTCCGATGCGCCGTCAGCTTCAATCAGGTGGGAATATTTAGCTTCTGTCTTGTCTGCACCTACTTTCACTCCCGTAAAGAAAGCGGCGAAAGCGCATATCAGGAAAAATACAAAACCTAGCGTGTATAACATTTGAGTGCGGGAGGTACGACTGTTCATAATTAGTGCTCCTTCTTCTATGGAAATTATCTTATGTAAAAACAATATAGAACAGGCAGGTTACAATGAAAAAATTCAAATTAGGTGACATAAAGATTAAAAAAGCCGATCCTCAAGCGTTAACCGACAAGCTGCTGCTGATCAATCTCTACATTACACAGGGCCTTACCTTATTTATCGGTTTGATATGGATATTATTGCAGAAAAGAAATCCGTTTGACATATTAAATTTTCCTAACGGTGTAAATTTTGTGTACTGGGGCCTTGGTTTGGCAGGAATTATGCTGATTGTGGATTTTATTCTGACTTATATTGTACCAGAAGAAAGCATGGATGACGGAGGAATTAACCAGTTGTTGTTCGGCAACCGCCCTTTGTGGCATATTGTTGTTATTGCAGCGGTTGTTTCAGTTTGCGAGGAACTTCTGTTCCGCGGTGCCATTCAGCATGGACTGGGTCCCTACTGGACGAGCATTCTTTTTGCAGTTATTCATGTGCGTTATCTGCGGCACTGGATTCCGACCGGGTGGGTATTCCTCAGCAGCTACGGCCTTGGTTATATATACATCCATTCCGGAACGATTTGGGCACCGATTTTATGTCATTTCTTCATCGACCTGTTCTCAGGTCTGGTGATTCGCTACAGGAGGGTATCATGAGTGACGACTTAAGCCGGGTGAAATCCCGCCAGAAAAAATATAAAGGCGAAGGCCAGGCTCCGGTCAAAGGTAAAAATAGAAAGCAAGCTGCGGTATCTCCCCCCCATGAGTCGGAAGCGCCTGCTCTTGTGCCTGGTACGCTGTCAAGGAAGGCCCGGCATTCCAGCACCGCAGCTAGAACCTCTGTGAAGCATGATAGAGCAGACCAGGAGGGGGAGGATACGCCTTCCCGTGCGCAGTCTTACCCTTCGGAACGTATCCGCCTGAGTAAAATCTTCGTCAACTCGTTGATTGTAATGTTTGTCATGCTGCTCGCTTCGCTCTTTTGGTGGGGATTTGAAGGAGCTCCTGAATTGAGGACTCTATGGTAACCGGCTGGGTAATAATTATTATGGCGGCCCTGCTCCTGTTGCTGGGCGTAGTAGCTGCAATTATGGTAGTTTCGGCATTTAAAAAGAACATTATTGCCGAGGAAATATCTCTCGGTTCACTTCCAGCGGCATTTGACGGTTACCGGATTCTGTTTATCACAGATATTCATCGCCGCCGGTTACCCAAAAAGCTGCTCGACCCCTTACATGGAAAAGTGGATGCTGTTTTTCTGGGAGGTGACCTGACGGAGAAGGGGAGTCCCATAAACCGTCTCGTTGATAATATGGCGCTTGTGGCTTCACTTGCACCTGTGTATGCCGTTCACGGTAACCATGATTACCGGGCAAATATTTCGCTGGTAGACAATATTATCCGCGGCAGCGGGGCCAGCCTGCTGATTGATGAGAATATAACCCTTGAACGGGGAAATGAATGTCTGCTGCTGACCGGTGTGGATTTCCCGAAGAAAGGCGGCAAAAAAGCGTATGCCCCTCTGGCTCCGGTCCCTGAATCACTCTCTTCATGCTGCCGGATTATTCTAGTTCATGATCCGCTTTGGGTGTCCCAGCAGCCCAGCTTGCCCGCAGATCTCATTCTGGCCGGTCATACGCATGGTGGACAGGTGGTTCTGCCATTGATCAGGCAGAGGCATACAGATTTGTTCTATCAACAATATAATGCCGGAATGTACCGGCTTGAGCGGCAGGACAGCTCGGGAGCAATCGTCCAAATGCTAATCAGCCGCGGCTTCGGCACCGCTCATCTCCCGCTGCGCTGGAGCAGTCCGGCAGAAATGCATGTACTGACCCTGCGCAAAGTGCAGGAACCGCTTGAGCAATTTGGCTAAGAGAGCGGATTAGCGGCGCTGGATCGGGTTATGTATACAGATAAACAAGAGGTATCCTCCGCAACATGCGCTGGATACCTCTTGTTTATTGTGTTCTATTAGAACTGAGCTGCAGCAATGCTCAGCGCATCTTCAGCTCAATGCTGCGCGGATCTACGAAGCTGTAACCCTTGGCTTCCAGCTTCGTAAGCAGCGTATCCAATGCTTCCACGGTCCAGGGAAGCTCATGCATCAGGATGTTGCTTCCGGAATGAAGCTGGTCGGTTACATTCGTAATCAGCTTCTCCGTTTTATTGGCATCCTTTTCTTTCATTTCCCAGTCAAGTGATCCTACGGACCAGGTCATATAGAGAAGTCCGTTCTCTTCCGCCACCTTCTTGCCGACATCGCCGCCTGCTCCATGCGGGGGACGGAAGAAATGCGGGGTTTCGCCTACAACTTCTTTGACTATCTTCTGCACATCCTCGATCTGTTTCTTCACCTCTGTATAGGGTTCGTCCTTCAGCTTGATATGATCCCAGCTGTGATTGCCTATAATTCCGCCCCGGCTATGGATAAGCTCAAGCAGCTCGGGATGTTCTTTGACGCGGTAGCCGTTCACGAAGAAGACCGCTTTAGCCTTGTGTTTATCCAAGGTATCCATCAGCGGATTGATCATTTCCGCTTCCTTCGGGCCATCATCGAAGGTCAGCAGGATGACTTTCTTGTTGGTGCCTTCTTCATTCGGAACAATGTCGTAATTTTTGTTCATATGGTACAGAAGCGGGATTTCAGCAGGATTTGTCTCTCCGCTCGCAGTCCATCCAGTGTTTGAAGAGCCGGCTGGTGTCGCCTGAGGTGAGGCGCTTGCCTCCGCAGCATCATTCCCCTGAGAGGCTTGTGCCGTAGCTGATGGCGATGCTGTTTCAGTTGCCGCCGCTGTCGGCTGAGCATTGTTGTTCACTGTCTTGCCGTTGTTGTCGCCGTTGCTGCAGGATGCCAGCAAAATGGCGGCCAGCAGCAGTGCTGATGTCGCTTTAACCACTTTTTTCATCTCGCTTTCTTGTAACTTTGCTGTATGAGTCGGAATCTTTTCGCGAACACTAAGCATGATTTTACCATACAAGGAGGTTAGAGATATGAATACTTCGTCATTTTTATGCGGAGTGGTGATGGGTGCAGCCGCCAGTATGATTATGTCCAAAAAACGCAGCGCCATGATGTCCTCGCTCGGATCAAGCGGTTCGATGCAAGGAGCCGGTGAAAAAGCGAAGGACAAAATTCTGGGCATGGCCATGACCGGATTCGGAAACACCGCAGCCGGCGCCAGCTCCCAGGACAAAGGCTCGCATGAGCCGAAGAGCAGTGCCGATCACAAGGGGGAGTCCACGGTTAAATCCAAGGAAGCCAACCTCAATATGCTGAAGGATTTCATCCGCAGCAACCCTGATGTTAAGCATGAAGTAGAGCAGATTCTCAAAGAAACACATACAGCGATACCGGGTTTGTAACCGCAAAGCAAAGCGTTAGAATCATTTTGGGGAGGATTCCATCCGCAAAATGATTCTTTTTTTATCAATAAACCGCAACAATTGGGTGATTAAATATATTTATTTACGTGCATTTATGGCAGCAAAATGATAACATACATACATAGTAACCATTTTTGGCTCATTACTCGGGACTCATCATACATTAATATCAAATGAGCTTGCAAAAGGAGGATCCTGTCATGAGAATAGAGCGATTAAGTCAAGATAAGATACGGATTTTCCTCACTTTTGACGACCTGAGCGAGCGGGGCATCCAGAAGGAAGATATGTGGCAGGAAGTTCCCAAGGTGCATGACCTTTTTACGGAAATGATGGATCAAGCGTATAGTGAACTTGGTTTTGACGCTACCGGTCCGCTTGCCGTAGAAGTGTTCGCAATGCCCGCGCAAGGTATGGTCGTTATTGTGACCCGGGGGAAATATGATCACCATCAGTACGGTGCGCCCGGTGAAGAAGAATTGCCTGAAGAGATCTATGAAATGGAAGTTACTCTTGAACAAAGCGACTCCATTGTGTATGCATTCCGCGATTTTGAGGTTCTGGTTGAAGCGGCACATGTACTCATCGGCAATATTACTTCCCAGGGGAAACTGTATTCTTATAACAATAAATGGTATCTTTACTTCGATCCGAAGGAATTTGAGGAGCCGGCATTGTCTGGACTTGTTGCCGTATTGGCAGAGTTTGGCGATTCTTCGCCGGTTACCGAGGCCGTACTGGATGAATACGGAAAGACGGTTATGGCCGAAAATGCGATCCAATTGTTGTGCACTCACTTTAAGCGCCAGGAATAACAAATTGAGGAACGGCAGGACAGCGGATGCTTTCTGCCTTCCTTCGACCATTGGAAGATAATGCAGGAGAAATGGGTATAGTTTCAGGGGAGGTTATTCGGTGCTTTGGTTATCGGTGATTTCGTCGGCAGTGGCACCGGGACTTGCCCTGCTGACTTTTTTCTATCTGAAAGACAAGTACGATCAGGAACCGCTGCATATGGTGGTCAAGGTGTTTTTGCTTGGACTGCTGATTGTTTTTCCGGTAATGATCATTCAGAGAGGTCTTACGCTTGGGCTGGACAGTGGACCTTATGTCGATTCTTTTCTGATTTCCTCCGGGGTGGAGGAAGGGTTGAAGTGGTTTGTGCTGTACCATATGATTTACAACCATACCGAATTTGACGAGCCATATGATGGAATACTATACGCCGTGGCGATTTCGCTCGGTTTTGCAACAATAGAAAATGTAATGTACGCCTGGTACAGTCAAGCTTCAATAGGTTCAATGATTATGCGTGCGCTGCTTCCGGTGTCGGGACATGCAATGTTCGGGGTCATTATGGGCTACCACATGGGCAGGGCCAAGTTCTCGAAACCGGGCAAAGGCAGAGGAATATTGCTGGTCTCTCTGCTGCTGCCTTGGCTGTGGCATGGAATCTATGATTTTATCCTGAGCACGTCGCCCAATTACTGGATTTGGTATATCGTACCTTTGATGGCCGTACTGTGGTATGGAGGAATGGGCAAGGTGGCGCGGGCCAACAACCGTTCGCCGTTTCGTTTTCTGAAGCGGGAGGAAGAGGTTAACCTGTAATAGAGATGGACACACTTAAACTTGAAGGGTAGTTCCCGTATGCAAGGAATTCCAGAGAGGAGCGAGGTGTCTTTTTTTTGCGCGTAAAAGTTCGGATTGTCTGTAAGCAGTGCGGCGAGAGCTACATATTAAGAGGAAACAAGGAAGAGGGAATCATCCAGACCGGCTTCAAGCAATGTCTGTGCAACAGCAGCAGCGGATTTCAGATCGAGGAATGTGGCTAAAATGCTGCTTGGAAGTATTCTCTTGATATTATCAGCCTGCCCGGTGCATAAGACTTCTCAGTTATTGTCAAACTAACGGCAATAAGCTACCGAAAGGAGTCTTGCAGCCCTATGTACAAAAGATTAAGTGCCATAATGTTCCCGCTTACCGCGCTTTTGCTGATTGGCGCACTGGTGTGGGGGTATCAGGAGAACCAGGAGAAAAATTCGATTCTGATTAAAGCGGAGAACCAGTATCAACGGGCTTTTCATGATCTCTCCTATCATGTGGAGCGGCTTCATGGAGAGCTGGGAAATACACTTGCCGTCAATTCAGCCTCTAACGGTGTGCACCGCAAAGGACTTGTCAATGTATGGCGGCTTACCAGCGAGGCGCAGAATGAGATCAACCAGCTGCCGCTTACGCTGCTGCCGTTTAGCCAAACGGAGGAGTTCCTCTCCAAGATCTCTAATTTCTCTTACAAAGCGGCTGTCCGCGATTTCACCAAGAAGCCGCTGACTGAGGCTGAGATGGGGAATTTAAAGGCGCTCTATAAGAATTCGGGTGAAATCTCCAAGGATCTGCAGGAGGTACAGAACAAGGTCATCAGCAATAAACTGCGTTGGATGGATGTCGAGTCAGCTCTTGCTACAGAAGAAAAGGCGGAAGACAATACAATTATTGATGGCTTCAAAACGGTAGACAAGCGTGTGGCGGCCTACCCTGAGCTGGACTGGGGCCCCTCTGTTGCCAGTATTTATGACAAGCGTTCTGTCAAGAAGCTCGGGGGTAAACCTGTCACAGCAGAGGATATCAAAGCCAAGGCTGTAAAGTTTGCCGATAGTGGTGCTAATACCAAGGTGGATGTTAGGGAAAATGGTAAAGGAACCGAATGGGCTTCCTATACAGCTACCTTGACATCTCCGAATCACAAAGCTCCCATCAGTATGGATTTCACGGTGGAGGGCGGAATGCTGATTTCGTACAATGACAATCGCGAGGTTGGACCAGCCAAGGTTTCCATGAAGCAGGCTGTTGCCAAGGCCGGGGAGTTTCTGAAGCAGAAGGGCTATGCCGGCATGACGGCAGTCAGCGCTGACAGATATGATAATTTGGGGAATTTAACTTTTGTAAGCAGCAAAGACGGTGTATTGATCTATCCAGAGAAAATGACGCTGCGCGTCGGGCTGGATACCGGAGAAACCGTTGGTTTTCAAGCCAGCGATTATGTCCGTGAGCATCAGGAGAAACGTGAAATTCCAAAACCTGAGCTGTCCCTCGCCAAGGCCAGAGAGAAGCTGAATCCGGAATTCAAGGAGCTGTACAACCGGATGGCCTGGATCGAGAATGAGGATGCCGTCGAACTGCTGACCTATGAATTTGGCGGCAAAATCAACGGTTCACAGTATCGGATATACCTCAATGCGGCGGATGGAAATGAAGAAGCGGTCGAAGAGATTCGCACCTCTTCGGGAGCTCAGGATAAATAAATGAAGCCTGACTGCACAGGATAGTGGAGGGAGAGGCGGTTCCTTTGGGGGATGCCGCCTCTTTTTTTTCTTTCTGTTGTGCAATAATATTTCTAACCGGAGGACAAACGGCCATGCTATAATCATGAAGAATTAATTACTAACTCTGTGGCGGTGACATGATTGTATCCCAAAATTAACGAATATCTATACATACAGATTGCTTCCAGCGATGCGGCTGAAGCAGAACTAGAATATAGATCCAGAATTGCAGATATGGAAGATGAGGCCCTGCTGATTGAAATTCCAATGCAGGCCAGCAACGGGCGGCTGAAAAAGCTGTTTATAGGGGACGAGCTCTCTGTATATTTTCTTACCGAAGGCGGAATCAAAAATTATTTCAACACGCATGTACTCGGCTTTAAAGAGGATGTTATCCGGATGGTCCGGGTGCGCAAACCGGAAACGGATGCCATCTTCAAAATACAGCGCCGCAGCTTCTTCCGTGTAAATGCCGAGCTTGAACTGGCAGTGAAGGATTCGCTGGGCAGCCGTTTTCTGGTGCGGACCGATGATATCGGAGGAGGCGGAGCTTCTTTTCTCAGTGATCCCAAAGTAAAGGTGGAGGTGGGGGACAAACTGTTCTGTTGGCTGCTGGTCCCTTACCGAAATGGCAGCACCGAGCATGTGAACTTTGAAGGTGAGATTGTGCGGATAAAGCAGCTGGAAAGCGGGCGTAATCTAGTCATGTTAAAGTTTGCCGCCATCACGGATTCCGAGCGTCAAAAAATAATCCGTTACTGCTTCGAACGCCAGTTTGATTTCCGCGACCGTTAATGATAGCCGTCTAAACGCCCGGAAAAGGCATCAAAATAGCCTTTTTTATGCTGAATTAATGCTATGCCATTTTGCACTGAGGTATAAACTGTGGTATAATTTTATAAGTCGCAGGCAATGCCTGCTTTTTTCTTGATAAGATCATCAAGTCCCTAGAGATACGTCGGTGGACGTATTTCTTAATGAAAGCGTGTTTGAGGAGGAATGCCCCGTTGGTTAGGCAGGGGACACATACTTACGACAGAATCAACGTCGCCATCGACGGACCTGCCGGGGCAGGCAAGAGCACTGTAGCCCGATTGGTAGCCCAGAAGTTGTCTTACATTTATGTTGATACGGGTGCAATGTACCGGGCCATTACCTGGGATATGCTCCGCAGAGGCATTCAGCCGGAAGATCATGAATCAGTGGATCAAAGGGTCCGCGATATGGTGATTGAGCTTATCCCGGAGCAGGACATCCAGAAGGTGCTGATCAATGGGGAGGACGTAACCCCGCATATCCGCAGTCTTCAGGTTAGCGGCCAGGTGTCGCAGTATTCGAAGATCGAGGGTGTTAGATCCAGACTCAGTCATTTGCAGCGTCAGATGGCGCTTCGCAAGGGGGTCGTAATGGATGGCCGCGATATCGGTACGACCGTGCTGCCGGATGCCGAAGTGAAGATTTTCATGACGGCAAGTGTGGAGGAACGGGCTCTCCGCCGTTACAAAGAGCTGAAGGACACGGAAACAATAACTCTCCAGCAGCTTGAACGCGATATTGCAGCCCGTGACCGTCTTGATGAAGGACGGGAGATTTCACCGCTGCGCCGTGCAGAAGATGCCATTCTTCTTGACACGACCTTTATGGATATCAGGCAAGCCGTGGAAGCCATTGTCTCCCACTGCAGATCTCATGTTGACGGGGAGAGAAATCATTCATGATTTATGCCATTTGCTGTGGGTTGCTTCGCTTGATTTATGCCATCCTGTTCCCGCTGAAGATTGTCGGGAAAGAGAATGTGCCAAAGGAGGGCGGGGTGCTGCTCTGCGCCAACCACATCAGCCTGCTAGATCCAATGACGATCGGCATTAAGCTGGACCGCCAGGTAAAGTATATGGCCAAAGCAGAGCTGTTCAAGGTTCCTGTGCTAGGCTGGCTCATTAATAAGTTGGGCGCTTTTCCGGTGAAACGCGGCGGCGTAAGCAAAGAATCCATCAAAACGGCCCTTAATACGCTTCGCGGCGGACATGTTATGGGTATCTTTCCGGAAGGGACGCGAAACTCTGATTCCGGTGTGGCTAAGAAGGGCGCAGCGAGTTTTGCGCTTCGCAGCGGTGCAGCAGTTGTTCCAGCCGCTATCGTCGGATCCTACAAGCCCTTTCGCCGAATGACTGTCATTTATGGAGCTCCCATTGACCTTAGTTCGTTCGATGGAAAGGGAAGCGAGTCTCTTGAAGAAGTCACTGATGTAATTATGGGGCGTATCCATGAGATGGCCAAGACCGGCAGGCCCAGTGCAAGATAAACGTTGAATCATGTCGCTTTTTTACGGATACTGAGGAATAACGGCATAACCGCTATTTTTTGGAACATACTAACTTAAAAATGTAAGTGATATTTAGGTAATGCTTGTTTTGAACTCTGCTCTACGCGGGTTTAAATAAATGGGGTTTTGAATCGAGGAGGGTAATCACATGTCTGAAGAAACTAGAAATCAGGAAGCTGCGGCTAATGTTGAGAACAACGAAGCCGTAGAAGCAACAGAAACAGTGGAATCCGCTGTACCCGCTGCAGGTAACGAAGAAGAAGTGACAAGCCAAGAAGGTTTGGAAATCATTTCGTTGAAAAAAGGCGATACCGTGAAAGGAACAATCGTCAAAATCGAAGATAACCAAGCTTATGTAAGCATTGGATATAAATACGACGGCGTTATTCCTATTCGCGAATTGTCTTCCGTCCAACTGGACAATGCTGCAGCAGCAGTAGAAGTTGGACAAGAAGTTGAATGCAAAGTTGTCAGCATCAATGACAACAAGGAAAGCCTGGTTCTCTCCAAACGTGCAATTGACAGCGAGAAATCATGGGAAGATCTGGAGAAATATTTTGCTTCCCAGGAAGCGTTCGATGTTACTGTGGCTGACGTTGTCAAAGGCGGCCTCGTAGCTGATGTCGGCGCGCGCGGATTTATTCCGGCTTCCATGGTTGAACGTCACTTTGTAGAAGATTTCAGCGACTACAAAGGCCGCACTCTACGCGTGAAAGTGAAAGAACTGGACCGTGAGAACAGCAAGGTTATTCTTTCCGCCAAAGAAGTGCTGGAAGAAGAATTCGAAGCCAACAAATTGAAGATTATGGCTGAGCTGTCCGAAGGACAAATCATCGAAGGTACTGTGCAACGTCTGACACAATTCGGCGCATTTGTTGATGTGGGCGGCGTTGACGGATTGGTTCACGTATCCGAAATCGCTTGGAACCATGTCGAAAAACCTTCCGATGTTGTTTCCGAAGGCGACAAGGTTCGTGTAAAAGTGCTTAAGGTTGATCCTGAAAAGGGCAAAATCAGCCTCAGCATCAAAGCTGCTGCTCCAGGTCCTTGGGATTCTGCAGCTGGTAAAATCAACATTGGCGATGTAGTTACAGGCGAAGTAAAACGCCTTGTAAAC
The DNA here is from genome assembly GCF_058791575.1 of Paenibacillus sp. EB106-06-01-XG199. Taxonomy (NCBI): domain Bacteria; kingdom Bacillati; phylum Bacillota; class Bacilli; order Caryophanales; family Paenibacillaceae; genus Paenibacillus; species Paenibacillus sp. EB106-06-01-XG199. The sequence continues at coordinate 84,151 of NZ_JBYTDQ010000003.1, read as the reverse complement.
TTCGGCGCGTTTGTTGAACTGCTTCCAGGCGTGGAAGGCCTTGTGCATATCTCGCAAATCTCCCACAAGCACATCGGTACTCCGCATGAAGTGCTCAAAGAAGGACAAGAAGTACAAGTGAAAGTGCTTGACTTCAATCCATCCGAGAAACGCGTCAGCCTGAGCATCAAAGAAACCGAAGAAGCTCCGGCTCCTACAGCAAGACCGGAACGCAGCAACAGCAGAGACAGAGCTCCTAAAGAAGTGCTGAACAATCCTAACGTATCGCTCAGCAACGAAGGACTCAGCTTCACGCTTGCTGAACGCTTCGGCGACAAGCTGGACAAATTCAAGGGTAACAACTAATCCTTTAGATTGTCATACCGGGTAAAGTAATCGGCGAGCCCTCGATAAGAGGGTTCGCCGATTGTGTTTTTACAGGCATGTAAGTCCAAAAGGTACAAGGTACAAGCTGGTTAGCCAATTTAATTGTTTTTTGCTATGATGAGTTACGTAAGGATGACAGGAGGAATGAATATGGCAAGACCCGTTGTGGCCATCGTAGGAAGGCCTAACGTCGGAAAGTCGACGATATTTAACAGGCTGATTGGCGATAGACTGGCCATTGTAGAAGATAAACCGGGGATTACACGCGACCGGATTTATGGCGTTTCAGATTGGAACGGCAAAGCCTTCAGTGTAATTGATACCGGTGGGATTGAAATTGACGGTGAAGACGCGATTCTGAAATCAATTCGTGTTCAGGCGGAGCTGGCGATTGAGGAAGCGGATGTCATCGTCTTTATGTGCGAGGCGAAAAGCGGACTGACCAATGCGGATGAAGAAGTGGCACAAATTCTTTTCCGTTCCGGCAAACCGGTCGTGCTTGCAATCAATAAAGTGGACAATATGAAGCGCACAGATGATATTTATGAATTTTACACCCTGGGAATCGGCGATCCTATCGGCATCTCCGGCAGCCATGGTACCGGAATCGGCGATTTGCTGGATGCGGTAACCGAGAAGCTTCCAGAGCCAACTGAAGAGGAATACGACGAAGATGTGATTCGTGTGGCCCTGATCGGCCGGCCGAATGTAGGTAAATCTTCTTTGGTCAACGCCATTTTGGGTGAAGAACGCGTAATTGTCAGCGATGTCGCAGGGACTACACGCGATGCCATTGATACTCCTTTTGAACGGGACGGGCAGCGCTATGTTCTGATCGATACTGCGGGTATGCGCAAACGCGGCAAAGTATATGAAACCACGGAAAAATACAGCGTGATGCGCGCAATGCGGGCCATTGAGCGGGCTGATGTTGTTCTGGTGGTAATCAACGGCGAAGAAGGCATTATCGATCAGGATAAGCATATTGCCGGTTATGCTCATGATGCCGGGAAAGCTTCGATCTTTGTGGTCAACAAATGGGATGCTGTCGAGAAGGATGACAAGACGATGCAGAACTTTGAGACCAAAATCCGTGATCACTTCCTGTTCATGAGCTACGCACCTGTAGTGTTCTTGTCCGCATTAACGAAACAGCGTCTGCAGAAACTGCTGCCGGTGGTGCAGCATGTCGCCCAGCAGCATGCTCTGCGGATTACGACGCATTTGGTCAACGATGTGGTATCCGATGCTGTGGCCATTAATCCTCCTCCAACGGATAAAGGACGGCGCCTGCGCATCAATTATGTCACTCAGGTTGCTGTCAAGCCGCCGACGATTGTGGTATTTGTCAATGACCCGTCGCTGATGCACTTCTCCTATGAACGATACCTGGAGAACAAAATCCGCGCGGCGTTCAATTTTGAAGGAACACCAATCCGTCTGTTTACACGGCGCAAATCCGAAAACGAAGGTTAGGGGAGAAGAGTAGTGGCGTTTGAACTTCTGGTGATCGTTGTAAGCTATTTGCTTGGCTCTGTCAGCTTCAGTGTATTGCTCGCCCGGCTGCTCAAAGGTATTGATATCCGTCAATACGGAAGCGGCAATGCCGGAGCGACCAATACGCTGCGTGTGATGGGGAAAGGACCGGCAATACTGGTGCTGGTTCTGGACGTACTGAAGGGAATTGCCGCAGTTTGGCTCGGAACCTGGGCTGGCGGCTGGGGAACCTGGATCGCGGTGGCTTGCGGGGTCGCAGCCATCATCGGGCATAATTGGCCGCTCTACTTTCACTTTCGCGGCGGGAAGGGCATTGCAACTACAATTGGCGTAATGGCTACGCTTTGTTTTTGGCCTGCGCTGATCGCAGGGATCATTGCCATCCTGGCCATCGTTATTACCCGCTTTGTGTCGCTGGGCTCCCTGATTTTTGTTGCGCTTACCCCGGTATTCCTGCTGTTTACCGAATTTACAACACCTGAATTGTGGGGAAGCATTATCATTGCAGTTTTCGCTTTCTGGCGGCACCGCAGCAATATTGTGAAGATCTCCCAGGGAAGAGAGAATAAAATCGGCGCTAAAGTCAAGGAGGGGAATCGCGTTGTCTGATAAAGTAACCGTGCTGGTCGCGGGCAGTTGGGGAACTGCGCTGGCTACTGTGCTGGCGGCTAACCACTCGGAGGTTTATCTATGGACACGCAGGTCCGAACAGGCTGCCGAGATTAATGAGGCTCACACGAATGAGCACTTCTTGCCCGGGATTTCTTTGCCCGCTAATATCATCGCAACTACGGATATGGAGACAGCGGTCACCGGTTCCAAGGCGGTGGTTATTGTTGCCCCGTCCTCTGGAATGCGCCAGGTCGCCCGCAGCCTCAAACCTTTCTGGAAAGAAGATATGCTCTGTGTACATGCTACAAAGGGCTTCGAGACGGAATCCATGAAACGGATGTCCACCGTCATTTCCGAGGAGCTGGGCTGTGCTGAAGGCCAGGTGGTTGTTCTATCCGGACCTAGCCACGCCGAAGAGGTGGTGCGCCTGTGTCCTACAACGGTTGTGGTAGCTTCACCGGACGACAGATGCGCTACAGAAGCACAAAGTTTATTTATCAACAATGATTTCCGTGTGTACACCAATCGAGATCAGGTAGGCGTTGAACTGGCCGGAGCACTGAAGAATATCATAGCGCTTGGGGCAGGTCTGTCTGACGGTCTGGGCTTTGGCGATAATGCCAAGGCGGCATTGCTCACCCGCGGTCTTGCCGAGATTTCCCGCGTCGGTGTCGAGCTGGGTGCTAATCCGCTAACCTTTGCGGGTTTGGCTGGACTCGGTGACCTTGTGGTAACAGCAACTAGCCAGCATAGCCGCAACTGGCGGGCCGGTTCGTTGCTTGGCCAAGGGAAACCGCTCTCTGAAGTGCTGGAGTCCATGGGCATGGTAGTTGAAGGGATACGCACCACGGAAGCCGCATACGCTATTTCGCTTAAGCTGGGCGTGCAGATGCCGATCACTGATCAGATCTATCATGTGCTGTTCAAAGGCAAAACGCCGCGCAGCGCCGTCGAGGCCCTGATGGGACGCGACCGCAAGACGGAGATGGAAACGATCTCGCAGGAAACTTGGGAGCAGTGGCATTCCTGATCACGTTCACCTTTTGACGGGGATCCTCATATGTTGTAATGGGGATTGACGGAGGAGGGATGAAAAGTGAGCAAAGATTTTTCCAAGGATGCATTGAACGCCATCAATAAAAAAGCGGGCAAAAACATCACACCAGGTGCCGTCCAAAAGCTGGCCAGTACGGTCAAACCGGGAACAATGCAGAATGAAGCCCAGCTCCGCCAGTTAATTAAGCAGGTGTCATCAATGGCGAAGGTACCGGTCAGCGAGGCTACGGTGCAGGATATCATCAACGCTGTCAAAAAAGGCGGCGCGAATTCGGGCACCATGGAGTCTTTAATGAAAATGATGCTGAAAAAATAGCATTACTCTTCGCGGAGCAAAGAGCAGATGATCCGGAATCAGTCCTGATTCTGTGATCTTTTGCTCTTTTTTTTGAACCCTTAGACTTAGTAGGTTTCATGCCGTAGTCTTCATGATATAATAGTCGCAATCAAATATTGCCGGATGGAGGCGGTTTGTCCATGGATCCGATGACGAAAATGTGGTTGTCGCTAATAGCGATTCTGGTAATGGGATTGTCCGTATTTCTGATAACCTTTGCGCGCAGCAAGACAAAAGGCCTGCTGAGAGCTATATTATCATTAATTGCCTTTGTCATTATGCTGATCGGGCTGTTGGGTGGAGCCGCTTCAATTATGTAAGCATTTACATTGAATTCAGGCAGAAGGTTCTTGGAAGAATCACTGGACTTTTTTTGCAGGAATAGGAAGTGAGTAGATGGCAGATTCGGGAATTCCCTACATATTGGAAGCAGCGCTAGCCTCTATATCCGAGGTGTTAGACCTGAGCTGGCTGGAGAAGCCGCCTGTATGGCTACTGGGAGGAAGCTGCGGGCTTCTGCTGCACGGAGTGCAGCTGAGTGCACCTCCGCGCGACATCGACCTCTACGCCGATCTGGAGGATGCTGAAGTACTTCATTCGGCTCTGAGCTGTTATTCGGTGGACGGAGGTCCGGAAGAAGATTATAGTGGAGGCTGCTATTCGCTGCGCAGCCGTTACCGTATCGGAGATGCGAGGGTAGAACTGGTATGTGGTTTTCAGATCAGCTCGGGCACGCGCCGGTATGCCGTGGATGTTCAGCAGCTTCTGCCGCATGCACTCATCGAGGATTTTAACGGTATCGGCTTCATGCGCCTCATGCCTGCGGCTCACGAGCTGGTGTTCAACCTGCTGCGGTGCAGGGTGGAGCGGTGCAGTGCTATTGCCAATTTTATGAAGGTCAATCTGGCTGTTCATTTACCACTGCTGCAGCAGCTAGTTCTGGAGAATGGACTGGATGAAGCCTTTGGACTGCAATTGGAGAAACTGCTCGGAGTGTCGACATCGATACAGATTTAACAAGAAGCAAAGGAAGGAAGCTATGTCATGAAGCCGCAAAAAGGATGGACTGTCACCTTCCAGCCTGAAGGACGAAAAACAGTAGTGCAGCACGGGGTAACCCTGCTGGAAGCTGCGCGCAAGGCGGGAGTGGTCCTGCCTACCCGCTGCGGCGGCAAAGCCGGTTGCCTGATGTGCAAGGTGACGGTCCCACAGGAAGAGGCGGCTGCACTTCGGCCGCCGGGGGATGCCGAGCAGCGGAAGCTTGGCGGCTTGCTGGATTCAGGCGTCCGTCTGGCGTGCCAGGCAGCCGTCTGGAACGATTTGAGCGTCATTGTCCCCGAGGACCCGCTCAAAGCCGCAGTACGGCGCAGGCTGGAAGCAGCGCGTCGTGGGGAAGAGGACGGGCTGTGGTAAGCTTGTGAAGTAACTTTTGGAGAATGCTGGAGCAGAAAGGGGCGGACGGAGTGCTTTTCACAGATGGACAGAAGACATCCGGAATCAGAATGGGCTTGCTGCTGGGGATAAGCTTACTGCTCTTAGTTCTCACGGGCTGTATGTACCGCGGAGAACAGAACCAGCCTGCCGGCAATTTCCGCGAGAGTGTCAAGCGGGTTCAGGCGGCAGTGGATGATTATCAGCAGGAGGAAGGTCTGCTGCCGATTCTGAATAGCGAGGAATCTACTCCACGCTATGAGAAATTCGTAATTGATTTGGAGAAGCTGCGCCAAAAAGGCTATTTGGATGAAATTCCGGCTGCGGCCTTTGAGAAGGGCGGCAGGGCCTATTTTCTTATCTTGGACGAAGAAAGTGATCCTACCGTGAAGCTGATGGATCTCGTTACCGTGCAGAAGGTAAATGATGTCTCCCGCCAGGTTAACCGCTACAAATCAGCGCATGGAGGCGCACTCCCGGCAGGGGAGGAACGGTATCCGGGCTTCTTCACCATTGATTCCAAAATGGCGGGAACGGCTGCTATAACGCTGAAGAGCGTCTATTCCGGACAGCCGCTGGAGTTTATCATGGACAAGAACGGTGAAGTGTATGTCGACTACAGCTTTGATATTATGTCTGCCATCGACAAGGAAGGCGCAACACCTGCGGCCAATCAGGATCTGCGGATTGAGCTGGAGCAGGCTTCTTATTATGTACCGGTGAAGTCGTTGCCGTATTTGTGGATTAATGGTCAGCCAGTTCCTCAGCCTCCGGACAGTCCATAGACCGTTTCCAGCCGGCAGCAGTTCCAGAAGTTATTCTGGGACTGTTTTTTTGTATTATCCAGTGCTTCTGAGGAAGGGGCCACATGCAAGGAGAGAGGTAGTTCTACTTGCTACTCCGCGCTCATATGATTGATGAGAAGACTTCCGGGCGTCATGACGCCTGCGGGGGTGCAGAACCTCATTTCGCAAATTACTATACAAATTGCGCAGCTGCGGGTCATAAATCCGTTCCGGATACATATGATGATACTAGTCCAAATGCATGTCCGAGCATTCGGAGTTTAGCGCGGGGCAAAAGTGTTCCGCCCTTAAGCAGCAGCTAGGCTTCGGGCGGACATACGAAAGTCCGGTGGATGTCCTGCAAGGGTCAGATTGCCGGCGGAACGCGAAGTCGATGCTCTTCAGGCATTTTTTCTTCGGAGTAATATGAGGAGGGGATCTCTTTTGGAAAAAGTGGATATTTTCAAGGACATTGCCGAGCGTACCGGCGGAGACATTTATCTTGGCGTCGTCGGCGCGGTTCGCACGGGGAAATCGACGTTCATCAAACGGTTCATGGAGACGATTGTCTTGCCGAACATCACCAGCGAGGCAGACCGGGTAAGGGCAGTGGATGAACTTCCGCAAAGTGCAGCGGGTAAAACTATTATGACAACTGAGCCGAAATTTGTACCGAACAACGCGGTGCAGATCAAGGTTGCGGAAGGGCTGGAAGTGAATGTCCGGCTGGTCGACTGTGTAGGATATGCTGTGGAGGGTGCAAAAGGGTATGAGGATGAGAACGGCCCTCGCATGATCTCCACTCCTTGGTTTGAGGAACCGATTCCTTTCCAGGAAGCGGCGGAAATTGGCACGCGTAAGGTGATTCAGGAGCATTCCACGCTGGGTGTAGTTGTGACTACAGACGGCACGATTGCTGAAATCCCGCGGAACTCTTATATTGATTCCGAAGAGCGGGTCATTGCGGAGCTGAAGGAAGTAGGCAAGCCGTTTGTGCTTGTGATCAACTCCACCCGGCCGCGCAGTGAAGAGGCACAGCAGCTGCGCAGTGAGCTGGCCCTTAAATATGATATTCCCGTTATGACGCTTAGTGCCGCGAATATGACGGAAGACGATGTGACCGGTGTGCTGCGCGAAGTGCTGTACGAATTCCCGGTCCATGAGGTCAATGTGAACCTGCCTAGCTGGGTGATGGTGCTGGGCGAAAATCACTGGCTGCGCAGCAGCTATGAGAATTCCGTCCGCGATACTGTGAAAGACATCCGCCGCCTGCGTGATGTTGACCGGCTGGTCTCCCAGTTTACGGAATATGATTTCATCGATAAAGCAGGGCTTAGCGGAATGAACATGGGCCAAGGTGTAGCCGAGATTGACCTGTATGCGCCGGAAGAACTGTATGATCAGGTTCTGATGGAAGTGGTAGGGGTTGAAATCCGCGGAAAAGATCATCTGCTGCAGCTGATGCAGGACTTCTCCCATGCCAAACGCGAGTATGACCGCTTCTCCGAAGCGCTGGAAATGGTCAAAACAACCGGCTACGGGATAGCCGCTCCTTCACTCGCGGAAATGGCTCTCGATGAGCCGGAGCTGATCCGCCAGGGCTCGCGTTTCGGGGTTCGCCTGAAGGCGACAGCACCTTCGATTCATATGATCCGCGTGGATGTGGAATCGGAGTTCTCGCCGATCATCGGCACAGAGAAACAGAGCGAAGAGCTGGTGCGCTATTTGATGCAGGACTTTGAGAATGACCCGATCAAGATTTGGGAGTCGGATATTTTTGGCCGCTCGCTGCATTCGATTGTGCGTGAGGGTATTCAGGGCAAAATTGCCATGATGCCGGATAATGCCCGCTACAAGCTGCAGGAAACACTTGGACGGATCATCAACGAGGGTTCTGGCGGCCTGATCGCCATCATTTTGTAAGGCATATCTCATAACAAAAAGAGAGCAGGGATTTCCGGCTCTCTTTTTGTTATGTCCGGAGTGGGGGCATATGACATCCGATGGCTTCCCCTCCGCGCTCTTTTCACACGGAAATGCTTCTCTACTTTATGGTTAATAGGAATTTCTTCCATTAATAGTCTCTCATTTTCGGCCTTATTGAGGGTTTAGTAGATACTTTCTGCTCCTTTTTTGAGGAACGCCTTGAAATTATGGGTGGGCTGTATTACTATAAGTTTGTTGCGCTTCTAGGAAGAAGGGCGCCAGTATCTAGCAATAAACGGGATTATCACGTATATTTTGCGTTGAAACGGAAACAGTGTATGATACCGGAAATTTACCCAGGGAGGTGAGAAAACATGAATAAATCAGATTTGATCAACGTAGTAACAGAAGCAACTGAACTTCCCAAGAAAGATGCTACTAAAGCGGTAGATGCCGTTTTCGAAGCGATCACAGGTGCTCTGCAAAGCGGCGATAAAGTACAACTGGTTGGATTCGGAAACTTTGAAGTGCGCGAACGTTCCGCACGTAAAGGCCGCAACCCGCAAACTGGTGAAGAAATCGAAATTCCTTCAAGCAAAGTACCGGCATTCAAACCCGGTAAGGCGCTTAAAGACGGAATCAAATAGAGATTTCTACATATCGATCCTATAGTCTTCCGAGTAACAACTATGCCGCCCTCCAAGGCGGCATTTGTTTTTGCAATCTTTATCCGCAATTGCTTAGAGAAAGCGTATACTCACACAAAACTTAAGTGAATGCTTCCGAAGCTAGTTTTGTACGAAGAAATTTCAAGGAAGTAGATGCTCACAAAACTTTTAGGAGGATCAAAGATGACCGAGAAGAATAATGGCGTTAGCCCTGCACCGTCAGGCAGCGAGTACATCGTGGTGAAGGCCAAAGAGAACGGCGTTCAGGTAATCGGGCTTACCAGAGGACTGGATACGCGCTTCCACCACACAGAGAAGCTGGACAAAGGCGAGGTGCTGATCGCTCAATTCACCGATCATACCTCAGCTATGAAAATCCGCGGCAAGGCGGAAATATGGAGCAAACACGGACAACTGGAGAGCGAAAGCTGAAAAGCAGGCATAGCCTGCTTTTTTTCAAAATATAACTAAGTATAGGCAAGTCCGCAGGATCGTATAAACGCACGGCAAGGCGGAAATTATGGATAAGGGGGCAGGTCATGAACCGGGGCTGGCTAATCGGAACTGTATTGCTCGTGACCACGGCTTCTGCCGTAATTCTGCCGCTGCTGGCGGAGCTCGAACCTTCCTTGCAGAATCAGCGGGGAGTAGTGGAAACCTTCAGCGGTGCAAATACGATTCTCGATAATGATAATCTTGTAGATATACTGAACGGGATCCCATTTACCCTGTCCATTGATAGCGTAGACTTTGATCAGAGCGTCTTGTCACTGGATCTGAAGGTAACAGGCAATAACCACGAGCCTAGGGAACTGTATCAGAATATGGCTCAGGCGATCTCCTTTGCTTTCCAAGACACGGGGAATGTCGATCAGCTGCTCCTGCGCATCGTTGCCGAGGACAAATGGCTGGACACCCGCCGTCTATTGCTTGCCGGGGATATCAGACGCATGGAGTGGTCGCTTCAACTGCAGCAGAAGCTGGAGGCGTCCGGGAATGATCCGCTGCCAGATGCGCTCAAGAAAGGCTTCCGTATTCGTGAAAGCGAGCTGTGGAAAAGGCAGTTCATTTATCCCTGATGTGGGTAAATGAAACTAGAACGCCCTAGAGTGCGTGACAAAAAAACATGTGATATAATAGACAAGATTGTGAACAAAGATATTGTCATAACGTCAATGGCTTCGGAGGCTGAAATGAAACCGTACCGCATACCACAACTTGCTAAACCTTACACCGACTACGATATGATTCAGCGGCATACGGAATTACCGCCGTTTTCCGATGGGCGTGGTCATTTGTTATATATTTTTCTGAATCACGGCACCCCGGACGGTGCACAAAACGGTGAGTTGTATACTCTGGTAACAGCACTTGTGCAGCTAGGTCTTGATACACATGAGAGCATCGATATATCCCTTGAAGAACCGGGGGGAGACCAGATGCGTTCCCGTCAGCTCAAGGTGCTGGCCGGCGATTACTTCAGCAGCTGGTTTTACCATTTGCTTGCGAAACGTGAACAGATTGAGATGGTGGGCATCTTAAGTACGGCCATTGCCGACTTTAACGTGATGAAAGCCCATCTTTACGGCAAAATGAAGGGGATGCTGCTCTCCGCTGAACAATACCTGCGGCACACGGTACAGCTCAATATGCGGCTGTTCCTTTCTTTTACACCGATGATTGAGGAGTCGCTCACCCAGCTGTGGGAGAAGCTGCTGGCTGAATTCAGCCACTGCGAGACCTTATGTCTGGAACTGCGGCGGTCTGGTAATCCGGCAAGTGCCCGGGAAGGCTATTGTTACTGGAAGGTGATGGAATTAGCCACCGAAGAAGAGCGGCAGCTGCTGGGCGAGCAGAATCTAGATCTGAAGGATTGGAAGAAGCTGAAGCTGAAATATAAATGCGATTCCCTGCTGACCGACAAGCTGCATGGGTCGCTCCAGTCCATACAGGGACTGCTGAAAGACATTAAGGACGAGTACCTGATCAGCGAGCTTAGCTCCGCGCTTGACCACTTTCTCCTGCAGACGAAAATTTCCGGACAAGCGGCCGTGGAGGGGTAGAGAATGACTATAGAGAAAACGTCACCTTTGGGTGACCAGGGCATCAAACCGAAGGAACAATTTGTACACTCCGTATTTGAGAGCATCGCCGGCAAATATGACCTGATGAATGATATTCTAAGCTTCCGCCGCCATAAAGCGTGGCGAAAGTTCACGATGCGCAAGATGGGCATGAAGCGCGGCGATTCCGCTGTAGACTTGTGCTGCGGTACCTGTGACTGGAGTATTGCCTTGGCTGATGCCAGCCAGACCGGAAGTGTTATCGGGCTTGACTTCAGTGCAGGCATGCTGGAGGTAGGCCGCCGCAAGGTGGAAGAGCGCAAACTGCAGGACCGCATTTCACTGGTCCAGGGCAATGCGATGGACCTGCCTTTCGGTGACAACAGCTTTGATTATGCGACGATAGGCTTCGGACTTCGCAATGTGCCTGATCTCGTTCAAGTGTTGAACGAAATGAAGCGTGTAGTGAAGCCGGGAGGAATGGTTGTCTGCCTCGAGCTTTCCAAGCCGATGAAACAGCCGTTCAAAGGCATTTATTATTTTTATTTTCAGCGTGTACTTCCGCTCCTTGGGAAACTGTTTGCCAAAAGATACGAGCAATATAAATGGCTTCCCGAATCATTGGCCCTATTTCCGGACAGAGAGCAGCTTGCGGTGATTTTCCGTGAAACCGGTCTTGAGCAAGTGGAATCCTATCCCTTGACCGGCGGCATCGCAGCATTACATATTGGGCTCAAGGAGAACTGTAATGTTTAAAAAAGTCGGCGTTTTTCTGCAAATGATCAAGTTTGAACATACTGTTTTTGCATTACCCTTCGCATTTATGGGCGCATTGCTCGGTTCAGTTGTCATGTTCGGCACACTCCCTTCCTGGGCCCAGATCGGCTGGGTTGTTATCGCCATGTTTGGCGCCCGCAGCGCGGCCATGGGGCTGAACCGGCTGATTGACCGGATCAGCGACGCCAAGAATCCGCGGACCGCTGGAAGAGCGATTCCCGCAGGGCTGCTGAAGGTTGGAGAAGTAATTATCTTTATTGGGATCTCATTCTTTTTACTATTCTGGGCTGCTTTCAAGCTTAATCCCTTGTCGGCCAAATTGCTGCCGATCGCTGTTTTTCTCCTTGTTTTTTATTCCTTCACGAAGCGATTTACCTGGGCCTGCCATCTGATACTCGGGCTAACCATCGCCTTGGCTCCGCTTGGGGGCTGGGTTGCCGTCACGGGCACTGTGGACTGGACAGCCATGATCTTTTATTTCACGATTGTGTTTTGGACTGCGGGTTTTGATATTATCTATTCCTGCCAGGATGTTGAATTTGATACGAAGGAAGGCCTTTACTCCATTCCGGTTCGCTTTGGTGTTCCGCGGGCGCTGGACATTGCGAAGGTATTTCACTTTCTTACGGGCATCGGATTCGTTTCGCTCCTTTTTATCACTGATTTAAGCTGGTGGTATGTAGCAGGGATGCTGATTGCTTACATCATTCTTTTTTATGAGCATCACATTGTGTCTCCAAGTGACTTAAGCCGCTTGCAGACTGCGTTCTTTACCATGAACGGGGTGCTGAGCATCGTGGTGTTCTCATTTACTTTGATTGACCTGGTGGTGCAGTTTTACAAATGACAGAGCAGAAGCCTAAAAATTTCGTTGTAGGAATTACCGGAGCGAGCGGAGGCATTTATGGCGTTCGTCTGACGGAAACCCTGCTTTCATTGGGGTATACGGTCCATCTCGTTGTGAGCAATGCGGGCTGGCGTGTTTTTAAAGAGGAGCTTGGCTTTGCCGCCTCTGACCGGGAAGGCTTTCTGAACGAAAAGTTCAGCGGCTATCCCGGTTCTCTGCTTTATCATAAAGTACAGGACATCGGGGCATCGATCGCCAGCGGCTCCTTCCGCACGGAAGGGATGATTATTATGCCTTGCTCCATGGGTACACTTTCTGCTGTGGCGCATGGCAGCTCCGATAATTTGATGACAAGGGCTGCCGATGTCATGCTGAAGGAAGGGCGCCCCTTGGTCCTCGTCCCCCGGGAGACACCGCTGCATGCCATTCACCTGGAGAATATGCTGAAGCTGTCCCGGCTGGGCGTCAAGCTGATCCCGGCAATGCCTGCCTTTTATTTTGGCCCGGGCAGCATGGATGATCTGATTAACTTTATGGTGGGCAAGGTGCTGGACAGCTTTAACATTGAGCACACTTTATTTCGCAGATGGGGGGAATGAGGGATGGTCAATTCGCAGCATACCGTTATCGGTAAAATCAGCTATACCAACTCATGGCCGGTATTTCACAATTTTCACCCCTCTTCGTTAAGTTATCCTGCAGAGATGGTGAGTGAAGTGCCTGCCATTCTTAATCAGGGCATGGCTGAGGGCACTATCCATGTGGGTGCATTATCTTCCTTTGCCTATGCAGCAGCCAGTGACCGTCTGCTGCTGCTTCCGGATCTATCCGTCAGTGCGGAGGGACCGGTCAAATCAATTCTGCTGTTCTCCCGGATGCCTGTTCAGCAGCTTGGAAACGCGAGGATTGCCGTAACTAATACCTCCGCAACATCGGTGAATCTGCTGAAGATTCTGATGGAGAAAGCCGTTCATGGCAAACCGGAATATATCAGTGCAGAGCCTGATCTGGATCACATGATGGATCAGTCGGACGCCTGCCTCTTAATCGGCGACAATGCGATCAAAGCCTCGTGGCAGAATCAGGGCTACATCGTTACTGATTTGGGTGAACTGTGGAATGAGTGGACTGGACTCAGCATGACCTTTGCCGTCTGGGCGGTAAACCGGGAGGCAGCGAACAGTAAGCCTAAAGCGATTGCCGAAATTGCCGAGGCCTTTGCGGAAAGTAAAAGACGCGGAATCCGCGAACTCGCGCCAGTTATTCGGGAGGCGTGCATGGCTATCGGCGGAACGGCTGCCTACTGGGAAGGATATTTCCGTAATTTATGTTATGACTTTGGGGAAAGGCAGCAGGAAGGTCTGAACCTCTATTTCCGCTACGCCTATGAAATGGGCCTGCTGCCGCAGGAAGTGAAGATGGAGCTTTGGAGCCACAATCTGCTGACACGGGTGAAAGAATGAAACGAATGCAAATATTCGGTTTGCTGAACAAGGATATGGATCTGATCGAAAAAGAGCTGTACCGCAGCGTTCAAGGCGATGATGGTCTGCTGACAGAGACTTCCCTGCATCTGCTGAAGGCGGGCGGCAAACGTCTGCGTCCAGTATTTGTGCTGATGGGCGGCAAATTTGGCCAATATAATCTGGAGAAGCTGAAGCGTGTAGCTATCCCGCTTGAGCTCATACATAGTGCTTCGCTCGTTCACGATGATGTGATCGACGATGCAGAGCTGCGGCGTGGAGAGCTTACTGTCAAAGCGAAGTGGGGCGACAAGATCGCCATGTACACCGGGGACTATATTTATGCGAAAGCGCTCGTTATGACTTCGGAGTTGAAAAATCCCCGCATCCACCAAATCCTTTCCAAGGCGATGGTTGAAATGTCCATCGGAGAAATGGAGCAGATCCGTGATTTCTTCAACAGCGAGCAGAGTGTGCGCCACTATTTGCGGCGGATCCGCCGCAAGACGGCCTTGCTCATCGCGATCAGCTGCCAGCTGGGCGCGCTGGCAGCTGACGCGGAGCCGGAGACAGCCCGGCTGCTCTATAATTACGGATACAACGTCGGTATGGCGTTTCAGATCCGTGATGATCTGCTCGATCTTTCCGGAACGGAGAAGCAAATCGGCAAACCTCCGGGCAGCGATATGCGCCAGGGTAACATTACACTTCCCGTGATCTACAGCCTTGAGGACGACCGGCTTCGCGATTCGCTGCTGGAGGAGCTGAAGCTTATCCGTGAAGGGCAGCGGAGTGTGGGCCGGGCCATTGATCTGATCCTGTCAGGAGAAGGTATTGCCCGCGCAGAAGAGCTGGCTTCACGCTATATAGCCAAAGCACTGGCGGCGCTGGATGAGCTTCCGAACAACAAAACAAAGCGCAATCTGCGGGATATTGCATTTTTTGTAACAGGCAGAGCCTATTAGACTTCGCTCCTCTTTGAAATATAAGCGTTCACAGATGACCGGGTTTCTGATAATATCAGAAAATAAACCACTTGAATTCGCAGCGATGTACTAACCTATTCATAAAAATGGAGAGTGACTCTATGGAAAAAACGTATCTGATGATCAAGCCGGACGGAGTACAACGCGGTTTGATCGGGCGTATTGTCGCCCGCCTGGAGGACAAAGGATTTAAGCTGATTGCCGCGAAGCTGATTACTGTCACAGAAGCACAAGCCAAGAAGCACTACGCAGAACACGAAGGTAAAGATTTCTTTCCTGAACTTGTGGGCTTTATCACCTCCGGTCCTGTGTTTGCCATGGTGTGGGAAGGCGATGATGTAGTGGCGCTGTCCCGTCTGCTGATAGGGAAGACCAAGGTAGGCGAAGCGTTGCCGGGTACAATCCGCGGCGATTTTGCCAGCCATACACCGCTTAACCTTATTCATGGATCGGATTCACCGGAAAGTGCTGAACGTGAAATTGCCAATTTCTTTGCTCCGAATGAACTGGCTCACTACAACAAAGACATCCAGGCATGGATGTAACATCAGGCGGGAGGCAGGAGAAGTCATATGGCAGAACGTGAAGAGATTGAAGCAGCAGATCCGGATTACACCGGGTTTATCCATAACGTCAAGCAAAGTACGGGAATCGATCTCGCCCAGTACAAGGAAGCACAGATGAAACGGCGTTTAACTACGCTGCGGATGAAGAACGGCTATCATTCATTTCAGGATTTTTATGCCGCAATGATGAAGGACAAGGCTTTATTTTATGAATTTCTGGACCGGATGACGATTAATGTCTCGGAGTTCTGGCGCAATCCGAACCGATGGGAAGTCCTGCGGGATGTCATTCTGCCTGATTTGCAGCGCTCGGGGCGCCGGTTAAAGCTATGGAGTGCCGCCTGCTCTACCGGGGAAGAGCCCTATACGCTGGCGATGATTTTATCCGACAAAAATCTTCTTTCCCAGACCGGTATTCTGGCTACTGACATCGATGATGGCGCTCTGGCCAAAGCAAAGCAGGGCCTCTACTTGGAACGATCCTTAAAGGACGTGCCAAAAGATGTAGCCGCCCGTTATTTCGCGCCGGAGGGACCGGTGTTCAAGGTCAGCGAGTCACTCAAAAAAAGTATTGATTTCCGCAAGCAGAACCTGCTGCTTGATAAGTTTGACGAAGGGTTTGACCTGATCATTTGCCGGAATGTGATGATCTATTTCACAGAAGAGGCTAAGAATAAGCTCTATCATAAGTTCTCGGACAGTCTGCGCCCGGGCGGATATTTGTTCGTGGGCAGTACGGAGCAAATCTTTACACCTGCGCAGTATGGCTTTGAATCGACGGAAACGTTCTTCTACCGGAAGAAATAGTGCTGTACCGCCCGATCTGGTAAACGTATACTTTCGCTTCTTTTCAGTGATACTGAGTAGTAGATACCCGTACGCTATGCGAAAGGTCGTAAATCCAGATGGACAAAAGCAAGGTCATTGCCGCGTACAGACGCGGCTTCCTTACCGTCCGCGAATGCGGGCAGATTCTAGGCATTGAGGAGCTGCAGCTGCAAAGCCTGCTGCAGCTTGAGGAGAGCAAGACGACATTACCTCCGTCAAACCGGAGGATCGGGGGCTGATTAGAGGCTCTTGACCCCGGACGCTCTGCAGCGCCGCTTTACTCGGAAGAGTATGGCGGCGCTGTTCTTTTATGGATGCGGGGCACCTGATTAGAGGCCATCCCTTTCTTGTCAAAGCGGATTCCCTATACTATAATGAGCAAAGACATTTAAGATTTTAGCGGTTTACAGTTTAAAAGTGTGAAGGGGGAACGCAGCATGAGTTTACGCTATTTAACAGCGGGGGAAACGCACGGCCCCCAGCTTACAGCAATTATTGAAGGACTGCCCAGCAATTTGACACTTAATTTCGAAGAGCTCAATTTTCAATTGCAGCGGCGCCAGAAGGGCTACGGCCGTGGCCGCCGGATGCAAATCGAGAAAGATACCGCACAGATTGTCGGCGGTGTACGCCATGGCTCTACGACAGGAGCTCCTGTAGCGCTGGTAGTAGAGAACAAGGACTGGACACACTGGAAGAACATTATGAATATCGAACCGATTCCCGGCAGCGACGAAGAGAAGCGGCGGGTAAACCGGCCGCGTCCAGGGCATGCGGATTTGAACGGCGGACTGAAATATAATCTTACCGACCTGCGGAATGTGCTGGAACGCTCCAGCGCCCGTGAAACGGCAGCAAGAGTAGCCGTAGGCGCTGTGGCCCGGCAGCTGCTGGCCGCTTTCGGAGTGAAGATTGCCGGACAGGTTATCCGGATCGGCGAGATTGAAGCGCCGGCCAACAATCTTCCGATTGATGAACTGATCGAGCTGACCGAAGCCTCTTCTGTGAGAGTTGTTGATAAAGAGACCGAACAGAAGATGGAGGCTTACATAGACAAGATCAAGGAGGAAGGCGACTCCATCGGTGGAATCGTGGAATGCGTCGTTGAAGGATTGCCTACCGGTCTTGGAAGCTATGTGCAATATGACCGTAAGCTGGATGCAGCTATCGCTGGAGCGGTAATGTCGATCAATGCCTTCAAGGGTGTTGAAATCGGTATTGGTTTCGAGGCAGGTGAACTGCGCGGCTCACAGGTCCATGATGAAATTATGTATGAAGCCTCACGAGGTTACTACCGGGCAAGCAACCGGCTGGGCGGCTTTGAGGGTGGCATGACGAACGGAATGCCGGTTGTTGTCCGCGGAGTGATGAAGCCGATACCTACACTTTACAAACCGCTGCAAAGCGTTGATATTGATACCAAAGAGCCTTTCACCGCGCAGGTGGAGCGTTCGGATGCCTGCGCTGTTCCGGCAGCTTGTGTTGTGCTGGAGAATGTCGTGGCTTGGGAGATCGCGAAGGCATTCCTGGATAAATTCGGCGGCGATTCCCTGGAAGAAATCAGAGCCAACTATAATAATTACTTGTCCCAACTGGAGAGCTACTGATTATGCGCAGTATTACTGTAGAATTGGGAGAACGTTCTTATCCGATCCATATCGGCAGCGGTTTGCTTCAGGGTATCGGTGAACGCTGCCAGGAAGCCGGATTTCCACTGCGCAGTCCGCTGCTGGTTGTCAGTGACAGTGAAGTTGCCCCACATTTTCTGGCCACGGTGGAAAGCTCCTTGCAGACTCAGGGATATACGGTCGTAAGCCATATTATCCCTGCCGGGGAGGCTTCCAAATCTCTGGCCGTATATGAAGAGGTTATCACAACAGCCATTCAGGCTGGTTTGGACCGCAGCTCGGCGGTATTGGCACTCGGTGGCGGTGTGGTCGGTGACCTGGCGGGTTTTGTGGCCGCTTCTTACATGCGCGGTATCGGCTTCCTGCAGATTCCGACAACCATCCTTGCCCATGACAGCAGTGTCGGCGGGAAGGTGGCTGTTAATCATCCGCTAGCCAAAAATATGATCGGCGCCTTCTATCAGCCGTCTATGGTGCTGTATGATCTGGACACGCTCCGTACCCTTCCGCTGCGCCAGATTTCTTCAGGGCTGGCCGAGGTTGTAAAACACGGCCTGATTCTGGACAGGGATTTTGCCTACTGGTGCCGTGATCATGCGGCAGAACTGCTTGAGTTGAACGTAGAAGCGCTTGGTTATGCGCTCGAGCGGGGCTGTGCGATCAAAGCCGCCGTAATCGGCAATGATGAGCGTGAGCATGGACAACGGGCCATACTGAACCTTGGTCATACCATTGGGCATGCGATCGAGGCAGTGGGGGGTTACGGTGTATTCCTGCACGGGGAAGCGATTGCCATCGGAATGGCCGGATCGGCTCTTTTAGCGGCCAAACTGGGCAAAGATAAGTCCATTTATGAAGACACGGTATCTATGCTGTCGGCGCTCGCCTTGCCGGTAAGACTGCCGGCGCAATATGGTGAGGATGAACTGATGGCGGCGATGATGCATGATAAGAAATTCAAAGAAGGCAAAATGACCTTTATCGTGCCAGATTCCATAGGTTCGGTCAGTATTGTCAATGATGTGCAGCAATCATCTGTTCGTGAGGTTATAGCGCAGCTTAAGAAGGAGGAAAGCCCATGGTAAACCGGGGGATACGCGGTGCAACAACCGTAGCGAAAAACGAGGAAAACGAGATCCTGCGTGAAACGGTTGTACTGTTGCGGGAAATCGTCGAACGCAATGACGTGATTGCAGAGGATATTTGCAGCGTATGGATTACGATGACTGCTGATCTGGATGCTACCTTCCCGGCAAGGGCGATCCGTGAGATTGAAGGCTGGGAGATGGTGCCGCTCATGTGTTCCGTCGAAATCCCGGTCAAGGGGAGCCTGCCACAGTGCATCCGCCTCATGGTGCAGGTCAACACCGATAAATCGCAGCGGGATATCCGCCATGTGTATCTGAACGAAGCCCAGAAGCTTCGCCCGGATCTATCACAGAGCAAGTAATAATTTGCAGATGCGGGGTTGTCAATGACCTCCATCATCATGTATAGTGGAGTTAGCCGAGTGAAGCAGAGTTTAGTTTAGATGAGATGAGTATAGCTGAGTTGAGTGCAGGATTTAGTTCGTATAGGCAATCCATTTATTTGTGATTCCCTTCTGGGATTATTTTGGTGTAGAGTTTCACAGCGCTACCCGTCTATTCCCACATAGGAGATATCCGCATATATGGCTCATAATGCCGGTCCTGAGCGCTTTTTCACATACTTACACTTATACAAACCTCTACTTCGGTAGAGGTTTTTCTGTATTTCGGACATAATATCAGATCCCAAGGAGGGTTTTCAAATGACGAACCCAAGAGTCGAAGAAGTAGTGGCGTTGTCCCGGGAGTATAACTTAATTCCGGTCGTAAAGCGGCTGCTTGCCGACATGGAGACGCCGATCCGGCTGTTCCAGCGTTTTGCCGAACAGGATCGTGCATTTTTGCTGGAAAGTGTAGAGGGCGGCATTCAATGGGCCCGTTATTCCTTTATCGGCAGTGATCCGTTCCTCATGATCTCCGGCAAAAAAGGCATCATTCACGTTGAAGTCGGCGGAGAGAAAAAACGGCTCTTGGGCAAGCCGGTCGAGGAGCTTAAAGCGCTGCTCCGCTCTTACCGCAGCCCGAAGCTGGAAGAAATGCCTCCCTTTACAGGCGGAGCCATCGGATTCTTCGGCTATGATCTGCTGCAGTATTACGAGAAGCTGTCGGCACATGCCGTAGATGATCTTAATATGGACGACATCCGCTTTATGTTCTGCGACCGGATCATTGTCTTTGATCATGTGAAGCAGCAAATCCTGCTTGTCGGCAATCTGCACATCAAGGACGGAGATACGGACTCGGACATCCGCGCAGGCTATGAAGAGCTTAGCCGCAAGCTGGAGGTTATGGCTGAAGAGCTGCAGAAGGAAGGACCGAAGGAAAACGTCAACCGGCGCAGCATACCGCAGGATATCGAGCTGGGCCAAATCCACTCCAACCTGACGAAGGAGCAATATATCGGCAATGTGGAGCAGGCCAAGGAGTACATCCGGGCCGGGGATATTTTTCAGGTGGTGCTGTCACAGCGGCTGCACATAGAAACGGAAGTATCGCCACTCCATGTGTACCGGATGCTGCGCACATTGAACCCTTCGCCGTACATGTATTATCTGAAGATGGATGAAGAGATCATTGTCGGCACTTCTCCCGAAGCGCTGGTGAAGGTGGACGGTGACCGGGTTAAGACCCGCCCGATTGCCGGAACCCGTCCTAGGGGCGAGAATGAAGCACAGGACCGGGAACTGGCTGAGGAACTGCTGCATGATGAGAAGGAACGGGCAGAACATCTGATGCTGGTCGATCTGGGGCGCAATGATTTGGGCCGGGTCTCCAAGTTCGGCACCGTCAAATGCGATTCCTTCATGGAAATTGAAAAATACTCCCATGTGATGCACATGGTTTCGAACGTATCCGGAACGCTTGACGAGAACAAGGATTTCTTCGACGCCTTCCTGTCCTGCCTTCCTGCCGGCACCGTTTCCGGAGCACCGAAGCTGCGGGCTATGGAGATTATCTCGGAGCTGGAACGCGAAGCAAGAGGCGCGTATGCCGGAGCCATCGGTTATCTCGGATTTTCCGGAAATATGGATTCCTGCATTACGATCCGCACCATTATCTTCCGCAAGGGCCGGGCTTATGTGCAGGCCGGGGCGGGCATTGTCTGGGATTCTGTTCCGGAGAAGGAATATGAGGAGACCCTCAACAAGGCAAAAGGGATGCTGAAGGCGATCCGCATGGCGGAAGCGATGTTCCCGGCTGAGGTGAAAGAAAAACAGGTAATCAACCAGGATTACATGTACGA
The DNA here is from genome assembly GCF_058791575.1 of Paenibacillus sp. EB106-06-01-XG199. Classification (NCBI taxonomy): domain Bacteria; kingdom Bacillati; phylum Bacillota; class Bacilli; order Caryophanales; family Paenibacillaceae; genus Paenibacillus; species Paenibacillus sp. EB106-06-01-XG199. The sequence goes on along the minus strand of NZ_JBYTDQ010000003.1, from coordinate 62,982 downwards.
ATATACCCCTTAACCAGGGAATAGCAGAGATGAGCAGAGCAGAGAATGCTCCATAAAACCTAGTGAATGCTTACGAAGCGAGTTTTACTACGAAGATGAGCAGAGCAGAGAATGCTCCATAAAACTTTTAGCGTATGCTTCCGGTGTCAGTTTTGTTCGACGCGGGTTCAGGCTGCATATGCTCACAAAACTTAAGCGAATGCTTACGAAGCGAGTTTTATTACGAAGATGAGCAGAGCAGAGAATGCTCCATAAAACTTTTAGGAGGAAAAGAACTATGGAAGCAAGTCAATTGATGCAATCAGGAATTGCCGGACTGATCGAGGGCAGGGATCTAACCCGCACAGAGGCTCGTGAGCTTATGGGAACAATAATGGAGGGATCGGCATCGCCGGCGCAAATAGGCGCCTTGCTGACCGCATTGCGGATCAAGGGGGAAACGGTGGAGGAGATTACCGGTTTCGCTGAAGCCATGCGCGGTTTCGGCACTCCAGTGCTTACGGAGCGCACCCGGCTGCTGGATACCTGCGGAACCGGCGGTTCCGGAATCCATAAATTCAACATTTCTACGGCCTCGGCGATCATATCCGCAGCCGCTTCGGTCCGGGTCGCCAAGCACGGCAACCGTTCTGCTTCCGGCAGAGCGGGCAGCGCTGATGTGCTGGAAGCGCTGGGCGTCAACATTCATCTGAATGCGGAGCAGGCCCGGCAGTGCCTGGACAGCATCGGTATCTGCTTCCTGTTCGCACAAATCTATCATCCATCCATGAAGCATGCCGCTGCACCCCGCCGTGAGCTCGGCGTCCGGACCGTATTCAACATGCTTGGACCGCTGACCAATCCAGCGGGAGCCGACCGGCAGCTGATGGGCATTTATGACCGCAACAAGACGGAAACAGTTGCGAATGTGCTGAAGGAGCTCGGCTCCAAGCGGGCGATGATTGTAAGCAGTCTGGATGGTCTCGATGAAATCAGTATTTCGGCACCTACACAGGTATCCGAGCTGAAAGACGGGGCTGTGTTTACCTATGAAGTGACTCCAGAGGAAATGGGCCTCAGCAGACATCCGCTGGAAGATGTGCTTGGCGGAGATGCAGCTGAAAATGCAGCGATTATCACCGCCGTGTTGGCCGGAGAAGTTAATCCTTACCGTGATATTGTATTGGTCAATGCAGGTGCTTGTATCTATGTCGCCGGATTGGCGGATACATTGAGAGATGGCGTAGAGAAAGCAAGAGAAGTAGTAGATTCAGGCGCGGCACTGCTCAAGCTGGAGCAGCTGAAAGTCATGACGAAGGAGCTTGATTATGTATCTTGAACGGATTGTTGCCACCAAAATCAAAGAGGTAGAGGCGCTGGCCGCGACTTTTTCGCTGGCTCAGGCTGAACTTGAAATTTCCGGGCTGCCGTCCACAAAAGGATTCCGTGATGCGCTCACGAAGCGGCGGAACAGAGAGATGGGGCTGATTGCGGAAGTAAAGAAGGCTTCCCCGTCCAAAGGTCTGATCCGGGCGGATTTTGACCCGGTTTCCATAGCGCAAGGCTATGAGGCGGGAGGTGCTGACTGCTTATCCGTTCTTACGGACAGCGAGTATTTTCAGGGCAGCGGTTTATACCTGCAGCAGGTTAGAAAGGCGGTAAGTCTTCCACTGCTGCGCAAGGATTTTATTATCGACGAGAAACAGATTTATGAGGCGCGTCTGCTGGGAGCGGATGCCATCCTGCTGATCGCGGCTATTCTGGACCCGAACCGGCTTGCTAACTTCACAGAGTTGGCTTCCTCACTGGGAATGGACGTACTTATTGAGATTCATGACCGCAATGAACTGGAAATGCTACTGGAGACCGGCAAAGCGGCACATCCGAATGTGCTGCTGGGAATCAATAACCGCAACCTGCATACCTTTGAGACCTCGCTTGCGACTACAGCAGAGCTGGCCACGCTTGCACCTAAGGGAGTGCCAGTGATTAGTGAGAGTGGAATTGCCGGGCCCGGCGATATAGATTATCTGAGCACAACCGGCGCCCTTGGCGTGTTGGTTGGAGAATATTTAATGCGTAAGCAGAACGTGGAGCAGGCGGTGAATGAGCTGCTGGGTCCGGTGCAGGCAGGGAAAGGCCGTGCCGTGCATGAGTGAGACAATGGTAAAAATCTGTGGACTTCAGGACGTTGAAGTGCTAAAATCTATGAAGCGATTACCACTGGATTATGTCGGTTTTGTCTTTGCTCCCAGCCGCCGCAGAATAACCTCGGAGCAGGCAGCAGTGCTTGCCGCGCAGCTTGCGGACTGGCAGGCAGACAAGGCTCCGGAAGCCGCAGGTGTGTTTGTGAACCCTGAACTGGCAGAGCTTCGGGAAATCATGAACGCAGTTCCACTGGGTGTGATACAGCTGCATGGGCAGGAAAGTGCGGAATTCTGCCGTGAGGTTAAGCTGGCGTTTCCGCAGGTACAGGTCTGGAAGGCTCTTTCTGTGGTCAGCCGTGATACGGAACAAGCTTCGGATAGCTATAGTAGCCTGGAAAGCTATGCCGGTGTGGTGGATGCATTGCTGCTGGATACTTATGATCCGCAGGGCGGCGGTTCAGGCCGGACATTTGATTGGGCACGTATTCCTCACTTCCAGCAGGCGGCAGCGGCGTATGGGCTGCCTTTATTTATCGCCGGGGGTCTGGAGCCGAGGAATGTCAGTGAATTGCTTACGGGCTACGCCCCGGATGGCGTGGATGTTTCCAGCGGAGTGGAGAGCGGCGGAATTAAGGATATTGTTAAAATGACAGCTTTTGTGGAGAGGGTGAAGCAATCATGATACAAGTACCGGACATCAATGGGCGTTTTGGTTCTTTTGGAGGCCGCTTCGTTCCTGAAACTTTAATGAATGCACTGATTGAGTTGGAGGAAGCCTACCGCAAGTATTCGGGGGAACCGGCTTTTCAGGAAGAAATAGATTATTTGCTGAAGCAGTATTCCGGACGGGAGACTCCGCTGTATTATGCGGAACGTTTCAGTAAACATATCGGTGAGGCTAAGATCTATCTAAAGCGTGAAGACCTGAATCACACCGGAGCACATAAGATCAACAATGCGATCGGTCAGGGAATATTGGCCAAGATGATGGGCAAAACGAAGGTTATTGCCGAGACAGGTGCAGGCCAGCATGGCGTAGCTACGGCTACGGTGGCAGCGCTCCTTGGGATGGAGTGCAAGGTGTTTATGGGGGAGGAGGATACTCGCCGCCAAGCGCTTAACGTTTTCCGTATGAAGCTGCTGGGGGCAGAGGTTATACCGGTGACTTCCGGATCACGGACGCTCAAGGATGCAGGGAATGAAGCGCTGCGCTACTGGGTCAGCAATGTTGAAGATACCTTTTATATCTTAGGCTCTGCAGTTGGGCCGCATCCTTATCCGATGATGGTCCGCAACTTCCAGCGGATTATCGGCGATGAGACCCGCCGCCAGATTCTGGAGGCCGAAGGCAGGCTGCCGGATCTGCTGGTTGCTGCCGTAGGCGGAGGAAGCAATGCAATCGGTATGTTCTATCCGTTCATGGAGGATGAGAATGTCGGCATGATCGGAGTAGAGGCTGCAGGCAAGGGGATCGATACCCCTTTTCATGCTGCGACAATGAGCAAGGGAACCCATGGAGTATTTCAAGGCTCCCTGAGCTATCTGCTGCAGGATGAACATGGACAGGTTACAGAGGCGCATTCCATCTCTGCCGGATTGGATTATCCGGGAGTTGGCCCTGAGCATTCCTACCTCAAAGACATAGAGCGTGCCCGATACGTGCCGGTTACGGATGAGGAAGCGCTTGAAGCTTTGAAGCTGCTGTGTATGACTGAAGGCATTATTCCGGCTCTGGAGTCGGCCCACGCTTTGGCGCATGTTGCTAAGATCGGACCCACGCTCACCAAGGATGATATTGTAGTCATCTGTCTGTCCGGGCGCGGCGACAAAGACGTGGAATCTATAATGGCCTATACGGAAGGAGCGGGTAAGCAATGACAACGGACACGACAAACCGGATGGATTTGACCTTCCGGCAGCTTAAAGAGGCCGGCCGGACGGCCTTGATTCCTTTTCTAACGGTAGGCGATCCGGATCTGAAGACCACGCTTGATATCATTGCCGAACTGGAGGCAGCGGGTGCAGATATTCTGGAGCTGGGCGTTCCTTACTCCGACCCGCTCGCGGATGGTCCGGTGATCCAGCGGGCATCGGCTAGAGCGCTGCGAGGCAGCATTAACCTTCGAACCTGTATGGAAACGGCACTGAAGGCCCGACAGGCGGGAAGCGAGCTTCCGTTCATTTTGTTCACCTATTATAATCCGGTTATGCAGATGGGCTTGGACACCTTTTTTGCAGAGCTTGAGACCCACGAAATCAGCGGCCTGATCATTCCCGATCTGCCTGTGGAGGAGTCCGGGGAGATGCGCCTGCGTAGCCGTGAGGCTGGTGTGAATCTGATACCGCTTGTCGCGCCGACCTCCAGTGAGCGGATTGCCAAAATTGTCTCCGGTGCCAGCGGTTTTGTCTATTGTGTCTCCTCCCTTGGTGTGACAGGCGAAAGATCGTCGTTTCATACCGGAGTGGATGACTTTATTGAATCCGTACGCCGGGCAACAGACTTGCCGGTAGCTGTTGGATTTGGCATCTCGACGGGCGAGCAGGTGGCACGGTTTGCCCGCATTTGCGACGGTGTGGTCGTAGGCAGTGCCATTGTCCGCAAGGTGGAGGATGTGATTCCGCTGCTGGACAATCCGGATACCCGCAGCCAAGGACTGTTGCAAATTCGTGAATTTGTGGCACAATTAAGACCATAACGGTCTGCTAACAGATCTGAGAGCAGCTATCTTACCCATGGAGAGCGAGGAACATAAATGAATCCGAAACCAAATATTATCAACCTCCCTGTCTACAAGCCAGGCAAACCTATTGATGAGGTTAAGAAAGAACTGGGCTTAAGCGAGGTCATTAAACTGGCGTCCAATGAGAACCCCTATGGACCTTCGCCGAGCGCAAAAGCTGCTATTATTGCCGATCTGGACAATCTTTTTCTGTATCCTGATGGCGCGGCCGCTGATTTGACAAGCGCACTGGCAAGCCACCTTGGCGTGGAGAACGACAATATCATATTCGGCTGCGGCTCCGATGAAATCATCGCCTTGATTACACGTGCCTTTTTCCTGCCGGGTGACGAGACAATTATGGCAGATCAGACCTTCTCCGTATACAAGAGCAATGCCGATATCGAAGGTGCTGTTTCGATAGAAGTGCCTCTGGCAAACGGTACACATGATCTTGACGCGATGCTGGCTGCAGTGACGGAACGGACAAAGGTGATCTGGATCTGTAATCCCAATAATCCAACCGGTACGATTGTGCCTGAAGAGGCGCTGGTCACTTTCCTGAACGCGGTTCCTGCGAATGTAATGGTGGTGCTCGATGAAGCCTACTCCGAATACGTAACAGACCTTTCCTATTCCGACGGAATTAAGCTGCTCGCTAAGTATCCGAATCTGGTTGTGCTGCGCACCTTCTCCAAGATTTATGGGTTGGCTGCACTCCGCATCGGCTATGGTGTTGCAAGTCCGCAGATTATCAAGCTGATTAATCAGGTTCGGGAACCTTTCAACACCTCCCGTCTAGCCCAGGCTGGCGCCTTGGCTGCACTGGCTGACCAGGATTATGTGCAGGAATGCCGCCGTCTCAACAGCGCGGGCATCATTCAGCTTCAGGGAGAATTCAAACGCCTGAGCCTGGACTTTTTCCCGGCACACGGTAATTTCATTATGGTAGATGTACGCAAGCCTGCAACCGAAGTATTCGACGCCTTGCTGCGCCAAGGCATCATTGTAAGAGCAGGCCACAGGCTTTACCCGACTTATATCCGTGTTACTGTCGGGTCGACAGAGCAGAACAAGGCTTTTATCGCCGCTTTGGAGCGGGTCCTTAAAGATCAGAAGGTACAGGTGTAACCTGTAACAGACAAGACGATACCTATAGAAGGCAGGTAGTACAAAGAACATGACGACAAAAATAGCCATTTTCGGTGTCGGTCTGATCGGAGGCTCACTGGCCCTTTGCTTCAAAGGCAAGAAGGGCCTGACCGTCGTAGGCCATGCCCATCGTCCTGAATCCGCAATTAAATATGTCAGCAGAGGTGTTGTCGATCAGGCAACACTTTCTGTTGAAGAAGCGGCGCTGGACGCCGATTTTATTTTTCTATGCGTGCCTGTAGGCATGCTGGAGGATTATTTGCAGCAGTTAAGCAAGCTTCCGCTGAAACCCGGCTGCATCATTACGGATGTCGGCAGCACCAAGGCCAGCATTGCCGCCTGCGCGGTTTCACTGGACTTTCCTGATGTGCATTTCATAGGCGGGCATCCCATGGCCGGTTCCGAACGCTCCGGTGTGGAAGCAGCCTCCTCACTGCTGTTTGAGAATGCCTATTATGTGCTGACGCCTCCGCCGGGAGTGCCGGAAGAAGCATATCATGCACTTGAATCCTTGCTATTACATACAAGAGCGCAGATTGTCCGGCTCGATCCTGAACGCCACGATGAAATCGTCGGTGCGATCAGCCATCTTCCGCATATTATTGCCGTCGCGCTTGTGAATCAGATTCACGCCTATGATAATACGGATTCCCTGTACAGTACTTTGGCTGCAGGCGGTTTCCGCGATATCACACGGATTGCTTCCAGCGATCCGATCATCTGGCGCGATATTCTGCTTAACAACCGTACGGTGATGCTGCGCTTGCTGAAGGATTGGAATCAGGAGGTATCTTCATTTATCCAATTGCTGGAGACGGCGGACGGAGAAGGCATTGAGGAGGCTTTCAGCGAAGCTAACGGCTTCCGCAGCCAGCTGCCGGAGCGCCGCAAAGGAATGATTACGCCATTGTTCGATCTCCATATTGATGTTCCCGATCATCCGGGTATTATCGGGCGAATCGCTACGGAGCTGGGGGATCAGGGTATCAACCTTAGCAATGTGCAGATTATTGAAAGCCGTGAAGACGTTCCCGGCATTATGCGGCTGTCTTTCCGTCAAGAGAATGACATGGAGCGGGCTAAGATTCTGCTGCAGCACAACGATTATACGGTATATGTGTAGAAGCCGGGGCGAATGCCCCGGCTTTTTTAAAAATATAGGAATTTATATGCTTCACGCTATATAAATTGTAGTAAGTTATCGGACTCCACGCAAATTAACTGAGTAAACTTCGAAGTCAAAACCCTGTTTGTTTTAGGTTACAGCGCACCTCTGCCTGAAAATGGACAAAAAAAGACCGCTTACAAAGTAAGCGGCTACAATTCACAATGAATTGGAATTGTGCAGTGTTTGGATAGGAGTGGAGAGAAACCATACTGTACTTTTATTATATGTATCCGTTTACATTTTGTCAACACTTTATTTAAACTTTATTTTCCAAATCGCAGGTCAGGCCATTCGGAATTGATAAGAAAGAGCGTTTCGATGACTTTTTATGTGCACAGATGGCAGGCTTTGGAATGAAGCAGGATTCGACTTAATATCCTAAATGTAAAATAGTGTATTGTTGCCTCGAGTCTATTAATGTCATCCTGTTAGAATCTATGCTATACTGGGTTAAGTATGTTAATAGATTCCTTTCCATAATCATCAAAAAAGAGCCGTGCGGGATGTAAGGAAACCTGTAAAGATGCGTATTTATTTCTGTATTTACATGTGGCATGCCTTTTTTACCGGGTATTTGAATATACATAGGAAGTATTTCATAAAACGGTACAAATTTAGCGTAATAGCGCAACTTTTTAAGCCCCGACCGGTATAAGTAGTTACAGACCGGCCGGGATTAAACGTGCAAGGGCGAGGAGGGCCGAACTCACCATGACGGATTCCCAGTTGATCCAGCTTATTAAGCAAGGAAACACAGAATTATACTCGGAACTGATGCGAAGATACCAACGAAAAATATTGGCTTTTGTCTATCATATGCTTAAGAATTCCCATATGGAGCTGATTGCTGAAGATCTCTGCTCGGAGACCTTTTATAAGGCGTTCCGCAGCTTGCATTCCTTCCGTGAAGTGGATGCTTCATTCTCAACATGGCTGTATACAATCGCCCGCAATACGGTGCTGAGTGAGCTTCGCAAGAATCGTGCAGGCAATGTATCTCTTGAGGAAAGCGGCTATACTCCTGTAGCTCCGCCGGAGGTAGCGCCGGAGCAAGCGGCACTTCGTAAGGAACGGATGATGCTGGTCCGTGAAGCGATCAATAATCTACCGGAGAAGCAGCGTTCTGCACTCATTCTGCGTGAATATGATCAAATGGATTATCAGGAAATCGCCATTATTTTGGATCAGAGTGTCAGCTCCGTGAAATCATTATTGTTCCGTGCCAGGAGCAGTGTGAAGCTCCAGCTCGAGTCCTATTTCTATGAGCCTGAACTTGAAGAGCAGGCTGAGAGGGTGTAAGGCCAATGAACTGCAGGGAAGCGCAAGATTTCATTCCGCTATTGTGGGACGCTCCCCCCACCGACCCCAAGCGGATTGAACTTGAGAGGCATATTGCAAGTTGCCCGTACTGCGCCTCCGAGTGGGCATTGTGGCAGGAGAGCAGTGAGCTTATGCTTGAGGCGAAGGTAGAAGTCAGCGAAGAACGTGCGGAAGCTATAAACCTCAGGGTTATGGAGCGGATTTATCTCGAGAGTCCCTGGCTGATGCCCGGGGACGGGAAATCTGCCGGTAATTCTACAGTTTTCCGCCGCCGGATAAGCCTTTGGATTGCCTGCTTTCTGGCAGTGTTTCTATCGAGCTTCCTATATTTCACTATGTTTAAGACATCCCATAACACAACCACAGCGCAAAGCGGAATTGTGGATACGGGTGTGGCCGGCCTTTCACTAGGATGGTCACCGGCTTATCCTGTTCTTGAATCAGAAGGCGGCATTATCGAGCCGCTTGTAGTAAGTATGGGGCCAACCCATCCACAATATTGGATGATGCTGTCCATGCTAGGGGTAGGCTTATCGATATTTTTGCTCATCCGGTTGAACCGTTACCGCAGACAATGAGGGGCTCCCTTTACTACCAAGTAAAGCGGGCTTTTTTTGTTGTCTTGTTTCCGTGCAGGAAGAGCGAAAAGGCATAATAATCTTTCGAAAAGAAGACATTTGTTTTCATTCATGATACATTATTAAGCAAACATAAAGGAGGGGAAGGGTGATGGCAATGCTTATCGGCTTAGTACGCCATGGGCTGACCGATTGGAATGCGGAAGGAAAGATACAGGGGCAAAGTGATATTCCGCTTAACGATGAGGGCCGGAGGCAGGCTGAGATGCTGGGAGACAGGCTTCTGCAGGAACCTTACCGCTGGGACTACTGCATTACCAGCAGTCTTTCCCGTGCAGCGGAGACAGGGAAGATCGTAGCTGCCAAGCTGGACATTCCACTGCTTGAACCCGATCACCGGATCCGTGAGCGTGCCTATGGGCAGGTGGAAGGCATGACTGCCATGCAGCGGGAGGAGAAGTGGGGCAAAGAGTGGAACCTGCTGTCGCTGGGTCAAGAAACGGATGAACAGCTGCAGGTACGCGGTCTGGCTTTTCTGGAGGATCTATCGGCCCGTTACCCGGAGAGCAATGTGCTGGTAATTTCCCACGGCGGCTTTCTGGCTCAGCTGTACACCGCGCTTTATAAGGACAAGTACACAGAACGTCTTGGCAATCTGTCGCTGACCATTCTGGAGAAGAAGGAACTGGAATGGAGTCCGCTGTTATACAATTGTACACGTCATATCTTGCAAAATCAGCGTTAACCCGAAGCCTCGGGTTATTTTTTTTGCGTAATAAGGAATAAAAAGGGCTGTATTTCCCATAATGGTAGTAAAACGGTGAGGCGATAAAAGATGAATCTGGCGGATATGCTCACTTACGCAGACATTGGTCAGCTTACCGCCATTGCGGGGCGCTACCAGTGCGATTGCAAACGAAATTCTAAACATGATTTGATTCAGAGTATACTGATCACGCTAGGAAGCCGCGATTTCATGGAGACTCATATCCGGGATTGCACCCCGGAGGAACTGCGGTTTCTCAACACACTGTTGTTCGACGAACGCAGCAAATTCAGTCTTGAAGATTTGCTGGCTGCCGCGAGGCAGGCCTGCTTTGATGCACCTGCCGGCAAAACCGGCGGTTACCGTGAGATGGTCAGCCGGTTCAAAAGCGGCGGATGGCTCTTCAGCGGCGCCTCACAGCAGAGCAGATACCTCTTTCAGGTGCCGGAGGATCTGAAGAACCGTTTCCGCGAGAGGATGGGCCAGCATATCAAGGAACATGTGGTCCGGAGCAGCGAGCCAGCGGTATACCGCGGGGAAGGTGACCTGCTGGCGGGCGATCTGCTGATGTTCCTGCGTTATGTGATGGACAATGAGCTGGAGCTGAACCAGGAGGGTGCCCTCTATAAACGTTATCAGCAGGGCGTAATGAACGCGATCCAAGTTCCTGAGCCGCTGCTGGGCAAGGGGGGCTGGAGATTCGGTTACGGCAGAGCATGCGAGCATTATCCGCCAAGAATGGCGCTTCTGTATGATTATGCGAGGCACCGCCGCTATATTTCGGAAGAAGGTTACCGTTTGAAGTTGACCTCGGCAGGTGAGACGCTGCTTGCGGAAGGAAAATCAGAAAGACTGATGCAGTTATTCACCTTTTGGTTAAAACTCTATAAAGGTGCTGTTCCTAATCTTCCATCGCTCGTATACTGGATTAGCGTAAGTGCGGAAGAGTGGGTGAGCGTTTCTTCCTTAGTGGAGGGATTGGGCTGGCTGATCAAACCGTTTTATTATGATGATGCCGCATCGATCCTGGAACAGCGTATTTTGCGGATGATGCTGCATCTTGGAATGATCCGGCTTGGGGAGACACCTGAAGGTCCGGTAGTCCAAATGACGCCATGGGGGACAGAAGCTGCTACTCCGAAGCGACTGCCGAAGTAAGGGGGAGGAAAATGCGGATTGCTTATGGGAATTACATACCGCAGCTCGATGAATCTGTTTACGTGGCAGAAGGGGCTAAGCTGGTAGGGAATGTGAGTGTAGGACAGTATTCAAGTATTTGGTTCAATGCGGTGCTTCGGGGCGATCTTGCTCCAGTCATTATTGGAAAAGGCTGCAACATTCAAGATGGGGTTGTAGGCCATGTGGCGGAGAATTTGCCGCTGATACTGGGGGATGACATATCGGTAGGGCACTCCGCAATCATTCATGGTTGCAGGATAGGCAGAGGCACATTAGTCGGAATGGGTGCGATTGTGTTGAACGGAGCAGAGATTGGTGAATATGCTTTAATAGGAGCCGGATCTCTTGTAACCGAAAACAAAGTGATCCCGCCGTACACCCTTTCCTTGGGTACCCCCGCCAAAGTGGTCCGTGAATTGACCGAGCAGGACTTACTGAGAATGTCACGAACCAGCGAGAGTTATGTGAACAAGGCGAAGGAATATGGAAACTTCTAAACAGCGGAGGTGTATCGAATGGACAAAATGAAGGCTACCTATGAAGTGATGCTAGGGCTTGCGGCAGAAATGGTGTGGGATGAAGCGCTGCGAAAGCGTCGTACCGACATCTTGTACCGGGAGATTGACACAGCGCTGGCGGCCGGAGATAAAACGGCTTTCCGGTATCTGACTGAAGAACTGAAAAGTTTGGCATAAGAGATGCGCTTGGCGCATTTCTTTTTTTGTTTTCCTGTAAAAGAGGGATTTAGCAGTGTCTTCGAGAAAGCAAGGAGAAATGGTTGTCAAAAATGTTTGAACATTTCAGGTTGAGGGGAATGAACAGTAATGAAATTTAGTGATTTTGACAAAAGCAGCTGGGAGGCAAACTGCAAATACTTCGATACCTGCCTGATTCCGTTTACTGGCCTGAAGGGTACGGAGAGTCCGCCGGAGGCGGCAGAGGCACTTGAACGGTTGCGTGATTTGCTGGACTGTATTGAACAACCCTTTCAAGGGCGCATTGTAACCTACCCGGCAATTCAGTACAGCTCAGGTGACAGTTCTCAATACGTAAATGAGATTTGCCGAAAAGTCAAATCCAGTCACTTCCAATATGTCATTGTGGCTTCATCCGATTTGGAACTGTTGTCCAACGAAATTGTTGAAAGCGATTTATTCCTTTCCCTGACTGGATTTGACGCGTCCCGGATAATGTCCTTTAAGAGTCAGATAGGGAGGAAAATTGAGCAGATGTGGCAAGAAGATAAATGAGTTAAATGTGACAAAAAATCAACAATTTATAGAAAAGCACCCCAATATGCCTGTCACAATTTAGACAATATTCTTGACGGGTTTTGGACCCTACGCTATGATTAGGTTGAACTTATATGTCGTGTGACTTATATCATTGTAAACGGATTATTTACAGGAAAAACCTCTGGATAACACTGCAGGTGCCTTCTCCAATTTCTGAATAGGGGGTTACACACAGTATGAGCAGCCATGAAGAAGAGCAGGAGCCGCATCCGCAAGGACCGCCCAGCCTAAAAGAGATGTCACGCAGACAGTTTCTAACCTATACCCTTGGCGGAGCTACCGCTTTTATGGGGGCCGGGGCAGTCCTGCCGATGATCCGTTTTGCCGTAGACCCGATATTACATAAAAAAGGCGAGGGTGAATTCATCAAAATTGCGGAGACCTCTAAAATTACCGATGAACCGCAGGAGTTTACGTTTGAGCTGAAACAGCAGGACGGATGGTATGCCAGTACAGCTACGCTGACAGCCTGGATCCGTAAAAATGAGAGCGGAGAAATTTATGCGCTTTCACCGATCTGCAAGCATCTGGGATGTACGGTCAGATGGAACAATAACAAGTCCTATCCGGATGAATACCATTGCCCATGTCATGGAGCGAGGTATACCAAAGTAGGCAAGAATCTAGAGGTAGCCCCGAAGCCGCTTGACCAGTACAAGACCAAGATTGATGGAGGCTGGGTCTATCTTGGCGATATCGTCCCCAACACCGAAGCTAAGAAGGAGGCGTAAATCTGATGTTTAAAAATGTCTACAACTGGATTGATGAACGTCTGGATATTACGCCGATTTGGAGAGATGTAGCCGATCATGAGGTACCTGAGCATGTCAATCCGGCACATCACTTTTCGGCATTTGTTTATTGCTTTGGCGGACTTACTTTCTTTATTACAGTCATTCAGATCTTATCGGGTATGTTTCTGACCATGTATTATGTTCCAGATATTATAAATGCCTATGCCAGTGTGGAATATTTGCAGACGAAGGTGGCCTTCGGGCAGATCGTCCGAGGTATGCATCACTGGGGCGCAAGTCTCGTCATCGTGATGATGTTCCTTCATACAATGCGTGTATTTTTCACCGGTTCCTACAAGGCACCGCGCGAAATGAACTGGATCGTCGGTATGCTTATCTTTTTCGTGATGCTAGGGCTTGGACTGACCGGTTATTTGCTGCCTTGGGACAACAAAGCTTATTTTGCAACCAAGGTTACACTGGAAATTGCTAATTCTGTACCCGTTATGGGGCCTGTGCTGAAGGAACTGATGCAGGGCGGCACTATTGTCGGCGCAGAAACTTTAACCCGCTTTTTTGCACTGCATGTATTTTTCCTCCCGGCGGTCCTGCTTATTCTGCTCGTCGGACACTTTATTATGATCCGCAGACAGGGTATCTCCGGTCCGCTGTAAGTCAATTGACAGAAAGGGGGAACTGCAGATGGCACACAAAGACAAGGACAACACCAAAGAAAAAGTCGTATTTGTCGGCGATTCCCGTGTCCGCAAGGGTAACGGTTTCATTACACCGCCGGACTATACGGCATATCCGGGCAAATCGGAAGCGTTTATTCCCAACTTCCTATTGAAAGAATGGATGGTCGGTGTTGTCGTGCTGGTGGGCATCCTGGTGCTGACCATTTCAGAGCCGGCGCCGCTAGGCTTCCCTGCGAATGCCAGTGCAACTGTAATTCCGATACCAGACTGGTATTTCCTGTTCCTGTATCAATATTTGAAGCTGCCCTATGCCTCTGGTGACTATATTGTGCTGGGCACACTCGGCGTTACAGGTGTAGCCTTTGGAGCGCTTTTGCTGGCCCCCTTTTTGGATACGGGCCGGGAACGGCGGTTCTACCGCCGGCCGATTGCTTCCTCTTTAATGTTCCTCTCGCTCGCAGCGATCATTTATTTGACGAATACAGCCTGGACGGAATATAAGCATGAAATGGCGTTAACGGATCAAATTCCTGAGGATGTGCAGCGTGAGGAAAAGGCGGCAGAGAACAGAGCCAAAGGTTTGCCGACCACAAGTGTTGTTGAAACGAAGGAAGTAGCCATCGTGGACAAGAGTGATCCGGCGATGGCGCTTTATAAGCAAGCTACCTGTGTCTCTTGTCATGCTGTCGATATGAAAGGTGGAGGTAGTGTGCCTGCGCTTCGTGGTGTCGGCGATACCCATGACAAAGATGCGATTCTTGCGATCATTAAAGAGGGACAGGGGCAAATGCCTCCGATGTATGAAACGGCGGTGGCGGCAGGTCTGACAGAGCAGGATATTGACACTCTTGCCGGTTGGCTTGCCAAACAAAAAAGCGAACAGTAAAATAATGATAAGCGCAAACCTGATCGTGCATGCGGTCAGGTTTTTGGTTGTGTAAATGCAGAGGCTGCCATGATCTAGGAGGTAATGTGTCGATATGCCGGTTCATTGGTTCGAGAGGTTGTTTAAACACCGGGGAGTCATATGGCTGCTCTTTATTGTGAATTTCTTCGGTACGATTTACGGTTACATGTGGTACGGCAATCAATTGGAATATACAGCAGCTAATTATCCTGCCTGGCTGCTTCCGTTCGTTCCGGATAGTCCGACTGCGAGCCTGTTCTTTACTGCCGCTTTATTGCTCCTGTTGTATCCGCCGAAGCGCCTGAAAGGGACACTGCTGCGTGAACTGATAGAAGCACTGGCGGTTCTCACCTCCGTGAAGTACGGAATCTGGGCGGTAAGCATTATTTTTGCCGGGGGATATCAGGGGGACACTGTGAGCTGGAAGGACTGGATGCTGGTCGCATCGCATACCGGGATGGCGGTTGAAGCACTGATCTATGCCCGCTTCTTCGCTTTCCGCAGAATGCTGCCATTGGCGCTGCTCTGGACCCTTGCCAATGACATGGTGGATTATTCGATTGGGATTTATCCGTGGCTGCCTTCTGTGCTGGAGGATGATGTAATAGGGGTGCAGTACTTCACTATTGGTTTAACCTTGCTCAGCGCCGCCGCGGCCTGGATTTTCAGCAGAAGAACCAGGCCCATGGAGAGCTTCAGCAACAGGCGCTGACAGGCTGTTCTATCTCTTGTCCTCCTGCCATACATTTAGGGTAGGAGGGATGTCTCATGCCGCGCAGGGGATATTATGTGCTGACAGGGTTAGTGTTATGCTGGCTGCTTGCCGGAGGGAATAGTGGAAAGGTTATGGCAGATTCTAGTGCTGACGCTGCAGGTTCCGGCTTTGCAAATTTGCTTAGTACCGGGAGTTCCGTAAGCGGAGAATCTCCGGCGCTTACCGGCAGGACTGGAGCACAGCGGCTGGAGCAGGCGGCAGAGGCTTTATACAGCTATGTTCTGGAAGGGAATGTCGCCAAGGCAAGGCAGGAGAGCGAGGAGATTTCACAGATTGTTGTATCCTCATCCTTTGAAGGCCTGACCTCGGTGGAGGGGATAAATGCACTGACGACATTGGTTATGGATCTTAAGACTACAATGGCGGCTGAGCAAATCAATCCCCAGAAGTGGGAAGCTGCCGCTGCCAAGCTCAGGCTCGCTGCCAATAGCCTGAATCATCCAAAGCAACCGATGTGGCTGCAGTACTACAAGCTGATCCGCGAGGATCTGAACGATATGGAGCAAAGTGCTGTTGCTAATAATCTTAAGGATTGGAAAACGGCAGTAACTAGACTGCAAAGCAGATATGACAATATCCGTCCTGCAGTGGTCATCTCCCGCCAGCCGGAGGTGGTGAACGCCTTTGATTCCTGGTTATCTTACGCGGCGGGTATTCCATCCTCATCTCAGCCGATCGAACGCACACGCCTGCTGGAGATCGTTTCTTACGGACAGGACGCTGTCCGGGTGATGTTTGGCAAAGAGAGGGATGAGCCGGCTTTATCTCTGCCGCTGTCTCCGCCGGAGTATGGAGGGTGGGGGCTGCTTGCCGGGGCGTTCATTCTGGCAGCGCTGGCCTATACCGGATACCGGAAGTACCGCGGTGAGAATGAGGAGTGGAAGCCGGTATAGATCCGGCCATGAGGCAGGCGGTGGCAGATCCCGTATGGTTAATAGTTCTGTGACGATATATTTTCTGCGGATTATAAGATGTTGCTAAATAAAAGGCTCCCCCATCATCCATCGTGATGATGGCAGGGAAAGCCTTTTTTTGTCCACTCTTTATTAATGATGAATCACATTGATTCATGGATTTAGGTTTGCCGAAACCCCTCCCCCTGTACATCATGCACATCGCTGATGATCACAAAAGCCGTGGGGTCGATGGATTTCACCAGCTGGCTGAGGCGGCGGATCTCCTGGCGGGAGACGACACAGTACACCATGTGTTTCGCCTGCTTGGAGTAAGCGCCGATTGCAGGGATAAGCGTTACGCCCCTGTCCATCTCTGCCGTGATAAGATCGGCAATTTGCGGGGCGTCATCGCTGATAATGGTGAAGGCTTTGGCGGCATATGCACCTTCCTGAATAAAATCAATGACCCGCGAAGAAATAAAGACGGCCACCAGGGTATACAATATTTTTTCCCGGGGAATGTAGAGCAGGGAGGCGCCGATGATGAGAATGTCGACAGCCAGAATAATCTGTCCCATGCTCCAGCCGAACTTGCGGGCAAGAATTCTGGCTACGATATCGACACCGCCGGTGGTCCCGCCGTAACGGAAGACGATCCCAAGTCCTGCGCCAAGCGTCACCCCTGCATATAATGAAGCAAGAATGAAATCATGCTCGGTGCTGAACGGGACAAGCCAGCCGCCAGCAATCAGCCGTTCAAATACCCAGAGGAAAAAGGTCAACAAACCGATTCCTATACCTGTATAAAAAATCTGGTTTGAGCCGAGCACTTTCCAGCCGAGCAGGAACAGCGGAAGGTTAAGTAGTAAGGTAGTCAGGAATATAGGAAGGTCAAAGGCGTAATTCAGCAGGATGGTAATCCCGGTTACCCCGCCTTCCATCAGCTGGTTGGGCACTATAAAATAGAGGAGCCCAAATGCATAAATTGCGGCACCGAGCATAATGGGAGCTACTGTTTTGCCGATCGCGAACAATTTGGATGATTTCATATAATCCCTCGCCTAAGCCTCTTAATGGGCAGTTTGTACTAACATTGCTTTCATGGGGTAAAGCTGTAAATTTAAAAAAGATTTGTCTTCAAAACGTCTTTACGATAACATAGGGGCAAACAGAAGGCAAGAACTCTCAGGGGGGCGAAGAAACAAATTATGGATAAAAGTCTTGGTGATTTGCAGCGTGAAGTCGACGCGTACATCTCACAATTTAAAGAAGGTTACTTCAGCCCGCTGTCTATGCTGGCCCGAATGTCCGAGGAAGTGGGTGAATTGGCCCGTGAAGTAAACCATCAGTTCGGTGAGAAGCCGAAAAAATCCGACGAAGCGGAAAATTCCATTGAATTGGAGCTGGGCGATATTCTGTTCATTACGATCTGCTTCGCCAATTCGCTGGGCATCGATCTGACTGAAGCCCACAATAAAGTCATGCATAAGTTCAATACCCGCGATGCCGGGCGATGGACACTGAAAAACACCGATTAGGCTTCTATAACATATGCTGTACCAAACGAACGGGATTTAGCCGTTAGGATGGTGAGGATATGAATCATAACGATTTTGTAAAAGCGGCCTACCGCTCTATTCTGCGCAGCGATTTCGCCGAAGCGATACACTTCTTTGAGGCAGCTATAGCGGCCAGTCCGGATGATGCCGAGGTGAGATACCGCTGTTCCATTACCTATGCCCGCAGCGGGATGCTGGAGAAGGCGCTGGAGCATGCACTGGCAGCGCTCAAGCTTGATAATGGCAAGCCTGAATATCGGCTGCATCTTCAGCATCTGCAGGCGCTGCAGCTTGTCCAGGAGGCCAAAAGGCTGCTTGAAGATGAAACGGCAGGGACGAATAATCCGTATCATCCGATCACGCTGCTGAAAGAAGCGATTACGCTGGATCCACTATACGGGGATGCATATGTATGGCTCGCCATTGCGCACAGCCGGATGAACGAGCACTTGCAGGCCATCGCCGCGATGAAAGAGGTCATTTCCCTGCATCCGGATGATTCCGGTCTGCGGCAGCTCATGAAGGACCTTCAGAAATCATTGCAAAAATATATCCAATAAACATGGAACCAGTGAAAGCGAGGAGGAAATAAGGGTGAGCGACAAGATCAGAGTAATTGTCTCCGGAGCAGGAGGCAGAATGGGCAAAGAGGTTATAAAGCTGGTGCTGCAGGATGATGAACTGGAACTGGCTGCGGCTGTAGATCGATCGGCAGGCAGTATCGATGCCGGTCGTCTCGCGGGACTGGAAGAATGCGGAGTTAATGTTACATCGGACTTTGAGGCCGCCCTTGCACATAGCAACGGGGATGTGTTAGTTGATTTTACGACTCCTCAATCAGCCTTTGCTAATACGACACTCGCAATTAAATACGGGGTACGTCCGGTGATTGGTACTACCGGATTTACTCCCGAACAAATTAAGGAACTGGACAAGCAATGCCAGGAACAGGGAATCGGCGGGCTGATCGCACCTAACTTCTCCATCGGGGCTATCCTGCTTATGAAGTTTGCCGCCCAAGCTGCCAAGTATTTCCCACATCTAGAAATTATCGAGTATCATGGAGATCAGAAGCTGGATGCTCCATCGGGCACGGCAATCAAGACAGCGGAAATGATTTCTGAAGCGCGTGAGGAGCTGCGTCAAGGCAATCCTCAAGAAGAAGAAATTATTGAGGGCTCGCGGGGCGGCTACTACAACGGCTTCCGCATTCATAGCGTCCGCCTCCCCGGTGTGTTTGCCCAGGAGGAAGTAGTCTTCGGCGGCTTTGGGCAATCGCTTAAAATACGCCATGATTCTTACGAACGGGCTGGATATATGCCTGGAGTCAAGCTGGGTATCCAGAAAGTGATGGAGTACACAGGAATGATCTATGGTTTTGAGCACTTTATAGAATAGACAGGAGAGAAGAACACATGTTGAAGATTGCATTTATCGCACATGACCGGAAAAAAGATGAGATGGTGAATTTTGTAACCGCTTATGAGCATGTATTTACTGGACTTGAGATGTACTCTACAGGAACGACCGGCCAGCGGATTATGGACGAAACCAACCTTCATATCCACCGCTACATGTCCGGTCCGCTGGGCGGTGACCAGCAGATCGGTTCGCTGGTGGCGCAGGATGAGCTGGATCTGATTATTTTCCTGCGTGATCCTTTGATGGCACAACCTCATGAGCCCGACATTACTGCCCTTCTGCGTTTATGTGATGTGTATGGCATTCCGGTAGCGACAAATATTGCTACTGCAGAAATTCTGGTCAAGGCGATTGACCGGGGCGATTTCGGCTGGCGGGAGCTGGTACATAAGTACAAGCCTGGTGTGGACGAATAATGAAGCTGGATATCCTAGTATTCGGCGCTCATGCCGATGATGCCGAGATCGGCATGGCCGGAACCATCGCCAAACATACTGCTGCCGGCCTGAAAGTGGGCTTATGCGATTTGACCGCTGCGGAAATGTCCTCGAACGGAACCGTAGAACGGCGCAAGCTGGAAGCTCAGCAGGCCGCTGATCTGCTCGGTGCCTCACTCCGCACGAATCTGGGGCTCCCTGACCGGGGACTCTGTTTAACAGAGGAGCATCTCTCAGCGGTGACCTCGGAAATTCGCAAATTCGCACCGGACATCGTATTTGCACCTTATTGGGAAGACCGCCATCCTGACCATATTGCTTGCAGCAAGCTGGTGGAAGAGGCTGTGTTTAATGCCAAGCTGCGCAAATATATGCCGGACAAGCCTGCGGTAGCGGCACCGCTGCTTTATTTTTACTTCATTAACGATCTCGGACGGTGTGATCTTATCGTAGATGTGACTGCACAATACAGCATTAAAGAGCAGGCGCTATCCTGCTACCGTTCGCAATTCGAGAAAGCACCGGGTGAGGATATAGTTTCGACCCCGCTTAATGAAGGCTATATCGAACGCGTCCGTTCGCGGGATATGCTGCTCGGACAGCGGAGGCTTATTCCTTATGCGGAGGGCTTCGCCAGTAAAGTGCCGCATGCAGTTGAATTGTTCACCACCGGAGACCGTTAAACACAAAGCTTTATTTCAGCCCGATGAACAACTATAATTAACTCATGTCATTACTAATAGTACTAACATAACATAAGTTTATCGAAGGGGCGGAGCTATGGACCGGCTAAAAATAGGCATCACTTGTTATCCGTCTCTTGGCGGCTCGGGTGTAGTGGCGACTGAACTGGGCAAGCTGTTGGCTGAGAAAGGCCATGAAGTCCATTTTATTACACACAGTATCCCGTTCCGGCTTGGTACGTTTCAGAAAAATATATTTTACCACGAGGTAGAGGTTAACGATTATTATGTCTTCCGTTACCCCCCCTACGATCTGGCGCTGGCTACTAAGATGGCCCAGGTCGCAAAGATGCAGGGGCTGGATTTATTACATGTCCATTATGCGGTCCCGCACGCGGTCTGCGCGTTCCTTGCCAAGCAGATGTTAGGGAATGATATCAAAGTGGTAACGACACTGCATGGTACCGATATTACCGTGCTTGGCCAGGATGAATCGCTTAAGGATTTGATCCGACTTGCCATCAATGAGAGTGATGCGGTGACGGCGGTGTCGCTGGATCTGATTAAAGAGACACGGCGTGTGCTGGATATTACCCGCGATATTGACCTAACTTATAACTTTGTCGATAAACGCGTGTATTATCCGCGTGACGTGTCCGATCTGCGGGGGGATTTTGCTTCACCGGATGAGAAAATCCTGATGCATATCAGCAATTTCCGTCCAGTCAAACGTGTCGGTGATGTGGTTGACATTTTTGCAAAGGTGAGCCATGAGTTGCCTGCCAAGCTGCTGCTGGTGGGTGAAGGGCCCGATCTGCCGAAGATTCAGGCGAAGATCAATGAGATGGGTCTGGAAGACAAAGTTCGCTTTCTCGGTAAGCAGGATGATATTGCCCAGGTCATTTCCCTGGCCGACCTCCTGCTGCTGCCTTCCGAGAAGGAAAGCTTTGGCCTTGTAGCCCTGGAAGCGATGGCTTGCGGAGTGCCGACAATCGGCTCGCAGGCTGGCGGCATTCCCGAATTGATCCAGCATGCCAAAACCGGGTTCCTGGCTCCCATTGGCGATACAGCCGCCATGGCTAAATATGCCGTTCAGCTGCTCTCGAATGAGGACATGATAGAGCAGTTCAGAAGAGCTTGTCTGGAGCGGTCCTGTAACGATTTCAGCAGAGACATGATTACGAATCAATATGAGGATATTTATTACCGTGTGCTTGGGCGAAAGGTGCTCGGAATGGATAAAGTCCGGGGGTAAGGGGTGCTTCATGGAATGGAAAATGGCACCATCCGGCATGGCAGAGGCGGCAGGCAAAGTGATTGCCACCCTGCATGCAGCCGGCCGTGAGGCTTATTTTGTCGGCGGCTGCATCCGTGATGAGCTGTTGGGCAGACCGGTGCATGATATGGATCTTACGACTTCGGCACTGCCGGAAGAAGTAATGGCCATGTTCACACGTTGTGTCCCGACCGGGCTTGCACACGGCACGGTTACCGTATTGCAGGATGGATATAGCTTTGAAGTAACGACGTACCGGACGGAGAGCGGCTATGCTGATCACCGCCGCCCGGAGCACGTCTTTTTTGTAAGCGATGTGCAGGAGGACCTGCGGCGGCGTGATTTTACGATCAATGCCATATGCTGCGGCCTGGACGGGCAGCTGGTCGATCCTTTTGGCGGAGCTGCTGACCTGAAGCATCGCCTGATCCGCTGTGTGGGCACGGCGGAGGAACGCTTTGACGAGGACGCGCTGCGCATGCTGCGCTGCGTGCGGTTCGCGTCTGTGCTGGACTTCGCCATCGCTAAGAATACGTGGCGGGGGCTGCTGCGCCAGCGTGACAAGCTGGCGCATATTGCTGTGGAGCGTCTCCGCGCGGAGCTGGAGCGCATGATAGAAGGGCCGCATCCTGCGCGCGGCCTCGGTCTTCTCGCGCGCAGCGGCTTGCTGCCGCGCGGCAAAGCCCCGTTCCCCTGGACCGGCAGCGACATGGCGGCAGCAGCCGCCATGCTAGCCGGGATCGGGGAACTGCCCGGCGCCCTCCTGCGGTGGGCGCTCCTGCTCCATGCCCTGAAGACGCCGGCCGCTGAGGCCGACGCCCTGATGCGGGCATGGACGTTCCCGGGGGCGACGCGCAGCGCCGTCACCTCGGTGCTGCGTGTCCGCGAAGCCTGGACCGCAGCGCTTGCAGAGGTGCCGCCGGAATCTCCGGGCGGCACCGAGGCGCTTCGGCGGCGCTGGATCGCCGCCGTGCTGGCCTTGGGCACGTCAGCCACCGAAGGGTGGCTGACGCTGCTGGAGGCGGTGCCGGAGGCCGCCTCCTATCAGCAGCGTCTTGGCCTGGCCCAAGCCGGGCCCGGAGCAGCTGTGCAGCTGCATGTGGACATGCCAGGGTTAGGCAGTCCCTTGGTCGAGCAGGTTGATCCATCAGAGCCTAAGACGGATAACGCCGCCGTGCAGCCATCTGGAGCCCCGGCGCTCTCCACGGGTCTCCTGCGGTCCTGGAGCGCATCAATGCCGCTGCAGACCTTGGCAGAGCTTGCGGTGACAGGCAATGAGCTGGCCGAAGCTTTGCAGAAACGTCCCGGCCCGTGGCTGGGAGAGCTGCTGCATGCGCTGCTGCAGGCCGTAGCGGCTGGAGATATTGCTAACAATAAACAATCATTGCTTCAGGAAGCAAAAAGGATGGATAACGATGAATAGCGATGAAACGCCGGGGCTTTCCGGGCTGAACAGAGATACTTTTGTTTCGGGCTGGAACCGAAGTGTACAGCGACTGGAATCGGTGGTGTCTACGCAGGAGGAAGCCAAAAGGCTCGCCGAAAATGGCGCTACGGAAGGAACGGCGATCATCGCCGAGGAACAGACCGGCGGCCGCGGGCGGATGGGCAGAAGGTGGCATTCACCGCGCGGCAAAGGCATTTGGATGAGTGTGGTGCTGCGCCCCAATCTTCCGCTGTCACTGACGCCGCAGCTGACGCTGCTGGCTGGCGTAGCCGTCTGCCGCGCCATTCGCGAGATCAGCGGCGTGCAGGCCGGCATCAAATGGCCGAATGATCTGCTGGCAGGCGGACGCAAAATTTGCGGAATTCTGCTGGAATCATCGCTCAGGGAAGGTGGCCTTCATTATTGTATCGCGGGAATCGGCATTGCGGTGAACTTGACGGAGGACGACTATCCGGATGATCTGCGAGGAGTCGGCACTTCGCTGCTGATCGAAGGGGGAGGCATTCCCGTTGACCGCAAGCAACTCACGGAAGCGGTGCTGGCCGAGCTGGAGTTTTTGTACACCCTTTACATAGAACGGGGCTTTAAGCCTGTTCGTGAGCTCTGGGAATCCATGTCGGTCACCTTGGGGCGCCAGGTGTACTTTAATACACCCGAGGGACGCAGCGAAGGTACTGCGGTCGGTTTGGATGACGGCGGCGGGCTGCTGCTAAGGGATACTGCCGGGAATATCATCTGCATATTATCAGGTGAAATTGAAATGATCCAGTGACAAGGGTTCCATGCCTTGTCACATTTTTTTGGTGTAATTAGCAGCGGTTTTTGTTATAATATGTTCAGAGACGGTATCGCAGGGTCGAGCTGTACTCATTCAAGCAAGCTGTACAACAGCAATTTGCTTTTCGGATTCACCTTCATAACTGTATTTCCACGGTTACGTTGGATTCTGCTCTGAGCCGTAAGGACCGAGACAGAAGGGACGATCGCGAGTGACTCTTTTTTGCCCTTCGGACCTTTTTAGCGGACCATGCTAAAAGGTTTTTTTGTTTGCGCGTTTACGCGTATTTTAACTACGAAAAGGGGAATGGGAGCAAATGGCAGACAAACATGCACTGAATATTGTGAAAATGAAAAAAATGAAAACGGACGGTGTGCCGCTGAGCATGCTGACCGCTTATGATTATCCTTCAGCCCTGCTGGCCGAAGAAGCGGGGATCGATCTGATTCTGGTCGGTGATTCGCTCGGGAATGTTGTACTGGGTTATGATACAACCCTTCCGGTAACGATTGACGATATGGTCTATCACACACGTTCCGTGGCGCGTGGTGCGCAGAATACGTTCATTGTGGCGGATATGCCGTTTATGACGTATCACGGCAGCATTGACGAGACGCTGCGCGGTGTGCGCAGACTGATGCAGGAAGGCCGGGCGCAAGCCGTTAAAATGGAAGGCGGGCTGGAAATTTGCGGGGCTGTATCTGCCGTTGTTGCGGCCGGTGTTCCGGTGCTGGGCCATATCGGTCTGACACCGCAGTCGGTCAACATGATTGGCGGCTACCGGATCCAAGGCAAGGACGCGAAGGATGCGCAACGGCTGATGGATGAGGCCAAAGGACTTGAAGCTGCCGGGGCTTTCGGCATTGTGCTGGAGCTGGTTACGGAAGAAGTGGCTGAGGCGATTTCCAAAGCGGTCAGCATTCCAACCATCGGGATCGGCGCAGGCCGGTACTGCGACGGACAAGTCTTGGTCTTCCACGATCTGCTGCAATATGCTTCACCTTACCGGGAGAAGCGTTTCGTTAAGACCTACGCTGATGTAGGCAGCCTGATCCGTGAGGGAATCGGCAGCTACATACAGGAAGTGAAGAACCGTTCCTTCCCGGCGGAGAATCATGTATTTAATGCGGATGAAACTGTATTGGAATCTTTATACGGCGCTGCCGGAAAAGGAGCGAAATAAGATGAGAGTCGTTAGAACGATTGAACAGCTGCGTGAAGCGCTTGAATATATGCGTAAGGGCGGGCATACTCCCATCGGCTTTGTGCCGACCATGGGATACCTGCATGAGGGGCATGCAAGCCTGCTGCGCCGCGCAGGGGAAACAAGCAGTACGGTAGTGATGAGCATTTTTGTTAATCCGCTGCAATTTGGGCCAAATGAGGACTTTTCCTCTTATCCGCGTGACGAGCAGCGTGATTTGGAGCTTGCAGAGCGTGAAGGAGCCGACATCGTATTTATTCCCAGTGTGGAAGAGATGTACCCTCAGCCGATCCGCACCCAGGTATCGGTCTCTTCGCTGACCACACAGCTGTGCGGGGCATCCCGCCCCGGGCATTTTGATGGAGTCACCACAGTCGTAAGCAAGCTGTTCAATATGGTACAACCCGATTACGCCTTTTTCGGACTCAAGGATGCCCAGCAAGTGGCGGTTTTGCGCCGGATGGTAGCTGACCTGAATATGAATGTTGAAATCGTGGCCTGCCCGATCATCCGTGAAGGCGACGGACTCGCGCTTAGCTCACGCAATGTGTATTTAAGTGCAGAGGAACGCAGCCAGGCTCTGGTATTGTCCCGTTCGCTGCGTGAGGTTCGCCAATCCATGGAAGAAGGCAAGGTCCGGACGGTTGACGATGCCCGGAAACTGCTGGTGTCGGTCATTTCTGCTTCTCCGCTTGCCGTCATTGATTATGCGGAAATATTGACCTTCCCGGGCCTGGAAACGCTGGATGGTGCTTCATTGCTGAGTGATGCTGACGGCGAAATCATTATTGCACTTGCCGTGAAGTTTGGCAGAACCCGTCTGATTGACAATAATGTATTTAATCCCAAGGAGGTTGCGACCCTTGTTTAGACATATGATGAAATCCAAAATACACCGGGCAACGGTTACCGAAGCCAATTTGAATTATGTGGGCAGTATCACCATCGACGAGAACCTGATGGAAGCAGCTGATTTGCTTGAGAACGAAAAGGTACAGATTGTCGACAACAATAACGGCTCCCGGCTGGAAACCTATGTCATTCCGGGACCACGCGGCAGCGGTGTCATTTGTTTGAACGGAGCAGCGGCCCGGCTTGTTCAGCCTGGGGATACTGTCATCATCATCTCCTACGCGATGCTTTCCGCCGAAGAATTGGCAGGGCATAAACCAACTGTAGTTTTTGTGGATGGCGAGAACAAGCCGGTGAAGCTGGCCGATCATGAGATTCATGCTACTATTGCTTAATCACCAGACCTAAGCCATGTAATCAATGGCAGGGATGAAGAGCCCCCCACTTGCGAAAAATGAAGGCAGGCAAGCTTAGGCTGATTTCATTTTCAGTAAGGGGGGATGTCCCATGTTTCAACAATTATTTGCTGAGATGAATAAGATGCTTCAGGAGATCGCCACGGATTACCCTACTTCGGAGGGTGCCCGCCGGGATGACCTTTTATGCAAGTACAACATGCTTCACCGGCTTAGCGATGAGGTTATGGACGAGTGGCTCGCCTTTGCCGAGAAGTTGAGTCAGTTCCGGGAACATGCGGAATTTCCGCCACAGCCGGACGAAGAGATGCCACAGCAGGAAGCGCCTGAGCTTTTCATGGATTCTTTTGTCAGAGGGCAGGGCTACTACAAGCTGTTGATGTACCGGAAGTGTATTGATCAATTTAAGGAAGTTATTGCGCAGCACCCCGACAGTCTGGCGGCACGCCTGTATTTGGCCATGGCCTATCTGCAGGAGGGCGACGGGGAGACCGCATGGGGGCATCTGGATCATATGCTTGCGCTGATTCGCGAAAGCAAGCTGAAGGCGATGATCTACAATGCGCTGGGGTGCATCAGGGCTTCTCAGGAACGCTTCAATGAGGCAAAGGAGCTGTTCAGCCTTTCTTTGCTTCATGACCCGTCACTCCCGGAACCGAATGTCAATCTGGAGGTTTGCCGCAGGCGGGGAGGGAAGCTGCAATTCGGAAAACAGCTTGTTTCGCTTTTGTAATCATAGCCCACTCATTTAAGCGATGCATCCACTTCAACAAGCGGTGTGCATCGCCTTTTTTCGTAACTTCTGTTATGCTGATAAAGAGTCTCAAGTGAAAGGGAATAGAACTTATAATGAAATTTGCCGTGCTTGATTTTGAAACTACGGGAACCCAATCTGTGGGTGAGATCATCCAGGTTGGCCTTGCCATTATAGAAGAAGACCGGTCCATCTCCCGGGTGTATGGTTCTTACGTCAAGCCCGGAACACCGATTCCTCCTTTTATTACGGGCTTGACCGGTATCACCGATGAAGATGTGAAGGATGCGCCAGAGCTGGATGAGATGATGATGGAGCTCGTCCCGCTGCTTGACGATGTAGTGCTTGTTGGACATAATGTTGCTTTTGATTTCCATTTTTTGCAGAATGCTTTAGACCGCTGCGGCTATTTGCCGTTTCAGGGACGGATTCTGGATACGATCGATTTCCTTAAAATATGCTTTCCGTCACTAACGACCTATCAGCTGGGTGCGGTAAGTAACCATTTTGGCATCACTCATGACCGTCCGCACCAGGCGGACAGTGACGCAGAAGCTACAGCGATTGTGTTGCTTAAATGTCTCGAAGAGCTGTATAGTTTGCCTCTGCTGACCATTCAGCGTCTTAACGAGCTGTTTGCCGATGAAGACAGTGACTTGGCCTGGTATTTTGACGGCCTGCTGCGGGAGCGCGAGATGGAGACCTTCCAGCCGGAAGGAGAGCTGAATTTTTACCGTCAGCTTGCACTGGCTGTAGGCGACTGGACTGAGCTGGCGCCTCCAAGAGAAGAAGGTGTTGGCAATCCTGTGGAGAATGTATCCTTTGAGGATTATATGGCCGAGGTGACCAAACGGCTTAAGGATACGCTTCCGCAATATGAAAGCCGGGAAGCCCAGGAGATCATGATTGGCGAAGTGAATACGGCCCTTCAGGAGGACAAACATCTGCTGATCGAGGCAGGCACCGGAACCGGCAAATCGCTCGGTTATCTGCTGCCGGCCATTTATCAGAGCGTACGTACCGGGCAGAAGGTTATGGTCAGCACCCATACCATTAACCTTCAGGATCAGCTGCGCGAACGCGATATCCCGCTTCTGACCAGTGTTGTGCCTTTCCCGTTTAAGGCTGCGATATTCAAGGGGAGAGGGCACTATTTGTGTCTGCGCAAGTTTGAACATAAAATAAATAAAAAAGACTTCGTAAGTCCCCGGGAAGAAGCGCTTACGGCAGCGCAAATGATCGTATGGCTGACCCAGACGGAATCGGGTGACGATGAGGAGCTGAATTTGAGCGGTCGCGGCGGGGATTTCTGGGAGACGGTAGCCAGTGATACCGATTCCTGTCTGGGCCGTTCCTGTCCGTGGTTCCGCAAATGCTACTACCACCGGGCCAAACATGAAGCAGGGATTGCCGATGTGGTCATTACCAATCACTCCAAGCTGTTCGCAGACGTCAAAGCCGGGCACCAGCTGCTTCCGGCTTATGAGCATCTTGTCATTGACGAGGCCCATCATTTGGAGGATGTGGCGGGCAAGCATCTGGGCATGCAAATGAAGTATTTCACGGTAGCTCACACGCTTACAAGGCTGTATAAAGACAGCCGCAGCGGCCAGCTGCCGGCACTGCGTCAGACTCTGCAGTCCTCGGGCAGTGAGCAGGCTTCGGAGTGGAGCGGCGTAATTGATAAAATCTATCCCGACCTGCTTACCGTGAAGGAAACTTGGGATACACTGAGCGACAAGCTGTTCGGCCTATTGCCCGAACGCAGCGATGCAGCGGCAGGTGAAGCCGGCCAGCTGGTCACACGCCTGCTTCCCGGCAGCAAGCCCAAAGATTGGGAAGAGCTGGCGGCGCTGGAGAATACGCTGCACTTAGCCCTGAGCGACATCATCCGCAGGGGTGACAAAATGCTCAGCGAGATGCGCGATACGGAGAGTCAATCGTCTTCGGACAGCCTGGTGACCGATATCGGAGGCTTATTCAAGGATTTGGCATCCATCCGGGAACAAATCCGCTTCTTTATGGGTCTCAGTGACGATAATATCGTGTACTGGATGGAAGGGAGCGGCAACTACCGGGGCAAGTCGCTTCAGCTCTACGCCGTGCCTGTCGATGTAAGCAGCCAGCTCAAGGATCTGTTCTTCGACAAGAAGAAGAGCATAGTGCTGACCTCGGCCACGTTATCGGTCGACAAGTCCTTTCAGTTCATGATTGACAACCTTGGTCTTTCTGAAGCCTCAGAGCAAGGGCGTCTCATGACAGCGCTGCTGCCTTCACCGTTCAAGTACCGTGAACAGGCGCTGCTTGTCATCCCGCGCGATTTCCCCAGTGTTAAGGGCAGCGTAGGCGATGCGCGTTTTGTAGACAAGCTGGTGCATTCGCTGGCTGAAGCGGCGGCGGCGACCAAGGGGCGGATGCTGGTGCTGTTCACCTCCTACAAAATGCTGCGCCAGGTTTATGATCCGCTGAAAGAGGCCTTGGCTTCCCAGGACATTACGGTTTTGGGCCAGGGTGTGGAGGGAGGCAGCCGCAGCAAGCTGATCCGGCGTTTTCAGGACAGCTCTGCATCGGTATTGCTTGGAACAAGCAGTTTCTGGGAAGGAGTCGACATCCCTGGCGAGGCGCTGACCTGTCTTGCGATTGTAAGGCTGCCGTTTCAGCCGCCGAATCATCCGCTTGCTGAGGCAAAGGCAGAGCTTCTGCAGGCCCAGAAGAAGAATCCTTTTATGAAAATGTCTGTTCCACAAGCAGTTATCCGGTTCAAGCAGGGTTTTGGACGATTGGTTCGTACAGCGCAAGACCGGGGAATTGTTATTGTATATGATACCAGGGTCATCGAAGCTTATTACGGGAAGTACTTCCTGTATTCACTCCCTGGTCCGAAGATGGAGCACATGCTTACCGATCAGATGGTTCCGCGGATTGCGGAATGGCTTGACGAGGGCG
Organism: Paenibacillus sp. EB106-06-01-XG199; assembly: GCF_058791575.1. Classification (NCBI taxonomy): domain Bacteria; kingdom Bacillati; phylum Bacillota; class Bacilli; order Caryophanales; family Paenibacillaceae; genus Paenibacillus; species Paenibacillus sp. EB106-06-01-XG199. The sequence goes on along the minus strand of NZ_JBYTDQ010000003.1, from coordinate 32,894 downwards.
GCGTTTCCTAATCTGTCATTGTATATAAATTTTTTTTATCTCTTTGTGCCATAGGCTGTGTCCCGTTCGTGGAGCGGGCACTGCACGTGGTTATCATACGATATCGCGTCAGTGCAATTCTAAATTAGGAGGAGAAAACATGAAATCGGATAAAATATCGGAGGCCGTCGTTCGCAGACTCCCAGTGTACCTGCGTTTCCTGAACGATCTCCAAAAGCGTGAAATCTCAACCGTTTCTTCTCAGGAACTCGGGCAGAAGCTGGACCTTAATCCGGCGCAGATTCGTAAGGATCTGGCCTATTTTGGTGATTTCGGCAGAAAAGGCATTGGATATGACGTGTCTTATCTCATCGAAAAGATCCGTCATATTCTGAAGCTGGATCAACAAATCAATGTGGCCCTGGTAGGTGCCGGTAACCTCGGTCATGCCTTGTCCAATTACAATGCTTATCTGAAGGATACTATGAAAATCACCGCTGTATTTGATTCTTACGCTCCCAAGATTGGACAAAAGATCAACTCTCTTACGGTTCAGCCAATGGAGGAGCTGAGTCAGACCATCCGTGATCAGGGAATCCGGATCGGGATCATCACTGTACCGGACAGCGAGGCACAGAATGTGGCTGATATTCTGGTAGAATCGGGCATCGAGGCGATCCTGAATTTTGCACCGGTCATTCTGAAGACACCTGCAACCATCCGGATTCATGCTGCCGACTTTACGACTGATCTGCAAAGTCTGGCGTATTATTTACATGATGGAAAGGAAGGAATTACAGATGAGCAGCAATAAGATGATAATTGCAAACGGACGTTTTCTGGTTCCCGGAAGCGAGAAGCCGGTCCTGAGCGGTTATATGACTATAGAAAATGATTTGATCACATACATAGGGGAAGAGAAACCCGTTTTTGAACAAGGCACAGTGACGCTCGACGGCAGCCGCCTGCTGTTCATGCCGGGTCTGGTCAATACCCATGGCCATGCTGCGATGTCGCTGCTGCGCGGCTACGGGGATGATATGGTCCTTCAAGCCTGGCTGCAGGAGAAAATGTGGCCGATGGAGGAGAAGTTTACGGGAGATGATGTCTACTGGGGCACTTCCTTATCCGTTCTGGAGATGCTGAAAGGCGGCACAACCACCTTTTTGGATATGTATGATCATATGGACCGGGTGGCCGAGGTGGTCGAACATTCCGGCATCCGTGCGGTGCTGATGCGCGGTGTTATTGGTCTATGTCCTGAAGAGGTGCAGAACCAGAAGCTTGCGGAAGCTGTTGCGTTCGCCCGCAACTGGCACGGCAAGGCTGACGGCAAAATTACAACCATGATTTCACCGCATGCCCCGTATACTTGTCCTCCGGACTTTTTCATGCGGTTTGTGCAGGCAGCACATGATCTGGACCTGCCGATGCATACGCATATGTCGGAAACGCTGCGTGAAGTGGAGCAGAATGCCGCTGATTACGGCCTGCGTCCTGTAGCGCACCTGGAGAAGCTGGGAATGTTCACCCGCCCGTCCTTAATCGCCCATGGTGTCCATCTGAACGATGAGGAGATCGAAATCCTCGCCCGCCACAAGGTGGGGGTGTCCCATAACCCGGGCAGCAACCTGAAGCTGGCCAGCGGGGTTGCGCGGGTGCCTGAGCTGCTGAGAGCCGGAGTCAAAGTTTCGCTGGGTACGGACGGGGCGGCAAGCAACAATAATCTCGATATGTTCGAGGAAATGCGGCTTGCAGCACTGATCCATAAGGGCGTCAGCGGGGATCCTACCGCAGTTCCCGCACCGGAAGCGCTGCTGATGGCCACGCAGTACGGGGCGGAATCAATCTTCCTGAACCAGGTGGGCCGCCTTGCAGCAGGGATGAAGGCTGATTTTATTGCGATTGATATCGACCAGCCCCATTTACTGCCGCATAGCGACTTGCTCTCCCACGCCGTGTATTCGGCCAGCGCCAAGGATGTCGAGCATGTCTGGGTGAACGGCAAGCAGATTGTGAAGCATGGTCAGTGCCTGACACTGGACGAGGAAGAAATCCGCCGGAAGGCGCAAGAAACTTTTGAAGGGCTGCTGAAGCGTTAATTCGACTGCCGCCGTAGTTGACATTATAACGTTTCATATATTAAGGAAAGGAAGCTGCATTTTGAGGAAAAGGAAAAAATGGCTTCTGCTGGGGATCGCTCTGTTTCTGCTCATTTTGTTCGGTCTAAGCCAATTTTATGCCTATATCATGAAGGACCAATGGAATGAACGCAGCGCGGCCAAAGAAGTTGCCAAGACCCGGGCGGGACTTACTGAGATATCCAAGGCGCAGAAATCGGTATGGGACGAAAATTCAGTGTACTGGGTGCTGACAGGGAAAAATAAAGCCGGTACGGATCTGATGGTGTGGGTACGTTTCACCGTAGACGGTAAGCCGGCCGGCGGTGATAACGGAGTTTATGCGGAAGAGCTGGCCAAAGGAACCTCGGAGAAGCAAATCCGCTCCATTATAGCCTCCCAGCTACCCGGCGTCGATATTAAACGGCTGCTTCCGGGAGTATATAATGGAGAGTACGCCTGGCAGCTTTTTTACAAGCAGGAGGGACGTTATTATTACAAGTTCTTTCGTTTTGCGGATGGTACAGCAATCGGGGATGGATATACTTTGCCGAGCAAGTAGAGGCAGGCTTGCAATAACAAATGAAAAGCGGACAAAGCGGACCAGTGCTTGTCCGCTTTTTTGCATAATATTGCTAATAAGTTGAACTAAAGCACAACCGAGGCAAAAGCAGCAGAGGGGAATTTTGGAACTGTAGGAGCGATAGGCAGTTTTTTTACTCTGACATTTTGTGAAATTTATATCCTACCTTATTTCAAGGTATCCCAATTTGATCCGGTTGCTGCTAAAGAGTTAAACCGCCGGAACCCCGTAGACCCACCGGCTTTCAAAGAAGATTATGATTTTGTTCAGGTGAACTCAGAAATGCTTGAGGCAGGAGTACATAAAATAAGGCGCGATATTACGTTGTCCTGTTCCAGAGAACCGCAAAAAACGCCTGGGTTCAGCATGAGCTGGCTGCCAGAATCAAGAATTACATAACGCAGAGAATTCAGGGGGGCTATGAAGAAGAACGCCATGGGTGCAAGATATTACAAACTGTCTGAACTTTTGAAAGGTGAGAAAATTGTAACAAGCAGTAGATAAAATTAGTTGATGATGGGGGAAGGTCGTGGATTATTTAACGTTAGCGGTGTACGTAGTTTCTCTTGCAGTTGGATTGGGAGCAGTGAAATATGGGAGAAAGAACAAAAGGAGGAAGCTGGTGGCTCTTGGCTTTATTATCCTTTCCTTTGAAATAGCCTTGCCAGTCCTTTCATTTGCCGCCGGGTTTATGGATGCTGTGGGTATATATTGATGATACTGAGTACATAACGAAGTATATACAAATAGCAATATCGAAGTCAGGAGAAATTAATATATTAGCAGAATAGAAAAGGGCCTGAATGGATTAATCATTCAGGTCCTTTTTGCCGATAAAGGAGCAAGGATTGAAGGGAATGCCCAGAAATTAGTATCAAAAATTTTAAATATATTCACACTTTCGTGCGAAATCGTATATACACCTGTGATATACTTCTACTTGTATTAAGACATGCTTAAGAGCATGTCAGTCTCGGATGGGCGCTAGACACGCTATTTATTGCAAATCATATATTTAAGTTTGGTCAACTTGAGAGGAGGACGTTTCTTGAAACTGCGTCTTGTGCCTGTACTGCTAACGTCTCTGTTGTCTGCTACACTGCTCTTTGGCAGCTTTTATGCTTATCGTCAATTTGCGGTCCATGAGCCGCTTGATAAGATAGTATCGGCTTATGAAGGTGTTAATCATTCACATATTACTATTAACCGCAATGAGGTAACCTTGAAACTGGATTTGAAACCTGGCACGAAATTGCGCGAGCTGGTGCAATACGTGAACACTGAAGGCAAGTCAGCCATTAATGGACGGTCGCTCAAGCTGGACGTTGATCAGCATTCCAGTAAACTGCTGGACGAATATTGGGATAAAGCGATGTTCTCAGTAGCAGAAGCGATGGAAAGCAAAAAGTATACACTTATACCTGCTAAACTAGATGGATTGAAAGAGCAATTTCAGGAATACAAGAATGTGACTGCAACAACTGAAATTGATGACAACAACGTCTATGTGAGCCTGAGCAACGGTGAAGAGAGCAAGTTCATCATTTTACCGCGTGCAGCGGCAACGATGGGAGTGTGGAACAATGCCTAAGTGGTGGAAAGAGATTATAGCCGGATTTGTTCCGGTCCTGCTGATATTTATGGCTTTTGTGGGCATTAACATTATTCCTGTCATCATAGCAGCCGGTATGGTTTGTGCACTCCTGGTGATCGCCCATTTGCGCGGCGGGTTGACGGTGAATGCGGGCGGGGACAAGAAACGCAAGAAGAATGGCCCTTCCAAGCTTACGTTTGAAGAAATCGGCGGTCAGGATAACGCGAAGCAGGAGTTGCGGGAAGCGCTTGATTTCCTGATCCGGCACGAAGAAATCAGCAAGTTCGGGATTCGTCCGCTTAAAGGGATCTTGCTTACAGGCCCTCCGGGAACTGGTAAAACGCTGATGGCCAAGGCTGCGGCTCATTATACCAATTCCGTGTTCGTTGCCGCTTCAGGCAGTGAATTCGTGGAAATGTACGTCGGTGTCGGTGCCGGACGTGTCCGTGACTTGTTCAAGGATGCCCGGACCCGTGCAGTGAAAGAGAATAAGCAAAGCGCCATTATCTTTATTGATGAAATTGATGTTATCGGCGGCAAACGTGAAGGTGGCCAGCAGCGTGAATACGATCAGACGCTTAATCAGCTGCTGACCGAGATGGACGGGATCTATAACAATGATACACCGCGCATTCTGCTTGTTGCGGCAACAAACCGCAAGGAAATGCTGGATTCAGCGCTGCTGCGTCCCGGCCGCTTTGACCGTCATATCCAGGTGGATATGCCTGACAAGAAGGGCCGCAAATCAATCCTCGATCTGCATGCCAAGAATAAGCCGCTGCATGCTGAGGTGAATTTAGACAAGATCGCCGAGGAAGCCTACGGATTCTCCGGTGCACAGCTGGAGAGCGTCATGAACGAAGCGGCGATTTATATGATGCGCGAGAATCTGACCGAAGTCGAGCAGCGCCATCTGGCGATGGCGATTGACAAGGTGATGATGGGCGAGAAGACTGACCGCGAAACCAATCATGAAGAGAAACAGCGGGTGGCCATCCATGAGCTTGGACATGCTATTATGGCGGAGCTGCTGCGTCCGGGCAGCGTCAGCCAGGTTACCTTGACTCCGCGTGGACAAGCACTTGGTTATGTTCGTCATAACCCGCAAACCGAGCAGTATTTGTATACCAAGGATTATCTGGAGAATCAGATTATGATCGCGCTTGGCGGAGCAGCTTCCGAGGAGATGTATTATGGGGGCCGCAGCACAGGTTCACGCGGCGATTTCGATCAGGCGCTGAATATTGTCGAGACCATGATGAAGTCGGGACTCACGTCACTTGGGATCGCCAACCTGGAAATGGTAACTACAGAAGAGCTGATGAAGGAAAATAGCAAGATTCTGGATGAGCTCATGGTTCGTACCCGGGACCTGCTGGAGAAGCAAAGAAATGTATTTGATTACTCTCTTGACATTTTAATGAAGGAAGAAGTCCTCTCCGGAGAGCAATTTCGTTGTCAATTTCGTGACAGTGTCCTTTTACCGGCATAATTCTTTATGCCGGTTATTTTTTTTTACTTTTCAGACATGCTAAGATATTATTATATGTCGGGCTACATATTTTTTACGACAGAAAAGGTACAATACAAAAGTATAGATACCTGAAAGGATGGAGACTTTTTTATGAATTTTAAAAAAATAGGTGTCATCGGCGGTGGCACAATGGGACAAGGGATTGCTGAAATGCTGGCAGCCAAGGGTCTTGATGTTATGCTGGTGGAGAAAAACACGGAAAGACTGGAATACTCCTACGAAATGATCGAGACAAGTCTTGATAAACAATTGGAGAAATGGGCGATTACCCAAGCAGAAAAGAAACTGATTCTTAGCCGCATCCAAAAAGTGACACATTTCGCCGAGCTCAGCTCGTGTGATATGGTCATCGAAACAATTACGGAAGACCTGGAAGCTAAGCAAAAAGTATTTAATCAGCTCGACCAAGTGTGCCCGAGCCACATTATTCTTGCCAGCAACACGTCAACGCTCAGCTTGACGGAGCTTGCCAGCTCTACAATGTACCCGGAACGCGTAATCGGCATGCATTTCATACATCCGGTAGGTAAGGTGGATCTTGTGGAGATTGTACGTGGACTGAAGACATCTGACAGTACCTTCGAAGACACCAAAGCTTTTGTTGACGAGGTCGTTGAGAAAAAAGGCGTAATGATTTATGAATCCCCAGGATTTGTTAGTTCGCGCCTTATTTGCTTGTTCATTAACGAAGCTATGCATGTTCTGCAGGAAGGTGTCGCTTCCCCAGAGGATATTGACGACGCAATGCGCATCGGTTATCAGTTCCAGTATGGACCGCTTGAAATGGCTGACCGTTTCGGTCTGGATTCGATTCTTGCCGCACTGGATAACATGTTCCGTGAGTATGGGGAACTGAAATACCGTCCATCGACTATTCTTAAGAAGATGGTGCGTGCGGGACAACTGGGCATGAAATCGGGCGAAGGCTTCTTCAAGTATGACAAGGATGGTGACCGTGTATGAACGTATTAGTAATTAACTCAGGAAGTTCTTCTTTGAAATATCAGTTGTATAATATGACAGATGAATCTGTATTGGCCAAAGGGCTGGTAGAACGCATCGGGATGGATTCTTCCATTCTGAACCATAAGCCAACAGGCAAACCGGAAGTCACTGAAGTCAGTGAAATTCTGGAACACAATACCGCCATCCGCAAGGTTCTGGCTTGCCTGACAGACAGCGAGCATGGCGTAATCAGTTCGATCGAAGAAATTAATGCCGTAGGCCACCGTGTAGTTCACGGGGGAGAATTCTTCAAGGAATCCTCATTGGTTGATGGCGATGCCAAGTCGAAGATCCGTCAATTGTTCGACCTTGCTCCACTGCATAACCCGGCTGCTGTGATGGGGATTACGGCTACAGAAAAGAATATGCCCGGCGTTCCGCAGGTTGTTGTGTTTGATACAGCCTTCCACCAAACGATGCCTGAGAAGGCTTATATGTACGCTATCCCAAGAGTGCTCTACAACAAATACAAAGTCCGCCGCTACGGAGCACACGGCACCTCGCATGATTTTGTCAGCAAAGCTGCAGCGGAATATCTTGACCGTCCGCTCGAGGATCTGAAGATTATTACTTGTCACATCGGTAATGGTGCCAGTGTTACTGCGGTTAAAGGCGGAGTATCTATTGATACTTCCATGGGGATGACACCACTGGAAGGTCTGATGATGGGAACACGCAGCGGTGATCTTGACCCGGCAATCGTTCCTTATGTGATGAACAAGGAAGAGCTGTCCGTAGGCGAAGTGAATTCCATGCTCAACAAACATAGTGGATTGCTGGCTATTTCTGGCATCAGCAGTGACATGCGTGATATTATTGATGGTGCAGAAAAAGGCGAGCCTAACTCTACGCTTGCTTTTGAAATGTATGAATACCGTCTGCGCAAATACATCGGTTCTTACGCAGCAGCTATGAACGGTGTGGATGTTATCGTGTTCACTGCCGGCGTGGGTGAGAATGCATCCCTGTTGCGCGAAAGAGTGTTGAATCAGCTTACGTTCCTCGGAATCGAACTGGATACAGAAGCCAATAAGGTTCGTTCCGGTGATCCGCGCCGCATCTCTACAGTTGATTCCAAGGTGCAGGTGCTTATAGTACCGACGAACGAAGAGCTTGTTATTGCACGCGATACCTATCGTATTGTGCAAGGGGTTAACGGCTAAACTAGAGGAGAGATCGTAGGCATGGCAAACAAGAGTGTAATTAAACGCGTTAATGAACATGTCGGAGAGAGTGTTGTTATCGGCTGTTGGGTAAACAACAAGCGCTCCAGCGGTAAAATTCAATTCCTGCAGCTCCGGGATGGTACAGGCTATATCCAGGGGGTTGTTGTAAAATCCGAAGTGCCTGAGCAGGTCTGGGATGATGCCAAAAGCCTTACCCAGGAAAGTTCCTTGTATGTGACCGGCATTATCCGCGAAGAGCCGCGTGCTCAATCGGGATATGAGATGACCGTGACGGGCATCGAGGTTCTGCATCTTACCGAGAACTACCCGATCACACCGAAGGAGCATGGCATCGATTTCCTGATGGATCATCGTCATCTCTGGCTCCGCTCCGCGAAGCAGCGGGCCGTACTGGTGATCCGTGCAGAGATTATCCGCGCTATTCAGCAGTTCTTTAATCAGAACGGGTTCACAAAGGTGGATCCGCCGATCCTGACACCGACATCGGCTGAGGGCACTACCAACCTCTTCCACACGAAATATTTTGATGAGGATGCTTATTTGACGCAGAGTGGCCAGCTTTATATGGAAGCTGCAGCAATGGCGCTGGGCCGCGTGTATTCCTTCGGTCCTACTTTCCGTGCTGAGAAATCAAAGACCCGCCGCCACTTGATCGAGTTCTGGATGATCGAGCCGGAGATGGCTTTCACGGATCACGAAGAAAGTCTGAAAGTTCAGGAAGAATTCATCAGCTTTATCGTACAATCGGTACTGACCAACTGTCGTGCTGAGCTGGAAGCGGTAGGCCGCGATGTCTCCAAGCTGGAGAATATCAAAGCGCCGTTCCCGCGTATTACTTATGATGATGCGATTAAGTTCCTGAACGATAATGGTCATGAAATTGCCTGGGGCGACGATTTTGGTGCGCCGCATGAAACCGCAATTGCTGAAGCCAATGACAAACCTGTCTTTATTACGCATTATCCGGCTTCGTTCAAGGCTTTCTACATGAAGCCGCATCCTGAGCGTCCTGAAGTTGTACTCTGTGCGGATATGATTGCTCCGGAAGGTTACGGGGAGATTATCGGCGGATCGCAGCGGATCGACGATCCGGCATTGCTGGAGGAACGTTTCAAAGAACATAATCTTTCGATGGATAGCTATAAATGGTACATGGATCTGCGCACCTACGGTTCAGTGCCACACTCCGGCTTCGGTCTTGGACTCGAACGCACAGTGGCCTGGATTTGTGGTCTGGATCATGTGCGAGAAACGATACCGTTCCCTCGTACGCTGTACCGTCTCTACCCGTAAGGGCATAAAGGGGGCTGGTGCATGGACGGCAAAGGATGGAGTACATGGGGCGAAGGAATGGCTGCTGGTCTTCAGAATGGAATGGCCATCATTCCTTATGCACTCTTGAAGCATTACCGGAAGCTGAATCTCAGCGGCAGTGAGGCGATGCTGCTGATTCACCTTCTGTCGTTCCGGCAGGTAGAGGGCATCGACTTTCCTTCGCTGGAGGAACTGCAGGCTGTAACAGGCCGAAGTATCGCTGTCATAGCGGGAGAACTGCAGAAGCTCATGAAGGAAGGGTTTATCAGCATCGACGAAGATAATGATGAGCTGAGAGATATCCATTATGAGCGCTACAACTTCTCTGGAATGTATACAAAGCTGGGTGCTTATCTGGCTGAAGCTGCGAAAGAGGCTTTAGAGGATAAGAACGCTGGAACGGCTCCTTCACGCGAGGCAGCCCGCTTTGCTACCGGTTTTCCCGTTCTGGACGGGGGATACGGCAGAACGGCTGTCGCTGTACCCGGCAAGGCCGCTGATGAGAGCCGTAGTCTGTTCAGTATCTTCGAGAAGGAATTCGGCCGTCCACTGTCTCCGATGGAATGTGAAACAATCTCCGGCTGGGTGGATCAGGACCGGTACCCGGAAGAGCTGATTCTGCTTGCCTTAAAAGAATCGGTATTCGCCGGGAAGGTTCATTTCCGCTATATTGACCGCATCTTGCTGGAATGGGCCCGCAACCGGGTGAAAAACGCCGAGGATGTTAAGAACTACACACAGAAGTTCCGCAGTGGTGGAAGATAGCGGCACAAACGGAAGAATCCTGTTGCTGGGAATAAAGCAACAGGGTTCTTTTTTGTTGTTTGCAACAATCGAAGTGAGGATGAGGTTAAAAAAGCTGAATAATAAGAAGCCCGCGCCATTCCGTGAGGAAAGTGGCTGCGGGCTTCTGTGCGATCCTGAGTTGCATGGGCTGGAGTTTAGGACAGTTCCTTCTCCAGCGCAACACCCATCTCGCGTGAGCGTTCTGCACAGCGGTTAACTGCGGCTATGACCGATTCGAAGAAGTCGGCCTTTTCAAGCACCTCAATGGCTGCTTGCGTTGAGCCGTTTGGCGAAGTGACCTTCTTGCGCAGTGCTGCCGGTTCCTCACCCGTCTGCTGCACCATGCGCGCAGCGCCGAGGACAGTCTGCACGGTCAGCTCGGTGCTTTGCTGCGGTGGAAGTCCGCCGCGGATGCCGGCAGCGATCATCGCTTCCATCATGTAGTAGATATAAGCCGGACCGCTGCCGGAAATTCCGGTTAAGGTCTCCATTCGTTCTTCCTCAATCACAGCTGTAATACCAACGGATTCAAAGATGTTGAGCGCCGTACGGCGTCCTTCTTCATTAACTTCTTTGGAATACACAATTCCTGTAGCTCCAAGGCCGATGGAACTGGAAGTGTTGGGCATCGTACGCACAACAGGCTGAGAGGTGCCCAACAGGCCATGAATCGTGCGGACGGTCAGACCGGCTATTACGGAGATCACCAGCTGATCCGGTGAGAGCACAGATCCTAATACGCGCAGCGCTTCGGCAGCGTCCTTGGGCTTCATCGCCAGGACAATGACTGGAGCCGTCCGCAGATGTTCAATTTTTTGTTCCGGATCATTGCAGCCAAGCACGCCATAACGGCTGCGCAGCTCAGCCAAACGCTCGTTGCTGCTGCGGTTCAGCATAACGATATTGTTGGAATCAATGACATTTCGGGCAATCATGCCCCGTACAATTGCTTCTGACATTGAGCCTGCGCCATAAAAAAGAATTTTATGATTGATCAGTGGAATTGCGGGTTGCTGACACATGGCTAAAAGTCCCCCTTGTTCTTTGTACTAACTCCGGATTTGGCCGGAGCCATATATTTTATATTTGCATGAAGTGAGCGCGGGCAGGCCCATCGGGCCGCGGGCGTGCAGCTTCTGGGTGCTAATTCCGATTTCGGCGCCGAATCCAAATTCAAAGCCGTCTGTGAAACGGGTCGAAGCATTATGGTATACAGCTGCTGCATCCACTTCCTGCAGGAAACGGGCTGCATGTTCAGTATCTTCGGTTACAATACACTCGGAATGTTTGGTACTGGACTCGGCAATATGCCGCAGCGCTTCTTCCAGTCCGCTGACTATCCGGACGTTAAGAATATAATCATTGTATTCTGTCGCATAATCCTCCGCAGTAACCGGCAGTGCCCAAGGTACAAGGGCAACCGTTTCCGGACAACCGCGTAATTCTACAGAAGCTGTGCGGAAGGATTCCGCAAGGGAAGGTAAATATTGTATGGCAAAGTCGCGATGAACGAGTAGCGTCTCCATGGAATTGCATACGGACGGGCGCTGGGCTTTGGCGTTCAGGCTGATTTGCTCTGCCATATCAGGACGGGCACTTGCGTCGAGATAAGTATGGCATATACCCGCACCTGTTTCAATTACCGGAACAGTAGCGTTGAGCACAACATTCTGGATCAAGGAACTTCCGCCGCGCGGGATAATGACATCCAGCAGCCCGTTAAGTTTGAGCATCTCATCGACGGAGGAACGGTTTGGGTCCTCAATCAGCTGCAGTGCACCAGGCGGCACCGCGGTTTGGGCCAAGGCGGCATGCAGCACTTCAACAATTTTGCGGTTCGAGGACAGGGCAGAAGAGCCTCCCCGCAGAACTACGGCATTGCCTGTCTTAAGGCAGAGACCGGCCGCATCCACGGTAACATTGGGACGGGCTTCGTATATAATCCCGATCACGCCAAGGGGTACGCGGATTTTCTCAATGGAGAGACCGTTCGGACGGTTGATGGTTTCCAGCGTGTCGCCGATAGGGTCGGGCAGCACGGCGATTTGCTGCAGACCTTCTGCGATGCTGTTGATCCGTCCGACATCAAGGGCGAGCCGGTCTAGCATCGACTCTGGAGTGCCGGCCAGCCGGCCGCGTTCCAGATCTTCGCCGTTAGCGGCAATGATGGCTTGAGCTTCGCGGCGCAGGGCCTCCGCCATTACTAGCAGCGCTTCATTTTTTTGACCGGTAGTCAGGCTTGCCAGTACACCGGTTGTTTCTTTGGCCAATGTGGCTTTATTCACGACTTCACTCATATCCGTTCCTCCTAAAGTTTTATTAGCCAAGCGTTCAGAAACGTCTTTTATTATGTCTGAATCAACATATTGTTGACTTACTTAGGGTCAATCATCAACCCGGACGTTACCGTAAAGTAATCCATTCATCACGGTGGATGACCTCAAGCCGGTGTACTTCGCCCAGCTTAGGCACAATCTCACGGCTGGGAAGCCCCTGAATGCTGCGGAGCTGGGCGTCATCATAATTCACAATGCCCCTTCCCAGCAGCTTGGCGTCTGGACCGAGTACTTCTACAACGTCGCCGGAGTGGAAGCTTCCTTCGATCCGCTTGACCCCTACGGGGAGCAGACTATGGCCCCCGTGGAGCAGTGCTTCAACGGCTCCGTCGTCCACATAGAGGGAACCAAGCGGCGTGGACATGAAACCGAGCCACTGTTTTTTGACGGGGAGAGAAGAGAGTGTGGTGGCAAAATACGTGCCTTTGCCGTCGCCTGTTGCCGCCAGCTCCAGATCGCCGGGTTCGGTGGCTCTGCCGATAAATACCGGCACTCCGCCACGGGTTGCAATCTTCGCGGCATCAATCTTGGAGCGCATGCCGCCTGTCCCTACGCTGGAGCCTGCACCGCCGGCGATTGCATAAATCTCCGGTGTAATTTCCTCCACTTGCCGGTAACGAACGGCATCGGGATGCTTGCGCGGGTCTCCGCTGTATAATCCGTCCATATCCGTGAGGACGAGCAGACGCGTTGCCTTCAGCAGGTTGGCAACCAGAGCGGAGAGAGTGTCGTTGTCGCCGAATTTCAGCTCGTCGACAGATACGGTGTCGTTCTCGTTAAATACCGGTACGGCACCCTGGCGGAGCAGTTCTTCCACCGTCATTACGGCGTTGTTCATCGCCCGCCTGCTGCAGAAATCGGTGCGGGTCAGCAGGATCTGTGCAGTGGGTATTCCCTGCTGCGCGAACGCTTCCTGGTACGCCTGCATCAGCAGGACCTGTCCAACCGCCGCCGCTGCCTGCTTCTCATGCAGAAGCTTCGGACGGGACGGGTAGCCGATGCCGCGGAATCCGGCCGCTACAGCGCCGGAGGTTACTAGCAGGACCTCGCAGCCAGCCTGGCGGAGTGCGGCAATCTCGGCAGCGAAGAAGGCCACGGCGGAACGGTTTAACCCGCCCTCCGGACCGGTAAGTGAGCTGCTGCCGATTTTGACTACGATTCGTGTCGTCATTGTTCTTCACTTCCTTCTTAAAATAATAAAGATAACCCAGAAAACGACAAAAAGCCCCCATCCTAAGACTTAGCAAAGGACGAAAGCATTGATTACTTCCGCGGTACCACCTTCATTGATGAGGGTTCATCCGACTTCATTCTCATAACGGGAGTTTCCGTCCTGCAGGGGCAGGCCGCTCGGGGGTAGGATTCAGAAATGATAACCGCGGTAAATCCTCTCAGCCTGCCGGAATTTACTCTCTGCTCGCGGATAGAGACATTTTCTTACTGGTCCCGTCTGCACGTTTCACTATTTGACATTTAGAATACCACGGTAAAGTGTGGTTTGCAAAGGGAGAACGAACTAATATTTTTTGGGAATAGCGGGAGTTTCCAATATTATGTTTATTCTCCGGGAGAATTTTAGAATCAGGCCATTCGGGAGTTTGTAGAGGAGAAAGCCGGTGATTCCGGAACAAAGGGACCGCTTGAATACAAAAAAATGCCCTTTCGTTTCCATTGCCGGAGCCGAAAGGGCATTTTTAAGGCGACACAATAATCATTTTGTTCTGTGCTACTCATCTGCCAGACCGGCAACGGTTGCTTTGAAAGTGCCGATGAAGGCTTCTGCGGCTTTGGACAAATAGCGGCCCCTGCGGTACGCAATCACCAGGGTTCGGCTTGGCACTGGTTCGGCCAGCGGCAGATAGACGGGAACAAACTCGCTGCGCGGGGCACGGGCGATAAAGTGTGGCACGAGTGTAACGCCCATTCCGGTAGCTACGAGGGATTGAACCGTCTCCATATTGTTGCTTTCAAACACGATGCGCGGCTCAAATCCGGCTTCGCGGCATAGCTCCACCGTCATTTTGCGGAACCCTTGGCCTTCTTTAAGCACGATGAACGGCTCATCCTTTAATTCTTCAAGAGAGGTGCGTGTACCCTTTGTGCTCCGGGAAGCCAAAGGATGCTCCGGCGGCACGGCCAGATCAATCCGTTCTTCACCAAGCACCTCGTAAGCAAGAGTGGGGATTTCCAGCGGGAGCGAAAGCAGGCTGAGATCAGTCTGGCCGCTTGCAGTCAGTTTCTCGAGATTCATTGAAGAATCCTCAAGCAGTGTAATTTCCACATCGGTATATTTCCGCTTGAACACTGGGAGTACATGGGGCAGCAGATGTGCTCCGGTGATCGGCATGCTGCCTACCACCACACTTCCCGTACGAAGCTGGGAAATATCAGACATTTCCTGGCGCAGCAGCTCCACAGCGTCGATAATCGCTCCTGCCTGTTCCACAAACTTGTGCCCGGCATGGGTAAGCTCTACCGAGCTAGTATTGCGCTGAAACAGCATGACCCCAAGCTCTTTCTCCAGCTTGGACAGCTGCTGGCTGAGCGAGGGCTGGGCGATATGCAGTTTATCCGCAGCACGGGAGAAGTTCCGTTCCGCCGCGATTTGCAGTGCATACTGTAATTGTCTTAGTTCCATTAGTAAGCTCCTTGAATGAACATCATTGCTTATAAGTATAACCTATAGTAAGTCAGTTTAATATAGGTTGGGTGACCTGGCCAGAAGATGGTGTATTCTACAATACTCCGCGAAAGTACATGATGTGCTATTTCCTAGTCCGGTCAAACCATTATCTTATAGGCCTACCCTATCAGTTCTATAGAAATCATATCTTGGAATTATAAACGGGGCGATGTTATATTTAGATCATTCAAGAGGGACTCCACACTCTCTTCCATTGAACGATTCTACTATATGAGGTGAAGACATGAGCAAGAAGACAATGTTTGAGAAGATTTGGGATAATCACGTAATCCATCAAGAGGAAGGTAAGCCTAGCATTATTTATATTGATTTGCATCTGGTTCATGAAGTTACCTCTCCACAGGCCTTCGAAGGTCTCCGTCTCAGCGGACGCCAAGTCCGCCGTCCCGGCCTTACTTTTGCTACCATGGATCATAACGTCCCTACGAAAGACCGTTACAACATTACAGATCCGATCTCCAAACAGCAGATTGACACGCTGTCGCAGAATTGCCGTGATTTCGGAGTCAGATTGTTCGACCTGAATGATATCGATCAAGGTGTCGTGCATGTTATGGGCCCGGAAATCGGCCTGACACATCCCGGCAAAACCATTGTCTGCGGCGACAGCCATACTTCCACGCACGGAGCATTCGGCGCACTGGCCTTTGGTATTGGCACAAGTGAAGTTGAGCATGTTCTGGCTACCCAGTGCTTGCAGCAATCCAAAGCCAAAACGATGGAAGTCCGCTTCATCGGCAACCGTAATCCTGGAGTGACTGCCAAGGATATGATTCTCGGTGTCATTGCCAAATACGGCACTGATTTTGCAACAGGCTATGTTATTGAATACACGGGCGAATCCATCCGTGAGCTGTCGATGGAGGAACGCATGACCGTCTGCAATATGTCAATCGAAGGCGGGGCAAGAGCGGGGCTGATCGCTCCAGATGAAACTACCTTCAACTACCTGCGTGATCGCCAATATGTCCCTCAGGGTGCCGCTTATGATGCTGCCGTTGAAACTTGGAAAGGCCTTGTAAGCGATGAAGGTGCAGAATATGACACAATTGTTGAGTTTGATGTGGAATCTTTGATTCCGCAAGTGACCTGGGGAACTAGCCCGGGCATGGGCACAGACATCAATTCCAGTGTGCCGAACCCTGCTGATTTCCCGACTGAAAATGAACGTAAAGCCGCTGAAAAAGCGCTTGAATATATGGATCTGGCACCAGGCACACCTATTTCGGAAATTCCGATTGATTATGTCTTTATCGGTTCCTGCACGAATGGCCGGATTGAGGATTTGCGTGCTGCAGCCGAAGTAGCCAAAGGACACAAGGTATCCGACAAGGTTACGGCAATTGTTGTACCGGGCTCCGGACGTGTGAAGCTGCAGGCGGAGAAGGAAGGTCTCGATGTAGTGTTTACGGAAGCAGGTTTTGAATGGCGCGAAGCGGGCTGCAGCATGTGCCTGGCGATGAACCCGGATGTACTTCAGCCTGGACAACGCTGCGCATCGACCTCGAACCGCAACTTTGAAGGACGCCAGGGCCGCGGTGGACGCACGCATCTCGTATCCCCGGCAATGGCCGCAGCGGCTGCAATCAAGGGGCGTTTCACCGACGTCCGCGACTGGAACTACAAGACGGAAGCCGTCAATTCATAGAAATCGTAGAGAGAGCGGGAGGATACAACAATGGAAGCTTTTAAGAAATTAACAGGAATCGTTGCCCCGGTTGACCGGGTAAATGTAGATACGGATGCTATTATTCCGAAGCAGTTTTTGAAACGGATTGAACGGACTGGATTTGGACAATTTCTTTTTTATGAATGGCGTTTTGACGAAGCGGGCAATGACAATGCCGCTTTTGAGATGAATAAACCGCGCTATAAAGGCGCATCTGTATTGATTTCGCGGGCCAACTTCGGCTGCGGCTCCTCCCGGGAGCATGCGCCGTGGGCGATTATGGACTATGGCTTCAAAGTAGTAATTGCCCCATCTTATGCAGATATTTTTTACAACAACTGCTTCAAGAACGGGATTCTTCCGATCAAACTGTCGGAATCGCAGGTCGATGAGCTGTTCAGCCGTACGGCAGCCTATGAAGGCTACAACCTGACGGTTGACCTTGAGAACAACACGCTCAGCGATGAATACGGACTGGTGATCAGCTTTGAGCTGGATGAGCACCGCCGCCAGTTCCTGCTGCAGGGGCTCGATGATATCGGGCTGACACTTCAGCATGCGGATGAAATCGCCGCCTACGAGGAGCGCCACGCGGCAAAGCTGTTTTCGTAAGCGATGTAAAGAGCACGTCCAGTCATAGGGGAAACGGAGTTTTATTCCTGAAGAATACGTAATCTTTACAAATTTTACACAAAACTTCTATTTCCGGGTGTCGGAAATAGAAGTTTTTTTGCTATAATCGATATATTCATTGCCGCAGAAGGCAACTTTTGGAGATTTCTGTCGTCTTAATCTTATCTATGTATCTATCATTTACCAGAAGGAGAGGAAAAGAAAGGATGAGAAGAGCCGGACAACGGGTGTTATTTTTGCTGCTGCTGCCACTGTTACTGCTATCATTCGCCGGCCATGAAGCTGCCGCCGCCGGAAGCGGGACAGGCAAGATTATTATGGATAATCAGGAGCTGACAATGCCCAAAGGCGCCAAAATTGAATATGTCGATGGAAGCGTTATGATTCCTATTCGGGTTGTTGTGGAGAATCTGGGGTTCAAAGTCGACTGGGAGCCGAAGTCGCGTAAAGTAACCGTTCAACAGGATGGCAGAAGCGTGCTGCTGGCCGTAGGAAGCAAAACGGCTGAAGCCGATGGAACTACACTAGCTCTAAATGCGGCACCCAAGCAGAATAATGGAACTGTACTAGTGCCTATCCGATTTGTAAGTGAGCAATTTGGGCTTATAGTGGGCTGGGACAACAGCGACAAAACTGTCTATTTAAGCGGCGGTTCTACAAGCGGTACGGACATTTCTGCAACTCCAGCGCCGTCCGCCAGCTCAACACCGGCGCCTGTTTTGAGTCCAAGTCCAACCCCTGTCCCGAATGAAACTGGATCAGAGGGAGAGATCGTGACAGGAACCGCAGGCCCAACACCAACGCCGATCCCCGGCAGCGGCGGTACGATAGTTACGTCTCCTCAGATCATGGGGGCGGTGTTCAGCGAAAATCGTTTGATCGTTTCCGCCACGGGTGGAGCCAAGCCTACTGTTACCAAGATGAGCGGCCCTGACCGGATTGTGGTTGATTTCCCCAATACCTCGTTCGCGGCGGATTTCGTTGGCAGTCTGCCTGGCACAGCCCCTAACGGCAGTCCGCAAGGCAAGCTGGATGTTACCGGTTACCCATTGATTTCGGAAGTCCGTTATGCGCTGTTCAGTTCCAATCCCTCTACCGTAAGGTTCGTTATTCAAACGATCGGAACACAGCCATATCAGGTAAGTACTGACGACAGCACCGGGCTGGTTACAATTGATTTAAATGTAGTGGCTAATGGAGGCAGTACTACCGTAGGACCGGGAATTACAGGCAAGCCGGTTGTCGTTCTCGACGCAGGACACGGCGGTAAACAATCTGGAGCCGTTAGCCTGACAGGGAAGCTGGAGAAAAACTTCAATCTCTCAGTTGTGAATAAGGTTGGGGCACTGCTTCTGCAGGAAGGTCTGGTCGACGTGGTGTTTACCCGCACAGATGACAGTACACTCGGTCTGCAGGACCGGGTCGTAATTGCTGAAGCAAAACAAGCGAACCTGTTTATTTCAGTGCATGGAAACTCGCTGGACCTTAAATATCCCAACAGGGAAAAGATCAATGGCAGTGAGACCTACTATTCCCGTACTGAAAGTCTGCCGCTCGCCCAGGTCCTCCATAAGCATCTGGTCGCGGGAACAGGCTTCAAGGACAACGGGATCAGGAGCAAAAGTCTGCATGTTACAAGAGAAACTACAATGCCGGCAGTGCTGCTGGAGGTAGGTTATCTTACCAATCAGGGGAATGAGGCGGGCATGTATGATAGCCAGCTTCAAGACAGGCTGGCTAGGGAAATCGTAGCCGGAATTAAGGAATATTTGGGATTATAGATATAGAATCTTGTTAATAGAGCGCGGAATTACTAGCTTTTTAATGGGATTTATTCGCAACTTTTAGCGGATACCAGCGTCTAATCAATGTCGAGGGTTGTCAATGGCGAGATCATCATGAACGCCGTTCTCTGGCGGAATACTAGATTCTTAGAGGTGAAGAATGAAGAAATTTGCTTTTACGCTGTTGCTGCTGCTCTTTGTACTGGTATTGCCGGAGCATGGACATGCTGCTGCCGGGAATAAGATCTATCTGGATGGCCAGGAGCTGACAGCAGGGCAGGATGCGCCGGTCGAAAATGTAAAGAACTCAGTTATGGTGCCGCTAAGAATGATCGCCGAAAACCTTGGCTATAAGGTGGATTGGGATCAGAAGAGCAAGACGGTTACAATTGAACAGCAGGGCAAGACGATCAAACTGATCGTGGATCAAACGGCAGCTTTCGTTGATGACAAAACCGTGATTCTCACGGCGGCGCCAGTAGCGCGCGGAGGTACTACACTCGTTCCGATCCGGTTTGTCAGCGAGCAGTTTGGCCTTACTGTCACCTGGGATAACGCCCAGAAGACTGTAAACATTATTACCCCGGAAACTGGCGGTAATAACACCGGTTCAGAGGGAAGTTCTGGTGACGGTGGATCAACCGTCGTTGTTCCTCCGGCAGAGTCGACAAGCGGCCTGACAATGGTGAATGGCATCAGCTTCAGCGAGAACCGTCTAACCATTGCAATGGATGGTAGCTCCGCGCCGAATATAACAAAGATGACAGGGCCGGACCGGATTATTATCGATCTGCCAAATGCCACGTTCTCGGATGTGTTCGGAAGTGGACAAGAACTTGACCCTAACCTGAATGGTAAACTTGCTGTAACGGATTACCCGGATGTATCAGGTGTACGTTATTCTTTGTACAGTACAAGCCCTTATACCGTCCGCTTTGTAATTGATTTGAACACTTCCAAGAACTATAGTCTTGAAGTATCAGGTGATGCCTCCAAGCTGGTTGTGGTTGATCTGAATGCGCAAAGCACAGAAGATACGACGACACAGCCCGGCAATAACGGCCGGAAGCTGGTGGTGCTGGATGCCGGCCATGGGGCCAAGGATTCCGGAGCTGTAGGGGTTACCGGTAAATATGAGAAGAATTTTAATTTGGCCGTTGTTCTTAAAGCAGCAGAACTGCTGAAACAGGAGAATAAAATCGATGTAGTTCTTACTCGCAGCGATGATACGTTCCTGGAATTAAAAGACCGTGCGGGTATGGCCAATAAGCTTAAGGCCGATCTGTTTATTTCCGTCCATGCGAACAGCAGTGGTTCATCGGCTGCAAGTGGAACAGAAACATATTATCAGCGGGAAGCAAGCAAGGCACTGGCGAAAGTGATGCATAAGTATCTTGTCAAGGCGACCGGGCTTAGCGACCGTGGTGTGAGGTATGGCAATTTCCACGTCATTCGTGAGACGACAATGCCTGCCGTACTACTTGAAGTAGGTTACTTAAGCAATAAAGGCGATGAATCGCTGTTGTTCTCGGAAACATTGCAGAACAATGTGGCAGCATCCATGGTCAGTGGGATTAAGGAATATCTGGGAATGTAACAGCAAACTTAGCGGCAGATGAGAGCTGCAAAGCCAGCTTTCGGCCTGATTTGCAGGCGAAAGAGGCTTTGCAGTTCTGTCTGCCCGTATTCATCTAGAGGGGGTAAATGTTGATGAACAAAAAACTGACATATGCAGGGGTTGCAGCACTTCTTCTACTGGTGATCTCAGGCTGCGGAGACAAGCCGGCTGCAGCACCGGCTGATGAAGCGGGGCAAAATTCTCCTGCAGTCGTTAGCGGAGCCGAAGGAAATAACGGAAATGGAGACAGCAACAGCAATAGCAACAACAGCAATGCAGGAGGACTCAATACACCCGCCACTGCCGAGCCGGTTAGCACCGATGCTCCTGCTGCAACAGACAAGCCCGTTGAAGTCGACAAACAAAGCCAGAGCATTTCCGCGTACTATACGGATTCGCAGCAGATGGAACTTGTGAAGGCTGCAGCAAAGATAAGCTTCGCAAATGATACGGAGAAATATACTGAAGCCTTCAAAACGCTTCAAAACAGCGATAAGGCAGATATGATCCCGTTATGGAGCGGTATTGAGCTTAAATCACTTAAATTTACAGATGGACAGATTGTGATGGACATTCATAAACCGGCTGAGGCTCAACTGGGTGCAGGCGGTGAATCCATGGCCATCAGTGCGCTGGCTCAACTCTTCTTCCAGTTCGAAGAAGTGAAAAGCGTTGAGCTTCTGGTAGACGGTGAGCAAGTGGAAAGTTTAATGGGGCATGTGGATTTAGAACATCCAATTACCCGGGAGAACAGCGCATTATAAACGTCGCACAGGATTTTTGGGAATGTTTGCCGAATTACTAATATACCATTTACATGAAGCATAGAGAGGGGAATAACCTATTGTCCGGTCATAAAAGATCCAATCACTCTATTAAAGCTTATTCCACCAAAGCGGCATCTGCTGTTCTGGCCGGCGCTATGGTGCTTGGCAGTGCGGGGGCTGCATTCGCTGAGAGCGCAGCAACTGCTGCCCCTAAAGCTACTGCTGCGCCTGCAGCAACAACTACACTAAAAGCTACGGCAACGCCTGCAGCAACAGCTACACCAAAAGCTACGGCAACACCTGCAGCAACAGCTACACCAAAAGCTACGGCAACACCTGCAGCAACAGCTACACCAAAAGCTACGGCAACGCCTGCAGCAACAGCTACACCGAAAGCTACGGCAACGCCTGCAGCAACAGCTACACCGAAAGCTACGGCAACGCCTGCAGCAACAGCAACTCCAAAAGCTACAGCAACGCCTACAGCAACAGCTACGCCTGCAGCTACAACTGCACCTACAGCTACGCCGCCTGCAGCTGCACCAGGATTGTTCAGCGATGTAAAAACAGGCTTCTGGGCAGAAAAACATATCTATAAGCTGGCAGCGCAAGGTCTTGTTGTCGGAAATAACGGATTATTCCGTGCGGGTGACTCTGTTACCCAGCAGGAAGCTGTGCTGATCGCACTTCGCTTCATGAAGCTTGAGGACAAAGTAAATACCGGCACTGACGTGGTGCTTCCGACTAATTTCCAGGTGTCCAATTATTTTAAGCCGTTTGTTGTGCTGGCATTCCAGCAGGGCCTTCTGAACAAGACGGTTGAAATGTCGGCGGATAATCTAAAGACATCCTGGGGCGACCGCAAGGCATCACGTGAATGGATTGCCGAATTGCTGGTCCGTGCTCTCGGCAAAAACTCCGAAGCGGGCGCAGTATCAGGCAAGCCGACTAGCTTCGCTGATGATGCCAAGGTTTCGGCGAATAAACGAGGTTACGTGAACACTGCCGTAGAATTGGGACTGGCCAATGGTCTTGACGGCAACCGATTTGATCCACAAGGAGCGGTAACCCGTGCACAAGTGGCAACTTTCTTCAGCCGCGCAGAAGCATTTAACACTATAGGGTATGACAACACAGTCAAAGGGAGCATCAGTGCCCTGAAGGACGGGAAAATGACCGTTTACAGCAACGGTTCACCGTCTGTCTTCA
This sequence comes from Paenibacillus sp. EB106-06-01-XG199, assembly GCF_058791575.1. NCBI lineage: Bacteria > Bacillati > Bacillota > Bacilli > Caryophanales > Paenibacillaceae > Paenibacillus > Paenibacillus sp. EB106-06-01-XG199. Next base: position 10,072 of record NZ_JBYTDQ010000003.1, on the reverse strand, counting down.
ATTTGACTCCCGTAACTGCATACTACACTAGTACGGCAGACACAAGAATCAATCTGAATGATGTTCAGCCATATACCAAAGTAACCGTTATTGGTGCAACCTATAATGCAGCTTATGTTGAGGTGACAGATCCTGCCCAGCAGGTGGTAAGTGTCGAAGGGAACTTTGCCAAGATCACTCCAAGTACGATTTGGCTTGATTCTGCTACGGGATATGACCAGTACAGCTATGATACTGATACTTCTTTTGTAGATGTAAATGGAAGCACGATTAGTTCCGGAGCCATTACGGCAAACAGTAAAGTTACCTTGCTGCGTGAAACTTTCACAGGAACTAATAAGGTGGTAAAGGTTCAGGTGACCTCGGGCGTTGTGAACAAAACGACTACAGGGACAATTCAAAGTGTGGATCAGGCAGCAAAAAGCATCACGTTCAAAAATGCTTCCGGAATTGCAGAAACGTTCAAGTGGGAAGACGGGGTTACACTGTTCAGTTCGCAAAACGCAGTTTTGCTGCCAGCCGACCTGAAGACCGGAACTGCTGTGAAATATACGATAAATAGCAATGTCATCCGTTCGGTGGAAGTGACTTCAGGCACGGAGCGAACGGTAGAGGGATCGATTTATGAGCTTACAAGCTCAAGCATTATTTATAAAAAGTCTGACGGTGCTCGCGAAGTGAAGCTGCTGGCTACATCGCCGGCGCCGACAATTGTGATACCTAACGTTACTAACCCGGTAATCGGTGATCTGCTTGCCGATGCGAACAGTGGAGACAATGTTCGGATTACCCTCAACAGCTCTGATCAGGTGACAAAGATTGAAGTGCTGAACCGCCAGATGGATGAATTTATCGGTGCGACTGTAATTGCTTTTAATAGCAAGACAAAGCTGCTGACAGTTATGGACGGCAAAAGTAAAGCACATCTGGTACAGATTGATGACAAGACAAAACTTGCTTTTGACGAGGGCATTACCACATCATTGACTACTATGGGGATTTATCTCTACGAAGGGCGCAGGGTGGACGTAAAAGCTGTCGGCCAGCGGGCCCTTTCGGTAGAAACCAGCACCAAATATACAGGAACCCTGTCCGAGATTAATACAACAACCAGAACGATTGTTCTGAAGCTCGCAGGAGGTCAAACTCTTACCCTGGGTTATCCACAGGTAATTGATATTCTCGGACGTACATCTTCTGCCATCACAGATATACCTCTTAACTCTTCGGTAACCGCAGTGCTTACGAGCAATCAGGATGTCATCTCAGTGCTTAAAGTGAACTCATCAGTGCAGGTTGAAATCACTACTCTTAATGCACCAATGAATAAGCTGGGTGTGAAATGGTCCGGAGGAACGCTTGAACTGAATACTTTGACTTTAACGATGACCAATGAAGCAGGACAAACCCTTAAAATTGGCGACTTGAAGGTCGGTGATTACGTGAATCTGGCCGTAAGCGGCAGCACTCCAGTATCACTTCAGTACATCAAGCAGAATACTGGTGTTGTGTCGTCAGTAGATGCAGCTGCGGGTTCATTCGTGCTTAAGGATTATGCAGGCACCTCCCAGACGATTGCAGTCAGCGGTGGCGTAAAAATTATCCGTGACGGTGTTACTACGACAGGTCTCGGCAGTCTGACTACAGCTGACCGGGTAGATGTCCGCAAAGATGCTGACGGGTCAGTGATCGTCACTGTACTGAAGCAGCTTACCCGCTCGGTTTCGCGTTACGACAGCCTAAATAACCAGATCGTAACCAAACGCTCTTCTCTGAGCGATACGAATTATCAGTTTGCGATCACTTCGAGTGTATATATTCACCAGGGTGACACGACTTTATCCGTGCAATCTCTCAAAGAAAATGATAATATTATATTGTATTTCAAAAACGATGTCTTAGTTGAAGTCGTGAAACAATAGTGGCAATGGTGATTTTCCGTGAGAAACACCGTCTTGATCCAGGAGATTGTCTGGATCAAGACGTTTTTTTTGAAATATAAGCAGTTATACTTGTTAATATTTCATTACATCAGAGAAGATACGCTCGTCTGGTTTGTTGAGTGTAAATACTCCGTGGAGGGGACGCCGGTGAAAGTTGCAGAGGTCCGCCACATTCTGGATACGATTCGAGACATGTTTCCTGATGCGCATTGCGAGCTGAATCACAGCAACGCTTTTGAGCTAACCATTGCGGTGCTGCTGTCAGCCCAATGTACGGACGCAACAGTGAACAAAGTGACCGAGGACCTGTTCCAAAAGTACAAAACCCCTCTTGACTATATTTCCGTGCCGCTGGAGGAACTGGAGAGGGATATCCGGCGTATCGGCTTGTATCGCAATAAGGCTAAGCATATTCAAAGCCTGTGTTCTATTCTTATAGAGCAATATGGCGGAGAAGTGCCACAGGCTCATGACTTGCTGGTAACATTGCCGGGGGTCGGCCGCAAGACTGCGAATGTCGTTGTGTCCAACGCTTTTGGCGTACCTGCGATTGCTGTGGATACCCATGTGGAACGGGTAGCCAAGCGGCTCGCACTTGCGGGCTGGAAGGATTCCGTACTGGAAGTGGAGAAGAAGCTGATGAAGGCGGTGCCGCGTGAGGAATGGACACTTACACATCATCGGCTGATCTTTTTTGGCCGCTATCACTGCAAAGCCCAGAATCCAAGTTGTCAGGTTTGCCCGCTCTTGGATGTATGCCGTGAGGGCAAGAAACGTATGAAAACAGCTGTAATCAGGAAAGATAATGATGTATTAAAGGCAAGCAAAAAGTTAGAGATGAAGAAGAGGATGGGATAGAGATGAAATGCATTTCTGTATATACCAATAATTTTGAAGCTTTTTCCGATATTTTTGACCGTGTAGTGGAAAGTCCGTTGGAAGAAAATGAAGAGCAGGAAGTAGAAGGCATCACGATCAGCCATTCCGGCGATGTGCCTGAGCATTACCTGGAGCGGATGTCCCAGAAGCCTGAAGTGGTTGTTATGAGAGACAAATCCCGTGGTCTGACCATTCTGCAGCACGGTAAAGTATTCGAAATTCTGCTTCCGGTACTGGAAACAGCGTAATAGGATTTACGAACAAAGAGCCGGCCTTGGGGCCGGCTCTTTGTTCGTCATACGTTATTGAAAACGCGGGTATCTTTAGGGGAATGAGCTTAAGCTGAGAACTTCCTTAAACGCAAGGAGTATGCAATATAGACCATGGTGGAAGGTACGAATGCCATGACGCACAACGTTAAGACTACGAAAGATGTGTTTTCCAGAAGTAAATTGTTCCATACCTTTGTAGACAGGAATCTTAAAGCAATACTTCCTAAGGTCAGCAGCAGTGTTACAAAAGCTGCTATTTTGCTGATTCGGGCAACCTTGGTATATTTATCATAAACAGTCGCACGGTCGGTATGGATAGGAACAGTTCCCGGTTCTGCCGAGAAGATATGGAGATCTCCAGCGGAGCATACATAAGTCCAGCCGCTGTCTGCAAAAATATTATGGTACTCTGCTTCCTCCTCCTTCGGCAATTCACGTATATCCAGACAGTAAATCTGCTTATGCGGCGTTCCCCTGCGGATTACGTAACCAAACAAAGAGAAATGATCCAGAAACCAGCCTTTTTCTGACAGTGTGCTCAATTTGTTCATATCTGCATCCTCGGCAAAGGCCAGACCCTTCGATATTACATAACGCGTTTGTTTATCCTTCTTCATGAGATTATTCCTCCTTCGCAGCTTGTAATGCGGCATTCCCGTGTGCAACCATTCTAAGTCTCCGTTCGATTTCAGCTGTAATAATTAGCTCTCCACTCTGGGTAATCTGATAAGTCTTCCGCCGGTCATCGTCGTCCTCATTCAATAGGATATAGCCTGATTTCTGCATTTTCTTGATTAAGGTGTAAAGTGTTGCAGGCCCGATTTTAACTTCCCCGTCTGTCAATTCTTCAATATATTTCATGATCGCATAGCCGTGTTTCGGAGTGAGTAAGGCAAGCAGGATGTAGTAAGCCGAATCAGTCAACTGTTCGGTCTGCAGTGAATTAGCTCTGGACATTGGCACACCTCCATTTTCTATAATAAAAGGTATATCTGATATGGATATATCCATTAGCGATATATCTGATATGGATATAATAATTCCATAATATTGCATTGTCAAGTCAGGGATGCATAATTTTTAGTCAACTGAATTTTGTAAAGGTTTATAGGGGATTTTGTAATTCGTGAATATTTGATTTGTGGCAAACTGGTGATAAAATGTAATTATTCTAGTTATGCCATTTATTTTTACGTTAAGATATATTTATTTTAGATATCGCTTTATGAAGGCTAAGTACATAGACTTCAAATAAAGTCGATTTTTTCTAGGATGCAGCGGAGGTGGATATAGTGGCAGCAGAACAAACCAAGATTAAAACAGAGAATGTGACGGATTCGCCGCTTACTCTGCTGGGAGCGCTGATGGAACGGTGGGGAGCGACAGAAACGCAGCGGGTACTCTCCGATTTGGAGAGTAAAGAGTGTGCCCGTGAGCTGACACTCGCCTTTTGCGGACATTTTTCGGCAGGGAAGTCGAGTATGATTAACAGGTTATGCGGCAGCAATGTACTGCCTTCCGGACCCGTTCCGACCAGTGCCAATGTCGTGTCTATACGCAGCGGAGCGCCCCGTGTACGGCTCTATCCCAAGGTGGAAGGACAGAATGAGACAAATTCCGCATGGGAGACCACACCGGAGAAATTGCAGGAATATTGCCGTAAGGGCGGTGATTATTCAGCGATTGAAGTCTGGGAGGATGTGCCTTTGCTTGGAGCACATGGTGTTCTGATGGACACCCCGGGGGTTGATTCCACGGATGACGGGCATCAAGCCGCGACGCGCTCCGCACTGCATTTAGCCGATGTGGTGTTTTATGTGATGGATTACAATCATGTGCAGTCGGAGAATAATCTGGCTTTTGCCAAAAACCTCAGTGATTGGGGCAAACCGCTGTATCTTATTATCAATCAGATTGACAAGCACCGTGAACAGGAAATTGCCATTGAAGCCTACCGGCAGCAATTGGAAAGCGCTTTCCACGAATGGGGAATTCAATCCGCAGGTATTTTGTTCACTTCCCTTAAGAACATGGAGCATCCGCTAAATCAATGGGACGGTCTGCTTATGCTGATTCGCCAGCTGCTGGATCAGCGGGAGGAGCTGCTTGGCTACAGCTTGTCCCGCTCAGTGCATCATGTGGCCGATGCGGTTGTGACAGAATACCGCGAGCAGCAGCAGGAGGAGCGCGAGGCGCTGCTGGAAACATCGGGCGGTGCGGATGAGTACTCCGTGGAAAGAGCGTTTCAGGCTTGCAACGAAGAACGTAAGGAGCTTGCAGAACTGCCTGATCAGTCAATCCTAACGTTGCGCAACGTACTTGATGCGCTGCTGGGCAACAGCAATCTGATGCCTGCCGATGTAAGAGAAGCTGCGGGTGCTTATGCTGAAAGCATGGCTCCCGGCTTCCGGCAGGGCCTGCTGTTCACGGCTGCGAAACGGGAGAAGGTGCAAGCAGAACGGCTAAAAGCCTGGCACGGACTGCAAACGCGGGAAATCACCGCCCAACTGGAATGGCATATTCTTCAGTTGATCCGGGAATGGGCTGAAGACCTTGGAGTATGGGAGGAGGGGGCCGAGAATCTGCTCAAGCAAAGTTTACCGGCGGTGAGCCAGGAGTGGCTGGCGGCTGCGGTGAAGCCGGGAACCGGGGCCTCGGGCGAGGCGTTGCTTAATTTCACCCGCACGCTTGCGGCTGAAATTAAAGCCCAGTTCCGCCGGGCTGCCCTGTCTCTTGGCGATGAGCTGCTGGCGAAGCTGCCGCCGCTGCTGGAAGAGCGGCGCACCGAGCTGTCGCGCCGCGAAGAAGCCCTGCAGCGGCAGGCGCGCGCACTCGCCGCGCTTGCTGCCCTTGACCGCGCGGCGGATGCCCGCGCGGCAGAGCTCGCGGCGCTATTGCCGCCGCGCCGGACCCTCACCCCCGGCACTCTGCCGGAGGTGAGGGTTGCCCCGCGGGCAGGCGCCAGCAGCGCCGCACCGCGAGTGGTCCAGCCGCTGCCGGGCGCAGCGGCCGGAAGGCCTGCCGCCGCAGCCTGGGCGGCAGGGCCGGTCTCGCCGGCGGGCGGACGCCGCCGGCTCACGAAGGCCGCAGCGGCGCTGAGCGCTGCGGCAGAGCTGCTGCGCGGCGAGCCGGCCATGGCCTCGGCGGTGCGCAGTCTCGCGGCACGGGCGGAGAGCATCGCCGCCGGCCGCTTTACGATGGCGCTGTTCGGAGCGTTCAGCGCCGGTAAATCCTCCTTCGCCAATGCGCTGCTGGGTGAAGAAGTGCTGCCTGTGTCTCCCCACCCCGCGACAGCAGCGGTGAACCGCATCCTGTCACCGGAAGGGGAGTTCCGCCATGCCAGCGCGGTGGTAACGATGAAGACCGCGGAGGATTTCTGGGAAGACATCCTCCATTCCTTCAGCGTACTGCAGCTTGCGCCCCCGCAGCGGCAGAGCTGGACCGCTGAGGTGGCAGGGCTGAAGGTCAGCGGCCTGCATCCTTCCGCCCTGCCGCATGCCGGATTCCTGCGGGCGGCCGCTGCGGGCTGGTCAGAAGCGGAGGGACTGCTCGGAACGGTGCGGACTGTTGATCTGCAGGAATACCGTGGACTGGTCGCCGAGGAGACCCGGGCCTGTTTTGTGCAGGGGATTGACCTGTATTATGACTGTCCCTTGACCGCGAGCGGCATTGTGCTGGTGGATACCCCTGGCGCGGATTCCCTGCATGCCCGTCATACCGGTGTAACCTTCGGTTACATGAAGAATGCGGACGCGATATGTTTTGTGACCTATTATAATCATGCCTTTTCCAAAGCGGACCGTGGTCTGCTGGCCCAATTGGGAAGAATTAAAGACAGCTTCGCGCTGGATAAAATGTTCTTTATCATCAACGCTTCTGATTTGGCCGCAGACGAAGCGGAGCTGGAAGAGGTGAAGGGGCATGTCGCGCAGAACCTGCGTGCCGGCGGCCTTACCTCGCCGCGGATATATACCTTGTCCAGCCTGCTGGCGCTGCAAGGCAAAGCAGACCACAACCGGGAAGCTTATGAAAGCTCCCGTTTCCAGACCTTTGAAGAGGCGCTTGCGGAATTCGCGGGCGGAGAACTGCCGCGGTTGTCGCTTGCAGCCGCGCAAGAGAACATTGCCTCCGTGCGCAGGCGGGCGGAAGAATGGCAGAAGCTGGCTGAGATGGAGGCAGGCCGGCGGGAAGCCGGGCTGCTGGAGCTGCAGGAACGCCGCCGCACCGCAGAAGCACGGCTCACGGCGCTTTCCGCCGAGGAACGTCCGCTGCGCGACCTTCGCCGGGAAGGTGAAGAACTGCTCTATCATGTGCGGCAGCGGATTGGCTTTGCCTTTGGCCGTTTCTTCCAGGAATCCTTCCACCCTTCCGTGCTGCGTGAGGATAGCGGTAATCTGAAAGATATCTTTACAGCCTGTGGCAGAGAGCTGGAACGCACCCTTGAGCGTGAACTGGAACAGGAATTGTGGGCGACTACCCTGCGCCTGGAAGCGGCAGGTCAAAAACTCGTGCGGACGGCAGCTTCATCAGCCGCATCGGAACTGTCGATTTCGGCTCAGGAGCTTCAGCTCATGGACAATGCCGAAGAACACTGGCCTTCCCCGGATAAGCTGGAGTGCCGGTTATCCCCTCTGGACTGGGCAGCATTATGGGGCCGCTTCAAATCGCCGCGTCATTTCTTTGAGGGCCCGGGGCGCAATGAAGTCAGAGCCTCAGCGGACCCTTGGCTGAAGGAAGCAGTTGCCGGAGCCGCCGGGACGCAGGAAGGTTTATTATTGGATTTTTATACGGGTGTAGCGGAGCAGGCGTTGAAACGTTCGGCAGACATACTCCGAGCAGCTCTGGCTGAGCGGGAGGAAGTGATGTCCGGTCTCTTGAAAGGGGGTGATTCTGCGGAACATTGGGGCCAAATAGGCCATCAATTAAATGTTCTGGAGAGAAATTTCGACGATCTCGTAGACGGAGATCTGTGAAGATTGTAGGAAAATGTCGAAGAAGGCTTGCAATCTGGTCGTTGATGGAAGAAAATAAAGAAGCCTGAAAATTTACAATGAAAACTGCGACATTTACAGAAAAAGAGAGTCAGCAGTCAAATTAGCCGAAAGAGGTTGGAGTCGACAATGTGGGGAGCTCCTTTTTCAGCTCAAAGCCGTAAGCTGCTGCTCTTGGGCAGCGGGGAATTGGGTAAGGAAGTCATTATCGAAGCTCAGCGCCTTGGCGTAGAGACCGTAGCTGTGGATCGTTATCAAGATGCCCCGGCGATGGGTGTAGCCCATCGCTCCTATGTAATTGATATGCTGGACGCGGACGCGCTTAAGACGCTCATCCGTGCCGAGAAGCCTGATTTGATTGTGCCCGAGATTGAGGCTATTGCCACTCATGCGCTGCTGGAGCTGGAGGCGGAAGGATTCTTCGTAGTCCCGACTGCACGTGCAGCCCGGCTGACCATGGACCGGGAGGGTATCCGGCGTTTAGCGGCTGAAGAGCTTGGCCTGCCGACCGCGGCATACCGCTTCGCGGACAGTCTGGACGAATTACGCCAGGCAGTGGAAGAGCTTGGCACACCCTGTGTGATCAAGCCGATTATGAGCTCCTCCGGCAAAGGACAGAGCGTCTGCAAGAAACCAGGTGATGTGGAGGACTGCTGGAATACGGCTCTGGAAGGAGCGCGGGCCAAAGGGACACGGGTCATCGTGGAGGCTTTCGTTACGTTTGAAAGTGAGATTACCTTGCTTACGGTCCGATCGGCAAGCGGAACTGTATTCTGTCCGCCGATCGGCCATATCCAGAAGGACGGCGACTATGTAGAGTCCTGGCAGCCGCATCAGATGAGTGAGCGCACGCTGGCAGAAGCTCAGAATATCGCCAAAACGGTAACTGATCAGCTTGGAGGCCTTGGTATTTTTGGAGTGGAGCTGTTTCTTACAGAGCAGGGAGTATTGTTCAGTGAAGTATCGCCCAGACCGCATGATACCGGCATGGTTACAATGATTACGCAGGATTTATCGGAATTCGCTCTGCATGTCAGAGCCATTCTTGGATTTCCGCTGGACTCGGTTGCGCTTGTAACACCGGGCGCTTCGGCTACCCTGAAAGCACAAAAAACCGGACAGGCTTTTGCCATATCCGGAATCGGCGAAGCGCTGGCGCTTCCCCGTACGCAGGTTAGGGTATTCGGCAAACCTGAAATCCGTCCTGGACGGCGGATGGCAGTAGCCCTCAGTGCAGCGGAAGATGTAGAAATCGCGCGGACTACCGCCAAACAGGCGGCGTCTATGCTAAAAGTGGAGGTATATGAGAATGAACAGTAGTACTCAGGAGCAAGTACTGCAAATTCGCAAATGCGGCATGAATGATCTGGAGAGAGTAACAGCCCTTCTGCGGGAATTCGGCTATCCGACAACACTTAGCGTGATGAAAGAGAGAATGGAAGGCATGGAGAATGATCCGTTCCATTGCACACTGGTCGCTGAACTGGACAATGAAGTTGTGGGAATGATTGGACTTCGGCAGGTGAAATCCTATTACAAACATGCGGATTGTATTACGGAAATCAACGCGCTGATTGTATCAGAGGAGCTTAGAGGCAACGGCCTCGGCAAAAGATTGGTAGCTGCAGCGGAAGAATGGGCCCGCGGGCAGGGTTGCTGCCAGCTGTTCCTTAGAAGCGGTAACCGTGTGGAACGTGCGCCTGCGCATGCTTTTTACCGTCATATGGGTTTCGAGCAGACTACCGGCTACCGCTTCAATAAAGCATTGCTGTAAATCTAATACGTACAATCATCCCCATCCCGGCAACCGGGATGGTTTTTTTATGGCTTTAGCCAGTTGAGTGCGTGAAACGCGCGAAACAAAAAACCACCCGCTATGCGGGTGGAGGGAACGAGGGTTTGACCACCAGGACCATTCCGATAAAATTGAGATGTTCAGGCTCAACGGAAGGAATGATCTTAGATGGCAAACAAGAGCTATAGTCTA